>JAEXSP010000013.1 GCA_023453795.1 Bacillota bacterium
GCCAATGCCAATACCGCAGAAATGCAGGCGATCGCAGCTGCCATTATAGGCGGTACATTGTTAACCGGCGGCGTTGGAAATGTAATCGGTACGCTTTTCGGGGTGCTTTCTTTAAAGACTATCACAAATATTGTGGTTGCTTCGGGGTTAAGGGAACCGTACTGGCAGAGCATTACCACCGGGCTTATGCTGACTTTCTTTATTTTGCTTCAGAGCGTAGTACTCGCGCTTCGTGAAAAGGGCGGCTTTACACTGATGCTGCCTGAGTGGATAAGGCTAAAGAGCGATAAAACAGAGAATATTTAAGAATCCGGCGCTATGGCGACTACTAAAAAAGTAAACGTAAAATGAAGAAAACGCATATCTGCAATAGAGTATGCCTGGCGTGATTCGTGGCGATAAACTATTATTTGCGGGGCGGAGGAATTGAATTATGGCGTATAAGTTTTGGTTTGTAGTAGGAAGCCAGCATCTTTATGGGTCCGAAGTACTGAAAGAGGTGGCCATACACGCGAAAGCTATAACGGACGGGTTTAATGCGGATAAAAGCATACCGTTTGAGGTTATATCAAAAGGCGTGGTCACAACACCCGAAGAGGTAAAAGAAGCTTGTATCGCAGCTAACGGTGACGCGGAATGCGCAGGAGTCATTACATGGATGCACACGTTCTCGCCGAGCAAGATGTGGATAAGCGGGCTTACTTTACTCAACAAGCCCTACCTGCACCTCAACACGCAGTTCAACAGGGATTTGCCTTTCTCTGCGATTGACATGAACTTTATGAACACAAACCAGTCGGCGCACGGCGACCGGGAACACGGTTTCATAACCGCAAGGCTGCGCATGAAGAGGAAAGTCATATGCGGATACTGGGAGGACGAGGCTTTCAGAAGCAGGATAGGCGGCTGGATGAGGAGCGCGGTGGGGGCCATATTCAGCAGGAGCTTAAAAGTAATGAGGCTGGGCGACAATATGAGGTACGTTGCCGTTACCGAGGGTGACAAGGTTCAGGCCGAGAAAGACCTGGGCTGGAGCGTAAACACTTATGGAATGGGCGGGTTTCTCGAACGGGTAAAGGCCGTTACAAGCGCTGAGATAGATGGGAAAATCGAGGAGTACAGAAGCAGATATGAGTTTAACACCGATGATATAAGCGCAGTCCGGTATCAGGCGAGGCTCGAAATTGCGCTGGAGAGCATGCTTGCCGAAGGCGGGTTTAACGCTTATACCGATACGTTTGAGGACCTCTATGGCTTAGAGCAGCTCCCGGGGCTCGCGACCCAGAATCTTATGGGGAAAGGCTGCGGGTTCGGCGCTGAGGGAGACTGGAAGACCGCGGCCTTAGGAGCCATAATAGGCGCTATGTCCAAGGGGCTCGGCGGCGGTTATTCGTTCATAGAGGATTATACATACCATTTAGAACCGGGGAACGAAGCTGTTTTGGGCGCGCATATGCTTGAAGTATCGCCGTCAATAGCAGTTAATAAGGCTAAGATAGAGGTACACCCATTAGGGATAGGTGGAAAAAGCGACCCCGCGCGGCTCGTCTTCGAGGGCAAAAAGGGCGATGCGATACTCGTAACGATAATCGACATGGGCGGCAGGTTCAGAATGATATCGCACGATGTCCGCGCCATAAAGCCTATAAAGAAGATGCCGTGCCTTCCGGTGGCGAGCGTCATGTGGCGTCCCGAGCCGGACATGATAACTGCCAATGAAGCGTGGATACTCTGCGGAGGGACGCATCACAGCATAATATCCTACGACCTTACTGCCCAGCACATGCGCGACTTTGCCGAGATAATGGGCATTGAGTTTATACATATCAATAAGTATACTGCCATCCCTGAGCTGAAGGACAAGCTCGCGATAGGAGATATCGTCTGGGGAAGATAAGCGGTGTAAGCTGAAGGGAAAACCGGGCAATATAAACTGGCTCGATTTCCCACCTGTGCGATGCCACATATGTTAATACCGCCACTGTTTACGGAATAAAAAATGAGCACACTTTAAAGTGAACTCATTTTTTTATGGCGGAGAAGCCGGGATTTGAACCCGGGCGCCGGTTACCCCGGCCTACTCCCTTAGCAGGGGAGCCCCTTCAGCCGAACTTGGGTACTTCTCCATATCCATGAGCAACTCGTTAATTATAAAAGAAAAACGGCTGCGTTGTCAATAAACAAATGGTCGTTTATGATAAATTGAAAATATGGGTATCAGAAATCTCCAGCATTAATAAGTAAATAAAATTTTTAGTGTATTGTATGTTGAAAAACAGGATTATGTCTGATATATTAAAGCGTAATAATTTACCCATTTAAAGGCATTGATGGAGAGGGGTTTATCAAAGGAGCTTTAAGAGAGCCGGCGGACGGTGCAAGACCGGCAGCGAATTGATAAACGGGTCACTCCGGAGCCGCGTGTTGAATCGAGTAAGCATAGCCGGTTAACCCCGTTACAGGTTTAGGGCTTTATAGAGCCTGAAGCGGCCTTTTTAAAGGCCTATAAAAGCCGTAAGACTTTTAGGGGCATAAAGGCAAGATGAGTGGTACCGCGAAGTTGGATAACGACTGCGTCTCTTCTTCTTAACAGAAGAGCACGCAGTTTTTTTATTACCGGGGT
>JAEXSP010000021.1 GCA_023453795.1 Bacillota bacterium
TAATACCATGTTTTGCTGCCCACGCGACAAAGGGAGCATAGTAGGCATCTGCTGCCACATCGGAAAACGCAGATTTACCTTTGTAGTCTGCGGTGTCCACCCCTGCCATACGACCCAACACGGTTACGAACATACTGCGGGTCATCGTTCCGTTTGGTTCAAATGTGGTTTTGGAAGTACCTAAGAAAATTCCGTTCTCAAGGGAATACTGCACCGCGCTGTAAAACCAGTCGGTTTTTTTTACATCGGTAAAAGGATTTTCTGTCTTTTCGTATGTAGTCTGCGCTATTGTACTCAAGCTGTCACCCTGCACCGCATATGCTGTGGTGGGAAAAATAGTAATCAGCATGCACAGGCAGAGGAAAAGACTCACGAGCCTTGTCTTCATCTGTTTGTTCTCCCTTCGATTTCTTGATTTGTTTTGAGGAGGGTTGCTCGCTCTATGTCCCGGCGTAGTGCGTCATCATAATGCACCACAATTTTTGCCGCAATATTTAAGTGGACTTACAGGGTCACACCTCTCTTTTTGCATTTAACAACAAAATATCATAAAATTCGACAAAAAAAATTGTTCTGGCCTGAATGGTAGTGAATTTCGGCCTGAATGGTAATTGGGGCAAATGAAGGGAGTCCCAAATTATAGCGATAATGGATATATGTATAAGAATAGAGGTATCGGAGCGACTGCAGATTGCTATTTGTGACGATGATAGTCGGGATCTGCTGTAGGACAGATAATTTTAATATTGTGGAGATTTATTTCTCTTTTTATAGGTTCATTTTTACATTTAAGGTCAAAATCTCATACATTTCAGACAAACTTAAACCCTTTTCCATAAATATTTACTATAATAAATAGCGTGAAAAAGGTTTGATTTTAAGCCAGTAATACAAAAAAAGAAAGGAGGAGTGAAGCCCTGACTACCATTATTGCCTGTGTGACTGCCGCCATCAGTACCGCATCATTTTTAGCACTGTGGTTTTGGGTGGTATACCGAGAACTGAGGACAAAAATAGCTACCGTGAACAGTGCTGAAAATCAGCTGGCCTTCTGCCGTAGAAATCACATGCTGACAAGGGGCAGTTCTGAGGAGCAGGCTGCAAAATCCATTCTCTCCCGCAGTCTGGATATCTACCATCAGTCGGTAATGCTTTACAACCAGACACTGCTGAAACCGTGGAACCGTATTCCTGCGTTTCTGATGGGCTTTTGTCAAATTACATTATAAGGCAATAAGCAAAAGTACTTACCCGCAGAGCCTCAAAACATAATTAATCCATTCTTCTATAATGCCAAATCCTATATGAAGTTTCGTTTCCCATTTCTTTATTCTTGTATTATTATTTCACAAATTGAACCATACTTCCAAAACAGTAACAAATCACTGCAATGCAGAAACAAGAAGCCCGCCATGGTAGCAATAATAAGCCTTTGCCTTTAGTGACAATAATTTCTCCATAGATTTTGTGGCCTGTTCAATGTCCAGCGTAAACTGTGGATTTGCAATAACAGGCTTACCATCCTCCAGCGCAATTGCATCACCAGTTATAATAATCCAATCCTTTTCCAAAAGAAGTGAAATATGGCCGGGCGTATGACCGGGAGTCTCAAGAATCCTGCATCCTTCGCACCAATCCATATGTTCTCCGTCACGCAGAAAATCGTCTACCTGAACTGGCTCAACCCGACGCAGCATATCACAAAAAGCCTTGCCAAAATCCTGCTGCTCGGGCGAAAGTGTTTTCTGCATTTCTTCTGCTTGACACAACCGCAATGGCTTTTCCTGAGCAGAAATGAATGGTGCTTCTACAGCAGAAGCGTATATTTTCACACGAGGGTTTATCCTTTTAATAGCGGCGGCTGCCCCCATATGATCGTGATCATGGTGAGTCAATACAAGCCCGGTTAACTGGTTTACCGATACTCCGTGCCGATGCAGCTCCAATTCAAGGATGTGAAGAGAGCCGATAAATCCGCAATCAATAAGCACAATATTGTTCTTATCCCAAAGTAGGGTAGGGTATACCGTGTTTTCAATATCTCCAAATTGCATAGTCAGGGTTAGCCTTAGAATTTTGTATTCCATGATGATTTCTCCCTCTTCATATCTTGTTACTAACAAATACATTACTAAAATCCAAATTATATCTGTAAAAATCACTTGTTTTCATGCCGGTATCATAACGTAGTACTACTATTAAAAGATAATGTAACGTAAAGTGCAAGAGGTTTTTTAACTTATTGTATTTCAAATGCTGTAAGCTTTTATTGCACAATATTAATTTTAAATATCGGGCTATTGGTAATAATAACTTTATATATAATCCATGAGAGGTGAAAGCAATGAAAAAGTCAGTAATAATAGTTGGTTCAGGTATAGGTGGTTTGTCTACAGCCGTAAGATTACTTAGCAAAGGGTACGATGTGAAAATTATTGAAAAGGAAAAAACTCTAGGTGGCCGTACAAATCAATTAGTCCATCACCCATTTACCTTTGACTTAACCGCTTCTATTTTAATGAATAGAGAAATCTACGAAGAGGTTTTTTATGATGCGAACTTAGATTATAAGAATTACATAGAGTTTATAAAAGTAGATCCGATCTATCGCAGCTTTTATCCTGATGGAACCATTTACGACTTTCCAAGGGATTTAGCGTCCTTAATAAGAAATATGGAATCCATTTCCACAGAAAATGCTGTTGGATATATGAAATTTCTATCAGAAGTCTATGAAAGGTATACCATTGTAAATGATCATTTTTTGCAGAAGTCCTTTGAGAACCCTTCTGACTTCTTTACAATTTCATCCTTAACAAACGCACTAAAAACAAAAGCATTATCCACCTCCCATCAACTGATTTCCGAATATATACAGGATGAAAAGCTGCAACAATTCTTGTCCTACCAGTCATTATATGTGGGGATCTCTCCTTACGAAGGCTCTAGTATCTATACATTAATTCCTGTCATATCTCAATTATACGGCCTATATCATTTAAGAGGCGGAATGTACTCCTATATCAAAGCCTTAGAAAAGGTTATCTATCAGCTGGGAGGCGTAATAGAGACAAACTATACTGCAGATGAAATTATAATTTCTGATGGTAAGGCCATAGGCATAAAATCTAAAGAAAAAGAATCTGTTTTTGCTGATATCATTGTCAGCAATGCTGATTTTCCCTACACAATGGATACACTTATAAAAAGTGATGCTCATAAGGGAAAATATACAGCCAATAAGCTGGACGAGCTAAAATACACCTGCTCCACCTTTATTATTTATTTAGGCTTAAAGAAAAAATATCCTCAGCTTTCGGTTCATAATCTGTACTTAAATACGAATTTTAAAGAGAATATCGATTCAGCCTTTACAGGACATTTACCTATGCATCCTTCCTTCTATATCTATTGCCCTACTAGAATAGATGAAAGCATGATACAGAGTGATGGTGAATGTATAAGCATCGTAGTAAGGGTTCCAAATTTGCTTTTTACAAATATCACTTGGAATGAGGATACGGTGGGGTTTATGAGAGACAAGGCCATAGCAGCGCTTAAAAATATCCCAGGCTTGGGAGATATTAAAGAAAATATTATGTATGAGCATTACCTTACACCCCAGGATTTAAAAGATAGCTTTAATTCATACGGCGGTACTGCCTTTGGGTTAAGTCCAACCCTAACGCAAACCAATTACTTCCGCCCTCACTTCAAGTCAGAACACGTGAGAAATCTTTACTTTGTCGGTAGTTCTGTCCATCCTGGTCCAGGCGCTTCTCTTGTCTTACTCTCAAGCAAGCTCGTAGTTCAGGAAATATTGAAAGATAATGCTTTATAACGTTATATAAAAAGTTAATAAACACCTAAGCGTCACTCAACAATTCCTCTATTTGTTTTTTTATTTCCCTATGTGTTCTGTCATACTTTGTATTTCTCAATTCCCCAAATAATGTATGAGAAATTCCTTGTATTTTTATATTCCTTCTTTTAGCTTAATGGGAAAATATCTTTGCATTTGCTTATAGCCAAGTCCCTTTTCTATGTCTTTATAGGCAATATCTCTTCCATCTTCATATAAATAAGGCATATTGAACATAACATCGCGCCCTTTGTCAAGCTCAAAATTTGTGCTTTCAATCCATCGGCAAACTTTATCTTCCACTTTGTGTATGCTCTCGTTATCTTCGTCAATACTGACTGCCATAGCGTATAAGCCTCCCTGAAAATCGAACAACTTAAAAGGACTTACATCCACATTGGTAACCTCATCTTTAACGGCACATATCCATTCAGCTTTATCATCTTTAGACAATAAAAAATCAAAACAATCGAAGATCACGCTCTTATACAAATGACAGTACTGCCACAATTGGTACATATATCCGCCTTCTTTGAACATTTCCCCCCACGGTTGGTCGCCGAACGTTACCGCCTTGAATCCCGGTATCCTGACGACCATTATATCAGGGATTTTTTTATCTAATTTTTCCGTTACTTCAATCAAGGAAAAAAGGTTCACAGCTTTTATAATCATCCATGAAGTAGGAAAAGAAATAAGGTAAATCATCTCATCTCTGTTTAATCTTTTATCCTTGATAAACTCTTCTTTAATATCAGGCATGGAATTTAGTAAATTAATCCATACCTGCGGTAAATCTTTTAATTCTTCAATTGTTTAGATCTTTTTCAGTATATTAAAAAATACATTTCCTTTTAATTCGCCATCCCCTCGATAAATCTTTGCAGAATGCCAGCTACCTGTGCGCGGGTGGCGTTGCCCTGTGGCATCAGAGCGCCGTTGGTGCCTGCCACAATGCCCTTTTCCACCGCCCAGGCCATGGCGTCGGCAGCGTAGCTTGCCACGCTGCCCGCGTCGGAGAACTTGCTCAGATTGCCGCCGACCTTGGGTGACCCGGTAAAGCGCCACAGGATGGTGACCATCTGTTCCCGTGTGATATTGCCGTTAGGATTGGCGCCGTCCGTGATGCCGGCACCTATGGCCCAACTGCGCGCGGTATTATATACGCCACTGCCGGAGAAGCTCTGTCCGTCTAAACGGCCCAGCACCGTCCAGAGCATATCGCGTGTCATGGGGCTATTGGGCGAAAAGGTATCGGCGCCGGTGCCTACAAAGAGGCCATTTCGGTTGGCAAATTCCACTGTGCCATAAAACCAGTCGCTCTCTCTCACATCGCTAAAGGGGTTAACCCAGGGCTCGGCCCCGTCAACGCCCACCACATACAGGGAGAAGTGGGTGACCATGAATGTGGCAAGCTTGGTGGCAGGGTTGTAGGTGCATGGGATTTCGGTCATGGTACCGTCGCTTGCGAGGTGCCATACAGTCACGCCCTGCGCGCGCTCCCCCTCCTTCAACTCATAGGGTAGATAAACTGTGACTCTTCCGCCAAAGTTTGATATGGTGTCTCTGCCTGAGCTGACCGTCAGGGAGAACACCAGCTTACCCTCATGTGCGTCCTGATGCTCTGCGGATACGTCCTTTATCTCCACCTTAATATCTCCCGAGGTCTGCACGTCGATGCCCTTGAGTGCGTCAGCGTCGAACACCAGCTTCGCACCGTTGTCCCCATCCACCGTCAGGGTATTCCCTTTGGAAATCAGCTGGTCCAGATTTGTGCCGGTAATGCTGCCGCCACTTTTGATCTTGGCGACCGGGGTAGTGGGAGTGTTGCTGCTGCTACCGCCTCCTCCTGAGGAACCACCATCATCTCCTCCTGAAGGAATGTGTTTTGTAATCACCACAAGCTTTTCACTAAAAGGCGATGCTTCCACTATATCGGTCTGAGCAATGCGCTGATACAGGTCATAAGAAGTGCCTGAGTTTAATCCCTCAAATACCGGATTAGGTTGAAAAGCCCCTGCCAAAGCAAGCTGTGCCGTATCACCATAGGCTGGGAGAAGGGCATACTCATAGCCAGTGACGGTTGCTAATGTAATGCTTGTTTGAGTTTTAGATTCAAGCTTGGGGGCAATAGGTGTAGTACTGTTTACACGGCGCAGTACTGTTTGACCTTCTGATTGGATCTTGTCCAAATAGTACTTTGCTGTGATACACACTGATACGATGTGGTTAAAATCTTCTTCTGTGAGCACATAACTCTCATTCGTTGCCCCGATGATAGGCTCATCCCCTCGCATCCACTGATATGAAAGGGCTCCAGGGTTTTCGGAAATGTCTCGAATGTTGGCAGTAAGGGTCTGTCCTATCCGATAGGTGCCATCTACTGTTACTGTTCCCGCCAAATCTCCATTGGCCTGCACAGTAACGCTTTTGCCTGGCAAGTAGGGGAAACTTTTTAGCTTGACAGTCACAGTAATCTTTCCCGTAAAATCTGCAGGCACGGTTAGTTCAGACCCAAAGGTATCTCCATAGGTGTGAAGGCTGCCTCCATTGGTTTCCCAGGTCAGCTCAGGCCACATTGTATTTTGAAAATCCCCTGTGGCCATCAAAATAACTGTCTGGGTTTCTGCTGATTTCGCCATAGCATTGGGGACGGCCGTAAGGACAATATCCCCTGAGTCTGGCATAGGTAAGGTATATGCATTACTATGCAACCTTGGCGCATAGTGTGGTAGGGCTTTAAGATACGGCAGTCTATTATCTCCAATACTCCAGACCGATTCATCCCATTTCACAGTCTCGCTCCAGAAGGAACCTTTTAAGAGTGAAGTAATATTTGTGTCTGCTCCATTTAGATCATTATGCGTACCCGATACTGTAGTACCATTTACTTTGATGCCGCTGAATGCAAAGTTATTAGAAAGGGTGCCTTTGGTCTCCGACGTAACACGTCCGCAGGTCTTGCCATTAATGGAGAAGCTAAGGGCAGCACAGTATTCCACCGTCCCGTCTTCAACATACCCTATCACACCACCGACATGAGTATTATTTCCACTGATGTTGCCTGTGCTGATGCATCTCTCTACTGTACCGCTATGAACATACCCCACTACACCGCCTGCATAGGTATTGCTTCCACTGACACTGCCTATGCTAATGCAGTTCTCCACCGTACTGCTATGAACATACCCCACCATGCCACCAACATAGGTATTGTTTCCAGTAATATTGCCCGAACTGATACAGTTCTCCACCGTACCACCTTCAGCATACCCCACTACACCGCCAACATAGGTATTGTTTCCAGTAATATTGCCTGTGCTAATGCAGTTCTTTACCTTACCGCTATGAACATACCCTACAACTCCGCCAACATAGATACCTGTTCCACTAATAGTACCCGTATTGACGAAGTTATCCACCGTACCGTTTTCAACATATCCTGCCAAAGCACCTACATAGCTTTTACCATTAATACTGGCTCCCTCAAAGGTTAGATTTTTCACTATGCCATTTTCAACATAGCCAAACAGCCCCACATAATCATTATCAGTGCAGTTTATATACAATCCAGTAATCGTCTTGTTATTCCCATCAAAGTAACCCTTGAAAGGATATTGAGAAGAACCTATCGGTGTCCAGCCTTTTTCTTCGTCATAGTATTCATAGACAGAAAGATCGATGTTATTCTCTAATCTAAAGTGTTTATCAGCATATTGACTATGGATATCACTATTGACTCTGTCTGCCATATACTTCATAGTTTCAGCAGAATAAATACGATAAGGATCACCTTCAGTTCCACTTCCCTCTATCCCTACAATATGTGCAGGTAGCGAATCACTCTGATCTGGAATATCCTTCAGCACTGGTAGCTTTCCCTCAGCAAGAGTCCAAACACTATCCCAGCTATTCCAGCTTGCATTTAAGCCACCCGTTGTCCATAATGTTTTTATATCATCAATTCCTACTGATGCACCGTTTTTATCATCTGCAGCTCCACCAGATAAATCTTCCCCATTAATTATCATATTAGCAAAAGCGTAATTATTATCTAAATGGTCGCTACTAAGATTTCCTCGAAGGCCCACAATACGACCTAAATCATCTTCCCCTATCAGGTTACCATTAAGGGTAGCACAATTCTCTATCCCGCTTATATCTCCACCCTTCCCTGCTATTCCGCCAATCTGCTTTTGCCCAATTATGCTACCTGTATTAACGCATTTACTTACAATATATATGTTTTGTCCTGCTATACCCCCAACTTGGGCTTTTGCACTAATACTTCCTGTATTAATGGAGTTATATACAGCTCCATTGTTCGCTCCAACCACACCGCCAACTTGCTCATTTGCACGAATATTTCCCTTATTAAGGCATGCATTCACCTCTGATTGATTAAACCCCACCACACCGCCAACTTGGTCTCCTTCAGCACGAATACTTCCCGTATTAATGCATTTTTTTATGCTTCCGCCGAGACTATGCCCGATTACGCCCCCTACGTGGTTGACTCCGCTGATACTACCTGTATTATTGAACTTACTTATTGTACTTAATTCAGAATATCCCACCACACCGCCAACATTTTCTTTTCCGCTGATACTACCTGTGTTAATGCAGTTCTCTATAACCCCAGAACTAAAGAAAACGTATCCTGCCACACCGCCGACATTATTCATCCCCGAAACATTTCCTCCAACCAAGACGACATTTTTTACTGTGCCATGGTTGATGTAGCCAAACAGCCCAACATTATCCTGATCACGGTTAATATACAAGCCTGTTATCTTCTTGTTATTGCCGTCAAATATACCTTGGAAGGGAGATTCACTTGAGCCAATCGCTGTCCAACCCTTACCTCCGTCATAATCTTTGCCATATATAGAAAGGTCAATATCATTTTCCAATCTATAAAAACCGCCGTGATCAATTCCATCATTTACAAGGTCTGCTAGTTTATTTAGGTCACTAGCAGTATAAATACGGTAGGGATCGTCTTCTGTTCCACTTCCCGCAAAGCCTGCTGGGCCCGCAATGTGAACAGGTAGCAAATTGCTCTGATTAGGTAGATCCTTCAACACTGGAAGTTTACCCTCGGAAAGAGTCCAAGCACCATCCTCATTCCAGCTTTCACTTAAGCCACCTGTTGTCCATAAGGTTTCGATATCATCAAATCCTACAGATTCACCATGAATATTATTGTGAGCTCCTGCTCCACTCTTTATTATACCGTCGTTAACTTTCATCTCACTATAAGCGTAGTTATTGACTAATGCGTCTTTCCCACTATGCGCACCCACTATACGGCCAGCATACACTTCATCTTCAATGCTGCCAGTACTGTAACCAATAAAACTGTTGAGAGCAACGCAATTATTAATTGAGACTAGAACGTCTCCAACTAATCCTCCTCCATAAGATCCTGCAATTCCGCCCACTAAATATGTTCCTCTAACCCCACCGCTACTGATGCAATTTTGAATCGTAACGCCAGCAGCACTTCCTGCTATACCGCCCACCCAACTCACTCCACTAACCTCACCGCTACTGATGCAATTCAGCAAACCATACTGTGGAACCCACCCTGTTATACCACCTACATTATCTATTCCAGTGACCATACTACTACTGACACAATTCTGTATACTAAAACTTATAAAATTATACCATTCTCCGTGTGCTACTTCCCCTACTATTCCGCCCACATATGTGGATCCAGAGACCGCACCGCTACTGACACAATTCTTTAAATTAATAGCTTTCCCTGCTATTCCACCCACCGAAAAGAATCCACTGACCGTAGCGCTGCTGACACAATTCTCAACGCTACTTTCTGTACCACTAGAGTCCCCTACCACACTTCCTACAAAATAACTACCATAAATAACCGCATCTTCGATAAAGATATTTTTCACCGTGCTATTTGCTATCAATCCAAATAGACCGATATACGATTCTTCGCTACGGTTAATGTACAATCCAGTAATCGTCATATTATTACCGTCAAAACTACCCTTAAATGGACGTGAATCTGTCCCAATGGGTATCCATCCCTTACCACCGTCATAGTCTTTGCCATAAGCTGAAAGGTCAAGATCGTTCTCCAGCAGTAGGTGCGGATTCGCTGGTAAGGACGTGGGGAGCTTTCCATTCTTCCAACACCATGCAAAAAAGGCTAAATGTTCTGCAGTTTCGATCCGAAGAGGATTATCTTCTGTCCCCAGCCCTGCCACCTTCGCTTCCCCAGACTCGGTGGAAAGTAACGTGAACTCTTTCAATATCCGTGGGACCGTTTCCTCTTTATCGACAATGACTTTAATTTGGGGTATGTCTATATCTTCTGTCAGAATGAAACTCTCTGGAACCTCTGGCCTGAACATATACTCTCCTGCCTTCTCTCCATCATACGCTGGTGAGGAAGCCCATCTGACTGGCAAAGGTATAGTTACATCTCCTTCTGCTTTCGTATGTACTTCTTTATGTACTTCTTTTTCTGTGTCATCTTCTTCCTTATCTAATAAGGTATCACTTTCCGTATCTTCTAACTCTAATTCTGGAGACCGTTCGCCTGAACCCAGCAACCCCTCATCCTCTGGCACCTTAAACTGAATCGTTGCCATCAAGATCCCTGGTAATTCTAAATTCTGTTCTAATGTTCCTAGCGGTACTCTCTGTTCTCCTAGCTCTGCCGCCAGCTTCTCAAAGGCGATGATTTCTCCACTTGCTCCGCTGGGCAGTTCACTTTTTTCCCCTATCGCAGAAACAGGCGTCATACCTACCAATAAGATGACAGACATGAGCATAGCGGTGAGCTTACGAAATCCTCTCTTTTTTATCATACAATCTCCCCCAGTTTCTTTCTATCTATCCCCAACGGTTTACTAGATCTGTATCTCTTGACTTGAAATCAATCACAATATATACTAGTTTGTGCTAACCTTATTTTGTAAATAGGTTCGGTTAACCAGTTTAGTGAATGCATTTATTATATATAATTAATAGACAAACTTCAACAGAAAGAGATATGTATGAGAGAAAAAAAACCTAACAAGAGAAAGGTTCAGGGGGCTGAAACCAAAAAGAAGCTTTATGAAATTGCTGTCGAACTGTTTGCACAGCAAGATTATACCGACGTTAGCATAGAGGATATTACAGATGCTGCTGGAATTACTAAGGGAGCCTTTTATGTCCATTTTGAGTCTAAGAATGCGCTGATCGCCATGTTAATTGCAGACCGAGCTGCCCGTACCGATAAAGACTATAGAAATTTTTTGGAGACACTGCCTTCTAATATGCCTGCTTCTCAAGTCCTTCTCGCTTTAACAAAAAAGATAGCTGATGTTCTTATCCATACCATCGGCCGTGAAAATATGAAGAAGGTCTACCAGTTGCTCCTTGAAGGAACCGTAGACACCGAATCTGTAAAAGGCTACAATCGAGAGCTTTACGCATTGTATTTCAGCATCATTACAAAAGGTATTGAGCAGGGAGAATTTAAGACCACCCTCCCCCCCGAAGCTCTTTCCCGACATTTTGTGATGGCGATCCGGGGTATCTGTTATGAGTGGTGTATCAGTTACCCTGACTTTGATTTAAAGGAGCAGGCATTGGAGCATTGCCGACTACTTATTGAAGGAATATTAGCACAATCTTAGGAATCGCTCCGGCTATAATCCAAGTTATTACAGCAACAATCAAATAAGTCATGCTTTTTTAACAGCTAGTTTGCTAGCTGTTTTTTTATCCCCTTTTCTCATCAGCTAAGTCTTCTCGCAAAATTTTATATACATCAGAAGCGCAATTCTTTGTATTCGTTATTCTTTTTAGAATTCTTATATGTGCCAGGGGACGGTGGACGGTTCTTTGCCACGTCTTCTTGATTCTTTGAAACACTCCCCTGTCATTGCCCAAAACGTTTGCCATTTCTCTGATTGAAAGGTTGGTTTTACTCTTCAATTCGCTGATCAGCTTATTCTTTTCGTCCTGTTCACAAGATCATTTATCTCTGCTCTTTCCAACATATTATCAGATAAATATCTTTCAATAAAGCTTTCTATCTCTTTCCTGCTTTTCAGTTCTTTTTCTTCATTTGACTCATGGTATACAATAAAGATATCATCATTCTTCTGACTGAATCTTTTGAATAATTCTTTTGCTTTAAGCCTATTGTCCGAGAAAATACCCAAAACTGTTTCAGTTTCAACAAACCTGTATCGTTAGCGGTTTTTTCAATCAGACGCCTCATGGTATTAACAAACTGCTGTTTGTCTTCATCGTCAATAAATAGACTTTTCCTCTCATTTCCCTTGCTATTACATGATAAATATTACTTTCACTCTTAATGCTTTCTCTTCTCGGCATAAAAAATCTCCCCAATTGGTTGTTTTGGGAAGATTATATCATAATCGTCATTGCGTGCCAAAGAACCGGCCCTTGTCGCATGTTGTCTATATATTTTGAGCAGCCAGATAGGCTTCTTGTGTCGCATCTATAAATTTTCTTGCTTCGATACAATCCCCTATCTTGTATATTTCGTTTACATGGTTTTCAAGCTGGAGATACAATGAATCATTCGCCTTAAATCCTACCGATATTATCACTGTATCACAAGGTAGTTCTCTTGTATTACCGCTGGATTCCTTTACAACAGCGCCTTTATCGGTTATCTCCACCAGCTCCAGTCCTCCTTCTGTCTTTACCCCTTTTTCCTTCAGTGCCTGAAGTAGTGAAAACTTTGACATGAAGATAACATCCTGTGCTACTTCAGGGAGCATATCAATGATTGTAACGTTCTTTCCCTTTTCCGCCAAATGGAGTCCTGTCTCACATCCAACAAGGCCACCACCCACAATTACTACGTTTTCACCTGTCTGCTCATTCTCTTTTAACATAGTAGTAGCAATTTTTACACTGGGCTTGTCAATTCCAGGTATTTTCGAAATAATAGGGCTTGAGCCTGTTGCAACTATAACGGCATCCGGCTTTAACTCCTGGACCAATTCCTTTGTTCCCAGAGTATTGTACCTTACATCGACATTGGAGTGTTTGATTTTGCGGACCAAATACTTACAATATGCTTCGACCTCTTTCTTATGGTCCATAATGGCCCCTTCCAGCAGATGTCCGCCCAGTTCCGAGGATTTTTCCAATAAAGTGACACGATGACCCTTTTCTTCAGCTAAGATTGCAGCTTGCATACCTGCCATTCCGCCACCGATGATTAGGACATTTTTAGGTTTGTTTGTTGGAATTATAGGGCTCAAATATTCCTTTCCGAGGACCGGATTTACACTACAAGCTGCATACTGCCCAAAAAATACCCTGTTAATACACTGCATACATCTAACGCATGGGATGATATCCTCTGTCTTGTCGGCACGGACTTTATTCACCCATTCAGGATCTGCCAGCAAGGACCTTGCAAGCCCGATAAAGTCAAGCTTATTATCCTCAACTAACTTATTTGCCAGAACAGGATCTCCAATATTACCGTCGGAAATAACCTGAATACCTACCTCTTCTCTAACTTTATTGGCATATTCAACAGAAACTCCATCTTCCATATATTCTGTTGGAATCAGCAGGTTCATGTTGTCATAGCTCCCACGTCTTAAATGAAGGGTATCAATTCCTATTCCTTTGAGTATTTTTGCCATCTCTATGGTTTCGTCAAGCTCTCTTCCACCTGGAAAACCATGGTCTAGAGCCAAGCCAACAATAAAAGGGAAGTCTCTTCCAACATTTTTCCTGGCACTTTCAATACATTCTAATAAAAATCTCATTCGGTTTTCCAGGCTTCCTCCATATTCATCGGTTCTGCGGTTCCATACAGAGGATAAAAATTGATCTCCCAAGTAAGCAGTAAAGTGGACATAGATGATGTCAAAGCCGGCCTGTTTTGCTAGTCCTGCAGCTTTACCATAGGCCTCTACCAGCTCAGCGATTTCATCTTTTGTTAATTCACGGGTTTTTATCTCCGAATTTCCCAGCAAAGCATTTTCTGAAGGCCCTACTGGCCATTTTTCTTTAAGGGCATCATCTGCCAATCTTCCAGTTCCAGGAGATAACTCGATTGCAATTTTTGCATCGTATCGGTGTGCCATTTCTGTTATCTCGTAGAAATATTTTATTTGATTTACTGAGTTCAAAGTAGCATATCCATAGGTTAGAGGATAGGGGTCTACATTTTTCTCTGCTTTGACATGTGTGGTGATAATAAGCCCAACACCGCCTTTTGCTCTGGCTTTATAATACTCAAAATATCTTTCTCCAAGGACAGGGGGTTCTCCTATTGAAAATTGTGTATTCATTGGTGACATGACCAATCTGTTCTTGATTTTTAAATTGCCTATATACGCTGGTTCGAATAGTTTATCGTAAGCCATTATTATACCTCCATCATTTTTATACATTCTTTAATTTGTGAAACAAGCAGCAGGATTATACTCTAATGGCTTAATAAAAAAATTTGTTATTGTGATAATCGTGATGTTACCGCGAACAATAAAAATAAGGGTTCTCCACATTAGTACCTTGGCCGATCTGCCGAGAGAAAAACTCAATGTCAGAAAACCCTTTATTTATCAGTGTTTTGAGTAGTTCTATTTCTCAACCCTTGACATCAACACACTCCACATGTGTTGAATAGACAAAAATGATGTCCTATAAGCCTAGTGGGGTCTTGGCGGCAGACTACATAATACAATAGTGACATATTTTAAAGGGGGCGAATTCTTTTCCTTTATTGACAGTTTTCATTGCGGCATATTTTGACTTCTTCATTTATCCCAAACGTCTAGGCTGAATTAAAATGCCTCTCGGCTTATGTCTTAAGACCAAAAATACATTCATCTACCTTCAATCACTTCATCTATTTGTTCTTGTTCTATTCGTCGCTGCCATACCATAATATCTCTTTCTATCCTTTGTTTATGCTTTAGGTAGGCTAATCCATGAAGTTCTGGGAGGAGTGATTTCAAAAAGGTTATTCTCTCTTCCATATACGGAATCATACTACCCATACCACCCCAATGATTAGGTTCGAGATCAAGTTTATTAAATAGTTCAGGATCTGGATTCAACCGAATCAAATGGTGAATATGTATTTTTCTCCGTCCAGGAGAAATTTCTGTAATAGATGAAAATAGTAATTCCATAAGATTCATATTACTATAGTTACAATCAATAAAATGAGAAATCCAGTCATCCTGACACTTAGTTTTAGCACCCGATTCATCACGACACTTTAATATGTTTTCTATATAGTGCGAAATTTGCCAAATATCAAGTTCTTCATAAGTGCAATACTTTATAATAATCTTATCTGCAAGCTCGATATAATTCTCGCAATCCCATATAGCAGATAATCGCTCTTCATCTCCGTGTATCCATGATTTTCTTTCTTTCGATACTGTAAACTCTATATATTCATCAAAAAACGTAAAATCATTTTTAGCGAATGCAATTAAAAATTTCCCATCATAGTCCTCATGTTTATCATAAGAAATCAACTTGAAGTAAATATCTTTTAGCAAGTTCCAATTATCTTTATACTGTTCAATTAATACTTTAGGTTTAGTAACATGTGAATTGAGCATTAATCCAAAATAAATTGAAAATATGAATGGGGAATATTCATATTTTTTTATAATAATCTTACTGGCTTTAATAAAAACCTCATTGTCATAAATTATGTAATTTTTCAGGAATTCAAGGCTCCTATATGGTGATGATGTAATATTCCCTTCTTTTTCTGATAAAAAATCATAAAAGTTTTGGACATATAATTCTGATATTAATTCCTTGGGAAGATTTTTATAAAACGAAAATTGCCAAGCATTTTTTTTTGTAAATTCAATGTTACTGATTAGTTCATTTGTTCTTTTGTCGCCAACAATCTCAAACAATTTAATTATTATATTATCCGGGAACAAATCTAATGGCGTATTATATTCTAAATAATTTTCAACTGCAAACAAAAACAACTCTTTGTCTGCAGATAGACAACTAAACAAATATTGTAAACCTTCTTGAATATCCCATGTATTATTAGGGTCGTGTTTTTCCAAATCAGTACAGATCCTTAAAATTTTAAGCACAAGGCCTTGGTCACATTTTTCAGCCAAATCTTTAATATCTTGCTCCTTAAGTTCTTTTTCTTTTTCCCAATCGAATTCTTCTAAATGTTTTTCTCCTTTTAAGATACAATAAATTAAATAACCTGGACTGGTTAAGTACTTCAAAAACTGTGCAGTTGCATCTATCCCCTCGCGCTTAACTCGATCTGATACAATCTTTGCAATAATACAATGAGATAGTTGCAATGAAGAGAACTTTTCGTTGAAAAAGTTTAGTATATATTGAAAATCAAATCTAATTATATCTTTGTCTACTTCATCACCAAAATGTTGACCGTATTCCTTTATTATTGTTTCTATTTTCAGTTTGTAGTTCTCATTGTTATATAATTCGAATAAACTATTCCATATCATTTCCCGATATTGTTTGGAGCCATCGCTAAATTGAACAGGTATCTTATAAATAGTGATAGTTTTGCCTCTCCCTGCTTCTGCTGGTGAGTGATGAAGTTTCAAAAACTCAGCGGCTACTCTTAAAAAGAGTATAATTACGTTCACGTTCTTCCAATTATCAGTATGCTCAATAAACTTATTAACTAATTGTATCTGCGTCCAATAATCATATTTAAAAGACTCTTTATTAATTCCAAAAAAGTTGTTGATAGTATGATAGCAATCCATAAATTTTTGAGGTAGTTTATTGTAATATGAAAACAATAAATCAAGTGCATCAGGAAGAACCTGTCTATCTTGAAACCCACCCAAAATCGCAAGAATATCATCATTAACACTATTATTACGGCTTTCTTTTTCAAAATCGACAGTATCAATATTAAATGCTTCTTGTGACATATTATCGATCTTCTCTTTTATCATTAATAAAGTATCAGTGGGTCTTATTATATAAAATGCTTTGACAAAGTCAAAGAACAGGGGATTATTTGAATGTTTAAAGTCGTCCCAAACAATTCCAATTTCTTTTTCAAGTTGATGATACATATCCGTAGAAGCAAAAATATTTCCCAAAATATTAGTTGCATTAATAACACGTGGTTTATAGTTACTAAAGCAAGCTTTTACCATAACTGAAAAAGGAATAATCTTTTTCTTTATAAATACATATTCCAGCAAATAGTTACCAAGACATTGATCAGATATTTTGACAGCCTTATCATTATAGATATCAACCAATTCCAGTTCATGCAACTGATGAGTATAAGTAATAAATGCTCTTTCAGATATTCCGAGTGCCTCTAAAACGGGTATTAATATATCCAAGTGATCCAGATTGATGGCTGTTAAAAAAGAGATTATTCCTGCCGTCACACATAAATTTTTATCTTGATTTATAATACTATCTTTAAGAAAATTTCCGTAATATCCTTCATATAATTGAGTGGCATCGTTTATGCTATCCAATGATTGTGTTTCAACTGCAAGTTTTCCCGCAATTATAGCTAGTCTAGCATTACCTTCAGCAATTTTAACTATCTTGTCCAAATAATTTGAGTTTAAAATATTTAAATTAACTTTTAAAATCTCCTTAATTTCTTCATCTGAAAATAAATTAATCATGCAAATTTCAGGAATAGCAAACTCACGCACATTTTGTACAGTTGTTTGTTTAGCATAGTCTCTTACCGTAATAATGATTTTAACATCGTATCCTTGCTTCTGCTTTGTAAGATACTGTAATACATGATGCAAGCCAGTGATTTGATTTGCGTCATCAATCATTAATAAATATTTGCCAGGGGTATCTAAAAAAAATTTTAGATCTTCATATATGGGAAGACGGTTACTTTGAATACAGAACAACTTATACCCATTATTTAATGAATATCTTTGACAACATTCTAGCGCTAACCGCGTCTTTCCTACGCCTGCTGCACCGCTTACTATAATTACCTCTGTCTTTTCTATCTTTGAAAGTATTTCCTCGGTTTCTTTTTCTCTAAATTGAAAGGACGTTGACAACGGTGCTGCCATTAAGTTTTTGTTATAAACCGATACAAATTCATCACAATCAAAAATCTGGTCTGTACTTATTGACAGGTCTAAAAAGTCGCGAGCAATTCCATGGAAACTATTATATATATCACTTGCAATTTGATCTATACCTTTTAACTGCAGTAATACTCCGTTCGATGTACAAAGTTCTCGTAGACTTTTATCTTCGCCTGCAGATAGATTAGCAGATGTATGGCAATAAATAATCTCAGCAACATCTGAAATCTCTACTCCTGTTTTTTCTGGATTTAAACAATCACAGATATCATCGTACACTTTTTCATACAGCTTTGATTGTTGAGTAGTATACATAACAAAAATATATTTATCACGTGACTTTAAAAAATATGTATCTGGGATGCCTTTTGTTGTTTTCATTGTTCCAGATTTCATTCCTAATGAAAGAATTTCTGTATAACCTAATTTCGATAAATAGGCATCGCATAACTCTTGAAATGCCCCACCATCAAGTTGTAATATTTTCTGTTTTATATCTGACAATTTAGACATGGATTTGCTCCTTTCTTCATCCGTTATTGTTATTCCACTTATTAACTATCCAATATCCATTTTCCCTTGAAGCCATCCGCCCTATATACCTTTCTTTTTCAGTTCTGATATGCTAACCTTCAGTATTTCTTTTAAATATTCCATTAATTTTGGACAATGATCTTTGACGTCTTGCATGTGCTCAACTATCCACGTTTGGTATTCATTTATACCGATGTTTTCTGCGGAAACTGTTATTCTAAAAACAAGTGTAGATATTTATCACACCTCAAGCCGCTTAATGGTATCCATATTTATTTTCTGTATTGCCTCGAGTTGACGAATGGCAAGTTTATTCAAAAGCTGTAGCCTCTCTGGTTGAGATTTACCCTGCTCAATTAAAATCGCATTATAGCTTTCCATGTTAGCCAACACCAGCAATTGATTCAATGTGGCATGATCTCTGATGTTTCCATTTCTATCTGGATTTTCTTCGCGCCATTACTTGGCAGTTATCCCAAACAAAGCAACAATTAAAACATCAGCTTCACTGGCATAAGTTATGGATATTTTTTACTGTGTCAATTCAGGCGGAATCAAGTTTTCTTTGATAGCGTCAGTATGAATTCTATAATTCAATTTTGAAATCTCTCGATTGAGATTCCATCCGAATAAAAGTCGACTGCTCTCATCGTTTTTCAGTCTTTTATAATCTTTGATTATGTAGAGTTTAAATTATGCAGAGATCCATGAAGCAAATTCAAAAGCAATATCAGAATGGGCGAAAGTCCCGCCATTTCGGCCAGATTTAGATTTAATGCCTATTGCATTTGTACTATCAATCCATTTCTGTGGAGATAATGTAAATACATTCGACCCCTTTAGAATTTATCATTATGTAATTGTTCCCAAAGGCCCAAAAATTCAATTATCCTTACTTCTCATTCAATTCTTTATGACATCTTTAGGTTCATCGCTTTTGTTACGTGCAATATCTGTAAGTGAAATAAATTCATTTTGGAAATCTTCAGTATAGATAGCAATATCCATACCTTTGGCGTGAATCGTTTCTTTTACAGTCTTATTTGCCATTGTATCATCCTCTTTTTTAGTGCCTACCTAAATCTCTAAATAATCGATCTAATCATTCTCATCATACTATATTTTACCAATATTTGCATTAGCAATTTATAAATTTTTCTACTATTAGCCCTTCTAGAATGGAATTTTCTCCTGCATCATAAACCTGAATTTTATCAACTTCATTCTTGATTATGCTTTCATCATAAGCACTGTTCTGGCAAACAGCCCCACCCAGGGTATCCTGTACCCATGTTTCATCCAGAGTTGGGGAGTGGGGCAGGCATCTTTGCCTTTTTCAATCCTTGTCGCACAGCGCCAGACAACTTTGCCTCTCTCCGTCCTTCTTCGATAAGATGCTCTGCAATCGCCACATACCAGCAAATTCCCAAGAATGTATTTGCCGTTATATTTGCTTCCACTGGTTTCTACCGTGCCGTCCTCTTTGCTTACAAGATTTGAGCGTTTAGCCATTTCTTCCTGTGCTTTATCGAATACTTCAGCAGAGACAATGGCTGGATGACTGTCCTTCGCATAGTACTTGTTTCGCTGCCCATCATTTCTTCTTTTCTTACCAGTCATGCAATCCTCAGTAAAGGTCTTTTGCAGCATAGTATCGCCTTTGTATTTCTCGTTGGTCAGCATCCTCTGGATCGTTTTGTATCCCAAATTTCCTTGCCCGTTACAGTCCTAATCCTTTGGGTTTCCAGATAGGCCTTAATTTGTCCCAGCAACAGACCTTGCAAATATAAGTCAAATATCTTTCTGACTACCTCTGCCTGTTCCAGCACAATAACAATCTCACCGTCAACACAAGTGTATCCCATGAAATTCCTATACTTCGTATAAATCTCACCTTTTTCAAACTTGCGCTGAATTCCCCATTTAATATTCTCGCTGATATTCCGGCTTTCGTCCTGTGCCAGCATACCCCTAAGCGTAATTTCGAATTCTTTATCCGCTTCAATTGAATCCAGCTTTTCATTTTCAAAATGCATATTAATACCTCGCTCTCTTAAAAATCTTATGACTTTCAAAACCTCCAGAGTATCTCTCGACACTCTGCTGATTGACTTAGTGTGATATAATCATTTTTTGCCTTTAGCCGCTTTTCTGAGTAGCTTGTCCAGACTTTTTCTGCCGCTTCGGCGAAGCCCGCTCTCAATATCATAATAAACACCGGCAAAAATCCAGTTGGGATGGCATTTAATCATCTTCGTGTATGCACTTATCTGAATGTCAAGACTGCGCATCTGCTCCGGTCCTGATGTGCTGACTCGGCTATAGGCGGCAACCCTGAGCTTTTTATTTTCTCTGGGTTTAGCAGGTATAATCCTTACATTTTTCATTGTCCTTCACATCTATATAAAATGAGACACCCATTAATATTCTACAAAAAGAAAAGACGTGAGGGAATTTACTCACGTCAAAACATATTTCTTGCTACAATCCCGTTAAGCCTTGCAACGTCAGCGTTCCACATGTTGCAACAGGACTGCGGCTTCCACGTGTGTTGAATAGACAAAAATGATGTCGTAGTCCTCTGGAGCCCCCTTGGCGGGAAGACATGTTTCAGGAGTTCTTAAAATTAATGCTGCAAAGCATTGTGCATCTATAGTTAAGGCAGATTTAATACGCAATCCAATATAGCAGTTAGGCTGTCTTAATGCTCCCGTATCTTAGACCCTCGGCTTTGCGTCCTTGCCTTTGAGCAAGTTTGTCCTTAGTAATATTTAATTATTCCAGAGTCAAGCGATTATCTCAAATCTGTTGCTTCTTTTTGATTATTTGCCCTTTGAAGGTTTTTTATTTAACTTTAGGATAATGCCTTTCTGCAATGCTGCATCTTCAAATTGCTTAGCAGCAATTATAGCTTTCTCTTTAATTGTCATGTTCTGTGAAACTTTACTCTCAATTTCTTGAATGGCTGCTTTGATGTCGGTAAGTTCTAAAAGATTAATGGCGAGACCAAATATGGTTTTTCGCTTACCATCATTATAGCTTGCGAGTAAGTACATTAGGATAGTAGCTTTCTCAGATAGTTCAGTATGATATGAACCAATACCGATATTCTTTACTTTTTCCATATCTTTGAGTTGATGACGGTGAGTTATAAAAGAATCAAACTCTTCAATTCCTTTATACTTGTCACAAGGGTATTCACTACACTTAAAGCAATAATCTATCCCGTCATGTTCTAAACTACACCGAGCAATAGAACAGCCTTGATTTCCTGCTCCTCCACCGCAACCAGGACAGTAATTATCTATCTTCATTGTGCAAAGAGCACAGTTTAATCCACAAAGTGAAAACATCAAATCTTTTCGCTGAAAACCTTTCATCGATATCGCTCCCCCATAAAATGTAAATTACTCGTTTGTACTATAAATCATCAAAACTTAACACCAATTTGACTTACTGTGTCAGCAGTCTCGAACTGTCCCCTGACACACCTTGGTTTATTAATTACAGTTTTAGATTGTCAGAGGTGGTAAAATGAATTTTGTCACACCCATTAAACTCCGCAAATCTTAATATACATCTTGTTATTGCAGTTTTCATTGCTTTATTTTGTTTTACGTCGTCCTCATACCAAATATTCTTCACCACCAGAGTACTAATTTTATGATAAGCGACCGCTTCCACGCGCCCTATGAATCGATTATCCCACAGCAAAGGCAGTACATAATGTCCATATTTTCGTTTTTTAACCGGCGTGTAGATTTCCCATGTATAATCAAAACCAAACAAATCCTTGATAAGTTTTCTATCCCACAGAAACGGGTCGAGTGGAGCAATTAATTCACACCGTGCTTTCTGCTCCAGGTTCTGTTTAACGGTGTGGATAAAAGAAATATCTTCTGAAAGACAGTAGTACGTATACTTTGATTCATCAACAGAAATCTCAATTATCTTTCCCTCGCTCAACAACGTTGTGAAAATCTTGTTTCGTTCATCCGAACTAAATCCAATATGTAATGAGTCAGGAGGGCGGCGATTTCCTAATAAGCCGATTGCACCGATGCGTCGCAGAACACGCCACTTTCGATATTCAAATTCGTCTGGAAGCGGATCTGGTGCACCCAAAATTTGGGCAGGAATGTATTTTTTAGTAACGTCATAGTATTTACGAGAACCCTTCTTATGATGGATTATCAAGTCACCGATACCATATAATTGTTCCATTACAGAACTAGAAAGATTCTTTCCACTACTCCACACAATAAATGCTCTCCACTGAAAATCACTTTCCAGTTTCAAGTCGTCCGGACTCACAACACCGTTTACCGTAATAAAAGTGAGTGCCTGTTCCATAAGTGTTATTAGTTCGGGATGCTTCCTCGCACGGCACAGCGCAGCTTGTCGATGCCGCATAAAATATGGCCAATCATCCGTACGTATGATAGCGGTGTTTTTATCGGGATAATCGATCAATAATCTATCTTTATAAAGTAATTCGTCTAGTATTTCTTTTGTGAAGCTTTTGACACGTGACTGTAATGTCAACTCGGCGTTTTTACCACAGATATCAATAGGATCATATTGGATACATCCCGCTTGCCGCACAAAATCATATACACCCTGCTTACCAATGAATTTGTATTCACCAATCAGTCCATGCTTGAGAAGTAAAAACTGACGAGCTTGTCGGTTGGTCAAATTAATCATGATTCATCTCCAAGCTCTTTTCTTACAATAAAATTTAGCCCATTCTGGATAGTCGGTAAAAGCAACAGTACAGAAAAGGTACAAGTAATCGTCGAATAAATCGGGTGTTAAACGGCGAATTTCAAATTCCATTATTGCGATCTCCTTTTTATGTAATAATCATTGCGCTCCCATTCAGCATTTGCAGGGTAATGAGTGTAGCCATTATTCGTCAATGCTAATATACGCTCAGTTGCCTCGGTAATGGCTTTGGTTACGATTCTGTAACAACCGAAGTCATGAAAGAAACTGTCTGCCACACAGAGTAGCTCGCCTAGATGATCTGCGGATGTATGTCCACACGCAGTACGCTATGACCATAATTTTCATCACTACCGAAAATCTCAACCGTTCCAACAGCTTTGTCTTTTTGCTTATCTATTATACTAAATCGAACAAAATGTTTCTTTTTGTACGCATCAAGCCAACCGTCAATGCACCTTTTCATTTCATCAAGGGATGAATAGCAAAAGTCACTTGTACAACGGTCTGAATTGAAAATTGCTTGCGCTTCAGGATTGCTGTAACATAAAAGGAGATTAGCGGTATCGTACGGCGACACCTGTCGTAGTATAAAACGTTTGCTTTCGTAAGTGGGACAGACATCATATGTGTTAGGCTTGCCATTTTTCAGCAGGTCAATAACATCTTCCACAGCTTTGCACCTATCGTAATCGCCTGTCAGCTTGTCCGCTCTGTGGTATGTAATCCCACGGTTATAGTTTATGTAGAGATATTCAGCGCCATATGTGCATCCATGCGAAAGCTCTCGACAAGGTAATAACCACCGCTTGCTCCAGTTTCGGCGACTATGGGAATCCCAGCTTGGCATAATGAGTCTATGTCGCGTTGAACTGTACGGACTGACACTTCGAATTTTCGGGATAATTCGGTCGCTGTAGCTTTACCGTTGTTTAGCAAATATACAGTTATCGCGTATAGTCTATCAATTTTCCCCACATTATCGCCCCTCAATTTTCTCTTATGCCAATAGTACTACTATATCGACCACTCGCCAAGCACCGACATCTAAATCGCTCTGTCACAATGTTTACGCCTTGTTTCGATATGTTCCCATGAGCAAAAAAAATCACATTTTTAATACCCCTACTTTCAAACACAAAACACACAAACGGCTTATATACTGGGCTTTACGAACCTCTACTCTTTCACCCTCGTTATCAATACCACACACTCCACGTGAGCCGTCCATGGGAACATATCCACCGGCTGCACCTCTTTCACGGTAAAACCGTTATTGGACAAATAATTGAGATCCCGTGCAAGTGTTGACGGATTGCAGGAAACATACACTATACGTTTGGGCTGCATACTGACCAACGTCTGAAGCAATTTCTCGTCGCAGCCCTTCCTTGGCGGATCAACCACGACAACATCTGCTCTGATCCCCTGTTCATACAACATGGGAATTACCTTTTCCGCTTCACCGGCTATAAATTCTGTGTTTTTTACACCGTTCAGCTCTGCATTCTTTTTTGCATCCCTAATTGCTTCTTCTACAACCTCTACACCGTATACTTTGCCAGCTTTTTCCGATAGAAAAAGAGAAATAGTGCCTATCCCGCAGTAAACATCAAAGACAGTCTCGCTTCCTGAAAGGCTTGCATATTCAAGAGCTTTGCTGTAAAGAATCTCTGTCTGCACCGGATTAACCTGGAAAAAGGAAAGCGGTGATATTTCGAACTTGAACTGACCTATATAATCCGTAATCGTTCCCTCGCCATAGATTCTGATATTCTCTTTCCCCAATATTACATTCGTACTCATAGTATTTACATTCAACATGATGCTTTTTATTTGAGGTATTTCACCTGTCAGCCTGTCTATTAGCTTTTGCTTTGCAGGCAGATCTCTGCCATTGATAACAATCACAACCATGACCTCTCCTGTTTTAAATCCCACCCTGGTCATGATGTGTCTTATTAGTCCCTTTCCGGTTTCTTCATTGTACACGCTTATTTTATTCTCAACGATAAAGCCCCCAACCAAGAATCTGATTTTATCACTCAATTCATCCTGAATACCGCACGAACCGCTGTCGACAATATCATGACTTCTTCGTGCATAGAACCCCGAGACAACCTCCTGTCCCGACATGCCTACCGGAAATTGGGCCTTATTTCTGTAGTTCAAAGGCTTTGCCATTCCAATGGCATCATGCACGGGCAACTCTCCCAGCTTCCCAATCCTTTTTAAGTTCTCCTTGACCTGGTTAGTTTTGTATTTGAGCTGAGCATCATAGCTAAGATGCTGCAGGTTGCACCCCCCACAGCGTTTAAAGGCTTTGCAGAATGGTTCTGCCCTATCTGGTGAAGCTTTCTTTACCGTTATAAGCTTCCCTATAGAAAAGTTCTTATTTATCTTAATTATCTTGACATCAATAACTTCACCCTCCAGAGCATCGTCGACAAACACCGTAAAGCCGTTGATTCTGCCTACTCCCTGACCTTCATGGGTCATGCCTGTTATTTCCATAGCATATATTTCATTCTTTTTTACTTCCAGCAAATCCATATCCTTTACCCTCCAGATGACAATACTTAGATATTAAATTGTATTAATTGTGTTAGCTTTGCTGACTTTCAGCGGCAAAAAGAAAGTCCCCTCAGGGACCAATAAAATATATTTGAATCAGTATACCTATTCCTGATTATACCAGAATTAATACCCCAATATACGATATACAACATATTTCCCAATATTAAACCCTGATTTTTATCCCCCAGGCTCAAATCTTAACCTGTTCAACAACCTTGCTGAGTTTATCATATGCTTCATCAAGCTTATGTGAAATAGCTTCGATTTCTTTAATAGTCTTCGCCTGCTCCATTAAGTTTTTATTAATATCATCCTGATTAAGTACAGTCTCGGTGGTATTATCAGCATATTCACCTACAGCCTTCACCAGCTCCTCTGTGGCATTAGACTGTTTATATGCCATTTCTGCAGTTTTTCTTACAGATTCTACAACAAACCTTACAGACCCTATGACATCGTTAATATTAGCTTTGACATTGCAGATTTTTTCTACACCTTCTTCAACGCCTTGAACACCTTGATTCATGTTGTCCACTGTCGCCTGTACTCTGTTCTGGATTTCCTTTATCAGATTCTTTATTTCTCCGGCAGCCTTATTACTTCCGTCAGACAGCTTCCTTATTTCATCTGCCAAAACAGTAAAGCCCTTGCCCTGTTGTCCTGCGCGTGCAGCCTCGATTGCTGCGTTCAGAGCCAGAAGATTTGTTCGTGTCGCTATCTCTGTTATTGTATTTGTGATGTCACCGATCTTATCAGAAGACTCTTCCAGCATTTCTATGGACGAGGCAATCTGCTGAACGGTTTCAGTTACTTTCCGGATTACCGCTTCTGCCTCTTCAACAGACCGTTCCCCTGTAGATGCAGCCTCTATCGCCTTCATGCCATCGTCAATTACTTTTGATGTTGCATCCGATACCCCTTTAACCCCGCAAACCAGTTCATTAACATCAGCAAAGCTCTCAGCCTTAACTTTTTTTCTGCTTTTCGTCTTGGCCACCTCTTTTAACCCGTCAGTGATTTTATTTGCATTTTCTCTGCTCGATGTGAAAACCTCTGAAAGCTTTTGTTTGAGAGAGCTTATATCCTTGTTGGTGCTTATTACCTGACCGACAATTTTTTGCTGTCCATCCAGCACATTATTAACCTTCTGACCAAGCTCCCCTATTTCATCCCTGCTCTTAACGACCGCTCTTACCGTAAGATCGCCTTTTTCAGCTTTACTTAGCAGCCCTATTAAATTTCTTATCGGTCCTGTAATGTTAATGGAAAGAATAAGTGCTATCCCCATACCCAGGAGCAGTGAAATCAAAGTTATTACAACAAGTGCAAGCATTATACCGGTTTTAATATCCTGTGACTTGTCAATATCCTTAGAAAGATAATCCTTAAAGGACTTTTCCAGCGTTTTAATCACAGCTGTACAGTTTTTTAGTATTTCGGTTGAATTCCTGTACTGTTTCTGAAGCTCTTGACTTCTTATTCTCTTGATTTCCGCAGCCATTGGCTCCAGCATTTCATTAGTCCTTACCATGCCTGACCGTATTTTGCTCAAATTAGATTGATCCTGCTCCGGTATGATTTTGGACAAGCTGCTGAGGTAACCTCTGGCTTTAGAAGCAGCAAGGTTATATTTTTCAAAGCTATCGTCAAGCAGAATTGAAGCTTCCCCCACAAAGTTAGCTTTTTCGCTTGTCCAATATAAAAGGCTGTTCAAGATTTCCAATATCCCTATATCTTTTTGTATATCCTTAATATTTATTGAAACTTCAAGAGCCTTTATCTCATTGCTGCCTTCTTCAAGTTTTTCCAATCCGGCATAAAGTGCTGTTAACTCTGAAGCGATTGAACCAATAGTACTTTCGATTCCAGACAGTTCTTTTTGTTCGGAGGTCTCTTCAAAGCTGTCTTTTAGAGCTTCCAATGTTTCAATTATTTTCTCTTTCTTTTTAAGTAAAATCCCCGCTTGAGATTCTGCCTTTAAAGTTCTGCCATCTATTTCTTTGAGAGCTTCTCCCGCCCTTTCAAGTTTGTTTCGCAGGCGAAGCTTAACAAGGCTTTCATACTTCACCTGACTGTCAAGCAAACTTTGGTATTTATCTTTATATTCGGAATACAAATTCTGAAGCTCTTTCTTTTTTTCTTTTACCACTAATGGAAGTATTTGATTGTTGAAAATGTCTGAATATTGCTTGTTTAAAGAGGAAAGCTCATTCAGCTTCGCCTTGTCCTCAGCTTTTAGAGATTCTTTATGCAGATCCTTTATTACTTTGTCTATGGAAGCTTTTTGGAAATTAAACAGGTCTGCCGAGTTTTCCATGTTGATTATGGAACCTGACAAAATCTGCTGTTCAAGGCAAAGCGAGTCCTTAACTTCACTGATACGGCTTTCCAGCTGCTTGTTGCGGTCAATGCTGTCAACTCTGCTGATAATACGGTTATATCCCCATAAGGAGATGAGCAGAGAAGCTATTGACACTACAATAACCGCTGCAAATCCAAGTATTAACTTGCCCCTGACATTTATCATCAGATTATCCTCACCTAAACATACTTAATATAAATAGACTATTCTCCATTCTAATGCAAAATCCTTCTTAAATCGTCAAAACAACAAAATCATTGCACATAATACACCTGAGAATTATCATATTTTAGATCATTCTGTATGAAAATAATTTACATTTAGTGCTTTCATTTATATATGTTTTCATGATATATTATATATGCTGACAAACCATTTGTTTGAGCAATCACACTTGTGGCGTCAGCTTATTTGTCTTATATAAGTTGAAAATAATTTATGTACTCAACCATCTTTCGTACTAATTATTTAATTCAACTTATACACTTGAATTAAATTCAAGCAGGCAGGCAATAATTTGGGCATGTTGTATAATCAGTAAATGAAGTCTGGGTGGTACAAAAATGGAAAAGGGTAAGCTGAAAAAGGAGAAACGATATCTCTCTATAGTATTGGTTCCCCATTTTTCTGATAAAGTAAAGAAAATAAGAATATCTTCCCTTTTAATAAAAGTCATTGGTTCGGCACTGATTCTTCTCACAGTGAGCTTAGTATGCTTTACTGTTTACACTGCAACTCAGAATGGAAAACTGAAATCAAATATATCTCAGCTGTCCGACCTGAACGCAGAGCAACAAAAAATGCTTCAGCAAAAGGCAAAAACGATTACTTCACTTGAACAGAATAAGATAAAAGCTAGTAAAACTGCAAAAGACTTTTTGGAAAAATACAGGGAAATTACAGAAAACTACATTACAAGCCGTTCAGGGACAGGCAGAATAAGTTCAGGTCAAAACAGCACCTCATTCATGGAGGATTTACGGAATTTAAAGGAATTAATGAATGGTTTTAACAAAATAGTGGATTCCAACGAATCACTCTCATCTTCCCTGTCCGGCACAGAAACCAAGCTAAACTCATATATTCGATCTATCCCGACTGAATGGCCGGCATCAGGAACCGTAACATCATACTTTGATATAAGAAAAGATCCGTTTACACGGGCCAAAAAGTTTCACGAAGGTCTGGATATCGCTGCTACATATGGCAATGCCATCCGAGCTTCAGGTGATGGAACTGTGATCTTCTCCGGCAGGAAAGGAAGCTTTGGAAACTGCATTATAATAAGCCATGGGCATGGATTGAAAACACTTTACGGGCATTGTTCAAAACTTCTCGCAAGTGAAGGCAGTAAGGTAAAAAAAGGCCAATTGATCGCAAGAGTCGGGAGTACCGGTCGAAGTACCGGAGCTCATCTTCATTTTGGCATTTATCTTTATGATAGTCCTGTGAATCCGCTTAAATACCTTGATAAATAAATTTAGGAGGTTTGTTATGCTAAATAAAAGAAAGGACGCTGTTTCAGCTGAGAATGTCGATACTATCATAGGTGCAAACACGGTTTTTGAAGGTAATATTGTTTCCGAGGGTACAGTAAAAGTTGAAGGCAAGGTTAAAGGCGACATTAAAGTGGCCGGGGATGCCGTCATCGGCAGTAATGCTGTCATCAGCGGAAACATTTCAGCAAATAATGTCCATCTTTCCGGCACAATAGAAGGTAACATTTATTCAAAAGGAATGCTTCGCATCCTGTCTACAGCTAAATTATACGGAGACATTCATGTACATAGCTTTGTTGCAGATGAGGGAGGGGTATTCCAGGGCAAATGCAGCATGCTTGAGGATGCAGAGCCTGAGAAGACTTTTGACAAACCCGGGCATAAAAAAAACATTAAGGACTATAAAAAAGGTTCCGCACCCGATCATACATATGATGAAAAAAATTAGAGCAGCGCATAGCAGCAAATATTCGACAAGGGTATGACGTAAACCATACCCTATTCTTATTCTGTCAATGTAGATTCCGACAAAAGCATATTTATAGATACTCCTATTACTTTGTAATTCAGTGGCGCATCTATTGCTATTTTTATTGCTGAATGCAAATAAATCTTCTGAATAGTTCTATTATTCTGGTCGGTATAAATCTTATTAGTCAACTCACTTTTGGGCTTTGAGCACAGGTGGATTTTTACTTTAATAAGCGGGCCAAAGCCTGACAGCTTATCCCCCATGACTGCTCCAAGCCTGGCTTTGGCATACACATGCCAGTTTTGTCCGAAAGCATAGTTCAAAGCATTGTCAACATTCGCCTCAAATTCACTTTGCTTAAATGTGTTTGGCTGAATGAAAACAATATTTCCTTTCGCATCCCTTTCAACTGTTGTTAGATCAACAAAGTTCGTATCGGGATACTTTTCACGGATCAAATCATTGACTGCAGCTGTCATAAAAGCTTCCGTCTTTTCTCTCGTATCTTCTGCAAGATAGGGCATCAGTCTTTGATCTGTAAATGAGGCTATTGCCGTAAGGATGACAAGTATTACGATAAGCTTTGAGAACAAATGCACCCTTCCTGCGTTGCGTTTCCTTACATACCAAAGCCGACGATAAAGAATTGTGCTTCTTATCATAAAAACAACCCCTTACCCCATAATATGGAGGAAGAGGCAATTGTGTTACAGTCATTATTTAACTTCTATAGCTGTACAAGCTGAAATGCCATATATCTTTTCAGAGTGGTATCAATCTGAATACTAATATCTTCAAGGAAAAGCTCATAAAGTTCCTTGTTTTCGATCAGGTATTTGCTTTCAAGAGTCTTGTCAATTATACTGCAAGCCTTTTTCAGGACCTCTTTGTCTTCAAGCACCTTGAAGTTCCTGTCCTTTGCCAGAATAAGCTTTAATAAAGTCGGTATCTTCAGATTTAAATTTTCATTTGAACTATCCAGTCCGAGAAGCATATCTATGTCTATGTCCAGCTCACGTATTATTCTTAATACGGTCTCGAGCTTGGGATTAGCCTTCCTGCCGTTTTCAAGCTGTGAGAGATATCCCGGAGAAATCCCAATGGATTTTGCAAAATCAACCAAAGTAAAATTCTTTTCTTCTCTTTTTGCTTTTATTATTTCCCCTACTTTGATTTCCATCATAAAGCCTCCATACATTTATATTTATAGTTTATACAAGAAATGATATTTTTTCAACAGTAATCGTTGCACGCTTTTCCCCACGGGAAAATACTTGGTTAAAAGGGAGACCAATTTCAGTGTATAGCCGTCAAAAAGACTAAACAGCATCAATTTCGGCAACAATGTATAAATATGGAAACTTTGCTATTAATGGTGTTAAAAGTTCGTGAATTATTATTTTTTATGTTATAATCTATAAATGGGTTATATCAAATATGTTATAGGAGGAATATATGGGAGCCACGGTCAAGCTTAACAGTCAGAACCCAGATAAGAAGAAGAAAAAAAAGCAAGTGTCTGACAGAAAATTATTTATAAAGAAAACAATAAAGATTTTAATTATACTTCTATTAACATCCTTCCTTGCGTTTACAGGAATAGCTATAGGGACGATCTATGGATGGGTACATACAGCAACACCTATAACCGACAGTCAGTTGAAGCTTAACAAGCTTACAAGCATAGTACTGGACAGAAACGGCAATGAAATATGCAAATTGACCGGAACGGAGAATATAGATAGGATCATTGTTCATGACACCGGGGATAATATACCTCAAAAATTGAAGGATGCATTTGTAGCAATAGAAGATGAACGTTTTTACAAGCATAACGGCTTTGACCTGTATGGATTTATCCGTGCAGGCGTCAAAAAAGTTACTCAACCCGGAAACCGCGAAGGCGGAAGCACTATAACCATGCAATTGGTCAAGAACCTCTCAGGCGAAAAGGATTATAAGCTAAAAAGAAAAGTTCAGGAAATCTGGAGGGCTATGGACCTTGAAAAAAGGCATGAAAAGTGGGAGATACTGGAAGCGTATATGAATACGATTCCAATGGGTGGAAACACTTACGGCATACAGGCAGCATCGTTGAAATATTTCGGCAAGGAAGTCAAGGAGCTTGATCTTGCTGAATGCGCCAGTCTTGCAGGAATAACCCAGAGTCCGAGCAAGTTCAGGCCTGTAACTGAAAAAGGACGGGAAAATAATAAGATTCGTCAGCAGCTTGTGCTTTCAAGGATGCTTAAAAATAAATTTATCTCTAAAGAAGAATATGAAAGTGCCAAGAACGAGGTTGTAAAATTCGACTATAACCCTAATATATTAAAGCAGAATAACAAATATGTTGCTCAAACTACAACGGTTAGGCCTTACTTTGTAGATCAGGTACTGAAGGATGTAACAAAGGATCTGAGGGCTGAAGGTAAAACCGATGATTATATTAATATGAATCTTTATAATGGCGGTTTCACTATTAAGACAACAATGGACTCGGATATCCAGAAGGGCATGGATGAAGTATTCAATGATGAGAATTATTTCCCGGGGCGTGAAATCGATGGTGAAAAGCCTCAGTCTGCCATGGTTATTATAGATCCCTCGAACGGACAGGTAGTGGGGATGTATGGCGGTCACGGCAAGAAGCAAGGTGACAATGTTTTAAACAGAGCAACTCAGAGCCATAGGCCAGCGGGATCAAGCTTTAAGCCTATAGCCGATTATGCTCCAGCCATTGATCAACATCTGATAACGGCAGCAACTTCAATAGATGATGTGCCTGTCTACATGAACGGGGCAAATCGCGGAGAATACCCGAGAAATTACCCTGAAATCATTGACGGTGTTTCACTAAGGACTCATATGGGACTTGTAAGCATAAGAACTGCCATTGCCAAATCAATAAATGTTGTAGCAGCCAAGGTATTCGCAAATATATTGACACCGAGTTTGTCCTTCAAATATATTGAAAAGTCGGGCATAAAGCTTGATAAGGATAGAGACATAGGCGTGTCAGTGGCTTTAGGAGGACTAACCAAAGGTGTTAATCCAATGGATATGGCAGCTGCTTATGTTCCTTTCGACAATAAGGGAATATATTATCAGCCTATTACTTATACAACCGTTGAAGATAAGGACGGAAATGTTATTTTAAGTAAACTTGACAAAGATATAAGTCCTAATTCAAAACAGGAAAAACATATAGTTTATGATGAAAAAACATCCTTCATCATGACTTCTCTGCTTAGAAGTGTTTGTTCTCCCGGAGGTACGGCGTCATACGCTCCGTTTAGAAATTCAAAGGGCTACACCATTCCGATAGCCGGCAAAACAGGCACCTCAAACAACGAGAATGACAGGTGGTTTGTAGGTTATTCAAGCTACTATGTAGGCGCTGTTTGGTATGGTTATGACACTCCTCATACAGTATACGCCGGCAGTAGAAATCCTTCTACAATGATCTGGAAGGCTGTTATGGAAAAGGCCCACAAAAACCTTTCTCCTGTGGAATTTGCAATGCCGACCGACATAGTAAAGAAAAATGTCTGCAAGTACTCCGGCATGCTGCCTAATTCGCATTGCGCACATGACCCGAGAGGAAGCTCGGTTATAAGCGAGTACTTTATTAAAGGCACCGAGCCTACTGAAACATGCAAAGTCCATGTTGCTTTAAAAGTGGATGTTAAGAGCCGCGATGCTTGGGGGCGTAATCTTCTTGCAGGTTCTCATTGTCCGGCATCTCAGGTAAAGACAAAGGTGCTCTTGCATAGGCTGATACCGTATATGCCTTCGCGCGCAGGTGGTCTGCCCGACGACTGGAAGTACTCAGATCCCGCTGGTGAGTTCTGCAACATTCACGGACGGTAAACAAGAAAATGAAAGCCTCACTTCGTGATGAAGGGGGCTTTTTTTCTTCAACAAACATTTTGTTAAACCTCAGAAAATAGCTTCTTTATTAATAAAAGTGAGAAAGTAGTGTTAGTAATTGAACTTGACCTCATCTCCAGGTATACCATCATTACCGGCAGTTCCACCGCCAACATGAAAATATTCCGTGAGTATGTCTCTTGCAATAGGGGCGGAAAACCTTCCCTGAACCCCATGCTCCATTACTATCGCTATTGCTATTCGAGGCTTGTCAGCCGGTGCGTAGCATACGAAAACACCGTTGTTTGACATACTGTCATTGCCTGTCTGGGCTGTACCCGTCTTGGCAGCTACCCTGATTCCATGGTTTTTGTAAAAATCTCCGAAAACCGCAGTTGCAGTTCCGTCCTCTGAATTCGCAACCGCTTCCATACCTTCCTTGACTGCTGCTATTGTTTCCGGTTTCAATTTTATTTGTGTATATTTTGGCTTTGCCTGAAAATCGACAGTTCCATCATACTTAACTGCTCTTTTTATAAGATATGGTGTAAAATGCTTGCCCCCATTTGCAATAGTTGCTATATAATTTGCAAGCTGAATAGGCGTAAAGCTGTTATAAAGCTGTCCTATGGAAGAATATGCGGTAAGAACATATCCCCATCTGTAGCTGTTTCGTTCATAATGGTATGCAGGATTAGATCTTGCTCCCTTTACTTCCCCTCCTATGTCAATCCCTGTTTTCTCACCGAGCCCGAAGGTTTTCGACCATTTATCAAGGTTATTTATTCCGACCATATTGCCTAGTTTATAAAAGAAAATGTTATTTGAAGCCGCAAGCGCTGTTCTTAGCGTAATAGGCCCCATTGCCCCCTTACCGTTTACATATTCCAAGCTTTTCAAGGCTACTCCTTCTTTATAGAATATACCTTCGTCCAAAATCCTGGTATCCTTTGTAATAACTCCTTCCTCAAGCCCGGCTACGCCGACAAGCGGCTTAAATGTAGAACCCGGAGGATATACTCCGGCGATTGCTCTATTCATGGCTGGCCGTTGCTCATTTTTGTACAGGTTTGTAATGGCCGATTGGGCAGCCTTATCATTAGGCCCCGAAAGGAAAATCGACGGATCAAATGTAGGAAAGTTAGCCATAACCAGAACTTCACCGGTATTCACGTCAAGTGCTACAACGGAGCCTGCGCTGGCATCACCCTTGTTGCTTCTTATTGCTGTCTCATCCTGCCTGGTTTTGATTTTATGAATATTTCTGGAAAGAGACTCCATCGCAACCTTCTGAAGCTCCGTATCCAAAGTGAGGACAACTTTATCCCCGGGGATTGCAGGCTTTTCGGCAACGCCCTTTTCTGTCTTTCCGCTAATGTCGGTTTCGAGCTTTATATATCCATCCTGTCCTTTCAGGTATTTTTCGGCTGCAAGCTCTATACCGGATTTTCCTATATAGTCGGTCATTTTATACCCGCTGTCTTTCAGCACCTTGTATTCATCGGAATCTATAGCTCTGATATATCCGAGAACCTGAGCGGCTTGCGAACCGTTATTATACTTCCTCATATAGTTTATGCCGGTGGAAACACCCGGAAAATCACCATTTCTCTCCTCTATTTCTGCAATTGTTGCTTTTCTTATATCATTGGCAACACACCTGGACTTCATGCTGCTGAATCCGGATAACTCATATCTTATCGCCATAATGTCATAAGCCTGTGCATCGGTATATTTGGAGCTTATTTCATACCTTGTTTTGCGGAAATAGTTAAAGTAATCCTTAGGTGTTTTCAAATCCTGTATGCTTTTACGTCTAAGTCCCATGTCGTTAATAAGTCTGGCTGTCTTGTCCTTTGATTTTTTCAGCGTCGAACCGAAATTAACGGTTCCATTATCGTAAGTAAAATATTTATAGAAATTTTTATAATAATTATCTCCATTCTTTTTGAATAGAGAAACAAGCCTCAGGAGCATATCATTGAGCTGATCGTTAGAAAGGCCCGCATCAACTATCTGCACGCTGTAGCACATCCTGTCGTCGGCAATGGTTATTCCATTTCTATCAACAATATTGCCCCTTGGTCCGGTAACATTTTTTATATTTGTGAGAGCCCTTTGAGACGCCAAATCATAGTTCTTTCCGTTTACTATCTGTAAATTGACAAGCTGCATCAATATTAAAACACCTACTAATATTAAAAAAGCTCCAAGAAGGTTGTACCTGTCCGCAAGTTTTTTCTTCATAATCGTTCTCCTCGAAATAAGTCAAACAACTTAAGTCCATATATAAAAAGTATAACAAAAATAGCGCTCTTTACAACGAAACAGGTACAAGCAAATTATGCCTTGCAAAACAAAAAAGACAGGTTCTGCATAAACCTGCCCGCATGATTAAAGAATGTCAATTTTCTATTTAGTAATTAAAAGAAGCTGTGTCCGGTGTGATGGTGTCATTTACTGTTTTCGTTTGATTTAGGTGGAAATACTCCATCAGCATATCCCTTGCTACGGGAGCCGCGTACGCCCCATAAACACCCTTTTCAATCACAATGGCTATTGCGATTTTGGGATCGTTCGCAGGCGCATAGCATATGAATACACCATTATTTGACACCTTGCTGTTTCTGCTGGTTTCAGCGGTACCGGTTTTAGCTGCAACAATTATATTGTACTTTGTGGGGAAATCGTTAAATGTATCCTTGGCAGTACCGTCACTTGAATTTGCAACATCAATCATACCCTCTTTCAGAACAGCCAACGTTTCCGTTTTAAGCTTTATCTGGTTGTATGCCGTTTTCCCTGTTTCCACTACTGTTCCATCCGAACTCTCAATCCTTTTGATAAGATGAGGTTTAAAGTGTTTGCCCCCATTTGCGATTGTTGCAGTATAATTAGCCAATTGTATGGGCGTAAAAGCATTATACATCTGCCCGATACAGCTCTTTGCAGTAAATACCTTTCCAAACACACCACCTTTGCCGTAAGTCGCTGTAGCATGGGTTTGCTTATTTGAGCGAACTCCCCGGATTTCGCCTCCTAATTCTATACCAGTTCTTTCACCAAGACCGAAAACCTTAGCCCATTTGTCAACCTTATCAATACCTATATCGATTCCAAGCTTGTAAAAGAACATATTGCAGGAGGTAGCTAAACCGGTTCTGAGATTTAACGATTTATGCGCACCCTGACCATTTGCATATTCAAGGCATTTCAGCTTTTCATGTTCCACAGTCCATACTCCTTCATCATAATACTTCGTATCCCTGTTTATCACGCCCTCCTCTAATCCTGCTATGCCAACAAGAGGCTTATAAGTCGAACCGGGTGCATATTTAGCGCCTATAGCCCTGTCGGTCTCAGGTCTTAAGCTGCCATATAGAGCACGAATAGCATTTTGTGCTGCAATATCGTCAGAACCTGCCAAAAAGATAGAGGGGTCATAAGTAGGGTAGCTTCCAAGAGCAAGAACATCACCATTCGTCACATCTACTGCAACAAAGGCCCCTGCTACGGCATCACCTTTATTTTGCGGCACATTTGTATTTATATTTTCCCCGATTATTTTTTTATTTTTTATCAGATTAATATTTTTAGCAAGCGAATCCATCGCTGCCATCTGAAGCTTGGTATCCAGTGTAAGATACACATTATCTCCGGGTATTGCAGGCTGTTCATTCAGTTCTTTCGTCATACGTCCGGTAAGGTCGGTTTCGATTTTCTTATAGCCATCTACTCCCTTCAGTTGTTTCTCAGCATAAGCCTCGATGCCGGAGACTCCTAACTTGTCATCCATTTTATAACCCTTGTCCTTCAATTCGGCATATTTCTCAGGGCTTATGGAGCTTATATAGCCAAGTACATGTGCTTCGTACTGAGCGTTCACATATTTTCTGAGATACTCCACATCTGTTGTGACACCCGGAAACTCCTGATGCATTTCCTCAAGCTCGGCTACGGTTGTCTTGCTGACATCCCTGGCAATGCGGGCTGATTTCAGCATAC
>JAEXSP010000041.1 GCA_023453795.1 Bacillota bacterium
TCTTTTCTATCTGATCCAGAAGTGCTGCACTTGCAAAATCCCTGATTAAGGCTGTAAGATGTTCCCACGCCTTATCACCCTCACCCATTCTGGCATAAATGCATGACACCCACGCCCTGCTCCATCCGGTATGCCCGCCCCCTGCGGATAAACGCCTTTCCAGAGCAACTTTAGCTGCATTAAACAACTCGGGAGTCTTCTCTTTGCTGATCTGCTCTCCGGGATACAATCCGAAAAGGTGTGACAGGTGTCTATGCTGAGGTTCGGCTTCAAGGAATTCTTCATTCCATTCCAGCAGCTGGCCTTTGCTCCCTATCTTCAAAGGAGGCAGATTTGATAAAATGTCCTTCCACACTGCTCTTTTATCCTCATCCGTATTAAGTATTTCCGAAGCTTTGATAACATGAGAAAGAAGGTCTGTTGCCAATTCAATGTCCATTGAGGAGGATACGCCTAAAGAGACAGGCATTTCACCTGCTCCTTCAAATCTGTTCTCCGGCGACTGTGAAGGTACAAGCTGGTATGTACCTTTATTATCTTTCACAACATAGGATTCATAAAATGCCGCAACCTCTTTTAAAAAGGGATAGCAGCGTTTTCTTAGATACTCTCTGTCCTGGCCGTATTCATAGTGCCACCACATGTGCTGTGCCAGCCATGCCGAAGCTCCGATCCATACAGACCACCCATAGGCTTCTGGCGTAGCCCTTCCCCATGCATCCGAATTAAGCTGAATACAAATTCCGTCACAGCCGTAAAGATCCTTTGCAGCTTTTTGGGCATATGGTACGGACTTTTCAAGATAATTAAACAATGCATCTGTGCAATCCTGCAAATGCCCGGCTTCTGCAAGCCAATAGTTCATTTGAAGGTTAATATCATGGTGATAGTCGCATTCCCACGGAGGGCTGATATTCTCGTTCCATTTGCCCTGGAGGTTTGCAGGCAGTTCACAATTTGCCGAAGACGCACAGAGGAGATACCTCCCGTAATTGAAGTATAGAAGGGGCAGCCCCGGATCATTATCAATCCTATATTCAGCTATCCGCCGGTCAGTAGGTATCACACTCTCTTTGAACGGAAGTTCCAATTTAAGTTTTCCGTAGTGTCTTTGGTTTTCCTTGATATGCTCCCGGCAGAACTCCTTCCAATTTGCATAGGGAACGGAATGCTTTGCGCATTCTGACAATGGGTTTTCACCTTTAGCAGAAGTACCTATGTTTATAAAAATGAATATTTCCTTCGCTTCACTAATTCTGACTAGTCTGTCATTTTCAATCAACAGGCTGCCTCCGTAGACTCTAAAGGAAGCTTCCGTGCAAAAATTCAGGCCGTCCTGTATCGATCCTTCCATTCTTATCCTCTTATACCCGCTTGAAAAAGCTAAGCTGCATTCCGGGTCTTCAACCCTTTGAAGCCAGAAAGAGCCGCTGATATGCCCGTCCTCCGCCAAAATCCGTATGAATATAAGATCATGCACAAGATGAGCCAGGGTTTCTATAGTTACCTTAGTGTTCCCGACATTATATGACACTTTTGCAATAGCTTTGTCAAGGTCAAGCTCTCTGTAATAGTTTTCGGCGTTGCCGTGATTGAACTTGAAGCACAGGTCTCCGACAGGCTGGTAGGAGTCAATTCTGCAAGGTCTTCCACTTATTCCCCCGTCCCCTCCGAATGCCTTATTCGCAAGCTCTGTCCCTTCCTTATACCTGCCTTCAAGCAAAAGCTTTCTTACTTCAGAAAGATAACCGGAACGGTCCTCGGTATCACGGTTTCTGTTTTTGCCCCTCCATAGCCACTCATGATTCAGCGCAATCCTTTCATTTTCCGGGCACCCCATGACCATCGCAGCCAGCCTTCCGTTCCCTACAGGCAGTCCTTCATCCCAGCATCCGGCTGGTTTGCGATACCAAAGCTTATTCTCCATACTTTTTCCTCTCTTCAGATAACATAACCCTATAATTTCTTACAACAGCTTGGGCATTTCATAATAATCCGGTCCAACCCTTACAGGCCCCATTACAGGGAGAGAACGACCGGCTGAATCGGTTATGTTGCAATAAGGCTGCACTCCAAAGCCATAATGCAGGAATCGGTTATTTACATCATCTATGTAATTGATTGTAGTTTTTAAAATAACACTGCTGCCATTAAGATCAATTCTGTATATGCCGTAACAATTCAGTTCATTCGGCTTTTCCGACAGTTCGAAGCCCGACGGACGTCCTGTCGCCTCAAGCTTCCCGATGACATTATCGTAGCTAACAATTATATTTATTGAACCGCTTATGGGATCCTTATCAGCAATTATATCCCTCAGCTCAATTGGGGGCTTATAGCTCTTAGAAAAGTCCTTCATCACAGCCATTGCTTGAGTGCACCTTATACCCAGCCTCTTGTGGTCAACTCCGCTGATATGTATCCAGTCATCAAGGGTCAAATCTATAGATGGAACAACATATAAATTCTCAATCGACTTCGGCAAAAGTCTTTGCTGTTCCTGTATGCTGTTCCAGACCGCTCCCATCGACAAGGGATAAGCAACTCTTGAAAGCTGGACGGCGACTATCGGCAGATTATTGTTGCCAAAATCCTTACGCATTGATTGAACAAGCTCCTTCATCCTGGAGGTGTAAAACTGAACATCATCAGGATTTGCATCATTACAGCCCTGATACCATAAAACTCCGGCTATTTTCCCTCCATTTTTGATGAACCGCCTTACCATGGAACCGTACAGGCTTTTTCCTTCCAGATATTTAAGCGAGGGATTCCATTGACTCATGGATGTGCCCCCATGAGCACAAGCAATCAAGCCTTGGGGGACCCCTGTCATACGGTGCATCTCCTGTGCAAATGCTATTCCCGGTCCGGTACCGACATGTGAACCCTTTTCCGGTCTGATGCCTCCGCAAAGCTCAATGTGAATTTCATCGGCCGCAACACCCATAAAATGAATCGGATCCTTTGCAATATCCCAGTTATCGTCCAGGTAACATGCATGCACCGCATCAGCAGGTTCCAATGCATCCTTTATGTATCCGTTGCCCTCCATATTCGACTGTCCTGCAAGAATCCATACATCCCCTACAAGCACATCTTCCAAATCAAGGCTTTCCGCAGCTTCACCCGGCTGTTCTTCAATCACAAGCCTTATATTATAAGGGCCTCCCGACGGTAAACCATCAAGCTGTCCTTTTATACTGCCGTTTTCTGAACTGCCAACTATAGCAGGGTAAAAGCCTTCAACTATTTTGTCTTCACAGGTTATATATGCTTTAAGCACTCCCGTGTTTTCACATTCCCCCGAAAAGCTTGCATTGCTTACATTTCGAAGGTTTCTTTGAATTACTCCATGCGAAAAAAGTCCCTCGGATATTTTCAAACAGCCTACCCCCATTTTCAAAATGCTTATAATTATTTGATTATTTCAAGTACTGCAACATCTTTAGCCTCTAGCTTAAGCTTGCCTTCCAGAATGTCACCGTTTAAAAGGTTTTTATACTTTTTGCCTTTGAGGTCTATGTATGCAGCCTGACTGTTGTGGTTAAGGATGAAGGTAAATTCAATACCGTCCCTATTTCTTTGAGTTATTTCAATCCCTGCAGCACTGTCAAAAGGAGCAGTAATCCCCTTCTCCTTGCATACCTCTGCAATAAAGTCCTTAATAAACACTTCCTCCGGGTCGGTTGCAACGTAGTATGCTTTTCCTTTTCCATATTTATTAACTGTAATTGCAGGCATTCCGGCATAAAAATCCTTTTCATATGCTCCCAATGCTTCAGCGCCCTTCAAGTGCAGCAAGTCACATAGCAAGCCGCATTCGTAGCATCCTGTAAGCTTTCCGAAAGGCCGGTTCATAACAATACTGTTTTTCATGTCCGGGAATAGTGCATCTATTTCTTCTACCCATATTCCCAATACATTTTTCAAATCCCCGGGATATCCGCCAAGCGTCACAAGATCGTTCTCATTTACAATCCCGCTGAAAAAAGTTGTTACAAATGTGCCTCCGCCATTTACATACTTATATATATTATCGGCAAATCCTGATTTTACCATATACATTACAGGTGCAATTACAACGGAATATTTCTCAAAATCACTCTCAGGCTTAATGAAATCAACTGCTATGTTCATATCATGAAAAGCCTTGTAATACTTGTTAACCTGATCCACATATTTCAAGTCGATACTTGGGCCGCTTGAAAGCTCGACAGCCCACCAGTTTTCCCAATCGAATACTATAGCCGCTTTTGCATCTATTCTGGAATCCAGAATCCGATCCCCAAGTTTTTTCAGTTCCTCTCCAAGCTGTACACACTCTTTGAAGACCCTTGTATCCTCGTGTCCTGCATGGGCTATTACAGCTCCGTGATATTTTTCACACGCACCTATCGAACGCCTCATCTGAAAAAACATTACTGTATCGGATCCATGTGCTACGGCCTGATAACTCCATAGTCTCATAACTCCCGGCCTTTTCAGGCTGTTATATGGAGCCCAGTTCTGCTGGCTGGGGGTCTGCTCCATAAGCATGAAAGGAAGACCACCCTTAAGTCCACGCATCAGATCGTGCCTCATTGCGGTAACATTAACAGGTTCCGTCAATGTCGGGTAGTTGTCCCAGGAAACCACATCCATGGCCTCTGCCCACTTAAAATAATCCAGCGGTTTGAAGGTTCCCATAAGATTTGTTGTAATGGGCAGCTTTGAACCTGCTTTCCTGATTGAGTTATATTCATTCTTGTAACAGTCAAGTATGGACTCGGACATAAATCTCTTGTAATCTAATGCAATTCCTTGAAAACATGCACGCTCCCTGTCTCCATCGATCCACATTCCGCTTATACCCGAGGGCGCAACAATTTCATCCCAGTCATAAAGGGTATGCCCCCAAAAGCTCATATTCCATCTCCGGTTAACTTCCTCTATTGTTCCGTATCTTTTCTTTGCCCATTCCTGAAATGCAGACGTACAATCATCACAGTAGCAATAGTTTCCGTACTCATTTCCAATATGCCAAAGAAGAAGCGCATTATGCTTCTTATACCTTTCAGCCAGCTTACCGGCAAGTCTGGCAGAGAATTCACGAAATTTTGCATTGTTTGGGCAGAAATTTACCCGTCCACCGTGCTTATGCCTTATACCATTAAAATCTACAGGAAGGATTTCGGGATATTTTTTTGACATCCATCCCGGCTGTGCAGCCGTAGAAGTAGCCATACATACCTTTATTCCGTGCTCATCAAGAAGCTCCATAACCCTATCCAGCCATCCGAATTCATAAACATCTTCACTTGGCTGGAGCTTTGCCCAACTGAAAACAGGTAGAGTAACAATATTAATGCCGGCCTTTTTAAACAGTCTCATATCCTCCTGCCAAATTTCTTCAGGCCATTGATCCGGATTATAATCTCCGCCATAGTATATATACGGTAATTTATCATTAATCATATCTTTTATCTCCATGATATGTATTTTTTCCGATTAAGCCCTCACAATTAACCTCCCCCAGGATAGAGGTTAATCGGTAGCATCAACAAACGAGGGGGTTAGATGATGATTCTGCTTTCCTTGTTACCGCCCCGGGAAGGAAAGCCCTTAGGTTGAGGGTCGCCATTAAATGGCCAAATTAAAACTCCTGATATCTTTTTGTGGAATTATCTGAACACCTTTTTCAGTTTTTTGGGATATGACCCCTTCATGCACTATAACTTCACTGATTCCTCTAAGTAAAATGCTCCAAGCTTTTGAACTTCCTTTTGTTTCTATACTGATACTGCCATTCTCCTTCATTATTTCCATTGCAAATTCAACTTTGCCGTCAACATTATGTACCATCGAAGAAGCCTTGCACCCTTCTTCTAGTTCAAATACATGGAAGGTTACGCCTTCTGCATAATCATAATCAGGCTTATTATCTACCGAACCGACAGCAATAACACTATTCTGTCTTGCCATCAGCGGAATACTCATATACCCGTGATTTTCAGTTCTCCAGCCTCCGCCCGTGATTTTTTCTCCTGTTATAAAATTGGTCCAGCTTCCCTCGGGAAGATAGTATTTTACAACTCCGTCCTCACTGAATACAGGGGCAACAAGCAGAGAATCTCCCAGCATGTACTGCCTGTCGAGGAAATCGCAGGCAGGATCGTTCATAAACTCCATAACCATTGCCCTCATCATCGGTATACCTTTTTGAGCTGCATCGCATGCTGCCGCAAATATGTACGGCATGAGACTGCATTTCAGTTTTGTAAAGAATCTCAGGACGTCCACCGCCTCTTCATCAAAAAGCCACGGAACCCTGTACGACGCATTTCCGTGCAGGCGGCTGTGGGATGATAAGAGTCCGAATGCAGTCCACCTTTTATAAACATCCGGTGTAGCTGTCAACTCAAAGCCGCTTATGTCATGGCTCCAGAAACCAAATCCGGATAGGCAGAGTGAAAGGCCTCCTCTAAGGGTTTCAGCCATTGATTCATAGTACGCTGTACAATCTCCTCCCCAGTGTACAGGGAACTTCTGCCCCCCAACAGTTGCCGATCGTGCAAAAACCATGGCATTTCCGGCTCCGAGTTTATCCTTCAATACATCAAACACTGTTTTGTTATATAGGTATGTATAGTAGTTATGCATTTTTTCAGGATCTGAGCCGTCAAAATAGGCAACATTAGTGGGGATCTTTTCTCCGAAGTCTGTTTTAAAGCAGTCAACCCCCATGTCAACAAGTCTTGCCAGCTTTCCGGCATACCACCTGCATGCATCCGGGTTAGTAAAATCAACAATTGCCATACCGGGCTGCCAGGCATCAGTTTGCCACACATTACCGTCCGGCTTCTTGAGAAGGTAACCGTTCTCCATTCCCTCGTCAAATAATTTAGAGCACTGAGCTATGTACGGATTTATCCAGACGCATATTTTCAAGCCTTTGTTTTTAAGCCTTTTGAGCATATTTTCCGGGTCAGGAAAGACCCTGTCATCCCATTCAAAATCACACCAATTATAATCTTTCATCCAGAAGCAGTCAAAATGGAATACATGCAATGGCAGATCCCTTTCAGCCATTCCGTCTATAAAGCTGTTGACAGTTTTTTCATCATAGCTTGTCACAAACGATGTAGTCAGCCACAATCCGAAGGACCAAGCCGGAGGCAGCGCAGGCCTGCCTGTAAGAGCAGTGTATTTTTCCAGAACTTCTTTTATTGACGGGCCGTTTATCACATAATACTCAAGGTATTCACCGGGAACACTGAACTGTACTCTTGATACCTTTTCGGAAGCAACCTCGAAGGAAACGCAGCCTGAGTCATTGACAAACACTCCGTAGCCCTTGTTTGTGACATAGAAAGGTATATTCTTGTATGCAAGCTCGCTGCTTGTACCTCCGTCAGCATTCCAGCTATCAACTGTCTGGCCGTTTTTAACAAACGGAGTAAAACGTTCGCCTAAGCCGTATACATACTCCCCGACTCCGAGTGCAAGCTCTTCCTTAACGAACGGCTTCCCGCTGTTATCGGTTACATAGCCTGTATTCTTCCATTTACTGTTCGTAAGGATTCTTTCCTCATCGAAAAACTCTAAATGCCATTCGTCTCCCTTTTTAATCTTTACTGAAAGGTTTCCGCTCTTTAACATTGCATAATCATTTTCATCGATTATGTCAACCTGCGGATTGCCGGCTTTTACTTCAAATGAAGGCCCTTTGTCCTCCAACCCCTTGTAATGCCATATCTGAACACGTATAACATCTGCAATCGGAGAAGAAAACCTTACCGTCAGCATCGGTCCCCAAAGCGTCTGTCCTCTGTTTGTCACGTTGAAATGCGGCGCATATGCGGTTATAGAGTTTTCATCCGTCTCAAGCTCATAAACCTTGGCAGCATTATATACATTATAGCCCTCTTTATTTCGCCAAAAACCGTCTGTAAATTTCATGTGTGCTTCCTCCTATGAAATGAATAACATTTTACCGACCCTCAAGAACCTATCCCATAACTACATTAACAATATGCTCTTTTCCGTCCTTGCAGGCAGGAAGGATATTACCTTCCACCTTATTTCCGTCAATCGTCAGCTCTTTTATACCTTTTGAAACTCTATCAGGATTGGAGACATTAATTACATAAGTCGCTCCCCTGTAATGTCTCGTAACCTCGAACTTATTCCATACAGACGGTATGCACGGATCAACCTTCAGGCCGTCGTATTCAGCCCTTACACCCAGTATATATTGTGAAACGGCAACAAAACTCCAGGATGACGTTCCTGTCAGCCAGGAATTTCTCGCCCTTCCAAAGTGGTACGGGTGCTCTTTTCCTGTTATAAATTGTGAATATACATACGGTTCCATAGTATATAAATCAGCATTATCATTTTTGGCCGCAGGCAAATAAGAGCGGTAGAACTCATACGCCCTGTCTCCCCTGCCAAGCAGAGCTTCAGCAATTACTGCCCACGTATTTGAATGGCAGAATATGCCCGCATTCTCTTTAAGCGAAGGCGGGAAAGAAGTTATAGCACCTATTTCAGGATCATATTTTCTGTATGCCGGATAGTTCTTAACGATTCCATGCTCTGTAGCAAGAAACTCTTTAAGGCTGTCCATCGCCGAAAGCCCTTTTTCACGGCTGACTGCACCTGAAACAACCGACCAGGTCTGGCTGTTAATGAATATCTTGCTTTGGTCGCTCTCCTGGCCGCCCAGCTTCTTACCGCTGTCAAGATATCCTCTCAAAAACCACTTCCCATCCCATGCATATTCATCTATGTTTTTCTTAATTTCTTTTTTATACTTGGAAAAATGCTCAGCATCCTCAGTTTTATTTAACCTTACAGACAAATCAACCATTTCTTCAAGGCATTTATAATATAAGAAAGTGCTCCAAATGCTTTCACCCTTACCCTTAAGATTGATGCAGTCGTTCCAGTCGGCTCTCATTCCAAGCAGTAAGCCGTGAGGCCCCCGTTTGGACCAGGAAAATTCAAGTGCCTTCTTCATATGGTCGTAAACAGTGTCCTCTCCCTTATCACAGTAAGGTATTACAGCATCCAGGAACTCCATGTCGCCTGTTTCCTTAATGTATGCCGGGATGGAAATAAGCAGCCACAGATGATCATCTGAGAATATCTCACTATCAGGAGCATCATTACTCAAAGCCTGCTCCCACTCCATCGGTTGGAAGCCATGCAGGGCTGCGCCTTTGGACATTTGCCCCTTAAGAAGGTCTGTCAGCTTTCCCTTGACCTGTTCAGGTATTGAATGAACCACTCCCAGGGTATCCTGATTAGTATCACGGTATCCCAGGCCGTCTCTTCCGCCCGCCTCGTTAAATGATGCAGATCTCGACCAGTTATAGGTAGTATGGCTTTGATATTGATTCCATATATTTACCATAGTGTTTATTTCATCTGAGGGTGTGCTGCATTTGTAGCCTGACAGCCTTTTGTTCCAATAATCCTGCACCCTCTCAAATTCTTCATCAACCTTTTTTCTGTCGGAGTATATGGATTTGCACTCCGCACCAAAGGTTTTTGCGTTACCGATTCCTACGATGTATAAGGCATACTTCTTTTCCCCCGGTTTAAGGCTGATCCTGTTTTGCACGGACGCACAAGGATTACCGCCTAATGCAATTGAATTAAAGCATTTGCCGTTCGCAACTGCAGCTGGATTGCTTTCACTGTTGTAATTTCCTATGAATACATCTCGGTCCGTATCAAAACTTTGTACCGGAAGGCTGGAAGTCATAAATGCCTTCGGGCATTCCTCCGAAACAAATTTTATTGAATAGTCTATGATATCGTTTTCGAAAGACAGGTCACACGTATACAATATGTACTGGAAGTTCGTAAGATCCTGGTCCATATACCAGAAACACCATTCTGCATAGGGAAAAATCGAAATATCTCTTTCCCGGGAAGCAGTGTTTTCGAGCTCTACCTCCCAAAATTCAATTGGCTTGTCAATCGGAACAAAAACCCTGTAATTTGATTTTATGCCTTTGTATTCCGATTCAAACCTTGTGTAACCCATCCCATGCCTGCAAACGGTTTTATATTCTTCCAGCGATTTGGCAACAGGCTGCCATGAAGCCGACCAGTAATCACCATCTTCATTGTCCCTTATATAAATGTATCTTCCCGGGCGATCCATAGGTATGCTGTTAAATCTGAAACGAAGCATCCTTCCTGTTTTAGCAGATTTGTTAAATCCATATCCACTTGCATTATTGGAAATTATTCCGCAGTAATCCTCTGTACCAAGATAATTAACCCAGGACATGGGAGTGTCCGGTTTATCGATTACATATTCCCTTTTTTCGTTGTCAAAATAACCGTATCTCACTGGTTTTCCCTCACTTAATATAATTTTAAGATTTTTTGCATATATATTAATTATAAATTCTCGTAATTTATACTGTACATATCAAAAATCAATTCACGTTTTTATAATCAACTCAACATTGGGAAACTCATAACCAGTGCATTGTTCATACAATAATTTTCTGTTATACTAAACTTATATTTGCCAATTTGTTACACTAAGAGTTACGAATAATATAAAATAAACCCTGTATCTCAATTTTGTTTATTTAGAATTTGAGGGGCTTTGAAGTATTACTTAGGGGAGAAAAAATGTGAAAAAGTTTATCAATTTTTTTAGAAACCTGAGTGTAAGCTGGAAATTTGTGCTTGCATATTTCAGCATCCTTATAGTACCTGTCTTTTTAATGGGCATATATCTTTACAACCAAAACTCTGCTACAGCTATTAAACAAGCAAGGCTTGTAATGGAACAGAATCTTCTTCAGACAAAAGCCGGTATTCTTCAAAAAGGGAAGGTAATAGAGCAGCTTGTGGAGTATCTTGCCGAAGAGCAGAACTTTCAGAATTTTCTTACTTCATTCTATAAAAACGATATATACAGAACAGAGGACTATCAATTCAGATTTTCCGATAATTTGAGAAATATACTCAGGCAGAATGATGATATTTTCTCTATCCGCATTTTTATGAAAAACATATTTATTACCGAAATGCATACCTCAAGCTCAGCTCTTTTCAGTTTTACCTGTGTCAGGGCTGCGGACTCACCTGAGCTGTACAGCCAAATGCTCAAATATATGCCGTCCAAAGGCGGGTGGATAAGCACCCATACTTCCATACCTTATATTTATTCCATGAATACTTATTCTCCTAAATATTCGAGTAATGTTTTTTCCTTTTCCAGAGGAATATACATAACCAACTACCAAAAAAACTTTGGGGTTCTTAACTTTGAAGTGAAAGAGAGCTCTTTGTTCAGCATGCTTAGAGATTCTTTCATGAGTAAGCTTGGAAAGGTTTTTATAGTTGACTCTGAAAACAGGATAGTCTCGAACAACCTGCCGAATCTGTTCATGAAGGATACCTCCAAAACCGGCTTAGGCAATTTTAATATTAATACTCCGATAAGCACTGTTAAAAAAATTGAAAATGAGCGTTCGATTTTTATAGTAATTCCCATTGAAAATTTCAACTGCAGTATTGTAGGCATTTTTCCCGTAAGCAATTTTAATAGTGAGGTAAAAAAATCTCTTTTCAAAATAGTAGCCGTTCTGGCTATACCTTCCGTTTTCCTGGGCATCATCATTTATTTCACTACAAATCTGCTGCTTAGAAGAATGAAAAAGATGGTTAAGGCTATGAAGCAGGTAAGACAGGAAAATCTGGATGTAACTGTTCCAGTGAAAGTAATGGATGAATTCGGAGAGCTTGCATTAACCTTCAATCATATGACAAGCCGAATTCATGAGTTGGTGGAAATGGTATATAAAATTCAAATACTTGAAAGGGAAGCAGAACTGAAAGCATGGGAAGCACAAATAAATCCGCACTTCCTGTACAATACCCTTGCGACCATTTCATTTGCAGCCAGGAAATCAGGTTCCCAGGAAATTGTCAGGATTTCAAATTCCCTTGCAAAATTCTACCGTCTGGTGCTGAGTAAGGGCAACAGTCTAATCTTAGTCAGTGAAGAACTTGATATGGTTTCTGCCTTTTTACAGATTCAAAAAATACGTTTTCAAGAAATGTTTGATGTAGAATATTCTATCGGAGAAAATGTTCATGATATTTCAGTAATTAAGAACATTCTGCAGCCTATTGTTGAAAATGCCTTGAATCATGGAATAGAGCCTAAAAGAATGCACGGAACCCTCCTGATCAAAGCCTGGAACGATGAAACCAATCTCTTTTTTCAGGTTATCGACGACGGTGTAGGAATGAGTAAACAAACCATAAAAAACATCCTTTCCGGAAATGTAGAAAGATCCAGAGGCAGCGGATATGCGATTAAAAACATTTTAGAAAGGCTGAGGGCTTATTACGGAGCAAATTATTCCTTTGATATTTTCAGCAAACCCGGCATCGGAACCGTAGTAACTATAACCTTAACACTCAGCGAGTAATTTTTTAATGCTACCGGAGGTTTATATGCTAAAATTATTGATTGTAGAAGATGAAAAATGGGAAAGAGACGGACTTCTGGATTTCTTTGACTGGAAAGACTTTAGTATTGATGTTGTCGAAACAGCATGCGACGGAATAGAAGGCTTGGAAAAGGCAGAAGCTTTCCTTCCCGATATCATTATCACAGATATAAGAATGCCGGGCATGGATGGTATAAGGATGTCTAAAAAAATAAAGGAGTTTCTCCCTAATGTCAAAGTAATTATTCTTACAGGATATGATGACTTTAAATTTGCCAAGGAGGCTATCAGCTTTCAGGCAAATGCGTATTTGCTTAAGCCTCTTGAGGAGGAAGAATTTATACCCGTTGTCCAGAGAGTAACCAAGGAATGCCTTATTGAAAGGAAAAACAAGGAAAGTGAAAGGAGCATGAAGGAGCTGTTTGAGCAAAGCCAAAATTTTGCAGTGATAAAGTTTTTCACCGACCTTTTAAACGGGAATATTGAAAGCCTGAAGGTAAAGCAGCAGACAGAGCTTTTGAACATTCAAGCTCCTTTGGACGGTAATTATAACGTTATTGTTATAAAGCTGAATCATGATCCGGGGGATATAGCAGCATGCCCTGATGAAAGCAGAATCATGGATGAAGCGGAAATAGAAAAAATCTTTAAAAAAATAATGCCTTCTTTAAACAGCATCTGCCTCTTTCATTTGGCAGATACCGCCAAAGGCCAGCTTGTTATACCAATATTTTGGTCGGAGGAAGCTAAAGACATAATTGAGACAAAAGTCCCGGAAGCAATACACAATGTCAGGGAACTCAACAGCCTCCCCTTGGTAGTCGGAGTCGGTTCACCTGTTGCTGCTTTAAAGGATATCAGCATTTGCTCGGCACAGGCATTTGAAGCAGTTAATTTTGCAACCTTCTGGTCATTATCCGGAACAATGTATTTTGAAGCTGTGAATTCCATTCAATCCGGTTTTGCCGAAAAAACCGGGGAATTTCTTATGGAAAGCAGTTATTTTGTTAAGCAGCTTATACATGCTGTCAAGTCTTCCAATAATGAAAGGCTTGTTAAGCTTCAAAAGAATCTCTTTGACTTCATCAAAGAAAACAATGGAGTCGGCAGGGATTTGCTTGTAAACTTTATTCAGGGAATAATCAACGAGGTTACTATTTTTCTATATACTCTGGATAAGGATTTCGATAAGCCCGACACAGAAAGCACAAGTATAAGGACAAATCTGTCCGAACAGCACACACTAGCCGCCTGTGAAAAGCATCTTTCCTTATTTTTTGAAAACGCCATTAATAAAATAAATGGTATTAAATACAATAAGGATGATCAAATAATCAAAAAGGTTATAAAGCTTATTGATGAGAGGTATATGTCAGAAATAAGCCTAAAGACAATTTCGGGAGAAGTCTTCCTTTCTCCTAATTATCTTGGAAGTATCTTTAAAAAATCCATGGGAAAGTCATTTAACGATTATCTTTGCGAGTACAGGATGGAAAAGGCAAGAGAATTGCTCAAGTCGCCTAAAAACAAGGTCAACTGGGTAGCTCAGGAGGTAGGTATACCCAATACCTCTTATTTCTGTACAATTTTCAAAAACACTTATGGCATGGCTCCGGGCGAATTTCAGGAGTTGATTCTCAGGAACCAATAGTTTTCCATTATATAAAACAAAAATTTATTGTTAATTCAAATTGTGTTAATTATCAAAACAAAAGTTGATTTTTATTATGTACATCGTGCCAGCCACAAACTTATAATTTAAATGTATTTAAATTGTTTAGAAATTATTTAAATACACGTTTTATAAATTATGCATAGTTATGGAGGCTAGTATGAGTTCAGTCCCAGATTCCACTATTGAACAAAATGTAAAAACTTCTGTTGTTTCCTCATTAATTGCAAAACTGAAGAAGAAAAAAGGTTTACAATTGTTTCTTATTGCTTTACCTTTTCTTATTCTGGTGTTTATTTTTTCATACGCTCCCCTTTACGGATGGATATATTCATTATTTGAATATCATCCCGGTATCCCGCTTTTGAAAAATAAGTTTGTGGGCTTGCAGTGGTTCAAATCCATTTTTTCAACCCCCACTCAGGTTAAGGAAATTATAAGAGTTCTGAAAAATACTTTGGCTATAAGCAGCCTTGGTGTTATAGCTTCAATATTTCCTGTAATCTTTGCAGTCTTTTTGGTTGAGATTAAAAGCACCTGGTTCAGAAAAAGCGTTCAAATCCTTACAACACTTCCGAACTTCATAGGTTGGGTTCTTGTTTATTCTTTTGCTTTTGCACTCTTCGCGACAGACAGCGGTGTTATAAACGAAATCCTTGTTAAGCTTGGATTGATTAACGAGAAAATCAATTTTCTTGCAAATGACAGTCACACATGGCTTAAAATGGCTCTCTGGAGTTTGTGGAAGTTCCTCGGCTGGAATGCCATCATGTACCTTGCAACCATTACGAGCATAGACCCTTCACTTTATGAAGCTGCAGAAGTAGACGGTGCAGGACGTTTCAGAAAAATGTGGCACATTACGCTTCCCGGAATATCATCTACATATTTCGTGCTTTTACTCCTTCAGATTGCAAACTTTATTAACAACGGAATGGATCAGTACTTTGTCTTCCAGAATTCAATGAATAATGCACATATACAGGTATTAGACCTATATGTATACAACATAGGTATGATGGGATATAATTTCTCACTTGCAACAGCAGTAAGCATGATGAAATCCATTGTAAGTGTATTCCTTCTTTTTGTAGCCAACAGGATGTCTAAGCTTGTAAGAGGCGAAAGCATAATATAAATTTGAAATTGTTTCAAAACTAGGGGGTTATTTATGAATAGCAACGTAAATGCAGCTGAAGAAGCAGTAAATATAAAAAAAGCTCCGCGTCGCCGGAAGAATAAACCATTTATAAGGGAAACTGCCGGGGATAAAATATTCAACGTAGTAAATATATCGGTCTTTACTATTATAACGATTGTTTGTATATTTCCTTTTTACTATCTTTTTATAAATACCATAAGTGATAACGCTTTGAGTGCCCAAGGAGCTGTTATCCTTATCCCAAAGCATATACATTTTTCAAATTATATTAAAGTATTTGAATTGACAGGTCTTGGCCATGCCGCAATAGTTTCATTGGCAAGAACTGTTATTGGTTCTGTGCTTTGCGTAATAGGCTCCGCCCTTCTCGGTTTTGTCTTTTCTCAGAAGTATATGTGGGGAAGGAAGTTCTGGTACCGCTTTGTTGTAATAACCATGTATTTTAACGCAGGTCTTATCCCATGGTTTATTATAATGTTTAAGATGCATCTTACTAACAACTATCTTGCTTATATTTTGCCGTATATAGTGTCACCGTTCAATGTAATCCTGGTTAAAACCTTCATTGAGTCTCTCCCGGCTTCAATTCAGGAGTCAGCGGAAATAGACGGCGCGGGTCCGCTTAGAATATTCTGGAAAATTATACTCCCGCTCACAACACCTATTTTGGCAACAATCGCTGTTTTCTCGGCTGTAGGCCAATGGAACCAGTTCACCGATACCTTGTTCCTTATGACCAGAGATAAATACTATACACTGCAATTCATACTTTACAGATATATGAATACATCCTCTATGCTTGCAAGAATCCTGCAAACCAGCCAGGGCGGGACAATTGGTCAGGATCTTATGTATGCTCAGACTTCAACCTCAGTCAAGATGACCGTTTCAATGATTATTGTTACGCCAATATTGTTTGTATATCCTTTCTTCCAAAGGTACTTTGTAAAAGGAATAATGCTTGGAGCCGTTAAAGGCTAAAAAGGGTTTAATTTCCCGGTAACGGGGATTAACGATAAAAAAATAAGGGGGAAAAGTAATGAGTAAAGGCTTTAGAAAAGTAATGCTTCTCACATTGGTTGTTATGATGGTATTGTCTTCTGTTTCATTTGCAGCAACAACATCCAAGTCAACCTCTGCAAAGAAAACAACTGCCACAACACCGAAAGTGGATCATAAGACAACCTACACCATTGACTGCTTCACTATGCTGGGCAACCAGTCAGGCATACAGGGCGGTTGGTTTGGAAAGATCCTTAAAGACAAGTTCAACATTAAGATGAATGTTATTTCTTCAAACGTTGAAGGCGGCGGAGATGCTAAATTCGCAACCATGATGGCCTCAGGCAACCTTGGCGACCTTGTTGTGTTCGGCAGCAATACAGACGGTAAAATGGCTGATGCAATAAAAGCGGGCTATCTCTTGGACTTGACAAAGAATAACCTTATTACGAAGTATGGTCCATATATTGTAAAGAACTTCCCGAAGGTTATTCAGAAATCAAAAATAACCAACGGCAACGGCAAAGCATTATATGGATTTGGGTATAACGCAGTAGATCCGAAAAACACCGGTTCATGTGAAGTCAGAGATACTACAGAAGAAACTTGTTTACGTTTTGACCTCTACAAGAAAATCGGCGCTCCTAAGCTCAATTCATGGGACGATTTGTTAACTGCTCTTAAAAAGATGCAGAAGATCAACCCTAAGAGCGATTCAGGAAAACCTGTGTATGCTTTCTCACCTTGGAAGGACTGGGACGGCAACATGATGATGTGGGTCAAAGCCTTTACTGCTCTGATGGGTTATGACGAAGGCGACGGTTTCAACGATGGCGGTTTCATACAGTTCAGCCCGGATGGAACTTCATACGGTTGTCTCGATACTAAGGGACCTTATGTAAAAGTTCTCAAAATGTTAAATAAAGCAAACCAGATGGGCCTTGTAGACCCAGACGCAATTACACAGACCTTTGATGACATGAACAACAAGCTGAAAGACGGACAGCTTCTGTTCACCCTCTTCCCGTGGACATGCAACTCATACAACTCTGTTACCAGGCAGGATCAGGGTAAAGGCTTGTATTTTGTACCTGTAAAGGGTGAAAAAATAGTTTCATATGCATTTAATCCATATGGATTTGAAAGAACAATATCAATAGGCAAGAAAGCTAAGAAGCCCGAAAGGCTTATGGAATTAATAAACTGGCTGTATACTCCCGAAGGAGCACAGACATACCAGACCGGACCTAAGGGCCTTGCCTGGAATACAGACAAGAACGGCAAGCCTTATGAAACAGATTTAGGTCAAGCTGTATTTAACAATCCTGACACAACAATACCTAAGAAATGGGGCGGCGGAACCTGGAAGGACGGTATGCCTACATTTAACATCCAGTTAGTACAGTATGATTCCATCAACCCGACTACAGGCGAACCCTACTACCAGGTTGACTGGTCTTCAACAATGAAGGAAAGCGCTACCAAGCTGGATAACGACTGGAGAGCAATGTACAAGACTTTGACTCCTGTTGAGTACATGAAGAAAAATAATATGCTGGTGCTTAAGAAACCTGTATTCACCGGCAAGGCTCCTGAAGAAAGGCCTGAAACCCTCAAACAAAAGCAGGATGCTGTTAAGATGGTAATCAGAGATGCTTCCTGGAAGATGGTTTACGCAAAGAATGAATCAGAGTTCAATTCACTTTTGAAAAATGCTATCGATCAGGCAAACGGACTTGGTTACAAAGATGTTCTTAAATGGAACCTCGACCATGCTAAAAAGGTTACAGATTACCTTAAGACTCATAAGTAATAACTCAGAAAACAAGATACGGAAAATACCCCGCTGCAATTTCAGCAACGGGGTATTTTATTATCAAATTTCATAAAGAAGACTTGAATTTTAAAAACAATTTTTAGTCTTCAAGAATGTATTTGTTCAGGATTGCTTCAAGCATTTCCTGCCTTCCGGAAGTATTCTTTATCTGGTCATGTTCGAGAGCATACTTCTCAAGCTCCTTAAATCCGACCTTTCTATTTACAATATCACTTCCTATACCTTTTGTATAGCTTTGGTATCTTTCGGCTATGAATGCATCGATTTTTCCGTCCTGAATCATCTTGTCAGCTATCTTCAAACCCTTTGCAAAAGTATCCATTCCTGCAATATGAGCATAGAACAGATCCTCCGGTTCAAAGGATCCTCTTCTCACCTTGGAATCAAAATTCAGACCTCCGGTAGTAAATCCGCCGGCTTTAAGAGTTTCATACATTGCAAGGGCAGTATCATAAATATTCGTCGGGAATTGGTCAGTATCCCATCCAAGAAGCATATCCCCCTGATTTGCATCTATACTTCCGAAGAAACCGTTTACTCTGGCAACACGAAGCTCATGCTGGAAGGTATGTGCAGCAAGTGTAGCGTGATTTGCTTCAATGTTCATTTTGAAATCCTTATCCAGTCCATAAGTCTTCAAAAATCCTATTACAGTTGCTGTATCGAAATCATATTGATGTTTTGTCGGTTCCTTCGGCTTGGGCTCGATAAGGAACTGGCCCTTGAAGCCTATTTCTTTTGCATATTCGACTGCCATATTTAAAAATCTGCCCATGTTGTCAAGTTCCAGCTTCATGTCCGTATTAAGCAGTGTTTCGTATCCTTCCCTGCCGCCCCAGAATACATAGTTTTGTCCGCCGAGTTCATAAGTTATTTCCATTGCTTTTTTAACCTGGGCTGCTGCAAAAGCAAACACATCGGCATTAGGAGAGGTTGATGCACCATGAACAAATCTTGGATTGCCGAACGCATTCGTTGTTCCCCATAACAGCTTGACACTGCTGGTCTTCAGGTATTCCTTAATCAACGCCGTTATTTCATCAAGCCTTTTGTTGGTTTCCTTCAAAGTTGATGCCTCCGGGGCTATATCTCTGTCGTGGAAGCAGAAGAAGGGCACATCGAGTTTCTCACAGAATTCAAAATTTGCGGCTACTTTTGCTTTTGCCAGCTCCATAGGATCTGAAATTGTATCCCATGGTCTTACAGCTGTACCCTGCCCGAACGGATCAACACCCGTTGCCTGAAATGTATGCCAGTATGCTACTGCAAATCTCAAATGGTCTTTCATGCTCTTTCCGCCGATGATTTCATCAGGATTGTAATACTTAAATGCAAGCGGGTTATCCGAATCCTTACCCTCGTACTTGATTTTTGACACGTTTTTAAAATATTCCGACATTTGTCTTCCTCCTTATATTTTTTGAATTTATTTAATTTCCTTGTTTATTACTTTCCGAATAAAAGCCTCAAAGGTATTATTGCTGCCCCGATTACCGAAGATCTTTCACCCATTGATGAAGTAATTATTTCTACGCTTGTTGATGAGGCCTTTAGTGCTTTTACTGAAACAAAGTTTCTCAGGTAATCAATCACCAAATCCGAATATTTGACAAATTCCTTTCCTATGACAATCCTTGAAGGATTGAGGATATTGACTATGTTTGAAATAGCTATTCCAAGGTATCTTGCGGATTCCGTAAAGATTCCCTTTGAAGCTTCGTCCCCTTCCTTTGCGGCTTTGACTATAGCTTCAAGGTCGATAGCATCTACATCGCTTATCTCATTCAGGCTTGAAACAACTCCTTGCCTTATAAGTCTCTTTGCATTTTCGACTATATACTGCGTTGAAGCCATTGTTTCGAGGCAGCCGTAATTACCGCAGCCGCACCGGGGGCCATTTTCGTCAACCGGTATATGCCCTATTTCCCCTGCAATGCCGTCTACTCCCCTGTATATTTTGCCGTCGGCGAATATTCCCGCTCCGATTCCTGACTTTACATTTATGCAGACAAAGTCTTTAATATCTGTACAGCTGCCTATCCAGTTCTCGCAGATTGCGGAAGATCTAGCCTCATTTTCCACATAAAAGCTGATGTTCGGGAATCTAACAGCATAGGATTTCAAATCAACATTCGACCATCCGAGATTTGGAGCGAGCAAAATTTCACCTGTTTTATAATTTACCATTCCTGCAATAGAAATACCTGCTCCAAGGAGTCTGCCCATTTCAATTCCGTACTTCTCCAGAATAAAGCCGATCTCTTTCTCAATAAGTCCCATAGTTCCTTCTGCGTCAATGCCGTGAGGAAGCGGTGAATAATTCTCATAAAGAATCTGTCCGGTAATATCTATGAGAGTTGAGCCGATGCAATCCACATCAATATCAAACCCTACCGAATAGTAAGAACCTGCTTTCAGTTCAAGCTTTGTCGGTTTCCTTCCCCGTTTTGACTCAGTCGTTCCTGTTTCATGGATATATCCATCCTCCAGAAGGCTGGAGGTTATGGATCCTATTGCAGTAGGTGACAGACCGGTTATTTGGGCCAGTTTGGCTTTTGAAACTGCCTTGCTTGTTCTTATCAGATCAAGCACAGCTGCTCTGTTTATTTCTTTTAGAAGCTTATTGTTCCCCGGAATTTTCTTCATTTATACGATTCCTGCCGCTTCTTTGAAATCTTCTTTGAGCGATTTATACAATTTCCCATATAAACCGTATGATTTCATATATATATCGTTCAGAGCCATATCCGGCCTCTGGGTAGTTCTGACCTTTATAGTTGCGTCACAGGCTTGAGCTACGCTGCCGTACAAGCCTGCACCGACACCGGCAAGCAGTGCTACTCCTAGCGCAGGACCTTCGCTTGAGTTGATGGTTGTTATATCCGTTGCAAAAACATCAGCTTGCATCTGTCTCCAAAGCTGGCTCTTTCCGCCGCCTCCCGATGCTCTGACCTCTGATATTTCCACACCCATTTCTTTAATTATATTCAGGCAATCCTTAAGACTGTATACAACACCCTCCATGACAGACCTTAAGAAATGCGGCTTTTCATGTATTGCTGACAGTCCGAAAAATACACCTCTTGCATATGGATCAAGATGGGGCGTTCTTTCCCCCATAAGATACGGCAGGTAAATAAGCCCATTGCTTCCGGCTTCAACCTTCGCAGCTTCCTGGTCCATCAATATATACGGATCTGTCTTCATTAAGTCGGCAGTCCTTTTTTCTTCAATACAGAAATTATCTCTGAACCATTTCAAGGACAGGCCCGCACCCTGTGTAACCCCCATGATATGCCATGTATTCGGAACTGCATGGCAGAAAGTATGAACTCTTCCGAGAGGGTCAATGGTTATCTTGTCAGAATGGGCAAAGACAACTCCTGATGTACCGATTGTCGATGAAATGACTCCTTGTCTTACAATTCCGTTTCCTACCGCCCCAGCAGCCTGGTCACCTGCACCGCCTACGACAATAGTCCCTTCCATAAGACCTGTTATTTCTGCAGTCTGTTTATTCACCTGGCCTGTGATTTCCTGAGATTCATACATCTGTCCGAGCCAATTCTTTTCAATGCCTAACTTACCCAGAACTTCATCGCTCCACTTTCTGGACGGAATGTCCATAAACTGCATTCCGCTTGCGTCCGAAACCTCTGTAGCAAACTCCCCTGTCAGTTTGAAACGTATGTAGTCTTTCGGCAGAAGTATTTTGCTTATTTTCTCAAATACTGACGGCTCATTGTTTTTAACCCAAAGAACCTTGGATGCAGTAAAAGCTGTCAGGGCAGGATTCGCAGTTATTTCGATCAACCGCTTGCTCCCTACCAATGAAGTTATTTCCCTGCACTCTTCGGAGCTCCTCTGGTCGCACCAAATAATAGCCTTCCTGAGTATTCTGTTCTCCTTGTCAAGCAGAACAGCCCCATGCATTTGGCCTGACAGCCCTATTCCTTTGATTTCACCTGCACTGATGCCACTTGAAGCCAGTACAGCTTTGATAGTAATGCAGACTGCGTTCCACCAATCCTCAGGTTCCTGCTCAGCCCAACCTGCTTCAGGCTGATACAATGGATATTCGGAAAGTGAACTTGCAACCGTGTTTCCGTTTTCATCGAAAAGCACAGTCTTTGTTCCCGATGTTCCAATGTCTATTCCCAAAAGGAATGCCACATGAATCCCTCCCATACTAATTAGTATTTATTAATGTCACTTTAGTAATTATATCATATTTTTAATAATTTCCACTATTAAAACTAAAAAAATTTATTTTTGAAAACAATTTAATAAAGTAACCTTAATAATTATTTGTACAGGCTTTATATAAAAACAAGTGTAAGCGTTAACCCTAATAACTGGTTTACACTTACACTTTATATAAAGGGAGGTTTTAGCATTAAGGAATTCTTATCAGCCTTCTGCCGCCGATAATTCTGCCCCGACAGCAGCTTTTTTCTGTCGGCAGTTCAATAATTCATTTTTTACCATGACCTCAGTATATGGTATCTCAGCGAATATATTAAACCCTATTTTGTCCCCGAAGCCATACTTAATGCTTCCCCCCAGTTGACCGATCCTTTGCTCCATACCTTTAAGCCCCATTCCCTTTATGATGGCTTTTGTGCCGTGTCCGTCATCGGAAATAAATATCTTCAGGCTTCCCCCGTAGGCTTGAATATTTACAGTAGCATTTTCGGCTTCTCCGTGCCGCATCGAATTAGTCAGCGCCTCCTGACACAGCCGGTATATGAAGAGAGAATGCTCTCTTTTAAACACATCCGGCGGGCAATTAACCGAAAGCTCTACCTTCAAGCCGGATATTTCAAAATCATTGATCAAATTCTTTAAGGAAGCTATAAGGTCTTTTGAGTCCAGTTCCTGAGGTGCCAAGCCGTTTACAGTGCGTTTAAGTTCGGCGATTCCCTTTTTGGTAATATTTAAAGCCTCCGACAGCTTATCTCTCGTAACGTCATCCTTCTTGCACGTAATGATACATACCTTCAACAGTGTATTAATCATTGTCATTGACTGTCCGAGAGTATCATGCAGATCATGAGCCATACGGTTCCTCTCATGTTCAATCGCAAGAGCTTCAGCTAAAAATGAATATTCATTTAATTGATCTATCATTGCCGTCAGCTCCGCATTCTTTTCATTGACCTCTTGAATCATATTTTTATGCATGGTTGTGTCATTTAATATTATTATCTTGCCTTTTAAAGTCATGCTGCGTGTAAATATCGGCCGTACCTGTATGGAATAGAATTTTTTTGCGGGCCGGTTAAGTTCAATTTCCCCGGAATATATCTTATCACCTGTTTCTATTGCACTAATAATATTTTGTTTTCCTGCAGAAGGTAAAGCGTTTTTACTAAGGAAGCCAATAACACCTTTAGAATTACTGCTAGTTTTAAGTTCCGGGAAATTCCTGACAAGAGATTGGTTATACTTAATAATGTTATTTTTTTCATCAAGTATGAGCACTGATTGATCCATGTTATTAAGCAAATCCCTAATTGTATAATGGACGAACCAATATTTGAAGTGCAAAAATAGTCTTATGCTCTTTGAAATGCAATAGACAATTAATAATGTAATAATAAGAAATATCATGTTGGTAACGGCGATTTCTGATCCCATACAATACTCCTGATTATTCAACAAACTTACGTTTGTCATTTATTCCCACTACGTTATTAGTGTAACATTTAAAGAAATTACATTACAGTAGTCTGATTTCGGTTTAATGGTGGTTTTTTTTCGGTACAAAAAAGACCGAAAACAAATCCGGTCTTGACCGCTGTATTTGAAATTACGCCCTCAGCAACTGTTGCAAGCTTTACTTTAACTCTATATGGCCTGACAGCCGGGGCAATAATAGATACTGCCGCCCATATAGTTTTCTTTTCTTATTAATTCTCCGCAAATACTGCATGACTTGTCCACACTATTCTTTGACGCCTTTGTAAGATACCCTCCCAAGCAGCCATATAAGTCCCTTTCCGTATCTCTACCTCCCTTGAAAGTCATTTCAGCCAAGGTTGCTTTGATTGACTTGAACAGATTCATCTTCTCTTCGTCCGAAAGCTTATTGATCTTCTTTTTAGGGTGGATTTTCGCATTGTACAAAATGTCCTGCAATACACCATTACCCAGCCCGGGGATGCGTTGTTCCGTTGCAATGGCCGCTTTTGCGCTTAACTTTTGAACCGCTTCCGGCGCTAAGAGGCTCTCAAAATAGTTTTCATCGAATTCTTCCGCTAAAGGAGATAGCTTTTCTTTTGCAATCACATAATATTTGTTGTCAAAATCTCCGTCGATAAAGCAGTACAGTCCTCCATACATCTGTATAGAAGCACTAATAGCAGAATCATCGTCGAATTCTATAAGAAGCTGGTGCTTTTTAGGCCGGTTTTCGCCCTGTGCATGGTATCGCACTCCTACTCCTTCACTGAAAAGGATTATACCCCTGCCGGCTTTGATTTCGATCATGCCGCCGTAACCCTCAGCCTTTTCAATGCTTTTCCCCGTAAGAAGATCATGATATCCCTGAGGATCGCCGAAATACCATGCAAATTTGTGCGGTGAATACGCTGCAGTAACATTGACAATCTGCCTTCCCGCAATTTTATTGTTAATCTGTCCAGCTATTGTAATAGCCTCAGGCAATTCAATCATTTTAACACGACCTTTCATGTAATTATGGGTGGAGACCGAATTCACTACTTCAAGTATACTTCAAAAACATGACAGCATATAGTCATATTTATTCAGCCATGGCAAAAAGTTCATACGCCATTGGATAACCCTAAAGCCACTTTTAATGTATTTACAATAAGCAATACTGAAAACTCATCCCCTTTCTCTTTCATAAAAGAAGGGGTGTATATAAAATTGAAAATTGACAGTTGATAATTGAAAGTGTACAGTAATTTGTAGGGCATGACGCTATATGCTCCTATGGGGACATGTAAAATATGTGTATTAATATCATGGAGGTTATGGATGACTAAATTTATTTCTTGGAATGTTAACGGGCTTAGAGCCGTACTTAATAAAGGGTTTATGGATTTTTTCAACAAGGAAAACCCCGACATTTTATGCCTTCAGGAGACAAAGCTCCAGGAAGGACAGGTTGAACTGCAACTTGAAGGGTATCATAAATATTGGAACTGTGCTGAAAAAAAGGGTTATTCCGGCACAGCGATTTTTACAAGAATCAAACCGGTCAATGTTTCATACGGCATCGGTAAGGATGTGCACGATAAGGAAGGACGTGTAATAACACTGGAATTCAGCGAGTATTTTCTTGTTAATGTATATACCCCTAATTCCAAAAGAGAGCTTGCGAGACTGGATTACAGGATGACCTGGGAGGACGATTTCCGTTCCTACTTGAATAAGCTTGATTCTGAAAAGCCGGTTATTGTCTGCGGTGACATGAATGTCGCGCATAAAGAGCTTGATATTAAAAATCCCTCTTCAAACAGAAGGAGTGCAGGGTTTACGGACGAAGAGCGCGGCAAATTCACCGATCTTCTTGAATCCGGATTTATAGATACCTACAGGTATTTTTATCCTGAACAGAAGGACGCTTACACATGGTGGTCGTACCTTTTCAAGGCCAGAGAAAAAAATGTCGGGTGGCGCATAGATTATTTCTGCATTTCCGAGAGGCTTAAAGAAAAGCTTGAAAGCGCCCACATCCACTGCGATGTCTTGGGTTCAGACCATTGCCCTATAGAAATAGTAATTAAATAAAGAGGTCAAGTTAATCCCCCCGTTATTTTATGACACCTCCCTTTAGCAAGGCTTAAGATTAAAAGTCCTCTTCTAAAGGGGGTATTTCCTTAAAAAGGCAGGGGGATTATTAATTATTAATTGTCTAATAGCCCTTGTATACCTTTCTCATAAAACTCCTCATAATAGGCATTATTATTCTGACAACAGTTTTCTTTATAATTCCGATTTTTGTATCGTAATAATATTCCTTTGTCATCCACCCTGTTTCAGTCCAATGCTCATAGTCCTTTATAAGCTCTTCTTTACCTACAGCGGCATTCATTTTCCACATGTTGAACCACATCAGCTTCCCCAGTGAAGGTTTAGGCAATTTTTTATTGCTAAGTGAATTCAAAAACATCAAGGCTTTTCTGGCAATTTCCTTATCCAGTTTTTTCTGATATTTATCTGTAAGTGATTCATAATGAGGCACACCAAGCTCACCAATCCATATAGCACCCCAATTCTCAACATTCATCTTTAAATATTTGAATACCGGTTTAAACATTCCGCCACCGCTGGATATCCCAATAAACTTGGCACCGAACATCGATGGCCTATGCCATTGAAAAGTAAAGTAATCCATATACTTTTTCATTAAGGCTGTGACGTGCTGATTATAAACCGGTGTTGCAAGCACTACACCGTCTGCTTCCAGCATTTTGTTCTGAAGCTCCCGGACTTTTATACTTTCCCGGCAGAATTCCTGCCCTTTGCTTATACAATTATGGCAGCCCGTACAGTCCTTGAGCTCAAGATTACTTAACATTATATATTCCATTTGGATTTCTTCGATCTTATTCAATTCTTCTTCAAACCTTTGAACAGCCTTTAGAGTCTCACCTTTTCTCGGGCTGCCTATAACAGCAAGAATCCTTCTCATCTTAATTATCCCCCTTTAAGATAGCAAAGCCTGCATCTCGTAACATAATTATAAAACGATGCAGGCTTTTAATCCATAGAAAAACATTAAAGAATGCTTACAGTTTTGTAAGGAATTCATCTGACTTGCAGTTGTCAAGGTGATAGATCGTCCCCTTTGGTTTTAGGATGGTTGCTTACAACCTTCTATCAATTCATCCTTTATTTTATTCAGAAGATTCTCCATAGCACTTCGATGAACTGAAGGCTTATAATAACCGACCCCCAGTGTTATTATGCCATTATAAGTAGTTGCAATAAGGAGAATTCCGGGTGCACGTATAACCGGCGGAAGAACATATGCGTCAGTGACGGTGTGTTCACCAAATTTAATTAATGATTTAGATACAAAGCCAAGGTTTGCAAATACTACACTACACTTGTCAGTAAAATCAATCAAGGGATTATTCGAGGCCATATCGGCAAGCAGCGATACGGCTTTAAAATAGCTGGTGTATTGGTAGAAATTTGTGTTTTCAACACCTTCTGCCCATGCAATATCTTCTGTTTTCAGACGACCGTCTTTTAATATTTTTGTCTCAGACATCACCCTTTTTAAGGTCTCCGGAAAAGTTTCGTGCTTTTTTCTGGCTATCGTTGTTACATATCCACCGGCAAAATTCCTTATTGCCTCAGTTTTTTGATCCGGAAGGTAGCGGCGCAAATCAAGTGTTATAGGAATATCAACCGGTACACCGTATGGAGGTTTGGATATTTCAAACATAGCCCTGTAGACAGCAGTTAGCATCAAATCATTGATTGTTGCTCCTCTCGCTTTCGAGTAGCTTTTCATTTCATCAAGCTGACCTTCCGGAAGCTTACAGACAACAAATCGGGTAGCACCGAGCCGGTTGTTTCTCCATGGAAATTTCCATAATTGATGCACAATTTTGGGTTTTGAATTATAAATTGCTTGTGAAGCATCTATATTTAATGCCTTATACATTCTATTCCGGTCATTTTTATTTGGTATATGTTGTACTGGAATATAACCGCTGCTATCTTTATCGATTTGAGAGTAAATATCCGCAAGAAGTAAAAAGTATTCCTTCGCACCGGCGCCGTCACAGCATACATGACTGACTTTCACACACACAATATCATCGGGCCCGGATCGTATTAGCTTTACCTTGGCCATAGGTCCTTTATCCAGATCCAAAGGGGTATCTAGAAATTTTTCAACAGCTGTATCCGGATTATCAGTTTCCTCAAATGTACAAAATTCAACGTAATCAATGTCCTTAATTTGTTTCCAGTGAGGACGGATGCTTTCAATAAAACGGCACCCAAAAACTGGTTCAACATCAAATGATAATCTCACAGCCTTTGATAGTTTATCGAATTCAAGCCTGCCATCGAGCTTCATTACCGCTTGAGTCTGAAAATTGGCAATTCTGTAACGTGCAACATAGTTATATATATCCTGTCCATCTGCCGGTATGCAATCTAAACTATTTTTTGTTTCTTTACGCTTCGCCTTATTTATTCTAATAAATTTTGAAAATTCATTTTTAATACTACCGGGCCAGGAATATAACGGAATCTTCCCTTTGACTTTCATTGTTAAAATCGCTCCCATCAATTATATTTTAGATGTTTTCAACTAACCTTTTTACCATGAAGGTTACATAGTAGAATTTATTTATGATAGTTATTACGTAGTCTATATTATGTAAATCAATATGCACCTGTTACATGTGTTCGATTATTTATTATCTATAAGGAGCTTTTTATAATATACTATTTTGCTTTGCTTCGAGGAATAATTTTAGTGGTTGTAATTTCTTAATTTTTTTCACATTTTATCTTACGTAAACGTATTATGACTACATAATAAAGTTTAATTTTTAATAAAATTTATGATGATGTTTTGCTGGATTTGTAAAAAAAGAAATAGGTGTGAATATAGGAGGGAAACCCATGGAGTGTTGGAATCCGACATATAAGTGTATGTCCAGAGATGAAAAGGAAGGTTTTTCAAAAGAAACAATTGGCGACATCATTGACAGAATGTGCATCGAATATGAAAACAACGAAGCCATAGTCTGCAAGGACAAAAATGTTCGGTATTCTTACAGAGATTTTAAGAAAATGTATGATGGCATAGCAAAGGGGTTACTGAAACTTGGTATAAAGAAAGGCGATCATATATCAATCTGGTCATTGAATAGTCCGGAATGGATAGCACTTCAAATTGCCGCTGCCAAAATCGGGGCAGTTCTTGTATGTATTAACACAGATTACAGTAAGCATGAACTTGAATATGTTTTAAAGCATTCCAATTCAAAAGCTCTCTTTTTCTCAAAAGGCTATAACGGAAACAATTATGCCGATTCCATATATTCTATATGCCCGGAACTCAAATTTTGTTTCCAAGGAAAATTATCAAGCGAAGCCTTTCCTGATATGAAGAGTGTCATAAGTATAGATGGTGACAATAAAAACTTTATGTCTCTTGAGAAGCTTATAGAAATTGGCAAAGAGATATCCGACGAAGAATTGCTTGAAAAAAGGAATTCATTAGAATGTCATGATACAACAAATATTCAATACACTTCAGGTACTACAGGAAATCCTAAAGCCGTTATGTCCACGCATTATAGTATTATTAATAATGCTGTCGTTTCAGGTAAAAACCTTGATTATTCAGAGAAAGACAGATTACTTGTATGTCTCCCCCTCTTTCATGTAATGGGGTACGTTTTAAGCGTTTTTCAATGCTTGTTATATGGGGCGGCAATAGTGCTTGTGGACAGATTTCAAACAACAAAAGTTCTTGAATATTTAGACAAAGAAAAGTGTACCGGATTAAATGGAGTCCCTACTATGTTTAAATTTCTTCTTTCCCATCCTGACTTTGACAGCTTCGATTTATCCAATCTTCGAAAAGGTATGATAGCCGGCTCTTATTGTCATCCCGAGCTTATGAACAAAATTATGGATAAAATGAACATGAAAGAACTCTGTATCGTTTATGGACTGACAGAAGCCATGGGGATAACACAAACCCTCTTTTCTGACCCTTTTGATATTAGAATAAATACTGTCGGTCGGGGCATGTTGGGAACAGAAATCAAGATAGTAAATCCTGCTACCGGGAAAGAAGTACCTAACGGTGTGGATGGAGAGCTAATCACTAAAACAGAATATATCATGAAGGGATACTACAAGAACCAAGAGGCAACACAAAAGATTATTGACAAAGACGGATGGCTGCACACCGGAGATTTGGCTAATAAAGACGACCAAGGCTACTGTAAGATTATCGGCAGAATAAAAGATATAATCATCAGAGGCGGTGAAAACATCTCACCTACGGAAATCGAAGAGTTATTAGCAACGCATGTATCCATTAAAGAAGCGGCAGTTATAGGCGTTCCTGACAAAAACCTGGGAGAGGAGATATGTGCTTTTATAATTATTAATGATAAGCATACATTATCCAGAGAGGAGGTTATAGCATTCATTCAAGATAAGCTTGCGAAGTTTAAAATGCCTAAATATATCGAATTTGTTAAGGAATTTCCCACTACAGCAAGCGGAAAGATTAAAAAATTCATGTTAAAAGATTATGCCATTGAAAAATACAGTCTAAAATGGGATTAACATATAATAGCAGCAAGGCTACTTCTGACAGATGTAGCCTTGCATGCTTCTCCCTAGTTAATACACCTTTATCAACCCTGGGTTTGTTCCTGTAATGCATTCGCCCCCATCTTTGGTTACGACAAAGGTATTCTCGATGCCCACCATTCCTATTTCCGCAATCCCTTTTTTGGGTTCAATTGCAAATGCCATTCCTTCCCGAATTGGTTCATTAAATCCTTCAGCTATAACAGGGTGTTCGTCAATCTGCAGTCCGACGCCGTGTCCAAGAAATTTTACTCTTCTGCTTCCAAAGCCCATAAAATTTATCATGAATTCAGTATCAAGCTTATTCATTATTCCAGTATATATTTGTGCCGGAATCTCACCGGGCTTCAGCATGCCTGCTATTTCATTCTGTATCTCTACACATTCCTCATGCGCTCTGACTGCATGTTCAGGCAGACTTTTCCCGTACATATAGGTCATTGTTTTATCCGTATGGTAACCATCTACACCACACCCTATATCAACATAAACAAGATCTCCCTTTTTCAGTTTGTGTTCGCGATTTCCAAGAAGAGGTACTGCAGAATTCATGCCATAGTTTCCGCTGGCACCATTGAAGCAGGCCGGATATATGGAACTCGCTCCAAAGCATACATGACCCAGCAGCATCTCGGTATCGAACATTGCAAAACGTGATAAACCATGATGGCCTTCTTTGACCATCCTTGAATATATATCCATGGCAAACTCTGCTTCACTTATTCCTTCTTTGAGCATTCCCGGGATAAAGTCCTCAAGAACCCTCCTGTGAATGTCCCCCGCCTTCCTCATAAGAGAAAGCTCATATTCGCTTTTCACCGATCTGACGGCTGCGATCTGGTTATCAAGGGATTTGACTTCCTGAAAAGGAAAATACTTTTGAAATCTTTGCAGCATTGCAACCGGAACAAATTCTGTTTCAATATATACTGTGTTTGGAAATCGGTAATACCCTGCAGCATCCCTGAAGCTCCCCATCGGTTTAATTTCAGGAAAAAAGGACTCGTCCAAGGCCCTTTCATAGCTTTTTCTTACCCAGAGCACTCCCTCGCCGTCTCTCGGTATGATCAGCATTCCTTCCTGCATCGTTCCGGTAAAATAGTACTGATTTATCTTACTGAAAATTACAGCAATCTCCCATTCCGGATTTGTCTTATCCATTCGGGCTCTGAAATTATTCATCCGTGCTTCCAACTCACTCAAAGGAACCAATTTTTTCATATCCGTTCTCCCATATTACAAATATTTTATCTTATTTATTTTAACCTCATGTAAAGGATAACTCAATAAAAAACAAAAAAATAAATCTGAAGGACATTACTCCTCTCGATTTTAGAACTTGCTTCGGCAAGTATACCAAACAAAAGGGGCTGTCTCAAAATAAACTTTGAGGCAGCTCTTTTTTCGTCGAAAAAACGCAAGAAGTGCACCCTAAGATGCACCAAATGTGGTAGAATATAGTTGTGAACAAAATATTACTACACAAAGACTATACCAAAAATAGCGGAACAATTCAATTGGTTCTGCCACTCGCAACAGAATTCCTGATACCAGCAG
>JAEXSP010000033.1 GCA_023453795.1 Bacillota bacterium
TACCGTCAACGGCATCGTCCGTGGGCCTTTGGGCTCTGCGTTAACTGTGATAACGGCTGTACCCGGCATTAAGTCGATTACTGCCGATTCAGACAAAGTCACGGCAGTTATTGACGATGCCAGCACCACCGGAAAGCTGGGAATTTCCTCGTATCAGGCATTTCTCTATAAGGGTGATAGCTTATTTGACGGGCCTGTAACAGCTGCCGGGGCTCCCCTGTCCGCTGTCTTCAATAAAGCTTTGGAGGAGTCTTACAGCTATAGTGTGACGGTTCAGGCAGCAGGTACAAACTGCACCGGGCCTGCGTGTGAAGCCGTAGCTGTTATTTCCGGCATTCCGGTCATTACAGATGCTTATTATGACGGATACCAAGTTACTGCAAGCTGGTCGCCCGTTTTATCTGCCGGGATCACAGGCTACTTGGCTATTTTGACATCTTCCGCAAGTCCTGACAAATCTGTCTGTATAAACACACCAAATACCTCGGTATGCATACCTATGGATTATTCAAGTGCTACAGGAACATACTCTTTATGTGTCCGCGCATTGAATGGTATTTCAACAGGCCCTTGCAGTGCTTCCAAAGATCCAGTAGGAGCCGGTTTCTGCCTGTCAGCCAACAAGGATAAGGCGGCAGCAGTTCTGCCTATGTCTGGTTCACTTCCCCAAGCTCCTTTTGAAATGGTATGTTATCTGCCGGAATTATATAAAACTGCACCGCAAACCCTTCCGTCATCAGATCCCTTTATACTGTCAGCCCTAACAGGTGCAGGAAGCTTCAAATACAAGATTACATTTTCCTCCGACAGTATGGTGTGGAACTTTGACAGCTCTCCGGTGCGTACATATCTTCTGGACAGCTACCAAAAGTTTTTGATATCACTTGAGGGAAAAGCCCCGAATCAGGATCCTGCCACCATTGGCATATTACTTCCAGGGGCGGTACAGAATGTTATTGACACCATTGCCGGAATGATGCCGCAAACCTTTGCGGAAACCCTTTACTATAACTACGGACTTTTAACTCAAAACAACTATACAGACCTGCGGCCGGGAATGCGCCTGCGGCTTGAGTATCAGCAGTGGCAGTCGGTGAGCTCCCAGCCACCTCAATACGTAAACGGTTATGTCGGAAATAATATAGCAGAGTATGATATAGGCTCCTACCTTAACGGCAGCGGGAATACGTCTGTAGGCTTCAACAACTTTCTGTCGAGCCTGAGCAATTTAACCGTACCTGCTCCTGCAGCGAGCGGAAGCGGGCCTGTTGAGGGCGGCGGCGGTGTAATAGACTTCTTTTTCAGGGAATTCCAGCGACCTTTTTACCGCCTCATTTATCCCTCGACCTTCAAGTCCTCCTCAAATCAGGGATCAAGCAATCCAAAGGATAATGCCTTGATTCTGGCGGCTGCAGACTGGTTTACACTTTCCGATATTACACAAAAAATCGCGAATGGTGCTTCCATCCCAGCAATAGGAACAAACTATGCCCTACTTTATATGCGCGGGCGTGCGGCGATGACACCTTTAATCTGTATCTCGGTAAACAGCACAAGCATTTGGGTACCTGTAGGAACTACACTTTCCCAGGTGTTGGAGCAGCATGGCATAAAACCTTTCAGTATTCCTGCTTCACTGACCGGACTGCGATACAGCCGCAAGTCGAGAAATATGTATGCTAATATTTCCGAGCAGGCACCGAAATTCATCACCGGCCTTTCATTCCCTGTGCGCTTTGAGTGGGGCAATTCGGTGATTTACAGCAATTCTTCAGGTTGGTTCAATCTTCCTGTGCTACAGGGAGACCAAATTACATTTACAGGAGAATGATATGAGTACTCTAAAACCGGTATTTAAGCAGTCTGGAACCAGTGCTTTATATTTTCTTGATTTGGAGGATGCCTCGCCGAATGAGGCATTCCTTTCAGCCTTTCTTTCCTCCTCCGAGAGTCTCAAACTCACTCTGGAGGTTGAAGAGACTTGGAATGACGACAGTGGCATTTACATATTTATGACCGCTGCACCGCCGGATGTAGATGCCTTTATCCTTAAAGTACGGGAATTGGTGCAAGGACAGGGTTATTACAATACAAGGTTTCTTTGGGTTCTTGACCCCAGCTTCACCGTAAGCCCCTGGGTTGGAAACAAGCTTCTCGCTTCAAAGAATGCTGACGGCACTTGGTCTGTACTTCAGACAGAAGCCTTCTGGTTTGCCGATTACAATTTGAGCATCGGTGGAGGCTGTACAATCAGCGGACCTACACAAGAAAACGGGTACGGCTTTACCTTTGTTCCTTTAACCGATTATCCAAACATCCTTTTTAATTCGCCCTTATCCGCCTTCCCAATGAGTACACCGGCAATGCTTCTTCCCCTGAGCGGCAGTGCTTCGGGCTGTTTTTCTCTTGGATTCAGGCTCTCAAATTCGGGTAGTGAAGACTCGCCTTCCGATTTTGAGCTGCTGCAGTTATACTGTGCTTTTTTTATACCCGATCCCGAGCAGAACACCGAGGGTGCTGTCAGAACACTAAAATATCCGGTACTGGAGCAGCCTAAGACAGGGGAAGTTCTGCTTTATGGGCGTTTTGACCATTTAAATCAGCTCACAGGCAACCGAACTTCTCTTTCTCTGATTGACCCAACACGGCAGAATCCTGCCCCTTCAAATATAAAATCCTTTTACATCACGACAACAGGCCATCATGTCTGCATGACTCCTTTGCCTGGCAACAGTATTGAGGCAGACGCCCGCTTTGTGTTTGCCAAACGTCCTCTTTGGTCGGATCCTCTGGCTTCACCCTCTTATTACATGTCACCGGAGGGCGGCTTTTCGATCACCGTTGATACAACCCCAGAGGAAATTTCTTCTTCATCACTGATACCTTCGGAAAGAATTGTATGCGGTATATCCAGTGTTGAATATGCCGGACTTATGAATACTGTCGGCAATACCCTCCATTTTATTCCCGGGGGGAACGCTTATGCTCCTTCTTTTGCCAAAGACAGCAGCAGTACAGAAAATACACTGCCATTGCTTACGGAGCTCGGTACCACTTCCTGGGTCTATATTACCCCCTCTTCGGAAGTAAATCGGATTTATTATTACAGTCAGCCGGAACAAGCATTGATGTATGATGCCACTAATATAAGCCTTGCAGACAACGGCTCTACCGGACATCTGAATTTTCTTGAGATACCGGCCGCCGTTCTGCCTCCATCCTTTTCACCCACAATAACATCAGACATCGAACCTTTAATATCTTCCGCCGCATTTCCCATGGTGCCTTTCCTCGGTATAGACCCTGATGATGTTGAATATTGCCGCCTGCTTGAGTACCAGATTGTAAGTCCTGCCCGGCGAAAAGCTATTGAGGATATTTCTGCTCATATGTACCGTAGTGATGCCGTTCGTGGAACAATCGGAAACGGAAAAACCACAGGCGTTACTCCTCAGGGACTTATTGCAGAGATGGATGACAACCTGATAGACTGGAAACGTCTTGTTCTAGGAAATACTGCACAGCCATCGTCTGATGTAAATTCTAATTCGATTGACAGCAGCTGGCTGCAACTTACCGATATTAGGGACAGCTTCCGTGCATCCCTTCAGTCTAATCAATTATTCCTGGTGGCCGCCGACCCGACAGTATTCCAGAGTGCATGTTCTGTACGATACTGCCTTACTGAATATTCGTTCACTCAGCTTAAACAGATTTCTCCCGAAAAGAGAGGCTCCGACAGCATTCTGAATACCATAAAACAGAAAACTGTGGAGGCCGGGTTTCCGATTTATGATGACAAGACCGCCTACCGGACACAGCTTTCAGCTTGGGCCCCGGGAATAACCCCATATTTGGAGGCCTGGGAAACTGAAGGTGCATATTTCGAGCTGGTTATCTCAGGCTGGAAATTTCTCCTCTCCCCCTACCAATGGTTCTGTGATAGCCGGCAAAGCCATCAGAACACAATTATGCTCATGAAATTCAACAACAGTGCACTGGACGAGTTGATTAAAGATACCACCGCCTGGCCATGGCCCGATGTGGCTAAAATAAACGGAAGCCTTGAAATAACTCAAGATGAACTGCGCTCGATTTTTGACTCTGCAAGGCAGTCTACAGCTCAGGCTAAAGAAAACGGAACAGTGTCCCCTTATGAAAATTTTGTAGATGTCATTACAGATCCGAATTGGAACGGTGTGCTTTTCCTTAACTGTCAGGTACCGCTTACTCAGCTTCCGTCACAGCTGCAGGGTATAGCTGCAGGTATTGACACAAAAAGATTTTATGCTCATCACATGGGACTGAATATAACGCCGCTGAGCGTGGAAAGTCAAGTAGTACAGCTCGGCACCACCTCTTCGTTCGGTTTGATAGATTACCAGGATACCGACGATTTGCTTTTAGCACAGGATATTGAATTTGATTTCAAGGTGCTGGTGCTTACTATACTGTTTGAAAACTCCTGCATCAAAAATTTCACCTGCAAAATAGAGCTTTTAATCTGTAAGCTCTTTGGAGACCTCGTACTTCTCAATGGAAGCACACATGGCAACAACCTGATTCTTGAAGGGGTATGCCAGACTGAAAACGGAAAGGATTTCTACAGCTTCCGTCAGGTCGGAATAAGCCTTTACCAGTCGGAAAATTCTGCACTGGAAGCCATTGAAATCCTGTCCACCCAATACATAACGCTTATACCTGAGAATACACAAAGCAATATTGCCGCCAGTCGTTTTACCCTGGGAGGCAATCTCTACTTTACCGAAATAGAAGGCTTCGATCTCTTTTCCTTTGGACCGGCCCTGAATAAGGAGCAGTCCTCAGGGACAATGAGAGACGGCTATCTCCGTTTTTCGGAATTTACTATTGATATGAGTTTTGATACTACAGACCCCAATCAAAGGAAAAACTTTTTAACAAAGGCTTCCGGAATCTCTTTTGAGCTGTCCCAAAGCATCAGCAGGGACAACGGACTATACCTCAAGTTCCCTCTCACTCTGACGGGCATGGTCGAAGCCCCTGTTACTTCTGTAGAAGATGGCCAGCCAAAAGGTGTTTCCCCGAAGGAATTGGGCTTCTCTTCAATCGGTGCCCCGCTTCAGCAAGGCGCACTTACGAACCCCTGGTACGGATTGGTAATGGATCTGGACCTTGGAACGCTGGGATCGTTGGCTGGAGACCTGGGACTTAAAATATCACTGCTTGCGGCCTGGTGCAAAACTGAACCTGATAATGAACCCATCGTCTTTATTGGGATGAAATTCCCGGGACTCAGTGATCTTGGAGTGAAACTTCCTATTGAAGGCATCCTGAGTCTTGGCTTTCGTAACATCCAGTTTCTTTCGAGCGAAACCGATAAGGGCAGGCTTTACATGCTTCGGCTCCGGCAGTTTGGTATCCGTCTTTTGGGACTTTCCTTCCCACCCGGCAACAATGATATTTACCTTTTCGGAAATCCTGATAACAGTTCCAACACCAAGCTTGGCTGGTACGCAGCTTACTCCGACGGTAAGGATGAGGACAGCTCAAACTCGCGCAAAATGCTTTCGGGACGACGTAATAGAAGAGGAGGTAAAGCTTAATGGCAAAGGGTGTAAAGGTTCATGTGCTAAAGGTAGGACAAGGAATGGGAAATTTCATTCAGGTTTATGGAAACGGTTTGGATAAAGCTCCTACCAATTCTATGATATTTGATTTGGGTTCTGAAAAGGGTAAATCCAGATTTACTCCAATTGCAATAAGCACAATTATACATAACCTGCTGAAAATGGATCCCCCCAGAAAATTGGATATGATTGTATTCAGCCATGGGGACAAGGATCATTGGAACATTTTTAAGGATCTGATTATTAAATGCACTAAAGAAATTGCATTTTTACAATACGGAAAAGTTTATTACGGCGGTACTAAAGACCAGTATGATTCTAACATCTCCGGGAAAAGGTACAATATTCTCGAAGACCTGGAGCAAAGGGGAGCAAATGTACAAAACCAGTTTTTAAACGCTTATACCAGCTTTTATACCAAGCTAATTGACGATACCTGGCCGGTACTGGCAAATTTAAACGGATTCAAGGTCCGTCTGCTGATGTCAAATGTCGACAATGGCATCGTGCTTAATGACAAGGGTACTGAAAACGAATTCACAAACAAAAACAGCGTTTCTGCCGTACTTATTTGTGAATACGCCGGAAAGCGCTTTATATTTTCCGGTGATGCGACTGGTCTGACTGTCAATATGATTAATGAACTGATAAAAACACAAAAGATTGAAGATCAGGTTAACAACACCTTCATGTTGGTTACGCCTCACCATGGCAGTGCAGTAACACTTAAGTACGGAAAAGATCCCTTTGCTCCTGCAAAAACATTTGCAGCCTATTGCGGTGCCAATTGCATTTCCGCCAGTGCAGATTTCCGTGTAGGCTTCAACCACCCTGATCTTGAGGTGCTGGAAATTTTTGCAGAAGCCAAAATAAAAAAAGTAGCCCCCATGTTAATCGGAAAAAGCGGTTATACTCCCCCAAGGAACGAATCGGACTATCCCAAGCATTTGTTCACCGCATATAACGAAAACAAATGGTCCAGCTATGCTTCTGAAGATAATGTTTTCACTACTTACTATAACCTGACTAGATCCTGTAATTGGATTTTTACAGTGGAGGAAAACGGTGCCATGAAGATCGAACGCGACCCTGCCGATGGGTTTGATTATGTCCCAGGCGGCTCTCCGGTTCTCAGTGCTTATAATAAAACACGCGGGCCCGGCTCTTCTAACGGTAATTCCGGTAAAAAGCGCAAAATTGACAAAATATGAATCAAGCAAGGACAAATAGACTTTAATGAGGTGTTCGTATGACATTGGATGAACTCTACAACCAATTATTCAATGCGATACAAGATAACAGTATCGTACTTAGCAGTGCACTGAGGCCTGAATTAGGCTTTGTTCTTCAAGCGCTTGACATTTCGCCTTCTTTGGTGGTAAGCAACGCAATACTTTCTCCACCGACAGCCAGTGAAGTTATTTTGCAGGGCTCGGCTGTATACCGTGGAAATAATTGCGATGCTACTTTGACTGGAAAGGTACAGGGCGAAGGCTATGCTTTCAGGCTCGATCTGGAGGTTTCTGTGCAGAATCCCTGGACTTTGGGATCAGCCTTTAATAATCTTCCCGATACCTATATAGCACAAGATGCAACACTTGCACGAACTACTTCATACTTGAACAGCACAAGCATAACACAACCGGCATTCAGTGCCTCCAATCCTCCTCCGGGGATGGAAGACACCGTCCCTTCCGCCGGATTTACAGGCTACCTCAATATGGATGGCCTGTTAAACCAATATGTGGATTTTCTGGGCAGCGGTCCATTTCCGCTGGAAGGTACCCTACTGATAATAAACCAGGATTTTCCCATATTGTCGCTTAAAGCAGATGTTGCAGGAAAATCCATTGATTTAGGCAATTCCTCAATCGGCAGGATATTTCTTCGTCTTTCCACCCATGCAGAAAGCGATGCCTTGCCTGCTGCGTATTCCGGCTCAACATTGGAAATTGTCGGCAGCGTGGCCGTTGGCTCCACCTCTCCTATTACACTGGATATATCCGCCATCCTGCTGCAAGGAAATATTCGATGGGTATTCGACGGCAAATTTGAGGATTATACCGAGAAGCTTGCACAAGGATTGGAGCCTCTGGCAGGATTCCTCAACACCACTGTTGCCGGACTTGTTGCCCCTCCTGCAATAAAAGCCTTAACTTCCTTCTACCTGAAAGACATCAGAGTATCAATCATTCCCCCTGATTTCAGTAAAGGGCGTTTTTTACCCGGGATTGATTTTATCTCCGGTACAGTGATGACCAAAGACGGCTGGTTTCCATCCATACCGTTCATCAATATATCCAATGTCGGTGTACGCTGGATGATAAATACCTTTAGCACAGGCTCTTTTATCAGCAGCTGCGTTTTCGGTAATGTTATCTTCGGCACTGCACCAAACGATACTACCTTTTTAATCAATGCCTGCCTGCCGGACTTTATCATACAGTGTACCCTCGCAAAAGACAACGAATTTGACCTGGGACAAGTCTTCGGCTGGTTTTACGGCGGCTCCGGTCCAAGTACAGGCCTAAAAGTTACTGATTTACGCTTTGTTGCCGATCCTCAACAGAAAACATTTAAATTTCAGGCTAATATGACCACAGGTTATTCCTTAACCTTTGGCAATGTAACCTTCTCTTTAGAGGAAATGGATTTATGGGTTTATTACCGTCAAAACAATGTATCCGGCGGTATTCGCGGGACCATGCTGATACGGAGCAAGGATTATACCCCCGATAACCCTCAATACCTTATGGATACCGGACTATGGCTTTCAGCCGGTTATAACGAGGACGGAGCCTGGCTTTTTGAGGGTGGGCTTATTCCGGGTACCACCCTGGATCTTGTTACACTTATTGCTCAGTTTCTCGGTGTTGATACGCCGCCCGAAGGACTACCGGTATCAATTACTATTGAGGAGCTTGTAACCAGCTTCGACACAGGTACTAAAACCTTTACACTTTCCGGGTCGGTGGTTGGACGTTTGAAGCTGACGAATGTACTGGGCAACCTGGATCTTTCACTTACAGCCAACGTTGATATTGCACGGCTTCCCAAGGCTTCGGATTCCCAATTGGCCCTTACGGCTGATGATGATAACATGGTGCTTGTAGGTTCTATTTTCGGTAAATTTGCCGTAAACAAGTTCTATGTAGGAGCAGGAATCAATCTGAAAGAGAAGGAATCCACCTATATCTTCACTATTGGCTATGACAAGCTTTCCCTGACAGGCACCACCGCCTGGATCGGCGATGAACAGAACCGTCACCAGATTATTAACTTCACATTACAGGGAATTACACTGGGTTCCATGATAGAATTCTTCGTCAATCTGGTCCGGCCCGGCAGCGACTATCGTCTGGACCCTCCTTGGGATTTTCTCAACAGCATTGACCTCTCGAAGTTCACCTTGACTGTAGACCCCAAAGATTCCTGGGTATCCCTGACCTATGCAGTTGACTTGGATTTGTTCTTTATCGATATCAAAACAATTGGTATTAAGTACATTAAGGTCAACGGTCAGGACTCGGTACGTCTGGTATTGACAGGGCGTTTCCTGGAGGAAAATTACACTGAGGGAAATGAACTGAACTGGGATGTTATAGACGATCCTCCACCGGCAGTACCGGGACAAGGAGAACAATTACTTCGGCTTCGATACCTTGGTTTGGGACAGCACATCATGCTGCAAAATGCCGCTAGCTTCAATTCTGTGTCAGATGTCATCAATGCACTGCGAGACCAGATGAAGCCTATGGAAGACACTTCAAAAAATCCGCTGGCCCAGCCCTCGGGTTCACTTCTGACCTTTAATGAAAACAGTCATTGGCTGATAGGGCTGGACATAACCATAATGGATATGCTCTCTATTGCCGCAGTATTCAATGACCCCAATATATACGGTCTGGTGGTCTCACTGTCAGGCCCCAATGCAGGCAGCCTTGCCGGCTTCCGCTTTGAGATACTATATAAGCGCATCACCGATGATATCGGTGTCTATAAAGCTGTTTTCAGAATGCCTGAAGCCTTCCGGCAGCTGCAATTCGGCGTGGTCTCGATAACCCTCGGCGTAGTTTCGGTGGAAATCTACACCAACGGCGACTTCAAGGTAGACTTGGGCTTCCCGAAAAACGGTGACTTCACAGACTCCTTCTCCCTGCAGGTATATATCTTTATCGGACATGGAGGCATATACTTCGGAAAGCTCAACGGCACCACCTCCAGCCGTGTTCCCGTGATAACCAACGGTACTTTCAGCCCTGTGCTGGAGTTAGGCATCGGACTTGCAGTAGGAGTAGGACGAGAATTCAAATCCGGCCCTCTTAAGGCCGGGCTCTACGTTGAAATGCTGGCAATTTTCGAAGGCGTATTAGCCTGGTTCCATCCCAATGATGCAGCTCAAAAGACAGAAATGTACTACTGGACAAGAGCTGTTGCAGGGCTCATCGGTAAGCTCTATGGCTGTGTGGATTTTAAAGTTATCAAGGTATCCGTAAGTGTGGAAGCTTATGCAACCGTAACACTGGTTCTGGAATCCTACCAGCCGACTATTGTAGAACTTGATGTAGGTGTAGAGGTCAAAGCTTCAATAAAAATTCTTTTTATCAAAGTTAACTTCAGCTTCGGAATTAATCTCCATGAATCCTTTACTATTGGAGAAAAAGGCACACCGCCGTGGATTACCGCAGCGGGCGGAGCCGGACAGCCTTCGAATCAGCTCACTTCAAACGTACACCGTCCGCGCCGCCGCTCCCATTTTGAAACCAGAGCACTGTCCCGTTTGGACAACTATGGCAAGGTACTTGGCCACAAAGCCTTCCTGTCGGACAGCTTGGCAGACAGCGGCTATAACCTAATATGGGATAGCACTCCTGTTTTTCCTGACGGTCAAGCCCATAATATTTCGCTAAAGCTTATTCCTGCTTTCACAATAGATAATATAGGGGTTCAATGGTCAGAAAGTACTGCAAACGGCGCTCCGTCTCATAAAATTATTTTCATGCTGACCGCAGACAACGGAGTCAGTGCAGATGCAGTAGAACACACCGAGTTAAGGAAGGTTACTCTTTCCAATAATACAGCAGCGGCTGATGAATCTGAAATAGCCCTCAACCTTCTCATTGAGGCAATGTTCCGTTGGTGTATTGCTGCAATGCAGATAGGACAGCAGGACGATATAACAAGCGGACAGCTTGAGTACCTTTACAACCAGCTGAATATGTACCAAACCTCAGAGCAAGGCTTCAACTTCAACAAACTCAGTGATTTTTTTGATAAGAATCTTATTTTCACAATAAGCAGTATTCCTGCCGGTAACGACCCTAATGACATTGGAGGAATCTTCTTCCCAATGATTCCAACTCTGCAGTGGACCTCAACAGAGCTGGGCAGTATGGATTACAGCCAGTACAACCAGGTAGGCCCCACCTATGAAAAAGGTGTCAATGATTATTTCAACAAAATGCTTGTCAATCCCCAAACTGCTTCTGCTGCACCTTTTTCGGAAGATAACGGCGAACAAACAATATCCATGGCAAATTATATTTTCTGTGACTATTTCCTGATGATTGCCAGAACAGTTGTACAGTCTGCCCTGGATCTTTTATCACGCTATAGCTTTTCGCTGTCCTCCCAGGATTCACTGACCTCCATCGCCTCCAACCCCAGATTCAAGAAAATCCAGGTAAACTATGCTGTCAAGGCAGGTGATACCGCTGCCTCTGCGGCACTGTTCTTTGGACTTTCTGCTGATGAACTGATTTATCTGAATCCTGATATTGAAAATCAATTGAAGGACTCGCAGCCTGGGGACACTATCACAGTCAGCCTGGGAATTACCCCCCAGTCCATTGCCATCACCAACCAGAATGTAGAGCTGACAGAAGCACTTTCTCTTGCAGTGGGCGCTATTTCTTATCAATTGGGCTCGGTTGAAACCCTCAAGAGCATTTCTGACCGTTTCCGTTTGTCCGAGGTAATGGATTTATTCAACCCGCTTCCCGAGGGAATGCCCGGAATGTCACAAGACCCCTTGCTGCTGAAAACAGGCAGTATTATGTGTCTCAAGCAATATACCTATGCCAATCCTTCAGGTTTGTCCGTTGATCTTGCATCCGCCGTGTTTTATACCCGTTTGAAGGGTACTTCAGCGGAGATTGCCTATCAGCCTTGGTATACCGAGAATATAATTACATTAAATCAGGACAAGCTTAAGACCTATAATGGAGTACTTCCGGAGGGCCTTGTACTGAATATCCCGGACGCCCTTTACAGCACCGTGCACACTCAAACCTACACTACCCTTGCCGGAGATACGACTGACTGGATCGGAGCTTATTTCTCTCTTATGCAAAACTTCAATGCAGATAAAGACCCTTCGGGTGAATTCGGAGTATTCAACCAAGCCATAAGGACATTAAACCCCACCGGTTCGGGGCCGATTCTCCTGCCTCAAACCATGAATCACAGCATTGAGCCTCTTGAAACCTTGGATTCAATTTGGCAGAGGTTTTTCATGAAAGATTTAAAAGCACTCTCGGATATGATTCAGGAACAGCAAGGACTGTTGGCTCCTCTGGCAATAGCAAACATCCCCGATGTGAAATACGCTACTCTTAGCGGGGACACCTTGGCAAAGGTGGGAGCAGCGCTGAATATTTCCGTTGAGAAGCTTTCAGGCAGTATAGGTGTATACTCTACCGCAGGTCTTTTCAAGTCTTCGGCTGAAAACCCTGTATCCATAGAAATAACAGACATTCCGAAAATGAATATGTCCGACCTTGTACCATTGCTTCAAAGCAGTGAAATTCACAGTCAGGTCAGCGGAATGCTGTCCAGATTCTTCCTGCATGGACTCCGGCTGCCTGCTCCCCGTAAGGATTCAGATGGAATTATCGTCGCAGATGGTACAATGACTGGCCTTTGTGAGTTAACAGGACAGCAGGTCGCGGGTATAGCTCCTGACCAAAGCCTCAATCCTGAGGATATTAGGGCTGCAGTAAACTTTACCGAAGCAATTGAAAAACAGTGGGTAGCCTTCTACAATTCTTATACTGTCAGCGGTGATGATACACTGGATACATTGGAAACAAAGCATCCTCAGCTTCGCAGCCTTAATCCGGCTGTTCATCTGGAAGGCCGTTTAAATCCGGGAACCATTATTTTGACAGAACAGATTTCCAAGGATGACGAATTAGGTCTTCAGGTAAAAATAAAGGAACAGAACCTCCGTGAGGGTTATCCAGCCGATACTCTTAAGCCTGTTTTCGTTGCTCCGCTTTCCCCAATGAAGCTCAGTGAGACAACACCAAAGAGCTATAGCTTCCAGCAGCATATACTCTTGCAAATGCCCGTATCAATCCCACTCCCCGGTGAGGATGGCAGCGCCGCAATTACAGGTTCTCCCTCACTCTGGGTATTCCCCCGGGATTTAATCTACAGGGCGCAGAATACTGCCACATCCGTCCCCCCCTATCAGCTGAAATACCATCAGGGTTCTGTTCGTGAGCCTTCTGTTGCATTTCAGCAATATTCCTGGGGAACCATGTTGAAGATCAGCCTCTGCAAGGTGAAGCAGGGCCAAAAAGATGAGGTATTCCTGCCCGATACCTATGAAGTCAAGGGTGCGGACCAGACAGGACGCTATTTGCTTTACCAGCTTATTCAGGCACTTCCGGAAACAGATAATCCTGACGACAAGCTATACCTGATGTATGACACAAGTGCTTCCAGTACTATACCCACTGGGCTGTCGGCAGATGCAGTTGATTTGCAAAATACCTATATTATCAAGACCAATCTGACAACAGAAACAGCCAGCGGCAAGCAGTATGGCATGATGGCCGAAAATATTGACACACCCTTGCAAGGTGAATATTTCGCCGCATTGGAATGCAGCCGCCAATTCCTTCTTCTCCTTTGGGAATGCAGCGTAGTAGGCGGAGGCGGTTTCTATCTGCATTATTCGGACATATCCGGAAAAGGCCTGCCTGACTCGGTATTTGACAACGACGGAAGCGGCTCAATCTGGATAACCTTCCTGCTGGCTTCCCAGTCCTCCGGCATCGCTCCTGACCGCAAGCTTTACCCCTTTAACAACTGTGCGGTTGTCGGTATCAATATTGACACATCAGCGGCAAATCTGTTCGCAGAAGCGGCTGACGGAAGCGAAACAGTTAAGCTACCCGCCGTACAACCGGGAAATGCGGGCTTCACTATGACGATAGTAAACCCTGAAATCTCACAACCCCCTGAACCGGGTCAGTTAACCGCTCAAAGGCTTTACAGCCTGCTGGGTTACAAAATTACTGGGCAGGATAACGGCTTCGACACCAGTCCGGAGGCTACTCCAACCAGTCCAACTGAAATTGGTGACCCCGGTGAAGCCTTATCTGTTCGCGCCGCTCGCCGCCATGCCCGTCTCAAAGGAGTCATGGACGAGGTACCTACGGAAAACTGGCAGTTACAACAGGTTATCCCTGTTTCACGTTTTTCGGCAGTACATACATTGCCCGATAATCTGCCTCTGCCGTTGCCGGAAGATGATCCTTATGCCGGTATCAATCCGGATGCAAAGGCACCGTTATCCCTTTGGTTTACTGACGTCTTCGGGAATGTATCCTCAGGCTATTCCGGCGCAGACAGTAATGAAACCACAGAAGGACAAATTAGCCTGACAGTGGGCTATATGGATGAGGTAATCGGCTTGGGAAAATGGCCGGGTGTCATCAATACTTACAACGCAAACGCCTCTTCTGACGGAAATGGAGCTGTTCTGGCAGTCCAGACAGCCTTCCAGCCCTCAACCTTTATGCCTGGAATGTCTCAGAGTATTGAAACTGCTAAAGCAATGATTAGTAAGCAGCTACAACGTTATACCTCCATCTATTATCAGATGTGGCAAAAGGATGTTGCTTTCGGCATTCGAACATCCCTGTCTCAGGCCCCGGACCAGAAGCCCGACCTCCTGACCTTCGACGGTACTCAGCTTCGCAGCTTCTCTTCCGCCGCCTGCATCTGGCTTACAGGGATGAACTTACTGGCTCAGGCCTTGGCAGATACAACGACTGCAAATAATATGGAGAAGCTATCAGCCTATTATGGTGTCAGTTATGCAGAGCTGGCCGCCAGTAATCTGGCATCTCAGGTAGCTGAGCTTTTCTCTGCTTCAACAATAGCAGCACCGGCATTCATCATATTTGCCGAGGGCGATTCAGCGAACTCACTCTGCACAAAATTAGCGCTAAGAGGTATCCAAATAAGGCCCACAGACCTTCTGCTTGAAGCTGAAAACCTTATATTGCCCATTAAATCAGGGACAACCTTAGCAATACCTCCACGTCAAGTCAACTTACCTGAACCGTCAATGTCGCTGGCAGATATCGCAAGCTTCTACAGGTGTACCGCAGGCGGCATTTCAGCTGCCAATGCAGACAAGCAGGGGCTGCTCAGAGTAAATACAGAACTGTACTACCAGGGACTTACCCTGACTGTTCATACAACCATTTCCGGCATCAGCCAGAGCTTCAATGACATTGCTCAAAGGTTTATTGACGAGTTGGGGGCTGATTCCCGTACAACCGGAACAGACATAGCAATGGCCAACCAGTTGGAAGAAGATATTTTCAATGAAAATTCCGCATTCTCAGTTAACGATTATGTTGCGGGCGGCAGTGATACACTACAGGTCAACGGCTCAGGTGCTGCAACGGAAGACTTGGTGCAATTGAACACCAATACGATCAATCTGTTCTATGCAGCAGCAGCCATATACTATGGTGAAGTAAGCTGCCCTTCGGATGGAAGCATTGATGAATTCTGCAAGGTCTACAACCTGACTCCTGAGCAGCTTTTCTACCACAACAGGCTTTTGGATCTGTCCTCTTCCTACTGTATAATTATTCCCGGAGCAGCTACGCTGCCTAAGGTTAAAGCCTCCGTCAACATTCCTTATTCGGCCGGCGCTCAGGACAGTCTGGAAACCATAACTAATAAATTTGACCTTCCGGGAAATTCGGCAGATGAAAAAATGCTATGTCTGGCCCAGGCCAACATTAATATTCCCGGACTCCTTGCACCGGACAAAACAGTTACCGTCGATCAGGTAACTGTGCAAACAGGCCCGGACGAATCCTTCAACAGCCTGCTCTTGAAATTCAAGGCTCAGGGTCATGAAATCAGCCTTAACCAATTGATAGCCTCTATAAGTAAAACTCCAGGTTATTTTACAGCCGGTGCGATTTATATCTGTCCTCCTGCAATGGTTCCGCTGGGTACTGAAGCTTTATCCCTTGAAGCACTTTCCCTGCTGTACGGTGTACCTGCCCTCACTCTTGCGGCCGCTAACTGTGCGATGCTGGGTATTATCCCCAAGGGTGTAACTCTTTCAGTTACAACTTCTGGCTCAGAGGACGGACAGAAAACTCAAGTAACCTATTCTGTCACAACAACCGACATGGATACCCTTAACAGCATCGTAGCAAGGTTTAACGACCAAACACCTACTTCATTAGAAGACATTGTACTTGCCAATCAAAAGGTGGGGCTTATTAAACCGGGCTCCGATATCCTGCTGCCTCCTAATACCGTTGAAACCACAGTTAATATAGGCACTAACGGGCCCAAGTACCCTGCCGCTGTATTCCCCGTTACCGTTGCTGTAGAAATCAGACGTTCATCAGCCCTGATTCATCCTGACTTTGACACTGACGGGCCGGTATGCTTCGACCTTTCCCTAATCCCTCCACGTATCGAAAGAAAGGGAAACGAAAACGATCCGGCACAGCTGACAAGCTTTGCAGTTCAAATGCAAAATGCAATTCCCAACCTGTGGCTGGCAACAAGTAAGTCCGGAAGTGTCCTTGACAGCGGAACAGCCGCAAGAAGCGGCTCAGAACAGGAGCTTTGGGCGGTCTTCTTTGCAGAAGGCGGGATCAGCAAGGTCTGCGTTAAACGTGGAGTCAATTACCCATCAGGTTCAGTTAACTACTTCCCCCGCTTCTTCGCTCTGCGTCCCCTTTCCACAAGTCTGGCTTCGCAACAGGATGTTCAAATCCGTCCTTTAAATGATGACGGGACATTGGGAGAAACCGTACTTGTAGATTTTCAGGGTATCGATCTTGAAGTATGGGCACGAAAATTCCTCAAAGACATAGAGCTTTTCCTGTCAGCAGTTTATTCCTCCCCTGTCTGGAAGCTGAACGGAGGGCAGCAAAGAACATGCCTTGACTCCATAATGTCCGCCAAAAAGTCTCTCTGTGAAGCTATATCCAACGGTATCGACTATGTACTGGATACTCCCGTTCAGCTTCAGGAAGACGGACTTGACCCGGCTAAAGAATCAGCCAGAAAGCAGTTGGAGCAGCAGCTCCGGTTTAACCTGAGTCAAGCCTATGCGAATGATGTAATACTTCAATTCGATTCTGAGGTAATATCACAGGGTTTCTCAAAGCCTGCAAGGCTTTGCGGACAAGCAAAGGCAGTCAGCCTGCAAGCAAACGGCGAGCCTTCAGGCTCAAAAACCAAGTTCAGTATTACCAATGCAAAAACCGCATTGGACTCGGGCAATGCCTATGTCAATTTCCTTTTAAATGTTGATAACGAGCAGCTTCAGCAATCCATCCTGCTCAACCTGAAATATGTCTTCCACGAACTGGAGTTTAACATTCAGAAGGCAGACGGTGTAGAGGGCTACGAAGCCTCCAACTGGCTTTCCTTAATCCTTCCCATCGGGGAGGAAAATATGCCGGCCGGCTTCAGCATTGACCTCGGGCAATCGGTTATCCCCTTGCCGCTGCGTATTTACCCGGAAAACCCACAATTGGTTTCACAGTTGTCCATGCCGGATAATAAAACACCTTCCACCATTGCGGAAGCAGAACTTTGGAAATATATTTTCTCCTATCAGCATCAGGATGCCGGTCAGGATACCCTCCGGCTGACAGTCCGTGTCAACGAAGGTGCCACAGCTGTCGGAATGCTCTGCAATGCAGACTCCGAGCCGACTCTTTTGGAAACCCTGGGACAATACACCAATGTTTCTGAAAAGCTGTGGAATATACTTACACGTCTTGCAACCCTGTCGGGCAATTCAACAGACGAGGCACTGGGCAACGCCGTTGCCACACTTGCTTCACTGGCAAACAATGTAGCCCGGAGCTGGAAGGCTCATTGGGCCGGCAATAACACAGAACTCCTGAGTAATTCCCCTGATACCACTCAAATCTATGATTATACTGTCAAATTGAATCCAGACCCTCAGGGTATAAATTACTCCACCTTGACGCTAGGCTACAATAACGCCAACCCATGGCCCGGGTCGGAGGTTCCGGCTATAACCTGTATAACGGCCGATTTTGTTGAAATACCGCTGACAGCCGGACAGCCGTCAGGAGGCACCTGTATATACACCTTCCCGAGTGGTACGGACAATCCTGTGTCTCTTAATGCGCGTCTAACCTTCCGTCTTGAGTTCAAGGGGCTCAATATCATCAGCCAGCAAAATGCACTTAGTTTGGCCGGTGTTTCAAGGAACAATGACATTTTCAAGCAGAATGATATAGTCATTCCAACCAATACCGCATTTGTCTTCCAGACTCCACAGGTAGGGTTTGCCGATGTAACCACACCTTTGCTATCCTGGGATATTCCGTTTACCTTTGGAGCATCCGGAAGCTTGGAAACTGCCATTCAAGGACTGCTGGAAAGCATTCTGGGCCCATCGGCGACTTCAAGGGAACTGTCTGTATCGGTTCAGTACGGCTATACTCTTGTATCGTCACCCGATGGCGAAAAGAAGCCTATTGTAATGCGCATGCCCGTGCTTTTCAAACCTCGCTTCCTGTATGATCCGTCTGTAGCAAATGAACTTGCAGCAGCACTCAATAGTTGGAAGCAGGCAAACAACCCCAATACGAAGGACGGATTCTGGAACTTCTCAGTCAATGTCTTCTCCAACATACCCGGAGCACTTCAGCTTCCGCTGCTGGAATTCAAGCAGCTTACAACAGGAATCCGGGCAGAAGCTTTAACCTGAAATTCGGTATAAATAAAGAGTGTAATTTTACTTCAATAATATGAGGCAAAATACACTCTTAAATTTATTTACGAGAAGCTATACTATCTAAAAAAGGACAAAAAAAACGCCCATAAGGGCATTTACATTAACTATTGATTACATCCTTGGAGGCTGAGGAATAATTGCCCAGGCTACCACATACGCTATAATTCCCGGCACAAAACCGCTCATGATTGTTCCAAGTCCCCAGATAAGCCTGATAAGTGTTGGATCCATATTAAAGTATTCACCCAATCCACCGCAGACGCCTCCGACTTTTTTATTTGTATCTGACAGATATATTCTTCTATCCATCTAAAATCCCCTCTTCGTTCTTAAATAATGTTATTTATTATATCTTACGGATAAGATACTGTTAATGTCTGAGGACTTCTAAAAAAATTTATAGCTTATAAACTGTGTCCGACGTAAGCACTTTAATATTCTGTGCAGACAATGTATCAATTGCCTTTTGAGCATCTTCAACCCTTATAATAACCAGTGCATCATTAGTAGCTTTACCTACAAATGCATACATATACTCTATTCCTATCGAATTGCTCTCAAGGACATCAAGAGCCTTTGACAGTCCTCCGGGCTTATCTTCTACAGCGATTGCAATAACATTCGTGCAGCTTACTGTGAAGCCGTTTTCTTTAAGTATTTCTTCTGCAAGCTCAGGTTTATTTACTATCAGCCTCAGGATCCCGAAGTCGGTAGTATCCGCAATAGATAATGCACTGATGTCAATGTCTTTTCCAGCAAGCGTCTTTGTAACCTCCGCGAGCCTTCCGGACTTATTCTCAAGAAAAACCGATATTTGTTTTACCAACATTATGAACACCTCCAATAGAATTAGGCTGGATGGTTTATGTTATATCAAATCTGTCTCTTGTCTATTACACGCTTTGCCTTACCCTCGCTTCTCTCGATGGTCTTGGGTTCGACAAGCTTGACCTTAGCACTTATTCCAAGAGTGTTTTCTATTTCCTTCTTAATCTTTCTCTCAAGGTCTTCTATCTTTTTGACCTGATCCGAAAACAAAGCTTGAGTCATCTCAACCCATATTTCAAGCGTATCCAGATTATCTTTCCTGTCAACAATAAGTAAATAATGAGGTGCTGTCTCTCCCATTTCAAGAAGTACGCTTTCAATCTGTGAAGGGAATACGTTGACGCCCCTTATGATAAGCATGTCATCAGATCTTCCCGAAACTTTGCTCATCCTTACAAGAGTTCTTCCGCACTCGCATTTTTCATAATTAAGCGAGGATATGTCTCTGGTTCTGTATCTGATTAGAGGCAACCCTTCTTTGGTAATAGTCGTAAATACAAGTTCTCCCTTTTCCCCCGGCGCTAGAACCTCTTCCGTTTCCGGGTTGATTATTTCCGGAATGAAGTGATCCTCCTGTACATGAAGTCCGCACTGACAGTGACATTCAGTTGCCACACCTGGGCCGATTATTTCACTTAGGCCGTATATGTCTATTGTTAGAATTCCCAAACGCTCCTCAATTTCTTTTCTCATGCTGTTTGACCACGGTTCAGCTCCAAACACACCGGCTTTCAGCTTGAGCTCCTCTTTCCTGATGCCTGCTTCTTCAAGCTCTTCCGCAAGATACAAGGCATAAGAAGGAGTGCATGCCAATAGTGTCGTGCCGAAATCCTTCATTATCTGAAGCTGTAATTTTGTATTTCCGCCGGATATCGGTATTACAGAAGCGCCCACTCTTTCAGCACCGTAATGCGCTCCGAGTCCGCCCGTAAACAAGCCATACCCGTAGGCTACCTGAATAATGGATTCTTTTTCGGCGCCTGCACTTGTCAAGGTTCTTGCCATAACCTCTGCCCAAGTATCAAGGTCTCTTCTGGTGTAGCCCACAACAGTCTTTTTCCCTGTCGTTCCCGAAGAAGCATGGATTCTTACAATCTCGCTCATAGGAGTAGCAAATAAGCCATAGGGATAATTGTCCCTTAAATCCTGCTTGTACGTAAAAGGAAGTTTCTTAAGGTCATCAAGCGTATTGATGTCCGCCGGTTCGACTCCCTTTTTCTGCATCTTCTCTCTGAAAAACGGGACATTGTGGTATATCCGTTTTACAGTGTCTTTCAGTCTGTCCGTCTGAACTCTTTGCATTTCGTCTCTTGACATACACTCATATGTCTGATTCCAGTACCTCATCATCTTTACCTCCCCTGAAATAAGCTTTCAGCTTAAAGAGTAAGGGTTTAAAAAGTAATAGTTATTCTTATTAAAATAGAACAGTAAATGCACTAATACAATAAGAAAAACTACACTCTATAAAACTCTTAACTTCAAGCCATATATTACAACCTATCTCTCCCCCCCAGGGAAGGCTTTCAGGGATTACGACACATGCCGCCCCACACAAAAGCATAGGCTAAAAATCCAGCTTAGAATATTTACATCATTCTTCGGCTCTGCAAATCCCCCTGTCATAATGTGCCATCCCCCTTTAGCAAGGGAGGTGTTACAAAGTGACGGAGGGATTCTTAAATGCCCTAACCCAATTTGTACCCTTCTTCAAAAGCCTTAAGGTTTACATCAATTACCTTTGGCGGAATTACTTCCTTCATCGCCTCAATCCATACTTCCTTGGAAATGCTCGTTGATTTAGCCATAACTCCAAGCAATACGATATTAACCGCTTTTATATTTCCGCATGCTTTTGCTATCGATAGAGCATCAACTGATACTATATTATCATAATTATTCTTTAATTTTCCAATAATTTCTTCCGGATATTTTGCTTTTCCCATAATAACAGGCATGGGGTCGATCCGCTGTTCATTTATTATCATTTTTCCATCAGGCGTTAGGAACTCGATCCACCTCAAGGCTTCAAGCTGTTCAAACGAAAGAATAATATCCGCTTCACCCTTTTCAATCAGCGGTGAATATACTTTATCACCAAGCTTAACATAGGTTACAACACTTCCGCCTCTTTGGGACATTCCATGGACTTCCGAAACCTTTACATCATAGTTCTCCTTCAGCGCAACATTTCCAAGAACTCTGCTGGCCAATAAGGTTCCCTGTCCACCGACACCAACCAACATGATACTAAGCTTTTTCATTACGGTCACCTGCCTTTTCAAAAGCATCAAAACTGCAAACCTTTGTGCATAGCTTGCAGCCGACACACAAAGCTTCATTTACTTCAATAAAATCACCCTTGTCTACAATAGCAGGGCAGCCTACCTTCATGCAAAGCTTGCATTTCTTGCATTTTTCCTTATTTATACTTAATGCACCGTCAAATTTAACATGTTTAAGAAGGGCACACGGCCTTTGTGAAATAATGACCGAAGGTTCATCGCTCTGAACCTCTTCCTTGACCACCTTTTCAAATTCTTTGATATCAAAGGGATCGGCAATCCTGACTCTGGTTATTCCGACCGCATAAGCCAGCTTTTCCAGATCTACCTGTTTTGTTGGTTCCCCCTTGATAGTGAACCCAGTTGTAGGATTGTGCTGATGCCCTGTCATTCCGGTTATGGAGTTATCAAGGATAATGACTGTTGAAACGCCTTTATTATAAACTATATCAATCAAACCTGTAATTCCTGAATGAATGAATGTAGAATCACCAATTACAGCAACGGTATTTTTGCCAAATTCCTTGCCTCTGGCCTTTTCCATGCCATGAGCCATACTTACGCTCGCACCCATACATACACAGGTATCCATTGCTTCTGTCGGAGGCAGCGCGCCAAGTGTATAGCATCCAATATCTCCGCTAACATTCAGCTTAAGTTTCTTAAGAACATAATACATTCCTCTGTGAGGACAGCCGGGACACATTACAGGCGGCCTTACAGGTACTGTTTCGTTGATTTTTGCCGTACTCTCGGTCTTTTGCCCAAGAACTTTCTCTTTTATGAGCTGGGCACTGAATTCGCCTGTAACAGGCAAGAGCTCTTTGCCTTTAACGGGAATTCCCATTTTTCTTATTTGATTTTCGAAGAACGGTTCAAGCTCTTCAACAACATATAAAGTCTTTACTTCACGTGCGAAATCCTCAATCATCTTTTCGGGTAATGGATAAACCATACCTATTTTGAGGTATGAGACATCGCCGAAGGCTTCTCGCGCATATTGATAAGATATTCCGCTGGTAATTACCCCAATATCCTTGCTTCCCCATTCAATCCTGTTCAATGAACAGGTATTTGAAAATTCCCGAAGCGCTGCCATACGTTTTTCAACCTCGATGTGCCTTTTTCTAGCCATAGCGGGCATCATAACATATTTATTGAAATCTTTGCTGTAGTCCTTCAGTTTAAATGAATTTTTCTCGCCTTCTTCCACAACACTCTGTGAATGAGCAATTCTCGTTGTAAGTCTGACAATGACCGGACTGTCGAAGCTTTCACTTATTTCAAACGCTTCTTTTACAAAATCCTTGCACTCCTGACTATTGGCAGGTTCAAGCATCGGTACCTTCGACGATCTGGCATAAAACCTACTGTCCTGCTCATTTTGCGAGCTGTGCATTCCAGGATCGTCAGCTACCATTATCACAAGGCCCCCGTTTACACCTGTATATGAAACTGTAAACAAGGGATCTGCAGCAACATTAAGTCCAACATGCTTCATCGAGCATATTGACCGTGCACCTGCCACTGAGGCCCCTATTGCAACCTCTAAGGCAACCTTTTCATTTGGTGACCATTCTGAATATATTTCATTATATTTCGCAATATTCTCTGTTATTTCTGTACTTGGTGTACCAGGGTAAGCCGTTGCGACAGATACACCTGCCTCATAAGCCCCTCTGGCAACTGCTTCGTTGCCGAGCATCAGCTTTTTCATCTTTCTTCCCCCATTCAATTGGAAGTATTTCAATCTTCTCGTATATTATAAAATAATAAAGCTTCATTGTAAATGAAACCCTTCAATTTTAAAAAAAATCCGGGTATGTCAATTAGCATACCCAGATTCAAACTAAGCTTTATATTAATTTAATTCCTGACTTAATAAGAATAAAAGCAAATATTGCTGTTATTGTTGTAAGAATTATGGAGAAAACAAACGCAGTCCTTATGACCTTGTTTTCCTCACCAAGCTTGTCTATTGATGCGGCAGCATTCTGCAGCTTCGCCGGTGATATAACACTTGCAAGTCCTCCTCCGAAGGCTAATGCCGCTGTAACCAGCAATGCACCGGTAAGGCTGAGATTCAGCTCTTTCGATGTCTGAATGGTATACTTTGTAAACATTCCGATAGTCGAGGCCTCGCTTCCGGTAATAAATCCCCCAAGCAGTCCAATGAAGGATACAATAGCTCCATAACCACTATGGAAAGCATCTGCCGATGCCTGTGCAAGCACCTGAACCATATTCTTGCCCGATTCGAATGCTTTTGTGGTCATATTGAAGCCGGACATGTTCATTATTTCACCTATTGCAAAGAAAATTGCCGCTGAAAAAACCGGTCTCGGAGCCCTTTTTCCCCAAACCTTAAGAGTATCCTTTATTTGTGACCGCTTTGGCAATATAATCAGCATAGATAGGATTACACTTACAAGTATCCATGTATAGGCATTCCACAAGAACCTTGTAGCTATCGGCATACCGTCAGCCGAAAGATTTTTGATCGGAAACAGCCAATCATAATATAGAGTATTGAAAAAGTTTTTCGGTATATTTAATACAAGAATAATTACTATTAATATAGCCCATGGTGATAATGCCTTCCACAATGGGTATTGTTTTTCATATTCAAGTTCTTCGTTTGTCAATTTACTCCTGTCAATGACCTTCTTTCCGGTAACAAGAAGATATATTACCATGGCAGCTATTACTGCTATGCCGCATAAAACGCCCGTCAAGGCAACCAGATTATCGTATCTGTTTGTAAAATATGCTACCAAAGCTATAACAGCACCGCTAACCAGACATGGCAGCCAGCCTTTTTTGACAGCCTCCATTTTACCAACTATCCAAAGCATACTGAATCCTATAAGAGTTGAAACCAAAGGCAGGAACATATAGAATACTCTTCCCGCTTGCGAAAGAGTTATATGCTGTCCGTCTCCAAGGAATTTATTTGCCAGGTCGACAAAAACAACAATAGGTGCCCCGAGAAGTGCATATGTACAAAGTGAATCATAGCCGATTGCCGGAAGAGCAATAGCTACATATGTCGAATATCCCATTGCAATAAGAATCGGCGGAAGTATTGACACAGGAGTTGCACCAACTGCAACCATCAAGGTGCCGAATCCGATGTTGATCATCATTATCTGAACTGCTCTGTTTTCGCTTGAAATAGTTTTAATAAAAATAATAATTCTTTTTAATGCTCCGGTCTTTTCCATGAAAGCCATCTGCAGCAAAGAAGTTGCAACTATCAAAGAAACCGGAAATGACTTGATAAATCCTGCAAGAGTTGAACGGAAAATAACTTCCGCTGAAGTCTTAAATGCAAAAAAAGCAATTATAGAAATGACAGCCCAACCAACTATTCCGCTTATGTCTGCAGGCTTTTTCCAGACTATAAGCATTGCCAAAATGACCAAGATCGGAACCAAGGTCAAAAGGAGTGAACCCCACGATACACTCATACCGTCCTACCATCCTTCCAATATTTTAGTTTTTAATACCCAACCATACTACTTCACTTCGAAGTACGCATAAGGAAATTATCACGTTCATTATTTTATATCAACTATCAAAAAAAATAAAGAACTTTTTTGTCATTATGTTCTCTTTCATAAAGCTTTTTATTTGATTACATAAACTCAGCCTTTGGTTCTTATCAAAGGCTGAGTTAACTGTCAACTCAGCCTTTGGTTCTTATCAAAGGCTGAGTTAACTGTCAACTGTAAAGCAATTATCTCAATATGTCCACCATGGATTTTTCAAGGCTCTTAAGCTTGATTCTCAGTTCGTCGACCTCCTGATCATGCTTCTCTTCCTTAAGATCCATTTTAACTATTTCAGACAACTCATCAAACTCTTCTTTCAAGGTTTCCATCAACTCAATGATTGCAAGACGCTTGAAGGTGTAGCTTACTTCCGGTTTTTCAATGCTTTGTACAACCTTATTGGCACTGATCACGAAGGATTCGCCTTTTGAAGGAATAACGGTCTCAAGATTGAATTTCTGTGACAGAAGTCCGGCAAATTCTCCCATACCTTCTTCCTCACCGTGAACAATGAAAACCTTGGCCGGCTTTTTTCTAAATTTGCCGACCCATTCAAGAAGGCCGTCTCTGTCTGCATGCCCTGAAAATCCTTCAATCATTTCTATTTTGGCGTTAACCAGAATGTCCTCGCCGAAAAGCTTAACCTTTTTTGCCCCATCAACCAATTTTCTTCCAAGAGTCCCAATTGCCTGATATCCGACAAAAAGAATTGTAGATTCCTTCCTCCAGAGGTTATGCTTGAGATGATGTTTTATTCTTCCGGCTTCACACATGCCGCTCGCTGATATTATGATTATATTGTCACGACGGTCATTGAGCGCTCTTGATTCATCAGGGCTCTTAGTGAATTGGAGTCCCGGAAAATCAAGAGGGTTATCACCGTTTTCTATGTATTCTCTTGCTTCTTCATCGTAGCAGTCAAGATTTCTTCTGAAGATTTCCGTAGCCGATAATGCAAGCGGACTGTCAACGAATACAGGTATATGGAATAGCTTATTAATCTTTTCATCGAGCTTTCCGCGCTGCTTGTACAGGTCGTATATGACTTCCTGCGTCCTGCCGACAGCAAAGGAAGGTATTACAACATTTCCGCCTCTTTCAATTGTTTCAAGGATTATATCCACAAAGCGTTCTACCTTATTTTTTTTATCATCATGCAGCCTGTTTCCGTATGTGGATTCTATAATCAGATAATCAGCACTTTCAATTGGAGTACGATCCTTCAAAATCGGGATGTCTTTATTTCCAAGGTCGCCGGAAAATACGACCTTTGTTTCCTCACCGTTTTCATCGATCCATATCTCAATAATTGAGGAGCCAAGTATGTGGCCTGCATCATTGAAACGAACCTTTATTTCATCATTTATTTTGAATACTTCGTCATAATTGACATTTTTAAAAAGGCTGATGCAGTCAACTGCATTTTGGTACGTATACAATGGTTCTACCGGATGCTTGCCGGCCCTTTGCCTTTTTCTGTTCAGCCATTCATTTTCAAGCTCCTGAATATGTCCGCAATCAGGCAGCATGATTGAACATAATTCCGAGGTAGCTTTGGTAGCGTAAATGTCGCCTTTAAAGCCATCTATAAAAATTTTAGGTATCCTTCCGCTGTGATCTATATGAGCATGGGTCAATAAGATGAAGTTCAAGTCCGCCGGATTAAATGGAAATTCTTCCTTGTTTAACGCTATTTCTTTTGAATGTCCCTGAAACATTCCGCAATCTACTAAAAACTTTGTATTTCTGGTTTCAATGTAATAGCATGAACCTGTTACTGTTTTAGCGGCTCCCAGAAAAGTTATTTTCATATGACACCTCTCAGAATGTGACTTATACGTTATTACTTCGACGTAATTATCATTTATTCCTTCTACATTAGCACTTTTTAAAAAAAATCGAATGTGTTTCGGTCACATTCGACTTTTTCATATTTTGGAGTATTAATTATGCATTTAAAGTTTTTGTTAATGAGCTTTTCTTATATAGTCCCTTGCTTTCTTAACTCTTTCGGATAGGTTTCTCCCTGCCGGGCAAACATAACTGCAGCTTCCGCAGCCCATACATTTCTGCGGATGGTATTTAAACAAGAGCCCGTATTTTTCCTCATCTACAAGGGCGGATATTTTTGAAACATTCAAGCCCGAGGGACAATGAATAGAGCATTTCTCGCATCTTGAGCACGATGGTGATTCCTTGAATTTGGGTATGTCGCCGATAGCTATTAAATTTGTTGTATCTCCCACTATATCATCCGCCTCAGCCAATGAAGCCTGCATCAGTCCGCCGCCTATTAAAACCGGAGCCTGACCCGGGAATATAGAATCTGCAATATCCTTAATACGTACATCAGAAGCAGTTCTTATGATTTGGCTTTTCTTGCTTCTAAGATCTGCTGCGGTAATATACCTTTCATTTCCCTTATCCCCATAATAGAATGCACGGTAAATGCTGTAAACAGTTTGAACATTCAGAACAAGAATGCCTTCCGCTGCCGGTATCGTCTCCGGTGAGGAAGTCTTCCCAATAATTTGTTTAATCAGTATCTTTTCGGCTCCAAACGGATAATAGTCAGGCACTGAGTGTATCTTTACATTTTTATCGGCTTTTATGCCTTTTTTGTCTTTTACCGCAAGAGTTACAGTGTCGAAACCGACGCATTTTCCAATGAGTTCGATTCCGGCGTATACCTCGTCTGTAAAGTTTCTTATAATCCAGTGGTCATGAATAAGACCGGCATCGCACTCCGTGCCGTTTATTATAAAATGCTTTTTGCTTGAACTTGCTTCAATAACTGTCATTATCTTCGAATACGTCGGGTAGCCGGCGCCACCAAGGCCAATGATTTCAGACTCTTTTATGCTTTTTAAAATATCTTCCGCTTTTACTTCTCCATTTACATTTTTCTTAACGGAATTTTTATTTGAGATGCCGAAAGTTTTTATATCTTCTACGCTTCCATTAAAATACGGAACAGCTTTTTTAATTCTTATTTGTGCTTTCGGGTTCAGGAATGGTATGATCTTGTTTCTTCCTACAAGCAGTGAAGTAACATTAAGCAGAAGTATCAGCAGGGCAACTTCCGTAACATTAATATATAATTCCGAATGCTCTCTCAGAAACAGCGGAACAAACCCGGCAATAAGGCCACCTACGGCCCCAGTAAACGGTCTTGTTGTCATGGTTACAGGATCCGGAATTACAAGACACCCCCAAAAAACCACGCCATAAGCTATGAAGTTCTCAAGGTCCAGGTTATGGTTTAATGCAAGTGCAAATATCGCTCCGGCCATAAAGCCAAGACATGCAAAAGGCCTAAAGCCAACAAAGAATAAAGAAAGCAATATTGCGGGAATAAACAACAAAGAATCCGAAAAAATCCTCAGGTCAATATGAAAGAAAATGCTTATAAAAAATATAGCCAATATAGCGGGATTTAAAGCGTTTTTACCTGTTCCGCCCCAAACATGCTTCCCAATAATCAATGCGAATACAACCCCGATAACAAGTGCCCACATAGGTACATCTTTACATACCGCAAGCATTATTCCCGCTGTTACTGAAGCAGACACGGAACATATAGGTCTGCCAAACCTTATGAGGTTTGCAGAAGTGTCAACCAAAAGCGCTATACAAACAACAATAAAGAAAACCGGTATATTTGACGGGTTATCTATCCAGTAAGGTATTTCATATAATAAAATTGTTACAAATAGCAGGGCCATGTAGTGCTCATTAGATATTTTTCGTCGTATCAGCGGGAATGTCTTCATTTCTTTTTCCTTTCAAAATATGCATGAATCCTGTGTACAAGACCTTTACTCAATATCATCATCGGGCAGGCTACGGCTGTCTCCATCCCCAATTCGGAGCATTTATCCAAGGTCTCCCGGCTGACAGTTTGTTTGCTTTGAAATAGTATTCTTTTAACGCCCTTTTTATGTAAATCCTCAATGATCTTTGCCGTATTTTCTTTGTTTAAAATAACATATGCAGTCTTTGGAACATAGCTCATTTCATCAAGATTATATACATTCACATTACTGTCCATTACCTTTTTGTTGCTTACAGGATAAACCTTAATTCCCGATTCTTGAAACTGTTTAAAAGGTATTCTGCAGAAGCTTTTTTGATTCCTTGAAAAACCTACAAACAGCACCTCGTTATCAACAAAAAAATCTTTTCCCGGTATACTCATTAAATCACCTCATAAATTTTAATAATTAATGGATTCATTTGTCCATATATAACATATTATATATGATTACACATGTTATATATGATTTCAATACCCAATAATCATAATTTGAATTTATTATTTTCTCATTTTTTGTACTTGACTATAATTACATTTTCATTTATACTATTCCTTGTCACTTTGCGGGCCTTTAGCTCAGTTGGTTAGAGCAACCGGCTCATAACCGGTTGGTCCGGGGTTCGAGTCCCTGAAGGCCCACCAATTAATTCCTTGAAAAGGAATTTTACTTATGTAAGATGATTGACCAAGCAAGGTGAGGTAATAACTTATAATTTAATATTTGCCCAGATAGCTCAGTCGGTAGAGCAGAGGACTGAAAATCCTCGTGTCGCTGGTTCGATTCCGGCTCTGGGCACCATACGGAGGGGTTCCCGAGCGGCCAAAGGGGGCAGACTGTAAATCTGTTGTCAGTGACTTCGGTGGTCCGAATCCACCCCCCTCCACCAAAAAAGAACAGTTCATTATAAACTGTTCTTTTTTTATCTATTTTATAAACTTATCTCTTCCCCATCTGCCGGAATATCTACCCGATTATCAAGATTATGTTCGATTAAAAATTTCTTTAATTCCTCCCTGCACAAGCCGCAATGATTCATTGTTTCCATATGTACTGCAACAATTCTGGCTTCCTTTGACTTTTGACAAACCTTTTGAATATCACTTGTACCCATAGTAATTGGGTCGCCTGTCAGGAATCTTGCAGACCCCATGTTTAAAACGACTATTGAAGGGTTATAGCCACCTAGTGCACTTTCAACTTCATCACACCATACCGTATCCCCCGCAATATATAAAGAAGGCTCTTCCGGTGCTTCAACCACGAATCCCGATACAGGAGCCATTTTTTCTGCTATCTTGCCGGTTCCGTGCTGTCCCCCGGTTCGAATAAGCTTTATTCCATTCCACAAAAGGCTTGTATTAACAGAATATACTTTTGTAAAGCCCATTTGCTTAAGCTTTTCCTCGTCCTCAGGCTGACAAATCACCGGGATTTCCCTGGGTAAAAGCTCATGAGCTGTTTTATCAAAATGGTCGTTATGTGTATGTGTCAATAAAACCATGTCAATTTCATTTATTATATCTTCCAGTTCCCCTTTTGTAATAGGAAGCTCTATTACAGGATTCCGCTTTATTACACGGGATGGAATCGGAGCATATGCTCCTTTTGACCCAAGCATTGGATCCACCAGTACTTTGCTGCCGTTTATTGTTAATATGAGAGTAGCATGCCTTATCAATCTTATATTCATACGTTTTCATCCTTTCAACTTTAATACAAATTTAAATTATGTTATATTTAAATTGTAAGGCTGATCTAATCATCATTCAATTTTACAATGAAACATTAGTTAACAATTTACTTACACAATGAAAGGATATGTTTTATGCCTGATCAAACCGACCTCCAAATCATCAAGCTTCTCGAAAAAAACTCAAGACTTCAGTGGAAGGAAATCGGAGAAATCGTACATATGACAGGGCAAGCTGTTTCGGCGCGAGTTCAAAGGCTTCAGGATTTAGGCCTGATAGAAGGCTTTACATTGAAATTAAATCATGAAAGGTTCGGCAGAAGTATTACAGGATTAATAACTGTTTTCATGAAAACTACCGATCACAGCTCGTTTCACCAATTTCTCAGAAATAGCGAAATCGTTTTTGAAGCACATCGTTCCAGCGGAGATGGCTGCTACTGGATCAAAATCAACGCATCCTCCCAGGAAGAAGTAAAAGCTTTCCTGGATCAGCTGCTTAAATACGCAAATTACAGAATCAGTCTGTCCATTGACAAAATAAAATAGTATCACTATCCCTATTGGGGGCAAAAAGAAAGTTGGATAAAAGCAAATTGAATTTGACCTTATCCAACTTAAAGTATAACTTTTACTCAAATCACAAAACCATTTATATATTACTTAAGATTCATTACTATTTTCTTATAAAGGTTGCCACGCTCTTCAAAATTCCTAAACATGTCGAAGCTGGTACTTGCGGGAGAAAGAATGACTATATCGCCGTCCGATGCGTTCTCGTAGGCTTTGTTAACTACTTCTTCATATGTTGAGCATCTGATTATCGGAAGGTCAGCACCCTTTCCTATCCTCTGTGCGGCAGCCTTGACCGCCTGCTCAATTTTTGCAGCCGTGGCGCCGATAAGTATCAAAAGCTTAACCTTTTCAATTATCGGTTCACCGATTTCATCATAAGGTATCCCTTTATCCTTTCCGCCTGCAATAAGAATGACTTTTTGGTTAAATACCCTCAGGGCGGCATTTGTTCTGTTGGGACTGCTGTCGATGGAGCTGTTGTAAAATTTGATACCCTTCAATTCTCTAACCAATTCAATCCTGTGTTCTACACCACTAAATGTCTTTGCAACCTTTTTGATTGTTTCCGGTGAAACATATTCTCCAACCGCTGCAATAGCCGCCAAATAATTTTCAATGTTATGTACACCCGGGATTCTAATCTCATCCTGCTTTACAGCTTCAGTCGTTTTACCGCCCTTTTGCAATACAAGCATTCCGTTTCTGACAGTGCAACCTTCTTGTATATTGCCGGTTCTGCTGAAGAATATTACATCACCTTTTGCCTTTTCAGCAAAGTTCCGTGTTAGTTCATTATCATAATTCAAAATAAGCTTATCGCCTTTACTCTGATGTCTGAAAATATTGCATTTGGCGTCTACATATTCCTCCATAGACTTATGTACATCCAGGTGGTTTGGCGAAAGGTTTGTAACAACAGCTATATTGGGGCTCTTTTTCATCGTATGCAGCTGGAAGCTGCTCAGTTCAAGAACAACTTTATCCGCAGGCTTGATATCCTCAACCCTGCTTAGCAGCGGCATACCGATATTACCGCCAAGCCAGCAGTTATAACCTTCCTCTTTCAGCATCGTGTAAATCAGTGTAGTTGTAGTCGTTTTGCCATCGCTTCCTGTTACGGCAAATATTTGAGCCGGACAAAGATCAAAAAAAACCTCCATTTCGGATGTTATCTCTGCACCCCTCTCCCTTTCGGCAGCCAGCTCCGGTAAGTCATATCTCATCCCCGGAGTCCTGAATATGATGTCAAAACCCTTCAAGCCTTTCAGGTACTCTTCTCCAAGGCAATACTTTACATTATAGCCTTCAAGTTCTTTTAAAGAAGCTTCAAGCCGGCTTGCGTCATTTTTATCAAATGCCGTAATATTTACATCCACACCGGACAAGTATTTGATAAGGGGTGTATTGCTTATACCTATTCCCAGCACTGCTATCTTTTTATTTTTGATTTTTTCCTTGAATTCTTTTATTTTATCCGACAAAATGATTCCTCCCCAAATGTTGTAAGCAATTCTATAATACATTATAATAAAAACACTAAAAATGGGCTATAGAAACAGCCCATTAGTCACAAAAATAGTTTTTAGTATTCTCGACGCTTTTTCATGTAATTATACTGCATAAGCGTTTTTTCCCACTTTTGTCTCCATTTCTCCGAACTCATCTTTTTTGAAAAAGCTATGCATTGTTTAATGAAATTTTCTTCGTCAGTTACGCTGTTAGCAGCTATACGTTCCCTTATAGCCGTAAACGAACCATATTTATCGTAAATAATCTGGCTTTCCTTGCAGATCATATACAAAAATGCCCCTACGGATTCATCATTATATAGCATGTCCTCAAAAATGTCAGGAGTATAGACAAGAATCTTAACCTGTAAAAGCTTTTCCCTTATAAGTTCAATCCTTAGCAAATTTATGAACTTGATGTAAACCGAAAGCGCAGTGTTGTCACCCAATAAAACAATCATCTCATAATCATTTTGAGTATTTCTGCTGTTTCCGGCCCTCGAACCATACAATATAAAGCTTATGATTTCTGCATTCAGTGACTTTGCACAGTTTTCAAGTATGATTCCCGTACTATTTATTACTCTGTCATTCGTAGATAATTCATTCTTCATTTTATTGCCATCCTTATATTATTTCATCAAAATATAAATTACCACTTGCATTTATTCAATTAATCTAGTAAAATATTTATTGCACTTGTCTTACAGCATGCGAGAGTGGTGGAACTGGCAGACGCGCTAGATTCAGGGTCTAGTGTCCGCAAGGACGTAGGGGTTCAAATCCCCTTTCTCGCACCAAAATTAAGTTATTAGAATAGAGAAGGTTTTAGCCTTCTCTATTTTATTTTTACAATAATTTTTACTTAAATAGTTGCATCTTTAACATAAAAAAATGTTTTAAGCGGCTTGAAATTGTATTTCTGGCAAAAGATTATCTGTTCTGTACTTCCTACGAAAAGTATCCCTTCATTTCTCAAGGATTTGTTAAATCTCTTATAGATTTCTATTTTTGCTTCCTCCGTAAAATAAATCAGAACATTGCGGCATACTATCAGATCAAAATTCGTTGGATAATTGTCCTTCAGCAGGTTCAATTGCTTAAATTCAACACAACGCTTAATCTCGTCATTTATTTTATACATTTCGCCTTGTTTTGTGAAATACTTGTCCAAAAACTCTTTAGGCAGGTTCTCGACGCTCTTATACCCATACTCGCCGGCAATAGCTTTATCCAAAGCACCCTTGTCAATATCAGTCGCATAAATCTTGATATCCCTCAGCGGCATGAACTTATTTAAAACCATGGCAAGAGTATACGGTTCATCTCCTGTTGAGCTTGCCGAGCTCCATATTTTCAATGTCTTGGATTTCTGTAAAAGCATAGGTATAATTTCTTTTTCGAGTACCACCCATTGTTCGGGATTCCTATAAAACTCGGAAACATTAATAGTCAAAAAGTTAATAAATTCATTAAACATTACACTGTTTATTTTAAGCTGCTTCACATATTCATCATATCCGGGAAGCCCATTCTTGGTAATCAGCGAGTCAATCCTGCGTTTCATTTGCTTTTCTTTATAAGAATTCAGATCCAGGTCGGTCATCTTATATATTTCACTCTTAAAACCTTCATAATCCATCATTTTGAAAAATCCCCATTCTTCAATAGATTAATTTCATAATTTAGCTGAGTTCATTACTGTATGTGATTAATGAAAAATGCTTTGTTGTATAATTACGGATAGATTATTTAAGCGTGATCTCAGGAACAATCATTTTTTAGATTTTTACTATTTATGAAAAAAAAGTACTAAACAGCGATATAGAAAAAATGAACACTTTAGTGTTCATTTTTCTATATATCATTGTAAACATCATTCTTCTTTTGGAAGATTATCGGTTAGATTGCCTATTGTATTCTCCAGTTCTTCCTTATGTTCTGTAGGCAGTTCTTCCGCATTTTCAACCTCAGGAGCTGCATTTTTATTTGCAGGCTCAATAGGATTAACCTCTTTAATGCTTAAGCTAATCTTCTTAGTTTCAGTATTAATTTCCGTAATCTTAGCCTCAACAGCCTGACCTACATGAAGAACGTCGCCTGGTTTCCCAATTCTGCTGTTGGATATCTGAGAAATGTGTACGAGTCCATCAATACCTTCTTCAAGCTCTACAAAAGCTCCGAAAGGAAACAGCCTTACAACCTTTCCGTTTATAATGTCTCCAGCCTTATACTTTTCTGCGGCATTTGTCCAAGGATTATCTTCAAGCTTTCTGTAGCCAAGGGATATTCTTTTCTTTTCCTTGTCGAAATCCAGAATTGTAACTGCTACACTATCACCCAATTTTAAAACTTCAGACGGATGTTTTATCTTCTTCCATGAGAGTTCTGACATATGGATTAATCCGTCAACCCCTCCAATATCGACAAAAGCTCCGAAATCAGTGAAACTCTTTACAATACCTTCGTACTTCTTGCCAACTTCAATGTTTTCCCAAATATCGTTCATTTTCTTTGAACGTTCTTCCTGAAGCAATACCCTCTGGGAACCCACTATTTTACGTTTGCTTTTATTTAATTCAATGATTCTTACATATATAACCTGCTTAAGATATTCGTTCAAATCCTTTACAAATCTTTCACCGATCTGTGATGCAGGAATGAAAACCCTGACTCCGTTGGCGCTTCCTATTACACCGCCCTTGGTAACCTCAACGATTTTTACTTTGACAGGAACTTTGTTCTCATACGACTCATCAATCGTATCCCATACCTTCATGGAATCAACTTTTTTCTTTGAGAGTTGAACATTTCCTTCTCCGTCATTTACCCTCACAACGAAGACATCTATTTCGTCCCCCACTTTGAGTGACTCCTCAGGATTGAAATCAGGATCATCCGTAAATTCTTCCATAGAGATTATCCCGTCAGATTTGTAGCCCATGTCAACAAAGACTTCGGCATTGTTGAAACCGATAATTTTCCCTTTAACGATTTCACCTGTTCTCAGAGTCACCAGCGAGCTTTCAAAAGCGTCTTTGAAGCTCATTTCGTTTTCTTTATTTAACTCAGTCATTCTTTTTACAACCTCCTTGATTATCCACTCCGGTGTCGATGCTCCAGCGGTAACACCAATTATTTTATTTTTTATATTTACCGATGGCAAATCACCGGATGTTTCTATTTTATATGTTTCTGCACAGTACTTACTGCTAATTTCAAAGAGTTTTTGAGTGTTTGAACTGTTCTTTCCGCCTATGATAAACATTATATCAGCTTTTTTTGCAATTTCAGCGGCCTCATTCTGCCTGTCCGATGTTGCATTGCAAATAGTATTGAATCTTTCTATATTTTTATACTTTTTGTCCAGAGCTTTGTTTATATTTTCCCACTTTTCCTCAGTAATTGTGGTCTGTGCAACAACACATGCTTTTCTATCAGTCGGTTCAATATTTTCCGTATCCCCTGGATCTTCGACAATAATGGCATTATTGCCGCACCATCCGTTAATACCTATTACTTCAGGATGATTTCTGTCCCCTACTATAATAATCTGATATCCTTCTTCATTCTTTTCTTTAACCAGCTTATGAATCTTCTTGACAAAAAGGCATGTACAGTCTTTTACTATAAAATTTCTTTTATCAAGCTCTTTATATATTTCCGGTACAACACCATGAGCCCTTATGACAACTGTTCCCTGATGATCTATAGATTCAAGGTTATTTGCAACTATGACTCCTTTTTCCTCCAATTCCTTCACTACTTGTTCATTGTGAATAATGGGGCCTAAAGTAAATATTATTCCTTTTTTCCCGTCTACAAGCCTATTTATTTCTTTTATCGCTTCGCCAACCCCAAAACAGAAGCCGGCTGTTTTAGCCAATACAATTTCCAATTATTTATCTCCTAAAAGTCCATATACTTTTTCCATGATTTCATTGCTCATGTCTGTATATTCTACAGTAGTATATTTTTTACCGGGCTCAGTCTTGATATGGAAAGGTTCTCCGAAAACAATCCTTACCCTTCGGAAGACTTTATTGCCGCCTTCAACCCCAACAGGGATGATAGGCACGCCCTTTTTTACTGCTATCATTGCAGCGCCGGGCTTGGCTTTGACATCTTTCTTGGTGCGATCCTTTACTCTCGTACCTTCCGGGAACATTCCTATAATATGTCCTTCATCAAGCAACTTGAATAAGGCTTTCATTGCATCTATGTCAGATTTGCCCCTTTTTATAGGAAAAGCGCCAAGAGATTTGATAAATGCTGCAAATATGGGATTCTTAAACAATTCCTCTTTGGCCATCCATCTAACAAGTCTTTTTATCCGATAGCCGATAAAAAACATGCCCAATTCACTATTATGGTTGGCACATAATACAGCAGCCCCTGTCTTCGGAATGTTCTCTCTTCCTTCAATCTTTACCCTGAATGCTACTGAAAAAACAACAAATACGATCGATTTAAGAATACTAATGCCAATTTTCTTCATCAATTACCCCTGACTGCCTTTATTATAATCTGAACGACTTCTTGAATCGTCAGATTTGTAGTGTCGATTTCGACTGCGTCTTCTGCTTTGCACAATGGTGCGAAATCCCTGCAGCTGTCATTTTTATCCCTGTACTCAATGTCTCTTTTCACTGCATCCAGAGAAATGTCTGAAATTCCTTTTTGAACTTGTTCTTCAAACCTTCTTTTGGCTCTTTCTTCGATAGAAGCTGTCAAAAAAAACTTATAAGCCGCATTTGGCAATACATATGAGCCTATGTCCCTGCCATCCATTACTACACTGCTTTTATCGGCAATTTGTCTCTGAAGCTCAACCATTTTTATTCTTACTTCAGGGGATACTGCAACATTAGAAGCACCGATCGATACTTCGGGCGTCCGTATCTCCGAGCTTACATTTTCACCATCAAGGTAAATAAGCTGCTCGTTTTCCGAATGATTAATATCTATATTTATATTTTTCACCAAACCTGCAAGTTTCTCTCTGTCGCGAGTATCAATGCTGTTTCTCATAGCTTTAAGAGCAACAGTCCTGTACATCGCACCCGTATCCAGATAAATTATACCCAATTCTTTCGAAACGATTTTCGCTATGGTGCTTTTACCTGCTCCTGCAGGCCCATCTATAGCTATGTTAATTTTTGCCAATCGTTTATCCCCCAATATATGTCTGACCAGACATATATTATTATTCTACACTTATTTTAAAAATCCTCTTTTAAATGCTAATATTTAATCGTTATTTTCCAAATCAGGCCTTAAAACCTTTGCCTCGTTCAGATAAACATGCTGAAGCTCACTTTTGCATTTTTCGGTATTGATATGTATCATTACCCTTATGCATTTTTTAAGGCTTCCGGGAACATTTATCTCGGTTGTGCACATCAAAGCGACATCAGACCATCCCAATTGTCTGGCCGCTACAGCCGGAAACGCTGCATCAAGATCGTTTGTTACAGAAAATATTGCACTGATAATATCCTCTTGTTGAAGAGAGTTTTTTTCTGTTATTTCATTAAGTAAAATTTTTGTTGCATCGATTATTTCGCAAGAATCATTATTTGCTACAGTTGTTGCTCCTCTTACAGCTCTAACATACATTCAAAGTTCCTCCATATCACCATTCTACCATAATGCTTCGGTTAGACTACCCTATGACCAAGCCCTATCGATACTTCATTGAGATGGAGCAGGCCTATACCGAAGAATATTGCTACACTTATATGGTCCTTATACCTTGCTATACCGATTTTCCCTCCTACATTTAACCCTATTGCTTTTGGCATTATCTGAGACAGAGCTTCTCTTGTTGCTCCCGCAACTGCACCCTCTTCCGGATGACCGTCCTGAATCACGCCTTCTCTTTTTGAAGAAACAACCGCTCTTTCTACTATCTTCATTACAGAGTTAATAAATTCGCCTCCGTAATCCACTGCAGCAGTACTTATCCCTGTTTTTGCAAATTCGGCCTGTAATTGCTTTTCCTCCTGCCTATCTGAAGTTAACGCGATCCTTATCGCCGCCATTGCAATTTCCTTGCTTCCGAAATGTCTGCCAGTATCTATAGCCATCAATTTATAACTCCCCATTTATCGAACGCTTGTCCTGTTAGTCAACCAAACTTCGGATAGTATTTTTTCCAATTAACTATTATATTATATAGCAACAACTTATATAAGACAATAATTTAATTTTGACTTCAATCATCTTCATTTTCAAGTCTTATAACTGCTATTCGTTTGATTCCTTTTGAAATTCCGATAACTCGTATCAATCCGCTGGGATCTATATTCTTACTTATTGAAGCAATTGTTACTTCCGCATCTTCTTTTAAGCTGCTGTCATCAATCTCTATGACATCTCCGTTTTTCACAGTCAAATCGACATGACTTTCAGCAAAGGAAGCCTCTTCCTCTCCGTTGACAAGGACTTTTATATCCGGACTGCAGACACCTTTGGTAAGCTCCAGTCCAATCCTGCCGGTTTCATACAAAGTCTCTTCGCTGCCTAATTGTGAGCCTTGATATTTGCTGTCTGTTACAAGAAAGGTTCTTAAGGATGGGCTTGATAAAGCTGCCTGAACCATTATAAGCAAAGCAAACACTATAATGAAAGCCAAAAACAGAATTTTCTCTGCATTGAAGTTAGGCCTCCCATATCCATTGTTATGCTCGGTTTTAGACCTTTTGGAACTGAACCGATCCTTTTTCATATGATCACTCCATATTATTTACTGATACTGCAACGGGACCTCTCAACACTTCCCCCATTACTATAAAATAATATGCGTAAATCATCTTATATATACTTCTTAACAGTTCAACCCCGCAAGACAGCCTGTCGAAAAAGCAATTGTGAGGTTGAAGCCTCCGGTGTAGGCATCTACATCAATGATTTCGCCGGCAAAAAACAACCCTTTGATAATTCTGGACTCCATAGTTGAAGGATTTATTTCATCCGTAGATATTCCTCCTGCTGTAACTATAGCTTCTTCAATAGGCCTTGCGCCATTGATACTTAATTCAAGCTTTTTGAGCAGCTTTACCAGTCGCCTTCTTTCCTCCTTGGTAATCTGGTTAACAAATTTTTCAGGCAGAATCCCGGAAAGTTTTATTATAACAGGTATCAATTTTTGCGGCAGCAATTCATCCAGAGCATTTTTAAACTGCTTTCTGGAATACTTTTCAAAGTCTCTCTGTATTCTTTCATCCAGCTTTTCTTCATCCAACGCAGGTTTCAGATCAATATAAAGCTTGATTTCTTTAAAGTCATAGTCAAGTATGTGCCTGCTTCCGCTTAGTATTACCGGACCGGATACTCCAAAATGCGTAAACAGCAGCTCGCCAAAATCGGAATAAACCTTTTTGCCATTCTTGTTTACCATAGTTATTTCTATATTTCTCAGTGACAGGCCCTGCAATTCCGGGACCCATTCTTCTTTTACTATTAACGGCACAAGAGAAGGCTTCAGCTTTACTATATTATGTCCAAGTGCAGCTGCCAGCTTATACCCGTCGCCGGTAGAACCGGTCCCCGGATACGAAGCACCCCCCGTTGCCAGAATAACCGAATCGCACTCAATTTCAGTACCATCCTTCAGTACAATACCCTTTATTTTCTTATCCTGATCTGTTTTTATCTCCTTCAGCTGAGCATTGAGAAGCAGTTTGACCCCGGAATTTTTAACATACCTGTAGAGAGCATCTGCTACATCTTTAGCTCTGTCGGATACCGGGAAAACCCTGCCGCCTCTCTCTACCTTGGTTTCCACTCCAAGCGAATTGATGAGTTGGATTAGATCTTCATTTGAAAAGGTATAAAAGGCGGAATATAAAAAATTCCCGTTTCCGGGAGTATTCTCAATCAATCCTTCAATATCGGTGCTGTTGGTTATATTGCACCTTCCTTTGCCGGATATAAGAATCTTTTTTCCTATCCTGTCATTTTTCTCGATTAAAATAACCTCGCAGCCGCGTTCACCGGCTTTAGCGGCAGCCATAAGTCCAGCAGGCCCCGCTCCTATTACAGCAACTTTTTTTGACATATAAACTCCTGTTATTTTTTGAAGAGGCCTCCTGTAATCAGTCAGCCTCAGTAGAATTATGCCCAGTTCAAACTAATTTAAGTATTATTTATTGAATATTTTTAATAATCTTCGTTTCTATCAAGTTCAGAATTGTCATATTTCTCATAAACCTGATAGTCATCCCATATTCTCTCAAGCCTTTCAAAGAGTTCATATACATCATTCTTCCTTCTCATTCCCAGAGCGACTATAAGCGCATTGATAACGCTCAAAGGGGCTACAAGCGAGTCAACAAATGATGCCATGTCGCTTCTTGCAACCAGCGAAAAATCAGAATAGGTTGAAAGAGGAGATTCTATGCTGTCTGTTATTGCAACTACAGTTGCTCCCTGATTTTTAACAAACTGCATTGCTTTGATGGTTCTCTTCGAATACCTTGGGAAGCTTATCCCAATAACAACATCGCCTTCAGAAGCTCTAATTATCTGTTCGAACATTTCGCTGACGCTTGTGGTGTGAACAAGTCTCACATTGTCGAATATCAAGTTGAAATAAAAGCCCATAAAACTTGCAAGAGGTGCAGAACTGCGCACGCCAAGTATATAAATCTTTTTAGCGTTTAAGATGGCTTCAACAACATTATTGAAAGTATCCTGACTTATTTCTTCCATGGTCATCTTAATTTTTTCCATGTCTGAATGTAAAACACTTTTAAGGATATTTTCATCGTTAATACGATTTGACGAAACCTCAATTCTTTGGAGTGAGGTCAATTTACTTTTTATAAGCTCCTGTAGAACCTTTTGGAGCTTGGGATAGCCATCATAGCCTAATTGTATGGCAAATCTTACAACTGTTGATTCGCTTACGCCTACAATCTCTCCAAGCTTTGCCGCAGTCATAAAAGCCGCTTTGTCATAGTGATTGATTATATAGTTGGCTATTAATTTCTGTCCCTTGCTCAGATCATCCAGATTATCTTGTATGTTTTTTATTAAATCCTGCACTTTGCCGTCCATCAGTATCCCCCTGCCAATATTTGTTTTATGCTGATAGTCATTTATATAGTATTTCATTAAAACCGAATATAGATATATACTAAACATATTACATTTTTGCAGGATAAAAATCAATAGGTTGCAGATTTTAATAGTTTAAACTTATATATTTGAAAACATTTTTAAGGGAAAAATCTTCTTATAATATTTGCTTATGAGCTAATAATAATTTCATACTACATCAGAGGGAGACTTTAATGATTCAGATAGATGACGCAGGAAGCGGAAGCTTTATAGGTGGAACTTGCATTGGCGTTTACAGGCCGGAAACTAATGAATACTTTTTTGATATAATCCCGGTTGAGTGCTACGACAAAAATAATTTTAAAAAAAAGCTTTATCTTGATGAGGCAGTCAATATAGTACAGCATGCTTTTGAGTCAATGAATGTGAATAAGAATGAAATGATTGAATTCTGCAGGGGCTATATGTTCAGCAAGCTGAAGTACTGGCTCGATGAAAAGGGCTATTGTTATTATGCAACGCATATAAACGGCCGGATTCAGGATGTGGTAGAGAAAAATTTTGAGCTCTATACCGTAAGGCTCGGATTGCCTGAAGTTTATATAAAATATACCAAATACCCCTTTCACTTTCACAAACTGCTGCGCTGGGTTTTTTCCGATTATGAAAATAGGATCGGGCTTTGCAAGGTAGGTTGGAAATGCTGGCAAAAAATGGAGGGAGTTGAATTGCAGGAACGAGAAATGATTTCCGAGAATCCGCATTTGTACTGTTTGAAGTGCGGAAAAAGCATAAAGAAAGGGAGTTCTGTTACGGTGCTTTCTTATAAGACCGGCCAGCTGTATGACATTTATCTGCACAAGGAGTGCCATAATACTCAAAAAAAATCTCCCTGATTAGAGAGATTTTTTACTTTAACTATAGAGCAGTTTGTGTTTTAGTATATAAATGCAGTACCACCGCCTGTCTTCAGTTTATTTTTCTTCGCATTAAGGTATGTATACAGCCTCAAAGCCATTTTATCGGCTTTAAGACTTGTTTCGGTAACCATGATGTTTTCTGAAAGGATAAAAGCCTTTAGTCCCTTCTTTAAAACATAATTGGAGAGCATACGGGCAAGGACGTATTCTTTTCCCCAGCCCCTGCCTACCATAATAACCTTGGCATTGATCCCCTCATCCAGATAGTTGTGGTAGATGCCCCGGACAGAATCAGGACAGTCGATTTCATAAACATCAATCCCACGGGATGAAGCCATTCCGACAAGCTTCCCATAAACGCCGTTTCCGGCTTGCTCGACCTTTTTACAATACATAAAAGCATTCCCCTCCCTTTGATTTTTTAGGAGGGGAAAATTAAAAGTGCGTACAGGTAATTAGCCTACACGCACCTAAAATT
>JAEXSP010000036.1 GCA_023453795.1 Bacillota bacterium
TATGGGCGAGGCTCGCTGTAAACTGGATTCTTGAAAGAGTTTTCGACCGACTTACATCTCTATGGGGTGACATTTTCTAGCGATAATTAATATTGATTTAGGGTGACATTTTCTAAAGTTATTGACAGATGTATTTATTAAATCTATTGTCAGAAAAGAAAATGGTCTTTACATATATGCTGTCATGTATCAAAGGATACACAAGTGTCCTCGCTGTGGAGAACAGACAAGCAAGGTTCATGATTACAGAACGCAGAGAATAAAAGACATTGCATTCTGTGGAGAAAATACCTACATATTCTTGAAGAAGAGGCGTCATGTATGTCCGTTATGCAATAAGAAGTTCTATGAAGAATGTTCTTTTCTCCCAAAATATCATAGGATGACCAGTCGATTGGTTGCTTATGTGATAAACTTACTGCAGGAAGTCGGTTCAATGAAAAATGTAGCAAAACATTCTAATGTATCTCAGCCCACAGTAGCAAGGATTTTTGATCATTTAGGCTATTTTAACAAGGAACTGCCAAGAGTATTGTCCATTGATGAGTTTCGAGGAAATGCAGGCGGAGAGAAATTCCAGTGTATTGTTACTGACCCTGAAAACAGAAAGGTGCTTGACATACTTCCCAATAGGAGAACTGAGGACTTAACAGGTTATTTTTTAAAATACAAGGATCGTAAAAAAGTTCAATACTTTGTCATAGATATGAGCGGCCCATACAAGAGCCTTGCTAAAACCCTATTTCCTCATGCCAAAATTATAGCGGACAAATATCACGTCATTAGGCAGGTTATTTGGGCTTTTGAAAACGTAAGAAAAGCAGAGCAATCCAAATTTCATGATGCTAGGAGGAAGTATTTTAAACGCAGCAGGAAACTGCTTCTGAAAAAGCCTGAAAAACTCTCAGATGAAGAAGCTTTTCAGGTTGCTGCCATGCTTAATGTTTCGGAAAGGTTGCGGCAAGCATATCGGATGAAAAATGAGTTCCACAAATTCATGGATTGCAAAAATCGTGAAGAAGCAAGAAAGCAGCTTGGAATTTGGAATATGATGGCTGTAGGTTACGAACTGCCTGAATTCGAAGCATGTACTAAAACCTTTATCAACTGGCACGAGGAAATCCTCAATTCCTTTGACTCCCCCTTTACTAATGGGTATACCGAGGGCGTTAACAATAAAATCAAGGTCATTAAGCGAAATGCCTTTGGGGTAAGGGATTTTAAAAGGTTTAGAAATCGTATCCTTCATGTCATGTCAAGGGCTTAAGGTTTAAGACATGCAAGCTATAGGCGCTTTCAGTATGCTCTATATAATTAACTACTTTAGTCAGTAATGAAAACCAGCGAGCAATCTGATGACTACTCGCTGGAAATATATATCGATATTTTATTTTACTTGAGCCCCACCCCAACTATTGACGAAGAGCCAAAATTTATAAAGTATTTATTTTTTTGTTAATAAACAGCTGATTAAGCTTTATCCACGCAACCGGAGCTAAGATTATCTTAGCTTATATTTTTTCAGCCTGCTGTCAAGCTCTTTAACAAGCTTATGCAGGTCTTCTGCACCGCCTTTCATGTCTTCAAAGGCCTTTAGCTGGTGCTCTGTACTGGCTGCTACTTCCTGACTGGATGCTGCGGTTTCCTGTGAAACTGAGGAAATATTTTCGATTGCGGATATTACATCATCCTTGTCTGATTGCATCTGATTTACTGATTGATTGATATCGTTTATCTTTCCTACAATAGAAGTTATTCCGTTTGCTATATTGTTGAATGCACTATCTGTCTTGTTAACAGCTATATTTTGTTCCTGTGAAACCTTTTTCATGATTTCCATTGAATTAATTGCCAGCTGAGATTCTTCCTGTATGCTTTGCATAAGGTTATTTATTTCTTCTGTTGCCTGTCTGCTTTGGTCGGCAAGCTTTCTAACCTCGTCAGCTACTACCGCAAAACCTTTTCCTGCCTCACCGGCTCTTGCGGCTTCAATAGCTGCGTTTAGTGCCAGAAGGTTTGTTTGTTCGGCAATGGTTTCTATAGATTCTACAAAAAGACCGATGTTTTTTGTAGTATTGGTAAGGTTTTCAACTACCGAAAATATTTTCTCTGTAGTTGAAAAGTTCTCTTCGGACTTCTCTCTAAGCGTACTGACAGCGTCCATGCCTGTGGTATTAAGCAAATTGATTTTTTCTGTTTCTACTATTACTCCATTATAACTTTCATATACAAAGTTGATTTGCTCTGAAAGCTTCTCAACAACCTGAACGCCCACCTGAGCCTCTTGTGCCTGGCTGGAAGCCCCTCGTGCTATTTCATCAACCGTTTTGGATATTTCATCAATTGCAGTTGATGCCTCCTGAGAAGTTGCACTAACCTTTTTGGATGACTGGTTAATTGACATTGACAGGGAGAAAAAACTATCTATAAGCATTCGTACATCACTTAAAACAACATTGACGATAGATGCTACACCGCCAAGATTATCATAACTTTTTGAATCAAGTAGTCTTGAGAAATCACCCATCTTTATTACTTCCATCTCACTTGCAAAACGTTCTATAAGTATTCTTATGGAACGCTGGGTGATAAATTTGATCAGATAGTAGCTTATTACACTTGCTATAAGAAAAAATATAATGGGTATCCATTCTTTTGTCAGAATAAAAGTTATAATACCAAAAAGAATATTTACTATAACCCCAGCTAACAGAGGCAATTTTGACATTCCTGAAGTTTTTTTCTCTGAATTGAACATATGATTTTCCCCCAATGCATAAAAAGAAATGAATTAATATTTATTAGTATGATATTTCGCTGCCATAGGCTGAAACTCCTTCTTTTTTCTATATAAAATAAATTAAATTTCTTATGCAGAATTTGCGTTTCAGGAACAAAATGTAAATGTTTCTAATATGTATTAATTTTATTTATTGCAGATGTAATAAGTTGAATTAAGCTCGTTTAAATCAGGGTGAATGAAAGTATTGTAAAAAAAGTAACATAAAATGATTGACATACTCATGTATAAGTGTATACAATTATACACAAGTGCAAAGTGTAAGATAAGTGAGGAGGATACAATTATGATTGAATTCAATAAAAAAACCAATACATTAGAACAAACCCAATACAGGTATTCGCTTCAGGATATCGCTGAGCCGAATCTCTACAGGGACATCTATACCTATGACGAAATACCCAAATGTGCGTTCAACCATAGAAGAGTTCCTATGTATCCTGCTGATGAGATATGGATAACAGATACCACTTTCAGGGATGGACAGCAGTCCAGGGCGCCCTACACTGTCGAACAGATCGTACACCTTTATGACTTGCTGCATAAATTGGGCGGGCCAAAGGGTATTATCAGGCAGAGTGAATTCTTTCTTTACAGTGAAAGAGATAAGGAAGCCGTTTATAAGTGCATGGAAAGAGGCTATAAGTACCCGGAGGTAACCAGCTGGATCAGAGCTACAAAGAATGACTTCAAGCTTGCAAAGGATATGGGTATGAAGGAAAGCGGCATTCTTGTCAGCTGTTCGGATTACCATATTTTCAAAAAGCTGAATATGACAAGAAGGCAAGCCCTTGATCATTATATGAGTATTATTAAAAGTGCAATTGATGTCGGAATCAAGCCCAGATGCCATTTCGAAGACATTACAAGAGCTGATTTCTATGGTTTTGTTGTTCCTTTTGCTTTAGAATTGAGAAAACTTATGGAGGAGAGCGGCATACCGATCAAAATAAGAGCGTGTGATACGCTGGGCTATGGGGTTTCGTATTCCGGTGCCGCACTTCCGAGGAGCGTACCGGGAATTATATATGGATTCAGGCATCACGCCGGCTTCCCAAGCGAATTGATTGAATGGCACGGTCATAACGATTTCTATAAGGCTGTCAGCAATTCTGCAATTGCATGGATGTATGGAGCATCAAGCGTCAACTGCTCTCTGCTTGGAATCGGTGAAAGGACAGGCAACACGCCTCTGGAGGCAATGGTTATTGAATATGCGCAGCTTAGGGGAACCACTGATGGAATGGATACCACAGTTATCACAGAGATAGCAGAATATTACGAGAAGGAATTGGGTTATTCAATACCTTGGAGAACTCCTTTTGTCGGCAGGCACTTTAATGTTACCCAAGCCGGAATTCATGCAGACGGGCTTCTCAAGAATGAAGAAATTTATAATATATTTGATACAACTAAGCTTTTAAAGAGACCGGTCGGTGTTGCTATCAACCAGACTTCAGGTCTTGCGGGAATCGCTCATTGGGTCAACGGCTTTTTCGGTCTGGAAGGCAGCAAGAGGCTTGATAAGAAGGATCCCCAGATAACTGCAATTAAAGAATGGGTAGACAGCCAGTATAAGGATGGAAGAGTGACTGCCATATCTGACAACGAGCTTGAAGATGCAATCAAGGAAATCGCTCCTGATATCTTTGACTTAGCATTGTAATGGCGAAATGAGTATAAACGTCTTATAATTTTAATAATTATTTATTAAAAAGTGAGTATGAATATTTTTTAAATTACATTAGGAGGAAAAATTTAAATGGGACTTAATTTGGCACAAAAAATCATTAAAGAGCACCTCGTAAGCGGGGAAATGATTCCTGGAAAGGAGATTTCAATAAGGATAGACCAAACCTTGACGCAGGATTCCACAGGGACTATGGCATATCTTCAGTTTGAAGCTATAGGGATACCGAGAGTAAAGACCAAAAAATCTGTTGCTTATATAGATCACAATACTTTGCAGGCTGGATTCGAGAATGCTGATGACCATAAGTATATTCAGACTGTAACATCCAAGCACGGTATTTATTTTTCCAGACCGGGCAACGGAATATGCCACCAGGTTCAATTGGAGCGGTTCGGAGCTCCGGGTATGACTCTTCTTGGCTCTGACAGCCATACGCCTACCGGCGGAGGAATAGGTATGCTGGCTATTGGTGCGGGCGGCCTTGATGTTGCCGTAGCAATGGGCGGCGGACCGTATTTTCTTATGATGCCTAAAGTATGTAAGGTCAATCTTAAGGGAAAACTAAAACCATGGGTTACCGCAAAGGACATTATATTGGAAGTTTTAAGAGTTCTGACTGTAAAAGGCGGAGTCGGAAAGGTAATTGAATATGCGGGAGAAGGCGTAAAAAGCCTAACTGTTCCAGAGAGGGCAACCATAACTAATATGGGCGCAGAGCTAGGCGCTACTACATCTGTTTTTCCGAGCGATGAGGTTACAAAGTCCTTCCTGAAGGCTCAAAGTCGAGAAAATGACTGGATTGAACTGAAGCCGGACAATGATGCCGTATATGACGAAGAAATTGAAATTGATCTGGAAAAATTGGAACCTATGGCTGCAAAGCCCCACAGTCCGGATAAAGTAGAGAAAATAAATGAAATAGGAAAAATAAAGGTTGATCAGGTTGCAATAGGAAGCTGCACCAATTCTTCATATATGGATATGATGAAGGTTGCGAAGATACTCAAAGGCAAGACAGTTAATCCAAATGTGAGCCTTGTAATTGCACCGGGTTCCAAGCAGGTGCTGACAATGCTGGCTCAAAACGGAGCTTTGACTGATATGGTAGCAGCAGGCGCAAGAATATTGGAGTCTGCGTGCGGTCCTTGCATAGGAATGGGGCAGGCTCCATCCTCAAATGCAATATCGCTTAGAACCTTTAACAGAAACTTTGAAGGAAGAAGCGGTACCGCTTCTGCACAGGTTTACCTTGTAAGCCCGGAAACTGCGGCGGTAAGTGCATTGACAGGAGTATTAACTGATCCTAGAGAATACGGTGAAGCTCCTGTAATAGATATTCCTGATATGTTTATTATAAATGATAATATGGTAGCTGCTCCGGCTGAAGAAGGAAATGCTGTAGAAGTTGTCAGAGGTCCTAACATCAAGCCTTTCCCATTAAATAAGGAATTGCCGGGCAAGGTAACAGGAAAGGTTCTTGTAAAAGTGGGAGATAACATAACTACAGACCATATTATGCCTTCTAATGCAAAGCTGCTTCCGTTCAGATCCAATATCCCGTATCTGGCTGAATTCTGCCTTACACCTTGTGATCCGGACTTCCCGAAGAGAGCTAAGGAAAATAACGGCGGATTTATTATCGGAGGTTCCAATTATGGTCAGGGTTCAAGCCGTGAACATGCTGCATTGGCGCCGCTGCAATTAGGAGTTAAAGGTGTAATTGCAAAGTCTTTTGCAAGAATTCACATGGCAAACCTGATTAATTCAGGAATTATTCCTATGACTTTTGTTAATGAGAAGGATTATGATCTTATTGAAAACGGTGACGAGCTTGTACTGGATAATGCCATAGAACAGATTAAAGCAGGCAGCGAGCTTATTATCAAGAATAACACCAAGTCTGCAGAAATCAAGGTAAAGGTTTCATTATCCGAGAGACAGGTAGATATCATGCTAGCAGGCGGATTACTCAATTATACAAGGAAGCAAAGCGGAAACTGAGAAAGGGAGCTGGTAATGACTGCCATAACTGTTAACTTGACCGACAGCTGCGATTATAAACAGTCAGCTGCTCTTCAAAGGGGGAGCCATAATGCCAAGAATTGACCATGATGAGACTGAAAGCTACTCAAATTCCCTTAGGGGTAAGGTTTTTCTTCAGCTGCAGAATGATATACTCAATGGTAAATATCAAGCCGGGGACAGTCTTATAGAGACCAGACTTTCTGAAGAAATGGGTGTCAGCAGGACTCCCATACGTGAAGCTATAAGGCAGCTTGAGCTTGAGGGCCTCGTACAGTCAATCCCCAATAAGGGAGCGATAGTTTCAGGCATATCATTGAAGGATATTGAGGATATTTATACCATAAGGATGCTTATTGAGGGTTTAGCCGCAAGGTGGGCTGCTCAGAACATGACTCCTGATGAACTGAATGAATTGAAGGAAGCATTGGAGCTTGAAGAGTTTTACACTATGAAAAATGATTATGAACATGTTTTGAAATTTGATTCAAGATTCCATGACATTATTTTCAGGGCAAGCAAGAGTAAACCTCTGATGCATACTCTAAGCAGTTTCCATCACTATGTGCAGCGGGCGAGAATTGAGTCGATGAGTTCCCCCGGAAGAGCTCAGAAAGCCCTTAATGAACACAAGGCTATACTGAAGGCAATTATAGACAGAGATGCAGAAAAAGCTGAGAGGCTGACAACCGAGCATGTCAAAAATGCAAGTTTCAACTATCTCAGCCAAAAATAAATGAAAATTAAAAAGGAGGGGATCTAAATGGGAGAGTTGTCTGTTAACAATATTACCGACCGACTTGGAGCAATTGTAGAGAAAAACGATAGAATTGACCCTGAATTGTATAAAAAGTACAATGTAAAAAGGGGACTCAGAGATCTTGACGGTACGGGTGTTCTTGTTGGGCTCACAGAAATAGGAGATGTAAGAGCATACTTTTTTGAAGAGGAAGAGAAGGTTCCGACAGAAGGTAAGCTTTACTACAGAGGAATCGAAATAAATGATTTTGTACAGGGCTTTCAAAGCGAAAAACGGTTTGGTTTTGAGGAATGCTGTTATCTGCTCCTTTTAGGAGAGCTTCCGGATAAATGTCAACTGGAAGAATTTCAAAATCTGCTGGGAGAATTAAGAGCTTTGCCGGCAGGTTTCACTGAAGACATGATTATGAAGGCGCCAAGCCAGGATATTATGAATAAGCTTGCCAGGAGTGTTCTGGCTGCCTACTCCTATGACCCAAACCCTGATGATCTGAGTTTAAAAAATATTTTGAGACAGTGCATAGAAATTATTGCACGAATCCCAACAATGGCTGCATATGGTTATCAGGCAATGGCGCATTATCACAAAGGTGATAGCCTGTATATACATAAACCCCAAAAAAATCTGAGCACTGCAGAAAACCTGCTGCATCTAATAAGGCCTGACAGCAAGTATACAGCCTCAGAAGCGGAGCTTCTTGATCTTGCTTTGGTGCTTCATGCTGAGCATGGGGGCGGAAACAATTCTACTTTTGTTGCTCATGTTGTTACGTCCACCGGAACTGACACATATTCCTCTATTGCAGCTGCCATTGGTTCTTTGAAAGGACCTCAGCATGGCGGTGCGAATATTAAGGTTATGGGTATGATGGAGGAAATAAAAAATAACGTCAAGGATTGGGATGACGAGGAAGAGATAGCCGGATTCCTGGCAAAAATTTTGAAAAAAGAAGCATTCGACAAAAGCGGACTTATCTATGGAATAGGTCACGCAGTGTATACGGTTTCGGATCCAAGAACAATTCTTCTTAAACAAAAAGCTGAGGTTTTGGCTAAGGAGAAAGGTACGGAAAAAGAATTCAGACTTTATACTAATGTTGAAAAACTTGCTCCCGAGGTTTTTCTCAAAGTCAAGAACAATGACAAGGTCATGTGTGCCAATGTGGATTTTTATTCCGGATTTGTTTACAAGACTCTGAACATTCCGATGGAGCTTTATACACCTATTTTTGCGGTGGGCAGGATTGCCGGATGGTGTGCTCACAGAATTGAAGAACTTGTAAATGGCGGGAGAATAATAAGACCGGCATATAAAAGCGTAATCAATAAAAAAGAATACATACCCATAAGTGAACGATAACAGATTGGCCGCAAGGTCAACTGTAATCAATTACATAAGCTTTATAGAGAGTATAATAAAAAAGATATCCTAAAACTTAGGATATCTTTTTTTGGTGACCCATAGGGGATTCGAACCCCTGTTACCGCCGTGAGAGGGCGGTGTCTTAGGCCGCTTGACCAATGGGCCGTATTGGAATATTAGTTCTTCGAACTGCAAAAGCTATTATACCATGATTGTTTTATTTATTCAATAGCTAAAGTTTTACTTATGTGTTTTACTTATTTATGAAAACTGCTCAGATGCGGATGGTTTTATTGAGGGATTATATGCTATAATAACTCTGAACTAAGACTAAGAGTTGGAGAAAAAGAATGAAACTGCCGGAAGATTTTTTATATAGAATGAAGGCCCTTTTAGAAGAAAAAGAATATGAGGAATTTTTAAAGTCTTATGAAAAACCAAGGTATTATGGGCTTAGAGTCAATACTTTAAAAATAAGTGTAGAGGATTTTCTGAAGATATCTCCGTTTGAGCTTGAACCGATACCGTGGACTAAAGACGGCTTTTATTATAAAGAAGGAGAGAACCCCGGAAAACATCCGTATTACTATGCCGGGCTGTACTATATACAAGAACCCAGTGCAATGTTCCCAGGTGCAATTATTGATGCAAGGCCCGGAGAACGGATTCTGGATCTTTGCGCTGCTCCCGGAGGGAAGACAGTTCAAATGGCCGCAGGAATGAAGGGGCAGGGGCTGCTTGTAGCTAATGATATTAATTCCGACAGGGTAAAAGCCCTTGTGAAAAATATTGAATTGTGCGGAGTAAAAAATGCAATCGTTACCAATGAAACACCCGAGAGGCTTGCGAAAAATTTCGCAGGTTATTTTGACAAGATTCTTGTTGATGCTCCGTGTTCGGGGGAAGGCATGTTCCGCAAGGATGAGGAAGCAGCAAGAAGCTGGGCGAATTTCAAGTGTGAAAAGTGTGCCGGCATGCAATGGGATATATTGAAGCATGTAGATAAGATGCTTGCTCCAAATGGAGTTATTGTTTATTCAACTTGTACATTTTCACCCGAAGAAGACGAAAAAATGATATCAAACTTTATTAATGTGTATACAGACTATGAGGTTTTGGATATTCCGAGGGTAAACGGTATTGAAAAGGGCAGGCCTGACTGGTCTGACGGCAATGAACAGCTTTCGAAGACGGCTCGGCTTTGGCCCCACAAATTGAAAGGGGAAGGCCACTTTACGGCAATGCTGAAAAAAAGCGGGGACCGCCTTTCGGAATCAATAAACGACATTGCGCATAAATATAACTTGGAGGACGGGTTCGGAGAATTTATAAAGGAGAACCTGAATACTGAATTTGAGGGCTGCTTTAGTACAAAAGGAAACAATCTATACTGTCTGCCTGTTAAAGCTCCGGATTTGAGTGGACTTAAGGTAGCAAAGTTCGGCTGGTACCTGGGAGAATTCATAAAGAACAAGTTTGAGCCATCGCATTCACTGGTTATTTCACTAAAAAAGGAAGAGCTTAAGAACTGCTTGAGCCTGGACTCAACCTCAAGGGAAGTAATAAGCTATCTGAAAGGTGAGACTCTGATGATAGAAGGCAAACGCGGATTGGCTGCGATTTGTGTTGACGGCTATACTCTCGGATGGGCAAAACAGACCGGAGATATGCTTAAGAATATGTATCCAAAAGGGTGGAGAAAGATGAACTAAGCAAGAAATTATAATTAATATTATGTGAAACATTCAGTAATAGATATAAGGAGTGATTTATGCGAACGACACAAAGATTAGATAAAATACTTTCAAATTCAGGTTACGGCACCAGAAGAGAAATAAAACAATTGCTGAAAGACGGCTTAGTAGCGGTTGATGGAACCGTAGTAAAGGACGGATCAACCCATGTAGACCCTGCAGGCAGTAAAATAGAGGTTTGTGGCGATCTGTTGAACTATAGGGAATTTATTTATTTAATGATGAACAAGCCTGACAGTGTAATTTCAGCAACCTTTGACAATAAGCTGAAAACCGTTGCGGACATATTGCCTGAGAAGTACAGGAATTTCGAACTGTTCCCTGCCGGAAGGCTGGATATAGACACCGAAGGTCTTCTTTTGATGACTAATGACGGACAGCTTGCTCATAACCTACTTTCACCTAAAAAACATGTCCCCAAAAAATACTTCTCCATTATTGATTCCAAAGTAACAGAGGAAGATATAGAAAAATTCGGCGATGGGATTACCTTAGAGGATGGCTACAAGACAATGCCTGCAGAATTAGTTGTTTTAAACGACGGGGATTTGTCGGAAATCGAACTCATCATACACGAAGGAAAGTTTCACCAGGTGAAAAGAATGTTTGAAGCTGTCGGAAAGCGTGTCAAGTATCTCAAAAGAATCGAAATGGGCACCCTGAAGCTGGATGAAAGCCTCAGCCCGGGAGAATGCAGAGAACTGACAGACGAAGAAGTGAACTTGCTCAAGCAAATTGACAAATAATTATGAGGGGTAGACTCCAAAGACCTACTAAAAGTAATAGGAGAAGGCTATATGAACAAACAGAGCATTCAAAAGTTATCCCTGTTTTTAACAGGACTTGAACAAAGAATTATCGATAATATCCAATTCGTAAAAAGAATATCGGCTGCTTTCAAGTCCGGAACAAAGGAATATAACGCAAACATTACTCCGGCAGAAGGCAAATTGAAAATTTATTTTAACGGAAATACGGAAACGATTGAGCCTTCGTGGCTTTCGGTGCGTATTTCAAAGTACGCCGAGAATTATGACAGTCTTGTATTCACTTATGAAGAGAGGGGTACTACTATCATAATAGAGGCAGATAATAAAAATGTAAAAATGCACTCAAAGGACAATAATACAGAAATCGCTGCAAAGCAGCACAACGAAACATCTCATATAGGCAACAGGGAGTATTATATAAAAATAGGCAAAGCGGATGATCTTTTAAAAGAAATAGGGATACTGGGCCATGACGGAAAAATTAAAAACGACATGATCAGGAAGTATAACCAGATAGACCATTTTGTTGAATTGATAAGCGACATGCTTAAGGACATGGCAAACAAGCTTGACTCTATTACTGTCCTGGATTGCGGATGCGGCAAGTCATACCTGACTTTTGTACTCAATTATTATATTAAGGAGGTTCTGAAGAAGCCCTGCCATTTTATCGGATTGGATTATTCAAAGGGTGTAATAGAAGCTTCAAAAAAGATGGCGAAGAACCTTGGCTATAACAATATGGAATTTAAAGTTACCGACATAAGAGATTATACTGCTTTAAACAAGATAAACATGGTAATCAGCCTACATGCCTGTGATACTGCTACCGATGAGGCTTTAGCCCTTGCAATAAGAAACAATGTCGATACGATGGTAATGGTTCCCTGTTGTCATCGGGAATTGCTTAACCAGTATTCCCTGCCTCAATTTGAAGGTGTCATCAAACACGGAGTTCTTAAAGCGAGGATAGCCGATGCACTGACAGACGGCCTGAGGGCTTTGATGCTGGAAGCATTGGGATATAAGGTATCTGTTGTAGAATACATATCACCCCTTGAGACCCCAAAGAATATAATGATCAGGGCTGAAAAGACTGCACAGGTTAACAAGAAGCTGCTTGCAGAATATAGAAATCTAAAATCCATATTGAAAGTAAACCCAACACTCGAAAAACTGCTGAATATGGATTAATTTGCCTGTTTTACTTGAATAATGCATAATTTGTGTTATAATAATCATGGAATAAAACATAAGTCCTATGATTCTTCTCACATTTCCAAAGTGGAATTAATATTTCACATATGAAGAAGATTAAGCTTTTACTGCTTAGGCTTGTTTCTGAATGTTTTCATACTTAAACTGAAGAACGTAAGATGACTCATGTAAATTCAAGTTAATGTCTCATTAACAAAACGCTGCTGCAGAATAATCAAAAAATTTTATTAATTACTTAATTTAAATTCACAAGGAGGAAAAATAATGGTTGCAAAAGCACAAAAATATGATGAAAATGGCGTAAAGGTTTCAAAGGCGACTATTTATGCAGGTGATGAAATTACTGTATCCTATTACGGATTGCTGGCACAGAGCGGGGCAAATGATGTATATGTACATTTTGGCTTCGGCGATGAATGGGAGTCAAAGGATTTAGTTCAGATGACTCTGGAGGATGGGATTTTTAAAGCTGACATTAAGGTCGAAAAACCGGGAACATTAAACATAGCTTTTAAAGACTGTGCAGAAAACTGGGATAACAACTCCACTCAGAATTACTCATTCAAGGTTTCAAAAAAGGCTGCAGCTAAAGCGGTAAAAAAGGAAGCAAAGCCTGCAGCTAAAGAGGTAAAAAAGGCAGCAAAAACTATAAAGAAGGAAACAAAACCTGTAAAAAAAGAAACATCAAAAAAGGCAGCCGCACCTAAAAAAAAGGCAACCGTGAAATAGGACGCAGGCTTAGTAAAACGAGCCTAATGCACTATTTTTTAACTAACTGAGGTATGTTATAATTTAAAAGACAAAGTGACAGAAAAATCAACTTTGATTTTGAAAAGGTGAATAAGCTTTTTGCATTCCTGAAGAATGGGAAGGGGGATTCGACGTGGATAAACCTGAAAACGCAAAAAAGGATTTGAAACTGAGCAAACTAGACAGAAAAATACTTCTCGCCTACTCCGGAATGCCGCATGAGACCGATGCTGAACCGACAAAAGAAAATACCGCAAACAAAGGAATACCTAAGCTTTAGTTAAAGGGGCATATGCCTCTTTTTATTTATTCATGTAAAAGTATACAAGTGATTTGAGGCTATAAAGGTCTATCATACAAGACTTTTTATAGCTTTTATTTTTTTGCAGAATATTATACAATATCATTTCAGGGTTATATTTTATCTGAAAGCTGCAGGTATTCTATCTGCATTAAAAAAAGAAGAGACTGGAGTTCCGAAATAAAGTGATATGAACAAATTATCCGACATGCCTGATTGGCTGGCAAATGATGAAGAATACATACCTGTTTCAGATAAGGATACTTTTATAAATAAAACAGTGCTTGCTTTACTTGGTATCCTTTCAAAAATAAAATATCAAGGCAATAAAACCGACATATTCGGGCTGGATGCATCTTTAAAGGTTATTTTTACCATACTCCTTATTGCGATTACATCTATTTCAAAAAGTTTTATATTTGTTATTATAATAGGAGTCTACCTGCTTCTGCAATTAAGCTTGCTGCAAGGTGAAGAAATCCTTAAGATACTTAAGGTCAGCCTGGTTGTAACCGGCTTTGCATTTATTATACTTCTGCCGGCATTATTCTATGGGAACAGTTACAGCTGCATTATGATATCCTCCAAGGTTTTTACAAATGTGACGGCTGTCGGAATACTGTCGCACACTACAAAGTGGACCGGCATTACAGGTGCTTTCAAAAGATTTTTTATTCCCGACATTTTCATACTGGTATTTGATATTACAATCAAATATATCGTGATGTTGGGCGAGTTTTCATTAAGTATGCTTTATTCACTTAAACTCAGGTCTGTGGGCAGAAACAGGAGCAAATATACTTCGCTTTCCGGGATAGCAGGCACTATGTTTATCAAGTCAAGGGAAATGGCAGAAGATATGTATTCTGCAATGGAATTGAGGGGCTTTACAGGTGAGTACAAAATCATTAGAAAATCAAATCGAAAGCTTTCCGATTTTATTTATATTGCTGTCAATATAGCAATATTTATTATCTTTATATATTTTGAGAGGTTGAAATGATATCTATAGAGAATGTTTCATATTCCTATGAAGGAATAAAAGCACTGAACGGAATAAGCATAGCTATTGCAAAGGGTGAGGCGGTAGCGCTTATGGGAGCCAACGGGTGTGGAAAATCAACTCTGCTTAAGCTCATAAACGGGATTATAACACCTGATTCAGGGTGTTATAAATTTGACAGTGAAGAAATCACAGCAAAGAAGCTGAATGTTGGTGAATTTTCAAAAAGGTTTCACCAGAGGATAGGCTTCGTATTCCAGAATTCAGATACTCAGCTTTTCTGCGCAGAGGTCTTCGATGAAATTGCGTTTGGTCCAAGACAGATGGGGCTGGATGAAACGGAAGTTCAGAAACGTGTTGAGGATTGCTTGAACCTTCTCGACATACAGGGCTTAAGGGACAGGCAGCCATATCATTTGAGCGGGGGGGAAAAACGCAAAGTTGCGATTGCCTGCGTGTTGGCTCTCAATCCGGAGGTGCTCGTACTGGATGAGCCTATGAATGGGCTTGACCCAAGGATGCAGCGCTGGCTGGTGGAATTCCTTGTGAAGCTGAACAGAGCAGGAAAGACCTTGATTACTTCGACTCATAATCTGGAGCTTGTTCAAGAGATTTCAGACAGGGCGGTTATTTTTGATCAAAACCATAAGATAGCCGCAGATGGGAAAACCTGTGAAATATTAGCAGATATAGAGCTTTTGAAACGGGTGAATCTTGTTGACGAATATTATCACAGGCATGGGGATGGACACCATGCGCACTACCATTTGCATAATTTTTAGTACATTTTTACCTAAGAGAATGTAAATATACGAAAATTAGAGAATTATTTATTAATTTCGTAACTAAATTGTAAATATTAGTTGTCTTTCACAGGATATAATCAATTTTAGACATATCAGTGAAGTTATGATACAATTTTACTGCATATGGAATTATTACTAAACTTTTTACTTACGGAGGACTATATGTTAAGAAAAAAATTTGTTAGCTGGATAATATTATGTGCTGTTTTAGTTTTCTGCTGTCCGTTTCTACCTGTTAGCGCAGCAGCACCTACAATACAGATACTGCTTAATGGGGAACCGCTTACGCTGAAATACCCGCTTGTGGTTGATGCCGGAACAGTACTTGCGCCAATGAAATCGTTTTGCGATAGTCTGGATTCTTATTACAGCTATAATTCTGAAACAAAAACAATTATTGCTGAAAAGAAAAAGGATTCGGTTAAACTTCTCCTTGGAAGCAAAGTCGGATACCTGAACGGGGAAACTGTCAAGCTTTCTGCCAATCCTAGAATTATAAATAATAATGTATATGCACCATTAGAATTTGTATGCAGTTCTTTCGGGTATACATATGAATTGAATAAGGAAACGAATGTTATAAATATTTCAAAGAGCGATACTGCGGAGCAAAGAGGTAATGCATCCGGAAATATTGCGAATTGTGGATATTCATGCATTAAAGGCGATTGGGTATATGTATCGCTCTATTCAGGTGTTTATAAAATGAAAAAAGATGGTTCGGAAAGCGTACAGCTTATTGATTCTCCTGTCACCTATTTAAATGTTGTAGGCGATTGGATATATTACTCATATAGTGATGAGGATGAAAATTCGGGAATTTTCAGAATGAAACCTGACGGCAGTTCAAAGAAAGTACTTATAAAGGATGATACATCATATATAAGTATTATTGATGACTGGATGTATTATATTAATAATTCTGACAAAAGTGCGCCATATAAAGTCAGACTTGACGGAAAAGGGAATAAAAGAATCAAGGATATTTCTTTGGGTGAATTAACAATAGATAATGGATGGCTTTATTATGAAAAGCTTAAAGATACTGCTATCTACAAGATGAGGACAAGCGGATCAGATGTACTAAAAATTACAGATAATGCACAAAAAACTTATTCATTCATAAATAAAGCCGGTGATTGGATATATTACATAGGTACTAAAAGCGGGAATACAGGCATATATAAAGTAAAAGCTGATGGAACCGGCAGAATGATGCTGATTGAGGGAGATATATCCTGCATTAATTATTCAGATGGATTCTTGTATTATGCGGATAAAGACGGAGGTATATATAAAATAAATGAGCAGAAACATCAATATAGTAAACTAGACAGTGCAATAAGTAAGGGTAAAATCGAAATTAATGTTACTGATAATTGGTTATACTATTATACCCATTCAGATGATATTGACAATGATTATAGAGTAAAAGATGACGGCTCTGTGAAACAAAAATTCAAAGAAGATGGTTCTATTCAGGAGCTTTATTCAAAAGAGCCGGGTGATAGCAATGTTATCAGTAAACCGATTACTCTTAGCGATACCCAGAATTCAACGGATAAAACACTCAAGGAAGTCGTAAAAATGAAGAATGCGGTTGCGAAAATAGGGATATATGACGAAGATGGTAATGAAGTTGCTTCTGGTAGCGGATTTAACATAAAAAGCGATGGAGTCGTTATTACCAATTTTCATGTAATTCAAGGAGCATATTCGATTAAGTGTACTTTTGAAGATGATAAAACCTATGATATTGATTACATATTAAATTATAATCAGATAAAAGACATTGCAATTCTGCAATTAAAAAATGCAAAGGATTTACCTGTTGTAAATCTCGGGAATTCGGATAAAGTCGAACTGGCAGATGCGGTAGTGACAATCGGAAATCCTTATGACTTTCAAAACACTATATCCACAGGGATTATAAGCGGATTAAGGAATATTTTCGGAATAAAATATCTGCAAACGAATGCGGCTATTTCTCCGGGAAGCAGCGGGGGGCCATTATTTGACATGAAGGGCAATGTTATTGGCATGACATCAATGTATATATCCGGTTCTCAAAATCTTAACCTGGCAGTACCTATTAACTCAGTAAAAAGCCTTTTCAGCAGCAGCCGCGTTATATCACCTTCGGAGGCCAATAATTATGATATAAAAATTCAAGAGTTCGAGGACAATGGCAGTATGTCTGAGGCAAATGAAATTATGCTTGATAAAGAAATTTATGGGGCAATAGACGGAAATAAAGATGAAGATTATTTTAAGCTGACATTGGACAGTAAACAAAACATTTTGTTATTTGGAGTGCTCGAATCATCAGATGAAAAAATGGATGGAGCAAAAGATTTCAGTATGATTCTCTGCGATGAGAGCGGAACAGAAATAACAAAAAGTACAATAGTAACGGAGCAAAAAGTTCGCCTCCAAAAAATATCTCAACAGCTTGATAAAGGAACATATTACATTAAGGTTAAAAAAACAGCTGCAACAGATCCAGACTATTCAGAATATTCAATATTAGCTGTTACGGAATAAGCATCGGATATATTGATAAAAAAGGTGAATTTGTTTGGAACATTCAAAATTGATTGTGGAGTTATGAGTATTTACTATATAAGTTGTTTTGATTTTGAAAGAATAAAGTTTACACAAAAAGTTTCTCCTAGATCAAAACAAAATTATGTTATAATAATGCAAAGGGGCGTGAAACTATGGAAGACAAATCGTTAGAACTCCTTACAAAGCTGTATTCCGAGATGAAACAGCAGTTTGACATTGTAAATAAAAAGTTGGATGCGAAGGCGGATAAAACCGACATAATAAGGCTGGAAAATGACCATGGCAAAAAGCTGGATGCTTTGTTTGACGGCTATAAACAGCATACCGACATTTTGGAACGCATGGAGACAGAGGTGTCAAAGCAGGAAGAAATAATTATGAGACGAGTAAAATAGATGAAGCTATATGAACTGGATTCATGTAACTAATGGATTGATCAACTGTACAATGATGCAGAATAGATGTAGAGGTACGAGTCATCAAAGGCGGTAAGTAATGTGTTTGATCGACAAAACAAGTAAATTTAAGAAACGCTGAGAAGGTCAACCTTTCAGCGTTTCTTTGACATATGAGCCAGTTTCTAAATTATTTCTTTTACAAATTTACGCTTTGTTATTACATAGAATACGGTTTGAAAGGCAAAGTACACTACTACTACGATAGTCGCATTGAGCATGAATTCCTTAATAATAGCCTCTCCGCCGACCATATGTGTGACAAGATACATTAACACATAGCCTATGATACTACCAAGAAGCGGAGGAGCGAAGAAAGTAGGCAGAAGTTCTCTTGAAAAGATTTTTTTGACCTCCCGCTCGGTAATTCCTATCTTGTAGAGCTTGAAGAATTTTATCCTATCATCCTCCATTTCGGTGGATTGCTTGAAATATAGGACACTTCCGGCAGATATGAAGAATAATGCCCCAATAAAGCTCATTACAAATATGAATAGGGAATAGCTCTTCTTTAACCCTCTATAGTTATCAATCATAGTACTGATTTTAAATAATTTTATTTTTTCCTTATCAAGGGTTTTATTATTGCTATTTGATTGGGATAGGGCATTCTTAAGCTTAGCTGCGATATCTTCGGACTTCTTCCAGTCTTTGAAGTTTATTGAATGTATGATCCCGATATTAACGGGATCAAGAGCACTTTTCATTTTTTGAAAGTCCCTGTCGTTTACGACGATCCCGGAGCATGCAGGATACGCGTTGATTCCGGTTATCCATTTCATCTGATCAGTGTGAACGGAATCCTTAACAATAAAATCAAAGGATTTGGCTCCGTCCCTTAGGCTTATATGGCTTGAAGGAGATATTCCATGATAGCCCGGAACCCAATCGGTTATTATGTTTACAGCCTGACCGTCAGGTATATGGATATTGGTTTTAAAGAAGCTGTTGTAGCTGCTTGCGGAGATGACCGGTTTTGTTTGCAGTTTGTCATACTTCTCATTGCTTTTAAAGGATAATTGCAGAAGTTCTATGGATTTTTCTGCCTTAACCGTTGTAATACCTTCGTTTATAATTTTGTGGAGTTGATCAGGTGAAATACTGTTTATTCCGGATATCTCGACATACTCAATATGACCGTTCTGTCCCATCTCAGTAATATAATCCGCAAGAGAATAGAGTGAAAACGGGCTTGCTACACAAAAAACTATCATAGCGCTTAAAACGGTCAATATGAACAATACTTTCTTGCCCTGCCTGAATTTATAATTTATTTCTGTAATGACAAGTATATTCTTGAGGTAAGAGGTTGTTCTATTCCTGATAATTCTCAGCAAAATGCTTCCCAAGTGTGATATGATAAGGTATTCAGCTGTAAAACTCATAGCGGTGAACAGTAAAATGAGAAGCATATTGCTCTTGAGCTCCTTATCGTTTGCTATTAAAACAATTGCGGCTAATGATAAAATAAGCAGGATTACCCCGAGAATCCCAAGCACAAGACTGTTTTTGCTCTCTTCTGCAAGCTTTCTTTCTTCTTTCATCAATTCAGATATTTCCAGTTTTCTTGTAGAAAATATTCCAATAGCAACAACAAGGACAAAAATCAGCGCAAATATTACAAGGGTGAGTCCAAAGCTCCTATAATCCAGAGAATATTCGACATTGCTTAAATTAATAATCCTGGCTACAGCCATTTGAAACAGTCTTGAAAAGATCAAGCCTGCGATTATTCCTGATAGTGTTGAAATCAGCATAATGAGACTGTTTTCAATTACTATTATTTTCCTTACTTCGTTTTTTGTCATTCCCAATGTCATATAAAGGCCAAATTCTTTGTATCTGGATTTTATAAAGGAGCTGTGAGCATAATTTATGAAGATAAGCGAAAACAAAACGATTGCTGCAAGCGAAATTGTAAATACGGCGGTCAGGCCGTCTTTGTCAGTATAGTCTGTTATCTGCTTATTGAAAAACAGAGTGGAGTAAATAAAAAACATCATGACCGCAAAGCTGCTGCACAAAAAATAGGATGTGTATTTGCGGATATGCTTTTTGAAGTTCCTTACAGCAACATCTTTAAATCTCATTCTGCTCACCCCCAAGCACTGCCAGACAGTCGAGTATTCTATCGAAGAATTCCTTTCTGTCGCCCTTACTGGTGATTTCCATGTTTACCTGGCCGTCTTTTATAAAAATTATTCTTTTGCAATAGCTTGCGGCAAATGTATCATGTGTTACCATGAGGATGGTATTCTTACTTTCCTCATTCATTTTCTGAAAGCATTTCATTACTGCTTTGGAGGACTTGGAATCCAGATTTCCCGTTGGCTCGTCTGCAAAAACGATGGCCGGGTCATTTGCCAGAGCTCTGGCCACAGCCGCCCTTTGCTGCTGGCCTCCTGATACGCTGCAGGGGTATTTTCCGGCTATCCCATAGATGTCGAACAAGGACATTATTTCCTGAGCCTTAGCTTCCATTTCGGAAGCCTTTCTTTTATCAAGAATCATAGGAAGCATTACGTTTTCCTTCAAAGTAAGACTGTCCAGAAGATTGAATTCCTGAAAAACAAAGCCCAGTTTTTGCCTTCTGAAAAGAGCAAGCTCATTCTTTTCCATAGTGCTTATATTTTTACCTGCTATTTCAATGATTCCTGATGTGGGCTTGTCAATCCCGCTTAAAATGTTCAGAAGGGTAGTCTTTCCGCTGCCTGAGGGACCCATTACTCCAACGAATTCTCCTGATTCAACCTTTATATCTACACCGTTTAAGGCTATGGTAGAGTTCTCCTTGGCTCTTCCGCCATATGTCTTAGTTATGTTTTTGGCATTCAATACTAACATCTTTTTTGCCTCCCTTATCGAATATATACTAAGTGTAATGCTTTGAGGCAAATGCAACCATCGAAATAGCTTAAAATAACCTTACAGTTTTGAAAGGTATTTAATTATAACACTGGTACCTTTGCCTTGTTCCGATTCTATTGATATGGAATGGCTAAGCTTGGAGGCGATTACAGAACAGATATAGAGTCCTATGCCTGTTGCGTTTTTATATTTTCTGCCTTTCTCACCTGTAAAGAAAGGCTCGAAAATCCTTGGGAGATCATACGAAGGTATGCCTATTCCTTCATCTCTGATGGTAAGAAAGGTTGAAACACCCTTTTGTTCTATAGTGAAAAATACATTCTTGCTGAGTTCGGTCGGTGCTGAGTATTTAATTGCATTCGAAACGATTTGCTCAAGCATAAGTTCATTCCACTTAGAGTCTGAAAGTACAAAGGCATTTTCTCCTTTATATTCAAAATGCGGAAAGACCTTGCTATATATGAACTGATTCTTTTTACCGTTTATGACTTTCTTTACTGAAGCAGCAAGGTCGGTAGATTCAGGAATATAATCCTTTGAAAATTCCTCTAGACGCATAATATTGAGAACCTGATCGAGTATTGAACGGAGTCTTTCATTTTCTTCTCCGACGGCAGTCAAGGCGCCTTTTGGGATAACCGCCTCTGCGCTGTACTTTTGTATAATCAGATCTATTACTGAAACAGGGGTTTTCATGTTATGAACCCACTGTGAAATAAAGTGCCTGCTGTTCTTGTTTTCAATACTTATTTCTGAAATCTCATTTATGTACTTGGTGTGTATACTGCTTATAACCCGGGCCGTTTGTTCCTGTTCAGCCGTATTCGGATTGAGTTCAAAGGATACATTATTGATGCTCATTTGCAGATTGGAATTAAATCTATAATACCTTATCCATTCTATTATAATTACTATGGAAAGAACAAATGCCGAAATGATAAGAGGGTAAACGATTTCGACAGTTCTTTTGGCGGAAAGACTGAAAAAAGCAATAAGAAAAAAGCTGTTTGCAATAAAACCGACGGTGTATGGAAGCTTGTCCCTTAAAAAGCCGGCAATTATTTTCTTATTCATGGTTATTCTCCGATCCTCAATTTATCCGAAGTTATTCCAAAAGGGATGAATCAAAGTAATAGCCGGTTCCTCTCTTGGTCTTTATTATATCACTAAGACCAATGTCGGCTAATTTATTTTTTATACGGGTAACATTAACTGTAAGGGTATTGTCATCAACAAACGAGCTGTCGTCCCAGAGTTCTTCAAGCAGCTCTTCCCTGGATACAATTTTATCCCTTTTATCAAGCAGCTTTTTTAAAAGCTTGTATTCATTTTTGCTTAGTTCTGAGGTGACTGAATTGTAATTTATTTTAAAGCTGTTGTCATCGAGAGAGAATTTATTAAATTGGAAGCCGCCAATATCTGATTTGGAGTATTCTCCATAGGTTCTTCTTAGCGCAGCCTTTATTTTGGAATGCAGTATATCGGTGTTAAACGGCTTAATCACATAATCATCGGCCCCAAGTTCTATTCCCATAATTTGCTCCATTTCACCTGTTCGGGCAGACATAATTATAATAGGGACACTTGATTTTCTTCTCATTGTACGGCAAAGATAGAAACCGTCAAAATAAGGAAGGTTGATATCGAGCAGCACCAGATCCGGATTGATTTGTTCAAACTGACTTTCAATATTCTTGAAGTCGCTGATGGTTGAAACTTTGTATTCATATTTTTCAAGGTACTCCTTAAGAAGTGCCTGAAGGCTTTGATCGTCTTCTATAATAAGTATCTTATACATAGAGCAGCTCCTTATTTACCAGCTTTCTTATGTAATATATTATATCAGATAAAATACTTATGCAAAATAAAAGAGGCGTATCTGATACGCCCCTCATTGTTCATTACCACCTGTTTCCGCCGCCGTTCCTGTTTCCGCCGAAACCGCCGCCATTGGGTTTCCTTTGTTGTTTTCTTGCCTTCCTGCAATCGTTGCATCTCTGTGGCTCATTTTCGAAGCCCTTTTCCTTGTAGAAAGCCTGTTCGCCCTCAGTGAAAATGAATTCAGCACCACAATCCTTGCATGTCAATGTTTTGTCAGCCATTTGTTCAACCTCCTTAATTTTTGGATTTAATAAATTTCTGACTTTTCACTCCAAAAATATAGGAGGGCAAGGTCTAAAATAGATTAAATCTTACTATGAAATCATTATAACATAGGAAATTTATGTATTCAAGATGATTTAACAATTTATTACATATTATGTTTAATTTATCCTATTTATGCAATGAAAAATATTTCTCTACTAAAATATTTCTCTTATGTAAACATATGTATTTGGTGTGAATATACTAATATATAAAATATCAATTATATGTACCGTGAACAGAGATTATAGCATAAGAATATAGAAGCTGGGAGACTGATTTTAACATTAATTTATGTGAATGAGGGGTGAGTAATTTGACAATACACGTTGTTCGTCCAGGAGATACCGTATGGATGCTCGCAAGAAGGTATGGCGTCAGCATGGACAGCATAGTTTCAGCCAATGGCTTGCAGGATATACCGCACCTTGTTGTCGGCCAGGCATTAGTAATTCCAACCAGAGAAAGTGGATATCTTGTTAAGCCCGGGGACTCGTTATGGTCAATTTCAAGAAAATTTAACGTATCTGTAGCCGGTATTGCAGCCTTAAACGGTATAAGCGTTAATGCTACGATATACCCGGGAATGATTCTAAGAATACCGCAAAGCGCCAAAAACTATGGATTTGTTGAGGTGAATGCCTTTATAGAACCATCCACCAGTCAGGCTGAAGCTGAACAAATAAATGAGGTTGGACGATACCTTACCTATATCAGTCCATTCAGTTATCAGGTCATGCCGGATGGAGGTCTCACATCGCTTAACGATACGGTAATGGTTGAGACAGGGAGAAGAAACAGAACTGCAGCATTAATGGTGCTAACCAATTTTAGAAACGGTAATTTTGACACGGCTTTGGCACATACTGTTCTTTCAAACGATAATATTCAAAATACCTTGATAGAAAATGTAGCAAACACAATGAAAAGAGTTGGCTATTATGGACTGATTATAGATTTTGAAAGAGTAGACCCTGCCGACAGGCAGCTGTATAACAGCTTTTTAAGGAGAATAACATCGAGACTGCACCAGCAAAACTACATTGTGGGTTCGGCACTTGCCCCGAAAACCTCCGATGCTCTTACGGGGGCGTGGTATGGAGCTCATGACTATAGGGCGCATGGAGAAATCCTTGATTTTGTAATACTTATGACATATGAGTGGGGTTGGTCCGGGGGTCCGCCGTTTGCTGTTGCACCTATCAATTTTGTAAGGCCTGTCATAGAATATGCGGTTTCAGTAATACCCAGAAAAAAGATCTTTATGGGTGTTCCATTATACGGTTATAACTGGAGACTTCCCTATAAGCCCGGAAATCCTTTTGCCAGAAGGGTTTCACCCCAGGATGCAATAAAATTGGCTGCCAGATATAATGCAAGCATATTGTATGATTACAAGGTTCAATCGCCGTATTTTTATTATTATGATGAAGATAGAGTCCAGCATGTAGTCTGGTTTGAAGATGCAAGAAGTGTTCAGGCGAAGTACCTGCTCTTAAATGAATTTGCTTTGAGAGGAGTCAGCTATTGGGAACTGGGACTTGAATTCCCGCAGAATTGGGCTGTCCTTGATAACATGTTCAACATAGTCAAGGTTATACCTTAGACATAGGCACTAAACCTTTAAAGAAGTAAAGCAGCAGGATAATAGCCTGCTGTTTTTGTTTTGGTGAAATCTTCCGAACTGCAAATAAATATTTTTATTATCAAGGTCTATAAGCCCGCATAGTGTACTTGACAAAAAGAGCTTTATTAAGGAAAATATTATTATATTCCATTCTCTGAATAGAATAGTTTCCAATAATTATGTTTGAACAGTTAAACTAAAGGACAAAATTATCTTATGAGAGAGCTGAGTTAATATGAATGCTAATCACGGTCCCAAAAAACTTAATAGATTTGTTGAATATCTGCCTGGTTTTATCAAGTTTTACAAAATAAAAAATGAATATGTAACACCGTTGGTTTTTATTGTTTTATTGGGCGCTTTGTTTATCCTTGCAGCTTTAAAAAGCAATATTGTTATCGACAACAGTATAAACAAGGTTTTGGATATGGTGAATTCCAACAATATAGATTATGAGAAATATTTTAAATACTTAACTTCCATTTCAATTGTGACATGTCAGTTTTATTTGATGTACGTTGGAGCGAACCTTATATCGAAGATAGTTACCTCCGTATACCTTGCTGCATACATTAAAGACCAGAAGGATGAGCCATATTTCTTTAAAAGTATATTGCTGACTTCTGTCAGGAGCCTTAAAAATATTATTCTGACAAGTGTTGATTTTTATGCTGCGGTTTTATTAGGGCTTGCACTTTTCTTGATTTCTTTCGGATCCGTATATGCTGCGGTACTGGTAATCCCTTTAGTTTTTCTGGGGTGTATCGGATGGGGCATCTTAAAGCTCTTCTTTATATTCAGCAACTGTATTGTACTTGACAAAGGAAAGGGATTTTCTGCTGCTGTCAAATACAGTATGAAGCTGATTGAAGGGAGTAGGGGAAGCATCTTTTTATATGTAATCGTGTTCTTTGTACTTGTTGAAATTACAACCCTATTCATTGCTTCACTATTTTCCTCACTGAGCAGTTTAATATATTTAGTGTTCATACCGACTTTCGTCAATGTTATAGCAAGGCTCATGCAGGTAAGGCTTGTAGCCCGTATGTATATTGATCTTGAATATGGACAGGTTGAAAAGGAAGAAGAATTCTAGAGATAATTTATACTATTCGACTATTCTCGCATTGTCTGATTTAAAAATATCTTCCCACTTTTGAACGTATTTTCCACTCGCCCATTCTGCCATGATTATTGAATCCCCGCTATGAAGTTTGATTTTTTTCAGGGGGGAAGTGCTTAATATGCCGTTATCAATAGCATAAACCAGGAGCTTTTGGCTTGTTCTGATTATTGCTATGTCCTTTTTAGGGGAGGTAAATGCGTCTATCGCTTCAGGCACTCTGTCTTTTATTGCGGTCCACGGTACGGACAGGGTGTCATAGTAAACGACAGTGGATGGGGGAATGAGGCTTATTCTATAATCATCGTTATAATATACCCCACGGGACATATAGCTGTATCTGCCCTTGATTACCCAGTGGCCGGTTTTGCGTACAATACCGAAGTCTTCGTACTCTATCGCTTGGTTTAATTCACGCGTATTATTTAAGTACAGTCCTTTTAGCAGGCTGCTTTTGGCCCTTTTAAGGGCATTTGCGCCCGCCTGACCGGCAATGTCATAAATCTTGACTCCCTTTGGTTTGGAGAGGCTATCTATCGGAACAAGCCATAGACGGGTTAGGCTTCCCTTGGTATTAACCTTTAGCTTGCTCATCTCTATAGTTTCAATAGAAATATAATCATTCCCGACGTAGCTTATATTATTGTAAATGCTGGATTTGCCATTTCCCCACAAATTATTGCCAATGGCAGGCGAATAGGCTTTTGGGGCCTCGGTCACAGGGAATTTTTCTGCAGAAAACATATTTTCATCTCTGGCGCCGCTGACGATTCTGTTTTCTTTAACCTTCCAGAAGCCGTCCATTCGCGGCAATAATATTCCGTTTGTTTCCAAAATGGGGTGAAGCACCTTTTTTTCAGCAGAAATCCATATTGATTTATAGCTGTACTCCTGAATACCTTGATGTGAGTTTCTTGTTTTCTTTAAAGATTTGATCCCAATAATTACACCTGATTTGGGATCTGTATCATTCTTTGAAGCGGTATCAGCTGCAGTCCTTTCTTTGCTTTTGTTTATAGCTAATGTGTCAAAACTAATGTCCACTGCGTTCGACTGCTTTTTTAAATAGAGCAGGCTGCTGTCTACCAAGGTCATAACAGAACCGTCGTCTGTCATGATGATGTCATAAAGAAATCTGTTTTCGCTTGTTACTGTAATTACATTTATGTCTTTGTGTTTTATGCCGAGTGAATCGATTGGTGCACCGATATTGAAAAGAAAATAGTCCTCAGGATCGATTCTTTTTATTTTATAACCGATATTGGTCCAATATTCGTTTCCCAATTTCGCGGCATTTTCAGAAAATTGGGCACCTTCCTTAAGCCAGGGACTTTTGCTTTGATAAACAAAGGAATTATTCTCCTTTTTAAGACATTTAATAATTTTCCATTTTCCATGGACAGGAACTGATTTGTTACCGGGGACATCCATCTTGATGCCTGTATCGAAGGAATAAAGGGAGCACCCGCTTGTGAAAAGCAATATAAATATAATAAAAGGCAGCAGAATTTTTCTCATTAATTCACCTCTAAACAGGAAGGGTGACACAAACTTCTGTACCCTTGTTAACTTCACTTGTGATTTCCAGTTTACCGTTCATAAGCTTTGCGATTTCATCACATATTGACAGCCCGATCCCATTTCTGGATTTGCTGCTTTTACCTTTATAGAACTTCTCCTTAACCCGCGGAAGATCCTCCTGAGGAATACCGCACCCGGAATCCTTAACGCAGAAAGCAATTTGTTTTCCGTCACATTTGGCAGAGATTATAATCTTGCCTCCTGCGGGCGTAAACCTGAATGCGTTGTCGAGTATATTGAGGAAAAGCTGCTTCAGCCTGTTTTCATCTGAATTGATGCTTGGTAGGTCTTGTTCGCAGTCAACGATCAGTTCAAGGTTTTCTCTTTTTGCACGAGGCATGAATTGAATATACATTTGCTCAATTATTGCCGACGGACTGATTTTTGTCTTATTTAAGGTAATTTTACCTGATACAAACTTAGAAAAGTCAAGCAGTTCTTCAACCATCAATGTAAGCCGATCACTTTCTTTTTCAATGATGTCCAGCCCGTCAAGCATAAGCTCTCTATCGTTGGGATCGGTATCCTTAAGCGTGACGGCCCATCCTTTAATGGAGGTAAGAGGGGTTCGCAGTTCATGGGATACAGATGCAATGAAATTGTTTTTTAGATTGTCTTTTTCCAGAAGCTCCCCCGCCATGAAATTTAACGTGTCGGAAAGCTGGCCTACTTCGTCATTGAAACGCTTTTGGCTTTTGACGGTCAGGTTACCCGAAGCCATCTTTTCGGCTGCTTTGGTCACTTCTTTAACGGGGCCGGTTACCGAACCGGATAGAAAATAACTTAAAAAGCCGGATATCAGAATAACGATTATTCCTACCCACACAAATATAAATACTATTGTATTTATGGATTTGTTAATATCCTTAAGTGATGTTATAAACCTTAAGATTCCGATCTTTTTGCCGTTTGAACTGAGAGGATATGAAACAGCCATGACCTTGCTTGTATCATAATCAACCCTGCCGATCCAGGTGCCCTTTTTGCCCTTGAGGGCTTCCTTGACATCGCTCTCGCTTGATACATCCGAAAGGGGAACTCCGATAGAATCCATCAATATCTTTCCTTTAAGGTCGATTATTTCTACCTGGGCAGAGCTTTGCTTCCAGAAAGTATCAACATTATTGAGAACATTTTCATAGAGGGTTGAATCAGAAAAATACCTTAGATAGAGGTCGGAGGATATCTTTATCTGATTTGTCATGCTGTCTTCAAGGTTCTTATAATAGCTTTGTCTGATGGCGCTTATAAGCAGTCCCTCAAGAATGACAACAGTAATTATGATTACAAACATGAAGTATGAGACTAGCCTGGTCCTGATACTTATCATTTAGGCCTCCTTGCTCCACCTATAGCCATAACCCCAAACGGTTTCGATATGTTTAGGTTCGGAGGGATCATCCTCGATTTTTTCTCTAAGCCTTCTTATATGAACATCTACGGTTTTGATGTCTCCAAAGTAATTTTTACCCCAAATGGAATCAAGAAGTTCATCCCGGCTTAAGGCAATACCCGGATTCTCCACGAACATATTTATGATGGAAAATTCTCTGGGAGTAAGGTCTATTTCAACACTATTCCTGAAAACCTTCTTGGATCTAATGTCAACGTTAATACTGCCGAAGGTGAAAGAATCACTTGGACCGCTTCTGGCTTTTCCTGTACGTCTAAGTACAGCCCGTATCCTGGCTACCAGTTCTAAAGGGTTAAAAGGCTTTACCATATAATCATCGGCGCCGAGCTCAAGGCCCATTATCTTATCCATATCCTGCCCTCTTGCCGTCAGCATGATGATTATTGCAGATTCAGCCAGCTTTCTTATCCGTTGGCAGGTTTCAAAGCCGTCAATGCCCGGAAGCATTACATCCAGAATGACAATTGAAGGATTAATGACAGGCAGCATGTTTAAAGCCTCTTCACCGGAACCGGCTTCATAAACCTTGAACCCGTTTCTGGAAAGGTTTATTTCTATGAATTTTCTGATCGAGCTTTCGTCCTCGACAACAAGAACGTTAAGTTTATCCTCACTCATACAATCACTCCGGTATGCTTACCATTTTTGAATGTTGCTTAATTTATACAATTTGGTCTTGCTTTCAAAGTTGACCGTATAGCACCAAGAGTATTTATTGTTTACAAAGGACTTGCCTGGGTATTGAATTCCAACCTCTTCCAAGGTGTATACCTTATATGCTTTTTTCTCTGAGTCATATTCTATGGCATAGACCTCAAAGCTGACAAGCTTTTCCTTGATTTTTTTTGAATACAGGTTTTGAACAAGCTTCTTCTGGCTGTTGTATAATACACTGCCTTTTAGCAGAGAACCTTCCACCCTGTTGAATTGGTTGGTGTTTATTGCTTCAACCATCTGTTTCTCATAGGCCCCCATCAGAGATGATATGGAATTTATAACCCTGTCGTCTAATTCAGATAAATTCTGAATCTTTTGGTTTATAACCTTTTTATCAAAGGAATTCCAGAAAGGTCCATTTGTGTCGATAATGTCTGTCAGTTGTCCGTAGGGGATTTCAAATTCAGGGAAGCCGGCTGCATAAGGGCTGATATCATAAGGATAGTAATAAATGACTAAAGAGTCGTTTGTAACATAAAAATTCTGTGTGGCTGATACATCCGGCTTCAAATTAAAGTAGGAGAACAAACCTTCAATTTTTGAATTGAGTGCAATTCGGTTTTGAATTATAGCCCCCAGCTTGGCAGTGTAATTTGCTCCGCTTTTAAAAAGATCCTTTAGCTCGTAAAAGTTTCCGTTTTTAAGATCAACAAAAAAGTAATCGCTTTTCGGCATACCATGAGCTGCTCCGATAGGGTAGTCATATCCGGTTCTTTCTATCAACAGAAGGTCTTTATTTCTTTTAATGTTAAACCCGTCCTCAATAATAACGTAATAGTCATCTTCGTCGACGTCGGTGCTCGGTTTCTCATAGCTCTCGATAAATACCTTCTTCAGGCGGGAGTTTACACTATCCTTGATATTACTGTCAAGACCTTCGATTTCAGGGTATTCTGCGTATGTATAAAAATCCTTCCGATATTTTACGGTTTTTACTTTAAAGCCTTTTCCAACGGAAATGGTTTCATCCTTCTGCCATATTATATTTCCGTTTTTCTTTAGATAAATAAGGCCGCCGTCAAGCTCAGCCTTAATAATATTTCCTGTAACAGTCATAGTACCGATTCCGTTTAGGCGGGGCAAAGTTTTCACGATGCTTCCTTTTTGATCAATGAAAAACGTGGTAGTGTTATCGCTTGCAACTGCATAATCTCCTTGAAACCTATTAATTTTGTAATATATGTAGTCAGTAAGCAGCTGTCCTTTAACGTTAATTATTGCTTTGGGAACGTAGTCATGAATGCCGGAATAGGCGTTTTTGCTGCTGCTTACAGCATACAGTCCGTGCCCGAGTGGGGAGATGCCTGAATAGACCGGCTTTAAGATGTAATTTCCCTTTTTGTCTATCAATCCGGATTTCCAGTCAAATTCTCCTGTGGGTACCGTAACTATTGCATAGCCGTTTTCGAAAGCACTTGCTTCGCTGAAATTTGGACTTATTGCTATTGCGCCCTTCAAATCCTTATATCCGTACTTGCCTGCGTTCTTATCATAATAAGCGGCATACCCCTCGGAAAAGTTTTCGGAATTAAATTCGACGTTGCTGCTTATGATCCTGCCTTTCTTATCAATAATGGAATAACTCCCGTTCGCAAGCTCTACCTTTCCTTGCCCGTTTGAGAATGGGGAGGCATATATATATTTGGCAGGAATAATGATTTTCCCAGATAAATTCATATAACCGTAAAGCTTTTTTTTGCCTGTATTCTGAGAAAATATTACCAAGCCGTCTCCATATTCGCCAAGGTTATAAGAGGTTTTTAAAACCACCTTGCCTGTATCGTTTACAACTACGTTTCCGTTATTTGAATTCAATACAGCATATCCTTCAGAGAATTGCGGGATCACTGATATAAACGGACCCGAGATGGCTTGATTTTTTTTATTTATAAACCATACGGTACATTTATCATATTGAGATTTCCCGTTTGCTACAATAGCAATGCCTTTATTATTAAAGTCATAAGCAAAATTATAAATGGGGTTTATTGCAAAATGTCCGTTTTCATCTATATATCCGAATTTGGTGCCGGAAGATTCTACAACACAAGCGGGAAAAAGATTCTTTTCGGCGGCTTGAATATATGCAGGACAAAGGCTGATTAGTAACGCGGCAGTTAGAATAATTGACAAGTATTTTTTCATATAAACGCTCCTTTTAAGGAAACTTACTTCATAATATTATATTACCATATGTCAGTACATTATCAAACATTAATCAAATTTTGCAAAAGTATAGCCCTGAGCTTTAAGGTATTCAATAATTGACGGCAGTGCCTCAGCTGTTGTTTGCTTGCCTGTCATGTCATGCATGAGGACTATCACGTCGTGTCCTTTGGGCACATTCTTCAGCTGCTGCTTTACATTTTCAATCAATTTGGCAGCAGGCACATTTTTACCAAGGGAATCGCCTGTATCTATGTTCCAGTTCACGGGTATGTAACCTTCCTGCTTCACGGAATTCCTATATGGTAAATATTTTTTGCCGAACCCTCCTCCCGGAAATCTAATGTATTTGGGCGAATAAGAATCTCCCAGGACTGATTTGATTGCATTGTCGCACCTTTTCACATCCTTATCAAAGCTTGGTATGCTTGAGTAGATAGCTTTATAGTTGTGGGAATAGGTATGGTTGCATATTGCATTTCCATCCTCTTTTACCTTAATAAGCATTTCAGGGAAATTAGTACACTCTGTTCCGATTACAAAGAAGCTGGCTTTTATGCCATATTTATTTAATATGTTAAGAATCTGAGGCGTAATGTCCTTGGATGGCCCGTCATCGAAAGTCAGGTACGCTGTTTTTTTAATCCGTACTTTATTTTGAATAGCTTTTGGTGTTATCGTAGCAGGCTTATTTTGGAGGTTTGCTGCAGAAGAACTTTCCTTTTGTGCAATAATGTATTTTAGCCGAAGTTTAGTTTCATTTACCGCCGATGCTACTTCTATAACGACATCTTTTTTAATTGTGATTGAGGCGTTCGTTTTTACAGCATGGAAGGCAAAGAACCCGAAACAGGCTAAAGCGGCAAGACATATTAGAACAAATCCTTTCATCCTCCGATTGTGCTTTGTGTATGTGATTTTATGATTGAAAACTTTCATGGCGTTACCCCCCGATGTCTCTTTCTAAATCTATAGTAAGCCTTGTGTGCTGCTATTAATTTACAAAGTGATTAAAAAAGTTTACAGAAAAATTAAGAATGTTACTATTTTGTAACTATTAATGCTGCATCGGCAGAAGTTGATGCCAGCATAAAAACTTGACAATTAAACTTTATCATTATCTGCAATTTTTATTAATAATCATCTTTCACAATGAAGATTTTTATAGTAATATAAAATAATGAAATAACTTGAAAAATTATAGATGTGGGTGATACCAAAGAGGAGAAATGAATATGGAATCTCAAAAAAACGAAGAGAATACAAAAAATAGGGGCAGCAAGATGAAGACATCGACAAAAGCTATCATTGGAGCTGTAGCTGTGATTCTTGTGGCAGCGGCTGTAATAATTTCGCTCATGTTATTAAAAGGCGGAAAGCCTGCAGAATTTACACTTGAAAAAGATGTACTTAAGATTTCAGGTGAGTATGGATTAAACATCAATATGAGTGAAGTTACAGATGTTACCATATCAAACACCATACCTAAGATAGTGAACAAGATTAAAGGCTCGACTTTTGGAAGTATGTACAAGGGCGAATTCAATATGAGGGAAATTAAAGGCAATAGCGCTTTGCTTTTTCTAGATGCAGGGAAATATCCCTTCATATTTATGGAATATGGAAATAAGACTGTAGTAATCAATTGTGAGGAAGGCGAAAAAACCCAGGAGCTTTATGTGAAGTTGAGAAAAGAGCTTAAAAAGTTCAAAAATAAGTGATTCCTGCTGGACAATGGGAAGGTCTTAATTTAATTATATATAGGGTATAAGTTATACAGAGATGTGTAAATGCGACAGGAGGAAGTCTTCTGTCGCATTATTAGTTAATCCAGGCCCAATAATCTGCTTGCATTTTTCCACAATATCAGTTCTCTTTCATTTTGAGTAAGCTCAAGGTTAAGAAACCTTTGAAGCTCTTCCTTGTGATTCCACATAGGGTAATCACTGCCGAACAATATTTTTTCCGGGCCGTGCTTCCGTATTATTCCCGCGGCGTCTTCTTTACTTAACTCAAACAATGCGCTTGAAGTATCGAAATATACATTTTTCCCTACGAGAAATTTTGAGGAATCATCCCATGCCATGTAACCGCCAAAATGAGCAGCTATAACGGTGAGATCAGGAAACAGGCTTATAACGTTACTTAACCTTTCCGGACTTGAAGAGTTTCTGTTTTCGTCGCCCATATGCATAAGAATAGGGAGCTTACCTTCCAAAGCCTTATAAATAGGCATCATACTTTGATCATCAATATCGAATTCCTGAAAATCAGGATGCAGTTTGATTCCCTTTAAGCCAATGGATATAATTCTGTCGACTTCGGATTCGATATCATCAAGTTGTGGGTGAAGTGTCCCGAACCCGATTAAACTTTTGTTATCCTTTTGAGCTTTTGCTATAAAATCGTTAATTGATTTAACCTGTTCCGGCGTTGTGGCGGTTGAATGAATTATATATCTATTTACACCGATTTCATTACCTTTTTCTAGTAAATCACCAATGGTGCCCTTTCCGTCCATAGGTATCCCGTAGAATCTTCCAATGGCTTTTACAGCTTTGCCAGCGACCTTTTCCGGAAAAACATGAGCATGAAAATCTATTATTCTGAATTGATTCAACTAATTCACCTTCATTCGAGAAATGTTTATTGCATTTTACCTAATTATGGGTATATCGTTGAGCCTACAATCCTATTTTACTATTAACTAAGACTTTGTCAAATTTTCTTAATTGACCGGACAATCGTATATTGACACTGCAAAGCTGTATACTATATAATGTAAAAAATTAAGTTTAATCAAAGACTACGAAAAGAAGAGTAAGCATTTGCGACTTTTTCAGAGAAATCCCCCGACGATCTGCTTTGGTTGTTGTGGTGTGAGGGGATAGGAGGGCACTTGCCGAATATGGTCTTGGAGTTGCGCACCGAACACATTTGTGCAAGGCTGCGACGGCAGCGCCCGTTATAGCGATAGAGTATCGGTAAAGCTTTTGCCCGTACTTGAGGAGGTCTGCATTGTGAAATGCAGGTAAACTGGGGTGGTACCACGGTGTAACGTCATTTTGTTGCTCTCGTCCCCGGAAATTAATTTTCCGGAGGTGAGAGCTTTTTAGTGCCCTTTTATAACATAACCACAAAATCTATTGGAAAGAGGGAGATAAAATGAACATATTAATTGGCGGTGCCTGGCCATATGCAAACGGCTCGCTGCATATCGGCCATCTTGCAGCATTGCTTCCGGGCGATGTACTGGCAAGATATCATAGAGCAAAAGGCGATACTGTATATTTCGTTTCAGGCAGCGATTGCCATGGAACACCTGTAAGCATCAGGGCAAAGCAGGAAAACAAAACCCCGTTTGAAATCAGTGAGCATTATCACAATGAGTTTACAGAATGCTTTAATAAGCTTGGCTTCAGTTATGATTTATATGGAAAAACTTCATCTGCTGAACATAAAAGCTTTGTGAGTGATTTCCACAGAAAAATGTATGAAGGCGGTTACGTTTATGAAAAAAGTGCGCCGCAGGCATATTGTGAACATTGCCAGCAATTTCTTGCCGACAGGTTTGTCATCGGAAAATGCCCCAACTGCGGAGAAAATGCGAGGGGCGACCAATGTGATGCCTGCGGAAAGGTGCTTGAACCTGAAGTTCTCACAGAACCGAAATGCCTGTTGTGCAATACAACACCGGTTTTTAAGGAAACAAAGCATTTGTATATTGCAATATCGAAGCTTGAAAAGGAGCTTGAAAGGCTTATAGAAAGCCATCCTGACTGGAGAAAAAATGCGGTTCAGTTCTCAAAAAGGTATATTAATGAGGGCCTGCGGGACAGGGCAGTCACTCGTGATCTCGATTGGGGGATAGACGTGCCGAAAACCGGTTTTGAGGACAAAAAGATTTATATTTGGGCGGAAAACGTTCTCGGTTATTTGTCCGCAAGCTGGGTGTCGGCAAATAATAGAGGACAGAGCTTTGATGAGCTGTGGGGAGAGAACGCAATACATTATTATGTGCACGGTAAAGACAACATTCCTTTCCACACAATAATTCTGCCTTCGCTTCTGCTTGCAAACGGGAAAGGATGGCATCTGCCGGATAGGATCATTTCAAGCGAATATCTCACGCTTGAGGGCAGGAAGATATCTACAAGCCAAAACTGGGCGATATGGGTTAAGGACATTGCAGACAGATATAATTCGGATTCGATAAGATATTTTCTTATTGCAAATGGGCCTGAAAAGAGAGATACAGACTTTTCCTGGCGAGAATTTATTAACAGCCATAACGGTGAACTCTTAGGGGCATATGGCAACTTTATCAACCGAACTCTTGTATTCGTCAGTAAGTATTACGATAAAAAAATCCCTTACGGGAAGCTGGAAAAAGAGATAGAAGACAGGATCGGCCTACTGTACACAAGCGTGGGAACCAGGATAGAAAATGGGGAGTTCAAATCAGCGATTGATGAGGTATTTGAATTTATCCGTTATTCCAATAAATATTACGATGCTGAAAAGCCATGGGAAACAAGGACGACAGAGCCTGACAGGTGCAGCAATACAATATACAACTGTGTGCAGATCATTGCAAATCTGTCAGTTATTCTAAAGCCGTTTTTGCCTTTCTCTTCTGAAAAGGTCCAAAGCTGGCTAGGGGTATGTGACGATTGGAAACAGCAGTATGTCAGCCCGGGGGCAGCCATTCCTGACCCTCAGATACTTTTTGAAAGAATTGATAAAAAGGTGGGTGAGGAGGAAGTAAAACGACTGGGACTACTATAACCCTCTCAGTCGCTATGCGCCAGCTAGAGCCTAAAAGCCTCTCCTGTAGGAGAGGTGGCAGACGTAGTCTGACGGAGAGGTTATATGTGTTTGCAGAGCCGGAAACTGCCGCTTTCGATAAATTTTCATAATGTAGCATTAACTAATCTGAAATACATAAATATTATTAGGACTCTTTGCTAAAGGAGGCTGTTACAAAGTGACTGGAGTGTATCGGGGTGAAAGGGCAGAGCACCTTGATTTAAATGAGACTTGGGGACGCAAAATTTGAAAACGTGTCTCCTTGTCTCGTTTTCTGCTCTTCTCTGCAACATTCTAAGGTAATCTTTGACAAGTCGACAGGATGTCTTATGTTTGAATTAGTTACTAATTTATTAGCAGCGATTAAAAATAATGTTATTTTTTGGGTAGAAAGTTATGGTATAATTTGAGATGTGGGTATGTCTATAATGGGAAGTTGGTTATATGCTATAAGGATTGATATACTAGAAGGTCAATCAAAGAATTATTATAGGAAAGAGGGCTTCAAATGAATTTACTTTATTACCCTCAAATTGCAATTCCAATGGCTGAAATCAAGAAGTATATACTATATGCTGATAAAATAAGTAGTATAGTACCAGCTAATTATTCATTCATTGAAGATAGTGAAGACGCTCAATGGAATGAATCAATTAATTCAATGAATTACTTAGAAACAATGGGAATTTATGAAAAAACTTATTCTTCTACAGTCCTTAATAAATATAGACAAGGAATAATTGATGAGTTTTTAAAAAGAATTGATAAAACAGACATTTATAAAAAAGTAAAATGTGGCGATAAACCCACACACTGGTGGGAATTATATTTATCAAAACTAGATAATGACATCAAAGAACTTTTAATAGATGAAGGATTAGCAAAAGAAAATAACGGAGAAACTATTCTCATAGCTTCGGAGATATCTGCTATTTACATGGGATTATTAGCAGAATATGCTTCAACTTATGGACAAGTTTTTTATTCAACTGTGACGAACGATTATTTCTATAAAGAGTTAGTTTATAACCCTATTCAAGAAAATGATAGTACTATTAGATTGAAATTTAGTATTTCAAACATTTTACCTGTTCCATCAGAAGAAGTACCTATAGATGATATTCTTAAATTTAAGGAATCCCGGAGAGATGAACTAATAAGGTTTCAGTTATTGATAAAAGAAATTCAAAATTTCCTAACTAAAGTCGACAATATAAGAGATTACAGGGATGCAGTCGACACATTTGAGAAACAATTATATTTACAATTATTCGATTTGAAGAGTTTATTAAAAGAACAAAATATAAGATTTATCAATAATACTATAGACAGTATTCTGCCAAATTCATTAGAAGATATAATATTACCTAAGAGTACCGGTAGCTTTTTAAAGATTGGTTCAGTCGTCGAAAAAAGATTAAATAAGAAATCTTTAGTCAGATCATCTCCTATATCTTATATTCTAAGCGCTAAAAATGAAAGAATCATAAATTGACGATTGTGGTGCTAATGATGATATTAAATACAGGTAAGCACAACTATAATATAGATATGACACAACTATATTTCTAAACATAAGATAAAATATTTGGCTTATTTATCTATACTCATTAGGTTGTAGAACAGATTTATGTTCTCGGTATTTATATTATGGTCATTACGGAGGTAGCATATTTATGACAGGTTTTATAGAAAGTGTTAATCTGCAGATATGTGCAAAAAGCGGAAATCATGTTGAAATTAAGCTTGAACCTTGGCAAGTTGATGCTGTGGCAACGATTTTAGGACTCACAGTAAAGGTGCCAGATTTAAACAGCTATGAAATGTCTGATAGACATAGGGTAGAAGAAAGGCGTAAGAGATTATTTAGTTGTAAAAGTGGCGAAATGTTTTGAATAGCTTATTGGGCAGACTAATGGTAGAAGTATTAACATTCACGTATTAAATCTCATGTGAATATCCTGTATATCAAGAAGGGGGATATTTGTATGGGATATTATATTAATGCCGAACCCAACGTGAAAATATATGTTGAGGATTTAAATCCCGAAGGTACGAAGACAATCCTTTTTATTCACGGGTGGCCCGGAAACCATAATCTATTCGAATACCAGTTCAATCAACTGCCCAAATTGGGGTACAGGTGCATCGGTATAGATATGAGGGGATTTGGTTTATCCGATAAACCCTGGATCGGTTACGACTATAACCGGTTGTCAGATGATATCCGAAGTGTTGTTGATGCACTGAAGCTGCAGAATTTCATTCTGGGAGGCCATTCAACCGGCGGGGCTGTTTGTATCCGGTACATGGCGAGACATAACAGCTATGGTGTGGCAAAACTTGCCCTTTTTGCTGCAGCAGCGCCAAGTCTTGTCCAACGCCCGTACTTTCCTTACGGTTTACCGAAGGAGGCTGTAATTAACATTATTAACGGTACATATACCGATAGGCCCAACATGTTGAAAGGGTTTGGAAATATGGTTTTCTATAACCCCGTCACAAGTGCCTTGCAGGACTGGATCTTTCAATTGGGGCTTCAGGCAGCCGGATGGTCGACAGCAGCTATTGCTGATACATGGTTGGGTGAAGAAGGCCTGTTTAATGACCTGAAAACAATAAATGTTCCGACCCTGATACTGCATGGGCTGAATGACCGGGTGTGCCTATATCCCTTGGCAGTAGCCCAAAAGAACGGCATAAGAAATTCCAGGTTGGTACCGTTTGAAAACTGCGGTCACTTTTTGTTCTATGATCAGCTCAACAGATTCAACAAAGAATTAATACAATTCATTGAAGAATAGTAATATAATTTAACAAGATTATTATTAATATCCAATGGTTTTTTTGACGTAAGAACATACGAAGTATATCATGTCAAGGCTCTGAGTGGGAAATAACAAATAAATATCCTTTTAACTCTTTTAATATATATGAGAAAACCCCCTTGTAATCGCCAAAACATTGATGTATAATGCTGGTAAAATCAAATAGTGCATGAAGGTGCTGACGCTTAATAGGGAACAAGGTTTAAGCCTTGACTATCCCAGTAACCGTGTGGCTGACGAACTGGCAAATACCACTGCTCTTTAGCGGGAAGGTGTCATAGTAGGATGAAGCCGAGTCGGTAGACCTGCCTTTATGTTATTAGGTTTCTTCTGGGATTGAGAGTGAACTATGCTTTTGTGGAATCATTACACAAAACTGACCTTTTAAACTCGCCTTTCTAAGAAAGACGGGTTTTTTGTTTTTATGCTGTGATTGATTTTTATACCAAAAGGAACATAGTTGCTTCAAAAATTAATCAAACAAGAAAGAGGTTGAATTTTATGAAAAAACTATTATCTGTTTTGCTCGCACTTGTCATGCTCTTATCTGTTGCCGCCTTTGCAAAAACGGCTAAGGCCACCGTACCTAAGGCAGTAAGCTATAAGGTAACCGACAGCAGGGGTGTCAAAGTAACCTTTAATAAAACTCCAAAAAGAGTTATCTCACTTTTGCCGTCCGATACGGAAATCGTTTATGCCTTTGGCTTGGGTAAAAATCTTATTGCGGTCAGTGAGTACTGCAACTACCCTGCGGATACCAAAAATAAAAAGAGGCTGCCGAGTGGTTCAAAAATAAATGTTGAATCTATTATCAGCTTGAAGCCGGATGTTGTCATTATGGGAAAGATGTCTCAATCAGACGCACAGTTCAAGCAGCTTCAAAATGCGGGAATCAGAGTGATTGTGACTGATGCCAATAATATTGCGGATACCTACAAGGTAATTGATATGCTGGGCAAGGTGCTCAAGGTTGAAAAGAAAGCAACTGATATTGTAAATAAGATGAAAAAGGATTTTAATACTATAAAGCAAAAGGTCAAGGGGAAAAAAGCATATAAAGTATATGTTGAAATTTCACCGGTTGCCTACGGGCCGTGGACATGCGGCAGGGGAACTTTTCAGGATGAGCTTCTGAACGTGGTCGGCGCCAAAAATATTTTTAACGATATAAAAGGCTGGGCTCAGGTTTCACAGGAACAGGTTATAAGCCGTAATCCCGATTTGATTTTTACTACTGATGCGTATAGTAATGCCGATCCTGTCGGGGAGATCAAAGGAAGGGAAACCTGGTCGGGCATAAATGCGATAAAGAACGGCAAGGTATTTTTAGCTGATGGAGATATCCTGTCAAGGCCAAGTCCGAGGTTGGTGGATGCAGCTAAAGAATTGGCTGCCCGGATATATGGAATAAAGTTTTAATTCGAGGTGAAATCATGCTTATATTTATATCCGGCGGTGTCCGAAGCGGCAAAAGCACATTGGGTGAGCGGCTTGCAAATAAATTAGCAGTCGGAAGAAAGGTCTATCTGGCTACTTCAAGGCATTATGACGAGGAAATGGAGCGACGGATTGAAAAACACCGGAATTCGAGAGCAAATAAGGGCTTTTCAACTATAGAAAAAAGCGAAAACATCGGGGAACTGGATTTCAATAAAAGCGATACCGTTTTGCTCGACTGCCTGGGAACCTTGACTGCGAATGAAATGTTTTATGATTATTCAGCCGATTTTAATGAAGCGTTTTGCCAAAGAGTTGTTGATAAAATATATAAAGATGTGATTGAGGTTGCCGGCAAGATAGAAAACCTGATTATTATTTCAAATGAAATTTTTTCTGACGGCATAATTTACGACAAGGCAACAGAGGCATACATATTTGTTCTTGGAGCCTTGCATGTTAAATTGGCAAAAGCTTCACAAAAGGCAATAGAGTGTGCATACGGGTTTAACATTTATCACAGGGGGGAAGCCGTATGAAGGGATTAATGATTCAGGGAACAAGCTCAGATGCAGGCAAAAGCTTTCTGGTCACGGCTCTCTGCAGGATTTTTTCCAACGAGGGTTTCAGTGTTTGTCCGTTCAAGTCACAGAATATGTCCAATAATTCCTACGTTACCTTGGACGGCTGTGAGATAGGAAGAGCTCAGGGAGTGCAGGCAGAGGCAGCAAGACAGGAGCCTTCCGTGCTTATGAATCCGATTCTCCTGAAACCCAAAAAGGATACCAGTTCCGAAATAGTTCTTTTCGGCAAGGTGCACTCATCGAAGGATGGGAAGGACTACTACAGGGAATTTACCATGGGTAAAGGGATAGAAGCGGTTCGCTATGCTTTAAAGGAAATAGATAACAACTTTGACTTGATTGTTATTGAGGGTGCCGGCAGTCCTGTTGAAATGAATCTAAACGACCGTGAAATCGTCAACATGCGAATTGCCAACGAAGCGGATGTTCCTGTAATATTGGTGACAGATATAGACAGAGGCGGCTCAATGGGTTCGATTGTGGGAACATTGGAGTTGTTGGGCAAGGACAGGAAAAGAGTTAAGGGAATTATTTTCAATAAATTCCGGGGAGACCTTTCTCTTTTTGACGATGGAATCAGGTTTATCGAAAATTACACAGGGGTCAAGGTTGTAGGCGTTATGCCCTATCTAAAGGATATAAGGCTTGAAAATGAGGACAATTTAAGCACAGATTACTATTATACAAGCTGTGAAAAAGAGAAAATCATCATAGGCGTCGTAGATGTACCCTTTGTGTCAAATAACACAGATATTGAGATCTTCCGCTATGAAAGTGATGTGGAAATAAGGAAGCTAGACCGCTTTACCGATTTCAGCAGCCTGGATGCAGTAATAATTCCAGGAACCAAAAGTACTGTTCTGGATATGAAATATTTATTTGAAACCCAAATATCGCAGAAAATTATCAGCTTTTATGAAAACGGGGGCTTTGTTTTCGGTATTTGCGGCGGATATCAAATGCTGGGGCAAAAGATTTTTGACGAAAATAAAATCGATAACAATGAAATTATTGAAATAGACGGTTTGGCCCTGTTGCCTATGAATACATATTTTAAGAATGAAAAGACCGTTAAGAGAGTAAATGCAAAAGGCGTGCATCCGATAATTAAAGCTATGGATTTGAACGGCTATGAAATTCATTTAGGACAGTCGGAAATCCTTACAGATGCTTTCTCCCCTATTGCAAAGACAAGTGATGCCTTTGACGGATTGGCGGACAAGGATTTTAAGGTCGCTGGAACCTACATTCACAATATTTTTCATAATGACGCGTTTAGAAACAGCTGGCTGAATCTGATAAGAAAGAAGAAGGGATATGCTTTAAAAGAGCCTGTAAATACAAATGTCCTCAAAGAACAGGATTATGAAAAATTAGCCGGGTATGCCAGAAAATATTTAGATATTGATTACATAAAGAAAATTATGAGAGGTGAAGTATAATTAAAAGATATGAGGATTTAATCAAACCCCTAGATCAAAAAGCTATGGAAATCGCAGAAAAATATCAGAACACTCTTGTTAAGCCTCCTAAAAGTCTGGGCAGACTGGAAGATATTTCGGTACAGCTTGCAGGAATTACAGGAAGAGTCAAGAATAGAACAGATAAGAAGATTCACTTTGTTCTTGGGGCGGATAACGGCATTTATGAGGAAGGAATCGCAAGCGCTCCCCAGAACTTCACCAATTTGCTTCTTGGCTATTATGCGGCAGGGCAAAACTGCGGAATCAACGTGTTGTGCAATGCGGCAAATGTGGATTTAAAGGCTGTTGATATTGGAGTCATCGGAAAGATCGAAAGCTCCAATGTATTGAATTATAAGCTTATGGAGGGCACTAAAAACTTTGCACGGGAAAGGGCAATGACGAGAGAAACCGCCCAAAAGGCAGTAGAAATCGGTATAGAGCTTGCAAAATATGCTTATGATAACGGTTATGAAATTATCGGTACAGGCGAGGTTGGCATCGGCAATACATCAAGCTCTTCAGCCTGCACAATGGCTGTGTTGAATATTTCTGCAGATGAAGCGGTCGGCAGAGGAGCAGGACTTTCTGACGAAGCCTTTACACATAAAAAAAATATTTTAACAGAGGCTGTTGAAATGCACGCACCCTTTGAAGATGAGCTGGACATAATTTCAAAGGTAGGAGGTCTGGATATCGCAGGAATGACAGGACTGTTTATAGGTGCGGCTATTTACAGGCTGCCTATTGTTATTGATGGCTTTATCTCGGCAGTGGCTGCACTTATGGCTTATAAGATTAATCCCCTTACCAAAGAATTCATGATCCCTTCACATATTTCCGAGGAGCCGGGCTATAAGAGGATCATAGAATATATGCGCCTTGAGCCGGTTTTGAATCTGAATATGCGTTTGGGGGAAGGAACAGGCTGTCCGCTTGCCATGCAGATCGTAGATGCTTCGCTTAAGATAATAAACGAGATGCTTTCTTTTGATGCAAGTGTTCTGGATGAGGAAAGCTATAAAAAGAACATAACAGGAGCTTGAAATGGCAGCAGATATTTTTTCATCAATAATAATCGCCTTTGCTTTTTTTACTATAATCCCAATGCCGGGATTGGATTGGACAGGCAGACGAATGAGCTATGTCCCTTTGATGATGCCTTTGGTCGGTCTGGTTAATGGTTCACTGGCTTTTGGCCTGTACATGCTTCTTTATTCGCTGGATACAACTCCATTTTTTAAGGCGGTTGTAATGTGTCTGTATTTTATTGCATATACCGGAGGGCTGCATACCGACGGCCTCATGGATACTGCCGACGCCTACTTTTCCAGACGGGAGAAGGAAAAAAAGCTTGAAATAATGAAGGATTCTCATGTGGGGGCCTTTGGAGCGATTACTCTTGTGTTTGTACTTTTATTAAAGATCGCAATTTTTTATGAGCTTTTTTCAAACGGCAGGAGCGCAGGTGCTTTAATACTTTTCGTTCCGGTAATTTCGAGGCTATTTCAGTCATTGATGCTGTTTCATTTTCCCTCCGCCAAGCCTGATGGCTTGACTAAGATTTTCGGAGAATTAAAAGTAAAAAACACGGTTTTCATATACATAATTTTAATCGCAGTCTGCATCGGATTATTTACGCTATCGGGAATTCGTGCTTTAATTATTCCCTTGGCTGCATTTACTTATTTTGTAATATTTTATTTTTCCTCCAAGCGTCAATTCGGGGGAATAACCGGGGATCTATTAGGGGCATTTCTGGAGGTCTCGGAACTGCTGATGCTCTTTACAATACTTTTTATATAGGGTGGTTATATGATTTTTATTTTCGGAGGGCGCTGTCAGGGAAAGCTCGCCTTTGCCAAGGAGAAATTCGGGAAAGGCTTGACTGTGTGCAGCTTGAGGGAAACCAGTATTAAAGATGCTTTCAGTTTTGACATCATTGCAAATATTGAAGCAGGCATCCGGGAGCTTTTAAAAAACGGAGAAAAGCCTGCGGAATTTTTTGCGGCTAACTCAGAACATTTTACCGATAAAATTATTATCGGAAATGAAATTGGCTGCGGCATTGTTCCGACTGATGAATTCGAACGGCTGTGGAGGGACGAAACAGGCTGGTTTTACCAGATGCTATGTAAAAATGCAGATGAGGTTTACAGGGTATGGGCGGGGATAGGTAAAAAATATGAATAAGAAACTGATTCTATTTGATATTGACGGGACAATAGTGTGCTATAAGTCAGGTGAATATATACCTGATTCTACCGTTAAGGCAATCAGGCTTTTGCAGAAGAACGGACATCATGTGGCTGTGGCTACGGGCAGAAGCCTCTATACCTCAAAAAGCATCATGAAAAAGCTTGACATTAAAACCGGGATATTGCACGACGGGGCTCAGATCATAAGCAACAGCAAAACCCTATTTGAAAGGAAAATTCGCAGGGATGTATCCCGGAAGCTCTGCAGGATACTTTCAGGAACAGCGCTGAGTGTTTTTGCCTTTGACGGAGAAGGCATATACTCTCATAATATGTCTCCTGAAGTAAAGAATTATCTGGAGGAACAGGCAGAGGAACGGGATTTTATCAAACAGTTGAATGCCAGTATGAACAGTTTGTTCAGCATTTATATATTCGGAAAGCAAGAGGACATTCCGATAGATTTCACAAAATATAAAAGCCTGACATTTGATCAAAATCTTTATGAACTGGCGTCAAAAGGCATTTCTAAAGGGACGGCACTGGTGAAGCTCGCTGGAAGCTTGAATATTGATATGGAAGATACTGTAGCTATTGGTGACGGGCTTAATGATATAGAGCTGCTCAGGACTGCAAATATCGGAATAGCTGTCGGAAGTGCATGTGATGAGTTGAAGCAGGCATCGGATATGGTAACGGGTGATATTGAAAATGGCGGAATTTATAATGCTTTCAGGGAGTTAAAATTGATTTGAAGATGGCATGCGGCAAAACTTATGAATGAGAAAAAGCTGCAGTTATATGTACAATTGTTTAACATAAAAAGTTGACACAAACGGAAAGATATTATAAAATTAATTTAATAAATTTTACCATAGATACGCTTTTAGGCTAAGGTAATTTTCTTTTTTTGTAAAATAGAATATCAACATAGTTATTCATCAGGCAGCATTCGAATCTTATTTCGGGTGGTTTTTTGCTCTTTCGAACATTTTGTAAACTTAAATTATTTTAAATTTAACAGATAATTTTAAAAAAGGTAAGGTTACCCCAATACCATTTATGTTTGAAAGGCGGTCTATGCTATGATTCTGACTAGTCAAACAGAACACTCACCTCCACATTAATCTGTAGTTTTTTGCCAAAATCCCAATAGAATTGATAATCTAAACAAGTAACGATCAAAAGCACCTTTATTACATTTATGCCTTGAGTTGAAAGGGATGGATAAAAATATGAAAAAAATGAAGCTGACCACAAAAATCATTATGGTAGTATCTCTTGTGCTAGCGTTAGGACTTGTAACATTGTGGCTTGTTACTCGTAGCAATCTAAATGCAACAATGAATGACACTATCATTTCAAGAATGAAGGAAGCTACAGAGGTAAGAGCAGAAATTATTGAGCAGTATGTTAAGGGTGCAGAAAATTTCATATCCAGTTATGCCCAGAGTTCAGAACTGAAAAATGCCCTGAATAATCCGGATGATAAAAGTGCTGTAGCGGCAGCGCAGGCATATACAGAGAAACAAGCAAAACTGTATGATAACATTGAGAATATTTACTTAGCGGATTATGGCTCTACTGTTCTTGCTTCAAAGGTAAAAGGTGCTATTGGAGTAACTCTGCGTAAAGGTGATAGCTTAAAAAGCTTGCAGGATTCAGTTTTTGCTTCAGAAGCTGTGTACAATACCGGTATAATGGCCTCGCCATCAACAGGAAAGCTTGTTATTTCTATGTATTACCCTATTTATGATGATGCTAAGAAACCGATAGGATATGTTGGTGGTGCAATTTATTCGGAACAGCTGAATTCGATTCTGAAATCGTTAAAGATGGATGGCTTGGATAATTGTAAATATATGATGTTGGATGCTAATAAGAATATGTACATTTTCCATAGTGATGTGAAAAAAATCAGCAAAAATATTACAGATAAGAATTTATTGAATATTATTAATGAAACTAACAAGAAGAATAATTCTGATATAGCTATGCTGGAGTTTAAAGATTCCGCTAATAATAAGAGTATGTTGTCAGTTTATAAGAATTTATCTTCTCATGGATGGGTATTCGTTATTGAAGACAGTAAAAGTGAGGTATATGCTGCAAGCAGATCACTTTCCGGCATCTTAATGGCTATTTGCCTGATAGTATTGATTGCTGTTGTCCTAATCTCCGGATTTTTAGTGAAAAGGGTTTCCAGAGACATTGAAAATATAGGCAAAATCATTAAAAAAATGGGTACACTTGATTTGTCAAATGAGAAGGAATTAAATAAGTATAAGGACAGACAGGATGAAATCGGATTAATTTCAGATTCTGTAGATAAACTTGTTATGTCAATAAAGGACACTGTTTTAAAGCTTCTAAATAAAGCATCAGCTTTGAGCAGTACTGCAGATAATATGCTTAAAACTTTTGAAGTAACTGTAGATTCAGTAGCACAGGTTGAAAGAGCTGTGCAGGAGATAGCTGAAGGTGCAAATAATCAGGCATCAGATACGCAGAATGCTACAGAAAGTATCATTGTTATTGGGGATATGGTTAAAGACACGTCTAATGAAGCAAAGAAATTGCACAGCAGTGCATTGGAAATGTATAATACCAATACTGTAGCTATGAAAACACTGGATGAACTAAATGCAGTTAATGAAAAGGCTAAGGAATCTATTGATATTATATATGAACAGACGAATTTAACAAATGAATCTGTCGTTAATATCAGAGAAGCAACATTGCTTATTACATCAATAGCAAGTGAAACGAATCTATTATCTTTGAACGCATCAATTGAAGCTGCAAGAGCCGGCGAACAAGGAAGAGGATTTGCGGTTGTAGCCAGTCAGATTCAAAAGCTTGCGGAACAATCCAATAGTTCTGCAAAGAAAATAGAAAAGATCGTTAACCTGTTGATTGAAGATTCGGCTAAGGCTGTCACAACAATGCAGGAAGTTATGGAGATTATGCAGCAGCAGAGTGAATTTGTGAGTAAGGTAAAAACTACTTTTGGTGAAGTTGAGACTTATATGAGCAGTTCTATTGACGAAGTTCTTAATATTTCAAACAAGACAGAGGAGCTGGACAAGGCCAGGGAAACAATATTGGATGTTGTTCAGAACCTGTCGGCTATTGCAGAGGAAAACGCAGCAAACACAGAGGAAACATCAGCTGTCTTTACAACTGTGAATGATGCAATGAAAACTATTTCAAAGACAGCATCTGATCTGACCAACATGTCAGCAGATATAAAAGAAAAAATAAGTATATTTAAGTTGTAGAACTCAATATTTTACGGTAATCAACTGATAGTCAAAACTCCTTCGCCCAGTGCTGAAGGAGTTTTTTGGCTAATGTTGTCCATTAAAATGCGAAGAATTATATAGAATCTTTAATAATTGATATTTTTGCAAAACCGTTTATGTTTTTTTGAAGTCTATATATATGACAGGATTTAACCGGTTAAATAATTTAAGGTTACGAGAGGGGCCAGATATGATTCCCGCAAACAGAGATAATGTGATCAAAGCATGCAAAGGTGATAAAAACGCTTTTTCAGAGCTGATACAGGAGAGGAAAAGTGATATTTACAGGATTGCATACACTTATGTGAAAAACGAGGAGGAAGCGCTGGAAATACTCCATGATACCGTATATAAGGCGCTTATATCCGTAAGAAAGCTTAAAAATGTTGACTGTTTCAATGCATGGCTTTCAAGAATCATAGTAACCTGCTCACTGGATTTCATCAAGAAAAGGAAAAAAGCCATCTGGAGCGAGTTATACATTAACGGGCAGGAAGAAGCTGAAAATATCCCTGACGAAACCGCTGATTATGATGATGTGGTATCAAGCCTGGATATCATGAGTGCCATTGACAGACTTGATCTGAACTCCAAAACAATTATTATGCTGAAATATTTTCAGGATTTCACCCTGGTTCAGATTTCTGAAATATTAGCATGTCCTCTTGGTACAATAAAAACCCGTTTGAACAGAGCACTCAAAACTTTGAAGGTTGAATTGGAGGAATCAAAATGAATTCTTGTAAAGATGAATTTGAGAAAATAAAGGTACCTGATGCAGCGGAGGTTATGATACAAAGGGCGATCTCGAAAGGAAATAGGCATTTGAAGCAGAGAAGAGGACTGCTATCAACGCTTGCTGCAGCTTTGGTGTGCGTATGCTTTTTCAGCACCGGTTTTGCCTCACCCACAATGGCAGGCGTTTTTGTAAAGCTGCCTGTTGTAGGGCCGATATTTGAAAAATTTGAAGATAGTGGACTTAAAAATGTGAGCAATAAGGGCCTTTCAGAAAAAAAGAACCTGCAGGTGACCAGCAAAGGCATTACAGTGGCGCTTAAGGAGGTTTATTATGACAAATCGGGTTTTAGTATAGGATATATTATTAAGGGCGATGATGCAGCAAACAGACAATTCGGATTTGTTATGCTGTATAACGGAAAAGAGGATATTCCCGGCGGAGGCGGCGGGTATTATGACAGGATTTCCAAGGATGTATACTGCGGGGTTATTACTCTTCGCACCGGTGCAAAACTGCCTGAAAAATTTAATCTGCGTATTGTATTTACAAACAACCCTGATGAAAAGAGCCCGTTTGATTTTACTGTACCTGTGTCGAGAAAAAAAGCAGACACTGCAACCAGAGAAGTAATTCTCATGAAAAATTTCAAATCAGGCGATAGAAGCGTGCTTGTAAAAAAAGCATTAATAACTCCCGAGTCCACTACCTTTCAACTTGAATATACAAGGCCCGAAAATGACAGCAATTTCAAATTTCAACTGACTGACGGGCATAACAAGGTTATCACGCTGAAATCTGTGGGGGGAGGTACGATTGAAAGCGGTAAATTAATAAAGGATGATTGCATTGTTATCTTTGAGCCTGTAGATAAGCAAACACAAAAATTGAAATTGGGAATACTAAATGGGAAAGGGAAAAGTATGATAAGCATGGACATAAGTTTAAATAATTAAAGGATTATAAACTTAACAGATTATTCATAAATTCTTTAATAATGGCATTTATAATAAAAATTGCTGATGCGTCAGCAATTTTTTTGTTAAGATTTAGAGATTAAGCAGGGGGATTGAGAATGGATATGGATGGAATTCTTGAAGAAAGCAAGATCGTAATTTCTCTTCGGGAAGAAATAAACAAGGTGATAATCGGTCAGGAATATATGATCGACAGGATTTTGATAGGACTCCTGACCGGAGGCCATATTTTGCTGGAGGGTGTTCCGGGACTGGCGAAGTCATTGACAGCAAGCACAATCGCAAGCACGATCGGGGTTGATTTCAAACGTATTCAATTCACCCCGGATCTACTGCCGGCAGACATTCTAGGTACGGAGATTTATCACCAGAAGACGGGTGACTTTATCATCAAGAAGGGACCGATCTTCAGCAATATAATCCTTGCGGACGAAATAAACAGGGCACCGGCGAAAGTACAATCGGCGCTGCTGGAGGCAATGCAGGAGAAGCAGGTGACCATCGGGGATATGTCATATCCGCTGGATAGTACATTTCTGGTCATTGCAACTCAGAATCCGCTTGAGCAGCAGGGAACTTATACACTTCCCGAGGCGCAGCAGGATAGGTTCATGCTTAAACTGAAGATTCAATATCCCGACAGGAATGAGGAAAGAAATATCATTGACAGGTTTTCCGCAGGCGAATCAGGGTCTTCGGACATAAGGAGATTATTGTCTCGTGACAGGATTCTCGAAATCCGGAGGGCGATTGAGGGGATTTATGTAGATGACAATATTAAGGATTATGTACTGGATATCATTTTTGCAACAAGAGAAAAATCGGATTACATCTCGTGCGGAGCCTCTCCGCGTGCATCGATTAATTTGATAAAGGCCGCTAAGGGGAAAGCTTTTCTTGAGGGCCGGAGTTATGTCGTTCCTGACGATATCAAAGCTATGGTTTATGATGTTCTGCGCCACAGGATCATTTTATCCTATGAGGCGGAAGCGGAGGATATGACACCGGAGGATGTGATTGCAGGAATACTCGAAAAGGTGAACCTGCCATAATAAGGAGTTTGTAATGATTACAAAGGAACTGATAAAAAAAATCAGACGTATTGAAATAAAATCCAATAAGCTTGTTGAAGAAATCTTTTCCGGGGAATATAAATCGGGATTCAGAGGAAAGGGCATGGAATTTGAAGATATTCGCGAGTATTACCCCGGCGACGATGTAAGGAATATTGACTGGAATGTTACCGCACGGCATAACAAGGCATTTGTCAAGCAGTACTGTGAAGAACGTGAATTGAACATGTTTCTTCTTATAGATATGTCACGTTCAAACAGCTTCGGAAGGAAAAAGGAATTCATCACGGAGGTTGCTGCGACTCTGGCTTTCTCTGCGTGCAAGAATAATGACCGGGTCGGAGTGATTTTCTTTACGGACAGGGTTGAGCGATTTATTCCTTCCAAGACCGGACGCAAGCATGTCTTGTCGATAATTCAAAGCTTATTGGAATTTCAGCCTGAAAACAGCGGGACGGATCTTTCAAAAGCCCTTCAGTTCTTTAACCGCATTGAAAAGAAACGCAGCATTGTTTTTTTGATTTCTGACTTTCTGGATGACGGATATAAAAAGGAAGTAAAAATTACTGCCGGAAATCATGATCTGGTGATGGTGCGTATTATGGACAAGGCCGAAGAACGGATTCCGACAGGAGCCATTTATACCTTTGAGGACCTTGAAACTGGAGAAATCATGGTGTTGGACAACCTGAAAACAGAATTCAGAACAGATGGCGGCATAAACCTTTTCAAGAATAATCTGATTACGATGTATACGGACGAAGACCATGTTCTGCCGTTAAAACAATTTTTTAAAAGGCGGGGTCAACGATGAAGAGAGAGAGAAACGTACATTTTTTCATCATTCCGATGCTCCTGCTCCTGTTATTATCGTTTTCACCGGAATGCGTATTAGCGAAGGAAAGAAGCATTTATGTAGGTGACTTGATCAATGTCAGGGTTTCGGCGAAAGATTACTCTGAAAGTGATTTGAGAGACAAGTTTAAAGCTTTTGAAATCGTTGGTATTGCCGAGGATACAGATGCTTTCGTTGTCACTCTACGAAGCTTTGAACCGGGTGAGAAAACAATAAGGCTGGGGAATAAGGAGTTAAAGATTTCAATAAAGTCAACCTTGAAGGAAATCAAAAGAAACGGGATTTTTGAAGGAGACCTGAAGCCCGAAAAAGAGGGTTTTAAGCTTGTCTGGCAGACTGTATTTTACATACTGCTGGCTTTAATCGCGGCGTTCGGAGGATTATCACTATGGCGGTTTATCAAAAGGGAAAAGAATATAGCCTTAAGTCCTTTTCAACGCTTTAATAAGATATTGGACAAGCTTGTTATCAAAGAGGCGGGTTACTTTGTCAAGCTCACGCTGGCCTTGAAAGAATATTTTGAGGTCAGGTATTCCTGCAGTATTAAAGGGAAAACATCTGCAGAAATCATTGAAGAAATAAGAAATATACCCGAATTGGAGCAAAGGCTTTCCGACATCCGGTCATGGCTGGAAGAATGCGACAATTATAAATTCGCAGGTATTTCTGCAACTGCCAGGGAAAAGCTGGAGCTGAGGAATAAGCTTATGGAGCTTGTAATACAAATCGACAAGGCAAAAAAGGAAGATTAAGAATGCGATTAGCAAATTGGTATTTTCTGATTTTAATACCCTTGGTAGTTTATCTGTTTCTAAAAAAGAATAAAATCGCTGCATTAAAATTTTCAAGCATCAAGCTGCTAAAAAATGCGGGTATGAAAAAGACGATCAAGCATCGGATAGGCAGGTTCCTTATCATGCTCGGTTTGGTAGTGCTTGTGATAGCGCTTGCAAGGCCGCAGCTGCCTGAGAATGCTTTACCCATAAAAAATAAAGGGATTGATATGGCAATCCTTCTTGATGTTTCGGGATCTATGCAATCTGTTGATTTCAAACCGAACCGTTTGGAGGCTGCCAAAAGCACCGTATGGGACTTTGTAAAGCAGAGACCGTCAGACAGAACAGCATTGGTCATATTTGCCGGAACTGCATATACGAGGGTTCCGCTAACATTGGATCACAATGTTTTCGAAGAATCGTTGAAGCAGATAAGCTCCAAATCGGTGAACGAGGATGGTACAGCTATCGGAATGGCCATATCTGTAGGCTTGAACAGATTGAAAAAGAGTGAGGCACGTTCTAAAATAATGATTCTTGCTACAGACGGGGACAACAATGCAGGTGAAATCGACCCAGAGACCGCCGGTGAGCTTGCAAAAAAAATGGGAATCAAGATCTATACTATAGGCATCGGAACGAACGAAACCATAATTCCCGTAGATGTTTTAGGACAGACACAGTACCAAAAGGTTCAAGGCGGATTGAATGAAAAACTGCTGAAAAAAATCGCCGAATTGACCGGAGGCAAGTACTTCCGGGCAAAGGATTCCAAGGCGATGTCCGGAATATTCTCAAACATTAACCGTCTGGAAAAGACTGAATTTAAACAGGATGATTTCATTCAATATACAGAGCTTGCGTTTTTATTGATAAAAGTTGCACTAGCATTACTGGCAGTTGGTATTTTCCTGGATAAGTATTATTTTGTGCAAATACCGTAAGGAGGGTTACTTTCATTGTTTAAATGCCCTATTAATGCAATATATTTCATATTCCCGGCAGCATGCCTTGCTTTGCTCATATTGGGCTATGCCAAAAAAAAGAGAATCCTTAAGCTCTTAAATATGAGTATTCTGTCAAGCAGGAGCTATATAAAGATGGCACTGATTGCTCTCAGTGTGTCGCTTATAACTTTTTCCCTTTTAGGCCCCCAGAGATTCAAGGATTTTCAGAGTATTGACAGGAAGGGTCTGGACATTTATATTTTGGCAGATACCTCAAAAAGTATGATGGCAGAAGATATCAAACCGAACAGGATCAGCAGGGCTAAAAAAACCATAGAAGACCTGATAGATCAACTGAACGGGGACAGGATCGGATTTATCCCGTATGCATCGGGAGCGTATGTACAGATGCCGTTAACGGACGACTACCAGTTGGCAAAGATGTTTTTGAAAGTCATTGATACCGACATGATCGGCGGAGGGGGTACGGATGCAGGGGCTGCAATCAGGCTTGCGGAGAACTCCTTTGACAGTACCTCAAGCGCCGACAGGGTTGTCATTATTTTGACTGACGGTGAAGAGCATGACACTGATACACTGGAAGTACTGCGTACTCTGAAGGATAAGAATATTAAGGTGTTTACAATTGGAATAGGAACCGAAAAAGGAGGACTGATCCCGGTATTAGACGGTGCGGGTTCACAGATCACCGACTATAAAAAGGATGACAAGGGCCAGTTTGTGGTGTCAAGATTAGATACGGATATGCTTCGAAAAATAGCCGGGAAGGGAGGGGGCGCCTTTTTGCAGGCAACGCCCTCAGGCAGCGAAATAAGTCAGCTTCAGAGATATATTTCAACATTAAAAAGAGGTGTCCTGAAAACGGAAAAGATAAAACGTTATGTTCAGCATTATCAATTCTATCTGGGTATGGGAATCCTGCTGTTTATCCTTGCATATTTCATCCCTGAGAGGAGGAAGCTTGCATGATGAGAAAAACAATTCTGCCAATAATGACTGTTTTTCAAGGAGCCAAGCAAAGAAAATTCACAATTGCCGCTGCTATTGCTGGCATGTTATTGCTGATACTTGTTATATTGCTTTTAGCCGGGTTGATTTCATTCAGCCCCGGAATCAGGAACGCTGTTGTTAAAGGAAACAGATATTATTCGGAAGGTTCATATAATAAAGCACTTAAGGCTTATAAAAAAGGCTTGTCGGAAAAAACGGAGGACCCAAAGCTGAATTTTAACGCAGGACAGGCATCGTATAGCTTGAAGAATTACCGGCAGGCTGTTTCGTATTATGATAAAGCTTCGGAAACTGTCGACAAATACCTGAACGCAGGGAATTCATGCTACAAGCAGGCTGAAAATGTGCAGAATCCAAATCAAAAAATTAAGTTATATCAGCAGGCACTGGATTTGTATCATCAGGGAATTCTAAAATTTCCGCAGGAAATTTCTTTGAAATACAATTATGAGCTTGTAAAAAGCAAGATAGATGAGATGAAAAAAAATAACCAAAACAAGAATGATAAGGACAAAGACCAACAAAACAAGGATAAAAACAAAGATAAAAACAAAGACCGGAACGATCAGCAAAACCAACAGAAAAATCAGGATAAAAACGGGGACGGGAAGGATCAGCAAAATAAACAGGACAAGTCTTCAAATCAAAATAAAAGCAAGGAGAAGGACAAGAAACAAAGTCAGGACAGTGAACAACAGAAAAATACGCAGAAGCAGCAGAAAGAGGGATCAAAACAGGACAAAAAGGACAATAACAAAAAGACAACAGGTCAGGAAAGCCCTATTAATCAGGATAAGACAAAGGCTTCCAAGTCCGATAAGAATAGCGATGAAGTGACGCAGGTGCTTCAAATGCTTGAGAAGCAGGAAGAGAACAGCTTGAAAAACAATCAGGAAGTAAAAGGCAAGGGAAAGGAGGATAGATATGATTGGTAGAAAAACAGCCTTTATATTGGCTTTTATCACAACAATGTTTTTTTTGCCCAATTTGAATGCTTTTGCCGCAGAAACCCAATTTCAGCTCACGATAGACAATCAGGAGCTTGAAATGGGCACAAGTGCAAATCTGGTGCTTTCCATGGTAAATGCGGATAACGCAAAGCCTGAAAACATAAAGGGGCTTGAGGATTTTGACGTATTATCCTCGAACCCCACATATTCCACACAAATTATAAATGGAAACTCTACAAGCCAAACTGATATAAACTACATTATCATGCCGAAAAAGACAGGGGATTTTACACTCGAAGGCAGCATAAAATACAAGGGGAAAATATACAAGACCAACAAGCTTACAATAAAAGTTGTACAAGCTGCTAAGGCAGATGAGACAAGCGGGGAGAAGAAGGACGTTTTCGTTAAAACGAATATTTCCGGGCAGAAGATATATTTCGGTCAAAAGGTAGCTCTGGCTTACGAACTGTATACCCGCTATAATATTGACGGCTGCAGTTTCACCGATAAAGTCAGCTTTAACGGGTTTATTTCAAAGGAGGTATCTCAGAACAAGCTGAGCTCCAATATTGTGAATCTTGGAGGAACTCAATACGCAAAGTATGAAGTCAAGAAGGTATTTCTTTCATCCGTAAAGCCCGGGGAATACAGTATTCCGGCCTATCATTTGCAGGTTAATGTTAATACCGATAATTCTTTTTTCGGTAATACGCAACCTGTCTATGTTCAGACCGAACCTATAAAATTGACCGTTATGCCGCTGCCCCAAAAAAATAAACCGGCTGATTTCTCCGGAATTGTCGGTAAATTGAATGTTGAAGCACAGTACGACAAACAAAAAATTAATGCGGGAGATTCACTGACGCTTCACGTAAAAGCATCGGGAAATTGTAATCTTGATGATCTCACAAAGATCGTAAAAAAAGGTATACCGGGCTTTACCGTGTATGAAACAGAGAAAAAATTCGAGGAGAATCTTGATAATAACCAATATACGGCCCAAAAAGAATTTGATGTCATACTTGTACCGGAAAAGAGCGGTGACATCAAGATTGCACCGATTTACATACCATATTTCAATCCGCAGTCAGGTAATTATGAAGAAGCTAAGATACCGGGAGCTGCCATTACCGTAAATGGAAAGCTTCAGCAGAGTGCATCTCCGGGAACTCAGACGGATTTGCCTGCAGAAACTGTTAAGATAAATCAGGTGAGTTATAATACCCCCCATGATGGCAGTTACCTAACCATACAATTCAAAAAGGACAATTTATATGTTGTTCTGGCAGTGCTCATTATTTTGTTAGTATTGGCAGGCTTTTTGATATGGATTTTAAAATTGTCAACCAGACAGGATAGAAAGCTGAAGGAAATGCTCCGGGCGTTGGAAAAGACAGCTGACAAAAGGGATTTGTATAATATATTTAGTGAAATGATGAAATATAGCCTGAATATAAGCCTCAAAGCAAGCTCAAGAAAAGCAATAGTCAGTCAACTTGCGGATTGCGGTCTTACCGAACCGGTTCTGGAAATAGTCGATCTAATGGAGAATGGTAAGGATTTGGAAATCCCGGAATTGAAGGAAAAAATCAGAAAAGTCTGTAAAATGCTAATGAGAATGGTTCCGAACAATAATACAAGCAACACAGGTAAGATGGCTTAAACAAATAAGAAGCTAATGATTTGTGATCATCAGCTTCTTATTATTGCCTTATTCAGGTTGGTGATTTTATATTAATACAATACTTGCGTTATCCCTTATACGGAAGTGTATTAATAACTCTCATCAAGTATTGCTTCAAGACAGCATAATCCAATGCGTCTACATGATTATCTGCATTTACATCAGCTGCAGAGAGATTTATTTCAGGTGAAAGTCCCAACAATTTAGATTTTATTAAAGCCAAATCAAGAGCATCTATAGCTTTATCGTCATTTAAATCTCCGTAAGTGAAGGTGGGCTTAGTGCCGTAATACTCTCCCAATGAAATCCCGTTTTTACCAAGAGGCACCTGGTGGTCAAGGCCAATATATTTACCAGAAGATGTCTGCCACAAGGCTTTTTCCACCAACGCATATTTGCTTTGATCCCAGGTTTTCCAATCGTTTCCTATTAATCCTCCGGTGTCCCCGGAATTCGGGTTTATACACCAGAATGTATGGTTAATATGTTTAGCTATCATGTAATCCCTAAGTAATTCCATCCACTTCTGATTCTTTCCGGCGTCCATATATCCGCCCCACTCACCGATTAAAAGTGGTGCAATTCCCTTATCATCTATATATGCCCAACTATCATACCAGTAATCATCTAAAAGCGATTGAGTCGTAAAATCCTTTTCAAACCATGTCTGAGTATAAACTGAAGGGCCGTAGTCATGTGGTGAATAAACTATCTGACTGTTGAGTGAACCTAAATTAACAGGATAGTCTTTAACACCGCGAAGATTTCCACCCCACCATGCAGGATACCATGGAGCAGCATCTCCGGTTGCTCCCCAAACATCCGGTGTATCAAATGTATAACCTTTTTCGGTCTTAGGATATTGTTCAATACCTTCAATCATTATCAACAATTTTGGATTTTTAGCGAGTATTGCCTTTGCGCATTTTTCCGAAGCATACTTCCAGTTATTTTCGTCTGTGGAATTATCCCACTTTGCAATAGTTGTAGGACAACCTTCCGTATATCCACGCTTACCATGCGGCTCATTTTTTAAATCCAGTGCCAATATAGTATCATCATTCTTATATTTATCTGCCAGCCACGCTAAAGTGTCTATCCACATATCTGTAGTAACAGTACCTGCTGTTGTTGTTGTTTTTCCATACCATAATTCATAATTGTGTCCTGAATTATTTGCATCAGGACTATGTATATCAACCATTACCTTAATTCCAAGTTCTTTACAATAACCCATTATAATATCGAAAATCTCCATACTGTTTTTTGGGCCATCAGTTTTAGGATCATAAAAGTCCGGGTTGCAAACAGCATATGGTGGATTATTACTTGCCGTTACACTTGAAACTGGATTTGGTTTACCTTTCATCCAACTGTATAAAAGTTCTGTAGAAATAGGTATTCTCAAAAATCCGATTCCCTTGTCAGCCACACTGGTCAGAATCTCCTTAACATCGTACCAGGCACCATGGAAGACATTTTCGCTGCAGTTAAACCCAAACCAGTTGGCACCCGTCAACCACACTTCATTTCCATACATGTCATAAATTTTGTCACCTTTACAGTGCAACCAGTCATCATTATTGGTATCGGCGGCATTTACAACAAGTGTGTTGGATGAAAAACAAACCATAAAAAGAATCATTAAAGAAATGGCAAGTGGAATTATTCTCTTTTTCATAATAATCTTCCTCCTCATAATAATAAGCTTTCGAGTGTAAATCAGAAAAGAAACAAATGCTGAAATAATACCCTTTTGGCTGTAAATGATTCTTTTTTCGCTATAACTGTAATTAATACGTCCTCAACAGGAAAGCGTTTACGCAGTTTTCTGAATAAGATATGAGAAGATATATTAGAATTATTGATCGATTTATGTTGATTTAAAAGGGTTTATCTGGTTGTGCTATCTCACCTCCTGTATTAGGTTGATAAATTTTTGATATTATGTATTGATATATTAATTTTATTAGACATTTAGCCTGAAATCAACCCTAGAGATGTAAAAAGTGGCAAATAGAGTACGTTAATGCAACACAGCTTTTCAAGCATACAGACAAAAAACTCTGCCGAGGTATTATTTTACCTATCGACAGAGTTTTCTGTTTTTTTTGAAGAGGTAATGGAAAGGATTCTTCATTTACTTTAAAACCTTTAACTGATTGTCATATAGAACTTCACATAATGGATCGACAGTGTCCAGTCTGCCGTTTTCGTAATATGCTCCGGCTTTGCAGCCTCCTCCGCATGTGGACATAAACTGGCATTTACTGCATTTTTCAATTTCATATGTAAATTTTCTTAAACCTGACTGCTCCACTTTTTCTATAATGTCTTCAAGCGATTCAACAAGAAGGTTGCCTAGCTTCAATTCGTGAGTATGCAGTAAATGGCACGGGTAAACATCGCCGTTGAAGTCTATTTCAAAGAGTGAATGTGCCATACCGCAAATGAAATTATTTCTGTCACAATCTTTTACAATAAATCCACGTTTCCTGAATTGATAATAATCTTCTCCGAATTCCTTGACCAATTTGCCTTCCACTTCCTCTAAAATGGATGTAAGATTGCTGTTGCTGAGTGAAAAGCCATTGCTGCCGGAGCCTGGAAAGTTTCTTAGGTTGTTCGGTGTAAAGCCGCCGTTGTTGCTGAATGCAAAATGCGCGATATCATATACTTCCGACAGGTTTTTGTCGTGGATTGTCGGTGCAAGTGAATAATTCAAATTGCTTTTAATTATGGCGTTTATCCCTTTCATTGTTTTTGCATATGAGTTTCCCCTTGTCATTTTGTGTGTAGCTTCTGTTATTCCATCAATAGAAACCTGTATATTGGTCAAATTATCATACTCTTTAAGCTTTTCGGCACAGGCATCATTTATAAGGGTTGCATTTGTCAATATCGAACATGTAAAGCCCTTTTGCCGAATTAAATCTAAAAGCTTGAATAATTCAGGATGTAAAAAAGGTTCCCCGCCAGTAATAATAATATTGCATTTGGGATTCACTTTCTCAATACTGCTCAGGAATACCAAGGCATTGCTGGGATCCATGTACTCATTCTTTTTTACATTACCTTTATAACAGTAGACACAGCTCAGATTACAGTCGGAGGTTATGTTGAAATATACTGCCTCGGCAGGTTTACCTGCACTGGGAGGGAAGGTTTCTCTGGCCCAGCCCTCTCTTGTTATTTTTTTCTCGAATTCTTCTACAATACTTTTAGCCGTATTTTCGGGATAATCCAAACCCATCAGGTAATCTGCCACACGCCTTCTCCCGTTATCGCTAAATTCAAACAGTACAAACATAACGGTTTCTTCGCTTGTAAGCTTGCTTACCGCACCGGTATTATAATTGGACAATATATGGTTTTTGCCTTCCTCTGAGAACTTTGTAAAGTTAAAAATAATGAACACCACCTTTAATATTTATTAATAAGTACAAGCTGTTATATGTTTTTATTTAAGATTCAAATTTTTAAAAACCTTTATGCTAAGCTTTACCTGTACCGGGAAGCTTAATATGCTATCGCATTATCCCAGCCAATGCTTGCTCCGACAAGTGCACCTACGGATACGCATATCTGGACGGCGGATGCTGCTGTTCCGGAAAGAGTATCGATCTTCATATCCTTATAGTCATACCTTCTGACAAGAAGATCTTTTGATTCAACTCCCATTTTTTTCAACATTGTTAATGGTTCTGCGAGAAATTCCTTTTGGAGGCTCTCATCACTGCACAATTTTGTTAATGCATCATTGATGTTGGATTCGCTGCTGATTGTTATAGTCTTGTTTGTCATAACTAATCACTCCTATTCTTTTTTTCATATAACAGGCTTGTACCTATTTTCAGATTAATCGGTACTGCATTTATTTATGGAATATATCACCTCCTTGCCGGAATTGAGTACCGAACGCACTCATTAAATAAAAAGTCCGATAGGACGTAAATGTAAACATATAAATTTTAAAATAGCAAAAGTTGTAAGAAATGTTAAAAAGAATAAGTGCTTGTTTGTGCAAAGTGACGAAAATTATATTGAGAATACTGAAAGAGGTTTACATATTGTGGAAGATTGACTCCTTATATAATGATTTCAAAATGAGGGGTGAACTTTCTTGGAACTTTCAAAGATACTCGGTGAAGCAAAGAAAAAAAACCAGGTTTGCATATTGGAAATGATTAAAACCTTTAAACCTTTAATTAATAAGTATGGAAGGAAGTTAGATTATGATGGGGATAGTGAAATCACTATCTTCATTTTAAAAATCATATATCAGATGCCTTGTTTCGATAGTGATGACAAGATTGTCAGCTATATTAACAGATCGGTAAAAAACTACTGCTTTCATTTGCTGAAAAGCATAAAAACAGAATATCCAGCAGAAGATGAACTCTTTGAAAATATTTCATTTGAAAATAATAAGTATCATGATGTTGAAATGTTCAGCCTTATAAAGTGTCTGCCTGACTTCCAAAGAAAAGTAATTATCTGGGTATACTACATAGGGTATTCTGAAGTATATATTGCAGAAAAACTTGGAATTAGCCGTCAAGCAGTAAATAACGCTAAAAAAAGGGCATTAAATAAACTTAGAACCTATTTGAGTAATTAAGTAAAGGGGAGATTATTTATGGAGGACCAGCTTCTTAAAATTGCATCAGAGCAAGGAATTTGGGTGTTATTGGCTGTTTTTTTATTGGTCTATACTTTAAGACAGCAGGAAAAAAGAGACTCAGTACAAACAGAAAGAGAAAATAATTATCAGAAAATAATACAGGAATTATCCCAAGACTTGTCTATCGTAAACAAAATAGATAATAATCTCAAAGATATTGAAGAAAAAATCAATGATATCAAGGACAGCTTAAAGTAAATGCTGTAAGATCACCATACGTAAATGAAGTTATTTCCAGATGCAATCGGCTCAATTATAGAGTGGAGGAAGCTGTAGTAAATTATGAGTTCCAAAAGGGTGGTAATACCATGCTGAGAATTATTAAGAGCTAAAAAAGGGTGATAAAGTACTTTTGAATGTCAGAAATGAGCTTTTACATAAACAAAGGGGGACTTGAAGAAATGACAGCTTTTAGAAATAGTCATTAACTTTGTCCCCCAATATACCCAATTCATCTTGCTTTTGAATCTCAAACCCTTGAGAAGCTTTAAATCGAAGCAGCAATGTCGGAAACATATTCCGCTATAGCAAGGCAGGAGGTCAAACCGGGGGACTCAATCCCAAGCAGGTTTATAACTCCGGGAAGCCCTTTGTCTGCCTCATGTCGTATAACGAAGTCTCTCACCGGATCATCAGGTCCTTGTATCTTCGGTCTGATACCAGCCATGTCAGGTTCTATGTCATCTTCCTCAAGAAAAGGCAGATATTCCTTGGCGGCATTGTAGAAGGCTTCCCTATGCCCGGGATCAACATCATAGTCCGGGATATCAACATAAAAAGCATTAGGCCCGAGCCTTATACTGCCATCCAATGACTTGGTGACATGGATTCCCAAACCCTTGAGGTTTTTCAAAGGGGGCGGATAAATGAGGTGTGAGACCTGTTTTGATTTTGCATTTCTAACGCTGAAATATTCACCCTTGCAGGGATAAACCCTGTACCCCGCGCTGTCTATATCAATTCCAAGCATACCTGCTATTTTATCGGCGCCCAAACCCGCACAATTAATGAGGCATGCACATTCCAACCTGTCCTCATCACCGTCCGGCGTTCTAAATGCCACCTTATATCCGTCATGGACTGCTTCTATTCCTGTTACCTCGTGGCCGTAAACAACCATTGCGTCGCCTTTTTTTGCAATTGATTCGAGCCTGGCCATTAAAATATGAGAATCTATTATCCCTGTAGAAGGAGATAACAAGCCGGCTGCAGCATTTATACAAGGTTCAAGTCCGGATATTTCCCTCCTGTCCAGCATTTGCAGATCCAGAACTCCGTTATCATTTCCCTTCTTGAGCAGATCTTCTATTGCCGTTATATCACTTTCTTTAGGTGCAATGATAATCTTGCCAAGCTTCTGAAACGGAACTTCGTATTTTTCGCAGAAATCATAAAGAAGCTGTCTGCCTTTGACACAAAGCGTTGCTTTAAGACTGCCTGTAGGATAATAAATCCCGGAATGAATGACCTCGCTGTTTCTGCTTGAAGTTTCCTTTCCGAAATGCTCATGCTTCTCCATGAGAACTACCGTGCTTTCACTGAATCTCTCCGTAAGTGCGGCTGTTACAGCAAGGCCGACTACTCCGGCACCAATCACTAAATAATCAACTTTTTCACACATGTTTTCACTTCCTTATTTACTGGGCTCAAGATGCACAACTGCATCAATGAGGCCAAATTTATCTTTTAGGTGGTTTTCAATATCCTCTGTAATTTTATGGCCCTCCGAAATGCTGAGAGAAGCGTCTACAACGGCGACAATGTCAACCATGATGTTATTCCCGTATACACGCCCTTTAATATCTCTTATATTCATTACGCCAGGTACTTCAATAATTGCTTTGGTTATACTGTTTAAGTTTTTGGCATCAAAGCCATCGGTTAGATTATGGGTAGCTTCCCGAAAAATATCAAAACCAGTTTTACAGATTATTAGTCCTACGATGACTGCCGCTGCGGGATCAATCCAAGGCAGCCCGAATTGCGAAGCAAAGATGCCAACAGCTGTGCCGATGCTGACAAGGGCATCCGAAAGGTTATCCTTTGCTGCTGCCATAAGTGCAGAGCTGTTTATAGAAACTGCTATCTTTTTATTATAGCGATAAACAAAATAAATTGCTGCTGCACAAATTAATCCTGTAACAGCCGAAGTAATATCAGGAGACTGCTCTTTAAATTTTATAATTGAACGAACAGCGTTATACAGAACATTAAGACCTACTGCAATCATAATAAAAGAGGCTATCAGAGAAGATAACGTTTCAGCTTTCCAATGACCGTAACGATGATTTTCGTCTGCCGGCTTGCGGGATATTCTTAATCCTATCAGCACTGCGAGAGAGGACAGTATGTCAGTAGAATTGTTAAGACCATCCGCCAACAGTGCTTCCGAGTTCGAAAAATACCCTATTGCAAGTTTAAGGATTGATAATAGGACATATGCAATAATGCTGATTCTTGCGCCTTTTTCTGCCAGCTTAACTCTGCCATATTGGTTTTCCATTTTGCTTTAACTCCTTGCTGCCGAGATAATTGGTATTATTCAATTATAATATGTATAAACATAAAGGTTAAGCAAATTTTAGCTTTTTATTCGATTAATTTTGAAATCATGAAAGGTTTTTTATAAAATACGGATAGATATTGATTCATATTTATATAGTTTGACAGAAATATATTAACTTATTAAGCACGGGGTTTCATTTTTATGTTATTATGGTATTAAGAGGTTAATCTGCAGATTTTAAAGCTTTATCCGTTTTCGATAGAAAAAAGTAACACACAAACAATAATAACGAATAAAAGGAATAATCATAGGTGTATAATTAAATTATAAATGCTTTTTGAAAGGATGATTTTTTTGAAGACACTGGTGATATATTATTCATACGAGGGCAGCACGAGGCTTATAGCCGAAACGATAGCCAAGGAGCTTAAAGCGGATACATTGGAATTGAAGCCAAAGAAGGAAATGCGTTCCCATGGATTTATGAAATACTTCTGGGGAGGCAAGCAAGTCATGCTGCAGCAAAAGCCTGCGCTCGAGAAGTTTGACAAGGATCCGAACGAATATGAAATGATTATATTCGGGACACCGGTATGGGCTTTTAATTTTGCACCTGTTTACAAAACTTTCTTCTCGGAAATGAATCTTTCAGGAAAAAAGATGGGCTTGTTTTGCTGTCATGACGGCAATAAAGGTAAGACCTTTGAGAATATGAAAGCGCATCTTAACGGGAATGAGATCTTAGGCGAGATAGAATTTGAAGGAACTTCGAAAAATAAGGAAAGCTGCGTAAATAAAGCCAAAGAGTGGGCAAGGAGCATTATGTAAGATTAGTTGACTGTGTCCATATGTGTTATAAAGCATGAATAATTTTTGATTAAAGCTCTTGTACAGTACTGCCGTTTTCTCATGCACATTATAGCTTCGGGCATTTTAATTTGCCTTTCCCAATTGCAAATCAATAAACTTAATCTAGTATAATCTGCAATTTTGAATTTTGTTAAAAAATAAAGGCAATAAATTTGCAATTTATATACAATAACCGTATAATATTTTTTATTTCTTCTAAATAAGTGACGGAGGGTCATTAAAAATGAGTTTTCTTACAAGGTTTTCGCTGAAAAACGTTTCGGCAGTTCTAATACTATGCTTACTTGTAATATTAGGAGGAGCATACTCTACAACAAAGCTGAAAAAGGAGACAATGCCTAATATAAGCATACCGATTGTTGCTGTATATACAGTATATCCGGGGGCATCACCCAGCGATATTCAGGAAAAAGTCACCAAACCATTGGAAAATCTGGTTTCGAGCGTTAATGGAATTAAATCTATTAATTCAACCTCTTCTGAGAATATATCAATAGTAGTAGCTGAATTCGATTATTCCAAGAATATGACGGAAATGCAGAGGAAGATAGATGATGCAATCAAATCATTTTCTGTCCCGGCAAATGCAATGGCTCCGAAGACCTATAGTATAAGTATGGGTGATTTGCCTGTTGTGAGCCTGAGTATTTCTAATGATAAGCTTGCGCCTGAAGAATTGGAGCAGAAGGTCCGTGAAAGCATTATTCCAGGTTTATCCGGCATTGAGGGTGTTGCACAGGTTCAGCTTGCAAGCGATTCCCAGAAGGCTGTATACATTAAACTGATACCAGCTAAGCTGAAGCAGTATGGCCTTACAGCTACAACAATATCACAACTTATTCAAGCAAATAATTTTTCTATTCCTGCAGGCTCGGTTAGCATGAATGACAAAGTTGAACCTATCAGGGTTACAGGTCAAATTAATTCTATAGATGAATTGAAAAATCTGCAGCTTCCGGCAATGTCAGGCGGGCAAACGGAAATGACTGCGGAAATGAAGGCAAAGCTTGCAAAATTGACTCCGGAAATGCTCGCGGCCATGAAGCCTAAGCCTCTCACTTTGGGTGACGTAGCCGAAATAACTTTATCTACGGATAAGGTAACAGCCTACAGCAGGACTAACGGTAATCCCAGTGTAATTCTCCAGGTGACAAAGACTCAGGATGCAAATACAGTTGATGTATCGGATGCTGTTAAAAAGAAGCTTGATGCCATAAAAAGCAATCTTCCGGGAGGAGCAGGAACAGAAGTAAAACCTATACTAGACCAGGCAGACTATGTTAAGGAATCTATCAACGGAATGCTGAGGGAAGGCATAATCGGGGCAATATTCGCGTTTATTGTTATTCTTTTGTTCCTTAGAAATTTCAGAACAACTATAATAGCCTGCATTTCTATCCCGCTGTCGGTTCTGTTTACGCTTCTATTTATGAAGATGCTGGATATAACCTTCTACAACATGACCTTGAATATCCTGACGCTTGGGGGGTTGTCGGTTGCGATAGGAAGAATAGTTGATGACTCGATAGTTGTCATAGAAAATATATACAGAAGACTTCAGACTGAAAGCATAAGAAACACCGAGCTTATCAAGATTGCCGCAAAAGAAGTGACAACGGCCATTACTTCTTCGACGCTGACAACTGTTTCGGTATTTTTGCCGGTTATTTTTGTTACGGGTCTGGCGGGAGTTATGTTCAAGCCCTTTGCTTTGACAGTAGCCATCGCTTTGATTTCCTCGCTGCTGGTTGCTGTTACAGTCATACCACTGCTGTCAAAACTGCTTCTTCTAAAGGGAAAAAGCATAAAGCACTCTGAATTCCATGAAGGAAAGATCATGAAGTTCTACGAAAAAATCCTTGCATGGGCGTTAAACCATAAGGCCATAGCCCTTATCACTGCTTTTGTACTTTTGATAGGAAGCTTCTCTTTGGTGCCTTTCATCGGTACCAGCTTCATAACTGAAGAAAAAGAGAACTATATAAACATAACAATCAACTATCCTGAAGGAACTGATGTAAAGGTTATCAATACAAAGGCATCGGAGATAGAAAAGGCGCTGTCGAAGGATTCTGACGTTGAAAGCTATCAGACTACCGTAGGAACTTCAACCTCCAATGCTATGGCTACAATGATGGGTTCTGGTGATTCAGGCAGCATAATGGTTGAGCTTAAGAAGGATTCAAACCTGGATAATGCCATCAAAAAATATAAAAACAAGTTTGCTGTAAATGCAGGAAAGGCCAAGATCAGTGTAGTCCAATCCAATCCCAGCAGCGGAGGAATGGGCGGCATAAACAACGTTGAATTGCAGATCACAGGAAATGATATTTCTAAGGTTAAAGATACTGCGGTGAAATTGACTAAGGAGCTTACAAAGATTAAGGGACTTGAAGAGGTGGCAAACAACCTTGCTGAATCCAAGCCGGAAATATCAATACAAGTAGACCAGAAAAAGGCTATTCAGATGGGGCTGACTGCTGCTCAAGTAGGTATGACCATAAGAGAGCTGCTTAATGACAGCAATGTAACTACAATGACAGTCAATAACAAGACAATGAATGTAAAGCTTGGAATAAAGATCAATAGTTTTAATAAGATAGAGGATATAAAGGGAATTGAATTAACCTCTCCATTAGGAATGCCTGTCAAAGTATCTGACATAGCAGATGTACGTGAAGTTCCCGGTAAAGTAAGCATCTTCACGGAAAACGGCAAGGAATATGCAAAAGTCACCGGTGTTATAACTGCAAAAGATACCGGATCAGTCAACTCAAAAGTTCTTAAAAAGGTGAACAGCCTGAATATTCCTGAGGGTATAGATGTAAAAATGGGCGGAGTATCCGAGATGATGGGAGATACGTTTACTCAGTTGGGAATAGCAATGCTTGTAGCCATGTTTGCAGTGTTCCTTGTTATGGTAATCGCACTTGGCGAGGTTATGGCGCCGCTGGCGATCCTATTCTCATTGCCGCTTGCAGCAATCGGCGGATTGGTTGCACTCTTTATCACAGGAATACCGTTGGATATGCCTTCAATGATAGGAGCCCTTATGTTGATAGGAATTGTTGTTACAAATGCAATTGTGCTTATTGACCGGGTGCAGCATAAACGTAAGGAAGGAATGGCTGTACGCGAGGCATTGCTGGAGGCAGGAAGGGTCAGAATGAGGCCGATCCTTATGACGGCTATTGCTACGATAGCTGCGCTGCTGCCTTTGGCTTTCGGATTTTCAAAGGGCTCTGTAATGTCCCAGTCATTGGCGGTTATTGTAATCGGAGGCTTGACAACGTCAACCGTCCTAACGCTGGTTATTGTTCCTGTTGCATATGAAATGCTTCAGAATATCAAAAAACGTTTTATAAAAACCGAAGCTGTATAAGTAGACAAAGTAGACATAAAACTAGATCAAAAATAGAGAGGTGGATCATTGCATCCAACCTCTATTTTTTTTGCAAAGCATACTTGACAAAATGTGCAAAGTATACTATACTAAAAATGCAAAGTTAACTTAGCAATGGGGGTGAGCCGTTGAACACTCGAATTCCGGAATTGCGAAAACTGCATAAGCTTTCACAGGAAGAATTAGCGCAGGCAGTTGGCGTGACCAGACAGACCATCACATCTTTGGAGTGCGGTAAATATACAGCATCTTTGGTGCTGGCGTATAAGATCTCAAAATATTTTGGTTTAACCATTGAAGAGGTATTTGATTTTTCTGAAACGGGGGAATGAAAAAATGGATAAAAAGTTTAAAGACATAAAGTTTAAAGACACACTAAAGAAAAGAATAACCTACCTTAACTCATTTAACTGCCTTGCACTATTTTTTATAGTATTTACAGGGTATTTCGGAAATATGAGTGCGGGCGGGTCGAAGGAACTGGCGAGCATGATTCACGGCTTCCAGGTAGGCATATTCATAGGATTTGAGATCATATTTGTTTTTTACATAGGTAAATACAGAAGGGCAATAAAAAGCGAGGCTCTTTTAAACAGACTGTACATTGAAGAGAATGATGAGAGAAGCAGGCTTATTCAGGATAAAATTGGCGGAACAGGCTTCAATTTTGTTATGGCAGGGGTAGGAACAGCTACTATTGTAGCAGGCTTTATCAATCAAATAGTATTCTTTACACTTCTTGCAGTTCTGTTATTTGTTGTGTTGGTAAAAGGCTCGCTTAAAATATATTACAGGAAAAAATATTAGGAGCATATTCAGAAAACATCGGCTGATTTAACTGCAATTTTTTCAATAGGCGGCCGCAGAAATCCTCTCAGAATAAAGAGGAGTACAACGGCCACGGAAGCAAATACCGGGATCATGGCGATGCCCGCCGAAACGCCGATACTGTCGTTTATTTTTCCTATCAGCAAGCTTGAGCCTACTGACATAAGTCCGGCTGCAGTCATTATTATGCCCAGGGCAGAACTTATACCTTCGGTAAATTCCTTTGAAATTACCGTGACCATGGTAGGATACATAATCGATATTGAGAAGCCGGTTAGAGAGAATAATATAGCCCATGAGTTTCCGAGGAAGAGCCCCGATACAAAAAGAACTATTGTAATAATTACAAAGGATATGATAGTCCTGATATAGCCGAGTTTTTCAGCAAGGTATCCTCCGAATATCCTGCCTACAGTATAAATCAGGAAAAAGTAAAACATATATTGTGTACTTTCAGATTTGCTGAGGCCTCTTTCAATCTGTAGAAAATTAATGAGCCAGGTGCCTATTCCCCCTTCTGTTGCTTCACAAAAGCCAAGAACCCCTATAAAAAGCCAGAGCCTTTTGTCCTTAAAAAGAGTTGAAAGGGGAATGCGGGGTGTTTTGCCCTGTGATGAAACATATTTTATGGGGGTTGTGGCATATAACACAAAAACAGTTCCTATAAGTGCAATGGCACTAAAGTAGATGTAATTCCATTCAATATTCTTTGAAAGCATAAAGCCTGCAATCTTTGGACTGGCAGACGAACCAAGGCCGAAAAAGACGTGCATCATACTCATCATAATTGCCGTATTAGTTACGAAGACTCTTGATGCAAGTGAATTCAAGCCTATATCAAAGCAACCCAAGCCTGTGTTCAGGATAAGCATTGTTATCAAAAGGATAAAAAAGCTTTTGGTGAACAAAATACCAATCAAGCCTATTGTAATTACAGCGAAGCCAAAAGCAAGGACTTTCCTTTGCCCAATCCTATCGCCGATGATACCGCCGAAAAAGGTTGAGGAAAAGTATCCGAGTGAGGTAAGAAATATCATAAGTCCTATGTCTGAGTAACTTATAGAAAGATCCTTCTTAATGGATGGGAGGAGAGCTCCGCGTAAATTTCCGACAAAGCCTATAATGACCATTATTGAAAAAAGAAGTAGGATTGTACGTATGTTGATTGTTTTGCTTGATTTCATAATTTTTGCCTCCTTGACAAGACCGAGCAATTTGCTAGTGGCCTGTAAAATCTATAGGTTATAGATAAGCAGTCCACAAACAGAGGAAGTACATTTGTAACACTTTGAATTAATATAATATTGAAGTGTTACAAAGTACTAGGTCCTATTCTAAGGCAATATCAAGCCAAAATATACCTGTTTTTTATCATGTTATTGTACAATATTATCCTTGTGCTTTCTTTCAAGAGATGGTGGCAAACCCTTATATTTTTTGTATATTCTGTTAAAATAGCTTACACTGCTGAACCCTGAGGAAATGGCTATATCTGTGATGGAACGATCAGTTGTACTAATTAGGCCTTCTGCCTTTGAACACCTATACATATTCAGGTACTCAAGAAACGTCTTTCCCATTGTCTTTTTAAAGAATCTGCAGAAATAGTTTACCGACATGCTGAGTTGAGCTGCTGCATCCTGGACTGGTATGTAGTCGCAGTAATGTTCGTCCACATGTTTAAGTAAACAGTCAAGTCTTTTGAGGTTTTGCCTCTGCAGTTGATATTTCGAAAGATCATAATTATTTTCACATGAGTAGGCAAGGATTGCAGCAATGATCTTATAAATGCTGCCTCTAATGCTTATTTCATAGCCGGGAAGCTTTTCGGAGTCGAGTTCAACGATCTCATGCAGCTGTTTTGAAATCTGCAATATCTGCTTGTTACAGGGCTCCTTTGAGGTCAGAACCTTGCCCTTGTCTTCTGCAGGGAAGACTTTTATAAAATCAATATAAAGATCACTGCTCAATTCGGGTTCAAACTGAAGAACGGTATATTCCGCAAATCCTTTGACAGAATGAATATCCAGTGCATTAAGAAGTACTATTTGACCTGCTTCAACCCTTATAAATTCTTTATTGATTTGAACAACAGCCGAGCCTTCAAGGAAATACAGGATTTCCATGAAATCATGCCAATGTGAAGAAATATTGCATGTCCCCTTCAGTACTGTCTTGAAAATCTTAATTGGGAGCAGCTTGCTGCCTAGATGTTCAACCTCTTTAAATACTTCCATGACAATTCCTTTCATACTTGATTTAGTTTGCCTGCTTCTATATTATATATTAGCTTAAAAATGTGTATCAAGTAAAATTGGGTAAATATGTTGTGGCCTAAGACTATTGACACTTGAGGTGTGTGTGATTAGACTTTATAATATACAATGCCGAGGAGAGACAAATAGATGAAGCTTATATTTATTTCTGACATACACGGTTCGCTTTATTATGCGAGGAAGGCTGTAGAAGCATATGAGAGGGAACAAGCGGATTTCATTGTGATTTTGGGTGATGTATTATACCACGGACCCCGGAATCCGCTCCCGAAGGAATACAATCCTAAGGAGGTTGCTCTGCTTTTTAATAGATATGCTGAGAAGATTATTGCAGTAAGAGGTAATTGTGATACCGAGGTCGATCAAATGGTTTTGGAATTTGAAATAATGGCGCCCTATTCAACACTTTTGTGCGGAAACAGGAGGATATTTCTGACTCACGGACATATCCTGAATAAGGAGAATCCCCCGAAACTTCGAGAGAACGATGTACTGGCTTATGGACATTCACATATTCCGCTTGCAGAAAAAAACGGATCAATATATGTTGTTAATCCCGGTTCAATATCCATGCCTAAGGAAAATAACCCTAACACATTTGCCGTGCTGGAGAAAGATACTTTTAAAATAATGGATTTTGAAGGGAATATATTTAAAACACTTTCTTTGTACTAATCCCAGAGCTTGACAAATAACTTCTGAATGGTATTGTTTAATTTAACCGGGTGGCTTTTTAGGGTTACATTATAAATGCGGTCTCTGCAAAATGCTGCACCGGAAGAAAGAGGGTGAAGAAATGAGAAAAGTACGGAATAATCTTCCTATTTTATTATTGACAGTATGTATCATTATAACAGCCATAATCACTAATGTTTACGCAGTTCCTAAAGAACATCAGGCCGCATCCCCAAAAGTGGTTAAGAGCTTGCAGGCTAATGTAAAGCAATTGGATATATACCAAGGGGAAAAAAACAATCTTCTGAATAAGCTCAAGATAACTGCGGTTTATTCGGACGGAACCAAAAAAGACATAACCGGACAGGTTGCTTTTTCATGTAAAAATATAAATCAGGTTTCTGTAAGCGGAGATTTTGTTCAGGGAATCCGCCCGGGAACAGCAGCATTGATGATTAATTTCGGTAAACTTGAAACAAGTGTCAGATTGAATGTAAAAGCTGTGCCTGTAATTTTAATACCCGGTACTATGGGAAGTAACCTGGTTGATGCCGACACAAACAGGAAGCTTTGGGTGTCCATCAACAAGAGTAATATAGAAAAGCTGGCTCTGCCCGAAAACGGCGAACTTCCTGCATCCGGTCAGGATGGAAGCAATATAAGACCGACGACGATATTGGATGACGGTTCGGTTATACCACAATTGGACTTTTACAGTTCTTTTGAAACTTCCCTTAAGCTTGCCGGATATAATGTAGAAGCATTTCCCTATGACTGGCGTCTTGACGTAGACCTAAATGCAGAAAGACTGGGAGAATTGCTGAAAACATTGGCAAAAAAATACGATACCGATAAATTCAGCATTACTGCACACAGCCAGGGAGGTTTGATTGCAAAAAGGTATTTACAGCGGAGCATTAACTCTATTCCCGGTATGAAAAATGTCAACCCGGGTAAGGTTAAAATAGGCAAACTAATATTAGCAGGCGTTCCGCAATATGGAACTCCAATAGCCTTTATTTCATGGCTCACCGGAAAAGCATCGCCTTTTACGGAGTCTTTTATAAGCAAGGATACAATAAAGCGCATCCTAAATAATTTTCCGGCCGTCTATGAGATGTTTCCGAATAAGAAATACTTTTCATCATATGCGGAAAATGGAATAAATACCGACAGATTTTCTACCGAAAGTTCAGCTTCCAAGACAGAGGGCAATTATAAAACCATGGCTGAATGGATAGGAGAGGACAAATCCTTCAATAAGCAGCTTTACAACAGGTTTATAAGCCTGTATGAAGGAAAGAACGGTCTTAATTCCTTGGAGCTGTTTAGTTCAAATACAAGCAAGTATGCAGACGTATATATAATAGCTGGTTTCGGTACCAACACTGTTGCTGCAATCGATAAAGGCAAGTTTTATTATTTGACAGGGGATGGCACAGTTCCGTTGCTAAGTGCTACGGCAGGAAAACTGAAGAGTGAAAAAATCAAGTATGTCAAAAATGTGGATCATGGGGCTTTACTGAAGGATAGCAGAGTAATCAATGAGATTTCAATTATATTATCCGAAAAAGCTGCTGATGCTGCAGGCATACTGAAGAGCCCCGGCGAATTAAGAAAAAGCAGGTAAAATAGATATTAGAGGGGTTAAAATGAAAGCTGAGATCAAATTAAGCAAAGCAATATTACATATACTAGATGCTAATGTAAGCATGCCGGTGCTTTCAACGCAAGAGCTTGAACTTACAGAAGAAACAGAAGCGTTTCTGACAAGGCATATTCAAAAAATATTCGATGACGGCAACATCCAGGATTCTGTCTTCTTTCCTGACAGCAGGATGTTTGGAATTATAGACGGATTTGTCGGAGGAACATCCGGTTTTATTGAAACAAGCAGGAACATAGCAACGTTTCTTTTTGAGATTTTAATTAAAAATATAGAAATTCCCTCTGCAGATTTGGCAGTCTGCCTTTTCAGCTGTGAGGGCAGGGAATATTTAGGCATTCTCAAGCTTAACTACAAAACAGGTTACTCCCATTATGTCTCGAATGTTGAAGGCGGTGTTTCAAACGCAATAATTACCCAAAAAACCTTGATGCCGCTAGAAAATCAGAAGATTACCGAATGCGCTGTTGTATCCATAAGAGACATGAAAGTCAAGGTGCTTCAGAAGGATTATGAAATTAACGGTTCCAAAGAGGAATATTGGTCTAAGATATTTTTGCAATGCCACAGCGAGCTTTCGAATAACAGTAAGCTGAATATACTGGATAGGACGACGCAAAAAATAGCAAAGAAATATTTTGAAGAGGATTTCTCTAAAGTAGCAAAGGCCAGAAGCGTTCTTGCCGAATCCTTGGAAGAGGCGAGCTCTGTAAGGATTGATGAGCTGGCTCATGAAGTGTTTGAGTCAAATGAGGAGATTAAAAGGGAATACAAAGAGGAGCTTCATAAGGCCGGAATCAGGGAAAATTCGGTTTCCATATCCAACGAACTTGTAGGAAGAAAAGTGAGGAACCAGAAAATAAGGACAGATACGGGAATAGAGATCAATTTTCCTTCACACTATTTTAATGACAAGGATAAGATTGAATTTATAAATAATGTTGATGGCACAGTTTCTATCGTGATTAAGAATATTGGAAAGATTCAGAATCGCTAGCCTTAATGGAGGAATGGAAAATGATTAATGAATTGCTTAGCTCTAGAAGAAGCATAAGGAAATATGAAGCCAGAGGGATTGAAAAAGAAAAAATCGATAATATACTTCAATGTGCTTTAATGGCTCCTTCATCCAGGGGAATCAGACCTTGGGAGTTCATTTCGATTGATGACAAGAGCATACTTCAGAAATTATCGCTTTGCAAACAGCATGGAGCAAGCTTCCTGGCAGGTGCTCCTCTGGGGATTGTTATAGCAGCTGATCCGGAAAAATGCGATGTTTGGACTGAAGATACATCCATTGCTGCGACTATAATCCAATTGGCGGCTCAAGCATTAGGACTTGGCTCTTGCTGGATTCAGGTGAGAAATAGATACCACGCCGACAGCTTACCGGCTGAAGAGTACATTAAGCAAGTCCTGGGAATGCCATCCGGTCTGAAAGTCGAATGTATAATTTCTATAGGATATCCGGCAGAAGAAAAAAAGAGCATTGATAAAAATGGTTTATTATGTAGCAAAATTCACACTAATAAGTATTAGTATCTGAAAATCCAAACCTATATCATGATTTTATACTATACCCAATTTAATTACATTCATTTACATTGCTTGCGTTTTGCGCTATCCTACATGCAACCCGAAATATAATTAATGGCATACTAATAAGGGGCTGGATATTATGGAATTTGCCGGGAATGTGTTTGCAATAATTCTATGTCTTCTCTACATTGCATTAGGTTTTTCTATATCCCGAAAATTTAAAATGAAGTCTAATACAGGCAGGTCCTTTACTTCCCTTGGGTCGATATTTCTGATGACAGGTCTTATATTGTCAAATTTAAATGAGATTTTAAAATTGGATTACAATTTAGCGCTTATTCTGGATTTATTAAGCAAATTTTCTTCTTATGCACTGGGAATACCTCTTCTTAGTATAGGAATTTATAAATTTGTAGGCAATTTCTATGATTACGGAATAGAATTAAAAAAGAATGAAATAGAAATGAGCGAATTGCTGAGTAACAGCAAAGATTTAAATGAAAAGCTGTATAATTTATTGAGAAATCTTGATGCTGTTATATTTCAGATTGACAATGATGGAAAAGTTTTGTTATACGAAGGAAAGGGTGTTAAGAAAACCAACCTCAAATCTGGAGAATATGTAGGACGATATGTTTATGACATATACAAGGACAACGAAACAATAATAAGTAATTTTAATCGTTGCCTACAAGGGGAAAAGCGCACATTCGAAGTTGAAATCTCTGATATAGTTTTTAATGTCTGCATATCTCCTTTAATAGATGAAGCCGGAATACAAAATGGAGCCATATGCATAGCTACAGATATAACCCCGAGAAAAGAAGTGGAAACAGAATTGGAAGCTAAACGGGAGGAGCTTATTGAGGCGCAGCATCTTGCAAAAATGGGCAGTTGGGAAATCGATTTCCTAAATCAAAAAATAACATGGTCAGACGGAATGTATAACTTACTTGGCTATCGGCCTCACGAATTCACACCAAACCGAAATAGTGTGTTGGAATTCACACATCCTGAAGATGTACAATATGTAAGCAGCAAAAGGATGGAAGTTTCGGCAAACCCGGAGGTAACTTATGAACATAGAATTATCACAAAAGATAAGCGGATTTTGTGGGTGAAGGTAAGAACGAAAACCAAGTTCCATTCAAAAGGTGTTCCTAGCTTAATCTCAGGAGTCATTCAAGACATAACCGAATTCAAAATCCTTGAGGGTGAGCTGCATGAGAGCAGGGAAAAGTATAAAGGCTTGGCAGACAAGGTTCCTGTAGGAATACTGTCTTATGATATCAACGGCAATATAATTTTTGTTAACCCGAAGGTTGTTGAAATAATGGGTTCTCCATCTATTGAAGCAACTATGTCGCTCAATGTTTTTAACCTTGAAGGCGTAAAACCAGGTATTTCGGATATGTTTATGAATTGCATAAAAGACGGAAAACCTGCCGAAATAGAAAAGCTGTACGTTTCCCAGTGGGGAAAGAAGACTTATATAAGAATTCAGGCTACTCCCATCAAGGACGAAAGAAATGTGGTCATAGGTGCGATAGCTATTCTTGAGAATTATACTGAAAAGAAGGAAATGGAAACCGAACTCAGAAGGGCTATGGAAAAGGCAGAGTCTTCCAATAGGGCCAAAAGTGAATTTTTGGCTAATATGAGCCATGAAATAAGAACTCCCATGAACGGCATAATAGGTATGACAGAACTTATGCTAATGATGGAACTTACCGGAGAGCAAAGAGAAAACCTTGAAATAATAAAATTATCGTCCAATACATTACTGAGAATCCTTAACGATATTCTGGATTATTCGAAAATCGAAGCCGGTAAGGTTGAACTTGAATCCAAGCCTTTCAGTATAAGAGAGCTGGCTGACGAAATTGGAAAAATATTTCGGGCTGTCGGGGTTCAAAAGAAGTTGTCCTTTGATATCAAAGTCAAGGATGACGTACCTGGTATAGTATCCGGAGATTCTGTCAGACTGAGACAGGTCCTGACAAACCTGGTCGGGAATGCTTTTAAGTTTACGGAAAAAGGCAGGGTTTCAATTCTGGTAGAGAATATTGATATAACAGGGAATAGTATAGCCTTGAAATTTACAGTATCCGATACAGGAATAGGAATATCGGAAGAAAACCTGAGCAAATTATTTAAAAGCTTTAGCCAGGCAGATGGCTCGATGACCAGAAGGTACGGGGGTACAGGCCTTGGATTGGCTATTTCCAAAGGATTGGTAGAGCTTATGGGCGGAGAAATCGGGGTAAAAAGCATAGAGGGTGAAGGAAGTGCCTTTTACTTTACCATAGTTTTCAAAATGGAAAAAAGCGAAAATTTAACAGTTTATGAAGACATATTGTTTTCTGCTGATTCCGGAATCCAAACAAGAAAAGGAATACTGCTTGCCGAGGATGATGAGATCAGCAGAAAAGTAGTCATAGCCTTACTAGAGAAAAAGGGACTGAGAGTTGCTACTGCAGCGACAGGCAAAGAAGCTGTGGAATTATTTAAAACAGATAAATTCGAACTGATACTTATGGACATAAATATGCCCGTAATGGACGGTTTGACAGCAGCAGCAATTATCAGACAGATAGAATCGTCTGATTCAACCCATGTCCCGATCATAGCAATTACTGCCCATGCTCTTAAGGGAGACAGGGAAAAATGTATTGCGTCAGGTATGGATGATTATATCGGCAAACCTATTGAGGCATCAGATTTCTATCAAACCTTGGAAAGATGGATTTAATACTTGTCTTTAACAAGCTTTTCAACCGTATTTGTATTTTTATTCATTTCCAGCGGCTCATGTGCAGGACCTTCTGCTACTTTGCCTTCGTAAGTGAATCTTGAACCGTGGCAAGGGCAGTCCCAGGTTTTTTCCGCAGAGTTCCAGTTCAGCTCACAACCCATATGTGTACAAGTAGTGTTCACGACATGAACTGCACCATGTTCATCTTTATAGGCACCTGCTCTCTGACCGTTTGCCAGAAACTCTTTGCCTTCACCGGTTTTTAATTCAATATCTTCAGGAATAGGTGACAGCTTTCCTTTTACAAGCTCGACTCCTACATTGATATTCTCTACTACGAAATTCTTTGTTGATGCGATAATGGATTGGCGTGACGGATTATATACATCCATCCATGGACTTTTACCTTTTACAATAAGGTCTCTCAGCAGCATACCTGAAACCGCACTGTTGGTCATTCCCCATTTTTTATAGCCCGTAGCGATATACATATTAGGTGTTTTCGAGGTGAAGTGACCAATATAGGGAACATCATCCAAGGTCATGCAATCCTGCGTAGACCACCTGAAAGGAATATCTTCAATCGTATAAAGATTATTTGCGTAATCAATCAAGGCCTCATAATGCTTTACCGTGTCAATCCCCTGGCCTGTCTTATGATGCTCGCCGCCTACTAAAATAAGTTCTCCGTCATCTGTCAGCAGATTTCTGAAGGATCTTGCGGGATTTTCTGCATTGATGTACATTCCTCCGGGGTATTTTTCCTTTGCCTTGACAGCTATTACATAAGACCTGTCAGGATATATCCTGGTAAAGTAGCCTCCTGCTTTGTTGTAAAACGGGTAATGGGATGCAATGATAAGTCTGGTCGCAGAGACTTTGTTTCCTGACTTTGTTGTAACCGTATAACCATCGTTTTCTTCTATATCTACTGCCCGGGTATTCTCGAATATTTTTGCACCCATGTGCTCAGCTTGCTTTGCCATAGCAATAAGATATTTCCTTGGATGAAACTGCGCCTGATTGTCAAACCGCATTGCTGCTTTTACAGGAATGTCCAGTGGAATCTCGTCGAGGTATTCTGCTTTAATGCCCAGTCCTGATGCGGTTCTGGTTTCATCCTCAAGCTTTTGGACATATTCCTCCTGCTGTGTAAATATATATGCCGATTGTTCAGTGTAATCACACTCGACGTTAAGGTCTTCAGCAATTTCTCTTATGAAGCGTATTGCATATTCATTTGCATCTGCATACTGCTTAGCCGGTTCAACACCCATCTGGTTCTTTATCTTATCGTATATAAGGTCGTGCTGTGAAGTTATTTTAGCGGTCGTATGCCCGGTAGTGCCTTGAGCTATCCGGTCAGCTTCTATTACTGCAACCTTAAGACCCTCCTTTGACAGCAGGTATGCACAGGTTATACCTGTTATTCCCCCTCCTATTATGGCGGCGTCAACTTTTATGTCGTTATCCAAAGAAGGATAATCAGTTTCATGAGTAGAGGCTATCCAATAGGATTGAGTTGGTTTCTCAAAAGTAGATTTCAATATGTCCATTTTCATGCTCCTAAAATAAAATTATTGTTTATATTTTCTACATATCGAAAATAATTATTCTTACAATTTTTTATGAAGGTAACATAAAATCGGACTTTACATAATATGATTACAGGGGTGATTTATTATGGCTGGAGAGCTTCATACACATAGCTTTAGTGGAGTTACTTCTTATAATGACGGACATACTCATTACTTCAATGGCATAACAAGCTCAAACCCTGATGTACAGGGACATATTCATTATATGAACGGATTAACGAGCTATAATGATATGCATGTTCATGATTATCATATTTCAACTGGTCCGGAAATTGAAACACAGAACGGACATTACCATTATTACAGGGGCTTTACCAGGTATGCAAATGGACATGTGCATTTTATGGAAGGCTATACTTCAATTTACAGGTAAAAGAATTATGACTTTAGGTCTGGAGGAGGGGTAAAATGATTACGAGAGAGGAATACATCAGGATGTCTCTTGAACTCAACCTGTTTTTCGGAAGGATAGCAAAAGAGCATTCAATTTTTCTTGAAACCGGATTTACTTCCAAGGATCGTGCGCTGGCAGCAGAGGCCGATAATTTTAAAAGGCAGTTTGAACTTTTTTTAGCTGAGACCATATCTCTTTCGAATGGAGTAATAAGCCCGGAAGTTATTGCTTCCGGCGAATTGGTTACACCGTTTACCAATGAGGCGGAAAGGATTTCGCAATACTATACAGGCGTGCAGATAAATTCCGGTCTTACGCAGGCTGAGGCGGGACTTGGAGGGGGTGAAGGTTTTTTGAACCCCATGCTGGAGCAGAGGGTATACATGCTCAACCAGAAGGCGATCAATTTAGCAAGCGCGTTGGCTCAATTTAAATCACGTGTTTTGAATGGGGCCGTTTCCTGCGGGCTTTTTACTACTAACTACCCCTTGCTGCTCGATCATATTTTGCGGGAAGCAAGATTTTATCTGAAAATGCTCGCCAAGCTGCAGAATAGAGAAAATATTTTAACAAAGAATGATCTTTTGGAGCAGGAGGTATTTTGGAACAGAATCATGGCAGAGCATTCAAAATTCATCCGAGGGCTTCTAGATCCTACAGAGGTCAAGCTGATAAGCACGGCAAACAATTTCGGAAATGAATTTGATCGATTGACAATTGAGGCGACGAATGCTTATGATCAGGCAATGGGTACTGTAAAGGTAACAGAAGACAGCCTCAAGGGGGCAAAAGACCTTGCAGGCTTCAAGGAGACAGGAACAAAAGGATTATTGAACTGTTCGATTAAAGCCATTGCCTATCCTTTGCTCGGCGACCATGTTCTAAGAGAAGCATATCATTACATTAGGATTCTCAGCATGTTTCAGCATGACTGATTAATTGAATATGGGGATATGATTTACAAGTATCCCCTTTAATATATCTATATAAGTTGAAAATAATTTATGTACTCAACCATCGCAAAAATCCCCAGAATCGTTGGATATTTTGCTCGCTTTCGTACTAATTATTTAATTCAACTTATACATATAAGCTTTACAGCGAAATAATGCCTAGAAAATGGGTTGTTATAATAGAGGCTGATGCAAGAAAGGCCAAAATTATTATAAGCCATGATACCGCTGTGCCATGGTTTTCCCTGATGTTTTGCTTGTTATCTGCTATTCGTGATTTCAAATCCATTATATCTTCAAAGGAATTCAGCTTGCCTTCTTCAAAATCATTAAAAATCATTTCAATATTCTTGCTCTCAACGAGACTTTCCGATTCCTTCCTCCTCACAAGCGTAAAGGAAGCCATGTCATGAAGGCTTTGGCTGTTGCGGTGCTTGGAAACAATGTAGGCTTCTATGACCAGTCCCAGTACGGAAAAAATTGAAATAACCTTAGTAAACGACCTGATAAAGGCCTTTAAAATACTCGCATTTTTGTAGCAGGCAATCTCCAAACCCAGAACGATTTTCCCGGGTGTGCCGGAAAAGGACGAGCACACGAAGAATATTTCGTACACCAGCCAAATTGCAGCGCTGAAAATGTAATATATAAATAAGCATTCCAGGTTACTGCCCAAAGAATCAAATGGATATTTAAAACTCGAGGTTAATATGCTTAAAATTGTGTTTTCTTTTGGAAGGATGTGTGTAAACTGGATTGCGAACAGGATTAAAAGGAAAAGCCCCATAACGATTATCAAATCCAGCAGTAAAGCGATAAACCTCTTGAAAACACCTACATACATATGGAATTCCGCCTTTGTAATTATTTTAGAACTATAGAAATTAACAAAACTAACAACTTCCTCGATGTTTTCCACTAATATTTTACTCTTCACGGGGGTTGTTTTCAAGCAGATATTTCGAGTTTTTCCGTCAAAATATATTTTACAGCTTTTTAGGTTATTATTTTAATAAAAAAGTGTTACTTTTTTTTGTTTTCAACGTCTATATAATTAGATGAGGGGGTACTTATGAAAGACAATTTCGTGAAATTGTATGATAAATATTTCGATTCGATATACCGGTACATATATTTTAAGACAGGCAGCAAATGGGATGCTGACGACCTGGTGAGCGAGACCTTCCGGAAGGCTTATGAAAAATTCAACACTCTTAAAGGCTCACCCAAAGCATGGCTAGTATGTATAGCAAGAAATACAGTTAATGATTATTACAGAGGCAAAAAGGAAATAGCGATTGAAAGTGAAGAACTGGACGGGTACTCTTATGACTATTCTTTTGAAGAAGCCTTTGAAAACAAAGAAGAACTGAGCATGCTGAAAAGTAAACTGAAACAACTGCAGGGCGATGAATTGGAGATTATCAACCTGAAATACTTCTCCGGGTTAAGGTATAAGGAAATCGGAAAAATTTTGGGTAAAACGGAAGCTGCCGTGAAGGTAAAGTCAAACAGGATTACTAGGAAGCTTGCCAAGTTATTGGGAAGCTACATGGAGGGATGATATATGAATGATAGATCAGTAAAAAGACAACTTAAAAGATTAAGACAAGACATAATAGTTAATAATGATCTGAAAAACAAGTTAAGGTGCGAATTCAATTCAAGAAGAACATTCGGATGGAGAATACCTGCTGTCGTTACTGCTGCTGCATTGTGTATTGTTTTGCTGGTATATATGCTTATTCCCGATAAATTTGTTGAAAAAGTCAATGCAGCGTCACTGAAGGTTATTAACCAGGTATCTTTTGTCGATATCGGGATCGGGAGCAGTAATGATTCCTGTGAATATGAAGGTACAATTTATACGTCTGTTTTTGGAAAAGGCATTTATAAGTATGATTCAAAAGGCTATCATAAAATTTACGATAAAGATGCCTACGGCCTCAGTATTTCACCGGATGGGGAAAGTTTGGTTTTTTCGGACGGAGGCCTTAAGATTATTGACATTTCCGGCGGTAAGGTGTCCGAACTTATGAAAAACGATGAACCAACTTATTATGAAGACCCATCATGGTCATCAGACGGTAAATATCTTATTTATGTAAAAAAGGTCATAGCTTTCAGGGAAACGCATGGCTTTGATGTAAAGGAATCTGCAATCATGCAGATGGAACTGAAGACAAAAAGAACCGTAAAACTGGCAGAGGGCAATGTCCCATCGTTTGTCAACGGCCAAAAAGCGATAGTATTTGAAAAGGACAACAAAATAATTATTAGGGATCTTAAAACAGATACAAATAAAACGATTGATGAAGGCAGGTTCCCGTCTGTTTCTCCAAATGGGGAATACGTGGCATATGTAAAAATAGAAAAAAAGGTTAAAAAAGCCGGAGATAATCTTTCTGTTTCAGAGAATGTAGACAATGTGTGGGTATCTGATGTAAGTCTTAAAACAAAAAAAAGGGTGACGGGCAACTATGCGAAGGAAAATAAAAACGGCTCGGAAGCGATGCCAAAACCCGGCAATGTGCCTGTTAACGTTGTAATATCCGGGTTATACAGCTATTACAATACATCGTGGAGCAGCGACTCAAACAGTATTTATGTATTGAAAGGCAAAAATGTTGAAGGAGAAGGCATGAGGCTTGAAAAAATAAGTTTTACAGACAGCGGAATTACCGCTCGGGAAACTGTAAGGCATTTTCTGCAGGCTCTTGTCTTGAGGGATGATGATTATGCAAACAGTCTTATGGAGAAGCTTCAACCTGTAATGTTTGTATCAAATCCCCATCCTGTGGGCTATAAAATAATTCAGACCGGAAAGGAAAAATCAATTGATTATGTTGACGCAGAAATTTATTCGGCTTATACCGCCCAACCGTATTACAGCTCAAGCAGGTTAAGATATTTTCTTAAGAAGGTTGATGGCGGCTATAAGATAACAGATATAAAAGATTTGGGAGGCGTATCGGTTTCTTATAATGATGAATCCATGATTTATAGAAAGGGTAATCTTGAAAAGGTTCTTTTCAAGCAGGGTGAAATACCCAAGGAATATCTTCCCAAAGGAAAATTCAGACTAGGTTCTTTAAGCTGTGATGATAGAACCGGAATCCTCCTGTTTACTGTCCAGTTAATGCAGGATAATGGTCAAAAGGCTTCTGTAAAAATCGTAAGATATGATTTGAATGACGGGACATTTAAGCTTGTAGACGACATAGCAAGGCTTGGCAATAATTACAACATTGGGGTTGAAAACCTTGTTATCAGTCCCGACGGCAGCTATGCCTCGATTGACCTGTATTCCGATGATGATTCTGTCTATAGGGGGTATGTACGCGTTTACAACCTTGGTAATAATAACAAGGCTGCAGAACCGTCCGACTTGTTGAAGGACACAATAGTGGATTCTATACACACTCAGTTCTGGGATCAGGAATATCTGATACTCGAGATATCAAGCAGCGGACAGACAATGAGATATAAGTATGATCCTTTGACAGGTATAATGTCGGGTTTTGCAGACCAGGATAAAAAATAAGTAAAAAGGGAATGGCTTTTTGGCCATTCCCTTGAATAAAATTAAAGTTTACATGCACCGTATACTCTTATGTTACAGGCCTTTTCGGATAATAAAGTCTATGAGGTCCGCACATCTGTTTGAATAGCCCCATTCATTATCATACCATGAAACGACTTTAACCATATTATCTCCAATCACCATAGTAGATAGTGCATCTACGATTGAGGATGCGGGATCACCTTTGAAATCCACCGAAACAAGAGGTTCCTCCGTATATTCCAATATTCCTTTCATAAAACCGTCGGAAGCTGTTTTTAAAACCGCATTTACTTCATCTTTACTTACAACCTTTTCTGTTTCAACTACTAAATCTAAAACTGAAACAACGGCTGTCGGGATGCGATAGGAGAAGCCGTTCAACTTTCCATCCAACTCAGGAATAACCGCACCAATGGCTTTTGCCGCACCTGTTTTTGTCGGGATTATTGACATTTGGGCTGCCCTGGCCCTTCTTATATCGCTATGGGGAAGGTCAAGAATCCTTTGATCGTTTGTATAAGAATGAACTGTAGTCATTAAGCCTTTTTGGATTTTGAAATTGTCATTGAGTACTTTTGCAAGAGGAGCAAGGCAGTTGGTTGTACAGGATGCGTTAGAAATAATGTTGTGCTGCGAGGCATCATACTTTTCTTCGTTGACTCCGAGTACGATAGTTATGTCTTCGTTCGTCGCAGGAGCGGAAATTATGACTTTCTTAGCTCCGCCTTTCGTTAAATGAACTTCTGCCTTTTCCCTTTTGGTAAATAAGCCTGTCGATTCAAGTACTATTTCTACCCCCAAAGCCTTCCAATCTATATTGCCGGGATCTTTTTCCGCTAATATTACGACTTCTTTGCCATTTACAATCAAAGAATTTCCTTTAACGTCTATTGAGCCGTTGAATCTTCCATATAAGGAATCGTACTTCAAAAGGTGAGCCAACGTTTTAGGATCTGTAAGATCATTGATTGCAGTAATTTCGATCTCATCCAAATATTTCTCAAGGAGTGCCTTGAACACATTCCTTCCGATCCTACCAAATCCGTTAATGCCTATTTTTGTTTTCATAATAATGCCTCCTTGTTTTATTTTTATGAATCATTGCCTTTCGTTTGTAATTTCATTATAATAGGACTTGAGCTATAAGTGAAATGCATATTAAACATACATTATATAACTAGAGGTTATACCCATGAATCTGGAACTTTATAGGCCGTTCTATTATGCAGCAAAATCAGGCAGCATATCAAAGGCTTCCGAACAGCTTTTTATTACTCAACCGGCTGTCAGCAGAGCAATAAAGCAGCTGGAAGACTCTTTGGGGTGCACGCTCTTTTTCAGGACCTCGAAGGGCGTCGAACTGACCCAGGAGGGAGACATTCTTTTCAAGCATATAGAACAGGCTTTTGGATTAATATCATCAGCGGAAAGTAAAATAAACGATGTGAGGAATCTAATTACGGGAGAGGTCAAAATCGGTGTAAGCGATACTCTTTGCAAGTATTATCTCATACCCTATCTCAAGCTTTTCAACACAAACTATCCGGGGGTCAAGGTACATGTGACCTGTCCTACAACACCTGAAATAATAAAGCTTCTTAAGGCGGGAAAAATAGATTTCGGAATCATTAACATGCCTTTGAAGGATGAACAGCTTGAATTCAAAGCTGTTATGGAGATACAGGATTGCTTCGTTGCCGGGGAGAAATATAAGCATTTATCGGGTAAAATGCTTCCGATTTCAGAGGTGGTGAAGTATCCCCTGCTTTTTCTGGAGAAGTCCAGTAATACAAGGGCTTATATAGATGAATACCTTAAGAATAATTCAATAGCTGCAGTGCCTGACTTTGAGCTTGGCAACATTGATCTGCTTATACAGTTCGCAAAATTTGATTTCGGCATTGCGTGTATAATCGAAAACTTTGCACAGGATATCCTGGACGAAGGCGGCCTTTACAAGCTCCATCTTATTGAAAAGATACCACCGAGAAACATAAGTGTTGCATGGCTTAAAAGCGTTCCGTTAACCTCAGCCGCCAAGGAGCTTATACGGAATCTTGAGTATGTTGAACAGACGGAATTTTAAAGTTAATGATTTTGAAGCGAAAAGCCTTAGAGAAGATTGTAAAAAGTTATGCACCGTCTTTTGCTGAAATTAAGTGAACAAACAAGAACTTTATGCTTTTCTGCATATTTCCGAATTATGTAAAATATAATATTAATAGGAAAACGGACTGCGAAGAGGTCAGTTCTATGAAGGAAAAGTTTAAGAAGTTCCTGGAAGATGCTTTCTACAAAGGTGTTTATGAGGTCGTTAAATGCTTGCTCCTCATTGTTTTTTCTTCAGGTATTTTTGGCCTGATCGCACATGCAGTCACTGTTAACATTTCATTTCTGGCTCCTTATGTATTATACATAACGGTATTTTTTTCAGCCGGCGGCGCTTTTTTCTGCATTATTCTTTATGAAAGGCTGTCCTTAAGAAAACCAAGGTTTCCCAAACTGGAATTTCACTTTAGAATAATAGAAAAAGAGTATACATACGAGTATAAAGACAAAAATCACATGATTTTTACAAAAAGGATCAAGCTAAAGGCTTTAAAAAACAACTTGGACAGATACCATGACAGATACTGCTGGTCAGGCTTGGGAAATGTTTTAGTTCGCAGCGAGGTTAAAGACCAGATTTTTTTGTCAATGGGAAGAAAGGACGTATATCACGAGTATGAAATTCTTTTCGGAAGAAATCTTAAAAAAGGCGAGGAAATTGAAACCTGCATTGTATTTGAGCTTGAGGATTTGCAAGGTCAGGCGATACCTTTTTTGTCGACAACCATTTCCGAACCGACCCAATACCAAATTTTAAGAGTAATAATTCCAAAGTCGCTTGGGGTGGAAAAAGCCGTAGCGGAAATAAAACCATGTACAGACAGCTACATACCGATAGATACGGAATTAATAAATTTCAATGTTTCGGGAGAAGCTAAATGGGAAACAAAAAAACCTAGACTCTTATATGTTTATTCAATCAGGTGGAACCTTTGAAGCTTTATTAAATTTATGGAAATGGTTATAAAGTAACAGTTTTTTTGCAAAACTATATAATATACTAAGGATAAATTTATTTGAAAGGGAAAAATATGGGTGACTAATGTGTCGTAAACAGGACGGAATGAAAAATTGCCGTCCTTTTTACATGTTTGTTTAAAGGGAAAAGAATAATATAATAATTGGCAGGAGGTTTATTATGGGAGAAGAATTGGTTTTCGGCAGGATAAACAATTTGCTTGAAGAATCGGGCTTCAAGGCTAAAATCAATAGTATGTCCGAACTGAAGGCTTTCCTGAATGATAAGAGCAATGAGGAAAGTTCTGTATATAATGAGATCGAGGAATTGTATTACGCATTGGTGGCCGGCCCCGGGATGTGGTAGAGGCAGCAAACAGGATCGGAAAAGTACAAATTTTGAATAGAAGCCTCATATAGTCACTTAATGTCTGAAACTTCATAATATACATTAGATGCTGAGATAGAGGCGATTGTTTTGCTGCAAAAAAATACAAATCTTGTCCTTGGCGGTGGAGGGGTAAAGGGAATAGCCTTTATAGGGGCTTTTGAGGCTGCCGAAAAAAGAGGATATGTCTTCAATAACATTGCAGGACTGTCAGCCGGCGCGCTTGCAGGTTCATTCCTTGGGGCAGGATATAACTCTAATCAACTGTTGAGAATAATGGAGGAATTTGACTTCGGCAAGATTGATATGAAGGAAATACCCGTGAAAGTGCCTGCTGTTGCCAGATATCTTGATTATAGGAATGTGCGGGACGGGAATCCGCAAAAGAGTCTTGAAGATTTTCTTATTCAAAATTACGACAAGTGTGAAGACCTGAGAGGCGAAAATGAATTAACGGATACCAGAGGTAAAATCTTAAAAAGTGCCATATCCATGAGCAAGCAAGGCTGCATGCTGGATGGGGACTGCCTTGAGGAGTGGGTTTATAACACACTTCGTAAAAGAGGTATAATTACTTTCGGAGATATGCGTTACGGGGTATGCGATAAAGTTAATCCAAAGGGGTATAAAGTGAGAATGACGGCAGTAGACATAACCAGGTGGAAAATAGTTGTCCTTCCTGATGATATGTCTTTTTACGGCATTGATCCGGACAGATTCGGGGTTGCAAAAGCTGTAAGAATGAGTACTTCGGTTCCGTTTGCTTTTAAACCCGTAGAAGTAAGAAAGGAAACCGGCGGAGGATACAGAAAGTACCATTTTGTCGACGGAGGGGTCTTGGATGGTATGCCCTCCTGGCTTATAGACGATTCCGGTGAAAATACGGTAGGATTGAGACTGAAAAGCGAAAGCAAGCAGAATATCATTGACACTCCGTTGAAAATCCTGAAGGCTTTAGTATTTTTCGTACACAATACGGGTGTTCCCAAGAACATTCATAAGCTTAAGTATGTGGCTGATATAGATACAACAGATGTATCATTTCTTGACTTTAACCTAAGTGACAAGGATAAAATATATTTGTACAGGATGGGCCGGTATTATGCAAACATTCTTTTGAACAAAATGGAAAGCAGGGCCAGGTCCGATAATCCTTTTAATACATTGATATCCAGACTGTTCGGGAAATTTTAATCTCCAATGTATCATAATTGGCTAAGGCACATAAAATGTGCTTTTCTTTTTGTTTGGTTTGTATTATTATTATACTAACCAAGGTAATTAGGGAAATCAACTGAATTATGCCTTGGGGAGATTGTTAATAGTGGCCGTAACCATAGGCCTGAACCTTTGGAGGTTGTTATGTTTTACGAAAGTACAAGAGGCGGAATGAAATCCGTGTTATCAGCTGAAGCTATAAAAAGAGGCATTGCACCTGATGGAGGACTGTTTGTTCCTGAAACAGGCTTCGAGTTTACTTTGGAGGAGATCGGAACTCTTGCAGGTATGAACTATAGAGAAAGGGCAGTTTTTATTCTTAAGAATTTCCTTGACGATTATACCCTTGAAGAAATCACAGACTGCGTAAATAAATCCTATACGAGTTCAAAATTCGATTCTGACGATATTGCACCTGTCTATAAATTAAATGATAATGTCCATATTCTTGAACTGTGGCATGGACCTACCTGCGCTTTTAAGGACATGGCTCTTCAAATATTGCCCCATTTGATGGTTAAAGCAGTAAGAAAGACCGGTGAAAAGAATGAGATTGTAATTTTGGTTGCTACTTCAGGGGATACAGGCAAAGCTGCGCTGGAAGGCTTCAGGGATGTTGAGGGCACCAGGATTGTTGTATTTTACCCTCAGAACGGCGTCAGCGAAGTTCAGAAGATGCAGATGATTACCCAGGAAGGGAACAATGTTAATTCTATCGCCGTGGTGGGAAATTTTGATGATGCACAAAGCGGTGTGAAGGAAATTTTCACTGATGAGCCACTGTCACATAAAATGGAGGAGAAGGGTTTTAAGTTTTCCTCTGCAAATTCCATCAATTGGGGGAGGCTGGTTCCTCAAATAGTTTATTACTTTTCAGCTTATGCGGATATGATAAAAAGCGGCGAATTGAGTCTCGGTGAAAAAGTTAATATTGTTGTACCTACAGGCAATTTCGGGAACATACTTGCAGCTTATTTTGCGTATGAAATGGGCCTTCCTATAAATAAATTAATATGCGCTTCAAATGAAAACAACGTACTTACGGAATTCATAAAAACCGGAGTTTACAACAGGAACAGAGAATTCAAAAAGACAATTTCTCCCTCGATGGACATATTGATATCCAGTAATCTTGAAAGATTGCTGTTTAAGCTGTCGGGGCATAACTCAGCTGCAGTTGAAAAATGGATGGATGACTTGAAAAATATTGGGACATACTCAATAGACAGCGAAACGATGAAGAAGATATCCAAACTCTTCTGGGCTGATTTTACCAATGAGAATGAAACTCTTAAGACAATAGAATGTATTTATCAGGATTATGGATATGTAATTGATACCCATACTGCCGTAGGCATTGATGTTTATGACAAGTATGTCATTTCCACCGGAGATATGACAAAAACAATAGTAGCTTCAACTGCCAGTCCGTTTAAATTTAATGAAAGTGTAGCTAAAGCAATTCTGGATAAAGCCGATGTAAATGGAAAAACTGAATTTGAACTGCTTGATATTCTTTCGGCAAAATGCGGGATTCCTATTCCCGACGGTCTGAAAAGCCTTGATAAAAAAGAAATCAAGCACAAAAGAGTATGCGATAAAAGTGAAATGAAAGCACAGGTTGAGGGGATATTGAATTTATGATGTCTGAGTTTATAATGTCTGCTTGTTGGAGGAGCTAACGATGAAAGAACCTAAAATACTTATAGTTGATGATGCTTTTTTCATGCGTAACATGCTAGGAAATACTATAAGGGATATAGGATATAGCGATTTGCATTTTGCAGAGGACGGTTTTCAGGCTGTAGAAAAAGCAAAGGAACTGAAACCGGATATAGTTACCCTCGATATATCCATGCCTGGTATGGATGGTCTGGAAGCGGTCGAAAAAATCCTTGAGGTAAGTCCTGCGAGTAAAATAATAATGGTTACTGCCGTCACGAGCCAGTCTGTGGTAAAACAGGCGCTGGCGAATGGCGCCGTGGATTTTATAAATAAGCCGTTTAGCAAGGATGAGATTGAGGACAGGCTTAAAAGACAGCTTTAAAAAAGTGGCATATGCCACTTTTTTTACTAGTACCCCTTTATTGTACATAAGGCCTTATTTCCGGCTCTTCATCTTCAATATATCTTACGGCTTTGCCCGATGGGGCGCCGTCTACATATACTATTTCACGGCTTGAGACGGAATCTAATATGTCAAAAACCATTTTAACATCACCAAATTCGATTTCCGGAGTCACTGAAATCTGCTCTGTTCCGTTCAAAGCATTGTAGAAATTCAACAGTTCATTATAATAGCCCCTTTCAGGCGTATAAGACACCTTTTCGGACTTCCCGCCGCTGTAAGAGACATTTATAATGCCGGAGGCCTTTTCCTCGAGAAACACTTCTCCTTTTGTCCCGAATATTCTGAAGCCTACATAGGGCTTTTGAGACTCTACCCCGGAAGGGAAATAAGTATACTGGCCGATTACCCCGTTTTTAAAAAGGATATTGGAATTGACCGACATATAGGGGTTATAATCCTCTTGCTGAGGTCTTCCGAAGGCCTGGACACAATCAACGGCGCCAAAAATATGCCTCATTCCTGCAATATCATGCAAAGCTGCATCAAGGAATGCCCCTCCCGGAAATTTAGGGTGTTGTCTCCATTCGGTGCCGGCATAGGTGTCCTTTGTCATTTCACAGGGAAAACATGCTATATTGTTTCTTATAAAATAGACAACATCGCCTATTTTCCCGGAATTGACAAGGTCTCTTATCTTGTTGTTCTCTTCATTATACCTGTAATTTTCTGCGATCATGATTTTCAAATTATACTTTTTTGAAAGTTCGAGATATTTTTTAGCCTGTCCCCTGTCCGGTGCCATGGGTTTTTCACATATGAAATTTTTTCCGGCCCTTGCGACATCCTCTGATATTTTATAGTTCATTTCTATAGGAACAAGAATATCTACGGCATCCAGATCGTTTCTTTTCAGCATTTCATTATAATCATCATATACATTGCTGAGATCAAGGTTTATTTTTTTCGCAAAATCCTCTGCATCCTTCCTTGTCCTATTTGCAAGCGCCGCTATTTCATATTTGTCCCCCAACTCTGATATAGCCGGGTAATGCAGTCTTTCCCAAGCAAGACCGGTGCCAATGACACCTAAACGTATTCTTTTCATGAATTTTCTCCTTTTTTTAAAATAGTATCTGCTCGAATAAGCCAAATATACTTTGAGTGCAGCTCGAACTTATAATTCAGCTTTAACTTGAAGTATAAATAAAACCAGTATTAGCCATTCTAAGATAAACAAAATCTTTCTGGGAGGAATGGTATGAAAAAATTGAGTATAATGGGCATTACAGTGGACAAAAGAACCAAAGCAGCGCCGCAAGTACAGGAGATACTGACCAAATTCGGCGACAGCATATTGATGCGGGTAGGTGTGCATGACCCGGGAGAAGAGCAAAACGGCCTTATTACTCTTAACCTGAGGGATAAGGATGAGAAAATTATGGCGCTTCAACGGGAGCTTGAATCACTCGATGGAGTTAATGTAAAGTCCATTGAAATGAAATAGAGCTTGTTACAGTATACACTTGGTTTTAACGTATGAAGGGGCACTTGTCTTTAATTTATCAGAGACATAGCCTCTTTTTGTTTTGGAGAAACATGCGTTGGTACGGTTCTAAACCAATAGCATTTAATGCCTTCGAAATACTTTTCTTAAATAATACAAATCATGCATAAAATGAAATATACTGCATAACTTAAAATAGGTATTGCGCGAACATTTGTTCGGTACTATAATAATAGTACGAGGTGAAAAACGGTGAAGGACAGAATTATTTTTCACGTAGATGTAAACAGTGCCTATTTGTCTTGGGAAGCAGTATACAGGCTCCAGCACGGGGATAGCCTGGATATTAGGACTGTGCCTTCCGTTGTCGGCGGGGATGAAGCATCCAGACACGGCATTGTGCTTGCGAAATCCATTCCGGCGAAGGCTTACAAGATACAGACCGGTGAATCCTTGTATGCGGCGAGGCAAAGATGCCCGGGCCTGATTGTCGTACCGACGCACTATGATTTGTATATGCAGTGCCATAAGGCAATGGTAAGCATGCTTGAAGAATACTCGCCGAGTGTTCAGATATTCTCGATAGACGAGTGCTTCCTTGATTATACCAATATGGAAGGGATCCTGGGGCCGCCGATTGATACGGCCAATCTGATAAGAGAGCGAATCAAGAAAGAACTGGGATTTACAATCAATGTTGGAGTATCTTCGAATAAGCTCCTTGCAAAGATTGCAGGAGAATTAAAGAAGCCGGATAAGGTCAACACCCTTTTTCCGGGAGAAATCAGCGAAAAAATGTGGCCTCTTCCGGTTGAAGAGCTGTATGGGGTTGGACGTTCCACTGCACCGAAGCTTCATAATATGGGCATATATACAATTGGACAGCTTGCGGCAACCGAACCCGAATTTCTGAAGTATAAGTTTAAAAGCTACGGACAGTTGATTTGGAATTATGCCAACGGCATAGAGGATTCTACGGTAAGTCATGGTGGAAGGCCGCCAATAAAAGGTATAGGGAATTCAACCACCATCAGTTACGATGTTGTAGATAAAAGTGACGCATATAAAATACTGCTTTCACTCACAGAGATGGTGGCGATGAGAATGAGACAGGCGGGGTTTTGCGCCAGACTGGTAGGGATATCCGTAAGGACGAATGAATTCACAGGCTATTCGCACCAGCATAAGTTCTGCACGCCGACCGACTGTACAACGGCAATTTATGAAGAAGCCTGCAAGCTTTTTGATGAGGTATGGAAGGGACAGCCAATAAGGCATTTGGGGGTCAGAGTATCAGAATTCCAAGGAAATGACTTTTTGCAGCTTTCTATCTTTGAAAAGCACAATGAAAGGGAAAAAAGGCTGGACGAAGCAATAGATCAAATACGCATGAAGTTCGGCTCAAGGTCGCTGTTCAGATCGGTTTTCCTGAACTCGGGATTCAAGCCGGTAGCCGGAGGCGTAATGGAAGAGGATTATCAAATGATGTCCAGTTTTTTATAGATCTTTTTAGGAGTGTAATTTTATGAAAATTGTAATGAAACCGGTTGAAATGATAGCGTGGTTTACAAAGGACGGTGTTCCAAATCCCCTTAAGTACCGGATTCAGGACGAAAATAAGGAGAACATGACAATCAGCGTTGAAAGGATTATACAGCGTGAAGAGGAAAAGCTGGCCGGGAACAGGATGTTCGTTTTCAGGTGCCAAAGCACGATTGACGGAATGGAGCATGTTTTTGAGCTGAAATATGAGATCAATACATGTAAATGGTTTTTATACAAAATTTGAAAAGCAGGGTGAAACTATGTGCGGAAGGTTTATTATTTTCAGTGAAGCGGAAGAAAGGGAAATTCAAAGCATTGTTGAGGAAGTCAACAGAAAGTACGGCGAAAATGCCATGAAAACTGGCAGTGACATTTTTCCGACGGAGGTTTCCCCGGTAATAACCAGTGAAAGGGGTGCAAAAAGCATAAGCCTTTTTAAATGGGGGTTTCCGGGGTATAAGGGCGGGCAGGTTATTATAAATGCCAGGTCGGAGAGCATCATGGAGAAAACGATGTTCAGGGAAGCCTTTGCAGCCCACCGCTGCCTTATACCTGCAAGCGCCTTTTTCGAGTGGAAGCAGGTTGACGGGAAAAAGAAAAAGCATACCGTTCGATGCGCGAATTCCGGCCTTTTTTATATGGCTGGAATATATGAGGGATTTATCGATAAAAACGGCTGTCCCTTTACCGGCTTTGTGGTTATAACTACTTCAGCGGGTGAAAAAATGTCCTCAATTCATGACAGGATGCCCGTAATATTAACGGAGCAAAGTGATATCGATCTGTGGATGGATGATCAGACAAAGGATTATGCCAAACTGCAGGGTTTATTGAGACCTGTTGAAAATATCCTGATTTCTGCATAGTTGATTAAGTAAAATAAAATCGAGAGGACATCGAGTCCTCTCAATTTTGAACACATGCTTTGGCATGTTTCACTAATAAAAGAGATGGGACAGTTGCCCCATCTCTTAAAATGTTTTTTAGATTATTTGGATATATCAGTGAGCTTCAATGTGCTGTTACGTTCTTCAGCCCACCGGATGGACCATTCGTTTTCGAAAAGGAGCACATACTTATCGTCCTTGTCCTGAGCAATCAAGGTTGAACTTGTAAGATTCAGCTTCCTCGGGTCAATTTCATCCCCTTCAAGCCACCTTGCCAATTTAAATGGCAGATGCTGTATCCTCAAATCTACTCCGTATTCATATTTCAGCCTGTATTCCAGAACTTCAAACTGCAGCGCTCCGACGGCCCCTATAACAAGTGCCTCGATGCCTATGTCTATCTGTTTGAAAACCTGGATGGCACCCTCTTCAGAAAGCTGGTTTATTCCTTTTAAGAACTGCTTGCGTTTCATGGAGTCGGCTGCTGTAACCCTTGCAAAATGCTCTGCGGGGAAGATTGGTATCCCTTCAAATTTGAGCTGTGAGCCTTCGCATAAGGTATCGCCTATATTAAATATTCCCGGATCAAACAAACCTATTATATCACCCGGATAAGCCTCTTCGACAATCGTTCTTTCCTGGGCCATGAACTGCTGTGGCTGTGAGAGCCTTATTTCTTTGCCGGCCTGGACATGATGCACTGACATCCCTTTTGTAAATCTGCCTGAGCATATCCTTAAGAACGCAATTCTATCCCTATGAGTTGGGTTCATATTAGCTTGGATCTTAAAAATGAATCCGGAAAATTTCTCGCTTTCCGGATCAACTTCGCCGACGGTCGACATTCGTATGCCCGGAGCAGGTGCTAAATCAAGAAATTCTTCAAGGAAAGGCTGTACACCAAAATTGGTCATTGCGCTTCCGAAAAATATAGGGGTGAGTTCGCCGCGCATTACCTTCTTTTTGTCGAACTCGTCACCGGCCATGTCAAGAAGCTCTATTTCATCGCAAAGCTTTTTATGGTAGTGTTCTCCCAATAGATCTGTAAATACTTTATCTTCAACTGAGCCTTTTGTGGAAGATACAGCAGTCTGACCATGATTTCCGCTGTCAAACAGCTCGATCTGTGCAAGCTTCCTATTGTACACGCCCTTGAAATCGCCATCGGTTCCTATAGGCCAATTCATAGGGTAGGAGCGTATTCCCAGTACACGTTCTATTTCTTCCATTAATTCAAAAGGGTCCTTGCTCGCCCTGTCCATTTTGTTTACAAAAGTAAATATAGGTATGCCGCGCATTTTACATACGTGAAAAAGCTTTATGGTTTGTTCTTCTACACCCTTTGCACCGTCTATAAGCATAACGGCACTGTCTGCAGCCACAAGAGTCCTGTATGTATCCTCACTGAAGTCCTGATGGCCCGGTGTATCAAGAATGTTGATACAGAAGTCATTATAGTCGAATTGAAGCACGCTGGAGGTAACTGAAATTCCTCTTTGCTTTTCTATTTCCATCCAATCGGAAACGGCATACTTGTTGGCTTTTCTTGCCTTGACCGAACCTGCAAGCCTTATCGCACCTCCATACAGGAGAAGCTTTTCCGTAAGGGTTGTTTTTCCGGCATCAGGATGTGAAATGATAGCAAACGTCTTTCTCCTTGCTACTTCGGATGATATTTTTTCCTTTATATACTGCATTCTGATTATCCTCTTTCTATTTGTACAATTCAAAACGGTTTTTTATTTAAGCCGTATTTCATTTTATAGTATTGCCACATATCCTGTCAATTAAGGATAGCAAAACAAATTATATAATTGAAATGGTGAGAAAATTTTTATCAAATTATGTAAGTTATTTACCTTTTATGTTATAATGTATTAAATTTGATTCTGAACAGGTCAAAATTTTCGGTTTCATGTTTGTTTTTTTGCGTATTTTCCCCATATTATTAAATACTTATTCCCATTGAATAAAACATTGATTTAGACGAAGAACTTAACACAGTTGCGGAGGAATTGGTATGGCCCGAGTATTAGTAGTTGATGATTCGACATTCTCAAGAAGAAAATTGAAAACAATACTGACCCAGGCGGGACACGAAATCGTATCTGAAGCAGCCAATGGTATTCAGGCAATAAAGGAGTATGAGAGGCATAGACCGGATCTGGTAACCATGGATGTAACTATGCCGATAATGGACGGAGTAACAGCTGTTCAAAGGATTATGGGGGATTTTCCTGATGCCAGGATTATAATTGTAAGCGCCATCACACAGCGCAATATGGTTTTATCGGCCTTGGAGAGCGGGGCCAGGCATTATATAATCAAGCAAAGCCCTGACAATAAGGTTATGGAAGTTGTCAATGCAGTTCTCTCAGACGATGGGATTCCCCAAAAGCAGCAAAACGAAATATTGTGCGAGAAGAAGCAGTCTAAGGGCATTTCCGACATGCCAATCTCAATTGAAAACCATAATGGAGTGTTTGTTATAGATGTCGAAAATGTGCAGGTAAATAATCTGGAACAGTTGAAAACGGCCATAAAAGGTTTGACTGCAGTTAAGCCGCTCAAAGTCATATTTAATTTTGGTATAATGGAGAATCTTGACAATGATTCTCTTGATAAATTAGTCTTAATAATGCGAAGCATAAAAAACTCCAGCGGGGATATAAAGGTAGTTTCGAAAAACGGTTCGATAGTACGGTATCTTAGGAGCATGGACATTGGGCTTATTTCCAGCTATTATACGGAAATTACCGATGTGATATATTAATCTTCCTATCTTTTATCAATTTTTTTATTCTTACATAAAATATTACTACGGAGATTTGAATTAAGATAGTGCTCTTTATCATTAAGAGCGGTTTTTCCATGTTCAAATTCAGATGAATTGCCGTCTAAATCAGATTTTGTTAAATAATAAAAAGGAATTTTGAAACGACATATAGAATATTATTATGGAAACTTGTAAGTGTTCCAAAAGAATGGGGCTCAATGTCCTAAGCTTTTATTTGATATAAAGACAAAACAAAGGGGTGTGTATATGAGGGAATCAGACATTAGCATGATCAAGGTTGCATTAACCGGAGGCATTCAGGTAAACGTTTCAGAGGGCACCTCGATATTGGAATTAAGCAGGGATTATCAAAAGAACTACTGCTCTGTGATTGTAGCTGCTAAAGTTGACAATGAACTGAAGGAACTGAATTTCAAATTAGATAAAAGCTGTACAGTCGAGTTTATTGACCTTACTAACGAAGAGGGAATGCGTTTCTATCGGCGCAGCCTTTATTTCATACTTATAAAAGCGGTTCACGATCTATATCCTGACAGAAAGACAGTAATATGCCATTCGATAAGCAAGGGACTTTATTGCGAGATTAATGGGGCCTCGGATTTGAATGAAGAGGAAGTCAGGCAAATAGAAATAAAAATGCGTGAAATCGTAAATGCGGGGATTCCCTTCATAAAACGTGTAATGTCTGTGGAAGAGGCTCGGGAGATTTTCGAGAAAAGCGGAAGAATGGATCGTTTCCATGCGATAGAGCATAGAAGGAAGCCATACGTAACTATATACAGCTGTGATGGGCTGGAAGATTATTTCTACGGTTATATGGTGCCGGATACAGCATGTGTTAATAAATTTGCTTTGAAATATTACAAGCCGGGACTTATAATTCTTTTCCCGGATAAGTCTGAGCCGGACAAATTGCCTGATTTCTTCGAACAAAAGAAGCTGTTTCGCATATTTGCCGAATATAAAAGATGGGGGCACATACTGGGCGTCGATAATGTAGGCGCTCTCAATGATATAATAAAGGCAGGGGAGGTCTGTGATCTGATAAGGGTTTCTGAAGCCTTGCAGGAAAAAAAGATCGCTCAGATTGCAGATCTGATTACGAATAGCCAGAATGAAAAGCAAATAGTTCTGATTTCGGGTCCGTCTTCTTCAGGAAAGACCACCTTTGCTCATCGGCTTGCCATACAGTTGAGGGTGAATGGCAAAAAGCCTGTCACTATTTCTTTGGATGACTATTTCGTCAATAGGGAGTGCACTCCGAAGGATGAAGACGGGGATTATGACTTCGAATCGATTGAGGCAATAGACGTTAAGCTTTTTAATCAACAGCTCTCAGACCTTATAAAGGGGGAAGAGGTTGAAATTCCGATCTTTAATTTTACGAATGGGTGCAGGGAGAAAACCGGAAGAAAATTGAAGATAAACAGCGATAACACCATTATAATAGAAGGAATCCATGGCCTGAATGAAAAGCTTACGGCTTCAATACCAAGGTCAACTAAATTTAAAATATATGTCAGTGCGCTTACGTCTATGAACATTGACAACCATAACAGGATACCAACCACCGACACCAGAATCATACGGCGCATCGTAAGGGACTTCCAGTTCAGAGGCTGTTCGGCTATTAACACCATTAAACGCTGGCCTTCGGTAAGACGCGGCGAGGAAAAGAACATCTTTCCCTTCCAGGAGGAAGCCGATGTAATGTTCAACTCGTCCCTCATATTTGAATTAAGTGTACTGAAAACTTTTGCGGAACCGCTTTTGGCTGAGGTTAGCAGCGTTTATCCGGAATATTCCGAGGCCAGGAGGCTGATCGAGTTCCTTAGTTATTTCCTTCCCGTGGACTCAAAAGAAATACCGAACAACTCAATAATAAGAGAGTTCGTTGGCGGAAGCTGCTTCTATACATGATGCAGCAGTCTTGACACTGAAGATCCGAGAGGGTGATGCCTCTTGGGTCTTTTTAACATAATTGTAATACATATTTTGGATAAAATACCAGAGTAACACCCGGGGTGTATTGTCTATCAGATAGTTGTTAAAAAATACATTTGTGTAAAAAATTGATATTGACGTAATAGTTTATTATCTGACATTATGATATAATATTTGTGAAATTAGATAATGTTAAAACCTACAGGAGTGAGGATATGAAAGTAGCAGAAATTATTGAGTTGTTGAATGCGGATGTTTTAGCCGAGGGTGACGGAATGGATCAGGAAATCCTTTCGGCCTGCGGCTCGGATCTGATGAGCGATGTAATGGCTTATGTAAAGGAAAATGTACTGCTCCTTACAGGGTTGGTAAATCCTCAGGTAATCAGAACTGCTGAGATGATGGATATAAAAGTGGTCGCATTTGTAAGGGGGAAAATTCCGGGACAGGCTATAATCGACCTTGCAAAAGAGAAAGGCATTACGGTTCTGGCAACTAAAAATCCAATGTTTATCGCCTGTGGTAAGCTTTATAGTTCCGGTATGATAGGGAGAGGTGTTTGGGATTGATTGAACCTGCGGGTAATGGGACTATAAAACTGCACTATGATATTAATGCCGACGATTTTTTATGCGCAGGGGAAGCATCGAGCAATGTCAAAAAAATACTGAATCAGCTCGGTATTAATCCTGTTGTAATAAAAAAAGCAGCAATTTCAATGTATGAGGCGGAGATAAACGCTGTCATACATGCCAATGGCGGGGTGGCTGATGTTGAAATCAGTCCTGTCAGCATTGTGATAAATATTGAAGACGAAGGCCCGGGGATTCCCGACATCGGTCTGGCAATGCAGGAGGGTTATTCAACTGCTCCTGATTCAGTAAGAGAGATGGGCTTTGGTGCGGGAATGGGGCTGCCGAATATAAAAAGATATTCCGATGATTTTAAGATACGGACGCAGGTTGGAAAAGGTACAAAGATAACGATTAGAGTAAATATTTAATTTACTTTTTGAGAGGATAAACCTATGGGAACATATTTTCACTCAGTTACGCTGGATGAAGAAAAATGCAGAGGCTGTACCAATTGCATAAAAAGGTGTCCTACAGAAGCGATAAGGGTTAGAGACGGAAAGGCGAGGATCATAAATGAAAGGTGCATCGACTGCGGAGAATGCATCAGAATATGCCCTTACCATGCCAAAAAGGCTGTCAGCGATCCCTTTAATAAAATAAATGAATTTGAATATAAAGTGGCGATACCTGCACCGACTCTTTATGGACAATTTAAAAATGCCCGTTCACGCAGCCAACTGCTGACAGCTTTGAAAAAGCTGGGGTTTGATGATGTCTTTGAGGTAGCAAAGGCTGCTGAGATCGTGACGGAAGCAACAAAAAAGCTTATTGCAAAGGGTGACCTGAAGACACCTCTTATTTCTTCAGCCTGTCCCGCTGTTGTAAGGCTGATACAGGTAAGGTTTCCAAACCTCATAGATAATATTGTTAAGCTTGAATCCCCAATGGAGGTTTCAGCGCAATTGGCGAAAAACAGACTCTCCTCCGAAAGAGGAATCGATGCTTCAAAAATAGGAGTGTTTTTCATAACGCCATGTGCAGCAAAGGTTACAAGTGTTAAGGCTCCATATGAAAAAGAGAAATCCTTTGTTGACGGCGTGATATCTATTAAAGACATCTATTTGAAGCTGCTTAACCGCATTGACCGTGTTGTTCAACCTGAAGAACTGGATCAGGCTGGGTTTGAAGGCATTCGTTGGGCAAACTCGGGCGGTGAGAGCCTTGCTTTGGGCACAGACCGGTTTTTGGCGGTAGACGGAATTCAAAATGTAATAACGATATTTGAGGAGATTGAGGATGAAAGGCTTGAAGACATTGAATTTATAGAAGCTTTGGCATGCACAGGGGGCTGCCTTGGAGGGCCTTTGGCTGTTGAAAATGTTTACGTCGCAAAAACAAGGCTCAAAAAATTTATAGATGAAGCAAAAACAAAGATCGTATCGGAGGACAAATCCGGCAAGGAAGATAAAGACATTGTATGGACAGGGAACATTATATATAAACCCGTACTGAAGCTTGATGAAGATGTGGAGAAAGCGATGAAGAAGCTGAAAACGCTTGAGGCTATTAATGATGAGCTTCCGGGCCTTGACTGCGGTGCTTGCGGCGCTCCCAGCTGCAGATCGCTTGCTGAAGACATAGTGCGGGGCAATGCGAATGAATCGGATTGCATCTTCAAGCTAAGGGAGAAAGTTAAGGAGCTTGCATCAAAGGTGGCGGAGCTGGAACAAGAAAAATCATTAAAGGATAAGAAATAGAGCGCCCGGAGGAAGAGCAATGAAGCTGAGTGAATTTGCGGAAGCCTTGGAAATGAAAGTGCTTGCCGGTAATGACCTTTCAAAAGCTGTAACAGGAGTATATGTAGGTGATCTGCTGAGCTGGGTGATGTCACATGCCGAAAAGGGCAATGCATGGATTACTGTGCTAACTAACCTGAATACTGTTGCAGTTGCGGTGTTGACTGAAGTAGCCTGCATTATCTTACCGGAAAGTGTAGATGCGGATGAACAGACTGTAATCAGGGCGCAAAAGGAAGGCGTTGTTATACTGGGAAGCCAAATGACCGCCTATGAGATATGCTGCAGTGCATACAATCTGATGAAGCAGGAGAAACAAACTGATGGAAGCAGCGGTTGATTTGCATATACACACGGCGTTGTCTCCTTGCAGCGAAGAGGAGATGTCTCCCAATAACATAGTGAATATGTCTCTGCTGAAAGGGCTGGACATAATTGCAGTAACAGATCATAATTCTGCTGAAAATGTCTGTTCCGTAATGGAGTGTGCAAAGGGCAGCAGTCTTCTTGTAGTTCCCGGCATGGAGCTCGAGACTATGGAAGAAGTCCACTTGGTCTGCCTTTTCGAATCCAGTGATAAAGCATTGCAGATGCAGGAGATAGTCTATTCAAAGCTGCCGCCTATTAACAACAGGGTTGAAATTTTCGGGGAACAGATTATTTATGACCATGATGACAATGTTACCGGAAAATGCGACAGGCTTCTTCAAACTGCAGCAGGTATCGGCGTTGATGAGGCATTTGACATAGTCAAAGGTCTTGGCGGTGCAATCATTCCTGCCCATATAGACAGGGAATCCTACAGCATGATGTCAAACTTGGGGGCGATACCTGATAATTTGAGCATAAGATATCTCGAAATATCTACAATGTGTCCCAGAGAAAAATACTTGAAAATTACCAGCCGCCTTAATCAATATAAATTCATAAGCTCTTCCGATGCACATAGACTCGGTGACATACTTGAAAGGGTGAGTTTTATTGAACTTGAAGAATTAAGTGCCAAATGTCTGATCAATAAGTTCAGGTATGGATAAAATAGCAGATATAAGAATTTATAATCATTTTTTATTGAATAATTTATTCACATTTGTTATAATATTAACGTATTTTGTTAAATAGTTAACAAAATAGACAGCTTTGAAATTTCTATAAAAATGAACATTGAACGGAGGTCAAGTTATGAGCGTGAACAACTGCTGCTGTTGTGGCGGTATCGATGAAAAGGAACAGAAGCTTCAGGAAATAATCGAAAAGTACAAGGAAACAAGGGGCGCACTGATTCCGGTTCTGCACGAGGCTCAGGAGGTTTATGGCTATTTGCCGATGTCTGTACAGAAAAAGATTTCAGAAGGGTTGAACATTCCATTAGCTGAGGTTTATGGGGTTGTTACCTTCTATACTCAGTTTTCCCTTAATCCTAAAGGAAAGTACAAAATAAATGTGTGTATGGGAACAGCTTGCTATGTAAAAGGGTCCGGGCAAATTCTTGACAAAGTCAAGGAAAAGCTGGGAATAGATGTAGGCCAGTGCACTGAGGATGGCGAATTCTCGCTTGATGCATGCAGATGTATAGGAGCTTGCGGCTTGGCACCTGTTTTAACAATAAATGAAGATGTGCACGGAAGACTTACACCGGATGATATTGAGGCAATCTTGGAAAAATATAAGGATTGATACCGGTTTATGAAAGATATATCACTTCACTTGATGGATATTATACAAAATTCAATTACCGCAAAATCAACGAGGATAGATACGGTAATTATTGCTGATCTTCAGGCTAATATGCTGGAGATCACGATTTCGGACAACGGCGTCGGAATGGATAAAGAATTTCTTCGAAATGTAACTAATCCTTTCGTCACCACCAGAACAACCAGAAAGGTTGGTTTGGGGGTACCTCTCTTCATGGATTCAGCCAAAAGGACGGGAGGCTATTTTACCATAGAGTCCGAAAAAAAAATAGGAACGACACTGAAAGCAGGCTTTGTAATAGATAATATCGATAGGCTGCCTTTAGGTGATATCTCAGAAACCATCACGGGAGTGATTATGACCAACCCCGAAATCGAATTTGGATTAGTTCTTGACAATAAGACCGGTCAATTCAGATTGAGTACTTCCGAAGTGAAGGAAAAGCTTGGAGGGGTACCGATTAATCATTTGGATGTAATTGCTTGGATTCGGGAATACATTGATGAAGGCATAAAGACAATATTTGGAGGTGTTTTGGATGAAATCGTTAGCTGAGCTTGAAGAAATAAGGAAGAAGACGCTTGACCAAATAAGCTTGAGAACCAATAATGACGGCTTAAGGGTTGTTGTAGGCATGGCAACATGCGGTATTGCTGCAGGTGCCAGACCCGTTATGAATGCGATTCTGGAAGAACTGAAAAAAAGGAATATCAATAATGTAAACGTCACAATGACAGGCTGCATAGGCGTTTGCAAGCTGGAACCGGTTATTGAGGTTATAAACCCTGATGGGAGTAAAGTAACCTATGTAAAAATGAATGCTGAAAAAGCAGTAAGAGTCGTTGCGGAGCATATAGTCAATGGCAGGGTATGTTCGGATCTTACGATAGGTAACGAAGAGGGATATTAATCGATATAGAAATAAATGATTTAAGGTTTTATGAGGAGGGTTAAGAATGCAGTTATGCAGAGCGCATGTTTTGATTTGCGGAGGTACAGGTTGTACAGCTTCAAACTCAATGAAAATGATTGATGAATTTGAAGTCCACTTGAAGGCCAATAACCTTCAGGATGAAGTTAAAATAGTTAAAACCGGCTGCTTTGGCTTGTGTGCCGAGGGACCTATTGTCGTAGTTTATCCGGAAGGCTCCATGTATTCCATGGTTAAGCTTGAGGATATCAAGGAAATCGTTGAAGAGCATCTCTTAAAGGGAAGAATAGTAAAAAGGCTGCTTTCAGGCGGCAAGGAGCAGACAGATGTAACCAAGTCTATTGAAGGTGTCGATTTCTTCAAGAAGCAAATGAGAATAGCATTAAGAAACTGTGGGGTAATCAACCCTGAAATCATAGAAGAGTATATCGCATATGACGGATATCAAGCTTTAGCGAAGGTTTTGACTGAAATGACACCGGAGCAGGTTGTAGATGTGATGAAAAAGTCCGGCTTAAGGGGAAGAGGGGGCGGAGGATTTCCAACAGGCTTAAAATGGGAATTTGCAGCTAAACAGCCTGCCGGAAAGAAGTATGTATGCTGTAATGCTGACGAAGGAGACCCGGGTGCATTCATGGACAGAAGTGTTCTTGAAGGAGACCCCCATTCATTAATCGAAGCAATGGCGATAGCAGGCTATGCTATTGGTTCCGACCAGGGTTATGTTTATGTAAGAGCTGAGTACCCTATTGCTGTAAAACGTCTTGAAATAGCTATTGCTCAAGCTAAGGAACTGGGCTTGCTCGGCAAAAATATTTTTGGAACAGACTTTAATTTTGATCTCGAAATCAGACTTGGAGCCGGAGCTTTCGTGTGCGGAGAAGAAACAGCTCTTATGACCTCAATTGAAGGCCATAGGGGAGAACCGAGGCCGCGTCCTCCATTCCCGGCGGTTAAGGGATTATGGCAGAAACCTACAATCCTCAACAATGTTGAAACTTATGCCAATGTTCCTGTAATTATATTAAAAGGTGCAGAGTGGTTTTCCGGCATAGGTACTGAGAAGAGCAAGGGAACAAAGGTATTTGCCGTAGGCGGCAAGATTAATAATACGGGTCTTGTAGAAATACCTATGGGTACTACCTTAAGAGAAATCATATATGATATCGGAGGCGGCATCCCGAACGGGAAGAAATTCAAGGCTGCCCAGACCGGCGGACCTTCCGGAGGATGTATTCCTGCAAGTCATCTTGATACACCGATTGACTACGATTCGTTGATCCAATTGGGTTCAATGATGGGTTCCGGCGGACTTATTGTAATGGATGAGGATACCTGTATGGTTGACCTGGCTAAGTTCTTCCTTGAATTCACGGTTGATGAATCCTGCGGAAAATGCCCGCCATGCCGTATCGGTACTAAGAGGATGCTTGAAATACTTGAAAGAATTACCGATGGCAAGGGTGAAGAAGGGGATATTGAAAAGCTTGAGATCCTTGCAAAGAATATCAAGGCTTCAGCACTTTGCGGTCTGGGGCAAACAGCTCCAAACCCGGTTTTGAGCACTTTGAGATATTTTAAGGATGAATATATGGCTCACGTCAAGGAAAGAAAGTGTCCTGCAGGGGTTTGCAAATCAATGACCCAGTATGTAATCAACGAGCAGAAATGTAAGAGCTGCAGCATATGTGCAAAGCAGTGCCCTGTTGGAGCAATTTCCGGCGAGAAGAAAGTGCCTTATGTCATAGATCAGGATAAATGCATCAAATGCGGCGTATGTATGGAGAAATGTCCGTTCAAAGCCATATTTAAGAATGCTTAAGGAAAGGAGAGTGTGAAAAATGGAAATGGTAAATATTACGATAGACTCAAGAAAGATTCAGGTTCCGAAGACCTATACCATATTGGAAGCAGCTAAGTTTGCGAATATAGCTATACCGACACTTTGCTTCCTTAAAGAGATCAATGAAATCGGTGCATGCAGAATGTGCCTTGTAGAAATAAAGGGTGCAAGAAGCCTTCAGGCTGCTTGTGTTTATCCTGTATCGGAGGGATTGGAGATATCCACAAAGTCACCTGCGGTCAGGGAAGCCAGGAAAGTAACTCTTGAATTGATTCTTTCAAATCATGACAAGAAATGCCTGACCTGTGTCAGAAGCAGAAACTGTGAATTGCAAAGGCTTGCCGAGGATCTTAATATCAAGGATATAAGATTTGAAGGTGAAACCAAGAGATTTCCGATTGATCAGTTATCTCCTTCTATTGTAAGAGATCCAAACAAGTGTGTATTATGCAGACGCTGCGTAAGTGTTTGCAAAAACATACAGACGGTTTCCGTAATCAATACGAACGAGAGAGGTTTCAATACAACAGTAGGTTCTGCATTTAACAAGTCATTGAGCGAGGTGCCTTGTGTAAACTGCGGACAGTGTATCGCTGTTTGCCCGGTTGGAGCACTAAAGGAAAAGGATGATACGGATAAGGTTTGGGAAGCTCTCGCCAACAAGGATCTTCATGTTGTGGTTCAGACAGCTCCGGCGGTTAGAGTGGCGCTGGGTGAAGAATTCGGTATGCCGATCGGCACAAGAGTAACGAGCAATATGATTGCATCATTGAGAAGGTTGGGTTTTGAAAAGGTTTTTGATACAGACACCGCTGCAGATCTTACTATAATGGAAGAGGGAACAGAATTGCTCCACAGGATCAAAGAAGGCGGAAAGCTTCCTTTAATCACTTCCTGCAGCCCAGGTTGGATAAAGTTCTGCGAGCACAATTACCCTGAATTCCTTGATAATCTTTCATCTTGCAAATCACCGCATGAAATGTTCGGAGCCGTATTGAAGTCTCATTATGCGCAGAAGATGGGCATTGATCCGTCAAAGTTGTTTGTTGTATCAATAATGCCATGCACGGCCAAGAAGTTTGAAGCTCAAAGGCCGGAATTGTCGGCTACCGGCTATCCTGATGTTGACGTTGTTCTTACTACAAGAGAACTTGCCAGAATGATCAAGGAAGCTGCGATAGACTTTACCGAACTGCCTGAGAGACATTTCGACGATCCGATGGGAGAAGCTTCAGGTGCGGGCGTTATATTCGGCGCAACAGGCGGTGTAATGGAAGCGGCATTAAGGACTGTAGCTGAAATACTCGAAGGCAAATCAATAGATAATATCGAATATAATGCTGTCAGAGGTGTAGAAGGCATAAAGGAAGCGACTGTGGAAGCAGGCGGCATTAAGATTAAAGCAGCTGTTGTTAACGGTCTGGGAAATGCAAGAAAGCTGCTTGATAAGATCAAAGCAGGCGAAGCTGAATACCACTTTGTTGAGGTCATGGCTTGCCCCGGCGGCTGTGTAAATGGCGGTGGACAGCCAATACAGCAGTCTAACGTAAGAAGCTGGGTTGACTTGAGAGCCGAAAGGGCAAAGGCCATCTATGAAGAAGACAGAGAATTGCCGATAAGAAAATCACATGAAAATCCAAGGGTGAAGGCGCTTTACGATGAATTCTTCGGGGAACCGGGAAGCCATAAGGCTCATGAGTACCTTCATACACATTATGCCAAGAAGGATAATTACCCTGAAGAATAAATAATGATATAAAATGAAGCAGCTCGTATTTTTAATCAAATGCGAGCTTCTTTTCATATTGAAACATACCGAAGCATGTCTTTAAGATTTTATTTCTCACAACTGTTTATAATAAATATTAATCTTGAGCTATATTTGGAGGCATACGTGAAAGAAATAAATGTTGTTGGAGCAGCAATCAAAAGAGGAGACAAGTTTTTGGCGGCACAACGCTCTGAAAAAATGAAACATCCTTTAAAATGGGAATTTGCCGGGGGAAAGACTGAACCCGGGGAGACAGATGAACAAGCCTTGAAAAGAGAATTATGGGAGGAACTTGGAATACGGGTTAAAGTGGGAGATTTTTTGGCTGTTGGTTATACTGAGACAGAAACAGTAAAAATTAAGCTTCATATTTATGAGGCATGCATAATTGAAGGTGAGCCGACAGCAAAAGAGCATAAGCAGATTACATGGATTAATATCAGAGATTTGATGACGTTGGATTGGGCAGAAGCTGATGTTCCGGCCTGTGAAAAATTAGTCGAAATGTATGGAAACAAGAGCAATTAATGAGTAGTAATCAGCAATCTTTGGCAAGCCCTTCTACTATTTTTTAAAGTATAATTTAGCTTGAAAAAACAAAAAGGAGAGGTCGAATGAAAAAGGAAAACATTAATGAGAACATACATATCAATCAGATTGGCTACAGGCTAAAGGATAAAAAGATTGCAATTATAAATGGGAGAAGGAGCAAGCTGGCATTTAAAAATAAAATCGGTAACAAATTTGATATTATCAATGATGAAAACAATGAAATTATATATAGCGGTGATCTGACAGGAGGATCATTAGACGAAAGTAGTGGAGACATTGTCTATTATGCTGATTTTACCTGTATTGAAAGGTCCGGCGCTTACCATATATCTGTTCAAGGCTTAGGAAGATCGTTTTCCTTCAGGATAGAGGAACATGTTTACAAGGATGTTAAAAATGCTTTGATAAAGGGTTTATACTACCAGCGTTGCGGAGTTCAGCTTGAAGAAGAGCATGCAGGACCATGGAAGCATAAGGCCTGTCATCTTCAAACCGGTAGATTGTTCGAAGATAACAGCAAGACTCTTGATGGTACCGGTGGGTGGCACGATGCGGGAGATTACGGTAAATATACAGTTGCGGGAGCTTATGCAGCGGCATTTTTGCTTATAGCGTATGAGCTTATGCCAACTTCGTTTGGAGAAGCCATCAACATTCCCGAGAGCGGCAATGGAATCCCCGACATTTTAAATGAAACCAGATTTGAACTTGAATGGCTTATGAAAATGCAGGACAAGGCTTCCGGCGGAGTCTACAGCAAGTTTACGTCAAAGGTGTTTCCGGATAATCTGGCCCTGGACAGCAAAGGAGTCATGCCGGAGAATGATACACACGACCTTTACTTTTTCCCGATTACGTCAACTGCAACTGCAGATTTTGCTGCTGTTATGGGATTGGCTTCAAGGGTGTACAAGCAGTTTGATCAAAGTTTTGCGGCTGAATGCCTTGAAGCAGCCGAAAAAGCATGGGACTGGCTTGATATAAATAAGGAGCTTATATGCCCGAGAAATCCGCCTGGTGTAGTAACGGGCGAATATTGGGATGATAGCGACAGAGATGACAGGTATTGGGCAGCAGCAGAATTATTCAGGACTACTTATAAAAAAGAATATCATGATTATGTCATTAAAGCCTTCAAAACCGATGAGATTGAAAACGGCATGTGGTGGAGGAGTGTAGGGGGTCTGGGCAACATAGCATATCTGTTTGCAGACAGGGAAAAGGTAGATCAAATAACGTATAATGAAATCAAGGATAGCCTTCTCGGTCATGCAGATATACTTTTGAATAACAGCAAAGAAGATGGATACAGATTATCCTTTAAAAATCATTATATATGGGGAAGCAACCTTCTTGTAATGAATTCTGCATTCTACATGATAATTGCCAATTTTATTAGACCTGACAATGCTTATATTGAAGCAGCACAATGCCATATGGATTATCTGCTGGGACGCAATGCAGTAAATTATTGCTATGTTACCGGGTTTGGCTCCAAGCCTGTTATGTACCCGCACCACAGGCCGTCTTCTGCCGACGGAGTTGAAGAACCCGTACCGGGTTTGGTTTCGGGCGGGCCAAATAAGGAACTGCAGGATCGATATGCTCAAAAGCGCCTGACAGGTAAACCGCCTGCAAGGTGCTTCATAGACAGCGACTTAAGCTATGCGACCAATGAGGTTGCAATTTATTGGAATACACCGGCAGTATTTGTCGCTGCATACTTTGATATGGAGTAAATGAAAAACTCACCCCTAGCCCCTCTCTTTGAAAAAAAGAGGGGGATAGAGCAAAAGAAAATTTATTTAGGTTTCATATTCCCGTAAATGTTTGATCTTTATAAATGTAGAAAATGATAGCAGAATGTTACATTGAGTGGCCAGGGGTGAGTTGTGATTGCTTTTGCCTTAATAGGGTGATAAGATATTAATACATAAATGTCAAAAATTTAATAAATAATACACTGAACTTAAGGGGTGTACCATGGAAAGGTTTGCTAAGCTTCTGTTTATACCTGTTATTGCATTTTCACTGGTCTTTGGGGGTTGGAGCCTTCATACAGGACTTGATGTAACCGGCGCAAAGACCGTAAAAATCAATGAAAGCATTCATATCGACCAGATCGGTTATGGGACTAAGGACGTTAAAAAAGCGGTTATTGCAGGCGCTAAGGGTCAGAAATTCGCTCTCATTGAAGAAAAGTCCGGTAAAAATGTATTCGAGGGAGACCTTACAGGCAGAATAAATGACAAATCAAGCCGGGATACGGTATCCTATGCAGATTTTTCAAAGGTACAAACACCCGGAAGCTATTACATATTCATACCTGAAATGGGTCGCTCATATACTTTCAAAATAGGAAGCGGAATCTACAAAAACATAAAGAACGGTATGCTGAAGGCATTGTACTATCAGCGCTGCGGAATGAAGCTTTATTATAAATATGCCGGTGCATGGCAGCATGATGCATGCCATACGTCTAAAGGTTCTATTTACGGAACAGAAAAGACCCTGGATGGTTCAGGTGGTTGGCATGATGCGGGAGACTACGGAAAATATACTGTACCCGCGGCTAAGGCAATGGCTGATTTAATGCTGGCTTATGAAACATTTCCGGGGGCTTTCAAGGAAAACGTCAATATCCCTGAAAGCGGAAACAAGATTCCTGATATACTGGACGAAACTAAATATGAACTGCTGTGGCTTTTCAAAATGCAGGATAAGTCATCCGGAGGGGTATATCATAAGCTTACTTCCGCAAATTTTCCCGAGATGACCACAATGCCGGATGCCGATATATCCGACCTGATATTCTCACCCGTTTCGCCAACGGCGACTGGAGACTTTGCAGCTGTAATGGCAATGGCCTCAAGGGTATACAAGCCGTTTGACAAACAATTGTCGGCGAAGTGTCTTGCTGCCGCCGAAAAAGCATGGAAATGGCTGCAAAAAAACAAGAATGCGAAGCAGTTTAAGAACCCTGATGATATTGTAACCGGCGATTATAGTGATACAAGTGACAAGGATGAAAGGTATTGGGCTGCGGCAGAGCTCTACAGGGCAACAGCCAAAAAGGAATACCATGATTATTTCAAAGATGCTTATAAAAACGGCAAATTTGATAAATTTGATTTTAAATGGACCGATACAAAGGAAGTCTATAACATGTCTGCATTTGGAACCATTACATATTTAAATACAGACAGGAATAAAGTTGACAAGACCATTTATAACGATATAAAGTCCAAATTCATCAAAAAGGCTGATGGCTTGGTTAGCATAGCAAAAGCAGACGGGTACGGTGTTGCTCTGAAATCTGATGAATATTTCTGGAGCAGCAATATGAATGTTACCGATAAGGCTATATTCCTTACCTTTGCAAACAAATTCCAGCCAAAGAAAGACTATGTCAATACGGCACAAGATCATTTGCACTATCTTTTCGGGAGAAATGCTCTTGGGCAATGTTATGTTACGGGGTTTGGGTCTAAGCCTGTAATACAGCCGTCGCACAGGCCTTCTGTGGCAGACGGAATCGATGCGCCTGTTCCGGGACTTGTTGCCGGCGGGCCTGACAGCTATATGGAAGATCCCTCGGCCCAATCAGCCTTGACTGGTGCAGCACCGGCCAAGTGCTATATCGACGACGCTACATCCTATTCAACAAATGAAATAGCAATATACTGGAATGCCTCGGCAGTGTTCCTTGCTGGGTATTTCGACAGATAAACATCATACTGCTCACTGATGAGAGGATGGCAGATATTGATTGGCTCACATTTATGTGAGCCGGTTTTATATGTTCGTCTTTTGTGTATTTATATGCTTATCTTTTCAAATACTTTTGCCGATTGATTAAATGTGAGATATTGGGTATCATTTATATGTAGGGATTTGTGCAGCGAGGCGGATAAGGAAATGCTTCGGAAATTATGCCCATAATATTGGAGATGTGCCGAATGAAAAGAGCTCAGATAAAAAGTGCAATAAAAAACAAAAATAAGGTTAATTTGAGCACCCATTACTGCCATACTCATTATGTGGATGCAATAGTAATTAACAACAAGTTAGTCTGCGGCTTTTGCAGGTCAGTTCCTGAAAAGATAATAAATTATGAGACTGAACAGCTGGATGGGATGAACAAGGTTGTCTTTTATAAGCTTTGTCCTACATGCGGAGATATTGTGAGAGTAGTGAAGGATTACAATAATACATCATGTAATGAACAATTTATAATGAATAATTGAGAATGGAGTACACAAAATGACCAAGCAAGTATGGAAGCCATCAGCCATATTAAATCCTGTTCCGGTAGTGATGGTAACCTGTTCGGATAAAGAAGGAAAACCGAATATAATTACACTGGCGTGGGCAGGAACAATTAATTCAGATCCGCCTATGCTTTCGGTATCAATAAGGAAAGAAAGATATTCATATGGGCTGATTAAGGAGAAAGGTGAATTTGCAGTAAATCTTACAACCAGAAAGCTTGCGTTTGCTGCAGATTATTGCGGTGTCAAATCGGGAAGGGATACAGATAAATTTAATACAATGAAGTTGACTCCCGAAAAGGCATCCAAAATAGACGTTCCTGTCATCAAAGAAAGTCCGGTCAACATCGAATGCCGTGTGGAAAAAATTATTGAATTAGGTTCCCATGACTTATTCATTGCAAGAATAGTTGCGGTTAACGTAGAGGAAAGCCTTCTTGACAAAAAGGGAAAGCTCCAGCTTGGCAAAGCCGACCTTATTTGTTATTCTCACGGCGAGTACTGGGGATTGGAAAAGCCGTTGGGATACTTTGGGTACTCGGTAACCAAAGCGAAAAACAAACGAAAAAGAAGATAGCCTATATAAGAAGGAGCTTTCTTATACGCTCTATATCTTCCTCCGAAGCTTCCGGAACATCCTGCAGCGAATAGCCCAAGCCAAGCTCCTTCCATTTGAATTCACCCATCTTGTGGAACGGAAGAAGCTCTACATTTTCAATATTCGATTTGCTTTTGATAAACGTTGAAAGCATTCTTATACTTATTTCATCATCGGTTAAACCAGGAACAACGACATATCTCAGCCATACGGGGATTTTTCTTTCTTCAAGCAGCCTGGCAAATTGAAGCGGAAGCTCGTTTGATTGTCCCGTAATTTGTTTATGCTTTTCCGGATTCATATGCTTGATATCCAGCAGTACAAGATCTGTAAAGTCCAACAACTGTGACAGGGGACGGTTCTCTGTCACAAAACCGTTTGTATCAATTGCCGTATGAATACCTTCGGCTTTGCATTTCTTAAACAGCTCAGTCAAAAATTCGATCTGCATAAGAGGTTCACCGCCTGAAATTGTGATGCCTCCCCCGGAATTTTTAAAGTAGGGAATGTACCTTCTTATTTTATCCATTAACTCATCAACACTGTACTCAGTGCCTTCATTGCAATTCCAAGTGTCAGGGTTATGGCAGTATAGACAACGGAAAGGACAGCCCTGCAGGAATATTACAAAACGTATTCCAGGGCCGTCAACGGTACCGAAGGTTTCAAATGAATGGATTCTGCCCAGCATGACAACTCACCCCTTTAGGATAACTCACCCCTAGCCCCTCTCTTTGATAAAAAGAGGGGATGAAGTAATGATAACTCACCTAGCCCCTCTCTTGATAAAAAGAGGGGATGAAGTAAGGATAACTCACCCCTGCCCCTCTCTTTCATAAAAAGAGGGGGATGAGGATTAAATGATATCTGTTAATAAATCTGCAACACTTTTTGTAATGAAGTCTTCATTTTTGATCCTGATTACTTTCATACCTAACTGATTTATTATGTATGTTCTAAGTTTATCATATTCTTTTTGCTTTTCATGAATCTTACCATCTATTTCAATAACAAGCTTCTTTTCAGCACAATAGAAATCAGCAATAAAGAATCTATCTTCACCGAAGTAGTTAAACTTAATAGGGTGCTGCCTAAGAAATTTCAGACCGTTGTAATTTCTGTTTCGGACAGCTTCCCAAAATATAGCTTCACTATTTGTTTGATTTTTTCTAAGATGCCTTGCAGCACTCTTTATTACTTCTTTCATAGACTACATTGCGTTATGGAAGGTCCTTGCTATTACTTCAAGCTGCTGCTGTCTTGTAAGCCGTATAAAGTTTACTGCATAGCCCGATACCCTTATTGTAAGCTGAGGATAGTTGTAAGGATCCTCCATGGCCTTTTCAAGTACAACTCTTTCCAATACATTAATATTGATATGGTGCCCGCCTTGGGTAAAATATCCGTCAAGCAAAGCAACCAGATTATTCAAACGGACTTTAGTATCCCGTCCAAGCGCACGCGGAACAAGGGTAAGTGTAAGTGAAACTCCGTCCCGGCAGTATTCATATGGGATTTTTGCAACTGAGTTCAGCGCTGCCAAAGCACCCATGACGTCCCTGCCATGCATCGGATTTGCACCCGGAGCAAATGGTTCGCCCTTGTGCCTGCCGTCCGGCGTGGAGCCGGTCTTCTTGCCGTAAACGACATTGGACGTGATGGTCAATATGGAAAGTGTATGCTTTGCATTTCTGTAAGTGCTGTTTTGCTTCAAATCATTGTAGAAGCTTTTTACGACTTCTACTGCTATGCTGTCAACACGGTCGTCATCATTGCCGAATTGAGGATAGTCACCTTTGATCTCGAAGTCCGTAATCAGTCCCCGCTCATCCCTAATAGCCCTGACATACGTATATTTGATGGCGCTGAGAGAATCCACGAGAACGGAAAGACCGGCAATTCCAAAAGCCATCAGCCTTTCAACATCGGTATCATGAAGAGCCATCATAAGCCGCTCGTATGCATATTTGTCATGCATATAATGTATTGTGTTCATTGTGTTTACATACAGGCGGGTCAACCACTTCTGCATTTGCCGGAACCTGCTGAGCACCTTATTATAATCAAGGTATTCATCTGGGTATGGTTCAAATTCAGGTGCAACCTGCATACCTGTGTTTTCGTCCTTGCCGCCATTCAAGGCGAGAAGGAGCAGCTTGGCAAGGTTGCACCGGGCACCGAAAAATTGCATGTCCTTACCCAAGCGCATTGCCGATACACAGCAGGAAATGCCGTAGTCATCGCCATATAATGGTTCCATCAGGTCGTCATTTTCATACTGTATGGCGCTTGTAACCATTGAAACCTTTGCACAGAAGGTTTTAAAGGCGATAGGGAGCTTTTCCGACCACAGAATTGTCAAATTGGGTTCAGGCGCCGGCCCCAGGTTGAATAATGTATGAAGGAACCTGAAGGAGGTCTTTGTGACCATATGGCGGCCGTCCTCGCATACTCCGCCAAGGGATTCGGTTATCCATACGGGATCTCCGGCAAAAAGTTCATCATAATCGTGTGTTCTTAGGTGTCTTATTAACCTGAGCTTGATTACAAACTGGTCAATCAGTTCCTGCGCTTCCTGTTCGGTTAATGCGCCTTCCCCCAAATCTCTTTGAATGTAGATGTCAAAGAAGGTATTGACCCTACCTAAAGAGTTGGCTGCGCCATTAGTTTCTTTCAGTGAACCTAGAAATGCAAAATAGGTCCATTGAATCGCTTCAAGTGCATTGGTGGCAGGGCGTGTAATATCACAGCCATATGAGGCTGCCAATTCTATCAGCTCTTTTAATGAAGCGATCTGTTCATACACTTCTTCGCGCAAACGTATCTTTTCATCTGTCATATCACCGTCTGAAAGAATATCCAAATCTTTTTGCTTTTCTTCTATAAGTTTACTGACACCATACAAGGCTACACGTCTGTAATCTCCGATAATCCTGCCGCGTCCGTAAGCGTCCGGAAGTCCTGTGATTACCCCGCTTTTTCTAGCTTTTTTCATTTCAGAGGTATATGCACTGAAAACCCCGTCATTGTGGGTCTTGCGGTATTTTCCGAAAACATTTTCAATTTTAGGGGACAGCGCATAGTCATATTCATGGCATGACTGGTTAACCATTCTGATGCCTCCATAAGGTTGAATGGCTCTCTTTAGCGGTTTGTCTGTCTGCAATCCCTTGATGACTTCAAGATTTTGATCTATATATCCTGCAGGATGGCTTGTTATGCCGGCAACTGTCTTTGCATCGACACTAAGAACCCCGCCCTTGAGAAACTCATCACGAAGGAGCTTCTTGCACTTGCTCCACAGCTTTTTGGTCTTAAGGCTTGAGTCAACAAGAAATTCTTCACCGCCGTCATATTGTGTGAAGTTTTTGCTTATGAAATCTCTGACATTTATTTTTTCCTGCCATTCACCGGCAGTAAATCTTCTCCATGCAGTTTCGTTCATAGAAACACCCCCAAAAACCAGTTTCCGGATTACAATTTAAATTTTCTCAAAACTAATTGATCTAAACTGATTGTAGTTTATTTATTCCAACATATAAGTAAAATGAAACCTATCAGGCAAATTAAAAACCGCCTGAGCAAATAAATCTTATGTATTATTTACCCAGACGGTCGATATTCTTCAAATCATACTTCATGTGGTAAACTCCACTTCCGCCAGTCGTATGATTGTTTTCATATTAAATTATAAATAAAGTATATTTTTTTTGAGTAGATTTGTCAATGGCTAAAGGTTTATTGTACTTTAGCTTTTTCGACAAGAATCTCTGAAGTTTGATACCTCAAACATCCCTTTTTAAGCAGGCTCAAGGAATTAAAAAAAAGCACCCAGATGCGATATGTAAAAAAATACATCAATAAATGAACGGATTAAGTTGTTTTCAAATTTCAATTATAATGGTACAATTTTTAATATGGTTACATAAAGTATAACTGCTGATCAAATTAACTATTCTAACCCTACACCAATAGTTATCAATACTCCCTTGATTTATTAGACAGTACTAAAAATTATATAAATTAAAGAGGCTAAAATGGACATATTTTTAATTCTTGGAATAATCATAGGTGCTCTTGCCGTAGTTGTAGGCATGATTGTAAAAGGAGCAAATGTTGCAGTACTGATGAATCCTGCTGCTGCAATAATAATTATCGTCGGGACAATAGCAGCCGTAATGAATTCATTTCCGAAGAAAGAATTTCTTAGAATACCCAAAATACTCGGCGCGCTCTTCAAGGAAAAATCCAAGCAGGATCAGGCAGCTATTGTGGAAATGATTTCCGATATGGCTCAACAAGCTCGTAAAGATGGCCTGTTGTCACTTGAACAGACAATACAGCAGTTGGATAACCGCTTTATGAAAAAAGGGCTGAGCATGGTCGTTGACGGTATTGAACATGATTATATCAGAGAAGTACTTGATGCGGAAATAGATGGTATGGAAGAACGCCATCGGGCCGGTGCGGCTATTTTTTCTGCAGCAGGCAGTTATGCACCTACATTAGGGGTTCTGGGTGCTGTTATAGGCTTGATAGGAGCACTTGGTAACTTAAATGATACCGAAAAGCTTGGTCATATGATAGCTGCTGCATTCGTTGCCACTCTTTATGGTATATTTATGGGATATGTTATTTGTCATCCCATATCATCAAGGTTGAAAAGGAAATCACATGAAGAAGTAAGCAATATGCGTATTATTGTTGAAGGAATACTGTCGATTCAAGCAGGTGAAAATCCAAAGAGCATAAAAATGAAACTCTCGGGAATGCTGGAGCCCAAAGACAGACTAAGGATTGAAGACGGTGATACAAATGTAGGGAAAGGGTGATGCATAATGTCCAAGAAAAAAGCACACCACGAGGAGCATGTTGATGAAGCTTGGCTGCTGCCCTATGCAGACTTATTGACGCTTCTTTTGGCACTTTTTATTGTAATGTTTGCAATGAGTAAAGTTGATAAGGAAAAGTTTGAAAAGCTTAGTGAACAGTTTAGTATAATATTTGCAGGCGGCAGCGGAAATATGGAGAAGGACGGGAATTCAGTCATACCTCTTGAGAATTCAGGCCAGAAAAACAATAATAGCGGCTTAAGCAATTCCCAGATTGAAGAGGACAAGATGGAAGAAATAAAACGAAGCATAGACAAAGAAATAAATAGCGAAGGGTATGGTGACAGGGTAAAGGTTAGCATAAGCAAAGAAGGGTTGGAAATATCAATACAAGACGTAGTTCTTTTTGACTCAGGTGATGCAAAAGTGCTGAAAGGTGTTTCACCGCTGCTTATGCAAATAGCGAAGACCTTAAGCGATTTGGATAACAGCATTAAAGTGGTGGGACACACTGACAATAGGCCGATTAATAACGGAAAATTCCGTTCGAATTGGGATCTAAGTGCTATGCGAGCAATAAATGTGATGAATTTTCTGATCGATCAGGGGAAATTGCAGCCGAAAAGGTTCTCAATTCAAGGCTATGGCCAGTTTTTACCTAAATATGATAATTCAACTGAAGACGGGAGATCAAAAAACAGAAGAGTTGAAATATTTTTAATTAGAAAATATCCGTCTGAAAGTGAAACCGGTATACAGGATTCAAAGGCTCATAAGGTAAAAAACACAAAAACAGATTGATTTGACAAATACACGAACCCCTGCTATAATAACCTTTGCAAATACATGCGGGCGTGGTGGAATTGGCAGACACGCAAGATTTAGGATCTTGTGGTAACCCCGTGCAGGTTCAAGTCCTGTCGCCCGCACCACTACAGAATTAAGGGTTTCAGAAATCATCAACAGATGATGATCTGAAACCCTTGATTTATTTTTGCCTGGTTTTACTAATGAAGTCTAAAGGGAATTTATGGAAGGAAAGGTATTCAACATAAGCATAGCAGGGATAACCAAAATGAACAAAGACAGGATTAACAAGAATTCGAGGAGTTAGACTTTCTACCTCTTTAAAATTCTTCTATATTCCTGCCTGGTTTCGGTTTCCTAATCCTAATTCAATTCTAGCCAACAACCACGTCTCCGCAACAAGAGACGGTTCTTGTATTGCGTATTTTACAATGATATTATGATTGAGGAGGGTATGAATAATACCAAAACAAGCAAGAGAAAAGCGAATTCTGTTTATTTGCTGATAAAATGATTATGGAAATGACATATCACTGAATGATGGTATATATGTTATGGCATTTATAAAAGATAAAAAAGTTGTTCAATATCTGGTTTACAGAGGTTATTTTGATGAGAGATATTTTTGTAAGCCGATTAAACCAAATGATACTTTAGAGATAGGGCATATTCCATACGAAATAAAAGAATGTTTTAATAAACTTGATCGACTATTAGATGCTAAAAAGAAAAAAGAATTAAAGAATATGCCTGAAGATAAATTGATAGCCAAGTATCATTTCGGATTGGGCATGAAAATACGGAATGAATGGATTAGGCATGATGGACTGGGTATTGACTTGAAAAGCTACTTTTCTAAGTTGGGGGTTAAACATATAGACAATACTTCGGCAATCATTATTAGATGTTATTACCGATACCTGAATCTCAAAAATATTAATTTAAACGAGATAGTCAAAGAGGAGAAATAAATTATATTTAATATTAAAGAGAGGATGTTATGGTGATTTTAAATTATGAAGATTATGAAATAGAAATATTCTTTGATGAGCTTTTCTCAAAAGACTCAAAGGACAATGTTCATACATATAACAGCATATTTACAAATTTTGATAAGGAACATAGCGATCGAAATTCACTATTGTAAAAATACGGTATTTTTCTAAAAAGCTATGATGAAATAGTCAAAAAAGTAATAGTTATTTCCTCTGGCGGGGGCATTACAAAGCCTTATAACAGCAATGTTTTGATTGATAATGAGAATATAGTAATAGCAATTGGAGATAGCGTTTTTTGTCTCACTTTACCGATCTAAATCTTAAATGGAAAACAAGATGTAATGATTGCGTTTTGTGTTTTAAAATACTTAATGCTGGTTATGGATATATCGTGCATGGAGAGTTGTCAATTTTAAGATTGAATAATACCGGGGAAGTACAGTGGGAGTTTTCCGGTAACGACATTTTTACAACACCTGATGGTACCGATATTTTTACGGTTGAATACGATGGATCTATTGTCGTAAATGATTGGAATCATGTTGTATATAAAATTAGTCCAGAAGGTAATTTGATCGGTTAGAAAATTATTGAGGTGAAATTATGATTATCCCTGAAATAAAAGCATTTACAGTGCTTGATAATGATTCTAGTTGGGGAGATACGGCGGATGATTTTTGGATTATAATTCAAGCTGATATTGGACCAAAGGATAATAAAGGTTCAGAAACATTTACATTTTACGCAACGACTCCGAAACATTTAAATAGTAAGCTATATAATAATGAGATACAAATTGGGCGTGGTTTACTCATAATGAACAATTTCAATGTTTATGATATTAAAGATGTTATAAACAGGTTGATTGAGAATTGTAAGCGTGATACATGGGATGAAGTTGCCAATGCAATATGTAGATATGCTTATTGGGAATATGATGATTGAGACATTCATATTCCAATTGTCTATGGAGTAACAAAATTAATAGAAATCTATTTAAAGGGATTTATGGGGGACTTAATGATTACTCTAAAATCTATTGGTTATTGGAAAAGCAAAGATAGTGAATATTGGCCTGATCCAGCCAGATTTATCGATGAAAATTGGGATAGGATGAAAAGGGATAAAGTTATTAGTTACTTGAATAAAGGGGATGTTTTATGTGTATCTCCAGGACTGAGTTGGTGCAGATTTAGATGTAAGAAGTCTGTTGGGAACGCAACCTATGCGGATGGATACTATGAATGGCCAGAAGGTTTATCTCACTATTTACGATATCATAACGTTAGATTGCCTGACGAATTTGTTGAACATGCGTTGAATAACAAACCAGTTCATTATGAGTATACATTTGGAAATTTTACAATTGAAAATGAGTGGTGGTGTTCACAAAAAGGTTGGAGTGAGGGTCAATCTTTTCTTACACCCGATAGGAATGGCGAATTATGGCTGCACACAAATAGTATAAAGGTAACAAGTGATATTTTGAAGTTCATAAGGGGATTCCAACCATTTTGTGATATGTCAACAAAAGTTATTATTGATACATTAAGTTCAAACTCTACAGTGTTTCTGGCAGAGGGTTATTGGTATTGTGACTATATTGTTAATAAAGAAGAGTTAAATCAAACAGGTATGTTATTAGAATATGTCGAAAAGTAATAAAAAGTAGGCAGACAACATCAGCTAATTAGGGGTTTGCTATTTGTGGGTATGTGTAGTGCTTTTCTTTGATGTTAATGGTTTTAATAAATGGATTAAAAATATAATTGAAAATGTGAAATAGTCTTGATTGGTCAATAAATAAAATCGGAGGGCTTGCATGGTTTTCAGTTCAGAAGTTATAAACAATTTAGATCTTATCAGTCTTGAATTTGAAACAATTAAAGGCTATGTGAATTTTGTAATTTTTAGCAAGGATCAGCTTGATGAAGGTCAGATAGGTTATAGTACAAATTCAAAAGGACAATCTCTTATTACCGAAGAAGAGGGTTCTTGGAATCGTAATTGGATTGTTATTGGATACGAAACTATGTGTGGTGACCCGATAATTATTGATTTAAATGAAGAAGGATATCCTGTATCATCACTTTTGCATGGTATAGGAAGCTGGGAAGGCGGTACTCCTCTTGCTGCCTCGTTAGATTCATTTTATAATAGCCTGAAAGATATTGGTTTGTTTATTTCTGAAGAGAAAATCCCTGAGGGTAATAGAAAAGTTCAAAGTACACAGCTAAAAGAACTAGTAGATAATATTGTTGAGAAAAACAGTTATGTCGATTTTGAAAGTTGGGAATCTTTATTGTCTCCTTTGTTTGATATGGCGAATGAGTATGAAAAGGAAATCAAGTTAAAAATCAAGGAAATGGCAGATAACGGAGAAAAAATATCAGATATTGCAAACTCACTTGGTATACAGGCTAAGGATGTATACAAATACATGAAAGAAATTAAAAAGAGATAAATGAAAATGGAAGCAGCAGTTTATAACCGATGCCTCGAGAGTGTAAATAGTTTTGTGTAAACCTTCAGGGTGATATAAAATAATATCAAACTGGAGGTTTTTTTATGCAAAAGAAACGTTTACCAAACGAGCTTCTTGATCAGCTCATCAAGGAGTACAACA
>JAEXSP010000037.1 GCA_023453795.1 Bacillota bacterium
TATGGGCGAGGCTCGCTGTAAACTGGATTCTTGAAAGAGTTTTCGACCGACTTACATCTCTATGGGGTGACATTTTCTAGCGATAATTAATATTGATTTAGGGTGACATTTTCTAAAGTTATTGACACAATAATTATTCATAACACTTGATACCCCATTCTTCATATAGTATTTCAAGTTTTTTGCCAAGTTCAGACTTTTCATTAAAAAGCACATTCAACTTTACAAAGTCATCCAGGCATGAATCCATTTCAATGCTTATGGCCTTCAGCTTGTTCTCCATCTCTGTGATCTGGTTTTCAATATCCGTGATTTTGCGTTCATGTATATCAATTCTTCCTTTATTAGACACTTTTACAGCCTCAACTATATCACCGCCAATCTCGGTTTTTTCCGAACTTTGCTTGCTATTACGTGCAGCTTTCTCTTTCCAATTGCAGTACTCTCCATATGTTCCGAAAAAATCAGTGATCCTTCCATTTCCCACATCAAATATTCTTTCCGCAAATCTGTTCAGGAAATACCTATCATGCGATACGAATACCATCGTCCCTTTATAAAGTGATATGGCTTTTTCGATCCACTCTCTTGATTCTATATCCATATGGTTGGTTGGTTCATCCAGTAATAGCAAATTGCATTCACTCTGCATTAGAATACATAATTTCAGCCTGCTTTTTTCGCCACCTGATAGTATTCCTGTCTTTTTAAAAACATCCTTGCCTCTGAAATTAAAAACAGTCAGAATGCTCCTCGCTCTTTCTTCATTAACTTCAAACATGTAACGGAAGGTTTCCAATACAGTAGCTTCACTGTTTTCAAATTCAATGGTTTGAGGCATAATTGCCATTTTTATGCTGCTACTTATATCAACCTCACCTTTGTCCGGCATTTCGCCACCTGCAATCAATTTCAGAAATGAGGTTTTTCCGCACCCGTTTGAGCCTATGACGGCAATTCTGTCCTTCCGCATAATTTTCAAATTGACCTCATCGAAAAGGATTTTTTCACCGTATGCCTTTCTGATGCCTCTCAAGGAAACAATTTCACGGCTGGAAAAGTCAGCCTCCTTGAATTCAGATGCAATCCTTTTTGACATAATCGGCTTGTCAATGCGTTCTATCCTTTCAATACGCTTCTCAATTGAAAAAGCTCTTTTGTGCATGGCAGGATTATCTGCATTTCTTGCCCATTCATGCATTCTTTTTGATGCTGCCTCAAGCTGTCCGATCTTCCTCTGCTGCAGCTCATATTCCTGATTCTGCTTCTGAAACCTTCTTTCCTTTTCTTCAGCATAAAAACTGTAATTACCTTCATAAAAGCTTGCCTTTCCTTCATCTATTTCAATGATTCTCTCTACAACATTATCTAACAAGCATCTGTCATGTGATATGATTACAGCAGTTCCTTGAAAAGCCTTCAGAAAATCTTCAAGCCATCTGAGCGAAGACATGTCCAGGTGGTTTGTAGGTTCATCAAGCAGGAGTACGTTTGAGTCCCTCAAGAGTATTCGCGCCAGATTGACACGTGTTTTTTCCCCGCCGCTCAGGTCCTTGAAGAATTGCTTCCGCATTTCACTGCCTATTTTCATTCCAGTGCAAATCCTATCGATCCTGCTTTCAAGTTCGTAACCGCCCCTTGCCTCATACTCGGCTTGGAGGCTTCCGTACCTTGACAACAGACGGTCGGCATCGTCTGTCGTGATTAAATCCTCCAGGTGACGCATTTCATCAGATATATCTGTAATTTCACTGAAGGCATCATGGAGAACATCTTCTACAGAGTATCCGTCCTTGAAAACCGGTATCTGCTCAAGCAGCTCAATTTTTCCATCTCCAGCCCTTGTTATATTTCCTTCCTCAAAATCTTCAATGCCTGCAATAATCTTGAAAAGTGTTGATTTACCTGTTCCATTTTTACCAAGCAGCCCTATTTTTTCGCCCTTCATGATTTCTATTGAAATCCCCTTTATCACATGGTTGCTTCCATAATACTTGTTTAAATCCCGTATCGCTATTTCAATCATTATTAACTCCTTTCATACCTATACAAAAAAATACCCGAACTGCGCGGAATAAATCCACCACCCGGGTATTTACAGCATATTAAGAAACCATTTATAGTTTAAAGGAATGGAAAACAAAAAACCCGGGCTTAGAGAATCACCCAGGCATTAATTTGTCTTTTTTGTTTTGGTAAAATGATGATCCGCCAGCACTAAATTCAAATATATTCTTTTTTGGACAGACTACCCCCTTTAAAAGCTGCAAATGCAGTGATACGGGAAACATAGCAGTCAAGCCTGTCAAGAATATTATTGAAATCAGCTGATATTTTCATCATTTCACCTCCTTCCCTAGATTTTACCACGTATGTTTGTATATATCAAGGTTTTACAAATACAAATATAATTATTATTACTGTACTGCCATCTTATTCATTTATTAATACATATGGCGACACTTTTTTAGTATTTCCTGACGAAACATATGCAGCAAGCATAGTAATAAACGTTATTGAGATTATTGGTATTATTAAATTGGTCAGCCTGAAATCTATAATGAATTCAGATATTCCCGCAGTATTTAATGCCATTGAAAACAGCCTTGCCCCGGTTAGAACCTCAATCACAACCCCAATGAATCCCCCAAGAATTGTAACAACTGCAAACCTGAAAGCCAGCTGAAGCCTTATTCTCGCCGAGCTGAAACCAATAGCCTTAAATATGCCCAATTCCCTGTTTTCGTTGTAAAGTGTTATTTTTATTGTGAGTAGGGTTATAAAGCCTATAAGTATTGCTGTAAGTGCAAATACAAGTGTGGAAATAGCGGAGAATACCGATTTTATTGTATTAACCTTCTCTTCTGATTCAACCCTGTCATTTGATATTTCTTCATAGCCGGAATACCTGTTTCTCATCTCATTTATAACCGAATCCAGGTTATCGTGGTTTTTAAGACGGATATAAGCTTCATTAAGTTCAAAATCAGGGTTCAGAACTTTCATCCCTGATTCCGGAAGCCTTGCATACTCTCCCCCGTTATCAACAGACTGAAATATCCCTGTTACCATGAATTGATGCGTCTTTCCTGATATATCTGTTATTGTGACTTCATCGCCGACATCCTTATTGAACTTTTTCTTTAAAAGAACCGAGAGTGCAATCTCATTATTATGTTTAGGATGTCTTCCCCTCAATGTCTGCAGAAGACCTGTCGTATCAAAGTCATCTCTAACACGAAAATTTGTCTTTTCACTGTCCATAGTCATCTGGATTACTCTTTGATAGGTTACCCATTCTATATCATAATCTTTTTTTACTTGACTTACTATTTTCTGCACTTCTGCCTTTGTTTTGCAATCAATTTCTATGTCGGATATTTCTCCCCCTACCAAGCTAATGGCCTTTTCATTATTGAAGGTATGAAAAAGCCCCAGAAAAAAAGCCATGGCATAAGCCAGAAGGGCCGATATGGTTATCAAAAGAATATACCGCTTGGATTTCGTCATAAACTGCTTTATTGCCATGCGCATATCAAAAGGAAGTATTCTCAGCTTCTCAAGTCTTACTGAAAACCTTGATGCGAAGTAGACAGGTGCAATTCCGTTTGCTATAGCACGTACAGGACTGATTTTTTTTGTGCGTCTTGCTGTAATATAGGAAAATAGTGAAATTATGCTTACAAGTCCTGCCAAAGTCAGCATACCTGCAATCAAAGACATATGTCCGTTAAAATACAAACCTGAAGATTTTAGAACCAGATTACCAGCAAAAGGGGTAATAAAAACTCCTGCAATTAAGCTTAACACACCCATTACAAGCGCAAGCAGTCCGTATTGTCCGGTTATGCTGAGCTGCACCATAACCGGTGTAAACCCTAAGGCTTTTATTATACCTATATTCAAGTAGTCTGCCTCTATCGTTGCAAGTATGGAATACCTAAGTATCGTAACAGTTATTATTGAGAGTATAAACGCAAAGGCTATCATAACTACAAGGGCTATCTTTGGCAGAGTAAGATGATCCATCTTGAAGTTTTCATAGGAATCCGCATATCCTTCAAAGGACCCAAAGCTCTTATTAAAATCCCTTTCGAGCTTATACAGGACTCCTGTGTCGTAGGCCTTCAGTCTAACCATCATTTGAACAGAATGATAAACATTTTCTCCGCCCTTTGCAGAGATTTCCTTCAAGTCCTCCCCCGAAGCAAAGAATTGTTTTGTTGAACCCATATCCGATCCGTATATAGGCTCCTCAACAAAGCCTGCCACCTTAAAGCTGACTTTTTGGTTGCCAAACACATAGTTTACCTTATCCCCTGTTTTCGCCCCATGCATTGTCTTATATACATAAGGCATATATATTTCTCCTTTTGGCAATGTTTTTGACGAAGGATAAGCCGAATCAATCAACCTCATCTTTTCAATAGGGTTATATTCAAAAATAAAGCAGTCAGCCCCATCCTTCAATATTTTCCCTTTGTTGGTAAACACTGCTCCATTATAAAAATTCCCCTCACGTGTTCTGACCAACTTAACGGAAGCTTGTTTCCTGAACCAATTCATATAGTCGGGACGATAATCATTCTTTGACATGCTATAAAACAAATGCGGCCCTTCCATACTGTTGAAAGCATGGTCATATACTGTATTTACCTTCTGTGCCGTTGATATGGTTACCGAAAGGATGAGTCCGGTAATAAAAACAAGGATGGATATAATGATTGAATAGCTTTTTCTCATTTTCAAATTTCCAAGCATGAATTTCCATATAGCCATTATCCTCACCATCCCTTCGAATTAAGCCATGCAAGAATCTGAATTTCCCTGTCATGTTCTGTATCAGGCATATATTTTTCAAGGGAGGTCTCTCCGGTAATCTGCCCGTCATGGAGATAAATAATCCTGTCTGCACGAACAGCGGCCTTTACATCATGCGTTACCATGAGTATGCTTTGTCCGGCTCTGTTAAGGTTAGTAAGAATTTTCAATATTTCACGCCCTGTTTTTGAATTGAGAGCGCCGGTGGGTTCATCTGCAAACAGCAGAACAGGCTCATTGATTAATGCTCTTGCAACTGCAGCCCTTTGCTGCTGGCCTCCCGACACCTGTGACGGAAGCCTGTGCTTTAATTCCTTTATAGCTGTTTGTTCAAGAAGCATTTCAGCCCTGCGTTCTACTTCCTTTCCTGAATACTTATTCAGCAAATATCCTGATACAGTAACATTTTCAAATATTGAAAGGTTTGAAACAAGATGCATCTGCTGAAAGATGAAACCTACATTGCTGCGTCTGAATTTGGCCAGCTGTGCTTCCTTAAGATTATCAATACGTTTTCCTTCAAAATATACTTCACCGGAGGTAGGTACATCCATACCGCTGAGGTTATATAAGAGTGTTGATTTTCCCGAACCGGAGCTGCCCATTATTACGGTAAACTCCCCTTTGCATACCTCAAGATCAATATTTCTCAAAACATGGTTCTGCTCCCCGTCAGTAACATAACTTTTGCATAGAGACTTTGTTTTTATAATCGTTTCCTTCATGAAATCACCCCATAGTTCATACTGTGGTCTCAGTTTACCATGTCAATTTTTAATTAATCTTTAACGGATATCATTCCAAATCTTAATTTTTCTTAAACAAGCGACTACCCCTAACCCCTCTCTTCAGAAAGAGGGGAACTTAATTTCACATCTCTCTCTTTTGCACAAGACAGCAATTAACCTCTACTCCCCCTCTTTAGCGAGAGAGGGGGCTGGGGGGTGAGTCGCAACTTTGATTGCCACTTCGACTGCAAACCCAGACACTCCGTTTTCATTGTAATTATATGCTTTTATCCATCCGTCAGTTTTCTCCAGAATATATCTTGAAATATATAGTCCCAGTCCCGAACCGGGCTTGCCGCTTTGTTTGGCATTACTGCCCCTATAAAACTTATCGAACAGGAAAGTTATCTCTTCCGGAGGCACGCCGTTTCCGCAATCTTTCAGGCAGCACACAAGCACTCCGTCACTCACATAAGACTTAATATAAATGTCACTACCAGGAGAATATTTCTCGGTATTTGATAGGATATTCTCAAATACCTGCGTCAATCTTGCTTTATCGGTTATCACACCGACATCAGGGAAAGCCGGAGAAATAACTATTCGGTTGTCATATTGAAGAATTAAAGGCTCTATTATTCCGTTAAGCAGCTCCCTGCTCCTATATTCCGAAGGAGTTATTTCAAGCTTTTCCAGGTCAGATATGGCATGCATGAACATATTCTGAGAAAGCTTAGCCAATTCATCAGTCTTCTCAAGGATTACATCCAGATATTTGTCTGCTCTGGGAGAATTCTTATCGGCTATGCTTTTAAGACATTCTGCATATGCCCTGATTGAGGCAATAGGTGTTCTAACGTCATGAGAAAGGGCTGCAACCAATTCCTTTTTTGATTTCTCGGCTAAAGCCTCTCGTTCCCGGGAAATTTTCAGTTCGCTGCGCAGCATGTCAAAAGCCCAGGTAAAGGCTCCGAAAAAGTTTCTGCGCCCCTGTTCCAGCGGAATTTCAAGATTGCCTCTGGCCACCTCTCCAGCAAAGAATTCAAGCTTCCGGAATGGTTTAACTATACTGAAATTAAGATATAAAAATGCTGCCAGAAGTAATAATCCGATAGAGGCTGACAATATCAACAAAGCATTGACGCTTTTTTGTCTTAAGCTGTCATCTTCAAGCTTTTTCCGGTTGCTTGAAATAAGCGCAACTGCATTATATTTGCGGTGATCCTTACTGTAGCTTACTATAGCTGTTTTTTGCCCGTTCCCGGCCTTGGCCATCACCTTATTTATCTCTTCCTTATTTAGGGTTTCTTTTATACTTTTGCTTTTGTAAATAACATTGCCATCAAGATCATACAGCACAAGGCCGCAATTATCCCTTTTCAATATTGCCTCAAGGCCCTTTGTATTTTTCCCTTCAAGATAATCCTGTGCGCCTTTTACAACATCATTAAGGTTTACCAGTTCTAACCCTTTATCTGTTTTATTTTGTTTAAAAGCAGAAGTAATAAGATATAACGAAAAAAAGGTCAGAGTAATCAATATCAGAATAAGAATTATAAAAGGTAAAAACAGCTTATTCTTCATATACTATACCTCGAACCTGAATCCGACAGACCATACTGTCTTAATATACTGAGGATTTGACGGATCCTTCTCTATTTTCTCCCTTAACCTTCTTATATGAACGGAAAGAGTGCTTATTTCTCCTATGCTGTCATATCCCCATACTTCATTGAATAAAGTTTCTTTTGGAATTGATTTATTGCGGTTTTTTATGAGATGTGCCAACAGGTCAAATTCCTTTGCGGGAAAATCCCTTTCCTGTCCTGAAACGAAGACCTTTCTCGAAACAAAATTCACACTGACATGATCAAAGACAAACTCCTCTTCCTCCTTGCCGGAATCTGCTTTTCCAGCCTCTTCATTCATCTGTAAATCATAATGATATGTACGCCGCAGCTGCGCTCTAATTCTGGACAACAATTCATTAAGCGAATAGGGTTTTGAAATATAGTCATCCGCACCCAGATCAAGGCCTGTTACCTTGTCAGTGTCACTTATACGGGCGCTTAAAAAAATAATCGGCACCTTTATTGTCTTTCGAATGATTCTGCATACATCAAAGCCCAGTATGTCAGGTAGATTTATGTCCAGAACAATAAGCCTGTAACTATTCTTTTTTATGAGATCAAGGGCAGCACTGCCTGAATTGCAGACAGTAACACCCAAACCGTTATCTTCAAGAAAATCACGTGTAACTTCCATAAGGCTCAAGTCATCCTCAACGAGTAAAATGTCCGCTTGCTCCATTTTTATGCCCCTTTCGCAATAAACGCAGCTTTACATAAAATCTTACCACATGCAATAGGATTTTTAAATATACAAACAGCAAAGCCATAGGATTTCTCCCATGGCTGCTCAAACTTTATATTGATTACTGACTTACAAGTATCTTAAGACTGCCGTCGGCAAATTCAATTCCTGCACTTTTACCTTCTGTCAGATCACCCCTGATGATCAGCTTTCCGATCTCTGTCTCAATAAATTTCTGCATAAATCTTTTTACCGGCCTTGCACCAAAAACCGGGTTATAAGCACTTTGTGCAATGTGTTCCTTTGCTTCGTCCGACACTGTAAGTCCGATACATCTGTCCTCAAGCCTTGCCTTGATTTCGGAAAGCGAAAGGTCGATGATTCTGATTATCTCATACTTCCTAAGCGGTTTAAAAATCACTACCTCATCCACCCTATTAAGGAATTCCGGCTTAAAGTGCCTGTTCAACTCCCCAAGCACAGTCTCTCTGACTGTTTCTTCAATAACACCGTCCTCTTTTATTCCGTTCAAAAGGTATTGGCTTCCTATATTTGAAGTCATAATTACAACCGTGTTCTTGAAATTAACCGTTCTTCCCTGGCTGTCAGTCAAACGACCGTCGTCAAGGAGCTGTAAAAGCACATTGAATACTTCTGGGTGAGCTTTTTCAATCTCGTCAAATAATATTACCGAGTATGGTTTTCGTCTGACAGCTTCCGTAAGCTGTCCACCCTCTTCATAACCGACATAACCCGGAGGGGCTCCGATCAATCTTGCAACCGCATGCTTTTCCATATATTCGGACATGTCTATACGTATGACATTGTCTTCACTGTCGAACAATGCCTCAGACAGCGCCTTTGCCAGCTCTGTCTTACCTACCCCGGTGGGCCCGAGGAATATGAAGGAGCCAATAGGCTTGCCCGGATCCTTAAGCCCTGATCTTGCCCGGATAACCGCATCGCTTACTGCAGAAACAGCTTCGTCCTGCCCGATAACCCGTTTATGAAGAAGCTCTTCAAGATTGAGAAGCTTCTCCTTCTCATTTTCTACAAGCCTTGTAACAGGTATTCCCGTCCATCGTGCTACGATTTCTGCAATTTCTTCCTCTGAGACTTCTTCCTTAAGAAGAACACTATCACTTGCTTTTTTACGCTGCTTTTCTTCCTCAAGCTGTTTTTGAAGTTCGGGAAGCCTTCCATGCTTCAGGATCGCAAGCTTGTCAAGGTCATAAAGCCTTTCGGCCTCCTCTGTCTGCCTTTTAACTTCTTCAATCTGCTGCTTTATGTCCTTCTCTCTCTTTATATTTTCCTTTTCAAGCTCCCACTGTGCTCTCATACTATCCGACTTTTCCTTGAGAGATGATATCTCTTTCTCGAGTGTCGAAAGTCTGTTTGCCGAAATGTCATCTTCCTCTTTCTTAAGCGCTTGCCGCTCAATCTCCAGCTGCATAACCCTCCTCGAAATCTCATCCAACTCGGCAGGCATACTGTCTATTTCAGTCCTAAGCATTGCAGCGGCTTCATCCATAAGGTCAATCGCCTTATCAGGAAGAAACCTGTCGCTGATATACCTGTTGGACAATACGGCACAGGCTATCAGGGCATTATCCGTAATCCTGACACCATGATGTATCTCAAAACGCTCCTTGAGTCCCCTGAGTATTGAAATTGTGTCCTCTACTGTAGGCTGATCAACTACAATCGGCTGGAACCTTCTTTCAAGAGCCGCATCCTTTTCAATGTATTTCCTATACTCGTCAAGAGTCGTTGCCCCTATGCAATGGAGCTCCCCGCGGGCAAGCATCGGTTTGAGTATGTTGCCTGCATCCATAGAACCCTCTGCCTTTCCGGCGCCGACGATATTATGAAGCTCATCGATAAAGAGGATTATCCTTCCGTCTGATTTGTTGACATCATTCAAAACAGCCTTAAGTCTTTCCTCGAACTCTCCCCTGTATTTTGCTCCGGCTATCAGCGAACCCATGTCAAGAGCAAATATGGTTTTGTCTTTCAGGCCTTCCGGTACATCACCCTTCAGCATCCTTTGGGCCAGACCTTCTACAACCGCTGTTTTCCCTACTCCCGGCTCCCCTATCAATACAGGGTTGTTTTTCGTTCTTCTGGACAATATCCTTATGGCACGCCTTATTTCCGAATCTCTACCTATCACGGGATCCATTTTTCCCGATTTTGCAAGCTCAACAAGGTCACGACCAAACCTTTTAAGTGCATCATATGTTTCTTCCGGATTTTTGGAAGTCACTCTCTGATTGCTCCGAACCTTTCCAAGCGCAGCCATAAACTTCTCAAGGTTTATGCCATGACGCTTAAAAATAGTCTGGGATGGAGTATTCTTTTCCTTGAGCAGCGCCATGAAAATATGCTCAACACTTGTGTACTCATCTTTAAAACGCTTTGCCTCATCCTCTGCCTGGATAAGAATCTCGTTTACCCTTCTGGTTGCATAAACGCCGGAAGCAGCACTTCCGTAAATTTGCGGAAGTTTATTAAGTTCTGCCTGTATATCACTGGAGTATAGGCCCACATCTATGCCCATGTAACCCAGAAGTTTGGAAATAAGTCCATCCTCCTGACTGACAAGCGCCAAATGCATATGCTCCCCGTCAACCTGCTGATGTCCTAATCGGGTTGCAATGTCCTGAGATTCAGAAACAGCCTGCTGCGCTTTTTCTGTAAATTTATCGAAATTCATTACTATCCACCACCTTTTCTACCTGGCACCGGCTGCCAGTCTTAATTTTTCATAAAGCTCCTTCATCTCATTGCTTATCCTTTGAGGATTTACTATCCGAACCTTAATAAACAGGTCACCTCTTCTATTCTCTCTATCTATATAACCCTTTCCGGCAACACGAATCTTGCTGTCAGTCTGTATACCGGCAGGTATCTTGACCAAAATCCTTCCATCCGGTGTTTCAACTGTCTTTTCGCCTCCCAGCGCTGCTTCCCAGGGAAAAACATCCACAGAGGCAAGCAGGTTATTGCCTTCAATTTTGTAACGCTGGTCCTGCCTTATTCTTATGTTAAGGTACAGATCACCATTACGGCCTCCATTCGCCCCCGGACCTCCCTGCCCCTGCAGTCTTATTCTTTCGCCGTCCTTTACACCCTTGGGAATCTTGAAGGAAAGGCTTTTCTCTTCTCCCCTGCCACGCAAGGATATTTTTTTCTCTGAGCCTTTCAAGCCTTCTTCTATAGTTACTTCCAGTTCAGCTTCTACATTATCTCCGTCATATACCGGATTTCTTCTCCTTGCCCCTGTTCCGGCATGTCCGAAAAGGTCATCCAGATCAAAGCCGTTCCCCCCAAAAAACATGTTGAAGAAATCGCTGTGATTCCCGGTGCCGCCGGACTTGTATTCATACTTTACATTATTGCCGAAGCCGTACTGTGAGGGGTCAAAATCATAGCCGTTACTGAAGTTGCTTCCCTGTCCGAAGGTGTCATACTTTTTTCTCTTCTCCGGGTCACCCAGAACTTCATAGGCTTCATTTATGTCCTTAAACTTCTCTTCAGCCTGTTTGTTGCCGGGGTTTGTATCCGGGTGGTACTTTTTTGCAAGCTTTCTGTAGGATTTTTTTATATCGTTCTGAGATGCGCTTTTATCCACCTCTAAAATGTTGTAATAGTCCTTGTATTGCATAGAACCCCTCTTTTCCTGACAGCCATGTTTATTTTGTCTGTCCTGCACAATTGTATACCGCTCAAATCTGACCTTCTCTGACCTTAATACAATATTACAAGACATTGCTATACAAATCAAACCGCCAATATTAGATTGCATAAATGCCTGCATTCAAACTGGGTGTTCTATCTTTACTTTTCTTGGAATTGCTTATATTATCTTTATTTCTTATTGTTTTTGGGATTGTTTAGATACACACTTTACAGACTTATAGGTACCGAAGTATTTGTCATTTTGAATGCTGTCTTTCCCGCATGGTGACTGTACTTCACATGTGAACCTTGAAAATCACTTTTTCATACAGTCTACAGTCACCATGCCTTTAAGTGCATGGAAATTAAAGGTACAGGTAGTTCACCGTGCCTTTGTTTTGCGCCTTATTTTTCTTCGGTTTAATAAATGCATACAGCCTCAAGGCCATGATATTGGCTTTTTCGCTTAGTACTGTAACCGGATTCTTATCTTAAAGGATAAAAGCCTTTACGCCCTTCTGCAAAACATAATGGGAAAGCATGTATTCTTTTCCTTTGCCCCTGCCTATCATAATGACTTTGGCATTGATGCCCTCATCCAAATAGTTGTGGTATATGCCCAGAACAAGCTCAGGACATTCAATTTCATAGACTTCAATCCCACGAATAAAAGCCAGTTTAACAAGCTTCGCATAAACACCGTTTCTGGTTTGTACGACTTTTTTACAATACATAAAAGTATCCCCCTCCTTTAATTTATAGGAGGGGAAAATTAAAAAGTGCGTACAGGTAATTAGCCTACACGCACCCAAAATTTGCAAAAATAAACAAAAGTAAGTACAATAGTGTTGGTTTGCTGTTCGGTTAAAAGTTTAGAAATGTTCCCGGGTCTTATAACCGAACTGTATTTTTGTCAATAAATATCGATAACAAAAGAGGGTTTCAATCGAAAATGACGGCTTTTTTTCTTTTGCCGCTTGGCAGTTTGTTATAAGGTGAGTTATTGTTTCTTTTCCTTTATGACATTAGAGGCAATAGCTAATATCCCCGCCAGACAAGTTCCCACTCCCCATTTATTCTCGCCTATTGTTACAATAGTCCCAACTGCGACAAGACCAACACCGATACTTTTCCCTATAGTAGAGCCTATTTTTGAAACTTTACTTGATGGATGGGTGAGTTTATATACTTTTTGCGCGGATTTACCCAATGTTTCTTGAGATAATTTTCTTGTCGCGTCCAATAAGTTTTTATTATACTTCTTCATTTTTACTCCTAATAGTTGCATAAATTAAATTGATTGCCGCACTTATAAGGGCGATAATTCCGAAGAGGATTAATCATATAGTCCATTTGCTTTTTTTATTTTCTTTTTTTGCAATAACAATCGCTATGCGCTTAAAATGATTATGCCAACAATAAATCCAATGTGAATTATTCCACCTCCATTTCATTGATCCTATTGGATAGTTCTATAATTATCGTTAAAGTTATTATTATAAGCACAGTAATCAATCCAATCCCTAACAATAAATTTTCAGCGGCTCCAATTATTGCGTTACCTACAACTCCAGATAAAAGAAATGCTGTAATCAAAGTTGTTGGTGTAGATTTTTTTACAAATCCAACCCTCATGGAAATAACCCCGATGGTAACAGAGCCAACTATACACATGCCAATACTTTGAACCGTAGTCATAAACAAACTGAAAGAAAAAGTATCGTGTAAAATCGGGGATATATACTCTGTTATGCAAAATAGAGTCAATGCTACCGTAATGGTTGCAGTCATTGAAACAATCGTAAATATTGAGATTACTAAGAGCTTTGACACCAATATTCTCTTTCTGTTTACCGGGTATGAAAATAACAAGGCCAACTTTGCTCCGTTATATTCATCTATAATAAAACGTGAGTACATAGTAGCGGAAAGCATACTGAAAACAAACAAGCTCATTATAAGTACAAAACGGATAATGTTCGTGTAATTTTGAAATTCCACCTTATTATCATACTGTGCCGCATAGGATATAAAATAAATAAATGCAGTTAAACCAACGCATGAAATAATAGCGGCCAAAATGTAAATGCGAATATTATTTCTTCTTAACTCTTGCTTCATCAAATTTAGCATTCTTTACTTCCTCCGCTCATAACATTAAAAAAGTAATCTTCAAGGTTATTAAATTGAGCTTTTATTTTATCCAACTTCACTTCTTCAACAATCTTTCCATTTACCATAACCCCTACCGTATCTGCTATATGCTGAATTTCACTCAAAATATGGCTGGATAGTAAGATAGTCATTCCATTAGCCTTTACAAGATTGAGAAATAAAGTTCGTGCTTCCTTAATACCTATCGGATCAAGCCCGTTGACTGGTTCATCCAGTACTAATATTTTGGGATTATGGATAATCGCCCTTGCTATGGCCAGTCGCTGCCTCATACCTAATGAGTATTTAGAAACAGTTTTATTTCCAACATCAGATAAGCCAACCATGGATAGGATTTCTGTAATATCCATGCCCTTTACCCCCATATAAGACAAATGGATCTCTAAATTGTCTTTGGCAGGTAGATGCTCGTAAAATTTGGGCGTATCAAGCAGGCTTCCAATCTGTTTTAATATTGATTGCAAATTATAGTTAGTAGGCTTTCCTAATACTTCAATAGTTCCGTTTGTAGGTTTCAGTAATCCAGTAATCAATTTAAAGAGTGTTGTTTTTCCTGCACCATTGGCGCCTAACAGGCCATAGATAGACCCTTTTCTTACATTCAAAGTACAGTCATCAATAATTACTTTGTCATTGAAAGTTTTTACTAGATTTCTTGTCTTAACAATATCTTCTCTCATATAAGCCCCCTTAAATACCAACCGTTGGTTTGTATCGGTGTAAAAATTATTCTTTTTGCTTTGCACAAAAAGAATTTGAGTTTGATTATTTTTCAAAAGCGTTCATATTTTTATAGGTAGCTATTACCTGCGCTATCGTTTCTTCACTGATAATATCTACGCCTAATTGGATCATACATTGCCTTAAAACCTCCAACCTTTGTTTTGTCTGTTGCATGTCTCGATTAAACAAAACGGGATTTATCCATATGTTCAACAATAACATAAAAATTTCAGCACATTCTAGCGGATAGTCTGTTTGTATTGAACCATCAGTTATCCCGTCAATAAATAATTTTGATATTATTTCAGCATCGTAAAGAACAGAGCTTTGAATACCTGCCACAACAAATTGCGGGTTTTTAATTTGCGAAGATAGAATAACGTCTATTGAGTGGCTAGTTGTATCTGCAACGAGAGCAATCATAATTTTTTTAATTTTTTCTTTAGCATTTTCAGCAGCTGTATTCACAATTAAGTAATTTAATAATTTCTTTGCGTATGAAGCCCTATTATTCATGATCGCTTCCAAAATTTCTTCCTTTGACTTGAAATGGTGATATATGGCTCCCTTTGACATTTTCAGCTCGTCTAATATATCTTGTATCGTTGTTTTGTCATATCCACGTTTTAAAAATAGCTTTGTAGATATATCTAAAATCTGTTCTACAGTTTGTTCTGGATATTTATTTCTTGCCATTCCTATTTCTCCTTATATACCAACCGTCGGTATGATAAATATATCATGTTATTTTTCTACTGTCAAGTTATTACTCATCAAATTAGCACTGTCCACAGATGCAAAAAAAGAAGCAAAAGAACCGTCCTTTTGCTTCCCCTTTATTTACAGCATTACACCTTGAATTTTGAAACCACTGCCTTTAAATTTTCCGTGCTGGTCTTGACATTTTTGGTTTCATCCAGAACTTCATTCGCTTTTGTTCTGATATGAGCAATCTTCCCGGCAATGTCATTTGTACCTGACGCACCCTCATTGCTTGCTTTGGAAATCTCATTCATGACTTCTGAAACAGTCTTTATTGAAGCAAGCAGTTCTTCGGAGGTTGCACTAAGGTCAGTAACCAGTCCGTTGACATAAATTGCATCCTTATCATAGTTCTCACCGACAACAACAGTGTCCTTATAACCTTCTACAACCTTTGTATCAATATAGTCAAGCATACTCCTTGAAGCCTCCGAAAGATCCTTAACGGCTTCAAAGACCTTGTTTACAGTATCTTTAATTTCGTTAACGGTTACCTTTGAATCTTCGGCAAGCTTCCTGATTTCTTCGGCTACTACTGAAAATCCTTTTCCCGCTTCTCCAGCCCTCGCGGATTCTATTGCTGCGTTTAAGGCAAGAAGGTTTGTTTGTGAAGATATTTGAAGTATAGCCTCAGATAAGGCTTTAATCCTTTCAACCTCTTTTGTTTTTTCCAAAGCTTCATCCACAATTTTTTTAATGTTTGCCTGTGTCTCATTTGCATCTGTCTGAAGCTTCAACGAATTCTCCTTCAATGCTATAGCTTTCTTCCTGATCTCACTAGCTGACACAGCCCCTTCCTGAGCTTTTTCGGCGATTGTTTCTGCAGCCATTTCGATTTCTGCAGATGTAGCATTTATTTCTTCTGTGGAAGAGGCAGTCTGCTCCATACCTGCCGAGAGCTGTTCAACAGTAGCAGACGTATCCTCAAGATTTTCATTGAGTGAAAGAATGCTGTCGTTCGAAGCCAGCAAAGCCTTATTAACATTTTCTGTTTCAGTAATTATAGCTTTAACTATTTGCTTCATTGAACTCTGCAATCCCAGCATGGTATTTGATAATGTTCCGAGTTCATCGGTTCTGTTGACCCTTTCGGTCGAAAAAGCCAGATCCCCCTGAGCCATATGCTCCATACCTTTTACTACATGCTTAATAACGTTTGTTATCCTGCTTATGAATACAACAGCAAAAACAATGAAGAAAGCAATTGACCCAACAAGGATGATTGCTATCAGAACCATCAGTCCGTTCAATTCTTTTAAGAAGTCTTTTTGTGTTAAAGTGGATACAAGAAAGAAATTAGTATCTTCCATCTTTTCCGAATAATACATCTTGCTGACACCATCGAATTTCCCCTTAATTACCTTTGTTGTCCCGGTCAAAAGCTTATCCCCTACTTTTTTCAGACTGCCTTTACTTATATTATAAATGGTATCCGCCTTTTCCAAATCTTCACCGAAACTATATTTCGGATGGATCAAAAATCTCCCATCCTTTTCAAGAACAAAAGGATAACCGCTATTTCCGATTTTTTCAGCAGAAAAGAGTTTTGACAGTTGAGCAAGTCCGATATCCAACGCTACAACTCCGTAGATCTGTCCATCGTTGCTTTTGATTACTCTGGACAAAGTAACAACAGGTTTTTTTGTATCCGAATCTATATAAACATCTGTATAAACAAGATTTCCGTCGGATTTCACTGCTTCTTTGTACCATGGCCTATCATTTGCCTTCCACATCGGATCTTCGGGCACCCATTTCGAACCGCAAGCGACACTTCCATCCGGAAAACCGACATATATGTCAACTATTCCAAACTTTTCTTTCAATTCCGGGTAAATTGCCTCCATGTGCTGTTTTGCCCTGTTTCTTTCACCTTTATCCTGAACATCATAAGCCTCTTTAATATATCTTGATTCTTCTATCAGCATCATTTGTCTTTCTGAAAAGAAGCTATTCATTTTTTCCTTCATGTAGTCGGTTTTAGTAATCAGTTGATTTTCAGACTGCTTAGTGATGATCCTTTTTGTCTCGATATAACCGACAGTAGCCACTGCAATAAATGATACAAGTAATAATGAGATTATTACTAAAAGCATTTTTGATTTCAACCCAAGCTTCATCTTTTTACCCCCGAACCAATATTTTGAGAAATTTATTTATACATGTAGTAACTTCGACATTTTCTTTTCAATTCCTCTTACAATAAGAAATGATTTCGTAAAAATTTTCTTCCAGTCAAGTTATTGTTTTAAGGACAAAGAAAAGAAGGAACACCAATTGAAGTGCCCCTTCTTTTCTTTTTGAGGGTATGCTAAATTTAACTCGCAAGATTTAAGAAACTTATTAAATATATCAACTTAATTATTGCTGTTATTATTGTCGTTTCCGTTATTATTGTTGTAGCCGCCATTTCTGTTTCCCTGTCCAAACCCGTTGCCGCGGAAGCCGCCTCCAAAACCGCCGACGCTTATTCTGGATATGGTGCCTTTATTCTTATCTGCGTACCATATCTGAAGCATATCTCCTTTTTTTATATCTTTAACTTTTATGTCTTTTTGTTCGGGTCCGTTATCACCCATAGTCATTGTTGTTAAAGGTATATCTGAATTTATTGTAATCGTCTTTGTTTCTCCGGTATAATTTCGGCTCCTGCTTCTATTTTGGTTTCCGCTCGGCCTTTGTCCGTTATTGGACTGGACATTGTTCTGATTTCCCTGTCTGTTGCCATTATATGTACTGTTATCATTGTTATTATTGTTATCATTATTGTTGCCGTTATTGTTCCCTTGTCCGCGATTACGGTTAAATTGAGGCATTTCTATTAATTTAATAGTAACCTGGTTATCCTTTATAGAATCAACTTCGCCCATTAAGTCAGCTCTTGCAAATTGGCCCTGCTTCCCTGAATCAAACTGATTCCCGTTCTCTGCCGTCTTCTTGCTGCCACAGCCGGAGAAAACCAGCACAATCAATAACATTGACGATATAACACCTATTAGCTTTTTCATATAATCTTTCTCCTAATGCCTTTAATAACATAAATTATAAACAACGAATATGTAATATCTGTGCATTTTTTTTTAATAATTTATGAACAATTAGAAAAAATGCCCTTGCTGAAAAGCACAATTTCAATTTTGTAAAATAGTATGTAATAGCAAATACTTATTAATGAAGGAAATCTAGTATGGAAACTTTGGCTTTGGGGTCAACAGGCCCAAATGTTAAATTGATTCAAAGCCTGCTGAACAGAATAGGATATTTTGCCGGGACTGTAGACGGAGACTTCGGTAGGCAGACTCAATCGGCAGTGATCGCATTCCAGAGAAACAACGGCCTGGTGCCGGATGGCGTCGTAGGACCGGCAACATGGAATTTGTTTTTAAGGTACCTTTTAGGCTATGATAATTATACAATAAAAAGCGGAGATACTATATACAAATTAGCAAGGCGATATTATACCACTCAAAATGCCATACTGACTGCCAACCCCGGAATAAACCCAAACAATCTCTCTATAGGGCAAAGAATAGTTGTTCCTTTTGGCATAGATGTCGTTTATACGGATATTGACTACACTTATGAAATCATCGACATTCAGATACGCGGTTTAAGGGCACGGTATCCCTTTATCGAGGTAGGCTCGGCCGGAAAAAGCGTCATGGGCAAGAATCTGTACAGTATAAGGCTTGGAAGAGGAACAAACCAGGTATCCTATAACGCTTCTCACCATGCAAACGAATGGATCACTACACCATTGCTTATGAAATTCATAGAGAACTTCGCCAAGGCTTATTCCACAGGCGGAAGCATCAGAGGCTACAGCATACCGAATATTTGGAACCGCAGCAGCATATACATCATACCCATGGTCAATCCCGACGGGGTGGACCTTGTTAATTTCTGGCCAAACTATAGTGATCCGGCATATATTCAGGCAGCAAAACTGAATACAACCGGCCGCCCCCTTCCGAGTGTATGGAAAGCAAACATACAAGGCACCGATCTCAACTTGAACTATCCCGCCCTATGGGATAGAGAGCATCAACTCGAGATAGAACAGGGTATAACAGGCCCGGCACCTCGGGATTATGGAGGACCTTACCCCTTATCCGCTCCGGAGTCCTTGGCTATGGTGAATTTTACAAGGCTGCATAATTTCAGGCTTGTGATCGCATATCATACCCAAGGCGAAGTAATATACTACCAGTTTCAGAATTTGCAGCCGCCGGAATCTCAAACAATTGCCGAGTTGTTTTCCAGGGTAAGTGGGTACGCAATATCATCGAATCCGGGAGAAGCCTCGTATGCAGGATATAAGGACTGGTTTATTCAGGATTTCAGAAGGCCCGGTTATACAATTGAAGTCGGCAGAGGAATAAACCCAGTACCAATTTCTCAGTTTCCTGCTATTTACTCCCAAAATGAGGAAATATTATTGCTCGGGGGCTTAGTATAGTGTTTCGCAATACTTATTCGGTGAAGCATCGGGATGCTCATTTTTCCTTTTGCACAGCTAATTTGAGAACACACCAACAGTCTGAATAATTGCGTTTTGACTCCAAGACATTCTTTCTTGGAGTTTTGTTTCTTATATTTAGTTGAAATTAATCTATTGTTTTGTTAACATCTTATAGTATGAAACATTTTTTAACTTTTGGGGGTATATTTTTATGAAAGAGCTTCCTCTTTATTATGTAAGGCCTATAACCAACCTGAAAGACATGCTGGAATCAAGTGCCGACATATATCAGGACAAGCCTGCATTTCTGGTAAAAGAAACCGAGGGCGGCAAGTATTCACAGATTAGCTTTCGTAAATTTAAAAATGATGTTGATGCTCTTGGAACAGCTTTGATTGAGCTTGGCCTTAAAGACAAGAGAATAGCTCTCATAGGAGAAACCAGATATGAATGGGCACTCTCCTACCTGTCAGTGACTAATGGAGTCGGTATAATCGTACCACTTGACAAGGAGCTTCCACAGAGTGAAATTGAAAACCTTTTACAAAGATCCGGAGCAAGCGCAATAATCTTTTCAGGTAAATTTTCAGAGCAAATGAATAATATCGCCGGAAACCTTTTATCTCCAAGCTTACTGATATCTATGGACGCTAGTGAAGACAGAAACAACCGTCTGTCCTTGAAAAAAATAATCTCCAGAGGCTATGAACTAATAGGCAAGGGCAACAGGCAGTTTATAGATGCAAAGCTTGATAATGACTCAATGAGCGTTCTTCTGTTCACTTCCGGCACAACTGCTTCTTCAAAGGCTGTTATGCTTTCACATCATAATTTGGCTTCGAACCTTATGGCCATGAGCTCAATGCTTTTAATCAACGATACAGACATTTTTTTGTCCATACTTCCGATTCATCATACATATGAGTGTACCTGCGGCTTATTTTGCCCATTATACCGAGGTGCGACAGTTGCTGTTTGCGAAGGGCTAAGGCATATTCCTAAAAATCTGCAGGAGTCAAAAGCTACCGTCATGCTTGGAGTTCCCCTGATATTCGAAACTATGTATAAAAGAGTATGGGATCAGGCATCAAAAAAGCCCGGTTTAGAAAAAAAGCTGCGATTTGCCCTCAAATTAAGCAGTCTATTAAAGCATTTAGGAATAGACCTCTCCAGGAAACTGTTTGCACAGATACATGAATCCTTCGGGGGCCATGTGAGGCTGTTCATAAGTGGTGCCGCAGGCATAGATCCTTCAATAGCCAAAGGCTTCAGGGATTTTGGCATACCATTTGTACAAGGCTACGGTCTGACTGAATGTTCTCCGATAGTGGCATTAAATCGGGATGTCGAGTATAAGAACGATGCAGCAGGAATACCTCTTCCGAATCTGGAAATACGCATCATTGATGCAAATGAAGAAGGTGTTGGGGAAATTGCAGTAAAAGGCCCCAGTGTCATGCTTGGCTATTACAAGGATGAAGAGAATACCGCTAAAGTTCTTAAAGATGGCTGGTTTTTCACCGGAGATCTTGGCTTTATCGATAAGGACAGGTTTTTGCACATTACAGGAAGGAAAAAGAATGTAATTATAACCAAGAACGGAAAGAATGTTTACCCTGAAGAAATTGAGTCTCTTTTGAACAAAAGCATATATATACTTGAGTCAATGGTATATGGAAAAAAAGATGACAATTCCGGTGACATCCTGCTTTCAGCCATTATAGTTCCCAATATGGATAAAATTCGGGAGCTTAACGGTGAATCTGCAAACAGCGAATTGGCATATGACCTTATTAAAAAAGAAATCCGCATGGTTAACAGCATGCTTGTGAATTATAAGCACATAAAGGATTTTAACATCAGAGATGAAGAATTTTCAAAAACTACGACCAAAAAAATAAAGAGATATGTCGAAAGCAATAAGCTGCACAAATAATTAATGTTCTAAAAAGCTCAGAGGCCCACGTTGCCTCTGAGCTTTTATTTTCGTAACAGGAATACTTTCCGTACTCAGGCAAATAATAAAACAATGGTTAGCGTTTGATTTGTCAGAAAGGAAAGCTTATGAAAGTAGATATACTCGGTGTACCGTTGGATTTGGGTGCGAACAGGAGAGGCGTTGACATGGGGCCCAGCGCAATAAGATATGCTGGCTTAAAGGAATCGATACAGAAGCTTAATATCGAATACAGGGATCTCGGAAACCTAAATGTCGCAGTTTCGGAAAATTCAAACGACAATGCTTTGAATAGCAGCCTTAAGCATTTAAATGAAATCAATAAGGTTAACGAAGAGCTGACTGCCAGGGTAATAAAAAGTCTTCAGGACGGAAGCCTGCCTATTGTGCTGGGAGGCGACCACAGCATTGCAGTCGGCGCAATTCTCGGAACGCAATGCGTACGTAAAAACATCGGAGTAATATGGTTGGATGCACATGGCGATTTCAACAACAAAAATACAACCGAGTCGGGTAATCTTCACGGAATGCCGCTTGCGGCACTAACGGGTTTCGGGCCGGATGAAATGATTGGCTTTAAGCCGGAGGATATTAATTTCATAAATCCGGAAAAAATTGTGCTTGTAGGAATAAGAAGTCTTGATAAAGAGGAAATCCTACTGCTTAAAAGGTCAGGAGTTTCAGTTTTTACTATGGCTGATATAGATGCATACGGCATAAAGGAGATTATGAAAAGGGCTTTGGATATTGCAGCAGACGGTACAAACGGACTTCATTTGAGCGTTGATTTAGATGTAATAGACCCGACTGACGCACCCGGTGTCGGAACCCCGGTGTATGGCGGAATGACTTTCAGAGAGGCTCATCTCGCTGTTGAAATGATTTCTGACTATGAAAAGCTATGTTCAATGGAATTCGTTGAGGTCAATCCTATACTGGATCATATGAACCGTACGGGGGAGCTTGCTGTAACGTTAATATGCTCTGCAGTCGGCAAAAAAATCTATAATTGACTGTTCCGGGGCAAACAAAGGATAAAAAGATGACAGTTGGAGCAAAAATTAAAAGTGTTTGGAAGGATTACCTGTTTATTATAATCGGATCGCTGATACCTGCATTTGCAATAAATGTATTTCTTGTACCTTTTAAAATATCTTCCGGGGGCATCAGCGGAATAGCTACAATCGTTTATTATCTGAGCGGCGAAAGAATACCCGTTGGTATAACCGTATTATTGCTTAATGTACCCCTGTTCATAGCAGGGTATAAATTTTTAGGCAGAAAATTTGCCATCCGGACTCTTTTTTGTATTTTCTTCTTTTCTCTGTTTCTGAATTTAACAACAAAAATTTCATTTGATTTCGCAAATCATTACCTTGTAAAAAACGGTGCGGCACCATCCAATCCTGATCTGTTCCTTTATTCTCTTTTTGGAGGTTCATTAATGGGTTTCGGACTTGGAATAGTTTTTAAGTCTGGGGCTACAACAGGCGGCACAGACATAGTTGCCAATATAATGAGCCATTTTAATTCCAGTTTTTCAATAGGCCAGGCACTGCTTTTCATAGAAGCAGGCATCGTAATATTAGCCGCGGTTGCCTTCCGGAGCTTTCTTCTTGCATTATATGCCATTGTAACTCTGTTCATTCAATCCAAGGTTATAGATACCGTACTTGAGGGTGTCAATTTTGCCAAATCCGTATTCATAATATCGGACAAGTCGGCAGAGATTGCCAAAAGGGTACTCTCCGAGCTTGATCGCGGCGTAACATCTTTAAAAGGCACAGGCATGTATACAGGTAATGACAAGAATGTTCTTCTGTGCATCCTGCAAAGAGGCCAGCTTTCAACACTCAAGGAAATCGTTGAATCGGTTGATAAAAAAGCATTTATTATACTGACTGATGTAAGAGAAGTGCTTGGGGAGGGTTTTAAAAACTATGAATGAATTTTGGGGCATCAACACCTATTACATAATCCTTGACAACTGCTATTTCGGACTTTACGCCATCTATGTCTTGTTTAACTTCATCAACTTTCCTATTCAACAAATCATGACTCTCTGCAACTGCTTTAATATCACTTTGTAAACTTTCAATTAAAGCTCCTTGACCGTTGATTTTTTCATCAACATATTGCTTTATTTCATCGGTTTTCTGGTCAAAAAGCCCTTTTATCAAAACCAATAATTCATCATTATCCATAGTATCATACTCCTGAAAAAACTGTAGTGATATTATATCACACAAGATGTCTGATTAAAACATTAATTTCCTTTACTTAATTTCCTTTACTCCCGCACTATAAAATAAGGCTGTTCTCCCTTAATCGGGAACCTTATATAAACACAATCATCATTATACTCTATTCTATTTCCGGAATGGTCTTTAATACAATACTTTTCAAATTTCTTTTTAACCGTACATGTTTTCTCATTCAATGACACCAGTCTGGCCTTTTCCAGCTTCCATTCCATGTCAACGGTATAGCCTCCCCTTGCCCTGAGTCCGCTTACTTTCCCTTCCGGCCACGCAGAAGGCAGGGCGGGCAAAAAGTCCAGTTCCTTATGATAGCTTTGAATAAGCATTTCCAAAACAGCTGCCGCTCCCCCGAAATTGCTATCTATCTGGAATACAGTCGGAGGGTTCTTTTCTATCTGATCCAGAAGTGCTGCACTTGCAAAATCCCTGATTAAGGCTGTAAGATGTTCCCACGCCTTATCACCCTCACCCATTCTGGCATAAATGC
>JAEXSP010000040.1 GCA_023453795.1 Bacillota bacterium
AAACCATCCCGGGGCCACGAACATAAAGGGATAGATTTATCTTACCTTCATACCCTTCATATGCTTCAACCTTACCTTCGAAGGTTTGCAGTCCGCATACACTTGTGTCGACAATTGATGAATTCCAGGTTACTGACATTTCCTTGGTTGTTCCGCCAACAATATAACCTGTTACGGTTTTAGGCAAAGAGAAAGGTTGGTTTTGGTCAACGGATGTTATAATATCATTAAAGCTTATTCTGGGTTTTACAGTAAGTGTTAACTTTGCCTTGTCAGGGTAATTCTTAACTGTACCTTCATATGTGAATACTCCTATTTTGCTTGTATCTGCAGTTGAAGGGGTCCAATCAACTTCTACATATACAGCACCATTACCGCTCGAAAAGATTGCAGGAACAAATTGCGGAAGGGTATAGGAGTCATTCTGGTAAACACTTTTCGACATTTCGTATAACGATGAAACAGGTTCGTATACATATAATGAAAAGTTTATTTTATTTTTCCAGCCTTCAATCGACCCGACATAATTGAATGAACCTGTTTTAGACAAATCAGCTGTAGCTGGAGACCAGGATATCGGTACATCTATTATGCTCCCATCACTGAGAGTAGCCTTTGTAGTCTGGGGCAAGCTGTAAGGGATATTCTGGAATACAACGTCTCCGGGTAAATATTCTATGGAAACTATATTTGACTTCTCCACAATCGATAAGTTTAGTGTAACTTTATCACTATACCCCTGAACTGTGCCGGTGAAAGTGGAGGTACCGACTTTACTTGTATCTACATTAGTCGAATCCCATGTTACAGGAAATTCTTTTTTACTGCCGTCACTCATAAGAGCAGAAACTGTTTGAGGCAAGCTATAGCTGCTATTCAGAACAGCAGTTGCATTTATATTATTAATAGATGTTATTACTGAATTAACTGTCAAAGTTAATGTTACCTTGCCGGCATAGCCTTGGACTGTACCGGAATAGTTAAAGGTACCGGTTTTACTTGTATCTGCAGTTGAAGGATCCCAGCTTACCGATACATTCTTATTGGTGCCGTCGCTCATGAGAGCAGGTATACTCTGAGGCAAACTGTAGGAATCATGATGATTAATACTCACACTAATATTTTCAATTGATGTAATTACAGGGCTGACAACAAGAGTTAGGGTAACTTGGCTGCTATAACCCTGAACTGTACCTTTAAATGTATAAGTCCCTACTTTAGCCGTATCTACAGATGACGTGTCCCAGTTCACTGCAACATCCTTATGAGTACCGTCACTCATGAGAGCAGTCAGACTTTGAGGTAAACTATAAGCTTCATTATGATTAATCACTGCGTTTATGTTTTGAATGGAGACAATTGCAGGCCTGATGACAAGGGTTAAACAAACCTGACTGTTATAGCCTTGAACAGTACCGCTATATGTAAAGGTCCCTGTTTTACTAGTGTCTGCACTTGCAGAATTCCATGTTACGGGAACATTCTTATAATTGCCGTCACTCATAAGGGCAGAAACTGTTTTAGGCAGTGAATAGGCTTCATTCTGATATAGATCGGCAGCAATATTGTTTATTGAAACTATAGTTGATTTTGGTTTAACAGTAAGGGTTAACGAAGCCTTTCCCGTATAATTTTTTATAGTGCCTTCAAAAGTATATACACCTGCAACGCTTGTGTTAACTGTTGACGGAGACCAGACTACATTGAAAGGACCTGTATAAGTATTATTGCCTAAATAAGCCGTTACAGTCTTTGGCAGGGTGTAAGCGTCATCCTCGTATACTGAAGCATTTTGACTCACAATTGACACAATAGGAGGACACACATTCAATTGGAAGGACACTTTTTCAGAGCAGCCTGCAACTGTCCCGGTGTAAGTAAATGTTCCGGTATTTGACAAATCAACTGTTGAGGGAGACCAGGTTACAGGAACTTCAGCCGTTTTCCCGTCGCTCATATTGGCAGTAGTTGTCTGCGGCAATGAATAAGGCATGTTCTGGAAGGTATAATCGTACGGATAGCGGTTCGCTAAGGATACTATCGTTGGTTTAGGTGTACCTGCTGGATTTGGACCAGGCTTGACAGTAAGTGTAAAAGAAGCCTTTAGTGTATTGTTTCTAATGGTACCTTCATATGTATATACACCTACAGTACTCGTATCGACTGTTGACGGAGACCAGACTACGTCGATATTGCCAATCCAAGAATTATTGTTGACTTGGAGCATAACAGTCTTCGGCAAAGTATAGGGATCATTCTCGTATACAGTAGCACTTTGACTTACAATAGATTGAATTGCAGGGTATACCCTCAATTGTAAAGTAACTTTTTGAGAGCAGCCTTCAACTGTACCGGTGTATGTAGTGCTGCCGGTGTTTGACAAATCAACTGTTGAGGGAGACCAGGTTACAGGAACTTCAACTTTGCTTCCGTCGCTCATATTGGCAGTTGTTGTCTGGGGTAATGAATAGGGCATGTTTTGATAAGCTCTATCGTATTGATAGCTATCTACTAAAGAAACCACTGCCGTGTCAGCATTAACAACAAGGCAGCTGCTGTATATAACAAATTGAAGAAATAAAGCCGCAAGAAATAGCGGAATACGTTTTATAATTTTGATTCTCATAATTTTAAGCCTCCTAAGCTGTATTTTAAACATGTATTTGAGCCTGTAATTTAAGTTACTGCATTTCACTCAGATACTTCCAATATCTTACGGGCATGCAGCGTTTCTGGAGCTTTGGATTTATACGCTCTTTTATGGCGATATTATTAAAATAACCTTTCCATAATGCTTGGAAGAAATCTGCTCCATTAAGTTCAGGGCTGTCGGGGTCTATGTCGATGTCGGACAGAACCCATTCTTCTTTATTGTATACTGCACCTATTTTACGGCGTACATCGTGTATGATCCAATTCTGACCGGACAAACGCTTTGCAAAGTGCGGTGCCAGTATGGCAGTAACGTTGTATTTGGGTTCAATCGGGGCGTAATAAAGGTCTTTTTGGATTTGTCTAAACCTAACAAGTCCTAATAATCCATGCCTTTCGCCAAAAACCTTTTTACTGGTGTCAATAATCCTGAGCACCCTGTCATCTGAAAGGTAACAATCTAATTTATTGCCCATTTTAAAGCCGAGCTTTACATATTCATATATCCAGGTGCCGGCATCTTCAAGCTCTGAAAGATATACATTATATATGTGCTCAAGGCTTTCCCATGATATTTTTTCTGCAATTGCATTGTAAACCTTTTTCGATTTTTCAGGGTCTGTCAGTATATTAACACACTTGAAAAAGATACTTTCCTGTGCTGACCTGGCTGGAAGAATCCTCTCGGGATTCTCATGCCTGTAGTACGCTTCATGAATTGAGGTCAGCAGGCCCTCAAAAGACCCGTCATAATAATAAATAAGCATTATAATTCCCCCGTTACAGATGAAAAGGAATCTTCTATCAAAGGCTTATTGTTCATATATGAGTAGATAGACAGCTGTTCCCATGGCAATTGCTTCTGTACCTTCTCAGGCTTCTTTATAAGTAAACCCTGACGGATCAGAAAGTCGTTCATGCCATATTCACCATAATACTTGCCTCGGCATGTAATGAAGTATTTTGCCCTTTTCAATACAACGCCGAGCTTTTTGAGGTCTTCATAGGAGAGTTGGCTAACCCTCCTTGCAGTTACTATTCTCATCGCAGACTGTACTCCGACACCGGGAATCCTTAGAAGCATGTCATAATCCGCCTTATTGATTTCAACCGGGAAAAGCCGTATATTTCTGATGGCCCAGTCGGATTTTGGGTCAAGCTCGGTGTCGAAGTTGGGTTTTCCTGCATCCAGCAGTTCATCTGCCGAGAAGCCATAGTACCTTAGAAGCCAATCTGCCTGATAAAGCCTATGCTCACGGAGCAGAGGCGGGTTATTTACCGCCGGCAGGTTGGGATGAGTATTGACAGGCACATAAGCAGAATAGTATACCCTTTTAAGGCTGAAGCGTTTGTATAGATTCTCCGAAAGCTTCAATATATTAACATCATAATCCGGAGTGGCGCCAACTATCAACTGGGTGCTTTGCCCTGCGGGTACGAAGCTTGATGCTCTTTTATAATGTTTCCTGTCATCTGCATTTTGCAATATTCTGGAGCTTATGAAATTCATGGGTTTAATAATTGCCTCACGATTTTTTTGAGGCGCAAGCAACCGGAGCCCTTCGCTGGAAGGGAGCTCAATATTGACGCTCATGCGGTCAACTAGTCTTCCTGCTTCTGCGATAAGCAGATGGTCAGCACCGGGAATTGCTTTTAAATGTATATACCCATTGAATTTGTAACTCTCTCTGAGTTTTTTTACTACTTGGATCAATTGCTCCATTGTATGATCCGGGTTTTTTTGAACAGCTGAACTGAGGAATAAGCCCTCAATATAGTTCCTTCTATAAAAGTTGATAGTTAGATCTGCAACTTCATCAGGAGTAAAAGAAGCTCTTGGAATGTCATTGCCTGATCGGTTGATGCAATAGGTGCAATTATACATGCATTGATTGGTTAGCAGTACTTTCAATAGTGAAATGCACCTTCCGTCAGCAGACCAACTGTGACAAATCCCACTTTTTTCTGCATTTCCGATGCCGCCGGGTTTGTTCTTGCGGGTACTGCCGCTGGATGAACAGGAGACATCGTATTTTGCTGCTGCAGACAGTATTTCTAGTTTTTTAAACAAATCCATTACCAACACCTCTGGAGGAATTATAGATTTAGTATAACATAAATGAATCAATAAAGCAAACATATGTTCGGTAAATATTGCGACAAAGTGCGACTTATTATGACAAAGTGTGACATATTGAATTCAAGTATAAATTGGAAAACCGAATTAGCCTTATTTCACAGCCCTCCTGTATAAATAAAATGACTGATTAAATACCGGTATTTACTAATTATTGTTACATAAGTATAATTAGATTGTAATTATCCTCCAACCATTAGTCTTTTATTGGTTAAAATAACTGCTATAAGGAGAGTGAGCATTATGCCTTGGTGTCCAAACTGTAGAGTGGAATACAGGGAAGGTTTTAAGGTGTGTAACGACTGTGAAGCTGAACTGGTTGATGAGCTTGAACCTGAAAAAGATGAGAGTGAAATTGATGAAGCTGTCTTAAATGATAAATTGGTTCTTCTTACATCCGTGCAAACAGGAATGGAGTTTGAGATGATCAAAAGCTTGTTACGCCCTTATGACATTGCTGTTACAAAGATTAGCAGGCGTCTCAGCAGTTCGATAATCGGTGAAGCTAATGCGGGTATTGAGCTTTATGTTCTCTCAAGCCAGCTTGAACAAGCAAGAGACATCATAGAAAACTGTCCCAGGGAAATTTCAGAAGAGGAATTGGAATCTCAGGCCTTACAATATGAGCCTGAGCCGGATGAAATTGACGAGGCTGTGGAAGATGAAGAGTATGATGAAGAGCCGGAAGAAGATTCAGAAATGGAAAATGTTCAAGAAGCAGTTCAAAACTCCTTTGTTCTGTATGATAAAGATGGAGTAAAAGCCACTTATATAGATTTCAGATGGATGATCGTAATTGCTTTTCTCGCAATTGCAGCGATATACATAATAGTTCATTTTTTTGGTAATGGATTCTAGAAAAATAAGGAGAGTGCAGTATTATGCCATGGTGTCCAAAGTGCGGTATGGAATATCGAAATGGCTTTAAAGCTTGCAGTGAATGTGGTATTGAGTTGGTTGATGAACTTGAACAGAAGAAGGAAGAGGCGACGGACTATGATAAGGAAGTTCTTCTGACTTCTGTTGCAAATGATATAGAAGCAAATATCATTGAATCTTTACATCAGCCTTATGAGATACCTGTATTCAGGAAATCCGTAGATGCGGATGCCTATCTAAGGATATATATGGGTGGAGTTATTGAAGGAATTGATATTTATGTCCCATCAAGGTCATTGGAAAAGGCAAAGGAGATAATAGCAAGCCGGTCTATAACTAATGAAGGTATTGAGGAAGATAATGAATTATTTAATGCTCCAGAGGTAATTGATCAAGGTGAAAAAAGTGAAGTCGAATATGAGAGAGAATTCAACCGCAAAAGGAGAATAAGAACCTGGATTATTCTTGGAGTGTTTTTTATACCGGGATTAGTGTTTGTGATTATAGGGTCGATTTATCTGTTAATTCAAATTTTCACCGGGGAGATCGGATTGTAATGATTAGATTAATGTTTTATAAACGCCTGTGTCCTTTACCTTTTCAGCGATGAAAATGTAACGAAAAATCGCCACTTAAGCCGTGGTGGCTTACTAGGGCACAGTGAAAAAATTGATAAAGAAAAGGCTTTATATTGCAGGCTTATTGAATAATTTAGTTAAACTAAAAAAGCTGTCCCGTTGTGGAACAGCTTTTGTACTATTTGATCTGTTTGCCGACCTTCAACCTTGCAAGAGCTCTTGCAAGTGAACCCTGAGAACGGATGTACTCAAGCTCACTGAGCTGTCTTTGGAGTCTCTCTTCGGCTCGTTTTTTGGCTTCAATTGCTCTGTTTATATCTATTTCATCAGGCCATTCGGCAGTGTCGGTCAGGATAATGGTCTTATCCTGGGTTATTTCCATAAAGCCCTCAGAAAGTACGGCCTCAAGCCATTCACCGTTGTCCTTCTTGAATCTTATAGGCCCAATTCCTACAGCTATGACCATAGGCATGTGGCCGCTTAGTATACCTATTTCACCGTCAGTAGTCTTCAGGTTAACCATTTCAACAGGCCCTGAAAAGAACTTCCTTTCGGGTGTAACAATTTCCAGATTGAATGTGGATGCCATGTATACACCCCCTTACAGCTTCTTGGCTTCTTCGTATACTTCGTCGATGGTGCCCTTCATGAAGAAAGCAACCTCAGGGATATCGTCCATCTTGCCTTCAGCTATTTCTTTGAAACCGCGTATAGTTTCCTTAAGAGGAACATACTTGCCGGGATAGCCTGTAAAGTTCTCAGCAACGAAGAAAGGCTGTGACAGGTATCTCTCGATTTTTCTAGCTCTGAAGACCGTAAGCTTATCTTCTTCCGAAAGTTCATCCATACCGAGAATTGCGATGATATCCTGCAATTCCTTATACCTTTGAAGGATTTCCTGAACTTTTCTTGCAACTTCATAGTGCTCCTGGCCGACGATCCTTGGGTCAAGGATTCTTGAGGTAGAATCCAACGGGTCAACAGCCGGATAAATTCCTTTTTCAACGATCTGCCTTGAAAGAACTGTAGTTGCATCAAGGTGAGCGAAGGTAGTAGCCGGTGCAGGGTCAGTCAAGTCATCGGCAGGTACATAAATTGCCTGAACGGATGTGATTGAACCCTTTTTGGTTGATGTGATTCTTTCCTGAAGAGCACCAACCTCAGTTGCAAGTGTAGGCTGGTAACCAACCGCAGAAGGTACCCTGCCGAGGAGGGCTGAAACCTCTGAACCCGCTTGTACGAATCTGAATATGTTATCTATAAACAGCAGTACGTCCTGTCCCATCTCATCACGGAAATATTCTGCCATTGTCAAGCCTGTGAGTCCGACTCTCATTCTCGCTCCTGGGGGTTCGTTCATCTGACCGAACACCATGGCAGTTTTCTCAATAACGCCTGAGCCTCTCATGTCATGCCAAAGGTCATTTCCTTCTCTGGATCTTTCACCAACGCCTGTGAATACTGAATATCCGCCGTGCTCTGTAGCTATGTTTCTAATAAGCTCCTGAATAAGAACGGTCTTGCCAACTCCGGCACCGCCAAACAGTCCAATCTTTCCGCCCTTAGCGTAAGGAGCCAGAAGGTCTATGACCTTTATGCCTGTTTCAAATAGCTCAGTTGCCGGTTTCTGATTTTCAAAGCTTGGAGCCGGCCTGTGAATAGGGAGGTATTCCTTTGCATTGACATCTCCCATTTTGTCTACGGGTTCACCGATTACGTTGAACACCCTGCCTAGTACTTCTTTACCGACAGGAACCTTAATCGGATCGCCGGTATCGATCGCTTTCATGCCTCTGATAAGACCATCTGTGGAAGACATGGAAACGCATCTTACCATGTCGTTCCCGAGATGCTGCATAACCTCGGCTACGATATTCACTCCGTTATTGTCGATTTTAATTGAGTTGTAGATTTTAGGGAGATTGCCTCTTTCAAACCTGATATCTACAACAGGTCCGATTACCTGGACTATACTTCCTACTCTTTCAGCCATATTTTACACCTCATTTATTCTGAATAATTGACAATTGATAATGGGCGAATACAATCCAACTTATAAATCCCAATCAATCATCTGAATCATAAAATGTCTTTATAAATGTTAAATCTCCATTGTATCTATTGAAGCGCCGAAGCTCCGCCCACTATTTCGGAGATTTCCTGTGTGATTGCCGCCTGCCTTGCCCTGTTGTAGAACAGGTTCAAACGGTTGAGCATATCATCGGCATTATTTGTAGCATTATCCATTGCTGTCATTCTGGCACTCTGTTCACTTGTAAATGACTCTACGAGAGCACCGTATATGATACCCTTTACATACTTCGGAATCAGTACATCGAAAACCGCTTCAGGAGAGGGTTCATAGGTCAGGCTTTCATCAATGACTGTTTCTGAAAAATCGCGAGTTACTCCACCGACCGACTTTAGCTCTTCCTTTAAGGATTCAAGTTCCAACGGTAGAAGCTTCATGAGTTGCGGCTCTTGCTTCAAGGATGATACTGCCATTGTAAAAATAACATATACTTCATCCAGTTCACCTTTAATGTAACGCTCCAGGACTATGTCTGTTATATCCTGTGCACGGTAGGTAGTTGGGTTTTGCACAGAATAATCGAAATTCTGATCTACATTGTATCCATGCTTGGTGAAATAGTTCCTGCCCGTATGTCCGGCAACAAAAAGTATTGAATCCTTGTCTTTTATTTTACTTTCTGCAAGCTTGATAAGATTATGATTATAGCCACCCGCAAGCGTCATGTCGCCAGTAATAACGAGATAACCCTTTTTACGGCCTTCCGTCTTATCCCTTATATCGAAAAACTTGCTCTCAATATTGCCGCTGTGCTGCAGAATATCCGCCATAGTAACCTTAACCTTGTCAAAGTAAGGCAGGGTTTGTTCCAATTGCTGTCTCGCTTTCTTGAGCTTTGCTGCAGAAATAAGCTTCAAAGCTTTGGTAATCTGCCTTGTCTGTTTAATACTCTTTATTCTCAGCTTAATTTCACGCATACTTGCCATTCATTAATCACCAACCCTTATTATAATGATGAATGTAGAATGAAAAATAAAGCAATTTCAAACTTACAATCTTCATTAATGAACTACTTTACTATTTTAAGTATGTTCCTTTAAATTCATCAATAGCTTTCTTCAAAGACTCTTCAACTTCGGGTTTTAATTGCCCTGATTCCGCTATTGACTTCGGTATGTCGGGATATCTGTCCTTAACGAAGCGAAGGAGTTCCGAGTTGAATTTGCTGACCCCCTTCGTAGGAATATCCATGAGGTATTTGTTTGTTGCTGCATAAAGTATTATTACCTGGCTTTCAACAGGGTATGGAGTATACTGGGGCTGCTTCAAGGTTTCCTGAAGTCTTTCTCCCTGTATAAGCCTGTCTCTGGTAGCCTTGTCAAGATCTGATCCGAACTGGGCAAAAACTGCAAGCTCTCTGTACTGAGCCAATGTAGTCCTTAACGGACCCGCAATCTTCTTAACCGCTTTTGTCTGAGCGGCACCGCCAACCCTGGACACTGAAAGACCAACGTTAACAGCAGGCCTTTGGCCCGAGAAGAACAATTCGGTTTCAAGGTATATCTGACCGTCTGTAATAGAAATAACGTTTGTCGGTATATATGCGGAAACGTCGCCTGCGAGTGTTTCAATTATAGGAAGTGCGGTTATCGAACCTCCGCCTAATTCATCACTGAGCTTTGCAGCCCTTTCCAGTAATCTTGAATGAAGGTAAAATACATCTCCGGGGTAAGCTTCACGTCCGGGCGGCCTCCTAAGGAGAAGTGACATTGCTCTGTAAGCGACAGCATGCTTCGACAGATCATCGTATACTATTAAAACGTCTTTATGCTGAGAGTACATGAAATCTTCTGCAATTGCTACGCCTGCGTAAGGAGCTATATACTGAACCGTAGCCATTTCACTGGCTGTAGACGATACAATAATCGTATAGTCCATAGCACCGAATTGCTCAAGGGTGTTTACTATTCCTGCAACTGTTGAGGCCTTCTGTCCGATTGCAACATATATGCAGATAACATCATGGCCTTTCTGATTGATTATTGTATCAATTGCAATTGCAGTCTTTCCTGTCTGTCTGTCACCGATTATAAGCTCTCTCTGGCCTCTTCCGATAGGAGTAAGCGCATCGATTGCCATGATACCTGTCTGTAAAGGCGTGTCTACACCTTTTCTGTCAATAACGCCGGGAGCAAGGAATTCTATCGGCCTGAATTTGTCGGTCGCTAGCTCTCCCTTGCCATCCAACGGAATGCCAAGCGGGTTTACAACCCTGCCTATCAACGCGTTTCCGACAGGTACTTCAACAGTTCTCCCTGTTGATTTTACTACAGTGCCTTCTTTGATTTCTTCCCCATCACCAAGAAGAACACAGCCTACGTTGTCTTCCTCAAGGTTCAATGCCATTCCTCTGATGCCGTTTTCAAATTCCAGAAGCTCACCGTACATACAGTTACCAAGACCGTATATTCTGGCTATTCCATCGCCTGACTGTAAAACGTACCCGACATCTTCTGTTTTCGTTTTGACTCCGTAGTTTTCAATCTGCTGCTTTATGATTGAACTTATCTCTTCGGGCTTTAACTTCATAAAATCACCTCGTATGTTAAATAGAAATCATAATCAATTAATACAGAATACAGGAAAACATGTTTTTATTTATCATTCACAATTCTGAATTGTCCGGAGGTTATTTGCTCAGAATCATATTCCTCAAAGCATCAAGCCTTCCCTTAATCGAACCGTCCACAACCTCGTCGCCTATTTTAATTTTGATTCCGCCGAGAATCCCGTCGTCTATCTCAAGGGTCGCCTTGACGGAGGATGCATTGTAGATTTCCCGGTACTTATCCTTAATTATTTTAATCTGGTCTTCCGAGAGGGGAGACGTAGATATTATTGTCATGCTCAGAACATTCTTTTCCTTATCAGCCAGACTTACAAACTCCTCGAATATACCCGGAAGGAACTTGATCCTGCCCTTATCCAGCACAAGCATAAGAAAATTTAAGAGTTCAGGCTTAACATTTCCGTCAAAGACTTCCTTCAAAGCGCCCTTTTTAACTTCAGTGCTTATTTCCGGACTTAGAAGGAAGAACCTGAAATCCTCCTGATCGTTGAAGATGTCAACGATGCTTTGAAAATCCTGCTCGAAGGTATCTATTTCCTTCATTTGCACTGACAGATTAATAAGTGCTTCCGCGTACCTTTTCTCTATTAAAGGCATTATGCAGCACCTACCTCATCAATGAATTTGTCTACGAGCTTCCTGTTTACATCGGTATCCATATTGGCTTCAAGCACTTTGGAAGCAGCAGCAAGAGCAAGACCTGCGACCTGCGATTTGACATCCTTCAGCAGTTCTTCCTTCTCACGGTCGATTTCTTCTCTTGCTTTAGCAAGAATGCTTTCGGCTTCACTTCTTGCGGCGGCTATTATTTCATCATATTCTTTTCCGGCTCTGCTGCGGGCTTCATTAAGAATATTGTCAGCCTCTACCTTTGCAGAATGAAGCTTCTCGGCATACTGAGTTTTAAGCTCTGCTGCTTCTGCCTTGGATTTTTCTGCATTGTCTATGGAATCCTTTATGGATTTTGTCCTGTTATCCATGAACTGGGTCACACGCTTGAACAGAAACTTCTTCATAAGAATGTAAAATACAATCAGGTTTATAAAAGTGATGAGCCATGTCCATTGATTGAGGTTTAAGCCATTAAGCATCTATATTCACCCTTTCAAACTGTAAAAATATCTAGCAAGGTTATTTTTCATAATAAAAAAACTATGTTACAATACCATTTCGTTGATAATAAATTATTGTTTTAACTCGTTTTCAAAAATCGTAATTATGCAGGGGGGAATAATCTTCCCCCCTAAAAAATCTGCATAAGTACAAAATCAAGTTACTATCTTACCGACTAACATAATAGCTACAACAAGGCCATAAATGGCTGTTACTTCAGAGAGAGTCGATAGAATAAGAGTATTGGTCAATATCTTACCAGATGCCTCCGGGTTCCTTGAAACCCCCTCAGCAGCTTTAGAAGCTGCAATTCCTATACCTATACCTGCACCCAAACCTGTGAATGCAGCTATACCTGCACCAATTGCTATTAAACCCATTAGAATTCACCTCCTTATTCAATAGCTTCCCTAATGTAAAATGCTGAAAGAAATACAAATATAAAAGCTTGCAAGCATGCATCAAACATATCAAAGAAGAAACCTGCCACTGGTGCGAGTATTAATGGCTGAACATGTGATATTACCAGTTCCATTACTATGAAAGACGCCAGCAGATTTCCGAATAGTCGCAAGGACAGGGACAGGAACCTTGTTCCATAGTCCATTATATTAAATGGAATCATTACAGGATTAGGCTTTGCAAAACCTTTTAGCCAGCCGCCGACACCTTTATACCTGATAGATGAAAATAAGACAAGCATTATTGACATTGCACCCATTGTTACTGTGACATTCAAATCAGTTGTTGGGGCGATAATGGAGTAATTGGGCCAATGCTCAAAAAACTTAAGCCCCGTGATATGATAAAGCTGTTCTCCCTTAGGTATAATACTAAATAGCGGAGACATATTGGCTGCAACCAGGAAAATGAATATTGAACCGAAATAAGGGGCAAAGTCCCTCCAGTGATGACCGATGTTTTCTTTTGCCGTATTGTTAATAGTTTCAACTATTAGCTCGGCAATGTTCTGCTTTCCCTCGGGAATCGTTTTCAGCTTTCTTGTAAATATGTAAGCCAGAAGCAGCATTACTGCCATTACTATCCACATTGTGATTATAGTGCTTGTTATGGGTATTGTCTGCCCGAAAACATGGATTTTGAAAACGACATTTTGCTCCATTACATTACCTTCCATAAACACAACACCCTCTTATTCAAAATTGTTATGAGTAATTTTTAAGGCTTCGGTTATGCCGTTCAGCATCAATACAAAAGGCACAAGCACCAAACCTGCTGTAAATCCTGCAAAAGCCCAGAGACTTATCTTATAAAACACAAACATCAGAAACACTAATATTATTTGATTAATAATAAAGAATATTACAGTTTTCAAACCTGCATGCCTAGATTCACCATAATCCGCTGCAGTGGACAGTATCTCCTTGAAAAGCAGTGCATTCGAACTAAACCTGAGAGTGCACAGCAGACTGCCGGGAAATAATCCGAGCAATACCAGCCACCTTTTGTCTAAAAGCACTATATCAAATATCGATAAAATAATGAAAAAGATTAGCACTCTTTTTGCAACAAATATTTCAAGTTTGCTCTTTAACAATTTATCCTGCCTCTTCTTGAAGATTCTATTAAAGTTTTAGCGCTAGATGCCGATAATAAAAATATGCAAAAGGACTTTCGTGTAACAAACACTAAAAGCCCCACTGATAATGCATCTCGCAAAAATAAATTATTACAATAATAACATAGTAATGTATAATTTACAATACTCTGTTTGACTTTTTTTTAACAATTTTTTTTAAGGTTAGCTAAAGAAAACAGGTATTATTCGAAAGACAAAATGAGATAATTTTAGGAGTGGTCAAATGGACATTACAGCAATACTTGGGCTTATTATAGGGTTTGGTGGCGTATTACTGGGTAATGCTGAAGAAGGGGGTTCGCCTGCGGGCCTGATAAGCATAGCCGCTGTCTTAATTGTTTTCGGTGGCGGAACAGGCGCTTTGCTCTCGGCATTTCCCTTATCAGAGATTAAAAAGCTGCCTATGGCTATTAAGTCAGTATTCTTCCAGAAAAAATACAATGAAATTGAAATCATAAACCAATTGGCGGAACTATCTGAGAAAGCCAGAAAAGACGGCTTGCTGAGTTTGGAGCAGGATGCACAGAACAATCCAAATGATATGATCCGAAAGGGCCTTGCATTGGTTGTCGACGGCATAGAAACTGAAGTTATAAAGGATATTCTGCAAAGGGAAGTAGAACTGCATGAAAGCATCAGTGAGTCTTCGGCAAAGATGTTGGAGGCCCTTGGGGGTTTTTTCCCGACGATGGGCGTTTTGGGAACGGTTATGGGTATGGTTAGTATCCTGAAGGATTTATCCAATCCGGATGAACTGGGACCGAAGATTTCATCAGCATTCCTTGCAACACTTTATGGAGTTGGTTTCGCAAACCTTGTATTTCTTCCGTGGGCCGGAAAAATAAAGGTTAAGGCTGAAAGAGAAAAGATGATAAATGATTTAATAATAGAAGGTCTGTTATCCATTCAGGCAGGCGAGAACCCGAGAATCATCAAAGAAAAATTGAACCTCGCATTACTGGAAAAGATGAACGGCGGAGGTTCTAAAAAAGATGAAAAGGTTGAAGCAGAGGGGTAGTTTAAATGGGAAAAAAAGTTGAAAAAGATACTTCCGAGAGATGGCTCCTTACTTATGCGGATCTTATGAACCTGCTTCTGATTCTATTTATACTGTTATATTCTATGAGCCAGATCGATAGTCAGAAATTCACTCAGTTGGCACAGTCCTTAAGGGAAGCCTTCGGAACAAGCGCTTCTTCTACATACAACGATACAGGCGGAAACGGAAATTCAGTGATTCCGCTTGACAATACCGCACCATCGCCTGTCATTCCGGCTACTGTAGAACAGCAGGCAATGGACTCGGTACAGAAGGAAGTTGAGGAGCTGGCTAAAAGGGGCGGTTTGGAAGGCAAGGTAGATGTTAAGATGGAGGAGAGGGGAATAGTCATTTCAATGACGGCTCAGTTCCTCTTCAGGTCGGGACGAGCGGAAATAGAAGCTGAACCTAAACCGACTCTGGTTGAAATCGGGAAGCTATTGAAAGCATTTACGGGAAATCGTATTAGAGTTGAAGGACATACCGATTCCGACCCGTTGGCAAGGGGATCAGTATATATTGACAACCAGGGACTGTCCTCTGCCCGTGCGGATAATGTTTTAAGGCTTCTTGTAAAAAGTGCAGGAGTCAAACCGGAGTTGATTTCTTCGGCAGGCTATGGGGATACGATCCCGGTAGCATCAAATACAACTGTAGAAGGCAAGGCGAAAAACAGAAGGGTTGATATTGTAATTCTCAAAAACATATATAGCTCAAGTGAACCCGTCAAGTCTACCGCTGGTTCGATTAACAAGACCGGCAGCGGGATTGACCAAAACGCAGCTGAGAAGTCAGGCAACGCTGCTACAGTTACAGAAAGTCCATAAACCGGGTAAAATTAATGGGGTAAGTCCTTCATATGGAATGGAAGACTTACCTTTAACACATTCTGCCTAATAACAAAACACCAATGTTATTTCATTTATTGGCCGACGTCCTTTAAAATAATTATAAAATTTCTAAAAATTTCGTAATTTTCTGATAAAAGTGATATAATAATTCTGGATTGTTTTTCTATGCAAATGATAAAGGCGGGTGTATATATTGGACAAGTTGGTGATTGTAGGGCAGAAGCCGCTTAACGGAGAGGTATATATAAGTGGTGCAAAGAATGCTGCGGTTGCGATAATACCTGCAGCGCTGTTAATAGATGGGCCCTGCAGAATAGAAAACGTCCCGGATATCAGTGATGTCCGGTTGCTTAATGATATTCTCGGCGAATTGGGCGCAAAAACGGAGTACGTTGACAAGAATACGATAGATATTGATGCAAGCAATGTGAATTCATATGTTGCAACATATGAGATGGTAAGAAGTATGCGAGCCTCCTATTATCTGCTTGGTGCTCTTGTGGGCAGGTTTAAAAGGGCGGAAGTGTCTCTCCCGGGAGGATGTGATTTTGGCTTTAGGCCAATGGATCAGCATATTAAAGGCTTTGAAGCGATGGGCGCCAAGGTGGAGATCGAGCATGGCATAGTCAAGGTATATGCGGATAAACTGGTTGGAAGCCAGATATATCTTGATATAGTAAGCGTAGGCGCAACTATAAATCTGATGCTCGCTGCGGTTAAGGCAGAAGGCGTCACTACGATAGAGAACGCTGCAAAGGAGCCCCATATAGTTGATATTGCTAACTTCCTCAACGCAATGGGTGCAAACATTAAAGGAGCGGGAACAGACGTCATTAAGATTAAGGGCGTTGAAAAATTGAATGGGAATGCTACTCATTCAATCATACCTGACCAGATAGAAGCAGGAACTTTTATGATTGCTGCAGCCGCTACAAGAGGTGATGTTATTGTAAGGAACATCATTCCAAAACATATGGAATCCCTTAGTGCAAAGCTGATAGAAATGAATGTAAAGATAGAAGAGGATGAGGATTGGATAAGGGTAATCGGCAATAATCCAATTCAAAAGGCAAATATTAAAACTCTGCCTTACCCGGGATTTCCGACAGACCTCCACCCTCCTACGACGGTGCTCTTATGTCTTGCGGAAGGCACCAGCACAATAACAGAGGGCATATGGGATCTTCGATTTCAATATGTTGACGAACTGAAGCGCATGGGTGCCAAGATCAAGGTAGAAGGAAGAATGGCTGTCATCGAAGGCGGCAGCAAGCTTTCCGGTGCACCAATCAAGGCGACGGATCTAAGAGCGGGAGCTGCGATGGTTGTTGCCGGACTCGTTGCAGAGGGCAAGACAGTGGTACATGACATCAAATACATTGACAGAGGCTATGAAAATTTTGAAGAAAAGCTTAGAAGTCTGGGAGCAGATATAGAACGAATTACGGAATAATACATAGGAAAGCAGGAGCTGTAAGCCTCTTGCAGGCCGCTTCACGGCAAAACTAAATTGCCCCTCCCGGGAGGGGTGGGGGTGGAAACTTTTACTTATGATAAAATTTTGCAGTTTGTTCAGCGGAAGCAGCGGTAACTCGTTATATATCAGTGATAATAAGACAAATGTTCTGATAGATGCAGGACTCAGCGGTAAGAGAATAATAGAAGCGCTTCATTCCATAGGCGAAAAGCCTTCGGAATTGAGCGCTATTTTAGTTACACATGAACATAGCGACCACACGAGAGGCGTCGGAATAGTTTCAAGAAAGTTTGGCATACCGGTATATGCCAACGAGAACACATGGAAAGCCATGGAATTGGAATTGGGGCCGTTGGATGCAGAAAACAAGATGTTTTTTGAAACCGGAAAGGAATTCAATCTCGGCGACATAAAAGTCAAGCCTTTTGCCATACCGCATGATGCTGCCGAACCGGTGGGATTCAACTTCTTTATCAGCGATAAGAAAATTACAACTGCGACAGATATCGGACACATCACCAGGCGGCTGTTGGATTACTTTGAAACGAGTGACCTTTTATTGCTTGAGTCAAATCACGATGTTGAAATGCTTAAGGTGGGGCCTTACCCATGGCATCTTAAGAAAAGGATCATGAGTGATCATGGTCACCTTTCAAACGAAATGGCAGGCAAAGTCATTGCCTATATGGCAGAAAAGGGAACGAAAAAGTTTTTGCTCGGACACCTCAGCAGGGAAAACAATTTTCCTGAATTAGCCTATAGAACAGTGTGCAATGCACTTCATGAGAAAGAGATCAGTACAGAAGCAGATGTCATGCTGGAAGTAGCATTAAGGGACAGGGTAGGCAAAGTTATAGAGTTCTAGCGAGTCAGCAACCATTTAACAGTTAAAAGATTTTTAAGAATTTTGTAGGGGCAAATTTTGTATTTGCCCTGATTTTATAGGAGCAGAAAGTAATATGAAAATTACAATACTTGCGGTTGGAAAATTGAAGGAAAAGTATCTTAAAGAGGGGATAGCGGAATACAGCAAACGGCTTTCACGTTTTTGCGACATGGAGATTATTGAAGTTGATGATGAGCAGGCCCCTGAAAATCTCAGCAGTGCTCAAGAGCTGCAGGTTAAGAAAAAGGAAGCTGAGAAGATATTTAAGAAGGTAAAAGCCGGATCGACGCTTATTGTAATGGATGTAAAGGGAGAAAAACCGGAGTCAGAGGCATTTGCAAGGAAGCTGGAGGCTTTTTTTGTTAATGGGGCTTCGCATCTGACATTTGTTATAGGGGGATCACTCGGAGTAGATGAAGAACTGCTGCGAAAGGCTGATTACAGGTTATCTTTGTCCAATATGACATTTCCGCACCAGTTGGCAAGACTGATACTGCTGGAGCAGCTTTACAGGGCGTTTAAAATTAACAATGGGGAGACATATCATAAATGAGTGCTCTTGAAAAAGCCTTTGAAAAATGGCTGCCAGGCTGAAAGAATGTGGGTTAAAATAACAAATACAGAAAGCGGAAATTTTATATTTGGGGTGACACTATATGACATTAGAAGAATATAAAAAGCGTGCATCAGAAGAGGAAGATTGGGCTCCAGGATGGGAAGCCATTGACGAAGTGTTTGAAAAACTATATCCTAATCAAAAACCTGCACATTTTGGAGCAGCAATGCCGAGTCGTGCCATCTTCGGGGGAGACGAATATGTGGATGGTTATAGCATTTATCAATCACCAAATGGATATAAGCATCTACTAACTTATGGGATGACAGAACTTTACACAAATGAAGAAGCGTTTGGTGGTGAATGGAGCGGCTGGGGTTATGAAATGACTATAAAACTAAAAGAAAACTCAGTAGAGGATTGTAAATGGGCAATTAATATGCTTTCTAGCCTTGCTCGGTACACCTACACCAAGAAAAAGTTCTTTGAACCAATGCAGTATATTGCTGGTAACGGCACGTCCCTTCATATAGGTATTGAATCTGCCATTACGGCTCTTCTTGTTGTAAATGATACTGAGTGCAACGGAATTGATACCGTTCACGGTAGAGTGGAATTTATGCAATTAGTTGGAATTACACAACGAGAATTAGAAGTTTTAAAAGAGGATTACACACAAGCGGGACTACTTTGTGAAAATATGAAGAAAGATAACCCGTACTTGGCTACAGATATGAAACGAATAAAATCTTATCTATAGGAAATTGCTGTTGATGGAGCGATAGAAAAATTAGGTTGATAAGCCAGATTGGATTCAAGGTGCTGAATTAGTACTAATTGCAGCTTTGTTTGGTGGAGATTTTGTATGTTTAGATTATTATGAAGATAGGGAAAACCCTCAGATAGCTATTTGGTATAACGATGAATCCGAAGATATTGACCCTTCAACAAATACAATTGCTAATAGTTTTCAAGAATTTCTGAATATGCTTTTTGAGTAAGGTATCAACTAGGTTAACACCATTTGGAGCTTACTACGGATTGGAAAACAGAGAGGAACACCGTGAATTTTTTCTAGGGAAATAATTATGTGGGGAGGATAAATTATGGATGATGTAATTATCCAAGATGGATTCTGGTATATAAATAAAAATCTAGTCAATTATACTGGAATTCAAGAGGATGTTGTAATTCCTAATGGAACGGTTGAGATTCTGGACCCTTTCTCAAATATAAATCGACCTGGAGACTACGGGGAAACGGAAATTGATAAGATTAAATCAATTACGATTCCTGCTAGTGTTACTAAAATAGATAATTGGACCTTTAGCAGGCTTTACAATCTTGAAGCAATACGTGTCGATAAGGATAATAAATATTTTTCCAGTGAGAATGGGGCTTTATTTAATAAGAGAAAAACAGAATTAATATCTTTTCCGCAAAAAAATAAAATAATAAAATATGTTGTTCCTGAAATTACTAAAAAGATTGCGAGAAAAGCTTTCTGGGATAATAAGATTGTTGAAGAAATATTGCTGCCTGAAGGAATAAAAAAAATAAACCCGGAAACATTTTATGGTTGCTTGCAATTAAGAAAGATAAATATACCCAATAGTGTAACCAGTATTGGCAAATATGCGTTTTTTTATTGCAAATCATTAAACGAAATAACTTTACCGAACAGCATTATTCAGATTGGGTATAGTGCATTCACTAAGCTTAATTTTGGCCAAGATAAGGTAGGTGTTTTTGCTGTTATGAATTTTAAAGGCTTTACTATAAAATGTCCAAAGAATTCTTTTGCGGAGAAATATGCGAGAGATAACAAAATTAATTTTGAATACATTAGTTAGGTTAAATATAATCTTGTCCGTCTGATTTATAATACATTATTGCATCAACAGCGGAATATTATAATTATCTCGATGGAAGTTTTATGTAAAAAGGGCGATAAAAATTATAAATGCAACTGTTAGTTGACAAAAAGCATATAGTAATTGGTAGAATGCTAACCTATTTTTATTGCATTATTTAATTGAGGTGATGTTAATGAGTTTTTCACAAAAACTGCAAAATTTACGAAATGGGAAAAATTTATCCCAAGAGGAACTTGCTGAAATAATGAATGTTTCAAGGCAATCGGTATCAAAGTGGGAGTTGGGGCAATCATTCCCTGAGATTGAAAAGCTAATAGATATTAGTAATTATTTTGGTGTTAGTGTTGATAGTTTGGTAAAGGATGAAAAGGCTGTGGTAGAAAATGAGAAAACAGAAACAAAAGTGAGTGAGAAAATAAGTGAGCAGAATAATAAACTTCCAATTGGAGTAAAAAGGAAAATATTTCTCGCATTATGTATTATTTGCAACATGATATGTTTTGCTAGCATATCTACATTATATCTTTGTAGTAATAGATATGAAGTAATAAGTCGGGGAGTACTGTCAGTAGTTGGAATTATTTGTTCTTTAATTGGTCTAAGAAAACTTAAAAAGAAGTATGGTTCTATTTTTGACTGGTAAAATATTTTATGTAACTGTTTTAACTCAGAGGCACCTTAAAGGTATCTTTAAGTTTAAACAGTTATTTTTATCTCAAATGTGGATGAATTAATGACAAATTAGATTTTTGTGTATACTTGAGGATACAGAAAACCACGAAATGGGGATGTATGATATTGATGTCAATCTAACAAAGCTGGACGCAAGATTAATAACTGATGAAGACTTAGTTGGTGCTGAATTAGTACCAATTGCAGCTTTGTTTGGTGGAGATTTTGTATGTTTAGATTATTATAAAGATAGGGAAAACCCTCAGATTGCTATTTGGTATAACGATGAATCCGAAGATCTTGACCCTTCAACAAATACAATTGCTAATAGTTTTCAAGAATTTCTGAATATGCTTTTTGAGTAAGGTGTCACTGCCAATCCTCCTGTAATGAAAGATTTTTTGCAAAAATTAGGATTTTGACTTCTAAAATACTTGAGGTATATAATAAAAACGTAATTAGCAATATATTACAATTAATAATTTATTTGTATGTGCTCTGAATTTCATATTAAGAAAGGAAGCGAAAATTATGGAAAGAACATTAGTGCTTATCAAACCGGATGCTATGGAGAGGAGACTAATGGGTGAAATAATCTCAATTTACGAGAAAAAAGGGCTCCATATAACAGCTTTAAAAATTATAAAACCAACAAGTGAAATCGCAAAGGAGCACTATATTGAACACGAAAAGAAGCAATTTTTCGGAAACTTGATTAATTATATTACCAGTGGAGAAGTATGTGCTTTGATCATTGAAGGAAATGATGTTATATCATTATTGAGAAAAATAAATGGAGCAACAAACCCTATGAATGCAGAAATGGGTACTGTAAGGGGCCAATATGCATTATCAGTTTCAAAAAATGCTGTTCATTCTTCAGATTCTGCAGAAAATGCCGAACGTGAAATAAAGATATGGTTTCCGGAGATATAAGAAATTCCCCCTTTCAAAGTATGTGCCTCTGTATTGGACTTTATATATTTTCATTATGTAACCGTGTGATGAAGAAGGCTGAAATGCTTGCTCAAGAATGATACATAATCGTTTTTAATATTGAAAAATCGGACAGTATATGATAACATTTTTAGTATAATTACTCAAAATTTGAAAGGACATCCTTATGATTTCACTAAAAGCATGTTTTCGAAAACTCTGCTCCGCGCAAAGACCACAAAAATCGAAGTCGGCGATGCTTTGCTCGGAGCCTGAATTTATTAAGTAGCTGATGTTGGAACTGCTAATATGCTGCTAAGATCTTTATAAGTTTATGCTATAAAGGTTTTATTAGTGTTAACTTTCAGCACAGGCTATTTATAAAATCAGGAATTAGGTTTGTTTATATAGAACAAAACTGCAGCAGGCATAGTCCTGTAACTGCAGTTTTTTTATGGTCTTTGCTTCAGCCCAAATAAAAATTTGGAGGAGCAGAGAAATGAAATACATTAAGGCACAAAAGGTACTGCCGGAGGAATTAATAAAGCTGATTCAAAATTATGTAGACGGTGAATTTATATATATACCATGCAGGGATGGCAAACATAAGGCCTGGGGCGAAAAGAGCGGATCAAAGGAAAGCTTGAAGGAACGGAACAGGCAGATATATGACCAATATAAAGCCGGTACTTCAGTTTCAGAACTATCCGGGTTTTACTTTCTTTCCGAGCAGAGCATCAGGAGAGTAATAGGGCAAGAAAAGGCGGTACTATCAAATTCAGTACATAACCGTTTATGACATTGATAGGCTGGATATATCTGTGTTATTGTTTTTTTGTCAGGGATTAATGTAAAGAAGGGAATGAGGATTAATGGCAACAAAACAGCATAGAGGTAAAACATTGTTGAAGCTGCAATCACATGGAAGAGGTACCTGCCCTTTGTGCAAGGCTGAGAGGATCAAAATCCTGTATGAGGTAATTGCAGGGGATGGAAGCAAAATAAACGTTTGTAAAAGATGTCAGAATAAAAAAGTACCAAAAGAAGTGTAATTTTTAACTATATTGGAGGATTTATATGAAATTAAAATTTTTGTATCCATACAAAGAAATGCAGAAATACCTTGAATATAAAGATAATCAAAATGCATGGGAAAAAATAATGATTGCTCCATACTGGAACCAAATCGCCGAATGGGCGGGAGATTCTTGTGATTTTATGAAGCCGGCTCCAATTGAAGACAGGAACATCATAATAAAACAGATTGAGTTATTTAAAACCATAGATTTATCAGTTTATGAAGAAGTATTTAAAAATATTGCAAGTGCTCTTCCCATTGAGGATGAGGACACATTGACAGTAGCCTTTTATCCAACTGAAAATAATATAGAAGAGGGTGTAGTGGGGACTAATGTATGGGGGAATATTATTATAACTGTAAACCCTTTAATAACTGATTTTAAGAAATGGATTCCTTTTGTTTTTGCACATGAATACAACCATGCTGTTTTAGGCTCTTATTGGTACAGTGTGAAAGGAGGCAGCGAAACAAAGGGTAACTTTCTGGAATACATGATTAATGAAGGAGAAGCAGACGAATTTGCAAAAAGCTTGCACCCGGGCTATCAACCGTCATGGCACAAAGGCGTTACAAAGGAAAATGAACAGGATGCCTGGGAAAAATTAAAAAAGGTATTATATGAAGTCGGATCTCCGCAAGAGCAGGGGAAGTACATGTTTGGCAGCAAGGAGCTTGGTATTCCTCCGTTTGCAGGATATTATTTCGGCAGCAGGATTGTAAACTCATATATGGAAAGGCATAAAGGTATTGGATTTAAAGATTTGATTAAAATTCCGCATCAGGCTATTTTTGATGGGAGTATGTTTGGTATAAAATAAACCATAATTGTAGCTTATTAATAATTGACCGTTAAACCGGTCTTTTTTAATTTGTAGAGTAAAGGGGCTATGACATACAAACAGTTGGCAGATAAAGAATACAGGACAAAAAATGCCCTGTATTCTTATATACTTATTTATATGCCTTTTCCATTATTTCTATAGTTTCTGCCAGTGAAAGAGAGTAAGGATCGAGCTGGAAAAGTCCTCCCATCGTACTGCGTGCATTCTCGGCGAGCATTGGAATCTCTTCCTTCGTTATACCATAATCGGACATTTTAATACCTCTGACTCCACAGGCTTCCTGAAGCCCAACCAGAGCTTTTACGAATGCTATGGCACGTTCTTCCCTTGGAAGTGATTTAACATCAACCCCCATAGCTTCCGCCATAGCCGCAAATCTTTCGGGAGCCTTGGCTGAAAAGAAGGTGTAGTATGCTTCTGAAAGCATGATAAGTCCTGCGCCGTGCGGGAGTTCCGGATGGTGTGCACTTAGAGCGTGTTCCATGGAATGCTCTGAAGTACAACTGGAGGCAGACTCCACCAACCCTGAAAGAGTATTCGCTAAAGCCACTTGCGTACGGGCTTCAAGATTGCTGCCATCCTTTACACAGACAGGAAGGTACTTTGATATAAGCTCAATGCTTTTTAATGCATAAGCATCGCTTATAGGTGTTGCAATATTTGCAATATACCCTTCGGTTGAATGAAACAGGGCATCAAAGCCTTGGTAAGCTGTCAGCTTTTCCGGTACTGTGAGCATCAACTCAGGGTCCACAACAGATAATACCGGGAAAGTATATTCGTTGCCAAAGCCTATCTTTTCGTTTGTATCTTCCTTAGTTATGACAGTCCACGGGTCCGCCTCAGTTCCGGTTCCTGCAGTAGTTGTAATAGCTACAATCGGGAGCGGTCGATTTTGTACAGGCATTCCCTTACCGGTGCCCCCGAAGATGTAATCCCAGTAGTCTCCAGGATTTGTTGCCATAACGGCTATACTTTTTGCGGAATCTATACTGCTGCCGCCCCCTAAACCTATTATAAAATCGCAGCCTTCATCTTTTGCCAGCTTTGCCCCTTCCATGACATGAGTTTTGATTGGGTTTGGAAGTATTTTATCAAATAAAGTATAACTGATTCCTTTTTTTTGAAGTATGCTTGTCAAACGGTCCAAGTATCCGTTTGCCTTAACAGACTTTCCGGCGGAAATTACAATTAATGCTTTTTTCCCCGGAAGGTTTTCGTTAGAAAGTTCATTCAGTTTCCCGGGTCCGAATAAAATTTTTGCAGGCATGTAATAATTAAAACTCATGGTATACCACCTTTCGAATGCTATTTTAGTTGGATTGTTACTTATAGTATAATATTCTTATATTTTTTATCAATAATGCACTCAGTTATTGAGCGTTACAGCGAGATAGGGCAAGCAATTGTTTAAACGTTGATATTGCAGCTTTCATAGTAAAAAGATTATGCGGATTAAGGCTGACTATAGTAATATAGGGAGCTTTCTTTTTTTAAAGATTTAGTCTAAACTAAATGAAGCATAAAAACAGTAAACATTATTATAACAAATGAAATAGTTGGAGGAACATATGTATTTTGCTTTGCCTCGCAGATATTTTTCTTTTCTGCTTGCTATATTTATAGTTTTTTCGTCAGTCAATGTATTTGCCGGCAGCAGCGCCCCGGTTGATTCGGCTAACCGTAAAATAAACATATTATTTATTGGAAATAGTTTAACATATTATAATGGTATGCCGCAAATATTTAAAAGGATTGCTAAAAGCAAGGATAAGAACGTATATGTTGAAGCTTTGACAAAGAGTAAATATATTCTTCCCTGGTTTTATACTGAAGGAGAGTACCTATCCAAGTTCAATTCAAGGAAGTGGGATTACATTGTTTTACAAGATGGAGCACATAGGCCTATTGACAGTTTAGAAGCCTTTTATGATGACATAAGAATATTTGATAAAGAGATAAAAAAAATCAATGCAACCACTGTTCTGTTTATTCACAATAGGGTCGATGTACCAAACGGAAAAGTTGATTCCGAGCTGCAAAAGCCGGTTACAGATGCTTATACTACTGTCGGCAGGGAGCTTGGAAGCATTGTCGTGCCTGCCGGGTCCGCATGGGTTGACTTTAGCGAAAAGCATCCGGATGTAAAGCTATACAACAGGGATAACATACATCCCACATTAGCAGGATCATATATTGATGCATGCGCCTTCTATTCGGTATTTTTTAATGAAAGTCCTGAGGGCGGCTCGACAGAGGATTTGAAAGGCACGGAATATGAGGGCTTGGGAGGCAGTATGCAGATGAGTGCCTGGAAATCAACCTGTAAATACTATGCTGCAAATCCGGGGCTCCCTTACTTGTCATCATTAACCCTTTTGCCTCAAAAAAAGGCAAATCTTGTTTCTCAGTCAAAAAGCGATAACCAAATCATTAAAAGCAAAAAATTTAAAATCAACAGGACTAAGGCAACGATTTCTATCGGTAAAGCTTATCTGCCATATAAGATATTCAAATCCGGAATTATATTGCCGAAGGGTTATAACTTAATTGTATTAAAAGCAGATTTACGCACTCCTGTAGTCAGCGGAAAGGTTATCCCGGGTATGGAGGCCCAAATTACCAGTAACAAGAAGGTGTGTAAGGTTTACTCAATTATTAAATAGGTTAAAAATGTTGATGAGGGCTGCCAATACAAACCTGCAGCCCCCATTTTGGAATGAATATATAACTTGCAGCAGTTTTAATCAGCTCACAATCCTGTAATAGGTTCTTGCGGTCAACACATATACGACAGCATAGAATATGGTGAAAACCAGAATAGTTGCGGCTGTACAGGCTTTGGATTGTTCTGACTGGAGAAGCAGCCTCATTGCAGCTATAGGTGTTTTGATCTGGTGAGCCCATATAGTGTAATATTCCAGCATATCATTAAAAGCAGTATCTTTTTTGTTTATTATTTCCAACCTGTCTGTTTGAATGATTTTTATTAATTCCTGATAATCCTTTTCAATCAGGTCTTTTGTGTTAGAAAGCATAAACTCGTTGAACACAAGGGATAGCATTCAAAGGGATATGATGTGAACCCCTATGGCAAACGGGTACGGAAAAGCACAGCCGGACAGGAATTCGCCTGCCCGGCTGTGCTTTTGTAAATATTTCTGGTTACTTTGTCTTTCTCACGCCGTTTTCATCGACCTCATACCCGTCAATCTTGGTGTTCTTGGCAAGTGCGCCATCAGCGTAGAAGTAATACCACTTACCGTCAATCTCCAGCCACTTGACGGAGACCATGATGCCGTTAGAAAGGAAGTAATATTTGGCGTTTCCATCAGTGAGCCAGCCGGTAACAGCCTTGCCGTTTTCGCCGATGTACTGCCATTGTCCGGCATCGTTTTGGCTCCAGCCCCGCGCTGTACCTTCATCAATGACAAGCTCAATGAAACGACGAAGGATGGTTGAGGCCTCACCACGGGTAGCATTGCCCTGCGGGTCGAAGGTGTTGCTGCCCTTGCCCTGCATGATGCCCGCCTGCTGAATTGCTTTTACAGCGTCCTTGGCGTATGCGGAAATCTTTGCGTTGTCGGAGAAAGTGACCGTCGCAATAGAAATCGGCAACTTATAGCCGGTAGCCTTGGCGTAATTCTGCATCATCACAGCCATCTGCTCACGGGTAATCAGGTCGGTTGGCCCGAATTTTCCGTTGCCGTAGCCGGATACGATTTTGCATCCTACAGCCCATTCGATATAGGGCATAGTGGTATCGCTGGCCTTGACATCAGTAAAGCTGCTGGTCTTGTAGATGCTCATATTCGCACCTGAAAGCCTGCCCAGCGCCATGAGGAAATCGGCACGGGTGATGGCGATGTTGGGTGCAAAGGTGGTTGCACTTGTTCCGCTGATGAGGTCACGGCTGGCGACAAAGTCGATGTTGTCCTTTGCCCAATGCTTTGCTGTGTCGGTGAATTCCGGGGCAGGAGCCTTATAGCCCACGCCGTAGGTTGACAGGCTGTTCCTGCTGAAAATTAGTCTGCCATTGTCGTAGCTGGAGTTGGTGAGCAGTTGCGGCTTACCGTCCTTGTCAACGTATATGCCTAACAGATTGCCCTTACTTTCTTTGACTGTTGCTTTGTAAGCAATGCCCAGAGTGACCGCACCCTTACCGAAATTGCTGACAGTCTCGGTTTTGCCGTTCTTCTGATAACTCACTTTGATGTCAAACACAGGGCGATTGCCGATGAACTTCTTCGCCGCATCGGACAGCTTGGTCAGCTTTGTAGCGGAAATCGTAACCGTGCCGGTGGTCTGTCTATCAATTTCGGCGATAGCCCCTGCATCCAGAGTAATATCCAGCACTGCCGAGCCGATTTTGACGAACTTCACCCCCGCTTCTTTCAGGCGGTCGATAGCCCCTGCATCAATGGCGGCGTTCAAGCTGGTATAGCTGCCGCTGCCTGTGACTTTGAAGTTCAGGGCGATACCGTCCACTTCCTTGCCGGATTTCTTGGCAGCATCCTGCGCCACCTTGATGGCATCCTTCACCATTTGCTCGGTGATGGTAGCGGAGAGAATGCCATCTTTCACTATATCGGTGACGCTTGTTTTTGCTGTAGTCGGCATATAGGGCTGCTTTTCGGTGACAACATTGGACGCCGGAGGAGCGGGTACATATCCGCCATCGCCACTTGTGCCATCGCCACTGGTATATGTTGTTACCGTTACCGTACAGGAAGCTGTGAAGCCGCCGTCTGCCGTGGTGGCAGTGATGGTCGCCGTGCCATTGCCCATAGCCGTTACCTTGCCGTTTGCATCCACTGTCGCTACGGTAGAATTGCTGCTTACCCAAGATACCGCTTTGTTGGCAGCGTTACCGGGCGAAACCGTGGCAACAAGCGTTTCCGTTTTGGGAGTGGTGTTGCTGTAAAGGGAAAGCTTGGTTTTATTCATCAATATTCCCGTAACGCTCACGCTCGGCGTTGAACCCTGTCTTGTAATGGTAAGGGTATAGTCCTTGATGCCGCCATCCTCAGCGGTTACTCTGACATAAACCGTATTTGGACCCTCGGAGAGTGTCATGGTTTTATTGGTGATCTCGCTTGTGCAGCCTGCGTCGCTGTACAGCTTCCAGTTTGCCATTGCACTCACCGAAAGGCTGATCACCTGACTGGTAATGCTGTTTTCCACTGTTGCTGAGATGTTTGTGTCGGTGATAGCTGCGCCGGTGGGCGTGATTACGCTTGTTACGTTCTTTTCATCACTTTGAACCGGAGGCGCTGACTTCAGTGTAAAGTTGATGGTGTAAGTCTTTTTGGTTGTCCCGTTTTCGGCAGTTACCTCCACGGTTGCGCTGCCGGGCAGGGATGAAGCCTGTGTGATGCTGACACCGGCATTGAGATCATCCGCTGTTGCGCCTATTGTTGCGGCTGCACTACCGGGCGAGGTACCATAAGGCAGTTCCACATTGTAGGAAGTCTCAGCGGCCAGAAACCCGCTTACTGTGCTACCGCCTATCGTCAGGTCAATCAGATCGGCGTTGCTGCCGGGGGTGTGGTTATTTACGATGCTGATGGTAAGTGTGGCCGGATTCCCCTCATCAAAGGATATTGTGAAATCCGCCGTGCTACCTGCGGTGAAACCCTGTGCCGAAAGATAGCTGTCCTTGATGGTAAGAACGCTCCCGCTTACCACATAGTCGGTAGGCGATGTCAAAGACGTCCCGCCATATACCACATCCGTAACCGTAGAAGCGCTGTTCCATGTGATGTTCGTGCTTGCATCGCTGGGGGAAGCAAGATCATAGCTTACGCTTGTGGGACTGATGGTGGCGCTAACCACCGGGGCCGCTTTGATGGTTACGGTGTAGGTAGTGGTCTTGCCGCCTACGGTAACGATCAGGACCTGGCCGGTTGCCGGGGTGCTGCTGTCAAAGCCGGTTACGTTGGCTGCGGTGATTGTTTCAACCTTCGTACTGCTGTCGCTGTAAGTACCGGTCACTGCCATGCCGGTAATGTCGAGGGCTTCGCCAACAGTGTACTCCAGCTTGGCGGCCGGGGTAGTGATGGCGATACTCTCTAAGGTGGCAGCCGGAGCAGCATCGGTCGTTACATCCAATTTTGTGCTTGCTGCTGACGCTTCTGTGTCGGCAGTTTCAGCCACTCTCTGATAGAAGGTATACGCCGTGCTTGCCGTCAGGCCGCTGAATGCATTGCTCGTCTGCCATGTTATACCGCCCTTGGAGAACTCATAGGCGGCATTTGCTGTCAATGTAACGCTGTTATGGTTCTTTAACGAGAGCGCAGGTGCTGTCGGAGCCGACGGAGTCGTTTTCTTGGCAACTGCCGCTGTCGCTATACTAGTCACCGCTCCCGTTTCCACGCTTGATGCGATTTCCAGCGTGATGGTCTTGCCAAGGTCTGCAACGGCCACTGTATAGCTTATTCCCGTGCCTGCCTGTGTTCCGTCCGCTTTCCAAATATAGGCCAGCGTACCAGTGTTATTACCGCCGTCAAGAGAACCGGTCAGCACGTCACCGATTTTCGGGTTTATATTGCTGATTGTTGCCGTGCCTGTAAGCACACTTGCTTCATTCACCACCATGTCAATGCTCTTGCTGTCGGTTGCACTTCCTTTAGAAAGGGTGACACTATACTGGTTGCCGCTGCTGTGAGTGACGGTGCCCGTCACCCCGGTGGCATTAGCGGTGTTGCTGATAATATGGTTCACATAGCTCTGCACCGCCGCGGTTTTGTCAGCCTGCGTTGCAGCAAAAGCTACATGAACGGTGCCGTCAACGATAGCCGTTTTTGCCGCCGCTACCGCCTGTACATCCGTAACCGCAAAGGCAGTGGCTGTGATAGTGATGGTTTTCTGCGCAGTAGTGATCTGATTCTGCGAGCCTTGCGACACAGTGACCGTAAACACATAGCTGCCGTTCGTTCCGCTTGGATCGCTGATACTGCCCGCTGTCGCTACGGTATAGCTGACTTTGTTGATGGCGACTGTAACGCCGGGATTATTCACAGCCGCTACCGCTGTGGCTCTCAACGCAAACCAAATAACGGCCTCGTTGATCGCCTCTGCCTGGGTCATGTCGCTGTAGCTTGCACCCTCCGCTGCCGCTTTTGCTGTATTCACAATGTCAATATCCAATTCTACTACGGTGACGCCACTCGGAAGTTTGCCGGCAAGCGCAGTCTCATAGCTTGATTTAGTTCCTCGCGGTACGAATAATTGCAAACCAGGCCGTACGCCGTCAAAGACATCACTAGAAAATGACGGGGGTGTACTGCTGGAGAAGGTGATGTTTGTGAGTCTGCTGCAGGCATAAAATGCATGAGCTCCAATAAAAGTCACACTGCCCGGTATGCAGACGCTTGTCAGGCCTTTGCATTCAAAAAACGCATTTGCTCGGATAGAAGTCACCGTGTAGGTAATGCCAGCATTATCCACTGTTTTCGGGATGGTGATGTCGCCGTTGCAGCCGTTTGCAAGCACATCTACAGTGTCGGCACCGGCGTTCTCTGTCAGCACATGGTACTTGATACCGTTGACAGTAAATTCATCCGGCACAATTGCCGTGGCTATGATGGCAATGGTTTTCTGCGTGGTGTTCCGACTTTCAAGACCCTTCGACACAGTGACCGTAAACACATAGCTGCCGTTGGTTCCGCGTGGAACGGCAAGCGTGCCCGCTGTCGGTGCGGTATAGCTGACTTTGTTGATCGTGACTGTAACGTCGGAATTATTCACCGCCGCTACCGCTCTGGCTTTCAGCGTATCTGAAATAACGGTTTCGCTGGTCGCCGTCGCCTGGGTCATGTCGGGGTATGCCGCACCCTCCGCTGCCGTTTGTGCTGCATTCGCAACGTCAATAACTGGTTCTTCTATGGTGCTGTTGTTCGGAAGTTTGCCGTTAAGAGCCGTCATATATCTTGATTTAGCTCCCAGCGGTACAGTTAATTGCAAAGCAGACGGTATGTTGTTAAATACATCGTTACCAAATGAAGGCGGTATATTGCCGTGAAAAATGATGCTTGTCAGGCTGCTGCAACCCCGAAATGCATAAGTTCCGATAAAAGTTACGCCATCGGGTATGCTGATGCTTGTCAGGCTGCTGCAACCGTCAAACGCATAATCTCTGATAGAAGTCACACCGTTTGGTATGCTGATGCTTGTCAGGCTGCTGCAACCGTCAAACGCACAATCTCTGATAGAAGTCACACCGCTTGGTATGCTGATGCTTGTCAGGCCTCTGCAACGCCGAAACGCAGCATACCCAATAGAAGTCACACTGCCCGGTATGCTGACGCTTGTCAGGCTACTGCAACCAGCAAGCGCATAATCTCCGATAGAAGTCACTCTGTCGGGTATGATGATGTTTGTCAGGCCGCTGCAACCACTAAACACACTATTTGGTATAAAAGTTACACCATCGGGTATGTTGATGCTTGTCAGGCTGCTGCAGCCATAAAATGCATAAGTTCCGATAGAAGTTACGCCATCGGGTATGTTGATGCTTGTCAGGCTGCTGCAACCTTCAAACGCATAACCACCAATAAAAGTCACACTGCCCGGTATGATGATGTTTGTCAGGCCGCTACAATCCATAAACGCCCGATCTCCAATTGAAGTCACCATGTAGGGAATGCTACCATTTTCTACTGTGTTTGGGACGGTGATGTCGCCGCTGTAGCCGCTGTAGCTGTTCGCAATCACCTCCACAGTGCCGATACCGGAGAATTCGGTCAGCACACAGTATTTGATGCCACCGACAGTGAATTCACCGCCTACCGCCGCAAAAGCCGTCGTCGGCAGCATGGTCACAGCCATTACCACTGCCACCAGCAGGCTTAACATTCTTTTTTTCATTTCTGATCGTCCTCCATCTTCTTGTCGTTTTTCTTTCTCTTTTCCCGATAGCGGATGCACAGCACCGTAATCGCGACTGCCGCGATAAAGGCGATCACGCCGACCAGCACATAGCCGCCCGCATCCTCAAACAGCATGGTCGTGCCGTACAGCCCGGCGACACTGCCTTGCCCCCGGCCACCCAATGTGCCGATTACCGCTATGATGCCGCCCGTCAGCAGCAGACACAGCATGGACAGTACCCCGCTCAGGCGATTTTCCCATTTCCTGTGCAGCACGTTCACACGCCGCGCTACCATTGCCACCCGCGTTTCCGTATCGTACATACATAAGACTCCCTTCTAAAAAGACGCAGAAAAGTCTTTCTACTTGCTTAAATACATAAAACGCAAAAACTCCCCACCTAAAATGAAAAATTTTTAAAATATTTTTTTGCGCAAAAAAAGAGCCGCCTTTCGGCAGCTCCGAGGATGCTGTTAATCTCTTAATAAAGTAAAATGCCACCGGCAGAAAACCGATTGCATTTCACTTGGGCAGTCCCCGCCGCCGCAGCTTTGTGATTCCGATACCGGATAAAACGGTGAGGACAGGGATCAGCAGACCTACCGTCTGCGCGGCGCCCCCCACGCTCAACAGCAGATTGAAGATGGCGTGGTAGATCATGGCGATGCACAAAAGCCCGAAGGTTCCCGCCGCCTTCAGCCACGGGCGTTTCCACACATACAAGAGTCCATAGCCCACGATGGCCCCGCAGACGATCTGCATCGCCCCCGTGCCAAAGCCGCGCATGAGCAGAAACCAAAGCTGTGACGCACCGTTTTCAATGAGGTAACAGATGTTTTCAAAGGTGGCGAAGCCCGCCGCCACAAAGAGGATGGCGCTTTGCGCCTCATGCCTTGCCGGTTCAAACACCAGCAGGAAGAAGAGCAGGGGCAGGAGCTTCATGGTTTCCTCAATCACCGGGGCAAGCTCCGCCGCGGCCTGTGCGATGTCCGCCCCGTAAAGCCTTGCGAAAAAAGTGTTGATATAGGCGGACAAAAGGCACATTCCCATTCCCGCAAGCAGGAAGGCAAAGCCCGGCCGGCTGCGCTTCCCCGCACACAGCATGGCGACCAGCAGGGGCGCGGCGATGCAGATAAATACGTTTTCAATATATATCATTCCGACACCGCCTTTTTCAGCATCGGCAGGAAGGTGAAAAACGTGGCGCTGAGGAGGAAGTCAAACCAATAGTAAGGGTTTGCAAGGGTGCCGCCCTGCCAATGGCAGGAGGCAACCCAAAGACCGTGCTCCAACAGGACAAATGCCAAAACCGCCATGTGGAAATATTGGCGGCCGCACAACCTGCCGCGTTGACGGCGGGCAAACAATAGCCCCCGCAGGGCGAAATACCCGCACGCCCCTAACAGCGCCTCCCACAGAATATTCAGGAAATAATCGCCCCACTGGAAAAAATAGAGCCCCATGACCGCGCAGAAAGCAGGGACAGCCCATGCCGAGGGAGGCCGGCAGGTGCATTCTCCCGGCAGACGCAGGGTGGTTTGCAGCACCAGCAGAAACAACACGCTTGCCATCCAGCTTAAATCCGATACAGGTGAAACCCGCGGCACATCCGAGCGAAACACAAGGAACAGAATCCAATAAATCAGCCCAAGGGCGAAGGCCCCGTAAAAGCAGGTAAGCAAAAACCATGCCTGCTCCCTGCGACGGAGGAAACGCATGGCGGCGTAAATGCCGCAGCCCGCTATGACCACAAGCTGTATGGCATTGTCGATGGTCGAAAGCTGTATGGAGTAGTCAATTGCTCCGCTCATCGCTGTCGTCCTCCTTATCTCGCCGGCTCCTGCGGCGCAGAAGAACGCAGAGGACGGTCAGGCATACGCCGAGGGTAAAGGCCAGCAGGCCGATGAGCACATAGCCAAGCGCGCTGCCCTCATAAAAAATGCTTGCCATCATACCGGCGCCCGTATAGTCCCCCTCCGCAAGCCCCGCCATGATGCCGGGCATAGCGACGCTCATCCCCACAACAAGGAGCAAACAGGCAGCGGCAGCAGACAGGCCGATAGTCCGGCTCCGCCGCTGTTTCTTCTGCCTTGCCAATTCCTTTACGCGCCTTTCCACCACGGCGACCCGTTCATCGGTATTGCGCATCGGTAATCCCCTCCTGTTCCAATAGCGGGCGCAGGGCTTTCTTGCCCCGCTCCAGCAAATGATCAATTTGTTTTGTGGTTTTTCCCATGACCTGCGCAGCCTGTGCATAGCTCATATTCTCGAAATACAGCAGATACAGTGCCTCGCGGTAATCAGGATTAAGCTGCTCCATGCACTGGCGCAGGATGCGGCTTTGTTCTTCGGTTTGCAAAACCGCTTCCACCAGCAGTGCGCTTTCCGGCTCGTCCTCTAACGCTTCAAGGCTAAAGCAGCAGTGGCGGCGGCGTTTGTCCGCGTGGCGCAGAGCAAGATTTCGGGCGGTTTTATACAGATACGCCTTAAATCCGTTTTCAATCAGCCGGGGCTTCGCGCTGACCATGCGGGAAAAGGCTTCGAGCATCAAATCCTCGGCCTCGTGAATATCGTGTATGTAACCGTTAATGTAGAGCGTCAAAGCGTTGCCGTGCCGCTCCATGAGAATGCGCAGCGCATTCCCGTCACCGCCGAGATAGGCGGCATAGAGTGCTTCATTTGTCGCTTCTGTTGCCGCCACCTCCTTGTTCATTTCAATTTGCGTGGATCAGAGGGCTTTTCGGCACATTTCGGGATAGCCCATGATACGCCAAACTTCTTGGCTCCATCGATGCGTCCTGAGATGCAATACTGCTGCACCAGACGCTCCGATACGTTCCATTTTTTCGCCGCTTCCCGTGCCGTAATATATTCCATAGCCGCCCTCCGAAAAACTTTTATACCGCAATTATATGCGGAGCTCCGCATAGTTGTCAAGAGCGATTGCTGGACGATTAATGAATCGCAGTTACTTTCCGGAGTTACACTAAAAGAAAATACACAACTGCATTTGAAAGGAGTCAGCTATGCAGTACGATGAGATATTAGAAATGATTATCACAGAATTGACAGAGCGAGGTTATAAGCAGCAGCGCAGCGAGAACCCAGAGGTCAACGAGTTGGCACTTCGGAGGATTGAACTCAGTCAGCAGGTACAGGAACGTGTTTTACCACTTAGCCAGGAGGCACAGGATGCCTTAGAGGAATACCACACCACGTCAAGCAGTACAAGCTGAGGGTCAAAAGCAATGAATTGCTCAATAATGTTTTTAAAGTTTTCTACGTAGATAACGTCATAGTTCCAATTGCACAGATGTTCTTTTACAGCGGCCGCAATTGTAGTATCGTCTTCGACGATCATGATTTTATACATAAATTCTTCTCCGGTTAGTTTAACAAGTAGTTATACTAATGATATAATTAATTTCTTAAAAAAACAATAAATGCAGGCGGTAGTATCAACAGGAATGTTCTATTGTGAAAAAAGCTTGATGCAAAAGGGTATGAATATGAAATATTTTTTTAATAAACTTGTCACAGTTGATAATTTTATTTGTCTAAATATATGAATACAAAAAAATGAGGTGAAATTATGTCAAGCTATGCAGTTGGTCTGGTAGAAAAAGCGGTTAGCGGAGACAAGCATGCCCTTGAGGAGCTAATCATAAGCGTTAAGGATAAGATTTACAACCTTTCACTGAGAATGCTTTGGAATCCAAGTGATGCTGAGGATGTAACACAGGAAATCTTAATTAAGGTTATTACGAATTTATCCAAGTTCCGTCACGAAAGCAAGTTTTCAACTTGGGTATACAGTATCGCAACAAATCACTTAATTAATCTCAAAAAAAGAGGCCTTGAAAATCAGGAATTGTCATTTGAGATATTTGAGAAAGGAATAGAAGAAGGGTTTAATACAAGAGAACCGGTATTTGTTTCTGAAGTAGACAGAAATATTCTTGCAGAAGAATTAAAGGTCTCATGTACTCATGCCATGCTGCTTTGTCTAGATCGGGAACACCGAATGATATATATATTGAGTTCGATGTTCGGAATAAACAGCAAAGAGGGAGCTTCTATTATGAATATCACACCGGAAGCATATAGGAAGCGGTTATCGAGAACACGGGAAAAAATGAAGAGCTTTATGAAGAAAAATTGCGGGCTGGTCAACCAGAATAAAACATGCAATTGCCATAAACGGGTAGAGGTTGCGATTGAAAACAGGAGAATTAATCCGGAACATTTAATTTTTGTTAACAAGCAGTTGGCTGAAAATGACCTTGTAGGGGTATGTAAGGAAGAAATGGAAGATATAGACAAGGTGTCTGCCGTATTCACCAGCAACCCTTATTACATGACGCCTGACAGTCTGCTTCAGGGTATAAAACAAATGATCTATTCAGGCAAATACAAAATACTTGAAGCTTAGGGAGGCTTATTATGGGAAAGATTTATTTTACTTTAATTGCAGGAGTGTTGGCGGGGACTGTTGATATAGTACCGATGATTTTTCAGAAACTTGATAAATATTCGATTATCTCGGCTTTTATACAATGGATGGTTGCTGCTTTTGTAATAACACATATTCAGTTTGGTATAGACGGATGGCTTAAAGGACTTATCGTTGCAGTACTAATGGCTCTGCCGATTATTGTTTTGGTAATGAAGACGGACGTTAAATCGGCGGTACCTATTCTGGCTATGAGTATTGTACTCGGAAGCCTTGTTGGATTTATCGGGGATAAAGTTATTATATAACTTTAGTTAAAGAATAACAGTTGTTATAAAGGCGTTAGAATAATGTAAGTGAGTTTTCAAAAACATTATTTTAGCGCCTTTATTGTCGGAACGCGGTTGACAAATAAATGTACTAAGTATAAAATATGACTAGGGTCATTAGGCGAACAGGTAAAGGAAGTGATCACAATTTCAATATATAAGAAACAGCGTGAACAAATTAAGAACACAATTATTCATACAGCGATCGACCTTTTCAGAGAGAAAGGGTATGAAAATGTATCAATAGATGAAATCACTAAGAGGGTAGAGATCGCGAAAGGCACATTCTACAATTATTTTAAGTCAAAAGGTGACCTACTGATGCATTGGTCTGCAGAACGTTTCTCAAAGGTTGACATTCAGGGAGCAATTAATAAAGAAAAGATAGTGGAAGAGAATCTGCGTTACTTATTGATGTGCTATTCGAAAGCGATAGCGGACGACCATTCATTATTTGTCAGCTTCATTAAAGAATTGGGTGCCAGAAAGCAGGCAAAGACGGAAGTTGACGAGGATTTTGATTTCACCGGGCTGCTGAAAGCTGTAATATCCAATTCTTGTGATGGTGCACGTATTCTTTCAGATAAATTTGAACTTAAAGTGCAGGTGCTCGACAGTGCTGTCTATAGTGCAATGGTTAGCTGGGCCTGCAGTGAAAAAGATGTAAACGGTTTAGGGGAGCATCTTTCGGAAGTGGCAAGGATATGTTTGTATGGAATGCTTAATTAGCCTTTAATTGCAAATAGGGGGGAAAAGATGAAAAAAGCTTCGTGTATTTATGGAATTTTTGTCGGTGTTTGCATGATCGGGATGTGGAGTATGCTGCTGGCAACCGGACAGGCTGTAGAACTGAAAACTGAGCCTTATAGTATGGCGGCACACCTCACTGTTGAATTTTTAACTGCTGTTCTTTTAATTATTGGGGGCACAGCTGTATTGCTTAAAAAGGTATGGGGCAAAATACTTCATTATGTGTCGTTGGGAGCCTTGTCATATGCAGTGATTATGGCGGGCGGGTATTATATGCAGGAAGGAAATAGCCCCATGGCTGTAATGTTCGGATGCTTATTTGCTGCCACATTATTTTTTATAGCGGCAGCTGTTGGGGGATCTAAAAATACTGAAATGGTTTATACGGCAAAGAAAATTTAAATGGGCAGGGCAAAGCAAAATATTGTACCGTCAGCAGAAGATTCAACACAATTGATAAAACCGCCATGGGCTTCAATGATATATTTTGAAATAGAGAGGCCGAGACCTGAGCCGGGAATGTTTTGATTTCGGTTTTTTTCACCTCTGTAGAATTTATTGAAAATGTTGGGGATATCCGCTGAAGATATTCCGATACCGGTATCTTTGACAAACACATAGATGTAGTTTGTATCTGTTTCAAAGTATATGGAAATAGGGGAGTTCTCTTTAGAATACTTTATACTGTTGGAAACAAGGTTATACATTACCTGAGTGAGTCTTTTCCTGTCACCGTTAATCAGCAGGTTGGGGATATCTGCGGGAGCAATGAACGGAAGCCCTTTGCTTTCTACTTCTATAGAAAGATCCTCTATGATATCCTTGAAAAAGTCGCCGCAGTAGAATTCAGTCAGCGTAATGTCCATTTTATTGAGCTCTGCCTTTGAATGCTCTAATATATCATCAAGGAGCTTTGTCAACATTTTGACTCTGATAAGTATATTGGAGCAGTAGTTGTCTATACCGTCCTTATCCTTGACTATACCGTCTTTGATGCCTGACACATATCCATTGATTGCTGTCAAAGGAGTTTTGATATCATGGGACAAACACGCCAGAAGTTCCTTCTCATTGGTCTTGGCTGATATACCTGTTTCTTTTGCATACTTGAGTTCGTCCCTCATTGCTTCGAAATCATGGCAGAAGGTTCCCATCTCGGTATCATAATCATATTGTATCGGGTAGGTGTAATCTCCCTTTAAAATTCTGCGGGTGCTTTCATGAAGCTTGGCAAGCGGCAGGAAAATATCTCTGTTTAAAAGAATGTAGACGGAAAAAGTCAATATCGCAATGATTAGCAGTGCAATGATAATGGGTGTAAGGTGTAGTGCTGTCAATAAACCAGGTGAAGAGGGCAGGAAATCTTCCTTGGGAATGAGAAAAACGGCTGAACCAGCCTGAGAATGATTTAAAATGAGAGAAACAGAATATTTTATAAGTCCGGGCTGCTCTTTAGAAGCTTTGGTATCATAACTCAAAAAATCATTTAAATCAACAACCATGCCTCTTTTAAATTTTGATATAGTTGAGGCCAAAACCCTACCTTTTAAATCTATAACAGCAAAGGGATACTGTGATTTTACCTGGGTAAAGTCATTACCTGCCAATGCTTCTTCCATATCAAGCTTGATCGGGTTTGTCAGAAGTCTGCCGTTATTTACGGTAGGATAGAAAGTATTCTTGTCGTAAACCAGAGTATAAGAATATACCGAAATAAACACAGCCAATAACAGAATAGATAAAACAAAAAGCTTTAACTTAAGGGCTGCACTTTTTCTATTCATCCGGAACCTCTTCCCATTTGTAGCCGACGCCCCAAACTGTTTTAATGAAACTTATTTTTTGTTCTGCAAACTTTTCACGTATCCTTTTAATATAGACGGCAATGGTATTCAAATCCCCGAAGCCGCTAACACCCCAGACATTATCATAGAGCTGTTCCTTGGAGAAAACCTGGGACGGGTACTGCGAAAGAAAGTCAATGATTTCAAATTCCCTTGAGGTAAAGCGGATCTCCTTGTCCTTGTAAGTCACTTTATAGCTTTTGCTATCTATCATCAGCTGCCCGAACTGCCTCTTGTCGTAGTCAGTATTTATAGGGCTGGCAAAGGTTTTGTATCTCCGAAGGTGGGCCTTGATTCTGGCTATGACTTCTGTAGGAGAAAAGGGCTTTGTGATATAATCATCGGCACCTACGCCGAGAGAAAGAACTTTGTCGATATCACCGCTTTTAGCAGAGAGCATTATGATCGGCACATGAGAGGAACTTCTGATGATCCTGCAGATTTCGATGCCGTCGACCTCGGGAAGCATTATATCTAAAACTATGATATCCGGCACAAAGGATTGAAAAGTATTGAGTGCCATTCCTCCATTGCCGCAGTAGTTCACTACAAAGCCTTCATTGATCAAATAATCCTTCAGGATATTTCTTATGTCTTCGTCATCTTCTATGATGAGGATTTTTTCGTTTGCCATAATTACCTCCTGAAGCTTGCCTTATAATTATTTTATCATAGATAGAGGAGAAAGGGTATGTTACCACCCCTTCTCCTTTAAAAATTCGAATATAACTGTTTCCCTATTCTTGTAGTCTGACTTTGAAAATTTATCGAGAGCCAGTTCACCATCTATTCTTCCGTCCTTCAAATAAATTAATCTGGAAGCGCGGGCGGCGGCTTTTAAGTCATGAGTAACCATGACGATGGTTTGCCCGCTGCGGTTCAAATCCGACAGTATATCCAGAACTTCTTCTCCGGCTGTTGAGTTCAGAGCCCCTGTGGGTTCGTCACCAAACAATATTCTGGGTGATGTGATTACAGCTCTTGCCACGGCCACTCTTTGCTGCATTCCGCCTGAAACCTCCGAAGGGTATTTGTCTTTTGCTTCCGTCAAGCCAAAAGCTTCGAGCAGCTGCAGGGCCTTCTTGTTAACTTCCTTTTTGTTTTTATTCACACCGTAACCGCAGTAGGTGATATTTTCAAAAATCGTTATGTCCGGCAGAAGATTAATACCCTGAAAAACAAAGGAAATGTCCCTTTTTCGTATGGAAGCGAGCTGGCCCTCTTTCATTGAAGTAATGTCATTTCCCAAAAGGGTTACGCTGCCGCTTGTTGCAGTGTCCATGCCGCTTAGGGTGTATAGAAGAGTTGTTTTTCCTGAGCCAGAGCTTCCCATGATAACGGTAAAATCACCTTCATAGATATCCAGATTCAGATTTTTAATCACATTTAAGGCAGTTTTTCCAGTGATAAAGGATTTGCAAAGGTTATTAGCTTTTATTATGGTGTTACTCATAAAATCACTCCTATTCTTCAATTAATTCGGTAGGTTTTGTATTCTTGATACTCTTGCAGCATGCCAGCGTAATAGTTATTACCATTAAAATTGTAACTGTTATTAGGGATACCATCGTGATTGGAGATAAGATCAATACATCCATACCGTTCATTACCAGAGTAATCAAGGGTCTCGCGATGGTAAGATTCAATAACACAGATATAATTGTGCTGGTTACAGTTAATAAGAGCATTCTGCACAGATATCTGGCCCCGATACTTACGGTAGTGAAGCCTAAAGCCTTCATAATTCCTAAATTCTTTCTGTTGTCTCTGATATTCATGATGATTATGTTCAATACCGTTATGAAGCTGAAAGCTATAAAAACAATGATTAGCATGGAAGATACAGGCAGCAGTAAACCTGGAATGGAGTCAATTGTATATTTCAGCATCGGATGAACATCGTTGGCCTGCAAAGAAGGGAATTCTTTATTTATCTCTTTTTCAAAAGATTCTCTTTTCGAGAGGTCTTTTAAGTTTATGAATATTTCACTCCCTAAAAAATCCGGGATTACCTTTTGAAGGGCAGTGCTTAACAGCCTAATGCCATATCCTCCGTTCATCAATGAATTATAAGAACCTGATATGAGATAAGTATCCTTCTTTTCATTTAATGACAATTCAATATAATCTCCTACCGATAACCCAGTGTCATTAAGGATTTTTGTTGAAACCACCAACTCATTGTATTTACGGGGATTATGTCCGTCAATGATTGTGAAGCCAAAAGCCTTTTCGTAGGAGTTCATAACAAGTGTACTGTCCAGTGCGGCTTTTAAAGGATATTTTTTTGTATCCAGCTTTGCGCCCATATAGGAGAATGATCCGTATACATAATTCTTGACTCTGGGATCCTTACTTATCTTATTCAATACATTTTTCAACGCTCCTGCAGGCGAGGTAAATGAAGCATTTACAGTTATATTACTTTTTGGAAGTCCGAACCAAATGTTTGAATTATCCTTCATTTTCAAGATGGTTATATTAAAGTTTCCGAAAAAAAGTACAAGAGTTAATGGCAAGGCTATTGAAATAGTGAGATAAATTGAATTCTTTTTATATTTCAAGATGTCGTTTATTGCTAAAGCAAAAGGGGAAGTCGTGTTTTTCACTAGAGATTTTGTAAGCTTCTTCCTGGAAGAAGTAATGCCTGTTCTTAATGCTGCAACAGGAGAAATCTTATTTGTCCTCCTGATAACAATGTACAAGTTGATGATAAACACAAGAGAGAATAGAAGTATTGTAAGTAATATAACAGTGTAATTAATGCTTGCACCTTTGAAACAACCAACGTATTTTAAAACCTTCGAAGCTGTATAATTAAGGACCGGTATACAACAAAATGCGCCAAGGATACTTCCGGTTAGCGCTGTTAAAGCATAACCCTTGAGGTAGAATCCATTGATTTCCCTTTTTGAAAAGCCAAGCGCTTTGTATATTCCTATGGATTTGTACTCTTTTAGGATGCTATTCCATAGTATGAAGCGGATCAAAAGTATGGAAACAATAAATAACAGCAGGGAAGCCAGTGTACAGATACCGCCTAATATAGACGATGCTGTGGTTGCACTTTGTGCAAGAACATATTTGTGGAAAATAAACCCTTTGGGATTCACTCTATCAGTCAAGTCCTTTAGCAAATTGGCCAGGTTGGCTCCTTTTTTTGCGTCAATCAGTACCAAAGGCTGATTTGTAAAGGAATTGAAGTCCCGGATATTCTCTCTGTTAATGTAAAAATTGATTATACTCATAAGAGAGGAGGGCTGCAAGGAGTCATTAATTAAAGAAGATATTTTTAATTTTATATTCTTGTCCTGCATATGAAAGGTCAGGATATCACCAACCTTTAAATTATAATTAGCGGCCGTTAACTGGTTAATCCAAATTTCCCCTTCTTTTGGGCAGACAGCCTTGTCAGAGGGGGCTATCCTGTTTAGGCCGTATGGAACCTTATTCATATCTTCCAGGGGAACGACGCTATATCGTGCAAGCTTCATATTCTTTCTTCCTGTATAAAGGTCGTTGCCTGATGTAAAAGAATCCATAACCTTAATGTCATTAACCTTAGAATTATTCTTGCACCATTCTATTAGTGTGCCGGTTGCATTTACATCAGAATTGTACACAATCAGGTCATAAAACTTTTCGTTGGAATAGTATTTGTTCACATAACCGTTAATCGAGGTGATCATAGATAAACTACTTGCAAATATCAAGGAGGTTAAAAAAAGTAAGGAGATTATCAAAATGCTTTGAAGTTTTTTCTTTTTGAGTTTCTTATACCACATAGAATCTATCCTTTCCTTCGTTTTTAAGAGTAATTCTCTGTACTATACTTTTATATTACCTTGAAAAAATTGACAAAGAATATTTAAAATCTTAATGAATTCTTACAATTTGAGGCAGATAAATTACATTTGACGAATGCAAAAAAATAACTGCAAAAAATGCAGGTATTTATAAGGAAGAGTTAGAAAAAATACTTAAAACACGATATGAAATTATGAAAAACTGTATACCGCTATCAGACACATCCGCTGCAGCTTTCACAGCTGCCGCAGTTACGCATTAATAGCTCTGATAAGTGTTTGATGACGAAGCTATGCTCATTAATGTTATATCCCAAGCTTGAACCTTCGCTAAGAAAAACATAATTATCCTGAAAGCGTAAATTCAAAGGTAAGATTTCATTTTTCATACTGTCTAAAAGTGACGGCTGTAAGCCCGGCCCGAATATTTTTGATTTCGAATCCTTTATAACAGTAATAATATCGGAAGATGTAACCAATGATTTTATGACTCCGCTTTTATCAAAGCACAAGGAATTAACGTCACCGTTTATGCCTATTGCCGCAGTGTTGAATGCTGTTATTTCCCCTATAGGTGTACATACGGAAACAGGTTGTGCAGGTTCCAGAGATTTTATTTGTCCATCAGGGTATAAGGACATTCCGATCCTTGTTTTTATTATTCCAACACGAGTGGGTATTTCTATACTTTCGCCAGGCCAGAAAGTCAGGCTTTTTACCGTGCCTGCTTCATAAAACTGAACTCCGATTATCTTAGCTCTTATAGTTCCGAACGGAAAGCTAAACTCAAATTCCTGCGCCAAGCCGTATTCATCGTTTTCAGACCAATAGCCGGATATTTTCCCGTTCAGTGGGAATATACGCTTTACAGCCCCGCTTTCATAAAAAGTTATGAGTTCGGCTGGTATGATACCTAAAGGTGTATTAACAGGCGTCTGCTTATGGAGTGAAATACTTTCGACTGCTCCGCTTTTATAGAAAGACAGAGACTTGGTATATTTTCTTCTCATATCACCGTTATCATACTGGGGGACGAGTATTCCGCAAGGAGTCTGTACTTCGTTGCATGCCCCCAGCATGCACTCCTTCAACTGTCCATCCGGATATTCAGAGTAACCCACTATCTCTTTAAAATCGTATTTTTCAAGGCAGTTTACCGACATTTCGATTCACACTCCTTTTTTTTTGAAGAAGCTTTATGACGAACAGTAACTTTATATATGTGATCGCAGGCTTGCTCAGTGACCTGCTCAAGGCCGTAATTTCCAAGCTCCCTGTCAAACCAGGGTGGTACATGCCCGCATGTAACTTCAAGCTCATCAAAGGCTTGTTCCTTGAAAATAGGTATGAGAATTTGTTTTGATGATATTTGAGAATGATCCCTTTGTATATCTATCAGATTGATTTGATACCTGCCTGATACTTCAGTCGGCTTGGGGGTAATCAGGCTCTGGTATGCTTTCTCATCTGCCTGGCGCTGCTTTATATCCTCATTTATAATAAGGGGTATTGCGTCGAGAAATGAAGCCGGCAAGCCTTCCAGTTCAAAAATGCTTATGCCTGCTGCATCCAGAAGGTTATATGGCAGGCCTGTTACCGCACTGCCTGCAATCATTTTGCAGGAACCCATTTGCTGTATAATTTCGGCAACTCTTTTGCGAATAGCCTGCATTCCTATAGAAGGGGTGAGATGTAATTTTATTATCTTATTACATTTCCAGCCATCTTCTGTTTTATCATATATCTCTACAAAGCTTCCATCGAAGAAGGTAGAGCATTTTCCTGTTTCATCGACAACAACTGCAACCTTTTCCATACTGATTCATCCTTTCACGAGCAATAAAAAAAGCCTTTTTCAGGCAGAATAGCTGCTGCTGAAGTAAAGGCTTCTATGCTTATTGAATAACATACTTCCTGGTACATTATTAAATGCACACTATTTATTTAATTCAATTATATGATAAGAAATTTAATTTGGCAACTTAAAGTTGACACCCTGTGTTTATATTACCTGACTCATTCAATACTTTTTCTTTTTCATTTCTGATAATATATAGGCTTTTGCATATGATATAATTTAATAGAGGTGAACAAATTATGTCTGAGAATGTTTTAATCAGGCCGGTTAACGAGAAAGACAGCGCTTCTTTGCTTCAAATCTATGCTCCCTTCATAAGAGAAACCGATATCACGTTTGAATATGACGTTCCTTCCGTACAGGAGTTTGCCGATAGGATCTCCAGTGTAACCAAAAGATACCCATGGCTGGTATGCGAATCCGACGGGAAGGTTATAGGCTATGCTTATGCTTCCAGGCACTCGGAACGAACCGCATATCAATGGTCTGTTAACGTATCTGTTTATGTAAAGCCTGAGCATCATGGAAAGCATCTGGCGACTGCTTTGTATACCGCATTGTTTGAGATTTTGCGAAGGGCAGGCTATTTTAATGCATATGCATGTATCACAACTCCAAACGTAAAAAGCGAAGGGTTTCATCAGGCCTTTGGTTTTAAGCCCATTGGGGTTTTTAACAATGTTGGCTTCAAATTCGGCAAATGGAAAAGTGTCAGGTGGTTTGAGTATGCTTTGTCAGCTTTGAGCTCTGATCCTCAAAAGCCAAAGCCTGTTTATGAAGTGATAGCTCAAGAGGACTTACAAAAGATATTAGAAAAGGCTGAAAATATTCTAAAGTAATAGGCTTTAGGCTAACTTACATTAATTAAGTCAATGTTGAAAAACATAACATATTATTATATAATGTACTCAATCTACGCCAGTATAGGGAGGATGACCTTCCCGGGAAATATACAAATAAATAAGGGGTGTTGTCAAAATGTCAATATTGAAAAGGTTCTCTGATATCATGGCATCAAATATCAATGCACTGCTGGATAAAATGGAAGATCCGGCTAAGATGATTGATCAGCTTCTTAGAAACCTTGAAGATGATCTGAACAAGGTAAAAGCCGAGACAGCAGGTGTAATGGCTGATGAAGCAAGAGCAAAAAGAGTTTTGGATGAATGCTCGTCAGAGATCAGAAAGATGCAGGACTACGCTGAGCGTGCAGTAAAATCAGGAAATGACGATGACGCAAGAAAATTCCTTACAAAAAAAGCACAATTAACTGCAAATGAGGTTGATCTCAAAAAGTCCTACGAATTAGCAGCTGCCAATGCCCAGAAAATGAAGCAGATGCACGATAAACTCGTTTCACAGATACAGGACCTTAATTCCCGTAAGGATTCAATTAAAGCTAAAATAGCTGTTGCAAAGGCCCAGGAGAGAATTAACAAAATCGGTTCAAGTGCTGCAAATGTCGGTGACAGCTTGGGAGCGTTTGCACGTATGGAACAGAAGGCCGACCGTATGCTGGACGAAGCACAGGCTATGGCTGAATTGAACAGTTCTCCGGCAGACGATTTAAATAATCTGATGGACAAATATGAAGGATCCGACAGTTCGGTTGAAGATGAACTTAGTGCTTTGAAGTCCGGTTTGGGCGGAGTAGATGATGAACTGGCAAAGCTTAAGGCAGAAGCAGGAAAAGAATAAGATTAAATAATAAATAAATGGCTGTACCCCATGATTAGGGGTTAACAGCCATATATTTTATAAACAGTTGTACAGGAGGTATAAGAATGGCAGACGGTTCAGTAACGCAGCAGGAGGAAAATTCAAAGGTTTATTTGTGTTCCGGATGCGGCGGCAATATGGAATTTGACATATCCTCGCAAAAGCTTAAATGTCCTTACTGCGGTGAGGAAGCAGAAATTAGAGACGACAGGGAAGTCAGAGAATATGATTTCAGTGATGTAGCAAATAGGGAGTCAAGCGGAGAATGGGACTCTGAAGTTAGTGTAGTAAGGTGTGAAGGCTGCGGCGGCGAAACTGTTGTAGAAAAGCATCAGACAGCGTTATATTGTACATATTGCGGATCTTCTCACGTTCTTGAAAGCAAACAATCTGCAGGAATCAAGCCTGAGGGTATAATACCGTTCAAGATTGACAAGAACAAGGCAAAAGAGCTTTTTGACAAGTGGATAAGAAGAAGATGGCTGGCACCCGGAAAGCTTAAACACCTGCAGCAGAGCGAGAAGCTGATCTCGGTATACGTTCCGTACTGGACATATGATGCACAAACCTATAATTACTATACAGCAGAAGGCGGAGAGCATTATTATGTTACCGTAGAGAGGGACGGAAAAAAAGAGAGAGAGCAAAGAACAAGATGGTACAGCGTGAGCGGAAGATTCAGCAGATTTTTTGACGATGTTCAGGTTAACGCCTCCAAAAATTACGAAGAATCTCTCATGAGAAAGATTGAGCCGTATGATACAAGCGCTGTTGAACCTTATAAACCGCAGTATATCTCAGGCTATCTTGCCGAAAGGTACAGCAAGGGCGTAGTAGAATGCTTCGAGGCGGCTAAGGGCAAAATTAAGGATGAATTGCTCGAGGATGTAAGGCAGCGTGTACGGAAAAAATATGATGAAGTAAGGAATATACATATTAATACAGACTATGAAGATGTAAAATACAAGCATGTTCTCTTGCCTATATGGACGGCGCAGTATGACTACAACGGCAAAAAATACAGATATATGATAAATGCGCAGAACGGAAAAGTAGCAGGTAAATCACCGTTGAGCCCTGTAAAGATCGCAATCCTCATCGGATTGGGAATCATTGTCGTTGGTGCCGCCATATACTTTATGGGGAACAATTCGGAAGGATTTATAGGACTATCAATGTTAGGAGGTATTTAAGATGGGATTATTCAGCAATCAATTCTTAAATGTCGTAGAATGGAATGAGACTAGGGATGACATCATATTTTGGAGATGGAGAAACGACGAGATCAAGAAAAACAGCAGGCTTGTCATAAGACCCGGGCAAGACGCTATATTTCTTAATAACGGAAAAATTGAAGGAATATTCAAGGATGAAGGAAACTATGAAATAGAGACACAGATCATACCGTTCCTAAGTACGTTAAAAGGTTTTAAATTCGGATTTAACAGCGGTCTCAGGGCCGAAGTCCTGTTTGTTAATACAAAGGAATTCCTTGTTAAATGGGGCACAAGAAACGCAATAAACATACCAACTCCCAAAATGCCGGGCGGTATTCCGATTCGCAGCTTCGGGACCTTCAATGTAAAAGTTGATGATTATCTTGTTCTGATAGACAAGATCGCAGGAATCAAGCAGGAATTTACGGTAGACGATGTTAAAGAAAGAACCCTGGCTCTTCTTGACCAGCTGCTTATGAAGTGGATATCCAAAGAAGGAAAGGACATGTTCAACCTTCAAGCTAATGCTTATGACATCTCCAAGGGAATCAAGGTGGATTTGGACATGGAGCTTATTAAGATAGGTTTGACTGTTACCGAGTTTGCAATATCCAGCTTCAATTACCCTGAGCAGATACAGAAAATGATAGAGAAGAACGCATCCTATGAAATGGTAGGAGATTTGTCGCGCTACCAGCAGGTAGGAGTGGTTGACTCAATACAGAACAACCCCGGCGGCGGAATGGCAGACACGATACAGGCCGGCATGGGAATGGCTATGGGACTGGAAATGATGAACAAGATGAGGACCCAGGGCCAAAATGCTCCGTCAGCACCGGCGGCTGCAGGAAGTATAATATGCAGCGGCTGTAATCAGCCTGTACCCGATGGAGTTAAATTCTGCAGCAACTGCGGTGCAAAGGTTGTAAGAGAGGAAGCAACGGCAGGCCCCAAGAAGTTCTGCCCGAATTGCGGGGAAAAGGCTGTTGAAGGCTCCAAGTTCTGTGCCGGCTGCGGAAACAAATTGTAAACTGAATGATATTAATTTGAGATAAAAATATAAACCTTCTGGAGTACAAACGCTTCAGAAGGTTTTCTTCTTGTAGAAACTATAAATTAATAAACTTTTGATTCATGATATTGAGAACTGTTTTTCTGCATTGCACTTGTTGAACCGGTTTGGTAAAAAAACCGGTGGTAGAAATCAAGATCTGCCACCAGTTTTTAAATTGGCTAAGAAAACACTTTAAACTTATAAAATCCTGAAAATACACTGGCAAACTGGAACACTTTTTTAATCAAAAACAAAATCCATCTAACCTTTTTTCCCGAAAAGAGACTTAAGTAATAATCCCAGACCTGCAGCAGTCATGCCATACATCAGTATGCCAAAATAAAGTGTTATCGGCTTAAAATAAATATCCAGCGCCATAAGAATGCCCAACAGTATAGTCAGTATGCCGAATATTGTTACGACCCATCCTAAAATAGATTTACTGCTGAAAAAAAGTATTCCTATGCCGATCAGCAGCGGCAGAAGCACTAATCCAAAAGGCACATGGAACCCGAAATACCTGGAGAAGTTTGAAAAATTCATGGTGATAATCGTATTCTGTGTGATAAGGAAGACTCCAACCAGAAAAAGAATGATGCCTCCGAAAAACTGCAGCAAAGATGCTTTTGGACTGGAAAACATATTGTTGCTATCCTCTTTACTCAAAAAACATGACCTCCTCATTTGAATGATTTGGATTCCTGAAGTTCCGAGATTAATCCAAACCCTTATTCTATTATAATCCATGTTAAATAATGATTTCTATATAATTTAGAATTTATTTTTGATTATTGAAATGTGAGTACATGCATTTATTGACAATACAAAAGCATTGGTCTAAAATTTACCCATGAATCATATTTTTATGACATACCTTAAGGAGGAATTCTATGGTGGAATTTAACCCCAGATTGGAATTTAAAGAGGAAAAAGGCGTATCAGGGCTGCTGTTTTTCTACATAATTCTGATGGTCGGCGCTGAACTTTTCTTTTTTATTTTTTCAACAGCAGCCAGCCAATCATACTTTAAGTCAAATCAAGCCTTAAAGCTCGGCGCACTTATAATGGGATTAGCTTTTATAATGTTTGTTATATTTAATATCATTACTCTTTACAAGATTCCAAAAATAGCAGTAAAGGTATCAAAAATCTATCTGATTGCACGACTGGCTTATCTTGTGCCGCTAGTAATCATAAGCCTTGTCAAATCGCTTGAAGAACCGGGCTCAACAGATGTGGCAGCTCAGGTATCTGCTTCTCAGACAACGATCTATTCACCGATCATAGAGCTATCATACATGCTATGCTTCAGTGCCCTTTGGTATCTCTATTTTGTGAGGTCAAAAAGGATAAAGGAATATTATGCCAACGTAAAACAGGATTGATAAACTTAAAACCATGTTACAATCAGTTTACAAATAAAATTAACCGTTGAAATTTTCTGGAAATTTATTTATAATAGCAAAGTACTATAAATTCGAAAAGGAGGACGCAATGATGAAATCTTATTTTAGCAATTTTAATGCAGTGCAGAAATTCAATAAAACATTGCGCCCTATGGATCCGAGTCAGCTTTTCTAATAATTATGGAAAAACAACCATAGGTAGCGGTTACCTGTGGTTTTTTTGTTTCCTGAAACCTTTCAAAAATTCTTTCTTATCAAACAACAACCACAGATGACTGAATTAAGCCATTATTTGGGGAGTGAACGGCTAAATGAAAAATTTAAAATTATTGTCGGGATTTATAAAAGGAAACAGGTTCGCATTCCTTACCGGGGTTTACTGGATAAATTCAGGAAGAATTACACTCGGCACAATGGTGGCATTTACAAGCTTCTCGGGCATGCTGATATGGCCTGTCAGACAGCTTGGTCAGATACTTGCCTTTATGGGGCAGGCTTTTGTGTCGCTTAACCGTTTACAGGAAATATTGAGCTGCGAGGTGGAGACAGCCGGGATGAATGAAACAAAACCCGGGATAAAAGGGGAAATTGAGTTTAAAGATGTCGAGTTTGGCTACAATAAAGAAAATCCGGTTATGAAAGGCCTTTCCTTCAAGATCGGAAGGGGCCAGACTGCAGCATTCCTTGGACCGACCGGCTCGGGCAAAAGTTCTATAGCACACCTTTTGGTACGGCTTTATGATTATCAAAAGGGTTCAATAACCATAGACGGCAACGAAGTGAAATGCATCAACAGAAAGTGGCTCAGGAGTCATATCGGCATCGTTTTGCAGGAGCCGTTCCTGTTTGCCAAGAGTATAAAGGAAAACGTTCTTTACGGGAAACCCGGTGCACATGAGGAGGATGTTTACAGCTCATGTGAGATTGCTGCAATACACAATACCATACAGGATTTTGAAAAGGGCTATAACACAATAGTAGGGGAAAGAGGGGTAACACTTTCCGGCGGACAAAGGCAGAGGGTTGCTATCGCAAGGGCCGTCATAAGAGACGTTCCCATCCTCATATTCGATGACTCGCTTAGTGCGGTAGACATGGAAACGGATGAAGCAATAAGAAGCGCTCTCAGGAAAAGAAGCGCCGACGCAACTACGATAATTATAACGCACCGTATAACTACTCTGGCTGAAGCGGATATTATCTTCGTACTGGACGAAGGAAGGATTGTTGAGGAGGGAACTCATGAAGAACTAATCAGCCGGAAAGGTCTCTATAAAAAGGTATGGGAGCTGCAGGGTTCCGTTGAATCTGAGCTGGAACAGGCGATATAACACATTTATTATGAAGGGTGACGAAATAAATGGATTTTATGGAAGAGCAGGACTACGGGAAAAAAATTAACTTCGGTACATGGAGAAAATTACTCAGATTCGCAGTGCCATACAGAAGAAACTTGATCACTCTGATAATACAGATGATTCTGATTGCCGGAATAGATTCCATTATTCCTATACTTAATAAAACTGCAATTGACAAATTTGTTGTTCCTCATACATATAAGGGATTTCCGATGTTCTGTGTAATATTTGCGGTAATAATAAGCATTCAGGCTTTGAATGTATGGTATATGATCAGGACCGCAGGGAAACTGGAAACAGGCATACCCTACGATATAAGGAAAGCGGCTTTCAAAAAGCTGCAAGAGCTCCCGCTGGCGTTTTATGACAAAACGCCGGTAGGCTGGATTATGGCCAGGCTGACATCAGATGTAAAGAAGCTGGGAACCACATTGTCATGGAATCTTGTAGACATGGTATGGTCAACCACGATGATGACTCTTATGATGATATTTATGCTCGCAATTAACTGGAAGCTTGCTCTTCTGGTGCTTGCCGCGGTGCCGATCCTGATTGGAATAAGCTTATTCTTTCAGTTTCTGATACTCAAAAACTATAGAAAAGTGAGAAAGGTAAATTCTCACATCACAAATGCTTTCAACGAAGGAATAATGGGCGCCAAGACGATAAAAACCCTTGTCAGGGAAAAAGACAGCCTAGAGGAATTTAAAGCATTGACTGTTGAAATGAGAAAATACTCCGTAAAGTCGGCAGTTATGTCTTCAATATATACGCCTGTCGTTGTTTTGCTGGGTAGCATAGTGACTGCTTCTGTCTTATGGAGGGGAACAAATGGGTTAGTCGGCGGGACTTTGACCTACGGAACCTTGGTTGCTTTTTTCTCATATACGACTCAATTCTTCGAGCCGGTTAAACAATTTGCCAGGATATTCAGCGAATTTCAATATGCTCAAGCTTCTGCCGAAAGGATAATTACTTTGATTGAGACTGAAGCTGAGATAAAAGAATCGGAAGAGGTTATAAAAAAATACGGACACTTTACAGATTCAGACAGGAGTATTTGGCCTGAAATCAAAGGGAATGTTGCGTTCAGGAATGTATCATTTTCATATAAGGACGGAGAAAATGTTCTTGAGAATTTTAATCTTGAAGTCAAAGCTGGAGAAACCATTGCAATTGTCGGTGAAACAGGGTCAGGCAAGACAACTATTGTAAATCTTGCTTGCAGATTTTATGAACCTACCGGGGGAAGAATACTTATTGATAATGCGGACTACAGGGAAAGGCCTTTGCTTTGGTTGCATTCCAACCTTGGATATGTGCTTCAGGAACCCCATCTATTCAGCGGTACTGTCCACGAGAACATTGCATATGCCAGATCAGGAGCTTCAAGAGAAGAAGTAATCGAGGCGGCAAAGCTTGTTAATGCACATACTTTTATAATGGGTCTTGAAAAAGGGTATGACACTGAGGTTGGAGAACGCGGAAGCAAGCTTTCCACAGGCCAAAAACAGCTTATTTCCTTTGCACGTGCAATACTCGCAGACCCAAGGATTTTCGTACTTGATGAAGCAACATCGTCTGTCGATACTGAGACAGAGCACCTTATAAAGGATGCTATAGAAAACATACTTAAGGGAAGGACCAGCTTTATAATCGCCCATAGGCTTTCTACAATAAAAACAGCAGACAGGATATTGGTAATTGAAAAGGGTAAGGTCATTGAGGAAGGAAGCCATATTGATCTGCTTCAACGAAAGGGCTATTATTACAAGCTGTTTACCAATCAATTTCTTGAAGAGCAGGAAGAAAGGCTTTATAGAGAAAGTACAGCATCAGCAATTTAATATGCAATTTAAGAAACATTACTAAGTTTTCCTGTCTTCAGGCATGTTCTTATGTTAACTCGTTTATTTATACAATAAAGAACAGAATAATCTTTGTCCTTAAGGTATGGTTAAATAGTTCTTTTACGTATTAAAATGAAAACATCGTTAGTACGGTGTTTTTTGTATGCGAACGTATGTTCTTGACAAAATGGAATCAATGCAATAAAATATAAATAAATGTAAAATATAGCACAATAGTGCATATATCTGCATAAATTTATATTTTTGAGGTGGTTATAATGAAAAGAACAAAATTATTTATCAGTTCAGCCCTGATTTTTTTAACTATTATTTATTTTCAAACCGGCATGGCATTTATGGAGAGCAATATCTCTTTCGCAACCGGAACAGCTGCGGCAACAGTAAAGGACATTCATCCTCCATCAGCGCCAACAGGAATTAACCTGACCAATAAGACATATACATCCATTTCGCTTAGCTGGGTAAAATCAACCGATAATATCGGAGTTAAAGGATATATGCTTTTCAGGGACGGAAAGAAGATCATTACTCTGACTAAGACAAGCTTCACTAACACAGAACTTGTTCCCGGAAGGAAATATACTTATTCTTTGAAAGCCTACGATGCTGGAGGAAATATTTCTGAAAGCAGTGTTCCGATAGAGGTAACGACGGTTCCGGACATACAGCAGCCATCAACTCCCGGATCATTGTCCATAACAGCATCGGATTATACCACTGTTACTCTTTCATGGGGTTTCTCATCGGATAATACGGGAATCAAGGGATACCAAATATACCGGGACGGCAGAAAAGCAGCATCCACTTCAGGTACAAGCTATGTGGTCAAAGGACTTTTGCCGGGTACGATTTATAACTTTTTTGTAAAAGCATATGATGCCGCTGGCAATTATTCGCAGCAGAGCAATACCATTTCGGGAGCTACGGTGCAGGACAAGCTGTCCCCATCTGTTCCCTCAAATCTGAAAGCGTTAAAGGTGACAGAGACTGAAGTGATGTTTTCCTGGTCATCATCTTCAGACAATGTCAAAGTAAAAAGGTATGAGGTTTCCTGCAATAGTGAGAAGACAGGCACTATAAGCAAACCTAACTATTCGGTAAAAAAACTTATACCTGGTAAAAGCTATGTCTTTACGGTTAAGGCAATAGATGCTTCCGGTAATGACTCAGCAGCCAGTGCCCCTCTCAAAATAACTACTCTTAAGGATAATATCAAGCCGTCAGCTCCAACAGGATTAAAGGCGGCATCTATAAGTGGCAAATCTGTTAAGCTTGAATGGAAGCCATCAACTGATAATACCAAAGTAAAAGGATATAGGATTTTGTGCGATGGAATTGAAATTGCGAACACAACCAAGACCTCGCGTACTGTCAAAAGCCCAATGGACCTGGGAATTGATGTATATTATGTACAGGCATATGACCTTGCGTGCAATTACTCGGATTCAAGCAACAAAATAACTGTAATTATTCCTTAACGACAAGTTGAGGGGTTTTAGGTAAATTAAAATATTAAAATGCATTGACATTTACTGTTTTAGGGCATAATATATAAGTGTAACATTGTTGCATAGTAATAATGTCCTAGCAGTAAGCCACCCACTATAAGGGTTGTGCCGAACCTAGGACTTTTTAATGCATTTAAGGAGAGACTATATATGAAAACTGCAATACTTGTAGACGGAGGATTTTATCGTAAGCGTTCCCAGAGTAAGTTGGGAGATAAAACACCTTCTGAAAGGGCGAAAGAATTAAATGATTATTGTTATCGTCATTTAGGTAGGCAGGATAAAGATTCTTTATATCGTATATTTTACTATGACTGTCCCCCAATGGATAAAAAGCTATATCATCCGCTACTTAAAAAGCAAATTGATTTTTCAAAGTCCGATTTATATGTTTGGATGAATGAATTTCTTGATGAATTAAAAAGGAAGCGCAAGTTTGCTTTAAGACTTGGAAAATTAGCAGATGCACAAGCCTATTATACTATACGCTATGATATTTTAAAGAAACTTTGTAATGGATCTATAACCCTTGGTGATCTTAAAGAAGAAGATTTTATGCTAGTTTTAGATCAAAAGGGTGTGGATATGAAAATAGGTTTGGATATCGCTTCCCTAGCATTTAAAAAGCAAGTTGATAAAATAGTCCTCATTTCAGGGGATAGTGACTTTGTTCCTGCTTCCAAACTAGCAAGGCGAGAAGGTATCGACTTCATTCTTGATCCATTATATTCACCTATTAAACCGGATTTATTTGAGCATATAGATGGTCTACAGACTTGTGATATACATTTTAAATAGTAATAGAAACCTTGAACATGAAAAGTTTTCATAAAATAAAAATTATAAAATTCCTTAACGACATGGCATAAACCTATTGCAAGTTGACTTCGAGTGTGCTTTTGTGTAAAATACGATTTAATCAATATTTTTATATATTCTATTGAAAGCTCTGAGTCTGAGCTTAATTGAAACAAGTGTCCAAATAATACTGCAGGATGGATTCCACATGTTTAAAAGTATATTTTCCAGAATGCTTATAACCTATCTGCTTTTAATATCTTTTATAATAATTCTTCTATCCTTTGCAATTACGAACATATATAAATTGTATGTTTTCGATACAAAGAAGAATGAGCTCAAAACAGCTGCTTACCAGGTTAATAAATTAGCAAACGGATACCTGAAAGATCAGACTTCCTTGGATGAACTTAATTCTTCCTTGGATTCAATCGGGTACATTACAGACTCCAAAATATATGTAGTAAAAATGGATAAGAATACTCTTAAAAATACCAAAAAACTAAAGCTTGGTGAAGTATTGGATGAGAACTATGTAATTGAAGGAATGCAGACTGTTCTGGACGGCAAGACGGTGTTTTCAAAAGAACAGTACTCAGCAAAGATGGATATGTATATAGTCTTCATGGGGGTTCCATGGCAGAACGAAAAAGGCATAACGGGTACAATACTTATTTTCTCACCCACCAGCATCCTTAATGAAAACATTAGAGATATCCGGACGATCATCTGGACTATAGCATTAATCTTCATTCTTTTAAGCATAGCAGCTACATATATAAATGCATTGAGGATTTCAAGGCCTATATTAAAAATAGAACAGGCCGCCAATAAGATTGCATCGGGAAAAAATGCAGAAGATATTGTTATTAAGACAAATGATGAAATAGAGAGGCTCGCTGATTCCTTCAACCATATGAAAAAGGAACTGGCGAAGACAGAAGGGATTAGAAGGGAGTTTATTGCAAATATCTCACATGACCTTAGAACGCCATTAACTTCAATCAAGGGATTTGTCGAAGCTATGCTTGATAATGTTGTTGAGCCTCACGAACATGACAAATACCTGCGTTTCATTGAGGATGAGGCTTCCAGGCTTACAAGGCTTACTGACGAGATACTGCAGTCTGCGAAAATCCAGTCCGGGAACATTAAGCTCCGCAGGGAGAACCTTGCTGTCAAGGATGTAATGGGAAGCGTCTTGAGCAGCGTTAAGATATCTGCAGACGAAAAATCAATAAATATCAAGGTCCAATATTCCGATAATATAAAGGTCTATGCAGATGAGGACAGACTCAAGCAAATATTGATCAACATAATAGGAAATGCCATTAAATACACCGATAAGGGCGGAAACATTGATGTAAAGGTTGAAGACTTGTTTTCAAAGGTTATATTTAGAATCAAAGATGACGGAATAGGCATCAATCCCGAAGACCTTCCCTACATATTCGAGAAGTTTTACAGGGTCGACAAATCAAGGCAATCCAGCAATGGAGGGACAGGTCTGGGCCTAAGTATTGCAAAAAGTCTTATTGAGCTGCATGAAGGACGAATATGGGCCTTGAGCGATTATGGCAAGGGAACTGAAATATGTTTTGAGCTGCCAAGCTGATGGATCGCAATTTCAAATTTGTTTGTTCACAATTTGTTCACAATTTGAATACCATTATTCCGAATATTGTCTGCATAATTAAATCATGGGTATGCGAAATGTTCCTTAAAGGAGACCAACTATGAAAAGGGTTATGGCTATTTCAGGGGTATTGATAATATTGATTGCATTAGTCTCCTGCGGTAATGGGAAAAACATTATTGATGTTGATTATTCCTTTGGTTCTACTAATTTAAGCCGGGATAATGAGACGGTCGAAAAGAAGCATGGCGAATTGGCGAATGGAAGTGCTTCCAACCTTCAAGCGGGGGTAATTGCCAAATCAGGGAATGCAGTATCAAGCGACGATAAGGAGGAGGTAATCAAGCAATTGGACAGAGAGCTTGATTCTCTATTTGACAGTATAAATGATAGTAAGGGCGAGTGAAAATGAAATCGGACGGATTAAGCTTTGGGGGTGTGACTATGAAAAAAGCAATTGTATTTTTAATATTAATCTGTATGACATTGTTTGCATCTGAGTCTTTATTTGCAGCAAACGTTCAAAAAGAAATTACTCCCAAAGTGACTACTCCAAAGGCGATAGTACCTGCTAAGGGAGATAAAATAAAGCTAAACTCGGAAACAAAGGCTTTATATGCAAAGATTTTGAATCTGGAAAAGCAAATGGGAAAAAATAAAAAGAAAATAGATCGCTTGAGGGGTCAAAGCCTGAAGGCGTGCGGCGCTGCAAAAATAAGACTATCCGCATTGCAGAAGCGCAAAAATAAATTGACTAAAGATCAGATTGATGCACTTATGGAAGATATTAAACTGCTCAAGCAGTACATTGATGAATTGAATAGTATGAAAACGGATATAAGCATGGAAGATCAAAATTTGAAGGATGCTAAAAGCCAGAATAATCCCGAATTGGTGATTCAGGCTTTGAATGAAATAATTGCATCACAGAATGAAAGAATCTCCCACTTCCAAGTAATTATTAACGGCTTAAATCAGATTGCTGTTGTTTGACATTAAATCAATCCATTGTTAAGGGAAGATCGACGGTAAATTTTGTACCTGTGTTCTCCTGACCTTCGACTGGAATAATGCCCATATGCTTTTGAATAATGTTATACGTCGGCTTCATTGCAGAGTGAGGCCGTTTTTTCTTACTGAATCAATCAAACTTGAGCCTTTTTTAGTGCTGACATTGTTTCATTAAGCTCCTCATTAATGGCAGTCAGCTATTCGTTTGTCTTCAAACTATTTCATCTGTTCATGAACCCTTTCTCTAAGATTCAGTTCTATTACCTCATCTTTAGTAGAATTATTTATTGCAGAACGCAAATCAAACATTTTTTCATAAATTGTATTATATACTCAATAATAGCGGAATGCTGCATTTAAAGAACAAAGCAAATCCAATAAAATATTTGCACTATATAAGTTGAATTAAGTTACTTATATATGAATTGTTTGTATTAGATAATTCTGTATAAGAAATTTGATTTATTTTATAACTTGACTATGAGAAATTATGGGTCTATAATTATTTCGTACTCGAAATATTAGTGTTCGAAATATTATTATGGAGTTGCGAAGATGGAATATCCAAGCAAAATCGAAGAAGTAACAAGGCTGTTCAGGGATGTCGGGCATCTAATAAAGCTAAATATGAATAAGGGCTTTGAAGATGTTGGCTTGACGCCTACTCAATTTATGGTTATAACCGCCTTAACCAAAACGAACAGAATGAAGGTAAGCGAACTGAGCCGTGCAGTTGGCTTATCCAACAGTACTGTATCGGATATACTGGACAGACTGGAAAAACAAGGAGTTATCTCAAGAGAAAGAAGTGAGGAAGACAAAAGAGTCGTATATGTAAAAGTCACACCAAAGTTTGAATGTATGCACCAAGGATTTCACCAAAGAACCAGGGAGTATTTTGAAGCTATTCTAAACAGAGGAACGCCTGAAGAAGTAAATACGGTAATTGAAGGATTAAAAACATTTAAGGAGCTTTTGCAGAAAAGAATTGAGTGATGGAAGCTCATGACAGTTAAAAGGAGATGGTTTAGTGTTAAGACTTTACAAATTTTTAAAACCTTATAGGGTTATGATTGCCTTTGTGTTGGGTCTGGTTTTTCTTCAGACCTTGTCCGACCTATATCTTCCGACTTTGATGTCGGATATTATCAATAACGGAATCATTAACAAGGACATCAATTACATTTACAGAACCGGTGGATTGATGATTCTTATTGCAGGGGGCGGAGTTATTTGCTCGATTATTGCAACTTATATGTCTTCAAAGGCTGCGGTCGGTTTAGGCAAGATTATAAGAAATAAAATTTTCAAAAGGGTTGAAAGTTTTTCACTTCATGAATTTGATAAACTTGGGACCTCTACTCTTATAACCAGAACCACTAATGATATAACACAGATTCAGATGGTTACGGTTATTATAATGAGGATGATGATTGGTGCACCTATGATGGCAATTGGGGGAATAATTCTGGCATTGAACAAGGATGTGGAGCTTACTCTTGTTCTTGCAGTTGCAATACCAATTCTTGCAGGAGTAATAGCACTCCTGGGAGCAAAAGGAATGCCCCTCTTCAGACTGATGCAGGTTAAGATTGATAAAATAAACCTTGTGCTTCGTGAAAATCTTACAGGCATGAGGGTAATAAGGGCGTTTAACCGCGATAAGCATGAAATAGCGCGTTTTGAGGATGCAAACCAAGACCTGACAAACAATGCGATAAAAGTTAATAAGATTATGGCATTTATGATGCCGGCGCTTATGCTGATAATGAACTTAACTGCCCTTGCCATTATATGGTTCGGAGGTCTGCGTATTAAATCGGGTGATATGGACCTTGGTTCTTTGGTAGCATTTGTTCAATACGCCATTCAGATCATGTTTTCAATGCTAATGGTTGCCATGATGTTCATATTTGTACCCCGTGCGCAGGCAGCGGCAGTAAGAATAAATGAAGTCCTTGATACGGAACCCGGTATAGTAGACTCAGATAAAATAAATGATTGCGGCACAGGAAGGGGATATGTGGAGTTCAAGGATGTCACTTTCAGCTATCATGGTGCAGAGGAGCCGGCGCTTCAGAACATATCGTTCAGTGCAAAACCCGGTGAAGTTACAGCTATTATCGGCGGTACAGGATCAGGAAAATCTACCCTTATCAACCTGATTCCCCGTTTCTACGATGTAGAAAGTGGATCGGTATTGGTAGACGGGGTTGATGTAAGAGAAATGAGTCAGGAATGCCTGAGAGCAAAAATAGGCTTTGTTCCGCAAAAGGCCATTTTATTTTCAGGTACCATTGCTGATAACATAAGGTATGGAAATGACGGCGCTTCGGATGATGAAGTCAGGTATGCGGCAGATGTTGCTCAAGCATCCAAATTTATATCCGAGATGGAAGAAGGCTTCGAACATATGATTGCACAGGGGGGAACCAATGTCTCCGGCGGTCAGAAGCAGCGTTTGTCCATTGCAAGAGCACTTGTAAGAAAACCTGAAATCTATATATTTGATGACAGTTTTTCAGCTTTGGATTTTAAAACCGATGCAAAACTGCGCGCAGCCTTGAAAACTGAAATAGCGGAAGCAACAGTAATAATAGTAGCGCAAAGGGTCGGAACAGTAATGGATGCAGACCGTATAATAGTGTTGGATGAAGGACATGTAGCAGGAATCGGAAAACATAAGGAGCTTTTAACTACCTGCGAGGTATACCGTGAAATTGTATCTTCACAGCTTTCAGAGGAGGAATTGGCATGAGCGAAGTCAAACGTAACAGACCACCGAGACCAGGCAGCAACGTTCATAAGGGAGGACCCGGCGGAGCGCTCGGAAAGCCTGTGGAAAAGGCAAAAGACTTTAAGGGAGCCCTTAAAAGGCTGTTGAAATACCTTGCACCGCATAAGGTAAACCTTATAATTGTATTGATATTTGCTATTGCCAGCATGACCTTCGCAGTGTATTCTCCAAAGGTTCAAGCAAAAGCAGTCAATAAGCTGACGTCCGGATATACTGCTCAAATGGCTCTGAGTTCAATGTCGGAATTCCAAAATGAGGTAACTTCTCAGATGGAACAGCAGCTTAAAAGCGTTAAACAGGGTCAGCCCGATGCCGGTAACAGGAAAATGGCGCCGCCTGACCCAAAGGCAATAAAATGGTCTAAGGATATAGTTGCACTTCCCAAATTGGATAGTCTTAAAGATGCCGATAAGAAAGCGGAAGTGTGGGAAAAGCTTGTTAATCTTTTGAAGAATGCACCGAAAGGGATTATTCCGGCCGATGGGCAAAAAGGTGCAGATTCCAAAAAGATAGAAGAAATGAAGAAATTTATTAATGACAAGGATAAAATCAAGACTGTAATCAATGCGATTAAGGACACAAACGGCAAGTATGATTTCGGCTACATCGGACAGATTGCCATCCTGTTGATTGCAATGTATGTTGTCAGCTCGCTATTCAGCCTTGTAATGGGGCTTGTAATGTCAGGCGTTGCACAGAAAACTGTTTACAGCATGCGCAGGGACGTTGATGTAAAGCTTTCAAAACTCCCTTTGAAATATTTTGATGCGAGAACCCATGGTGAGATATTAAGCCGTGTAACAAATGATATAGATACCATTGCCACTACCTTGCAGCAGAGCTTAACGCAGCTCATAACCTCCGTAGTACAGATTATCGGATATATAATAATGATGCTTACAATCAGCCCGACACTGACGGCTATTGTTCTTGCGACACTGCCTCTGTATATATTCTCGACTGCTATTGTTGCAAAGAAGTCCCAGAAGTACTTTGCAGACCAGCAGAAAGAATTGGGGCAGCTCAGCGGACATGTTGAGGAAATGTATACCGGACATAAGATAGTTAAAGCCTTTGGGCATGAAAAGGATTCCATCGAGAAATTTGAAAGCATCAATGACAGGTTATATGAAGCAGGTTGGAGAGCACAGTTTGTTTCAGGGATAATGTTCCCGCTTATGAACTTTGTAAGCAATCTGGGCTATGTTATGATATGCGTTGTAGGCGGATTATGGATGATCAAAAACAGGCTTAACCTTGGTGATATAACTGCGTTTATCCAGTATTCGAGGTCGTTTACCATGCCGATTGTCCAGACTGCGAATATTGCAAATATCATTCAATCAACAGTTGCATGTGCCGAGAGGGTATTTGAAGTTCTGGACGAGGAGGAGGAAACTCCTGAAATACCTGATGCAAAGGTTATCAAGCTTCCGAAGGGTGAAGTCGAGTTTAAGAATGTCAATTTCAGTTATGTGGAAAATGAACCTTTGATAGAAGGCATGAACCTTGACGTAAAGCAGGGGCACACAATAGCGATCGTAGGTCCTACAGGTGCAGGAAAAACAACGCTTGTTAATCTTTTAATGAGATTCTACGAAATCGGCGGAGGCAAGATATCCATAGACGGAACTGATATAAGAGACATGAAGCGCGGTGACCTCAGGGGCATGATTGGAATGGTTCTTCAGGATACCTGGCTGTTCAACGGAACGATCAAAGACAACATAGCATACGGAAAGCAAGGTGCTACCGACGAACAGATAATTCAGGCAGCAAAGGCAGCTCATGCGCACCACTTTATAAAGACTCTACCCCAGGGCTACAACACAGTGCTTAATGAAGAAGCAACCAATATATCACAGGGGCAGAAACAGCTTCTCACTATTGCCCGTGCGATATTAGCCGATCCGACCATACTGATATTGGACGAAGCGACAAGCAGCGTAGACACAAGAACCGAGGTGCTGATTCAGAAGGCTATGTCAAACCTTATGAAGGACAGAACCAGCTTTGTAATAGCTCACAGGCTGTCTACAATACGCGACGCAGAACTGATACTCGTAATGAATAAAGGTTCGATTATAGAACAGGGTAATCACAAGGAACTGCTGACGCAGGGCGGCTTCTACGCAGACCTTTACAACAGCCAGTTTACAGGTGCGAACCTGGAAGAAAAGGCAGTATAGATCGCAGGCTTCGGCGTGTTTTACCAATAAAAATAAGCTGTCGGCATGAATTAAATATGCCGGCAGTTTTTTTACCCCATCTTAAGAAAATCTTCAGAAATTAGCACTCTTTTTATTAAAAAGTTCCTTCTAGAATCAAAATATAATTTGAACGGAGGAATTTTCAAATGAAGAAACTGCTGATTTTTTTTATTGCCTTATGCATTGGTCTGCTTATATTTTCAGGGATTTCCAAGGTTGATGATCTTATACGGGGAGCAGATACCAATGAAAGCTCAAACACCGGCGCTTTAAGGGACAAATCCGAGGGCGGCTCTTATAGCAGCATAGATATAAGTGCTTTAAACGCGGTTCTTTTAGATTCGGATTCCGGAAAGGTTCTTTATGAAAAAGCTTCCGAAGAGAGGTGTTATCCCGCGAGTACAACGAAAATATTGACGGCGCTGGTTGCTATAGAAAGCGGGGATATGAACGATATTGTAACAGTAGGAGATGAAGCAAATTTCCCGCTTCCCGGCTCGAGCAAGGCAGGTATACTTTATGGAGAAAAATATACACTTAACGATCTCCTGAAATGTATGCTGATACCGTCGGGTAATGATGCCGCTTATGTTATAGCCGTACATACAGCCAGAAGGATGAGCGAAAATGCTGATATGCCCGCCAGAGAGGCAGTGAATTACTTCTGCAGGATGATGAATAAGCGTGCAAAAGAGGCCGGCGCAAGACATTCGAATTTCGCCAATCCGGATGGATACCAGTGTGACGAACACTATACAACCGCTCAAGATATGGCTTTGATAGCTGAACAAGCTATGAAATACAAGGTCTTCAGAGAAATAGTAAAAACCGGGGAATTCAGGCTGCCTGATGCCATACAGTATAATAACAAAGGTGAAGAAAAAAGAATTGTCCGCATTCTGAGGAATACAAATCAGTTAATCCGGGAAGACAGTGAATATTGTTATAGATACGCTACAGGCTTAAAAACAGGACACACAGAGGAAGCAGGGTATTGCCTCGTTTCAACCGCTTCATACAAAGGACGGAACATACTTTCAGTGGCAATGAACAGTACCGAAAAAGGGATATGGCTTGATTCAAAGGAATTACTGGAGTATGGAATATCTAATTAAGAAATATAAAAATTTGCCCGGGTTATGGTATAGTTAATATATCAAATATTTTGGAAAGTGTGTGAGGCAATGGAGCAGCCAAGGGTGCTTGTAGTTGACGATGAGGAGGAAATCACGGATTTAGTCGGCATTTACCTAAAGAATGAAGGTTATGCCGTTACGCAGTCAAGAGATGCTCAAAGTGCAATAAAAATGCTTGAGGAACAGGAATATCATCTTGTAATCCTTGATATTATGATGCCTGTAATGGACGGCCTTGAGGCATGCAGAAGGATACGCGAGAAAAAGAATATCCCTATTATTATGCTGACTGCAAAATCCGAAGATATGGACAAGGTAATAGGTTTGTCCAGCGGTGCGGACGATTATATAACAAAACCCTTCAACCCTATGGAGCTTATAGCAAGAGTCAAATCCCAAATAAGAAGATACTTATATTTGAATCCTGCCCAGGCGCAAAGCGGTGCAGCTTCTTCAAGCATTAGCTTTGACGGACTTACAATAAATGCGGAAGACCATGCTGTTGATGTAATGGGGCAAAGTATATGCCTGACGCCTACTGAATTTGAAATTCTTCTGCTTTTGGCTTCAAACAGGGGACGTGTGTTCAGTACCGAAGAAATATTCGAAAGGGTATGGAAAGAGAAATATTTTGAGTCCAATAACACCGTTATGGTGCATATAAGAAAAATCCGTGAAAAAATTGAGTACGATCCAAGAAAGCCTCGTTATATTAAAACTGTGTGGGGAGTGGGATATAAGATTGAAAAGAAGGATGTTTAGGGGCATTCGTGCCAAGCTGACAGCAGCAATAGCCATAAGCACTGCGGCAGCAGCGGTATTGGCATTTATCCTGTATCGGCTGGCATATTCACTTCGCAGAAAGCCATTTTTCCATGATCTTTTTTTATCATTGAGAGATAATGTGGGAGTTGAAGTCCTTGCAGGAATTACGGTCATATTGCTCTTTATTTCCGTCTTTTTCATATTGACCCGCAGAAGTGTACGATACGTTGAAGAGCTTTCAGGTGTTTTAAAGGAAATAGAGGAAGGAAATCTATCTGTACGGGCGGATGTCAGGTCAAAGGACGAACTGGGGGGCTTGGCCGTATCCATAAATTCAATGATAGAAAAGCTTGGTGAATCTATGGAAGGTGAAAAACAGGCCGAACGGACAAAAAATGAGCTTATAACCAGTGTGTCTCATGACTTGCGGACTCCGTTAACTTCAATAATCGGCTTCCTTGGATTAATGAGCGACAGGGAAAAATACTCCGACGAGGAGCTTGTAAGGTTTACTGAAATCGCGCATAAAAAGTCATTGAGACTTAAGACCCTTATAGATGAATTGTTTGAGTTTACAAGGGTGAGTTACGGAGGAACTGCTGTTAATGTATGTAAAATAAGCATAGGGGAACTTGTTGAACAGCTTGCCGAGGAGTTCTATCCGGTGTTTCAGGAGGCTTCAATGGAATGCCGTATTTCTATACCGGAAGAACGTATCTTAATAATGGCTGACGGAGAACTGATTGCAAGGCTTATGGAAAATCTGATCAATAATGCTATAAGGTATGGAAAAGACGGTAAGTATATTGATATCATGATAGAGAAGCAGGGCGACAAAGCTTTGATAAAATTGACCAATTATGGAGAGCCGATACCGAAAGGAGAGCTGCCGTTGATATTTGACCGGTTTTACAGGGTGGAAAAATCTCGTTCTCATTTAACGGGGGGAACCGGTCTTGGACTTGCTATTGTAAAAAATATTGTAGAGCTTCACAACGGAAGTATTACCGTAGACAGCGGCCCGGAGGGTACTTGCTTCAGCATTCTTTTAAAACTTGCCTGAAATAGAGAGGTGATTTTTGTTATGAAATTTCGTGTCATTTTGATACTGGTGCTGTTCTTTACAGCAGTCAGTTTTATTAACATCTTTATAAGAGATGGATTTCTTTTTATTGAGAAGTATTCACGGGAAATATATATAACTTCAATAATAAATGGAGAACCGGTTAAAGTTAGTTCCGGAGAACCTGGTATTACCAGGCTTTTAATAGATTACCTCAGCAGTGCCAAAGATAACTTCGCATCTATCCTGCTTGACTGGAACGATCGGAAGCTGGCAGGTTTTATCCTTTTACTTTCAATATTGCTTATCTCAGCTTTCCTTTTCGGAATGTTGTTTAATATCCCTTATAATAGAATCATTTTAGGCGTGGATGAAATCAGTAAGGGCAATTACAATAAATACATACTGCAAAATGGCTTGTATTCCGAGCTTTCAAGGAAGCTGAACCGGTTATCGCAAAAACTGGCGAATGAAGAAATGATGAATAAAAAGAAATCCGATCAGGATAATATTGCCGTAAATCAAGCCTCCGACCAATTATGCATGGTGATATCGGATATGATAGGGCATGCTGAGGTGTTGCTGGAAGCAGGAATTATTGCTGAAGACAGCCAGGAAGGAAAGCTTTTAGACGCTATACGGGAGAAAGGCTACGCTGCCCGGGAAATCATATCGGACATGCACATAAATTGATGGACAGGACTAAGCTAAAGGAGTGCCGGCTTTTTTCGAAATAAGTGCCAAGTCATGGTATTTATTAAGCCTTCCCCATCTTTTAACGCCAAGATCCCTTTCAAAATTTATTTGCTTTATATCCCAGTTCCCATTATCAAAGATATGCACGCTTTTTGGATTGTAGTAAATTATATTTACGGGCCTGTTTTCAGATATAGCCGCCACTTTTCTTTCAAACAGCCGCACGATATTTTCTGAAAAGGGGTTGTAAAAATAAAAAAGCGTACCATTGTCCGGAAGGTTTGCAACAGCATCTCCCTGAATTATTTTTACATTAGACCACTTTGTAAACTGTCTTGCAGTTCTCTCTGCTATGTCAGGGTCAAGCTCCAAGCCTATAATGTCATTTTTACACTCCATGTTCAGCCAGTAATTTATGACTCTTCCCTTGCCGCAGCCCACGTCTACCAGAACATCGTCGGGTTTTATTTGTATAAACTTGAAAATCAGGGGCATTGCCGAATAGCTGGTATGATATGTGTCATTGGAGCCTAGGTTTTTAAAGTGGGTCTTGTGATTTCCATGCAGCATCCGTCCGCTGTATTTATAATCCAGATAAGTATCAAGCAAATAATCATTGAGACTGTAAAAACCCACATGTCCGATATACCTGATGGTATTCCTGATGCCTTCCTCTCCGATCCTTGTTCTTAATCTGTATATATAATCCATTTGCAGCCTCCGAAAGTAAAAAATATTATATTTGATCGAACAATATTATGATACCCAAAAATGAAAAATGTTTATTATGAAATTATTTTCCGTTTATAAGGAATACTAATTAAAAAATGTGAAGGAGATGTTTTTTTGGATACGATCAGAGCAAAGGAAATCATGAAATCGCAGGATAACGTGCAGGTTCTATTCAGAGGTATTCCTGTATGGCTGGAAAATATCAATGAAAACAATACTGCTACAGTTATGCGCCTTGACAATAAGCAGAAGGAAGAAGTGCCGGTATATCTTTTGGTTGAGAATCCGAATTTGATGTGAGCTGTAAAAAAAAATCTGGTAATTTCACCCTTGATAGGATAGAATGTAATAAGACAATTTCATAGAATGTACAGGTTTAACCTTACAAAGGTTAAAGAATAGGGAAGAGGGTGAAAATCTCTCGCGGTCCCGCCGCTGTATAAGAGGAATCCTTAAAAAAAGCCACTGGGAAACCGGGAAGGCCATAAGGGTGATGATGCTTGAGCCAGAAGACCTGCCTGTACTGTTTGACCTACAACTCTACGTGCGATAGGGGGCGGTATGCAATGACTACAAGCATTTATGCATTGGTTACTTTGAAACCTCTTGACCCCATCAAGAGGTTTTTTAAATGTTCATAGCAAAGTATAAACTGTTTCACTGATGAAGGAGAAAAGAATCATGAAAGGCTTGGTTCATATTTATACCGGTAACGGGAAAGGTAAGACATCTGCGGCTGTAGGCCTTGGGATAAGGGCTTACGGCAGGGGACTGAAGGTTTTGATGGTTCAATTCCTGAAAGGGATTGAAACCGGCGAACTTAATGTCTTAAAGAAGCTTGAACCCGGATTCGTCGTTGAACGCGGTGAGGAAACTAGAAAATTCATCTGGAATATGAATGAAGAAGAAGTAAAGGAACTTAAGGAATCTGTCAGCAGCCTCTTTGCACAAGCATCCAAAAGAGCATTAAGCGGAGAGTGGAATATCCTGATTCTTGACGAGATAATGGCATCAATTACAAACGGCCTGCTAGCCTTGGAGGATGTTTCCAGCTTCGTCAAGGACAAGCCTGATGAGCTTGAAATCGTATTAACAGGAAGAAATGCCCCTCAGGAGCTTATTGAACTTGCTGATTATGTTTCGGATATAAACTGTGTGAAACATCCTTTTGATAAGGGGATTTCCATGAGAAAGGGAATTGAGTTTTAATGAAGAAAAGCATCGGCTATAATAAATATAAATTGCGGATACTAATGCCCATTATGCTGATAATACTGCTTGCTCTAGTGATAATTGCCACTGCCGTAGGGACGGTAAATGTCCCTTTTTTACAGGTTGTGAAAATCATTCTGAAGCAGTTGGGAATATGGAAAAGCGTATCAGTAGATGAAAATTTCAGTTACATAATCTTTTATATAAGACTGCCCAGGGTGCTGGTGGCGGTGCTTGTCGGTGCAGCTCTTTCTACCTCCGGTGCAGTGATGCAGGGAATGTTCAGAAACCCAATGGCAGATCCGGGTATCATAGGCGTATCAAGCGGTGCAAGCCTTGGTGCGGTTATTGCAATTGCCCTTGGACTTAGCACTGCATCGTTTTTCTTTTTGCCGTTATTTGCCTCGGCAGGGGCTTTGCTTGTAGCCTTCGTAATATTTGTACTATCGGTAAGAGGAGGTAAAGTTCCCGTGCTGACGCTTGTGCTTTCGGGTATAGCCGTAAGCATGTTTGTTGGGGCTGTATCTTCGGTTATTCTTACTATAATAAACCACGAACAGGTCAGTCAATTCGTATTCTGGAATATGGGAGGCCTTAATAACAGCATGTGGGAGCACGTAAAGATTGCCGTTATACCTATTGCTGCATGCGTTATAATCATTTTGGCCTTTTCACGTGATTTAAACCTTCTGCTTATCGGTGAAGAAGAATCCCATTCTGTGGGTCTGAATCCATCGAGAACACGTAAAATACTTCTTTTCCTTGCTACAGTAGCGACTGCGACGGCGGTAAGCGTAAGCGGAAATATTAGCTTTGTCGGGCTGATCGTACCTCATATATTAAGGCTGCTATTTGGCCCGGATCACAGGATACTGCTTCCGGCCAGTGCTGTAGGTGGAGCAATCTTTCTTGTTATTTGCGATTTGATCGCCAGGACAATTCTCATTCCAAGGGAAATTGCAGTTGGAATTATAACCTCGCTTCTGGGCGCTCCATACTTCCTTTTCCTTTTGATCAGGGCTAAAAAAGGAGCGAATGTCCTATGATGAACATGAAAAATGATATAGTGCTTGCAGTAGAAGATTTGAGTTACGGCATCAACGATGTTCAAATTCTCAAAAATATATCTCTCAAAGTAAAAAAAGGTGAGTTTATCGGATTGATAGGGCCTAACGGTGCAGGAAAGACGACTCTTTTAAAATGCATCAACGGTATAAACCGGGCAGCCGGTGAAATAAGCTTAGGCGATAATCCCCTTAGAGTGCTTAATTCCAAAAGCATAGCAAAGAAAATCGCTCTCATGCACCAAAACGTTGACATTAATTACCCCTTCCCAGCCTTGAATATCGTTATGATGGGAAGATATCCTCATCTTAAGAGACTGCAGGCTGAAAGCAAAGAGGACTATAAGGTCGCCAGAGAGAGCATGGAGTATACAGATACAATCAAGCTTGAGAATCAGCCAATCACGGAGGTTTCAGGGGGAGAGAGGCAAAGGGTTCTTTTTGCAAAGATTCTGGCACAGGAAACAGAAATCATGCTGCTGGATGAACCTACCGCAAGTCTGGACATTACACACCAGGAACAGATTTTCAGGTATTCCGGAGAGCTGTCTTATAAAGGCAAAACTGTTATTGCTGCCGTACATGACCTTAAGATAGCCGCCCGCTACTGTTCAAGGCTTATTTTAATGAAGGAGGGGCATATTATTGCCGACGGCTGTCCGGAGGAGGTTATTACATCCGAAAATCTCTCGAAAGCCTATGATGTCAATTCGCTTGTATACAGGAACAGGGTTTCCGGAGAACTGGACTTTTATCTATATCGAAATGAAGAAAACAAAAAGAGAAGGAAAGTCCATGTAATAGGGGGAGGCGGTACAGCATCAGGCGTCATGCGTCTGCTTTTCGAAAATGGTTTCACGGTCTCTTCCGGGGTGTTGTTTCATGGGGACAGTGATCTCCTTTGCGCGGAGACCTTTGGAATAGAGTCTATAGTGTCAAAACCTTTCAGTGAAATTTGCGGGGAGATCGAAGCTGAAAATATCCGTAAAATCGGGGAAGCAGACCTTACGATCTTATGCAGCATGCCTTTCGGACCGCACAACCTTGCTAACCTGACTGCAGCCAAGCATGCAGCAAAGCTTGTGATAATTGAAGATGAACCGCCTGAAACAAGGGATTTTACCGGAGGAAAAGCGCTTGAAATCTATAGGGGCCTTAGGGAAAATGCTATAGTTACAACCTCTTCAAGACTTCATGAAATCATATAGCGGAATTATCTATGGGTCAAATTATTGATCCACTTTCTTGATGTAAACCTGTAAATTCCGAGTGAGGCCTTTATAAATTCATCGCTGATAATGAGCAGGTATACATACATGAGCGGAAGGTGCAGATAAAGTCCCCCGAAGGCTGCCAGCGGGATTGCGACAAGCCAAAGAGGCAGGATTTCCATTAGGAGAGAGAATGTGGTGTCTCCTCCTGACCTTGTAACCCCTATAACCATAACGAAATTGAAAGCTCTTACAGGCATTACTAATGCTATAATAGTGAGAACCTGAGCCGCAAAATTCTTTACATCCGGAGAAACGTTGAACAGCGACAGAATGCTGCTGTTGGATAAGATAAGCAGCAAACCCGTAGCAAGCCCCAGTGATGGGCCTATTATCAACAGCCTTCCGGAGTCGCTGTATGCCTGTTCGGGTTTCCCCTCGCCTATCTTCTGCCCTACCATGATTGCGCAGGCATTTGATACTCCAAAGAAAAGAACCAAAGACAATCTTTCTACATTGGATACTATGTTCATGGATGCTACGATGTCTTTCCCCATATGACCGTATATGAAGGTATAGAAAGTAACCCCGATTGACCATAACCCCTCATGGACAATAACGGGCAACGCCGTTACAATGTATTTTTTTAAGAATACAGGATCAAAGCTTAATAAATCCTTTATTCCGGCTGCAATAGGGTATTTACCTACGTATATAATCAACAGGATGATTGCCGCTTCAACTATACGTGAAATAAGAGTCGCAATGGACGCTCCCCTGACACCCAATGAGGGAAAACCCAGGTTGCCTTCAATCAGAAGAAAATTGAGCAGTGTATTCAGTGACAGGGCAATAACACTGGCATACAACGGAAGCTTAACAAATCCCGTGCTTCTGGACAATATGGCATAACAGAAGGATACTGCCATAATTGTGAAGCTGAATGCATTAATTACAAGAAATTGAGAGCCGAGTTCAACGACATTCGGGTCATTGTTAAACAAGCTTATAATCTGCCTTGGAAGGGCAATCGAAAAAACGGTAAACACAAGGGAAATCCCACAGCCTATTTTAAGGCAGAGTCCAAGCAGCTTTCGTACTCCATGCTGATCCCCTTTCCCCCAATACTGTGAAGCAAATATACCTGCACCGCTGTATGTGCCGAAAAGAAAGATGTTCAAAAGAAAGAACACCTGGTTGGCGATACCGACACCCGCAATTGCGTTTTCCCCCAGTTGACCTACCATGATAGCATCGATCATGTTCAGAGAGGAAGCTACAAGATTCTGCAGTGCAATCGGAACAGCCAATCGAATAAGTGTGCTGTAAAATTCTTTATCACCCAAGCGGTTCATTTATATTCAATCCCTTAAAGTTTAATTTAAAACCATCGTTATATTCTAACCGTATTGAGAAAAAATGTCCAGCACAATCTATGGAACCTCTCCGTCAGCTCCGCTGCCACCTCTCCTGCGAGGAGAGGCTTAATATAGGCTCTACCGTGGGAGAGCTGTCACAAAGTGACTGAGAGGGTTAAGACCAACATTGGTACAGGGTAAATAAGTAACTGCCGCTACTTACTGACTGGGTCTTACAATCGTAAAGCATTATTCTTCTTGGATTTTGGTTTTTTATTCTCTATAATGGAATCATAATGTAGAGAGAAAATAGATCAGGGGGAACGGATAATGAAAACCGTAGTCATTTACAAATCTAAAACCGGCTTTGCAAAAAAATATGCCGAATGGATTGCTGAAGAATTGTCAGCAGACCTTTTCGAGGTTTCAAAAGTTACTATAGGTGACATCAGAGCATATGATAACATAGTATACGGCGGGGGTCTGTATGAAATCGGTATAAGTGGGGTTAAATTCATAACTCGTAACCTGGATAAGCTTGAAGGTAAAAAGATTGCTGTATTTGGAACAGGTGCCACACCCCCCAGAGAACAAGACATTATTAGCGTGAGAGACTGTAATTTTACGCCTGAACAATTAACGAAGCTGAGATTTTTTTATATGCGTGGGGGCTTTGATTTTTCCGGGCTGCCCCCGATATACAAGTTTCTTATGCTTCTTCTGAAATTAAAAATCAAAATGAAAAAGGAATCTAAGCGCGTCCCTGATGAAAAGGGTATGCTGGCAGCATATGACAAGCCTGCGGACTTCACAAGAAGAGAGAATATCGAGGAACTGGTAGCATACATAAGGGGAACCTCTCCGTCAGACTGCGTCTGACACCTCTCCTGCAGGAGAGGCTTATACAGGCTCTACCGTGGGAGAGCTGTCACGAAATGACTGAGAGGATATGACGTGATTCGATTTCTGCTTTTCTTGGAAACACCATTCGTATTCCTTTGGGAATGATTTCAAATGTAAGTTCATTGACGATACCGACTTCTCCGTCAATATTGGACATAATGCCGTCTGCACATTTTATTTTGATTTTTGCACCCCTGTAGAAATTGATTTCCTCCAGATGGGTATGCTTCCCCTTGATGAATTTCGGGAAGAAGGCCAAGGCCTTGAAATAGTTCATTTTGGATGCTACGCATATATCAAATTTTCCGTCATCCAGTATGGCATCGGGTGCCGGAAGTATACCTCCGCCATAATATTTTCCGTTTGCAATGGCAACTAGGTATGAATCTATTTTATGGCTTATTCCGTCGATTTCCAAATCCATTTTCTTGGGCTTCAGCTTAAAAATCACTGTATATAGAGCAGCTAGAATATATGCGCCGCTTCCTGAAACCAGGGGAAGTTTTTTTAAATTGGCCGCATGATGAACTATCTCAGCATCTAGCCCGGCAGAGGATATGTTTAAAAAGTGCCTTCCGTTAGCTTTTCCGATATCTATTAGGGTTTCGTTCCCTTCAATTGTCCTCTTGAGAATATCCTCCGAAGTGAAGTCCTTTACAATACTGCGGACAAAGTCATTTCCCGAACCGGCAGGGATTACCGCAAGACTGCTGCTGCTGCCGGCCATGCCGCTTAAAACCTCGTTAAGAGTGCCGTCACCGCCCACGGAATAAATTCTGTATTGATCCCGGGAAGAATAATTTCTTGATATTTCGGAAGCATGTCCGGGCCTTTCTGTTATTTCAATAAAATACTCTTCATTTTTATGTAAAAAATACTCTTTTATTTTAGGAATAAGTTCAACAGACTTTCCTTTTCCGGCTGCGGGGTTGACTATGAATAGGTGTTTCATCGGGCACCTTGCCTTTTCTTAAAATGGGTATCTATATTTTATTCTAAAAGATGGGTTATGTAAATAAGGACTCAACTCACCCCCAGCCCCTCTCTTTGCAAAAGAGGGGAGATTTCTATAGCACAAACTTCTTTTCCGCTTTTCACCGCCGAAAATCGGAGGAAAAGGCGCCACTCAACGCCGTGGAGGCTTGCTAGGGTACAGTGAAATAATTCCTATGCAATTAGCGATTCGAAAATCTTCCTTTGGCGGTCGCCTCTATTCCCATCCATGGTCAGCTCCGTCTAAAACAATCATCCGTGATTGTTTTACCGCGTCGTCGATTTGCTCATCGATTGCATCACAGAATTTTTTCAAACTCTTACGGATGTCGCTGAAGCAGCGCTGGAGAGTTCTTTAGGGTACTACATCTTTTAACTGCGTATATTAAATAACTGCACCTTATAAAGAAAGGGGCTGGTTGTGCTCCCAAATACCTTCAAAGCCACTAGTATGAGTTTGAAAAGACTTCGTAGTACTTTCAGATTATAATTGCAACGACTCTGGAAAATAAACACGATGTTTATTTTAGGAGCAACTGCGCCACGGATGGCGTCATTTGCTCCGACAGACAAAGGCAGCAAGTAGAATCTGCTAAAAGTACAGAAGTCTTTTCATTGTGCCCTAGCCAGATTCCACGTCGCATGAGTGGCGATTTTTCGTTACATTTTCATCGCTGAAAAGGTAAGAGACGGTAACCCTTTCCCCTCGCCGCAAATATAATAAATCAAAGGAGGGATCAAAGTGTTGATAAATAACCGAAGACCTTACATGGGAAGGCCGATGCCTGAAAGAACACAAGACGGCATGCCTCAGTCGATACCTCAGAATGTAGATGCAGATAGTCTTAAAAGACTGCTGGTAGAAAGCCTGAAACAGCTGAACAGGAGTGTTGAGGATTTGGATAAAAGAATAAGAGTGCTGGAAGATAAAATTGATTACCTGGATACAAGATTGATAAAGACGGAAGACAAAATGAACAAATATGATTCAAGGTATAGCGCAACCAGCAGTGATTTGACCTGCATCAGGTCTGAATTGGACAGCCTGCGCAAAAATCAGGAATATGCAAATACATATTATTATGATGATGCAGCCGATAGCACGCCTATTATGCCCGGAACGGGTTTTGCATGCATTACTCCGGAATACCTCAGAAGCCTGGCTAAGAGATAGAAGTCAAAAATTTTCTACTTAACCGTAACACATCAATACATATATTAATAATATGGTAAAGAAAGATTAATTAATAAGGAGGATCATTAAATGAAATATCAGGAAGGCAGCGTAGGAAACAAAGGTGATTTTGCAGAATACATCAAAAAAATGGTACCGGAGCTCTTCTCAGGGAGACTTGCAGTTGAGGGGAAAACAGTAATAATTCCTCATGATAAAGACCTTGATTACAAGGTTAAATATGACATCGATGAGGCTGGCGGCTCCGTATCGGTTAAAGTGGCCTGGGACAACGACAACGGTGAAGATGAAGAAGAAGTGGAAGTGGATGTAGACTAATTATTGGACAGTACATAAGGGGGGGCAGACCCCCCTTATATTATGAAGCGCGCCAAAACAGTATATTTGGGCCTGTTGGCTATCAATGACAAGAAAGAGGCGATTATCTTGCCTTCTATAGAAAGGGAGCCCCTGGAAGAGGTATTAAGGGGGTATGACATTAAGGTTCTTGGAGTGAGAAATGAATCATATAAGGATAAAAAAGGTGTTTGGTGGGTTCAGACTCCGCAAGGGAGTAGGATTCTGAAAAAGTTATCCTATTCGGAAGAAACACTCAGACACATTTTACATGCAACCAGGCATCTCACCGGCAATGGGATAAACATGCCGGCAATTATTAAAACAAAGGCCGGGAAAGAATACATGCTTATTGATGGAGTATGCTTTGTTCTGTCAGAAGCGATTAAAGGAAAAAATCCGAGCTATAATTCTCCGCAAGAGCTGTCCAAAATCATTAGAGAGCTTGCGCGGTTTCATGCTGCATCGCTGGGCTTTGTGCCTGATCCGGAGTCTAAACCGAAGGTACACCTTGGCACATGGATACAGGATTATGAGGAACAGCTTGAGGACATGAACGGCTTCTACCATAAGGAAGCTTCCAAAGAAACAAGAGATGCTGTCGGAGAACTGATTGTAAAAGAATTTCCCTATTTTTATAAAAGAGGCCTTGATGCAGTAAAAGGGCTCAAAGGGCATGAATACAGTGAGTGGGTTAAAAAGGCAGCAAAGGCAGGATGCCTGTGCCATCAGGATTTTGCAGCAGGCAATCTCATTATGGACGATGCAGGCAGCATATATATTCTGGATACAGATTCCCTTACGGTTGACATTTCTGCAAGGGATATAAGGAAACTGCTGAATAAGATTATGAAGAAGGCAGGCAGATGGGATGCTGACCTTACATCAAGATTTATAAAGCATTATCAGTCGGAAAACTCGTTAAGCCGGTCAGAATGGATGGTTGTAAAGCTTGACCTGCTTTTCCCTCATTTGTTTATAGGTGCTATGAACAAATATTGCTACAAAAGAGAGAAGGAATGGAACGCAGGTAAGTATTTGCAGCGACTTAAGGAAATGGCTGCATTTGAGAAAACAGCGGAATGTGTTCTGAGTAATTTTGAATCGATGGTAGATAAGGTGCTTAAAAGCAACATTGAAAGGACTGAATAGGTTTTGGAAAATAAGTCGTCAGAATCAAGAGAAGAATTAATCAGGCTTGCTGCAAGTGTCTTGAAAAATTATGGGGTTACACCTGAGGCCATTTCGGTCATCCAAAGCGGGGGCATTAAAACCGTATGGAAGATAAGGACGCAGAACAGGGCGCTGTGCTTGAAAAGATTGAAGCAGTCATTGGAAAAGGCGCTTTTTTCTGTTCATGCACAGATTTATATAAAGGAAAAGGGAGGAAATGTCCCTGCGATTATTAAAGCTAATAACAATGAAGCAATAGTAACATACGGAGACCAGCTGTTTGTTCTGTACGAATGGCTTGAAGGAACCGATATGGATATGAATAACCGCTCAGGTCTTGAAAAAGCCTTGGAAGGCTTGGCAAGGTTCCATGTTTACTCCAAAGGCTATGAGGCGCCTGAAGGAGCACGGGTTTCTTCAAAGCTGGCTAAATGGCCTGAACAATATGCTTCCATGAGAGATAAGTTTGTTAAGTGGAAGGAGGTTGCGGCTAAACAGCCTTCAGCCGGTTACAATGAGGCATATTTAAAACATGCGGACTCTTTAATAAACCTTTCAAATAAGGCGTTAACACTTCTACAGGCTTCAGAATATGGTTTCCTTACATCTGGGAATTCCAACGTTCCTGTTCTGAACCATCAGGATTATGGCAAGGGTAATGCGGTCCTTACCGGAAAAGGCGTGTTTGTCATCGATCTCGACGGGGTTACTTATGACCTTCCATCGAGGGATTTGCGGAAAATCATCGGGAAGGGCGCGGAGAACAAAGGAAGCTGGGCAGCAGAAAATATAGAGCATGTCTTGGAGTGCTACACACGTTTCAACTCCATGTCGCAGAGTGAAAAAAAGGTATTGTATATAGACCTGATGTTCCCGCATTGGTTTTATGGACTTGTGAAGAATCTGTTCATTAACGGAAAGCCCCTGAAGGCGGCTGAAATTGAAAGGATTTCAAAACTTGAGATATCAAAGATTGCTGTTTTAGACAGTCTGATAAAAGGGGTGAAATGATGAAAATAGCATTCATATGCACTGAAAAACTGCCTGTTCCCCCCATAGCCGGCGGGGCAATACAGCTTTATATTGATGGTATTGTTCCATACCTCTGCAAAGAACACGACATTACGGTTATCTCGATTAAGTACCCGGGTCTTTCGGAGGATGAGCTTAAGGATGGCGTACGGTATATACGTGTGCCTGCAAAAAGCGCAGTTCAGTACATTTCAAATATAAAAAAATATCTGGCTGAGGCGAATGCTTTCGATCTGGTTCACATATTCAACAGGCCCAAATGGGTTTTGGAGATAGGAAGAGACTATCCGAATATTAAATTAAGCCTAAGCCTTCATAATGAAATGTTTCATTCTGAGAAGATTTCCGACCTTGATGCAGCCGAATGCGTAGAAAGGGTGGAGTTCATAAACACGGTAAGCGCCTTTATCGCAGACGGTGTAAAGAAAAGAGTGCCTTCTGCCGAACCCAAGCTTCATGTGGTCTATTCGGGGGCTGATCTGGAAAAATATAAGCCCAACTGGACGCAGGAGGGCATTCAAAATAAGCTGCAGCTGAAAGAAAAGTATGGCCTTGAAGGATATAAGATCATACTCTTTATTGGTCGGCTCAGCGTTAAAAAAGGCGTACATGTTTTGATGCAGGCTGTTAAAAGGGTAATGGAAGAGCATGAGAATGTAGCCTTCGTCATTGTCGGCAGCAAATGGTACGGCAAAAATGAAACTGATGAATACACCGTGTCTCTTGAACAAACCTCCAGAAGCTTGGGCGGCCCGATCATATTCACCGGCTTCCTTCCTCCTTCACAGGTTCCGGCCTATTATAACCTTGGTGATATCTTTGTATGTTCTTCACAATGGAATGAGCCCTTGGCAAGGGTTCATTATGAAGCGATGGCGGCGGGGCTCCCGATTATTACGACCAACAGGGGCGGGAATGCGGAAGTTATCAAGCCTGATGTAAATGGAATGATTGTTCATAGCTGCAGTAAACCGGAAGAATTTGTTGAAAGCATCGATTACTTGCTTAAAAACCCTGAAGAGGCTGAAAAATTGGGAAGAAACGGACGTAAAATGGCCGAAGAAAAGTACAACTGGGAAAGAGTAGCCGGTGAAGTATTACAACCGATCGATTCACAAGTAGTTATTAATGAGGTTCGAAAGGAAGCAAAAACAGAACAAAAGGAAACAAAACAAACAGAACGTAAGGCATCAGAGAGAGAAATTAAAGAAAAGTTCAACTGGGAGAGAGTAGTCGGTGAAGTATTACAACCGATTGATTCACGAGTGGTTATTAAAGAGGCCCGAAAGGAAGCAAAACAAAAAGAACGTAAGGAAGTAAAACAAACAGAACGTAAGGCTTCAGAGAGAGAAGTTATAGTATTAAAGAAAGATAAAGATGGTTTCGTTATTTTAGATTTTTAGAACAAGTTGAAATAAATTTTATGATTTAGAAATTCAACTTAAAGGTGAGATAAATGAAAATCGTTCAGGTTGCTCCTGATGTGTACCCGATTCCTCCTGAAAACTATGGGGGGATTGAAAGGGTAATGTATGATCTGATAGAAGAGCTTGTAAAAAAAGGGCATGAAGTTGTTTTATATGCCCCGAAGGGCAGCACAACAAGTGCGGAACTGATACCATACAGGCACAGCAAACCTTGGTGTCAGGAAGAAATATTGAAGCAGGTCGCAGCGACTCTGCCAAGGGATGCGGAAATTATCCACGATCATACGCATGCGTCAATCATTGGGAAAGTGAACCTGTCGGTTCCAACCGTATGCACAGAGCATTTTTCAGCAAATTGTCCCGTAAAATATCCTGTATATGCGAGCAAAACGGCACGTGAAAAATTCGGCGGCAGCAGGGGCTATGTCGTTCATCATGGGATCAGGCTGAAGGACTTTAATTTCTCGGATAAGAAGGAAAATTATTTGTTTTTTATAGGCAAGCTGGATGCTTCCAAAGGGCCCCAGTTTGCAATAGATATCGCTGAAAAGACAGGAAAAATGCTGATTCTGGCAGGTCCGATACATGACGATGCATATTTTGAAAGGGCTTTGAAGCCAAGGATTAGCACCAACCCTAACATACATTACATTGGTGAAGTCGGAGGCGACCGGAAACAGGATTTGTTAAGATATGCAGCTTGTGTACTGTTTCCAACACTCTGTGAGGAATCCTTCGGTTTGGTGGCAGTAGAGTCGATGGCCTGCGGAACGCCGGTCCTTGCATTCCGAAGCGGTGCCGTACCTGAGGTTCTTAAGGCTTTCCCGCAGCTACTGTGTTCAAATGCCGGCGAGATGGCTGAGAAAACAGTAAAACGGGATTTCCCGCAGCCCATCAGGCTGAGAAATGAGGTAGAAAACAATTATACGGCTGAAATAATGGCAGACAAATATATTCAGATATATGAGGAGATTTTGCAAAAAGAAAGAGGAAATATATGACTACAATCAGTTTATGTATGGTGGTCAGTGATAAAAGAGATCAATTGATGAATACCCTGGAGACCCTGAAGGACATTGTTGATGAGATAGTCATTGTTAACCTTGATTCGGGCGAAGCGGTAAGAAAAGCTTGCAGTGCTTATACAAGCCGCATTTTTAATTTTAATTCCTCGCAGGACCTGGCGGCTTGCCGCAATTATTCCTTTAGCATGGCTTCAAAGGAGTACATCCTATGGCTGGATGAGACGGAATATATTACAGAAGCTTATAAAGAAAAGCTTATTCGATTGAAAGCTCTGCTGGATGGTTCCGTAGACGCAGTGAAAATGCCGCAAAACTTCCGACTTTATGACAGCGGGGTTTCACAGGCGATTTCGAGGCCGAGGCTTGTTAAAAGGGATAAATACTTTCAGTGGCACAGCGGACTGGACGGGTATTTACCTGTAAAGGGAAAAATCATCGATTCAGATATTCCTATTGAGACTGATAACGTTTTTTCAATATATGAACAGCGTCTTGAAAACGGTGAGAACCTCTCACCGAAAGAGCTTTATTACTATGCAGAAAAGCTGTTTGAGAAAAAAAGCGACCTTTCCATGGAGTACTATGAGAGATTTCTTAAGGAAAAGGACGGCTGGACAGGTGACAAGCTTAATGCATGTGAAAGGCTTACGGAGTTTTACAGACAAAGGCAAAACAAAGAATATGAATTCAAATATATATTCAAAGCCTTCGAATATGCTCTTCCCAGAGCAGAATTCCTATGCAGGCTGGGAGTTGCATTTACCGAACTGAAGGATATACCGAAAGCAATTTATTGGTATGAAATGGCGCTTGCAGCAGAGAAACCAAAGGATTGCCTGGGCTATATCAGGGAAGAGTATTGGACATGGTTGCCTCATCTCAAGCTGGCCGGCTGTTACTTTAAAACAGGTGATTATGATAAGGCTTACAGGCATAACGAAGCCGCTTTAGGCTATATGCCAGGTGAGTCAATCCTTTTGTCCAATAAGAAACTGCTTGAAGGGTTGTTGGAAAATAAGCAGCAATCACAACACCATACAAAGAAAAGATTGAAAATCATTCAGGTAGCCCCCGATATCTATCCCGTGCCGCCCGAAAACTACGGCGGAATTGAGACAATCATTTTTGAAATCACGGAAGAGCTTGTCAGAAGGGGACATGAGGTTATACTTTATGCTCCTCCCGGAAGCAAGACAAGTGCCGTATTGGTTCCCTACAGACATGAAGGAAAGGGAGATTTTAATGCTATTGCCGAATATGTGCTTAAGACCATGCCTAAGGATGCAGACATCCTTCATGACCATACGCATATATCGGTTCTGGGAAAAATGAAGCTTGAAGTTCCGACAGTCTGCACGATTCACGGCACAATAAATTACCGCCTGAATAACCCTGTGTTTGTAAGCAAAAGGGCTTTGGAGGTCATCGGACATGGACATGGCTTCTATGTTTATAACGGACTCAATTTAAGAGACTTTGAATTCTGCGAACAGAAAGATGACTATATGCTTTACCTTGGAAGGCTTGATAAATATAAGGGCATAGAGCATGCACTGGATATAGCCGACAGGACCGGTAAGAAACTGGTTATTGCAGGCCCGGCCCATGACAAGGATTATTTTACAAGGGTTGTTGAACCAAGGATCAAGAACAATCCCAATATAAAATACATAGGATCAGTCGGGGGCAAAGAGAAACAGGAAGTGCTGAAAAGAGCAGCCTGCCTGCTTTTCCCGACCAGTTGGGAGGAGCCCTTCGGCTTGGTAATGATAGAAGCTATGGCTTGCGGCACCCCTGTTATTGCACTGGCGAATGGGGCTGTTCCGGAGGTTCTTAAGCAGTTCCCGGACTGTATTTGCCGCAGCACGGATGAAATGGCTGCAAGGATTGAAGAAGGGATATACCCGGAGCCTTCTAAATTGCGTGAATATGCAATAAGTAATTTTACATCTGAAAGAATGGTCGACGGGTATCTGGATGTATATAACAAGGTTATTTCACAAAAGCAAAAAGATACAGATGCGGTGCAAAGTCCTGCTGTCATTCGGGCAAGAGAAAAACCGTTAAGAATCGTTCAGGTTGCACCTGATGCTTTCCCGGTTCCGCCAAAGGATTACGGCGGTATTGAAAGGGTCGTATTTGACATTACGGAAGAGCTTGTCAGGAAGGGACATGAGGTTTATCTTTTTGCCGCGGATGGAAGCAAAAGCAGTGCTGCGATAATACCATACGAACATAAGGGCCCTGATGTGAAAAAGGTAGGTCAATTTGTCCAGGAAAGGCTGCCTGAAAGGGTTGATATCATACATGACCATACACATTCATCCGTAATGGACCAGTGCGGACTTTCAGTGCCTGTTGTCAGTACTATCCATGACAGCAGAAAGAATTCGGCAAGAAATCCTGTTTATTTATGCAGGAAGGCTCTGCAAAACGTCGGTTTGAATCAGGGCTTCTATGTATATAACGGAATAAATCCCGATGACTACGAATTCTCGGAGCAAAAGGAAGACTATATGCTTTTCATGGGCTTGTTATACTCCCACAAGGGTATCAAATATGCCCTTGATGTAGCGGAAAAAACAGGACGGAAGCTTTTTATTGCAGGGCCGCTATATAACCTGGACTACTATAAAAATGAAATCGAACCCAGGTTAAAAAACAATTCAAACATCACATATCTTGGCTCAATAGGCGGCAAAGAAAAGCAAAACCTTTTGAAACTTGCCAGATGCATGTTATTCCCCACGGTGTGGGAAGAGCCTTTTGGATTGGTTATGGTAGAAGCGATGGCATGCGGCACCCCTGTCCTAGCCTTCGGTAACGGGGCAGTGCCGGAGGTTCTGGCCGGTTTTCCCGGGCTTATATGCAAGGATGCCGATGAAATGGCCCTCAAAGCAGAAAAATATGAATTTCCGAGCCCAAAGGAATTGAGAAATTATGTACATGACAAATTTTCTGCTGCCGGGATGACAACTGCATATCTGGATATATATAGAAAGTTGGCAGGCCAAACATGACATTCGGTAAAAACAAGGCACACCTTCCGGCCTTGCACATAATATGAACTATGTAATTATGGGATGTTTGCGGGGTGTTCAAGTGGCTTCAATTAGCTTATGCATGATCGTAAAAAATGAGGAGGATACGCTTGCCAGGTGCCTGATATCTGTCAGGGATATCGTAGATGAAATAATTATTGTGGATACCGGATCTACAGATAAAACAAAAGAAATTGCCGGACTGTTTACCGATAAGATTTATGACTTTGAATGGGTAAATGATTTTTCGGCAGCAAGAAACTTTTCCTTCTCCAAGGCAACCAAAGAATTTATTTTTTGGCTTGATGCAGACGATGTCCTGCTTGATGAGGACAGGGTGAAGCTTAAAAGGCTTAAGGAAACGCTCGATTCAAGCATAGATGTCGTTATGATGAACTACAATTATGTATTTGATGACAAGGGAAATGTAATTTTATCGCACTTCCGTGAGCGGATATTGAAAAGAGAAAAAAATTTCAGATGGAGCGATCCCATTCATGAGTTCATATCTTTTGGGGGTAAGGTGTTAAACACGGATATAACCGTTACTCACAGGAAAACGCATGCCAACAATCGCAGAAATCTTATTATATTGGAAAACATGCTTAAGGAAGGTAAGGAATTTTCTGCGAGGAACATGTTCTATTATGCCCGTGAAAAATTCAATGTTGGAGAATATGATGATGCCATCGAATATTTCAATAAGCATCTGGATTCGGATAAGGGGCTGCCGGCTGATAATATAACCTCCTGTATCCATCTTGCAAAAGCTTATCGCACAAAGGGAGACAGGAAGAATATGTTCAGAAGTCTTACAAGGAGCTTTGAATATGATTTGCCGAGGGCGGAGGTCTGCTGCCTGATGGGTTATTACTATAAGGACGCCGAAGACTATAAGAAGGCCATCTTCTGGTTTGACCTGGCGACAAAGCTTGATAAACCGGAAAGCAAATGGGGGCCGCTGCTTCATGAATACTGGGGGTTTGTTCCATGCTTTGAGCTGGGAGTTTGCTACTTTAAGCTTGGCAATATAGCAGAGGCAATCAAATACAACAATAAAGCGAATGAGTATAAGCCTGATCATCCTTCTGTAGTGCAGAACAGGCGGCTTTTCGAAAGTGCAAATTTAAGGGTTTCAGCAAAATGACTATCGGAAGTTACTTAACGATTCTAAACGAACCACTGGGCTTATTTCAGGCACAGTGGTTTGTCTGTGTTTGTCACAATTTATGTTAACGCAACATATCTTATATTTAGGAAATTCTATGACTTTGCAGGAGGATAGGTAAATGCCGCACGATGATAAAGTCGGACCGAACAGACCGGAGGAGAAAAAGAATAAAGAACGCTTCGACTACTCTGATTCTTATTTACAAGGCATTTCTAAAGCTTTTGAGGGTTTGGGGAAAATAATTAAGTATGAAGGCTCCAAAACTGAAAAAGAAAAAGATAAATCAGACCTTGGCATTAATATTGATCCGGGTTTTCAGAAAGAGAAGACCGAAAATAACGTTACTGAAGCTGAAAATAGTGATAAAGATAAAAAAGACAAAGCAATTAAAAAGGATTACCGAAAGAAGTACTATGATGGGGCTCTTAAGTTCTATGACGTTTTTCATTCTCTCAATTTCGGACATCATTCAGGACATGACCACAACGATGATGACGACAAACACCATGATCCGTGCAAAAAATTTGAACACAATGACTTCAGCTGCTGTGAAGATGAAAAAATATTGCTTTTAAGGATCCTTTGCCTTTTGGTAAATAAAAAGTTTGGACTGAAGGAAATAAAGAAGGAAATTAAATCTATTGAAACCTCAATTGGCGAGGTTTCGACTCAAGTTGCTGTTATTGATACGAATGTAGCGGAACTTGAAACTGTTGTTGGTGAGATCGCAACCCAGGTTGCGGTAATCGATACAGCAGTAGCAGGAATTGGGACGGCAGTTGGCGGGATAGAGACTACTGTATCAGAGGTGGCAACGCAGGTAGGATTTATAGACACAAATATCGGAAAAATTCTTACAACTGTTGGGATAATTGAAACCATTGTAGCGATTATTCCGACAATTCCATTTGGTGAGATTGCAACCCAGGTTGCGATTATTGACACAGCAGTGGCCGGAATAGAAACTACTACGGGTGAAATTGCAACTCAGGTTGCAGCAATCGATACAGGTGTTGCAAAACTCGAGACAACAGTCGGAGAAGTGGCAACACAGGTAGCCTATATAGATACAAATGTAGGCATTATAGCGACATTTATAGCAACATTTACAGGCGGATTCGGCGAGGTGGCTACACAGGTTGCAATGATCGACACAGGTGTTGCAGGACTTGCAACAATTACCGGCGATATTGCAACCCAGATAGCTGTTATTGACACAAATGTGGGAGCAATAGCAACGATTATAATGAACTTTACCAGCCTTGGAGAAGTAACGACTCAGGTAGGAGCTATAGATACAATGTTAGGTGATGTAGCTACTCAAGTAGCCTTTATAGATACAAATTTGAGTATAATAGCAACCTTTATAGCAAACTTTACCGCGCTAGGGGAAATAGCAACCCAGATTGCAATTATCGACACAGGAGTAGCGGGACTTGAGACAGCCGTAGCAGGTATCGGGACAACAATAAGTGAAGCAGCAACCCAGATAGGATTTATAGACACCAATGTAGGCTTCATAGCGACCTTTGTGGCAACCTTCATAGGAGGATTCGGCGAAGTATCTACTCAAGTGGCAGTTATCGATACAGGAGTGGCAGGACTTGAAACAGCGGTAGGTGAAATAGCAACTCAGGTGGCTTTTATAGATACTAACGTGGGCTTCATAGCGACCTTCGTGGCAACCTTCACAGGCGGATTCGGCGAAGTATCTACCCAAGTGGCAGCCATAGACACAGGTGTAGCAGGACTTGAAACAGCGGTAGGAGATATATCAACTCAAGTTGCTGTTATAGACACGAATGTAGGCTTTATTGCAACCTTCGTAGCAAACTTTACGGGACTTGGTGAGGTATCGACACAGGTAGGCGCCATAGATACCCTGTTAGGAGATGTGGCAACCCAAGTGGCGTTTATCGACACAAATGTAGGATTGATTGCGACATTTGTAGCAACCTTCACAGCAAACTTTAATGAAGTAGCAACCCAAGTGGCAGTAATCGATACAGGAGTGGCAGGACTGGCAACAGCAGTCGGAGATATATCAACTCAGGTGGCTTTTATAGATACTAACGTGGGCTTCATAGCGACCTTCGTGGCAACCTTCACAGGCGGATTCGGCGAAATATCTACCCAAGTGGCAGCCATAGACACAGGTGTAGCAGGACTTGCAACAGCAGTCGGAGATATATCAACTCAAGTTGCTGTTATAGACACGAATGTAGGTTTTATAGCAACCTTCGTAGCAAACTTTACGGGACTTGGTGAGGTATCGACACAGGTAGGCGCCATAGATACCCTTCTGGGAGATGTAGCGACCCAAGTAGCAGAAATCGATACTAATGTAAGCTTCATTGCGACCTTTGTAGCAAACTTCACAGGATTTGGCGAAGTATCAACACAAGTGGCAGCAATAGATACACTGCTTGGTGACGTAGCAACTCAGGTAGCCGTAATAGACACCAATGTGGGCTTCATAGCGACCTTCGTAGCCAACTTCACTGGATTCGGCGAATTGTCAACGCAAGTAGGAGCAATAGATACCCTGCTGGGAGACGTAGCAACCCAAGTTGCAGTAATCGACACTAATGTAGGCTTCATAGCAACCTTTGTGGCAAACTTCACCGGGTTTGGAGAATTGTCTACTCAGGTGGCAGTTATTGACACAGGCGTAGCAGGGCTCGAGACAGCTGTAGGTGAAGTATCAACGCAGGTAGCCTTTATCGATACCAATGTATCCAAGATAGAGACTATAGTATCGATAATAGAGACGCTTGTATCCGGCTTTACTGGATTCGGAGAATTGTCAACCCAAGTAGGAGCAATTGATACCCTGTTGGGAGATGTAGCAACTCAGGTAGCTGTAATAGATACTAATGTGAGCTTCATTGCAACCTTTGTTGCGACATTTATAGGCGGATTTGGCGAAGTATCTACCCAAGTAGCAGTCATAGACACCGGAGTAGCAGGACTTGCGACAGCAGTAGGTGACATAGCGACCCAAGTTGCTGTTATAGACACGAATGTAGGGTTTATAGCAACATTCGTGGCAAACTTCACAGGCTTTGGCGAATTGTCAACCCAAGTAGGTGCAATTGATACCCTGCTGGGAGACGTAGCAACTCAAGTAGCTTTCATCGACACCAATGTAGGCTTCATAGCAACCTTTGTAGCAAATTTCACAGGCTTTGGAGAGCTGTCAACCCAAGTAGGTGCAATAGATACTCTGTTGGGAGATGTAGCAACGCAAGTAGCTGTAATAGACACAAATGTAAGCTTCATTGCGACCTTTGTGGCAAACTTTACAGGCTTTGGCGAATTGTCAACGCAAGTAGGAGCAATAGATACCCTATTGGGAGATGTAGCAACTCAGGTGGCCTTTATCGACACAAACGTGGGCTTCATAGCAACCTTCCTGTCCAACTTGACCGGGTTAGGCGAAGTAGAGACGCAGGTAGCTTCTATTGATACCCTGTTGGGGGATGTAGCCACGCAGGTGGCATCAATAGACACCAATCTGGGATCCCTAGCAACCTTCGTAGCAACTATTGCAGCAAACTTCACAGGGTTGGGTGAGTTGTTTACTCAGGTTGGCAGTATAGACACCAACGCATCAATAATTGCAACAATGGTTTCAGTGTTGACGGGCTTTGGTGAAGTATCGACCCAGGTATCAGTAATAGATACACTTTTAGGCGATGTATCGACTCAGGTGGCATTTATAGACACCAATCTGGGAATCATTGCAACATTTATAGCAACCTTTATAGCAAACTTTACAGGATTAGGCGAGTTGTCAACGCAGGTTGGCGCAATAGACACACTGCTGGGAGATGTAGCAACTCAGGTATCTGTAATAGATACCAATGTCGCTGCTATCGAGACAATTGTATCAGGAATTGAGACAATAGTATCAAGGCTGGACAGAAATCATAAAACTATGACAACAGGACCGTTTATTGCTCATCAGCAAAGTTTCCTGTATGTCAAGCTGTTAAATAACCATGATTACACAACCGGGCCATTTACAATCAAGGTATTTGACCTTGACAGGATACCTAAGACTGTATTGGTTTTAACAGCTCCCGGCGGGGATATATTCACCTTCCAGGAGGTTATAAACAATATTCCGCAATATAGTTCAACTCTTATAGACTTTGGTGTTAATGAAGATACTGATGGCCGTGTCAATAGCGGCTCAGAACTGGAAGTACAAATAGAGGGCCTTGATGGAGGAGTATTCCCATTCTCGTTTGTGGGCCCATTAAAAGCTGGGTCTGCCAATAATGTAACAAATGAATATGAAAGCGCCGACTTCCTGCCACAACAGGAACCGCCGCTCGATCCGTAACAGGGACAGATACCAAAGAGCCTGCTTAAGAATACCTTAGGCAGGCTTGCTTTTTTTCACGTCGCATGAGTGGCGATTTTTGTTCACCATTTGTATATTTAATTGTTGTCTGCCGTTTAAATGATTAAAGAATGTTTTCCAGGGTCATTGTAGGGGCAGATTCCATATCTGCCCTTGTTTGAATGTCATTTTGGGCGGATATGGAATCCGCCCCTACGATATAATTGCATGGTGGTTTGCCTTTTAATAGAGGGCCTGGTATAAATAACTAGTCACAAATAAATTCCTTTCTCATAAAATATATTGAATTAATAAGAATCAGGATGGGGTAAATGGTTGCGATAAGCCTTTGTATGATAGTAAAGGATGAAGAAGCTGTTTTGGGGAGATGCCTTGAATCCGTTAAAAATATCGTTGATGAAATCATTGTCGTTGATACCGGGTCAACTGATGAAACCAAGAGGATTGCCCGGGATTACGGCTCCAAGGTGTATGACTTTGAATGGAAGGATGATTTTGCCGCAGCAAGGAACTTTTCCTTTTCAAAGGCTTCAATGGATTACATTTTATGGCTGGATGCCGATGACGTAATTCTGGAGGAGGACAGGGAGAGCTTCCTGAAGCTGAGGCAGATGACAGCTCTTTGTGCTGATATTGTAATGATGAAGTATTGTGTAGGAACCGACAGACTGGGTGATGTCCGGATTTATAGGGAACGGCTGCTTAAAAGGAGCAGCAGGCCTTTTTGGAAAGGGGTCGTACATGAATGTATACCTATTAATGGAGAGGTCATCTTCAGTGATGTCACAATCACACACAAAAAAGTGAAAAGCACTGCAGGACGGAACCTTAAAATTCTTGAAAAGGCTATAAAAGATGGGGTCGAAGAGCTTGATTCCAGAAACATGTTTTATATGGGGAAAGAGCTTTTTGAAGCCGGAAAATATGAGGAAGGAATAAAGTATTACAAAATGCTTCTGAACTCTGATAAAAACCAGGCGCCGTATTCTATGGAGGCTTGCCTGGATATATGCAGGTATTACATGCTGAAAAAAGAAAAAGAGGATATACCGCAAACACTTATAGAAGCCTTTGCCTACGATCTTCCAAGGGCTGAAATCTGCTGCTACCTTGGAGCTTACTACCGGGAGATGAATGATTACCGAAAAGCTATTTCCTGGTATGAGACGGCTATTGCACTAGAGAAACCCCAACCCTATATGGATTATGTCATTAACGATTACTGGGGTTATATTCCCTGCGTAGAGCTCTGTCACTGTTATTATAAAACAGGCAGCATTTCCGAGGCAATAAGTTATAACGAAATGGCTGCACAATACAAACCGGATGATCCCGGCATAGAACAGAATAATGAATTCTTCCGTGGACTTCTTCAAGGGTATTCAAGCTGCGTCTAGGAATCTTTAAAAGGGGGTGACGGTACGGCTTCAATTAGCTTGTGCATGATTGTAAAAAATGAGGAAAAGGCGTTGGAAAGGTGTCTGGGGACAATTAAGGGTATAGCTGATGAAATCATTATAGTTGATGCAGGTTCGGAGGATAGGACAAAAGAAGCTGCCTTGAAGCATAATGCCTTAGTATACGACTATAAATGGAACGGTGATTTTTCGGCCGCAAGAAATTATTCCTTTTCAAAGGCTTCAATGGATTACATACTCTGGCTGGATGCTGATGATGTTCTGCAAGAGGAGGACAGGGAAAAGTTCAAGGACCTGAAGGATACGATAAGTCCCGATATAGCTGCAGTCATCATGAAGCATAATATTTGTACCGATGACAACAGGCACTCTCTTTGCACAATGCACAGGGGGAGATTGTTGAAAAATAACATGAATTTCAGATGGCAAGGACAATTCTACGAATATTTGAAGGTGGACGGCAGGATTATTCAATCCGATATTGCGGTTACTCATAACAGGATGCAGGCGATTAGAGCAAGGCTTGAAAATGATGGTGAAAGTCTATTTTACAAGGCTCGGGAGCTTTATAACAACAAGAGGACAGAGGACGCGATCGTTTATTATAACAGGTTTCTTGATACAAGGGGAGAACCGCTGTCCGATTATCTTGCGGCTTCTATGAACCTTTCGCAATGTTGTATTGACAAGGGAGATATGAAAGGAGCCTTGAAAGCATTATTCAGGAGCTTTGAGCATGATGCTCCAAAAGCGGTTATATGCTGCTGGCTGGGTTACTACTTTAAAAGCATTGGGGATTTCATAAAGGCAATATCCTGGTTCAAGCTGGCTATAAGCCTGAAAAAGTCTGAAACGATCTGGGGCACAGCAGAAAAGGCGTACTGCGGATACATACCCAGCCTTGAGACAGCTGTATGCTATTTTAAGCAGGGTGATATAAATGAGGCAATCACCTACAACAACAAGGCTCTTGAATACATGCCCAAGGATTCGGCAGCACTCCGCAACAAAGAAAGGCTTTTAAATGCTGTAAAAGTTTTTGCATTTTAAAGTGTAAAGCCTGTCTATGCCTAGGCAGGCTCCTACCATGACCATCCCTTGTAACTGATCAGGTTTTGCACGATCTTGAAGATTTTATCCGAATTAAGCCCGGGATTCATTACAGCTGCAAGGGCATAGAGCTCTGACGGCTGCAGGATATATGGAGCTGTTCCTGTATACAGGCTGTTCCCCGGTGTATTGCATAACAGTTCAGTCCATCCGTTATTCCGTGCGAAGGATAGTCTGTTATAAAGGCTGATTTTGTAAGGATCGGGTATATTCTGAGCAGACACATAAAAATGGCCGAAGGACCGGTTTGAAGGGTTGTTGCAGCATAGAGTGAGTGAAGGCATTATTGCTGCCAGATTTTCCAATATAGGATGCCAGGGAAGTTCATGGTTGAAACATGTCAGAAGCTGTGACGGACTAAAGGGTGTATCCGGTCTGTTGTTCATGTAGCACAGTGCAAGGTCGCTATATATTTTTTTAATGACATCCAGCTTTATATGGCTGATTTCATAGGCAATCAGGTCGTAATTGAGATTGCTTACTAATTTACAGGACATTTTGTTCGGAAAGCTTTTCGAATACTCTTTAGCGATGGACAATAAATTCCCATAATTCAAGCCTGCAATCGGCCCGCCGGAAATATAGGTAATCAGCCTCTCTACAGGAGGCTCTTTTTCCTTGCCGAGTTCATAAAGCATCTCAATTCTGTTGGCATAACAGGTGTCCAAAACCAGCAGGTCAATTTTCCTTCCAAGGTCTTTATGAACCAGGGACAATACATTTACCATTTCCGGATAACCCATAAGAAAGGGCTTATCCTGGCAGTAATCCGGCATCAGTCCTACATATTGAAATACATGTCCGCCCAAAACAAGTATATAATGTTTTGCCGGATAATTCTCCATTCCCCACCGGATAAAATCATATAATCGCTTCGGATCAGCCATGTTGATATTTCCAAGGCTCTCGGGGGTTAATGGACCTGCGGCTCGGGCATGATAACGGCATGCACCGCCCGGTTCCGCAGCATATCCACTGAAATCAAACTGCGGCCGGATGATTTCTACAATACGTCTTTCAGCACTGCTGTACTGAACCAGGACATTAACCTTTTCATTTGAACCCTCCTCGTCGATCCTTTTTTTTGACTCCGCCATTTCGGGTGCAAGCTCGTTGTTTCCGTTCAGATAGAATAATATTGTCCAATTTTTCTGATTTTCAGTATCCATAAGTGCCTCCTTATGTTGCATGTTTTATTCTATGTAGATAATGTTTATAGTGTGAAATGGGTTGAATAATCCTCAGCCTACAAAAGGATCCGGTAAAACCTTCATACTTGTAACGTTTTATGTTAACCATGAATACTATATTTTTAGAAAGAATTCTGTCTGAATAAGTTGATTAAATAATTAGTACGAAAGCAAGCAAAATATCCAACGATTCTGGGGATTTTTGCGACGATTGAGTACATAAATTATTTTCAACTTATATAAAGGAGGTAGACTATGTCTGGCATTGATAATGGAAAAGATATAAATGAAGAATTAAAGAGAACACTCGAAGAATTAAAAGATTATATCGGTGCGGATATACGGGAGGATGAGATAGACCAGGATCTGTATAAGCTTCTCAACCTTCAGGAACTCTTGTCGGAGGAACTTAATGAAGATGACGAAGATGAGGATGACGACGAGCACAGGCATCATGAGCACAAGCATAAACACTGCAAGCATCACTTAAAAGAGAAGCTGCTGATAGAAATAATTCTTCTCCTGATCAATAAGAAATTCGGACTCAAGGAAATCAAGAAGGAAATAAAGATTATTGAGACAGCTGTTGGAGAAGTAGCAACACAGGTTGCAGTAATAGATACAGCAGTAGCCGGAATAGAGACTACGATCGGGGAAGTTGCAACTCAAGTAGGTTTTATAGACACTAACATCGGTAAGATTCTTACAGGGGTAGGAATAATAGAGACAATAATTACAATTATACCTACTATACCGTTTGGCGAAATTGCGACCCAGGTTGCAATTATCGATACGAACGTGTCCGAAATCGCAACCCAGGTTGCAGTAATAGATACAGCAGTAGCCGGAATCGAGACTACAATCGGGGAAGTAGCAACTCAGGTAGGCTTCATAGATACCAACATCGGTAAGATTCTTACCGTGGTAGGAATAATAGAGACAATAATTACAATTATACCTACTATACCGTTTGGCGAAATCGCAACGCAGGTTGCAATTATAGATACGAACGTGTCAGAAATCGCAACCCAGGTTGCAGTAATAGATACGAATGTTGCAGTAATAGAAACGATTGTGAGTGTTATAGAAACTTTGATAGCCGAAAAGATATGCGGAGGGTGTACCTCCGGAAGACTTACTACAGGGCCTGTATTGCTTGATAACGGAGTTAACAGCTTTGTCTTAAAGGTACTGAACGATAGCGTAGCTACTTTACCTGAGGTTGACGCCTTTTTGTTTAATATAGAAACGTGTCCGAGGCTTTCTATATTCGAAGCCACTTTTGTCAATATTCCCCCGAAATGCTCAGAGCATGTTGTAGTTGGAAAACCTGGCACTGACCTTCCGGATGAATTTGAAATACAATTTGCGGGTGTTACAACGGATGTTTTTGTTTCAGTAGCGGCTAGAAGCAATGCAGCAAATGCTCCAATCAAAGCAAGTGAAATCAGAGAGGCAAACTCCTTCAGACACAGTGAACTGTCATGTACAAATGATCCGTAAAAGGGACAAATACCAAAGAGCCTGCTTAAGGAAATACCTTAGGCGGGCTTTTTTTGTGTTTGAGCTCTCCCAGACACACTCATAAATAAAGTAATCTTAAAGTTTGCCCTCAAGGTTTAATTCATCAATTTTCTTTATTTTTTCAAATAAAAGTGGTTTTTCACTTTGAATTTTAGCCTTATATGATAAAATATTGCGCCAAACTTTTTTGGGAACTTCAAATTGGCTGAAATTACCGTCTAAGACTTTGCCTTCAAGTAAAGAAAACAGATAGTCAATCTCTTCATCAGAGTACTTCGGCATCATGGCCAAGCTGCCGTATAAGCTAATAAATTCCGAGAACTCAGTGCGATTGAAATCAAACGCCTCATTCCACCAGTTAGTATACTCTTCGAAGCCATTTTTCCCATCAAGTTCATTTTTAACCGCATTAGCTGCATGGTAGCCGCACATTAAAGCACCCTGAACAATAACCTCAACATGAGCGGCACTATCACCGATTGCAATTACGTTGCCTGAGTATGGCTTATTCAGTGATGCGTAAGACCTGAGAGCACATCCCGTCTTGTCTACCACCCGGGAATCGGCAAAATGTTCCCTCAACGGACTGTTTTTAGTGATATTTTCAAAAAAAGTTTCCGGCAGCATCTTCTTATTGCCAACCACACTCAATTCAACAATGTTTTCTTCAATACTTGGAGCAACAATTATCTCTGCGCCGGGGTGATATGCTCTTCCATAGAACTGGTTCCAGCTGTGGGGTTTAAAACCATGGGTACCTTCAATATAATATATTAATACAAACGGTGTACCAAACAGCGCCCTTCCGTTATTTAGACCAAATACACCGGTTAAATTGGCATTGGCGCCCTCGGCAATTACCAGCTTTCTTGCCTCAATAGAAGAACAATTCCCGTGGCTTTTAAGGTCAACCCTTACACAGTCTCCCATGTCCACTCCTCCGTATGCGAGGGTTTCCGGTCTCAATTCCACCCCTGATTTCTCGCAATCCTTCCACAAATCCCAAAGGAGCTGTCCCTTATCGAACTTGATTGCGAATGGTCTGCCATCAGGATGAGCAAAATGGATTCTATGGCCGCTGGGAGAGTAATGATAGTTATTTATTACATCTTCCAAACGTCCCGTATAGGGTACATTGAAGCCATTTCTTGTAAACTGTACTTTGCCGTCTTGTATCCGGAGAAACTCATTTTCATAACCGTCATCCATAACAAATTGAGCACAACAGGCCCTTCGTACCTGCTTGATATCACGTCTTTTTTCAATAATGGTTACCTTAAGCCCCGCTTCTGCTGCTGTTTTTGCAGCCATGAGCCCTGCAGGGCCTGCACCGACTACAACTAAATCAATAATATTCCTCATATGTAACCGTCCCCTTTTCATAAAAAACTTAATCGAAAAGCCCTTTTAATCGAGCTTTTCGTTTTTATCAAAATTATTAAAATGTACCTGACAAGGTCATTTGATTCATTTTACTTATCTTATTGAATAGATCGGGTCTTTCACTTTGAATTTGGTCTGCGTTTGACAAAATGGAATCCCAGATAAGTTTTGGAGTTTTATACTGGCTGTAAGTACCCTCCAACACCTCACCTTCCACAAGTGCAAAAAGGTAGTCAAGTTCATCATCTGAATATGTAGGTACAAGTGCGTAGCCCTGGGAAACTTTAAGATACTCATCGGAATTAAACTCAAAAGATTCATTCCACCAAGCTGTATACCGCTCAAAACCGTTTTTTCCTTGAAGCTCATCGTATACTGCCTTGGCAGCACGGAATCCGCACATTAAAGCTCCCTGAACTTCAACTTCAACAAAAGCGGCACTGTCGCCTATAGAGATAACATTGCCTGCATGCGGCACCTTAAGTGATGTAAAGGCCTTAACTGCGCAACCCTGTTTGTCTATTATCCTGGCATTTGCAAATTTATTTTTAATTGGGCTGTTTTTAGTAACGTTTTCAAAAGTTGTTTCCGGCCTTAGGTTGGCATTGCCTGAAAGTGTCAATTCTACAGTCTTATCTCCATATAAGCTAGGGCCCACGATTACGGCTGCATTGGAATGATATGCTTTTCCGTAGTAAAGGTTCCAGCTATTGGGCTCATAGCCTTCTACCCCTTCAAGTATGTATTTAACAACGTGAGCTGTAGCAAATAGCTTTCTGTTTTGATTGAGGCCGAAAACTCCGGTTAGTTTGGCATTAACGCCCTCAGCAATTACAACTTTCCCGGCCTCTATCGAGTAGTATTTATCTCCGGTTTTGAGACCTACTCTGACATGGTCTCCCATATCCGCTCCTTCAAATGCTAAAGTTCCCATTCTCAAATCAACGCCCAGGTCTTCACATTCTTTGCACAAATCCTGAACAAGTTTAGTCTTATCAAACTTCAGAGCAAACGGTGCCCGGTCCGGATGAGCAAAATGAATCCGTTTTCCATTGGGAGAATAATAGTATTTATTGGTAACATTGACCAAATCACCGGAATATTTGACCTCACATTTATTCTTTTGGAAAAGTATCTTGCCATCTTTTATTTGGATGAATTCATTTTCATACCCGTCATCCATGATGAATTGAGTGGAACATGCCCTTCGCAGCTGTTTAAAGCTATTGTTTTTTTCAATAAGTGCAACCTTGAGTCCCATCTCTGCAGCAGTTTTTGCAGTCATTAGTCCCGCAGGACCGGCACCGACAACAACCAAATCAATCAAATTTTTCAAATAGAATACCCCCTTTTACAAAAAAAGTTAGTAATATTGGCGTATAAGTAAATTATTTGTATACTTTTGCCATGCTACATTTAGTAATTAGATGGCATTATAACACAACTGTAAATACATGACAAAGTAAAATGTCTAGTCCTTTTATGTGAGAAATACCCAAAAATTGAGATTTGTCGAGCTTAATACAGGATAACCCAATTTTTGGGGTGGTTATGTATATTGAAATTTTTTTAAATTAAGAGTTCAATATACATAATTGGAAATAATTTTTGACGCCTGATAATATAATTTTATTGTAAGAATATTATAAAAATTACACCATTAAGGAGAAATAACAATGAAAAGCATTGTAAATAGCGACGCTTTCTCTATTAATACTAAAGCGATTGAACATCAAATTAGTATCGGTATGGATATGTTGAATTCAAATTATAATCTCAAAGAAGTAGATTGTGGAAAGTTTTCAGCTTTTCAGATACAAAATATAGCATATAACGTCAAACAATACGAGATTGCCGGTGTTGGAAACCTTTTGACCATGGAATCTAAAGATTCACCTACCTTGCAGATGCTTTCCTTTGTTCTTACACCGTACTATAAAAATCTTCCTCTTTTTTCGAATGACTACATATACATGCAGCAAAAACGTAGTTTTTTGATTGAGTATTATGACTTGGTACAGGAAAAGGACTCTCAATACAAAGCTTATATGGAAAAGTTCCAAAATATAAAAGACAAATATTCTGAATTGCCCGATATGGAACTGAAAGAATGCTGGTATGATTCGCTGAAGACAGTTTGTACAGCAAAGAAAATTACAGCCGCGCAGGATGATGTTATATTTTCTATTTTTAACGAAAATTTAAAACTATTTATTGAAATGGAGCATTCATCTGAGCCTCTTTCAAAAAACGCTATGAGGGTAAAATGGCAAATTACGCAGGACTATACAGACAGACTGGTTGATTCCGGCGGTGTTTCTACAAATGTGTTCAAAAATACCCTTGGTGCCGATGCAACAAAGGCATTCTTCAACGATGTTTTCTTTGGGGCTAAAAAATTTGCGGGTATTATGGAATAATCGATATAATGGCATGAAAATGGTTCGATATTATTATATAATGGTTTAACATTATTTGAGGGAATTCATCGGATAATGAAATAAATATTTTTTCTATCATAGTACCTGCTGCATTCAAAACCATCTTATTATCAATAATTTCTCCGAATAGTGCTTCTCTGTTTTGTGTGCAAATTGTTATAAAATATATACCTTCTTTAGAATAATCATATCCTTTCAAACGAATTGATCGTCTGTGATGTATGTTGGGGTTATATTTCACTTGGTTATCCTCCCGCTTGCATTAAAATCATGTTAACAGTAATGGACTTTGTTAATTATACCATTTATGGGCGTGTATGGGGAATGCTGAAAAAGAGACAATCACAAATGCACCTACCATTCATATTATATAACTGTAGTCTTTTACTTACGGGTGAAATAATGGAACAAGCAGACAGGAGAATCTCTGTATTGATTCCCTACAAGACGCAGAATGATAGCCACAGAGAGCTGCTCTGGTCAATTGTCAGGCAGAGGTATGAAATGCTGATGCCTGAGCTTGAGATATGTCTGGGACTCGATGACAGCCCCCTGTATAACAGGGCAAGGGCTATAAACAATGCCGCCCAAAAAGCTTCGGGGGATATATTCCTGATTACCGATGCCGATGTTGTGTTCCCAAAGTCTCTGATACCGAAAATCATATATGTGTCGGGTTTGTACCCATGGGCTGTGCCTTTTACAAGGGGACTGAAGCTGAACAGGTCTGCCACGGAAAGACTGATAAAGGACGGAATTCCCGAAGAACCCGTTGTGCAGGACACGGATGCCGAATTTATTATGCCCTTTGCCGGGCCTCTTATGAATATTGTCACACGGGAAAGCTTTGAAAATATACGCGGTATGGACGAAAGGTTTGAGGGGTGGGGCGGAGAGGACGACGCAATGAGAATATCGCTGAACGCCGTATGCGGGCAATACTGCAGAATCAAGGGCGACATCTGGCACCTCTGGCATCAGCCCGCTCCAATCCTCAAAGAGTTTTATGATCAAAACTGCAGGCTTCTGGATCGATACAGGGAAGCTGAGGGCTGCCGGAGTGAAATACTGAAGCTTATAAGTGAAAAGCATTATTAGGAGAATGGGAATGAAAAAGTATGCCTTGGAAAACGAGTTTACAAACGAGCAGGTAAAAGCCTTCTGCAATAAACGTCCAAAGATAGGACTTATAACCGACTTGGATAATTGGGCTTTTGCCAATATTGCAAAACAGGTGAAAAAAAATCTGAGTGCCTACTATGATTTTGAAATAATTCCTGCACTGGTTATAGGCAATATTGTAAAGGTTTTGTATCTGGCCAGGGATTGCGATCTGGTACATTTCTTCTGGAGGATGGATGTTTTATCCCTGTATCTTCAAAGGACAGCTGAGTATTTGCAGTTCCTCGGTGTTGACTATAATGATTTCAGGAAAAATGTTATTGACAGGATGCGCTTTTCGACAGCTGTATACGATCATTTGTATCTGGAAGGCCAATATTTGAACCATAACAGACTGGTGTTTGCAACTGTAACAAATTATTATGTGTCTTCCGAAAAGCTGAACAGAATTTATTGTGAAAAGGATTTCATCAAAAGGCCTGCAGCGGTTATTGAAGACGGGGTGGATACAACGCTTTTTTTACCTGTAAACACAGGAAGGTTTGAAAACCCCGGTGAAAGGAAGCTGGTTGTAGGCTGGTCGGGGAATAGTAAGTGGAATGACGGGATTGAGGATTTTAAGGGTGTAAACACAATTTTGAAGCCTGTTTTGAAGGAATTGGCGGATGAGGGGTATCCCGTTGAATATAAATTTGCTGATCGTAATGAGGGCATGATACCCCACGAAAAAATGCCCGAATACTATTCACAGATTGACGTTTATGTATGTACATCAAAGGTTGAGGGGACGCCTAATCCTGTATTGGAGGCCATGGCCTGCGGGGTGCCTGTAATTTCAACTGATGTGGGGATTGTACCTCAGGTCTTTGGTGAAAAACAGAAAGAATTTATATTGAAGGAACGCACCAAGGAATGCCTTAGGGAGGCTGTTCTGAGGATTCTGCAGGAACCCGGACTGCTGAAGGTGCTGTCTTTGGAGAACCTTGAACAGGCACGTAAATGGGATTGGTCCAAAAGAGCCGGGAGCTTTAAGGCATTTTTTGACAGATGTCTTGCCGGAAGATAGTTTATTGGCCCTTTATCCAGCTTTGAACATGGTCATAGCTTCGGGATGTCTTTTCGGACCTTGCTATGCATACCGCACCGGGGTGACGACGGTATACAACAAGCTTTTCCGGCACCTTTTCCATGTCTCCCGCCTTTATCATACGGAACCATAAATCCATGTCTTCAGCGAATTCATACTCTTTTCGGTAGCCGCCCAACTTATCAAAAGTATCCTTTCTGAACATGACGGTCGGGTGACAGATGGGGTTGCTGCAATTTGTGAATTCGTTCCGAATTCCTTCCCTTGTAGTGACTCGCGAGAAATAATCTTCAAGAGATTGAGTATCGAAAGCAGGTATATCCGAAACCACTCTTATCTGTGTGGCAACGAGAACAAGGCCTTGAGCCGCTTCAAATGCTCTAATCTGCTTTTCAAGCCTTTCAGGAAGGCTTATATCGTCTGAATCCTGTCTTGCAATATATTTGCCTGCCGATACCTTAACACCTTCGTTCAGGGCATCTACAATCCCGCTGTTGGAAGGGAAGCTTATTATTCTGATCCTTTTGTCATTAAAGCCTTCTATTGCATTAAGGGTATTATCAGTAGAGCCATCATTGACTATAATAAATTCAAAATCCTTAAAGGTTTGGTTCAGTATGCTTTCTACCGCTTCACCAACATATTTCTCATTATTGTACACAGGCATTACAACACTGACTAACGGCATTTATCTTCCCCCGTTATGCTTCCAAAATTTTCTGTCTGAGGTTCTGGCTTATCACATGACATAAAAACAGGTGGATATCCTCTACCTGCCCGTAATTATAACTCCCGACATGAACACAAAGATCGGAGAGCTGCTTCAGCATGCCGCCGTCAAACCCTGTAAAGCCGATGACTTTCACACCTTTGTCCTGTGCAAGCCTTATACCGTTTATTATATTGGCCGAATTACCCGATGCTGATATTGCTACCAGAACATCGCCATTGCCGGCAAGGTTCTTTAGTTGTTCAGAAAAGACATGTTCATAGCCGAAATCATTTGAAATTGCCGTTAAGATAGCAGTATTGTCATTAAGGCAGGTCACCCTGATCCTGCATTTCCCTTCGACTATAGTACCTTTAGAGAGATCACAGGCAAAGTGTGACGCTGTTGAAGCACTGCCGCCGTTTCCTATTATAAAAACCTGACGGTTACTCAGGTAAGCACTGAAAAGCAAGCCGGCAGCCTGCTGTATTGAGCCCTTGTCAAGCCTGCTTATTTCCGATTTGAGACTTTGCAGATAGTCTTCTATAAAATCTGTCATTGTTCCGCACTTCCTAAAGTATCAAATAATCTTTGATATAGCTGAATTTCTTTTTACTTAATTCCTCCAAAAGTGTACTTGAAGCACAAGACCTTGAAATGAAAAGGTAATCACACTCTGCTTTATCCAATGACTCCGAAGGGCAGACACTGGTGCCTTCGAAGCTTTCCGGCGCATTTAAATCTATAAAGCCTTTAAAGATGAAATTTGTCTTAAGCTTTCTGATCTCCTCTGATATAAGGGCCCCGCTGCTGTTTGCTCCCCATATAAGATATCTGAGGGGACTGTCATTATACAACAGTCTTATAAAATTGATTCTAGCCCTCATAACGTATCTTAACAAAGAGGCATCATCGGTGCTGAGAGCTGATTTTGAATTGTTGTGCATTCTGAGCCTGGTTAGCTTTTCGTCAAGCTTCCTTATTTTGTACCCTTTTGCAAGGGCCCTCAGCCACAATTCAAGGTCTTCGGCCTCCTTGAAATCCTCATTGTAGCCCTTTAAAGAGACAGCGCAGTCCCTTCTTAACATGATAGTGGGGTGGGGCAGGCAATTTATTCGGAGCAGAAGAGGAATGAGCGTACTGTCGTCAAACGTTTTGTTAAGAATATCCTCCAGAGCATATTTTCTTGCAGAACTTATATCCCCGAAAATATCAACACAGCCGGCCAGAATGGCAATGTCAGAATGATCGTCAAGATAGTCCGCCTGTTTTTGAAGCCTGTCTTCCATGCAGATGTCGTCTGCGTCAATTCTAGCCAGATATTCGCCTTCCGACGCCCTTACCGCAAAATTCAGGCCTTTAACCAGACCCCTGCTTCCGCCTGCGTCAAGAAGCCTTATCCTGGAGTCATTAAGGGCATATTCCTTCAATATCGCAGGAGAACTGTCGGTTGTCCCGTTGTCAAAGACGGCAAGCACCTCAAAATCCGAGAAGGACTGGGAGATTATGCTTTCCAGCGTATCTTTAAGGAACTTTTCACTATTATAAACAGGGAGGATGACGCTTACTTTCGGCAAATTAGAATTCACGCCCGGCATAATTTTCTTCTGGCCTATTATATGACATTGCACCGGCGTTTGTGTATGTACAGGTATAATAAAAAAGACCTCTGTTTACACCCGCACCTTCGGTGCCCTATGCTTTGCCCTTCTGTTTTTAATTAAGGAAGTAATTAAAAGCACAACAGGTAAGATGAAACCAAAAGTAAAAATGCTGGGGGGCCAGACATATGAATCCCAAGAAATCTCATATGGAACATTTTTATAGATAGAACCTGAATAGACAGTCACAAGTAAAAGCAATGGCAGAATAATTTTTTTATGCTCTTTAAGCTTAAATAATTGTGATAACCCGACAACGGCAGCATATAAGTACAAATAGGCTGCAATAAAACCGGTGACTAGCCAGACAAATACAATTAAAGGTTCAAGCCTTGTAAATATAGTACCTATATTGATTTCCCTTGTTAATGTAAAAAGCGGGTACCGCAAGTTTGCTGTAAGATTACTTCCTAAAACCAGAATACACATTATTATTCCTATGAATACCGTTATTATTCCCAGAAAATAACCTTTCAGCATGGACTTTTTTGCTTCTTTCAAGTTTCCCATATTAACCGGGAAAACCATGTTTAAATATATGAGCGGTAAAACAGTAAAACCCATCAATGGAACTGAACCCTTAACTACAGGGATTATGCCGTTTTCAAGCATCGGCAGTAAATTATCGGGTTTAATTTTGGGGGTAAGCATCAGCATAGCGATGATGTAGAGGGGGAAAGTGAGAATAAAGAATATTTCGGTAGCCCTGAACATAGCTTCCAAACCATATAAAAGTGCAACTGCCAGCACGATTACAAATAAAATATTAATTTGGTAGCTTGACATTTCCGGAACATACACTGCTGTGAAAAAATCACCTATATACCATACAACCTGCGTTGCTATTACCAGTGAAAAGAAGATAAAACAAACAGATATAACGCTCCCTACCCATTTGCCAAGAAGCAATTGAATAATTTCTACAAATGTTTTATCCGGATGCCTTCCTCCGAGATAACTATTCACCCAAATAACCAGCAGCCCTGCTGCAGCTGCAAAAACAACGGATAGCCAAGCGTCCGGACCTGCCAGCTCTGCAGGGCTGCTAGCGATAAGGAGCGGCGCAGAACCGAACATAAATCCTGATAAAAAAATTGTAAATTGACGGTTTGATATTTTGATTTTATTCATTCAAAGCTTTCCTTTCGTTTATTTGAGAGCATCCTTAAGTAATTCCGATATAGGTGAGAATACATACGCTATCCAATCGGAGGGAGTAGATAAGGGAAATTTAAGAGCCTTTAGGATGGCTAGAATTACACCCAAAATGAGTAATACTGAAAAGCACCAAAGATCGTTATAATATTTATTCCTAAGCATTTTAGGTATTTCCACAAAGCATAATATTGCACTAAAGGCTAATACTGATAAAATAATAACAACTGTCATGTTAATTATTCCCTTCCGAAAGAACAACGGATCTGGTATTTTCACCTAAACCATTAATATCAGCTTTTACATTAATGTTTACCGGCAGCTTGACAAATTCATTGTTCCAATCCTCACTTAAGTTCTTCCAGAGTTTAGGGTACTTTTTATGTATTTCCTCACCAAAGCCAAAAATATCTGTACCCAAATCGTTTTTTGTACGGTTTAATGCACCATAACATAAATTTTTTATTCTTTCCGCTATCAAAATGCGCAGCTTATCAATAGTAGCCTCGTTTGTCAGGTCTATGCTGCCGGTAGAGGCGGAAATATCGGTTTCCAGATTGAGTTTAACATTTATAGCCGGCTTACCGTTTAGTATATAAGCTTTTACCTTCGAATCCGATTTAGTTACTTCGAAGGTTATCCTATTTTGATGGTACAGTATATATCCGGCTGTACTTTTTACATTACCGGTAATGTAACTATATCCTTTACTTTCATCTTCTGTAAGCCAGCCTGCAAGCTTATCCTTTTTAAATGCCCCTAAACCTGCCAGCTTTATTTTAGGGGGATCGCTTTGCTTTAGGGCATCAAGAGAATTGCTACTGCCATCAGCCTCATGAGATGCCACACCCGTCAGTACGGGGTTATTTCCTTTTGAGTTAAGAGCATTAACCAATTCATAGACTTTAATAGTTTTTGTCGGTGCCCATGCTCTTTCAGAGGTTTCAAGGGAGTGGAACAATTCAAGTCCGGATACTGACTCCAAAGGTGAGATGGTGTTTAAAATATTTTTTGCTGTAGTATCTCTTGCGATAAGAAAATAAAAGTCGGTACGATATTCATGCCCACGGGTAAAAAAATCCAGAATACCTTTTATTCCTTCTTTCGCAACCTCTTCACTTAAAACAACTGTTCTTAAGTGTGAATGATACATTTTTCTGGGAGACTCTTCTGTCATTTTCCTTTTTATCTCAAATAAGTCTTTTCCGGTTTCCGTATAACTAAAAATAGGTGCTTCATTGGTGGGCTTTGTTGCTGCAATTGCTCTGGGATTTAATACCTGATAAGTTACCATATACCCTGATGCAGATTTGTCAATCCCTACAGAAATAACAATTCCAAGTGTATTGATTTCACGTCCGGCTGTGCAGCCGTTCAAAAGCAGACTTATAAGTATGATAAACAACAATAATACTCTTTGTAATTTCATGTGTCACCTGAATTCCGGTTTTTCTTTTTGTTTAGCGTTTACGGGATTATCCGTATTTGTTCTCGGAGAAGTACTTCCGCTGATTCCGGCAGGTCTGTATTGGTTTTTCCATATAGGGTACCGTATGAGAGTATCTTTTAGTCCGTATTTTGTTTTAGGAGCAATAGGTGTCATATAAGGTACACCTATGGATTTACATTTACACACATGAAGAATTAATACGATAAAGCCCATGAAAACACCATACAATCCAAACATACCTGCCAACAGCATTAAAGCAAATCTTGTTATCCTTGCAGCATTGGACATAGAATAATTAGGTATGGCAAAGCTTGAGATAGCAGTAATCGAAACAATTATTACCATAACAGCAGATATAATACCGGCTTCGACAGCAGCCTGACCTAAGACCAAAGCACCAACGATTGAAATAGCCGGGCCGACAACTCTTGGCATTCTTACACCGGCTTCTCTTAAGATTTCAAATGTAATTTCCATCATAAGTGCTTCCCCTAAAGCAGGGAAGGGCACACCTTCACGCTGGGCAGCAATACTGATCAGCAAGGGGGTAGGTATCATTTCCTGCTGAAATGAAACTAAGGAAATATATAGCGCCGGGACAAATATCGTAAGAGAAAAAGCAAGATATCTTACTAAACGGATAACGGTGGAAATTATAAAGTGATGATAATAGTCTTCGCTGGCTTGAAGGAACTCAACAAATAATGCAGGAGCCGTCAAAACATAAGCGGTTCCGTCCACTAAAATTGCAACTCGTCCTTCCAATAATGCCGCAGCAACCGAATCAGGCTTCTCCGAATTTAAAAACTCAGGGAAAATCGAATACCGGTCATCCTTAATTAATTCTTCTATGTTTCCGCTATCTAGAATACTGTCTATTTCAATTTTATTGAGCCGATTCTTTATTTCCTTAATAATATCGTTTTTTGCAACCATATCTATATACATCAATGTAACCTTTGTGTTTGTAATACTTCCGACAGTGAGATTTTCAACTCTCAGAGATGTACTTTTAATTCTTTTTCTCACAAGTGCAATATTTTCATCTGTTTTTTCAGTAAAAGCTTCCCTTGGCCCCCTTATTACACTTTGATTAGAGGGCTCTTCCACAGTTCTGCCCAGCTGGGTAAAGGTATTGATAGATAAGTATCTGTCATATCCGTCAACAAGAAATATAGTTTTTCCGGATAGTAAGTCTTCGCATAAATTATTTAATTCACTGCCTTCCTCTGATTTTCTAAAACCTGCAAGAATGTTGGAATAAGCGGTAAAACAATCCTTTGGAGTACTCAATTTATTTGTCACACTGACATTTTCAGATATTTCACACGATAAGCTGTTTTTTGTTTCTTTATCAACAAGATTCTCAATATATATACTTGCATACTTTAGATTACAGTTAGGCAGTTCCGATAAATTAACCGAAAGGTCACTGGGATTACCAAATATATTCTTAATTTTGGTGATGGTATCCTCCAATTCACTCTGTATATTTTTATTTGAAAGTGTTTTACTTTTTGAGCATGCTTCACTGTGTGCATTTTTATATGTTTTCATTAGATACCCCTTAAATGCCTTTGACTTTAGTAATTCTGGAAAACACTAATATTAAAGTTTATGCGAATTTATTATTTGCCCAATACTGAATAATAATTCCCTTAATTCCTTTTCAAACTTTGCTGACACACTGTCAGTCTACAAATATGATTGCCGATCCGTGCGGTTCGAATTTGAAAGGCACGTGACGAAGGGGCTTGAGCGCTTCTATCAGCTTATCTTGATTGAATTTCTCGCAATAAAACAAAAGGAAACCGCCGCCGCCGGCCCCAAGAATTTTCCCTCCAAGGGCACCGTTTTTTAATGCCAGATCGTAGCAGCTGTCTATTTCGGAGTTGGTTATTCTGCCCGAAAGTCCTTTTTTAACCTTCCAGCTCCTGTCAAGCATATCGCCTATATAATTCAGGTTTTTACAGTTTAAAATGACTTCTTTAAACTCAGAAGCCGTATTACGAATAGAGATCAGCGCTGAGGCGTTTGCAGAGGTGTTTTTCTTCTGTTCATCAAGAATGCTCCCTGTGCTCCTTGTAATGCCTGTATAAAACATGATGAGATTGCGGTTCAATTCCTCCTTCAATTCACGTGAACAAATCAGAGGCTCGACAAATACACTCTCATCTGAGTGGAAGGTAATGCAGTTGATACCTCCGTAAGCTGCTGCATACTGATCCTGCTTGCCTATGGGCTCCTTTAAAATATCGATTTCAATACTGCACGCTTCCTCTGCCAGCTGACTTGCACTGCGGTAGACACCCTTGTAGGCGTAAAGTGCATTCAGAAGTCCGACGGCAAAGGAACTGGAGGAACCAAGGCCTGTAGAGGCAGGTATGTCGGCTATTGAGGTTATTTCGATTCCTGTGCTTATACCTGTCAGCTTAAGAGCACTGCGCACAATGGGATGGCGGATTTTTTCTGCACAATCAACGATCTCAGTCCTTGTATAGCTCAGTCTGATAGATGGATCAAACCTTTTGCTGACGGTGATATAAATATATTTGTCTATGGCAGTACTGACCACGGAACCGAAGGTGTTGTTCCTATAGAAGTCGCCGAGGTCGGTGCCGCCGCCTGCGAAGCTAATCCTGAATGGTGTCCTGGAAATGATCATTCTAACTCCTCCAAAATCATTTTAACCGCACTGTACAGGTTCTTTGCCTTTAAGTCCGGTTCTGCATTGAATTTTCCGTCCTTACCTGCTTCTCCGGTTTCCAGCAGGACTGTTTTTATTCCTGCATTTTTACCGGTTTGAATATCTACAGTGGTATCACCGATAAAAAAAGAGTCAGGAAGACTTATGTTATACTTTTCGGCTGCTGCCAGGATCAATCCGGAGGCGGGTTTCCGGCAGGAGCATTTTATTTTGTATTCCCTGTTTTCATCCGGGTAGCCCCTGTCGGGATGATGGGGACAGAAAAACAGGTCATCCAGGTAAGCACCCTCATTGCCAAGCAGTGTTTCAAGCCTTTGGTGAATGCTGCCGAGTTCATCAAGAGTACATAGGTTTCTGGCAACCACAGGCTGGTTGGTTATGACTATACAAAGGCAGCCGCTTGAATTGATCAGCTTAACCGCTTCTGCCGCACCGGCTTCAAGTTCAAGCTCGTCAGGTTTGCTCAGTAGTCCCGTCAGCTTGTTTACAGTCCCGTCCCTGTCAAGGAAAACGCATTTTTGTTTATTGTACAGGGCTTTCTTTTCCGGGAGGCCATTCCTGATATCCTCTCTAATCCTTGCAAGTCTTGTCTCGGTTCCCATGTCCTTTACATACTCCGGGGTTCTGTAACCGTATACCGGCCTGCCTTCCGACAGAACTCTTGAAAGTATGTCCTTTTCAAAATCTGCCTTTCCGCAGACGGAATAACTGAGTATTTTACTTGACAGCAGGTAGATGCCTGCGTTGACAAGATTTGAATAGTACTGCCGTGGAGAATTCTTATAGCTTATGCCGGAAATTCTACAACCCTGATCCATAATTACAAGATCACTGTCAAAGGGATGGTCATTTGGATGAATAAGGGCTGTGGCAATTCCTTTGTTTATGTAATGAAAATCCTTAATTTTCTGCCAGTCAACGTTTAAAACGATATCCCCATATAGGAAAATAAAGTCTTCATCCAGCTTTTCTTTCAGAAGGTGGATCACTCCTCCTGTTCCGAGAGGGGAAGCTTCTTCAAGGTAATTTATATTAACCCCAAAGCTGCTGCCGTCGCCGAAATACTCAATTATCCTGTCACCAAGATACCCGATGCTCAGGAGGATATCCCTGATACCTGATTTTGCAAGTGATTCTATCTGATATTGGAGAACCGGCTTTCCCTCAATCCGGATGAGCGGTTTGGGAATCTCGGCAGTATGCTCCTTAAGTCTTGAGCCTTTTCCGCCCGCAAGTATTACTGCCTTCATTTCCCCAGAACCCTCCTTACGGCTGCTTCTACAGCTTCATCGGAAGTAAGGTGCGGTGTCCATCCAAGTTCATAGATTTTTGAAGTGTCATACCTGAAGGAGGGAACGTCGCCTTTCCAACCCGTATTTCCGCCTGTAAATTCATATTTTACATTGCTGAGCCCCATTTCCCGGCAGACTGCATCCGCAATAAATTGGACGCTTGTCTGCCCTTCAACACTGATGTTATAGCAGTTCATCCGGCCGCTGCAAAGGCTGTAGACATGCATTATGGCATCTGCCAGATCGCTTATGTAAATGTAAGGCTTCCGCTGGCTGCCGTCCCCAAGTATTTCAAGCCTTTGAGGATTGGAACGCAGTTTGTTAATGAAATCATATATAACCCCATGTGTGCATCTTTCGCCTATTACATTCGGAAACCTGAAAATGTATGCCTGAATGTCATTCATGTAGGAGTAGGAGGATATAAATGCCTCGGAAGCAAGCTTTGCGCCCCCATAATAGGATATTGGAAAGAGGTCGCCGGTGCTTTCGCTGATATTGATTCCGGGTTTGTCGCCATAGATTGCGGAGGTGGAGGAAAAAACCAGCCTTCTTACCTGATGCACCCGCATACACTCAAGTAGGGTGTAAGTTGTAAGGAAGGTGTTTTTATAATCAATCTGCGGATATACAGCACTTTTCCGTATATCCGAATTGGCAGCCAAATGAAAGACGGTATTAAAAGCATGGCTTTCAAATAATTCATTTAGAGCCTCTGCATCTGTTATATCAAGCTTTATGAATTTAAAATTGGGCGTATCCGTTAAGGACTCAATGTTTTCAGTCCTGCCAAGACTCAGGTCATCTGCGCATACTACTGACAGGCCTTCGCCTGCAAGCCTTTCACAAAGGTGACTGCCAATGAATCCGGCTCCCCCGGTAACCAAAATGCTCATGTACAAAGCTCCTCTTCCATAATTGAGTGCCGGTTAAAGCTTGTAAGGCTTTGCCGGGCACATGACCCTATAATCAGAGTATGGTTACGGGATTTGCATTGTTACACAAACATATAAGTAATCGGGAACACAATATTTAAAGGGTTACACAATTTCACAAATAAAAATAGAATATATGAGACCCCATTATAAAATGAGAGGAGATATGGAGCAATGTCTCTCAGAACTAATGCCGCAGCGGAGAATAAAAGATACAAGCTTGCAATACAAAGCGTTTTTATTTTGAGGGAGAATATCCTGTTTTTGAAGGAATGGCTCGCATATCATATTGAAATCGGTGTGGAGCATTTCTATCTTTACGACAATACAGGCTCAATAGGCTTCCAGGGGAGCAGTTCAACAGAAAATAAATATGGTATTCCGTTTGTCAAGCTGACGGAGGGAATGAGTGACGAGGATATTACAGGAATTTTTGAAGAGCTACGGGGGGAATTTCCCGGCAGGATTACCTATGTAAGGTGGACTCCGAGGGATGCCCGGGGAAATATCGTGTATAATCAGGCTGAAGCTGTATTGGACTATGCGAAAAAGTACGGAAACGATGTTGAATGGACATGTTTAACTGATATTGATGAATTCCTTTTCAGTGCTAACGGAAGAAACCTTCTGCATATATTGGGGGAATGCGAAAGAAACAATGTTGCTGATATTCGTATTCTGCAGAAGAAGTTTGGAGACCGTTTCTTGAACCTCGATAAATATGTGATTCAAATAGAGGAATGCATTGATGGGATCAATACAGACAAATGGGCTCCGAAACACATTCTAAGAACGGAGAACATAGATCTGGCTGCAATGCGGGCAAGGGAATGTGATATCCATACCATTCCAACACACAACGGAATAAGAATCTTGATGGGTATGAATGACCTGCGGTTTAACCATTACAATACAAACAGTTCACTGCTGCAGTGGATGAAGGGATTTTACAATGTATCTGGGGACTTTGTTATAAATGGCTGCGATGAAGGAATGAAAAGGTATTGGCCTGTTATTGAGGAAAAGTGCGAGCAGGGAAAAGGCGGCATGAAGGACTTGATAAAAAGGTTTTCGATTCCGGTAAAAATCTGACAATCACCCAATAAAGCCTGCAAGCATAGAATGAAATGTATTAAAAGTATGTTCAATTGAACTTTGAAGCGGAACTGATATAGTCCTTAAATAAAGGGGTAACTAAATTGATTGAAATAAATAAAAAAGCCCGTCCTTTAATCGCATTAATTCCTGACATTGAGAACTGGGCCCTTGCTAACATTGCGGGGCAGTTGAATAAACATTTGAGCAGATATTATGAGTTCAGAATAATTCCCATGTCAACAGTCAATGACATTATTAAGCTGCTTTATATGGTAAGGGATTGCGATCTTGTGCATTTTTTCTGGAGAGGAGACCTATTGTCTGTCTTTTCCCCGAATGCAATGAATTACTATAGAGACATTGGGATCACTTTTAATGAGTTCAGAAGGCAGATAATTGATAACAAGCCTTTTTCCATTTCGGTTAACGACCACCTGTATCTGGATGACCAATCACTTGATATTAATCAAAAGATTTTCAGCATAGCTGCAAACTATTATGTTTGTTCTAAGAAGCTGTATGATATTTACTGCGGCAAAAACTTTTGTCCGAAACCGATGGCTGTACTTGAAGATGGGGTCGACACGGCACTTTTTTCTCCCCGCAATACGGAACGTCTTAATAAGCTTGCCGGAAGGAAGCTTATTGTAGGGTGGAGTGGAAACAGCAAGTGGTGCTCCTTTATAGAGGACTTCAAGGGCGTAAATACGGTTTTGAAGCCCGCATTGAAGCAGCTGCAAGATGAGGGCCGGCCGGTGGATTTTCATTTTGCCGACCGGAGCGAAGGGATGATTCCTCACGACCAAATGCCGGAGTACTATTCCAAAATTGATCTGTATGTATGTACATCCAAAATTGAAGGGACGCCGAATCCCGTGATGGAGGCTATGGCCTGCGGAGTGCCTGTTATTTCAACGGATGTAGGGGTTGTGCCCCAGGTTTTCGGGGAGAAGCAAAAGGAATTCATTCTGAAGGAAAGGTCAATAGAATGCTTGAAGGAAGCTATTATACGGCTGTTGGAAAATCCGCACCTTCTTACGGAGCTCTCACATGAAAACCTGATGCAGATAAAGGACTGGGACTGGTCGATTAAAGCAGCAGCTTTTAAAGATTATTTTGACCGGTGTTTGTCAGGATTCAAAAGGGTATAGATATGAGGTGGATGTATGGGTGATCTTATAATTCCGAAGGTGTTTCACAGAATCTGGCTGGGGGAAAAGAAGATGCCGGATGAGTTCGAAAGGTACGGGGAAACATGGATCAAACACCACCCCGATTGGGAAATTATAACCTGGAATGAAAAAAATATAATACCGCTCATTAATCAGGAGTGCTACGATAACTGTACATCTGTTGTGGGTAAGGCCGATATTGCTCGCCCGGAACTTGTTTACAAGCTGGGAGGTATTTATGTGGACTGCGATTTTGAGTGCTTCAAGAATATTGAACCCTTATTGGAAGGGGTTGAAGCTTTTGTGACCTCGGAAACCCCCAGCTTTGTTACAAATTCATTTATCGGAGGGTGCGCCGGAAATCCGTTTTTTGAAAGGATAGTCAAAGGCATCCCGGAGTCCATACGCCAAAACAGCCACCTGACTGTTAATTTCCATGCAGGTCCGCACTATTACACAAGGTTGCTGAAGGAGTTCTGCAACGTTACTGTTTTAAAACAGGAGCACTTTTTTCCTTATCCCTACGAAGAAAAACACAGGAAAGGCGAAGTGTTTCCAAATGCCTACGCGGCTCATCATTGGGCAGCTAGCTGGATGTAATTGGGAAAGGGGTAGCTATGGGTACATCAAATTGGCAGAACATATCATATTGCATAGATATTTTAAGAGAAATTAAGCCAAAGTCCATTCTTGACATCGGGGTAGGTTTCGGCAGATGGGGGATGTTGTGCAGGGAATTCCTGGAACTGTGGGACGGCAGGGTTTTCAGGGAGGAATGGATCTTGAACATTGAAGGAGTTGAAATCTTCGCCCGGAACATAGATGATTACCACAAATACTTCTATAATCAAATTCATGTAGCAGATGCCTATGAGTTGGTAAAAAGTTCTCAACGGAATTATGACCTGATTATTATAGGGGATGTTCTGGAACACTTCGATAAGGACAGAGGCATTGATTTCCTGCATCGCTGCCTGGATATATCAAGGTTTGTACTGTTAAATGTTCCCTTGGGAGATCAGTGGCCTCAGAACGATAAATACGGCAATGAGTTTGAAAGGCACAGGAGTATCTGGAATGAGGCAGAATTGGACCAATTCCCCGTAAAAAGAAAAATGAATTTTAAGGATTATATTCAACGGGATTTTGCGACATACTTGTTCTCAAGATAAAATAATCTGAACCACGATTCGCACAATGTCAATCCTGTGAGTTTACTGTCATAATACAAAGACGGCTAGGGCACAGTGAAAAGACTTCTGCACTTTTAGCTTTGGGGATATTTGAATCAGCCCAGGAAATCTACCCTCGGCGGCACGCAGAGAAAATCTGTACAGCATTTGTTATCTGACTTTTCATACTCTTTAACTTCCCCGGACCATGCATCAACAGTGAATATACGATAATCAGGAATCAGGTCGAAAATCTCCCGAGGGGTTTTCTCGGACTCTTCATGATATTCCATGAAAATTACAGGCTGCGATTTCTTGATCAGGTCAAGCGCACCGCTTATAACCTGATATTCGTATCCCTGTGCGTCAATCTTCAGCACGCGGGTGTTTTCTTTGGCGGCATCATCCAGGAAGCTGTCCAATGTGATGAGCTTGACTGTAATTTTAGAATAGCCGCTGCCATTCCCCGGGCAATTGATTGCTGACAGACCTCTGTTGACTGCGGTTTCATTCGTTGCGTAAAACTCGGTAACCCCGCATTTGTCACCTACCGCGTAAGGATAGGCAGTTACATTTGCAAAACCGTTAATCCCAATATTGCGTTTAAACTCTTCATAAATACCGGGATTGGGCTCAAAGCCGATACACCGGACATCACCGGCACTGCTTGCAAGGTATAGGGTGTGATACCCGATATTAGCTCCGATATCAATAACGGTATTGCTGTTTCCGGCCATTGAGAGCATTAGGTTTGCAAGACCGGTTTCCCAGCCTCCCCGTATACATATATTATTCTCTATCAGTCCCGGAATTTTCAGAATCATCTTAAAGCTGCTGTTTTTAGACTTTAAATCAAGGCATTTCTCCAGCAAAGCTTCAACTCCAATATTTAATACCTTCTACATTGTATTTCGACTCTCGGAAAAATGTGTTTAAATTAACTGAATACAGGCATATGAAAATGGCGGGGACACTCCTTAGAAATGCCCCGTGAATATAATTAACAAAACTCAATTCCACGTGCGGCTTGAGGAACCGCACAGGGGATTTCCCAAGCGGCGATACGGTTCCCTGAGAAAGTTGCTTCATTTGTCCACAATGCACAAGTAGGGGCAAAGGTAACAGAATCAAATTCCATATCTTCAGGTAAATAGGAAGGTGTAGTAAAACTAATTCCTAACGAATTACCTGAAGTATCCACAAATTCGACGTTTGATGCATTGGCATGGGCGATCCACAAGTTTACATCATTGGATTCTACCCCGGATTTTGGTGTCGTACTGAAGCTGCTGAGTTTTACTGCGTTTCCATTTGTGTTGAATTTCTGAATTTGGTAAATCCAAAGACCGAGATCGGTACCGAAGAAAATAGTATTTGTAACAGGGTCTACCGTTATTCCGTCGACAAATCCCGGGTCTCCGCCCTCAGGTGTATTCAGAATGCTTTGGTAATTTACTGTAGCCAGGACATTGCCTGACAGATCAAGCTTATAGAGTTCAAATTTATCTTCATATCCACCAGCCCAGAATACGTTTTCTGAAGGATCATACTTTAAGCAACCATAATTATGAGCTGAAGGAATTGTTGAAATGAAGGATCCTGTTGTGGTTATCTTGTAAATATTTGTATCACCTTCTTTTGTGACATAAAGGAATTGCCCGTCGAAGGCAACAGCTCTTCCATTGCCCGATGCTGCACCTGGTGCGGGAAATATTCTTAACAAGTCTCCTGTAGCCATTTGGTATCCTCCTTTTAAATAAGTCATGATGAATGCAAAAGAGCACCGACAGCACTCATATTTACATAATATTCCCGGCATGAATGAATGGTTACACTCTGTAGGGGTTTATGTGGTCTGTAACGTATATGGTCAGGGTATGCAGACCACAACATCAAGGAAGTGTATTTGTAACACTTTGAATGAATAGATAATATTGTAGTGTTACAAAACACTAGCTCCAATTTTTATAAGCTTTAAGCTTATTTAATATGGATAAATGTTTTTCTTTGGTCAAGGACGTGTTCATCATTTCAATATAGGCATATACAGCTTCATAGGGTAGAAGCATAGGTCCCATCCCTGTGTTTGTCCCCGGGACGGTGCCTGAAGCTAAAGGCTTTCGGCCGAGAAGGTTCGTCCAGGCATTGTTTTTGGCAAAGGATAGTCTGCAATAGCGTTCAAATTGAACTTGATTCTGAAGATCAGGCAATTGGATGTTAATGTAGGCAGAGGGATTATCGGGCCTTTTTTTTCCATAAAGAAGCATGCTTTGAAGAATGGTTCGTAAAGTATTTAGTGGTGTAAACCAGGGACAAGACGGATCTGCGCAGGCTATTATCTGACTTGGTGTTAAATTTTTTGCATCAGTTTTTGATAAATAAGACCAAGCAATATTGTCACAAAGCTTTTTCACTTCCTCAAGAGCAGAATTGTCTGGCTTAATTGCTACCAGATCATAACCCGAGGCATCTATGAGGCTGCAGATAAATTTATCAGTCCCATTAGCCATGGAATTTTCTAATAGGTCAATTATGAAATGATATTGTAATCCGCTTATAGGGCCTTTTCCTACATAAGTCAGTACATTATCAACAGTGCTGTCCGATTTTCCCAATTCGTACAATACCTCAATGCAGTTGCAGTAGCAAGCATCAAGAATCAACAGGTCTACTTTTTTTTCGATTTTTTCAAGTGCAAGGCACATTTCCGGAAACCCCATTATATAAGGCTTATCCTGGCAGTAATCGGGCATTAGGCCGACCAACTGGTATGCATGTCCTCCAAGAATAAGCATATAATGCTCTGCAGGGTAGCATTCCATTCCCCAGCGAATGAATTCATAAAGGGTGTGAGAGTCGGCCATGTTGAGATGCCCCAGATCATCAAGCAGAACAAGATTGGTGCCCGTATATAAATAGCGTCTGATGCCGGACCATTCCTCTTCGGGGTATTTATAAAACTGTGGCCTTAAAATCTTTACAAGCTCACTGTCGGCTCTTCCTATTTGTATTAAAACATTTAAATTATCTGCTCGACCGGCTCTTTGAAGGCCTAACACGGATTTCCAGTTTTCCGGCTCCAGATCATTGTTGCCGTTTGCATAGAATAGTACTGTCCATTTCCTCATATAACGGCTGCTTCCTTATCATAAAAAAATTGGATAGGTAAAATGCCAATCAATCAAAAATACGTATACCCCTGGTTGGCAAAGGCGGTTCGGGTGGTTTTGGCGAAGCTTCATAAACCTCAAACTCCATGATTGAAGAAAGCTGCGGATTTATATTGAGTCCTGAAGTAATATAGACCCTGACATAACGGGCATAAAATGGTGTAACGCTGTGGTCGGTTATACTCGAAGTATTATTGAGAACAGTATCAACATCGGACCAAATATTATTGTCTATACTTGACTGGAGTTTAAAATCCCTTATGCTGTAGCCGGGCGTGGGCCAGCCGGGGACAACGCTCATATGCTTGACGACCCATCGGTCAATTGAAAAAACATTGCCCAAGTCCACATTTACCCAACAGGGTAATGTATTGCACAGCCATCGGCTTAAAGCAGCCGTAGATCCGTCAACAACCCGCTGTGCAGAGTAAGGCGGAACAAAATCGCTCGCAGATGCAGACTTGTTTAAGGCCAGATTGATACTCATTTTCAGTTCACATCCTTACTTATCAGGTTTCGTTAACTGCGTGAAGGGTATATTCCCTCCATTGCTATAAAATAATGTGTGCCGGGGAGGGGTTCGGCCCCCTGCAAATTAGGCAGTGCAAAGGTAGTGCTGCCGTTACCGCCGAACTTTGTGCCAAGGAGTGAGAATAAGGCGGTATACTGGCTAATAGGAAGAATTTGTCCGTTGCAGAAGTTCCAACCCTGTGGTTCAAAATCATAAGGGAAGAGCATGATTGTTCCTATAAAAACATCCATAATATCACCATTTTGAAGTATATTTTCTTTATAGTATTCACCTTATGTAAATAAGTGCATGGCCTGGAAAGACATATTTTACATAAGCTATTCTTATATTTTGCCAAGTAGTTAATAAAAATGAAGAGCGTTATGGTCTTAAGAATAACGCTCCTAAACGATGTTAAATGCATTCAAAAATACATGGATAAGGCTGAGTTTTGAGACTATAGAATAATCTCACTTGCCCAACCCAGGCAGCAAAGGTGTTTTTCCACTGGGTAGAATCAAAGAAGGCATCAATTGCTGCATCCGTGTCGACAGAGAACGTAGGAATAAACAAGGGAGCAACTCCTTGCTCCAGAATGCCGCCAAGATTACCGTCAGAAATAATTCCGTTTTCCTTAATGATCATAATAGGCTGGCCTGCCTGATAATCCATTGAGGGTTCCACCTGAATATAAGGACTTGTGAGCCATTGGTCGCTGTATTTTACTTCTCGCGGTGTCCCGGGTCTTGCAGCACCGGAATATATTACAGCACGCCTGAAGGCTACCGACAGCAGCCCGTAACTGCTTAGAACGATTCTGCGAATCGAAGGCAGGGGAGCTTCCGTCCATTGGTCTGTAACACCCAGTGTCCTGGGAAGCAGAAGGTTGTTGGAGAGCTCCTGCTCCACACGCAGAAGGAATTTGGCTTGTTGGTCGTTAAACGGTGAAGCATAACTCAAGAAAATCGGAACCTTGTATGAAAGGTCTGTTGGCTGCTGATCGAGTGTTTGGTCTTTACAAGGACAGGTACCCTTTTCTCCCATTCTATCACCTCATAAAAAATGGTTTATAATATCTATACATATTATGTAAACAAAGCAGAAGCTGTTACAGGTATTAACACGTCCAAATCTTTTGTTCTATTACTTTTTTCAAATCCATTAACACCTTTTATACAATCTTACATAAAATGAAAGTATACATAAGCTTTTAACATGGATGAATAACATGCTAAAAACAGAAAGATAAGCAATGTTTTTTAAGGAAGTGTATTATAATGAGGGTCATATTGGTGACAGGCGGTGCAGGGTTTATCGGAAGCACCTTTATCAAATATTTTTTGAGGCGGAATAAAGATTTTATTATTGTGAACCTCGATAAGCTTACATATGCAGCATCTCTTGAGAATCTGAGGGAGTTGGAGAATTCCCCCAGGCATCATTTTGTAAAAGGAGACATTTGTAATCAGGATCTTGTAAACTACATCATGAAAAGGTTCAGGCCTGATTATGTCATCAACTTTGCAGCAGAAACCAACGTTGACAGAAGCATCAGCAATCCTGCTGTTTTTGTTCAGAGCAATGTCATGGGAACCTTGACTCTTCTGGAGGCAGCTCGGTATCAGTGGAGCAAGAGCGATATTCATAATAACAGGTTCATTCAGGTTTCAACCGATGAGGTTTACGGCAGTCTCCGGAATGATGAGGATTTCTTTATGGAGGAATCAAGTCTGGTTCCAAATAGTCCGTATTCAGCCTCAAAGGCAGGAGCAGACATGCTTGTACGGTCTTTTGTTAAAACACATGGAATGCCAGCTGTGATTACCAGAAGCTGCAACAATTACGGGCCATGTCAAAATTCAGAGAAGTTCATTCCCAAGTGCATAATAAATGCTTTAGAGGATAAACCCGTACCCATTTATGGAGATGGCATGAGCAAACGGGAATGGATCAATGTAATAGACCATTGCATCGGCATCATCAGAGTCATGTTTTATGGCAAACCCGGTGAGATTTATAACATAGGCTCGGGAGAAGAAGTATCAAATATTGATATTGCAAAAAGAATACTGAATATCATGGGAAAACCTGAGAATGCTATCGAAAAGATTGATGACAGATCGGGACATGACAGAAGATACGCACTGAACAGCTACAAAATAAGGAATAATCTTTCATGGAGCAGCAAATACAGCCTCGATGAGGGATTAAAGGAGACAGGTAAATGGTATAAAGAGAATAAAGAATGGTGGAAGAGGTGATTGGATTGGCCTTTGGGTAATCTTCCGTGCAGTAACCTATGCCAACGGCTTTTTTGTGGCCGCTGGCAGTACGGGTGCAATTTGGTTTGTCAAAAAAGTTAGCAATCTTCCTTCTTGTCAAGAGGATTCCGCTTTGTTCTGTGAGAATGTTTTTTAAAATTACCAATTATTTTAGAAAATATGTTAGATACTATGGAAACTATCTCAGAGTAAATTGCACCTTTAATTACTATTAACAAAATAACACATACACCTATCAATATAGCCATAAAATACCTCAGATTATAATAATTACAAAACATAATTATATAATAATTACAAAAGAATGTAAATTAAAGGTGCAAAATCAAGGGGGCGGTACTTATATGGGGACTTCCTGGTATCTGCTTCCGTATTGATCCAATATCTCCATAAAGACTTTGCAGCCCGGAAGGCCTGAACGCCGAATGACATTTATGGCCTTTGAAAACTCGGATTCATAGAACCGTAACCCCATATTGCAGAGATCCGATGTCAGCTCTCTGGGTATATAGGTTATTTCACAATTGATTCCCTCCATTGAGAACCTTCGTTCAAGAAGAAAGGATGAAGATCTGGATATAGTCAATACATAATAGCGTGTCATAAAGCTTCACTCCAAATATTAATTAGTTTCATTAAAAAATATAGAACTGTATGAAGACATACAGTTCTATACATATCGTTCAGATCATTTAGTCTTCCCTTTTGTCAAGCGGATTCCATTTCTGGTCGGGGAAGAACTTGGTCGGGAAAGGAGTCCTTATCCTGTCGTTGAATATTGTACAGTTCTGTATAGCCGGGTTGATTCTCTGCTCCGGAGGAACAGGGCAATACCCGTAAGCAGGGATAAGAAGCTGTACGACACATTCGCATTTGACGATAAAAAATACGCCGATGTCGAATGACAATACATTATGATGGTTGACACTTCCGTTGAATGCTTCTGCCAACGCTTCGACCTTGATGAAGGTATCATCAACATCATATGTCTTATTTTTATCCCAGAAGTGCTCACTGGATTTAACTATTCCGATTTCAGCTACACAGTCCGGACAATAAATTGCGTTAACTGTAATGCTGAATACAGCCTCATCGGGAATAATCATCTGCTTATTGCCGTCAGCTAATATAACTTTGAACGACAAGGTTACAGCTAGCTTAAGCTTCTTAAAACCCGGTCTTCCTAATGCATCTGTCTTTGATATGACTTTGATGTCCTTGATTTCAAAATCTACAGCACCTTCAAATGCTATTTTTGTCTGGCATCCGCATTCATCGTGCCCCCCGCGGTCGTCATCATGACAATGCTTCAGCGGTATGCATTTTGTGATGCAGTCTCTTAACGCTACCTGGTCAAAAACCTTCGGAACCTGGATGCACACCAGTTCGTTCGGTGGGGGAAAACAATCGGGGTTAAGTATCTGGCCGGCTTCTATCTTAGGGCCATGGCAGTGTTCATGCTCATGCTGAACATTTTCTTCAAGATGGGTCATAAAATTTACCTCCTTTTACATAATACCTTTAAATACAATAAATTAATGCTTTAGTAATTCAATCCATTTTTTTATCTTAAGCTTACAGTATCATTATATTTTTAGATGATAAAAAGGTTACAGATTTTAAACATTATGGTTAAAAAAGCTACATAAAAAAAATCAGGGCTAAGAACTTCCTCGCTCAGGACATTATTGCCTCCGTTGCCAACAATTTTGTATAGATAGGAATGTATAAGTTCTGCTAGAATAAGACTAAAATTGCCGAATCTCTATGGGTTAAATGATCCATGAGTACGGGGGATGTATTTTATGGGGTGAATCAAAAGGCAGATTGCCAGAGCGCAGAGAACGCTTGCATCTGCATTTTTGTAGGGTTCCTCGACCCGAATCCGTCAGCTAACCTCGGAGGCTATAATTAATACGGGAATCGGCAGGGCTGGTTTCCCGGTAAAATTATATGGGAGGTAATACTATGTTCAAACTAAAGAAGGCAGTTGCAATTCTGACAACAGCGGTTTTGTCATTCTCAATTATCATTCCGGCATATGCCGCAAACTATACTGTTAAGGCAGGGGATTCCCTGTTTACTATCGGCAGGCAGTACAATACCACATCTGCTTCATTGATGACATTAAATAAGCTGCCAAACAATACGATATATCCAGGACAGGTTTTAACCGTACCGTCTGTCAGACCGGCAACTTACACAGTATTAAAGGGTGACAGCCTTTTCCTGATAGCTAAAAAATTCGGAATGACAGTGACAGAATTGAGACAGTTGAATAACAAGTGGGATAATGAAATTTATCCGGGACAAGTCCTTAAGCTCAGCTCATCAACAATTGCAGGAAATACGTCCGGCAAGGGAGTGATTCCCTATACTGCAGAGGATTTGGATCTTATGGCAAGGCTTATAACAGCTGAAGCCGGGGGTGAGTCTTATACTGCTAAAGTAGGTGTAGGCGCAGTTGTTGTAAACAGGGTTAAAAGTCCTGACTTTCCCAATACAATAAAGGGTGTCATTTATGACAGGTACGGGATATACTATCAGTTCACCCCTGTAGAGAACGGGTGGATTAACAACCCTGCAACAGCGGACTCAAGAAGAGCTGCACTTGAAGCGTTAAATGGCGTAGATCCTACAAACGGAGCATTGTACTATTTCGATGATAGTGCAACCAGCAAGTGGATATGGTCAAAACCAATATCTGTAATAATTGGGCATATGATTTATTCATATGCGTAAACTAAATGGCTAAATTATAGTATTAGGGCCGGCTTTGACAGCTGGTCCTTTATTATTTGAAACCTTGTAAATGTATATAGTATTTTTGTTTAGGATTTGGTAAAATGAATTTAGGAATAAAGGAGGTTATGAAAATGACTAACGAGGAATTTCAAAAGCTTGTGCTTGAAGAACTGGGCAGGTTAAAGGAAGGGCAAAAATCCTTAGAAGAAGGGCAAAAATCCTTAGAAGAAGGGCAAAATAGGATTGAGAAGAAATTAGATGCGGTATATGATCAAACGGCATTTTTGACTGAATTCAGGACAGAAGCCAACGCGAAGCTTGATAATATAATTGAAGATAATAAATCTATACATGAAATGCTTGGGGAACATGAGGTATCAATAAGAACATTAAGAAGAAGGCCGGTTTAGAAGGCTGTTTTATTAAAATGTCTAAGGGAGCATGACTATGACTGGAAAGGGCAATTGCGACTATTGCTGCAAGCATGTTGATTTCGAGACAAAGGAAGAAATCATAGATGTTGATATGAATGGAATGGAATTTTCTTATGAAGCTTTAGTGCCGTATTGTAAGGAATGCGGCAATGAAATCTACGTAGGCAAGGTTAATGATTTAAATATCATAAGGGCTTATAAGGCTCAAAAGGAAATGCTCGAAAGAGGATGCTGATATATTATCTCGTGGTACACGTACCGAGATTTGGAATAAATTTTTAAGTGGTTCATCTAATTAAAGGGGCTTAGTCCGTAAGGGACGAGGCCCTTTAAATATTCTTGTTTATCTGACTGTAACCTTAACTGAAATTAATCATTTCGATCCCGTATTTTGAAAAAAGTGGTTGACAATAGAATGAGATATTATTATAATGATAGTAACAAAGTGATTATAATTATTAGGCCGAATATGACTTTATCTTGAAGAAAAAAATGTTAAATGGTAGAATCAAAAGGTGACATAAAAAAATTGGGGTGTTTTAATGGCTCACGATATATTTATTTCGTACTCGTCAAAAAACAAGAAAACGGCTGACGCCGTATGCGCCGCATTAGAAGAAAACGGCATGCGGTGCTGGATAGCTCCGCGTGATATAACTCCAGGCAAGGAATGGGGAGAGGCAATCGTAACGGCTATATCGGAAAGCAAGATCATGGTTCTGATATTTTCAGCCGCAGCCAATCAATCTCAGCAGGTACTTAGAGAGGTTGAAAGGGCTGTAAACAAAAATGTAATTATTGTGCCTTTCCGTATAGAGGATGTTGTGCCTACCAAGTCCATGGAGTATTTCCTTTATTCGACACACTGGCTTGATGCATTAACTCCGGATATGGAAGTTCATATAGGAGAGCTTGTTGAAACTGTCAGCAAGGTGGCTTCAATAGAGAAGACTGCTAAAAAGCCTGAAGATAAGAAGAGCAATCAGAAAGCCAAGTCGAAACAGAAAATATTTATTGCTGTTGCAGCTGCTATAACAGTGTTATCTCTTGCCTTCGGATCGTTCGGAGTATGGATGGCTCTTAGCTCAAAGAATGATAACAAGCCGTCAGCAGTTGTCTCGGGCAATAAAGGCAAGCTCCATGCCAAGACTGCTGCGCAGCCCGGAACTGACACGGTTCCGGTAACAAATACTGCGTCAGACAGTACTCTACAGTCCGATACGACAAGTACCGGGGATAATTCTAAAGACAATATTTTAAAGACAGATAACGGAAGCAAGCAATCTGAGGTCGTGAAGCAACCTTCCGGGAAAATACCTCCAAAAACTAAAAGTGATCCGGTTAAGAAGCCGATAAGTTCAGGAAAGAAAGCAACTGCTCCGGTTAAGCAAGCAGATATCCCCAAAACACAGTTAAAAATAGGGGATTATATCCGATTCGGAACTTATAACGGGCAGCCGGTACAATGGAGGGTTATCAATCTGGATAAGACAGCAGCACCCCTTCTTTTTTCCGAGAATATTATTAGTATAAAGTGCTTTGACGCAAAGGAAGCAAACTCCTCAGATGAAAAAAGGAAAAAATACGGGAGCAACTTCTGGATAAATTCAAATATAAGGGAATGGCTGAACAGTGCAGCCGGGACAGTTAATTATTCAACTTACCCACCTACAAAGGAAGGGCTGTGCTATAAGAATGATTTTAGCAGCGAACCCGGTTTCTTAACCAATTTTACTGCAGGTGAACAGAAACTGATAAAACCCTACTCACGAAGTGCTATACTACCTTTGCCGGAGAAAGATATGAAGGACGCAGGGACCGAACTGTATTCCTTTAAGTCAACCGGGATTATTACCGAGGCAATTGAAAACTTTGATAAAGCATTCAGTAAAACCGTTCAGGACAAGGTCTTCCTGCTTTCCGTAAAAGAAGCAAAGGAATATGTATTCGATAGAGGCTGGAGCCTCAAGGCGGTTCCGACTGTCCAGGCGGAAGAGAGAGACGTATCACATGAGTTCAATCTGCTGAAAAAAGAGACTGAAGGATACTGGATGTGGTGGCTGAGTACTCCTTGTGCCACCGGGTCCTACTGCGAGTATTATGTCGATGAACACGGTGAGATTGAGAACACAGACGCGTTTATTGATATGATAGGTATACGTCCTGCTATGTACCTGTCTGCTTCCGAATTGAATCTGAAGGGTACGGGTACAAAGGATGATCCGTATGTATTTCATGAAAAAGACAAATAGAGAAAATTAAAGTGGGGGAAAAGCATGAAGAATTTGAAAAGCTTAATTACCGACTATAAAAAGGTTTACATACAGCCGCACAATTTTCCTGACGCAGATGCCATTGCTTCTGCCTGGGGAATGAAACGCATTGCCGAGAAATTTGGCGCTGAAGCAGAGGTTATATATTATGGCAACAACATTTTTAAGCCCAATATCGACAACTTGATAAACAAATATCAAATAAAGATGACTGTAATTGGCGAGGGGTTTGAGGTTGGCAGCGATGAGCTTCTGATAATTGTAGACGGACAATATGGAGCTGGTAATATGATGGCAGTAAAGGCAGTAAATATTGCATCAATTGACCATCATATTGAGGAAAGGTCATTCAGCTACTTATTCAGGGACATTCAGCCCAAGGTTGGAGCATGCGCCTCCTTGATATACAGTTATTTGAAGGAATATAACATAGAAATAGATGAAGCCTTGGGAACTATCCTTTATTATGGCATTTTCATGGACACCGACATGTTCACAGGAAAGACAACTACTTTGGATAATGATGCCAAGAAGGGCCTGGAAGTAATATATGACAAGAAAGTAATTGACTTTCTCAGACTCTCGTCAATGTCGTTTGATGACCTTCAGATATACGCAGAAGGGATACTTAAAACCGAAAGGTACAACAATATCATTTTTTCAAATATCAACGAGTGCGATGACAATCTTCTGGGGCATATATCCGACCTGCTGTCTGAACTTAACGGTATTGACATTGTTATAGTCTACTCTCCAAGAAACAGGGGCTTTAAGCTTTCAGTCCGGAGCTACCATGACTATATAACTGCTGATGAAATTGTAAAAGACATAACTGATGGTGTGGGCTCCGGCGGCGGGCATCAGCACAAAGCAGGCGGATTTATATCCAATGACAGGTTCGATAAGGTATACAGCAAGGTTTCAATCGGAATATACATAAGAACAAGAGTGATTGACTACTGCAGAGAAATAAGGCTATTGAAGACCGGTACCGACGACCCGTTTGAAATATACGGCAAAGGCTTTTTCTTTAAAGCAAAGAAAAAGAAAATTTATTTGAGATATATCGACATATGTGACTTCTTTAATGAAACTGTTACGGTAAAAACACTTGAAGGCGTGACGGTTGCATCTCCCAAAGATAAAGTTATAATTGGCGTGAAGAATGAGATATGGCCTGTTGCACCCAAGGTTTTCGAAAGAAAATATGAAACTGTGGATGGGGACGGGATTGAATGCATTTCCGAAGCTTTTCTGGATGATTACGGCATAACAGTGCAATCGGATACCAATGTTCTTAGGATAAACAAAGACAATATAAAGGACTGTAAGGTTTGTCTTACTTCGGACGACGCTTTTGTGCAGGGCATCAAGCTGAATATGCGTATCAAGGTAAGAACCGGCTGGGGGGATCTTTTCGGAAAAGCAGGAGATTATCTGTTAATTAACAGCATTGATGATTATTATATATGCGATGCGGATATATTCCACCAGACTTATGAAATATTGTAATATGGAAAAAGGCTTTTCTTGATTGGTCGAATTCTGGAGAATTGAATATCATGAGCGATATGTGCCATACAAAATATCCTATAATTTTAATACACGGGACAGGTTTCCGTGATAGAAAATATCTTAATTATTGGGGAAGAATTCCTAAAGCCTTGACGAATAATGGTTGCTCAATATTTTATGGTCATCAGGATAGTTGGGCGACGATAGAAAATAATGCGATAATGCTTAAAAACAGCATCGAAAAAGTTATTGCTGAAACCGGTGCGGAAAAAGTTAATCTTATCGCTCACTCGAAGGGTGGGCTTGAATCAAGATACGTCATATCCACTCTTGATATGTCGGTTAAAATTGCAAGTTTAACTACAATTGCAACTCCACATCAAGGTTCAAAAACAATGGATACAATATGTAAACTACCGAAAACGCTATTTAGTTTGGTATCTGTGTTTGCAAACCTATGGTTTAAAATACTTGGTGATGCAAACCCTGATTTCCACAGCGTTTGCGGGCAATTTACCACAAACTTTGCAAAAAAATTTAACGCCGAAAATCCAGACGCGATAGACGTTTACTATCAGAGTTATGCAGCAGTTATGAATAATTCTTTCAGCGATATGTTTATGTTTATACCGCACTTTGTTGTCAATCTTATTGAGGGCGAAAACGATGGGCTTGTAACACCGAAATCTGCAGAATGGGCAAACTTCAGGGGCGTCTTAAGGGGTTCTACGAATCGTGGAATTTCGCACGCTGATGAAGTTGATATAAGAAGAATGAGATTTTCGCGCAAAAAATCACCCGAAAGTGTTAATGACATCTGCGATGTTTATTGCCAAATTGCAGCCGAATTAAAAAGTTTGGGATATTAAATTTATAAGGAATAATTAAAATGATTTTTCTAAAAAGAATATTAAGCGCTATTATTATTCTTATATTTTTAAATGCAGTAATCTTAATGGATGTATTTAAGCTAGGTTCGGTGATTAATTCCTTAGCCTTTATTTTGTTTGTTATATACTATGTTAAATATAATATAATTCCTATGAAACAGAAGGCAAGCACAAAAAAGTTAAGGATTATGATTAACGGCTATGAGCTAGCAGCCAATGCTTGTGTGGCTTTTGCTCTGCAGGTACTGGTGTATTTATACATTTTTGTAATTCATAAAACAGCATCAATCACACCGATTTCATTAACCGTCAATGCTTTGTTTTCTTTAGCTGCCATTCTTATATTGCTGTGGAATGGGCTAGTACGTATTATTGTAACATCTTCACAAGTAGGGATAGTTTTAAAAATATCGCTGTTTTTCACTTGGTGGATTCCTATACTTAATGTAATAGTATTTTGGAAATGCTGTCATATTGTTCGTAGAGAATACTTATTTGAAATATCAAAAATTGAATTGAATAACCTAAGAAGAGAAAGCGAGATTTGCAAAACAAAATACCCGATTTTACTCATCCATGGTATATTCTGGAGAGACTGGCAGTTGTTCAACTATTGGGGCAGGATTCCGCGTGAGTTAATAAAGAATGGAGCGACGATTTATTACGGAAACCAGCACTCGGCAACGTCTATGGAAATCTGTGCAAATGAGCTTAAAGACCAAATACTCGAAATAATCGAAAAGGAAAAGTGTGAGAAAGTTAATATAATGGGGCACTCAAAAGGCGGACTGGATGCAAGATATGCAATCAGCTGTTTGGGAATCGATAAAAATGTAGCATCTCTAACTACCATCGGGACTCCCCATAAAGGCTGCAAATTTGTCGACCACTTATTAGAAAGGTCTCCCGATAAATTCGTGATTGCCCTTGCAAAAAAATATAATTCTGCCTATAAAAGATTGGGCGACAAAACCCCTGACTTTTACAGCGGAATTTATGATTTAACTACAAGCAAATGTGCAGAGTTTAATGAGAAAGTGCTTGATAAAGAGGGCGTTGTATATCAAAGTGTTACATCAAAAATGAGTAGTATGTTCAGTGCAGGATTCCCTTTGAATATCGGTTATGCACTGATTGCACGTAATGAGGGTGAAAACGATGGCTTTGTTACGGTTGAGTCGTCAAAACACGGTGATTATTTGGGGTGTATCTCAACAAAAAGAAAAAGAGGGGTTTCTCATGGGGATATGATTGACTTAATGCGTGAGAATATCCGTGGGTTTGATGTTTGTGAATTTTATGTTGATATTGTAAAGGGATTGAAGTCAAAAGGATTGTAAGACAATGGTAATGTGTATATGTTAGCAACTGCGAATAACAATTTGGAAATAGGCATGATGTTTGGATAATGAAAACCCCTTCTGGGGCGGATTAACAAGAGATTATTCTAAGGAGGAATAAAAAAAATGAGTTATGATTTAATGGTTTTTGAAAAATCGAAATCACCTAGAACAAAGGAAGAGTTTATGAAGTGGTATGATGAGCAGACAGAGTGGGGCGAAGATCATGATTATCAAACTCCTTCAGTTTCGTCTGCCGCATTGCAAAATTGGTATCAATCAATGAAAAACATTTTTCCTCCAATGAATGGAATTGACGCACCAACAGAGGATGAATTGCAGAAGAATGAAGATTTGGAAGAACGTTTGACGGATTATTGTATTGGAAGAGACGTAATCTATGTTGCATTTTCGTGGTCATTAGCAAATGAGGCATATGAAAAAGTGAAACAGCTAGCAAAACAGTATGATGTGGGATTTTTTGATGTTAGTGCTGAAGATGGTGATATAGTTTTACCAGATGGTACGAAGGTTGTTTAGACGTACTTTTGATGCATAATTCGGAATATATAAGGCGTAGCATCCGTGCTGCTCTTGCTTCAAGGGGCATCGTCCATCATATAAGCCAGCTAATTACACATATACATAATCTGGCTTAAACTTCCCAAGGGGTTTGTGAGACCCCTTGGATTTTTACTTTTTCTAATATCTGTTATCGTAGATTCTTGTGGATTTCTTTTCGCTCCTCGGCAGTTCACCTATTGAAACAGCCTTTGGAACAATTGTTACGCCGATCTTAGTTTTAAAGTGCTGTTTGACATTCTGCTCTATTGCAGCTTTATCGGCACCCTTTTCTATCTCGAAGAACAGTGTCAGGATGTCCTTGCCGTTCAAATGGTCGATCATTACCTGATACTCGCTGCTTGTACCATCAACTTCTTTAAGCATATCATCAACCTGCCCGGGATAAATATTGACGCCCTTAACCTTTACCATGTCATCGGTACGCCCGATTACTGTATCGATTCTTGGGTATTTCATGCCGCATTCGCATTCTCCGGGAAGAAACCTTGTAAGGTCGTGAGTCCTGTAGCGTATAAGAGGAGCGCCTTCCTTTTTAAGAGTAGTTATTACGAGTTCACCTATCTGCCCCTCAGGAACAGGCTTCCCTGTATGATGATCTATGATCTCAAAGTAAAGGTAGTCGTCCCAGTAGTGCATACCGCATTCCTTGTCGCAGCTCATTGCTATTCCGGGCCCGTAGATTTCCGTCAACCCATAAATGTCATAAAGCTTGACTCCAAGTTCGTTTGCTATGCGACGGCGCATCTTTTCACCCCAGCGTTCAGACCCTATAACGCCCTTGCTCAGATGAATTTTATCCTTCACGCCTCGTTTGCTGATCTCTTCAGCCAGAAGCAGTGCGTAGGAAGATGTAGCACATAAAACCGTACTCTTAAGGTCAATCATCATTTGAATCTGTTTATCGGTATTGCCGGGGCCCATAGGTATTACCATGGCGCCAAGAAGCTCGGCTCCTGCCTGGAATCCTATACCTGCTGTCCAGAGTCCATAACCGGGAGTGATATGTACACGATCCAGGTTTGTAAGACCCGCTGTTTCGTAACAGCGTTTGAACATTAATGCCCAATCAGATACATCCTGCTTCGTATAGGGGATGATAATCGGCTTGCCGGTAGTGCCTGATGAGGAGTGGATACGTACGACCTCACTGTCGGGTACTGCCTGCAATCCCAAGGGATACGCCTCCCTGAGATCCTCTTTGTCTGAAAAAGGGAGCTTTTCAAAGTCTTCTTGAGTCTTAATCGACGCAAGATCTATGCCTTCAAATTTTCTGCGGTAAAAACCGCTGTTAGTGCCGACCCCCTTAAGCACCTTCTTGATGATATCAAACTGAGCCTCTGTCATCATGTGCATTCTCCTTCAAAACATATTTAAAGCCCAAACGGAAGGCTTTTAAGTTCATTTCCAAATACTTGGGCGGGATTTTTTGGCCCAAGGTTTTTTCCATTTCCTCGAACGATACAGAAAGAATGCCTGAAGCGACTGCAGCTCCAAGTAGTGCAATATTTATTACCTTGGACGAGCCACACTCGGCACATATTGTTTCCGTATCGACAACCAGTACTTTGTCAGATGAATTCCTCAAGTATTCAAGCATTTTGGTGCTGTCATAGCCGGAACCTCCCAGTGAAGCTGTAACCGGTTTTATGGCTCTGCTGCTTACGATTACTGTACCGCCTTGCTTTAAATAATTCATACATCTTACGGCTTCTGCAGGTTCAAAGCCGATAATTGCGTCGGCTGCTCCAAACGGTATCAAAGGAGAGTGAATACCTTCTCCTATGCGGACATGGCTCACTACGCAGCCGCCCCTCTGGGCCATACCGATAGTTTCTGCTGTTCTTGCATTAAGGCCCTTATTCATTGCGGCCTGTGCGATCAATTTGGATGCCAGAACGGTTCCCTGACCCCCTACGCCTGCCAGGATACAATTGATCATTTTTCCGCACCTCCGATCGCATTAAACGTACAAACCTGAGAACAGATGGAACAGCCGTAGCACAGCGATTTATCTATTCTTACCTTATTCCCGTCTTTCACGGTGCCGGGGCAGCCCAATTCCTTAATGCAGCGGTTGCAGCCCTTGCATTTATCAATGTCTATTGTATAGGACGGCGAGGGTTTGACCATTGCAATACAGGGAGCCTCAAATATAACTGCGGATACGCCCTTAAAGCTTGCGGCAGCATTAACTGCGGATACGGCTTTTTTAAGGTCAAAGGGGTTTTCACTGACGACATGCTTTACTCCAAGTGCCTCAAGCACTTTCCTTATGCTTATCTTTTCGGCTATATTGCCCATCATTGTCTTACCGGTGCCGGGATGGGGCTGATGCCCTGTCATTGCGGTTGTAGAGTTATCTAAAATTATTATGGTAATGTCGGTTTCATTATAGATTGCATTAATAACACCGGGTATGCCTGTATGGAAGAAGGTTGAATCTCCGATAAAAGCAAAATTCAGGGCGTCCGGTTCCGCCCTGTGCAAGCCCTGTGCTATTGTGATTCCTGCGCCCATGCAAAGACAGGTGTCAACCATTTCGAGCGGGCTGGCGTTTCCAAGGGTATAGCAGCCTATGTCCCCGGAGAATACCGCTTTTCTGCCTTTAACGGCCTGCTTTACCGCATAAAAGGATGCCCTGTGAGGACAGCCTGCGCAAAGTACGGGGGGCCTTACAGGTAATTCGGGCAAATTTTCCGGTGCCTTCTGCGGTTCAAAATCACAATTCAGAAATTCAGCAACAGCCTTTGTTACATAATCCACAGTGTTTTCACCTGCTCTGGGCATATGGCCTGTGAGTTTGCCGTTAACTTTAAGCGATATATTGTGTTTGCCGCAAAGATATATCAATTCCTTTTCAATAACCGGATCGAGTTCTTCCACAACAAGGACTTCGTCCAGACCATTGAGAAATTTCAAAGCGAGCTTTTCAGGAAAGGGGTGAGGTGTTGCGACCTTGAATACCCTGCAATCTCCCTTTAAAAAGGATAATGCTTCCGAAACATATGCATAGCTGACTCCGCCTGTTGCTATTCCTCTTCTGCCGCTTCCGGAAACGGAATTGAAACGGTAGGAGGAAAAATCTTCGGCAAGTACAGGCTGGCGTTCTTCAATCTTCAAGTGATTCTGGTATGAAAGTCTTGGGAAAATTGACCACTTCGGGTTTTTTACAAACCCCTCCGGTTTTATATTAAGTCGGGTATTGTCAACTTCGATTGACGAACATCCGTGACATACACGAGTGGTTGGACGAAATATTACCGGAGTATTATATTTTTCCGAGTACTCAAAAGCATCACCGATCATGAGATAGGCTTCCTCGGGTGAAGAAGGGTCAAACACGGGAAGCTTGGAGAAAATCCCGAAATGCCTGGTATCCTGTTCGGTTTGAGACGAAATAGGGCCCGGGTCATCCGCAACTACGACCACCATTCCGCCTTTGACACCTATATATGCAAGACTCATGAGCGGATCGGATGCAACATTCAACCCAACCTGCTTCATGGTAACCATGGAACGTGTACCTGTGTAAGCAGCGCCTGCCGCAACCTCAAGTGCCGATTTTTCATTTACCGACCATTCTACATAAACGGAACCCGGATTTTTCTCTGCAACCGTTTCCAGTATTTCCGTTGACGGAGTGCCGGGATAACCGGTAACGACTCCCACACCCGCGCGTATTGCGCCTAACGCGATAGCCTGATTTCCCATCAGAAGCTCCTGCGCCATATGACTACCCCCAATTATATAAATTGATTTTATCATTCAAAAATAAAAAACCTGTCCCAAAGGACAAGCAGTTGAGCCTTTTTACCTGTCACAGGCTACGTTGAGATTATATCACTACTGTACTGGAAAGGCAACTTCCATGCTTTTATAAAAAATAAACCGACAGACTGTTTTTCTCTGATCCGCCGGTTTTAACCCTGATATAATTATTGGGAATTTGCCTTAGTTATTTAAAAGTAGAAATAAAGTATTTTTTGTGCATTTTAGTTGTTGGATTTTCAATGTTACTTGGTAAATCACCAAATACAGCTATGTTGCGGTCACCGGATTTTACATAATAATTTCTTGATTTGTCGTTGTAGCTTTCGATTAATTTAACTTTGCTGCCATTCAGCTTAAATGTATCTTGAATTTTAGCAGAGCCGGAATAATTCTCAAGTCTGGGCTCCAGAACATATTCGATAAAGTCATCCTTGAATGGAACCTTTACAATTACCCTCTGGTCATTTACCTCTGTAATGTATTGTGATGATACATTCAAATTATCTTTAGCCAATAATTTGGCAACAATGTCATTATAGAAGGCATAATCGCTCAAATCGACCTTTTTGTTTTTATTAGTTACAGGATGTAAATAATCATCATTCTGAACAATATAAACATTAAGCATGCTTTTGCATTTATTATAGATTTCTTTTGCTTTCTCAACTGAAGGAACGCGATATAGGCTTATTTCCATACAATTGCCATCTTCTTTGGTATCAAAATTGAAATAAGCGGTGTAGCACTGATCAATATTGCCCTTTTTCAAAAGCCAATCTCCGTCTTTAGCTAATATTGGGTTTGAGTCGCTTATTGAATAGTCTGAATCGAAGGATAAACTCAAATCGCTTATATTCATAAGAAAGTCGAAATAAATAAAATCAAATTCGTTTATTTCTACGGTTTTATTTTTGATACCCCCCTCAGTCCAGCTAAAGTCCGAATTATCCAGTACATCGGAATCTACAGTAAGGATAATCTTGGTAGGTACATAATTTACACGTTCACCTGTAAGTAAAAAAGCAAGTTTGTTTTTTGAACAATTGCTGTTGTCATTAATGTAAGCTTTATTGCTTTCTACGTCGCTGTTTGAGGCTGTATCATCTGTCTTGTCGCTGCTTGTTGATTTGCTTGAATCGGAACCTGTCTTTTCACTGTTGCCCGAATTGCTACCGCCGCATGCAGCCATAGTTACTGTAAGTATAAAAGCCATAACCAGAAGAATTAGTCTTTTCATATTTTCTCCTTATTTAAGTTATATTTAATACATGGCTATTCTAACACAAAAAGCATATTATGTAAATCAATGCGAGACAAGGATTATAATCTTGAGCTTTAATTCATCTTTTGAAATTTAACAATAATATTACACAGCCTTTAGTAGAACTTAATCTTTATCTTATAAACTATAACCAGATATTATAGGAACTCTTAAACTGATTATGAAGAAAAGGAGAGAATGCTATATAAATTGGTAAAAAATCACATGGCAATAAGTCGTGTGGTTTTTTACATTATTGTTAAGGATTTCAATAAAACCTTTACTGATTCTTCTAAAATAGTATATTATTTATATGATCTAATCTAATTACTGTTTCGGGGGAGAATATCAATGAAAAAGCATATAAAAAGAGCATTAAGCTTAATACTTATATTAAGTTTTGTATTTACAGGGCAAATCTATGCTGCTACTGGTGACACAAGTAAAGCCTCATCTGAAATCTTCGACTGGAAAGCAGACTACTCCCATCTATCACGTGATTACAACAGTGTGACCTTCGGAAAAGGACTTTTTGTTGCAGTTGGAGAAAAAGGGGCAATCTCGGTTTCAAAGGATTTAAAAAAGTGGGAAGGCGTACCTGTCAGCTACATACCGAACTATGACATGGATGAGAAAGGTTTCTGTACGGTTCTTTTTAACGGGGAGATGTTTGTAGCTGCCGGCGGAAGGAACCTTTTCTATTCCAAAGACGGATACCACTGGAATAATGTCAGGATCGATTATGCGGATAATGACGGCTCCAAGTGTTTAATTTTTTCAATGGATGAGATGATATTATCGGGTGCAACGAACGGAAAAACTTTTGTACTGACCGGTCCCGGAGTCCTTTTATATTCCGGCGACGGGATACGCTGGACAAAGCACCCGGATGCACATATGGGGCATAGCGCAGGAGGCGGTGTCGGAATATCGTTTTCCAATGTAATCTATGACGGGAAAAAATATGTCACAGTATGTACTCAATACAATGAAGAGCCGGGCGGGAATTATGCCTATACCTCCATGGATGGATTGCACTGGGACATTAGGCAATATAAAGAGCCTTCATTCGGCTATCAGGGATTTTTAACTTTCAATGGCAATAAATATTACCTAACGGATTATGATTATACCACGAAGCAAAGTACCGTATATGAATCAGATGATTTAGCGGTATGGGAAATAACGGATATGGTGGTGGAGGGCATTCTGCACCACTTAAATAATACTTCCTATCGATTGGGTGATGGAATCTACCTCCTTGAAAACGGTAAGGAAACCTGTCTATACAAGGCAGCTGCAAATGAAAAACTTAACGGTATGTGTTCAGGAAACGGAAAGCTCGCGGTTGTGGGAACCAACGGGTTGATATTGTTTTCCAATGTATCGGACAAGAATAAAAAGTGGTCGTTGGCAAGCGGTCAGCTCTTTAAAGATATTTACTCAGCCGCCTCCAATAAAACTTGCATTGTTGCAGTCGGTAAAGACGGACAGATTATTAGGAGCATAGATGGGGTCAGCTGGCAAATAATTAAAACGAATATTACCAGCCATCTACATTCTGTAATGTATGATGGGAAAAGCTTCATAGCGGTCGGAGACAATGGCACTATGGCAGCATCGAGAGACGGCAGTACATGGACTCTTCTTCCGTCAAAAACCAAAAAGAGGCTGTATTCTTTGAAAAAACTGAACAATACATATATCGCAGTAGGCGAAAGTGCCACGATCCTTACTTCAAAGGATGCGTCAAGCTGGAAGTTGGTTTTCGGTACCGAAAAAGATAACCGTATATTTAACGAGCCCTTCAGTGGAGTAGCCTATAAGGATGGCACATATTATACAATTTCCAACATTAACTCTTTTGTGTATACGTCAAAGGATGCGGTCACCTGGAAGCAAACCTCGCGGTTGAAAGGGGTAGATTACAGCGATTTGATCTATTATAAGGGCAGATTTGTTCTGATTGGCGGAAATATGAGTATTTCAAAGGATATGAAAACGGAAACCATAAATAAAGAGGGATTTTACTATGGTAATAGTACAGAGTACCAGAAAATAAATGTCTTCAGCGGTTTTCTTTTAACAGGGGCTCCTGATGGAAATGTGTACTTATCTTCTGAAGGGATTTTATGGAGAAATGTCGGGGGGCTTAAGAATCGGGACTGTGTAAACAGTATCGTTGAATTCAAGGGAAATTATTATGGCTTTTCAAATGACGGCATAATTATTAAGGGAGTAAAAAAGGGAGCCATACCCTCGGATTCCGACATTACCGTTTCTCCGTATTATAATTATCCTCAGTCTACAGGAAGCCAGATAGAGAGCTTTGAAACACTTAAAAATCAACCCATATACAGGAATAATACAATGCTTCTGACGGTTGACACAATCGCCGGCATAGTAGGATGCGATTACAGCTATGATAAAAAGAAGAAAACCGCATCAATAAGCATCGGAAAGAAAAATATCAGCTATACCGCCGGTTCAGCCTATGCTGCGGTTAACGGGAAGAGAATTAAAATGGTACAAAAAGCTGAGGCTGTCGGAAGTTCTTTATATGTGCCTGCTCAATTCACTTTAAATTCGCTGGGTTATACCTACGGTTACGACAGCAGCAAAAGACGGATATACACCACCGTCGACGATACCCCAAAAAACAAAGCTCTTGTTTTTAAGCCTGTTTCTATGAAAAGTAACAACAGCAGTCAGTATTTCCAATCAGTCTGCTCTAACGGGAAGGTATACTTGTCGGTTACAGACAACGGCTCAATATATAGATCAAAGGATGGTACAAACTGGGCTAAATCAGCGGAACTCAAAGGTGCGTTTTCAAAAGTGCTATGGAATGGAAAAAGGTTTATTGCAGTGGGCGGGGTTTTAGACAATATGAATACCCAGGGTTTGATTTATGCTTCCGAAGATGGCCTGAACTGGGGGAAAGTCGGAGATATCCCTGCTTCCAAATACTTATACGCCGGGGTTGTCGCAAGCAGCGGTAAAAGTGCCGGAGAAGCGTATACAGGAAGTGTATTGAAGCAGACTGTACTTCTGTCATTTGATGGGGCGGTGCTCACTTCACAGGATGGCTTGAAATGGAGTAAATCTACTGATGCTAAAACAAAATACTTCAAAAGCCTGTGCTGGTACCAAGGTCTATATTATTCCATATGCAGAGACAAAGGAATAGTATACTATTCAAAGGATGGCTTATTGTGGAATTATTATAAAACCGAGATGCCGATTAGCGAAATAATGAGTTCGGGCGGAACACTTTGGGCAGTCAATGATTATGGAAAACCAAACATGATATCCTCGAAACTATACAAATCAAAGAATGGGAAGGATTGGACGTATGTCCAGGAGTTACCTAACAAATATATAAAATCGATGTTTTACGCAGGAAATAAATATATTTTGTTAGGTGAAAGAAGCTCATGGAATCCTTATATTGAGAGCTCTGGATTTGCAATGGTATCCGGGGGGGGAGACCTGTGGGATTTTGCAGCTGTTCCGGCCGGTATGGGATTCACAAGTGAAGTGTTCCGTTCTGGGAAGCTTACGATTGTGGCTACAAGTAAAGGCCTTTTTACACTGACAGTAAAATAGCAAATTAGCATATGTTGTATTAGGAAAGTAAAGAGGAGGTTACATCAATGAGAAGACAAATCAAACGGTTTCTTAGCTTGTTTATTGCGTTAAGTTTTATTTTCGCAGGGCAGACATATACCCAAACCGGGGTTGCGGCTGCCCAGAAAGCCTCAGCACCTATCTTTGACTGGAAAGCAGACTATTCGCACCTTTCACGTGATTACAACAGTATAGCCTATGGCAAAGGTGTTTTTGTAGCCGTTGGCGACAAGGGCATGATTATGGTTTCAAAAGATTTAAAGAAGTGGGACAAAGTGGAGGTTAATTACGATCAATACTTTGATGGAGTGTTTAAAACAGTTCTCTTCAACGGACAAATTTTCGTTGCCGCTATGGAAAGAAATATTTTTTACTCAAAGGATGGATACCATTGGGACAGTGTAAAAGTGATGGGGTACAATGACAAAAGCTCAAAAAGTATAGTCATTACGCTTGACGAAAATATATCATATGGAGCTACAAACGGGAAAACTTTTGTATTGTCCGGGTTCGGAGTTCTCTTATACTCAACGGATGGTAAGAACTGGACAAAACATCCGGATGCCCATAAAACCTTCGGTGCGGGCGGCGGCGAGGGAACTATATTCTCAAATGTAATATATGACGGTAAAAAGTACATTTCAATGTGCATGTATGTGAATGAAAGAGGAGGCAGTAAAGATTTAATTTATACTTCCAGTGATGGAATTACATGGGACATTACAGAATATAAAGGCCCTACATGTTCATTTCAAGGTGAATTTCTTACTTATAACGGCAGTAAATATTACATATCGTGTAAACAAAGCGAATATTATGAATCAGATGACCTTAAGAACTGGAAGAGGATGCAGACTGAACTCAGGAGCGTGTTCTATCATATAAATAATGTTGTGTATGAGTTAGGCGATGGAATCTACACCTTTGAAAGCGGCAAGGAAATTCTTCAGTATCAAGCAGTTTCTAGTCAGACACTTAACAGCATGTGTTACGGAAATGGTAAAATTGTCGCTGTAGGTACAGACGGCTTGTTATTGGTTTGCAATGCATCTGAAAAGAGTAGAAAGTGGACTTTGGTAAGTAATGGAACCTTTTTTAAGGGCATTTACTCTGCCGCTGCCAGCAAAACCTGTATTGTGGCTGTAGGGAATGAAGGTCAGATTATTAAAAGCACTGACGGGGCCAAGTGGCAAATAGTAAAAACAAGTATCGGCTATTCTCTTAGTTCTGTCATCTATGACGGAACATACTTCATTGCTGTCGGAGAGGGCGGGACTCTGGCCAGATCAAAAGACGGAAGTTCATGGACTTTGCTTCGGTCAAATACCGTAATGGATCTGTTTTCGGTAAGGAAGCTTAATAATAAATATATTGCTGTAGGAGATGGAGCAATCCTTTATTCAAAGGATTCAACAAACTGGAAGCTGGTATGCGGCATTGAAAAAGACGGGGTTATCGATCAAAGCTTTAGCGGTGTTACCTGTAAGAACAGCGTCTATTATGCGATTTCGGATAAAAATTCCTTAATCTATACCTCAAAGGATGGAGTTAACTGGAAACAGACTTCAAGGCTAAAATACGGTAGATATTACGATTTGGTCTATTACAAGGGCAGATTTGTATTAGCCGGTCAAAATATGAGCATATCCAGTGATTTGAAAACCGGGACAATAACAAAAGAAGGAGTTACATCGTATTCTGATGAGAAATATATGAAAATCAATGTTTTTAAAGATTACCTTCTGATAGGAGCACCGAGCGGGAGTATCCTTTTTTCCTCTGATGGCGTGTTGTGGCAAGGTGCCGGCAAATTGAAAATGCAGGACAGTATTAACAGTTTTGTGGAGTTTAAAGGGAGCATCTATGGGTTCTCCAGCGGCGGAGTCATTATTCATGGAGCCAAAAAGGGTCAAAAGCTTTGAATTCGGACATCACAGTAAGTGCTTTTTGGTATAACGAGGGATGTGCTCCGTTACGGCAAGCTTACAATTCTGGCTGCAGACATGGGATTATTTATGCTGACAGTTAAATAATCATGAGGTGCTATTTTTGAAAAAGGAGATATAAAAATGAAATTACACAATATGACGATTAAGATAATTATTACTGTATTATGCCTGTTCATATTTGCCATACCAATTTACGCAGTGGATGATAAATCAACTCAAAGTCAGGAAAGCAGTAGTATAACTGAAAAATCCGAATGGATGCCGGCTACAGATTATTTTGCTGTAAAAATAAATAAGAATCTTGTCATTAATGACAAAAGAATCGTATCAGTCGGGGACAAAGGCACAATCCGCATCTCGGATGACAACAAACAATGGTCTACGCTGACTCCGGTCACAAATGAAAATCTGAACGACCTTTTGAATTATAAGGGGAATGAACTGATTGCTTTTGGCGATCATGGCCAAATAATTATCTCGACCGACGGTTCTGTCTGGACGAAAATAGCTTCCGGCAGTAACAGCGATATAACAGCGTCTGCTTCCAACGGCAGTCAAATTGCTGCATTCACGCGTCAGGGTAAACAGGTTTTATATTCAACGGACGGACGAGACTGGAAGACCATAGATATAAAAAACCAGTACCCGATTAACCGTTTGCTATGGACCGGCAGCATGTTTATAGGTGTCGGGGACAACGGTACGGTATGCACATCAAAGGATGGTATGAATTGGAATTGTAGTTCCGTAAATAAAAACGATTTATATGATGTAGTGTGGAACGGCAGTGTTTTTGCGGCATTTGGGAATAATGTCATCTGTACTTCAAAGGACGGAATGAAATGGGAAACAAAAGAGTTATCTTCGAATAAGTCGGATGCGTATAAATTGAAAAAAGGAATATGGAACGGAAAACAATTTACAGCTTTCGGCACTGCTGAATTGAAGGGACAGAAAAAGGCATCTTTTGTTACATTTACGTCTGTTAACGGTTCGAACTGGAACATGGGACTTTGGGACACCTACAGCAACGACGGCTTGCACGAAGCCTATGATCTTTTCTGGGACGGAAAAGGTTTTGAAGCGTTAGGCTTTGGACTATACAAGGATACCGCCTACAGGATCATGCTTTATTCAGGCGACGGTATAAAGTGGTCGAGCCGAAGTTCGATAATCACGAGCAAAGGAAGCAGCTTCAGAAGCATTTTAAAATATGGCAAAGCCTTTCTGGCAATCGATTGGTCAGGTTTCAGTTATTCATCCACAGATGCCGTAAAATGGAGTTTCGCGGGGACTATGCCAGTTATAAAAGACCTATGGTGGCCGCTTGAAATAATGAATGATGGTAAAAAATTTATCATACCTGGAGGTATGGATTCTAATAACAGAACCTCTTCGATTTACACTTCAATAGATGGTATGAATTGGACAAAAGCTACAGGAACATATTATTGCACTAGTCAAAACTGCGAAATGCTTAAATATGATGGGAAAACATATTATTGCAATGACTCTTCCTCTATTTATACTTCGACAGACTTAAAAAAATGGAATAGCATAAAAGTCGGACAATCATATTATATAAGCAATGTTATTATAAACGGCAGTAATATTATCGCCTTTGGAAAGGAGATATATCGCTCTACTGACGGCGGCAAGTCATGGAAAAGCGTATCAACGAAAAATTCATGTTTTCACACCTTGTATGGAAACAATCTATATTTATCCCTGGCAATAAATAAAAATGGATATTTTGTAGCTTCACGTTCAAAAAATGGTGAACAGTGGACGGATGCAATGGTGGATAATGCGTCAACACCTGTAACTATAAGAGCGGCGGCATTCGGGAAAGATATTTTTGTATTAGTAGGGGGTTACGGCAACATATATACATCAGCAGACGGGGCAAAATGGAGAAAGGTTAAAGCTCCGACAGACAAAATGCTTTACAGTGTGAGATATATAAATAATGAATTCTATGCTGTCGGCGAAAACGGTACTATATTGCACTCAAAGGATGCAGCTAACTGGGAAATGGAAAAGTCTCCGGTATCGACCCGGCTGTATGATATTGCGGCAAATAAAACAAGAGCGATTATTATCGGTGATGGTAATACTTATCTCATCAAGGATTTAGATTCCAACAGGAATCCAGAGAGGTAACTTCATTTATCAACGGAACATATGTGCCCTTTATCATTGAATTTATAGCCGATGCCCCTGATTGTCTCAATATAGGTCGGGTTATTGTCATCATCTTCGATTTTCTGCCTCAAATATCTGACGTGAACATCAACGGTTCTTGTTTCGCCATAATAATCATAGTCCCAGATCTTCTCAAGAAGCTGGTCTCTGGACAGAACCCTGCCCTTGTTCTGGGCCAGGAGCTTCAGCAGCTCGAACTCCTTAAGAGGCATTTCTATCAGCTCACCGTTCTTATATACCTCACGTCTGGTGCAGTCTATGCTCAAATCCCTATGACGGATGATTTCCGACTCGTCGGGTATTGAAATGTTCACCCTTCTGATAATTGCCTTGACTCGTGCAAGCAGTTCTCTTACGCTGAAGGGCTTGGTAATGTAGTCATCAGCCCCCAGTTCAAGTCCCAGGACCTTATCAAACTCATCGTTCTTTGCAGTCAGAATGATAATGGGTATATTTTTAGTACGCTGGTTCTGACGCAGGTTTCTGCATACCTCGTACCCATCCATTCCGGGAAGCATTATGTCAAGTATAAACAGGTCGGGGACAGTGTTTTTCACTTCATTAAGCAGGCTTTCACCGCTCACGAAGGTTAACACTTTATAACTGTTTGCTTCCAGATTATATTTTATAAGCTCCTGTATGTGGGTCTCATCTTCAACCGCAAATATAAGTTCTTTTGACATGCCGCACCGCCTTTTGTCAGTGTAAAGTTAAACAAATTAATCTGCATCGCCTGTATTGACGAACGGGTTATTAATGCTGTCGTCACGGGTTATGTGCCTTGAGAGGTGATCATGCTCGCCGGTCACGTTGAATACTACCCATTCGCTTATATTGGTCGCATGGTCGGCCATTCTTTCAAGGTATTTGGCAATGAACATGAAATTGATTCCCTGTTCTACCGATTGCGGGTCATTCTTCATAAAGCTTACCAATTCGAGTATAATTTTCATGAACAGGTCGTCTACCTCGTCATCACTCCTGCAAACAGACTTCGCCAATTCAATATCCTGCTTTACAAAGGCGTCTATAGACTTGTTTACCATCAGCTTGGCGAGCTCCGCCATTTTCGGTATGTCAATCAACGGCTTAATATATTTTTCATCTGCCATCCTGATGGTTATCTCGGCTATATCGGCCGAATGGTCGGCAATCCTTTCCATGTCGGTAATGATCTTCAACGCCGTGCTTATTGATCTGAGATCCTTTGCAAGAGGCTGCTGCCTTGCTATAAGGGTTAAGCAGATTTTTTCTATCTTCTTTTCCAGATCATCAATAATATCATCATTCTTGAAAATCTTTCTGGCGAGCGCGGTATCCTGCTTCTTCAATGCCTGTATTGTATTCTCAATAGACTCCTCAACCAGGCTGCCCATCTTGATAAGCTCCAGATGCAGCTCCTCAAGCTCTTTATCGAAAAAATGTCTTGTTGTAACCATTTCCAATCACCTCATTAATTTCTTAACTCTCAAAACTACCAACTACCATCAATCACCAACTATCAACCAACTATCAACCAACTACCAACCACCAACCACCAACTATCAACCAACCAACCACCAACCATCAACTACGAGCCACCAACCACCAACCAACTTACCCAAACCTTCCTGTTATATAATCCTCCGTGCGTTTATCCCGGGGAGTGCTGAAAATTGTTTCGGTATTGTCGTATTCTACGATTTCCCCGTGAAGGAAGAACGCTGTCTTATCGGATATACGGCCTGCCTGCTGCATGTTATGGGTTACAATTACAATTGTGTATTCGTTCTTCAATTCATCTATCAGGTCTTCTATCTTTAAGGTGGAAATAGGGTCCAGGGCGGACGTCGGTTCATCCATCAGTACAACTTCAGGCTCTACCGCCAAAACCCTCGCAATGCATAATCTCTGCTGCTGCCCGCCGGAAAAGCCGAGGGCATTTTTCTTGAGTCTGTCCTTGACTTCGTCCCACAAAGCTGAGTTTTTTAAGCTCTTTTCTACGATTTCATCCAGTCTTGACTTTGATTTGATGCCGTGAATTCTCGGGCCGTATGCGATGTTGTCATAAATGGACATGGGGAAGGGATTAGGCTTCTGAAACACCATGCCTACTCTTTTTCTGAGTTCAACGATATCGTACCGGTCATAAATATTTACACCGTCAAGATAGACATCTCCGGTTATTTTAACCTCAGGGATCAGATCATTCATTCTGTTAAGAGTCTTCAGAAAAGTAGATTTGCCGCAGCCTGACGGCCCGATCAATGCAGTGACCTTTTTTCCGTCTATATTGATTGATACATTCTTTAGTGCCTGAGCAGCACCGTAAAATAAATCAAGTCCTTTAGTATGAATCTTCAATTCCATGCTCATTATATCAACCCTTTACATTTTCTTATGTTAAAGATGCCAAGCGTTTATTAACATTGTCTTGATAATACCAGAACTTCTTTAAACTAACGTTATGCAATTGTTAAATCGAAGTTAAAAATCTCGGCTTCCGCAAATATTCAGTTTCCCGAGGCAGACCTCTTAAGTCTTGAAGCAGCACTGCTTGCGGCAAAATTGAGCAGTGCAACCAGTATAATAAGAACTGCTGCGGTTGCAAAGGACTGCTCTATCGATATGCCTTCTTTAACCAGATAATAAAGGTGAACCGACAAGGTTCTGCCGGAACGCATCACACGGGGGAATTGTGCGACCCAGCCGGCTGTAAAATAGACTGCTGCAGATTCTCCGATTATGCGGCCTATTGTAAGTATGACAGCAGTTAAAATGCCCGGTATCGAAGAGGGAAGAATGATCCTGAATATGGTTGTAAGCTTTGTTGCACCCAAGGCCAGACTTCCTTCCTTGTAAGAGACGGGAACCGTCTTAAGTGCTTCCTCGGTAGTTCTGATTATGGTAGGGAGCACCATGATGCTTAAGGTTAAAGAGCCTGCAAGTATGGAGAATCTTAAATGAAAGGCAGTGACGAACATTATATATCCGAAAAGGCCGTAGATTATGGATGGTATTCCCGCAAGGCTTTCGGTTGAGAATCTTATTAGACTTAATAATCTTCCCGGTCTGGAGTATTCTACAAGGTATATGGCTGAGCATATTCCTACCGGAGCAGCAATCAGTATTGTAATAAGGATCACTTCAAGAGTAACCATTATCATAGGCAGTATTCCGGTTTTCCCGAGACCGGGCTTGTAATTGTCAAATAGAAAATTAAAGTGGGTAAATATATAGGGAAGCCCTTTATACAGCACATACCCGATTATCCACGCCAGAATGCCGATGGTAATGAATGAAAAGGCCCAGATAAGGAATCGAAGGATAACATCTGAAAATCTTATTTTTTTCATATCAAATACCTGCCTTTTTATGAACTGCAATATTGAGAATTATGTTCAAAGCCATGATAAATACGAATAGAACAACACCAATCCCGAACAAAGCCTGCTGATGGAGTCCGAAGGCATAAGACATTTCCAAAGCAATGCTTCCTGTCAGTGTCCGAACAGGTTCAAGGACCGAGTGAGGTATCAGAGCCCTGTTGCCTGAAACCATTAACACAGCCATTGTTTCGCCTATTGCTCTTCCGATGCCCAGAATAATTCCGGCCATTATGCCTGACCGTGCAGCAGGAATAATTACTTTGAATATTGTCTGTATATGGGAGGCACCCAAAGCAAGAGAACCTTCCTTGTATTCCTTCGGGACAGCCCTGATGGAAGTCTCAGAAATGCTTATAACAGTAGGAAGTATCATGATTGCAAGAATGATTATAACTGCCAGAAGACTGTTTCCGGTTCCACCGAAGAACTTGGTTATAAGGGGCACTATAACAACCAGCCCGAAAAAACCGTAAACTACCGAAGGTATTCCTGCAAGAAGCTCAATTGCCGGCCTGAAGATTCCCGCAATCCGGTTCGGGGCAATCTCTGCCAGAAAGATTGCGGTGAACAGGCCGATAGACACACCGATTACTATAGCTCCAAAGGTACCCAGAAGTGAGGCAACTATCATAGGGAGTATGCCGAATTCCCCTTCGGTGGGATGCCAGGACATACCTGCAATAAATTTGAAGATTCCTATTTTTAAAATTGCCGGAGAGCCCTTCGCAAAAATGTATATTGTAATTACCGCAACAGACAATACGGCTGCTGAAGCGCATATAAAAAAGATGCCCTCAATTATTTTTTCGATTACTCGTTTTTTACTTTTTGATTTATAGAATCTTAATTTGTTTTTTTCGTTTGTTGAGTTGATCTCAAGCTGTGAAGATGTAAAAGTGTTTGTTTCCGGCATTGCATACTACCTCCTTGAAGAACGGTAACTCTTTTGTTTAGTAGAGAAATACGAAATTATAGGACAATAGGCGGCAGAATTTGTTCTGTCACCTTGTATCCTCATTATTTGCAAACGTGCTTTAGGTATCGTTATAATTTTTTGAAGTAACCCTTTAATTCTCTGTATTTTGTTAAAAGAACTCCTTAATTTACCGGAACATAATCCTTAGCAACCATCTGCTGGCCTTTGTCGCCCATTATATAATCCAGGAAGGCTTTGACTTCAGGCTTGAGTTCTCCCTTTGTCAGCATCAGGAAGGGTCTCCATACAGGATAGTTCTTTGACTTGACATTTGCCTCTGTAGCTTCTACATTGTCAACCTTCAGCGCTTTAACCGTCTTGTCAACGATCCCCAGTGAAATGTAACCGATTGCGTTATCCTTGCTGGAAACGTTTGTTTTAACTTCTCCGTTGCTTCCTACTACAAGGGCTTTGTCGCTTATCAAGGTCTTCTTTGTTCCGTCTGCCTGCTTTTCCTGAAGCTTCAAGAGTTCTTCGAAGGCTCCTCTTGTTCCGGAACCTGCTTCACGGTTAATCAGAACTATTTCTTTATCTTTACCGCTGACTTCCTTCCAGTTCTTGATATCGCCCTTGAATATTTTTGTAATCTGGTCACTTGAAAGATTCTCTATGCCATTGCTTGGATTTACAATTACTGCGATGCCGTCATAGGCTATTATGTGTTCATCAAGCCCCCAGGTTTTTTCTTCTTCGTTCAATTCACGTGAAGAGGTTCCGATATCTGTCGTTCCGTCATGTATTGCTTTAATCCCCTCTGTTGAACCGATCTGCTGGATTTCTATATTTACATCGGAATTGTCGGCAGAGAAGGAGTCTGCCAGGTCCTGTGCAAGCGGTCCTACCGAAGTGGAGCCTATTATTGATACTGTTCCCGATAAGCTTCCCCCTGCTGTTGAGGATGAATCGCTGCTGTCCGAGCTGCAGCCTGTAAGCAGTATTGAGGCTCCAAGGAGAGCTGTCATGGCAAACGCTGATAATTTGACACTAAATATTTTTCTCATTTCATTTTCCCCCTAAAATTGTTTTTAACCCGAATTTTTATCTTACATCCTCATAGTAAACTCCGATAATTAATTACAAATTAAGCGTTTGTTAAATCAGGGTTAATTTTGCCCGAAGTGCCTTAATACGGGGTTAAATTAACATAGACTTAACATGATTTAATGTTCTTTTTAATATTGAGAATTAAATAGGGAAGGGTTTGATTAATAAAAAGATATGATTCTTTTGGCAATAAATATAGAGCTCATGATGATCTACACTCCGGCTGATACAAATCCCTGCATACCTATAAACAATCTCTCGACTGCCCACAAGCATTACAAAACCTGCACCAACCTTTGCTCGACTGTCAAGAGTACCTTGGAAACCTGCTGCAATCTCTCGACTGCAACAGACCTCCAGCACACCATTGTGCCTGCGGAACCCTTGGCAATCTTAGCTCGAACCTTATACGTCCCTTTCGACCATATTGCAATATTTTGTACTGCAATACAGCCTTACAGGATATATAAAGCTCTTCTCTCCGACTAATACTGAGCCTATGCGCCGGTGAAGAACCGGCCATGGCCCTCCACATAAAGCGGGACCCAATATTAATCTTTGACCGAATATTATAAAGCCCGAAGACCTTATAACACTCTTGGCTCAACCATCATGAACCCTACGCATATTATTATGGACCGATAATCAAGATTAATTCATGGAAATGTTAACCAGATCATTTAAAAATATAAGAAACGGTCCTATTACACTACAAGCCGTGGCAAAATTAAACCCCGCCAAACCTTCTAGTTAGTAGATGTTTGATGGGGTTGTTCTATTTTTTACTGCCGAAAAAAAGATTATAAAGTCCCAATCCCTTATTTACTTAATGTAATATATGCCCACCAGTCATTCAGGTATCCATTCGTAGATCCTTCAGCCTTGGGCATGCAATCAAACCACCACATATGATGCGACCATTGGCTCGCATTGTTAAGGGTTATAAGCTGGTTATGTGGTACGGGATAGCTCTTGTTCCACAATGAGCAGTCTATAGTATCGACATCTGTGATTTTACGTTTCGAATTAGGGTAGGATAAAAAATATTTGTAATTCGATTTCACAGCTGAACTATTATTCCAGTCATAATCAACTTTGCTATTAGGTGCATAATGAACACTCCCAACACCTAAAACGGCATTTTTGAAGTTACCTGCGACCGATCCGTACATAGAAAATTTTTCCCACATATTCAGATCATTATAATTTAATTTTTCCGGTTTCGGGAAAACACGATTACTGTGCGACTTATTAAACACATGGTTCAAAATGCTCTCGGCCCTGTGTCCGTAACTCTCAAGCATACAATCGTCGCCTCTGTCATAATTGAAGAACATACAGACAAAATTCTTACTGCCTTTGATTTTTGTTTCCGGCGAGTTACACCAATAGGCGCTCTCTCCTATCATCTTTGATTCATATAAGCCCATATCCGTTCCATCGGCGAATATGTAAACCTCATCGATCTTTCCGCTTTTAACTGCCTTTACCAAACCATATTTGCTGATATAGTAATCATAGTCAAAATTGAACCCACAGCCCTGCGCGACTTTTGCTCCATTAATCACATCAATATAGCTTTTATCATTATATCTGAAATCGTCTGACATAAGGGGAAATTCATCCAGGTCGATCCATTCAACGACATTATAGTATGCATTATTTCCCGAAACCTTCATCAGATCATTCACGAATGCATTCTTCAATACTTTAGGATCTGCTCCGCCAACGACCTCATGCAGCCTTTTCCCGCCTTCAGCTTCAATAACAGGATCAAAATTCAGCACAAAAACATTTTTCAAATACTTTGGCTCAACAACGCTGACATTGTCATAGCTAGCCTTTGTATAATACGATCTTAAGCCCAGATATCCTGTGCTGTATGTAGAATCATTTATATCAATGATCGGCTTCTCCATAGAGTTTACATATATTTTTATATTTGAGCCCTTTGCAACGATTTTCACATGGTTCACAGTATTTGGGTCAATTTTTAATTTTGCATAAGCCGCCAAAGGTTTTGTAGCCGATGCAAGCTTATACAGCCTCACTTCATCTGTTTGCGCATACAATCCGAAATAGTAACCGTCCTCTTTATCGGGGTTCTTTGACCTGAAAAACACTCCACCATCATAATTGTTTCCTACAGAAACATCAGCTTCAAAAACAAAATCCGAGTAATATTTGCCCTTGTAAGCCATAATTGCAATTTCAGCAGGCGAATAACATTTGCCACCGGTACGCTTCCAGGAAGCACCTTTCACAACTGACCATTTACCTGCATTGCTTGATGTAAAATCATCAGTGAATGTATTACCCGAAGTTGCAGCAGTTGCCGTAGTTGCAGCATACGTAACTCCGTGTAGCTGAGTCAACAGCAAACTCATCACCATAACAGCCAGAAATGCCCGAATATTTTTCATGACATAACCCCTCCAGAAAAAATATGTAGTTGACATAAAATGCATGACAAGAATTATATCGCATAATTTTTCATCAGACAAGTTAATAATTGACAATTACTTATTACCTAAGTATTGTACAAACGTGGACCCTTAAAATGTAATATATTGGACTCTACGAAGAAATCAAGGGGAGGTTGGTTTGATTACTAATAGAAGCAGAAATTATGGCAAGGGAATCAACTGATATGATATATTGATGAGGAAGATATAGAATATAATGTTTGGTATCATGAACCTTATAATAACAATTTTATGCTTAACAATACAACCCGTGACTAAAAATGGAGCAAATAACTGAAATATAAAAGATTTAATTAAATAAGAATCAGGTAATTTAGGCAGGATTTTAAGCCGAAATTTTTTCCGGCTCGGGACATTCGATCTTTATATGACTGTTACAGCATTCACAGAAGAATGCAAGACCTTCGAGCTTTTCTGCTTCACTATGGGGCAGGTTGAAAATAACCGAATCACAGCAGCTGCACTTAAAAGTTACAAATCTGAACATATATCTCACCTCCTTAAAAGTTCTTATCTTATTATATACCACCAAGATTACATATTAATTATGGTTATGTTTAGTTTTTGTTAAATTTTCAGTGCATGATGAATTGTATTGAACTAATGGAGGAAGAACACCGGAAAATCCATGTTATGCCTATTATTTTATGTCAATATGATAGGCTTTCCTTTTCCTTTTAGCCTTAAGGCGCCTTGATATGGTCCGAAGGGTGAGACGTAGAGCAAAGAAGAATAGCACTAATCCGAGTAGAACCTTGATTATGGTAAAGAAAAGAGACCCTTTTTTTGCTTTTGGCGCTTTTTTGGAGGCGTCCTTATTTATCGAAGAAGCCGCAACGAGGTTAACCTTTCCAATCAACGACCCTTCTCTGTAATATTCAAGGGTGCCCACGATATCTCCCTTTTTTACAGGCAGCTTGATATGGGGTGGGATAACCTGTTTTGTTGTCATGTTCCATTCATTTTTATTTTTCGGCAGAATACTGCTGAATTCGCTGCCGGTAACAAGGTTCAGCCTGACTTTTTCTTCCGAACCACCGACAAACATGCTTTTTACAAGCTGTTTGGCATTAACCACTTTCTGAAGTGCATAATCCCGGAACCCATGCTCAAGCAGCAATTTTGAATCCAGTGCGACTTGATACTTTGCATTACCGCTTTCGCCCATAATAACAGCAATAAGCTCAGTACCCTGGGCATTTTTCGCCGAAGAAACAAGGTTATGGCCGGCCTGACCGGTATAACCCGATTTTACCCCCGTTACCTGTGTAAAGTAAGTAGAGGTATGATACAGCATCCTGTTGGTTGTATATAGGGTGTCCCACTTCTTATGCATGTTTGTAGGAGGCATTGTATATGACTTTTTAACGACGATTTCTCGGAACTTGGGCAGTGTTAATGCATAGCGGGCAATTACAGCCAAATCCCTTGGAGTGGTGTAATGGTTGTTGTCATGCATTCCGCAGGGGTTCATAAAATTAGAGTGGGTTGCCCCAAGCTCCTTTGCTTTGGCATTCATCATATTAACGAAGTCCTGCCGGGTTGGTGCAAGGCTTTCAGCTACTATATTGGCAGTTTCATTTGCAGACTTGATCAGCATTGCATTTAGCAGGTCCTCAAGGCGCAGCTGCTCGCCGGTGGATATTCCTATGTTCATTCCGTCAGGGCCGATATCATGGATTGCTTCCCTGCTTGCAGTGGCAATTTTATTCATGTCGCCTTTTTCAATGGCAAGGATAGCCGTAAGTATCTTCGTTGTACTGGCTGGGTATGCTTTCGTGTCCGCATTTTTCTGGCATAATACGGTCCCCGTTTTGGCATCTATTAAGATATATGACGGAGCTTTAGATACAAATGGTTCGGCGCTGGAAGACATTGCCTGTATGAATATAATAAAAATAACAGCAAATAGAAAGAATGTTTTTCTCATAACGGGACCCCGGATTCATCTTTTGTTAACTTGCACTAGAAGTATAACATAAAAGTACATTGGTATTAAAGAACCTAAATATTAAATTTTTAAATTAATTTTGTATTCATAAACAAAAAAGAGGCTTTACATAAAGCCCCATTGAATATTTCGGATTGTTAAAACCCGAAGCCGCCAAAAAAGCCGGGAAAAAAACCGGGAAAAAAACCGAAAGGCCGACGTCTTCTTCCAATCAGGCTTGTAATTAACAAAGCCCCTATAAAATCTCTAAAAATACGTCTGCCGCCGCCAAAAAACTGTCTTTCTTCGTCTCTGTTTTCCTTGACCGCATTAGAAACATCAGCTTCAACTCTACCATATATTTCGTCAATCATGGCCTCTAATTGCTCTCGTGTCGGAGTATACATTTGTCCGTTTGAAGCGACCATTCTATCACACATACTTTCAACTGCAGGCTTGATAATATGATAGCTCCTGGGATACATACTCTCCAACTGCTGCTGAGGCATTGCTGCCATAGGATACTGCTGCATCGGCATGCTTGTCATCTGTGGGCTGGCTTGATAGAAATTCTGCATGCTTTGTCCCCCTCTCTTTTATTGATGAAAAAATGCTTTAGCAATAACATTCTATGAATCATATTAAGTTAAGGTTACAGTAATAAAGTTATGTAAAACGTATTTATTTTGCTTAATCTATCCCGATAAACAAAATATTAGAAGTTTCAAATACTTGTTGACAAAAATTTTACTCCTTTATACAATTTTTATTAAAAAGGGTGAGTAAATATGAGATATGATACTGAGCATATATGGAAAGATTTCAGCGGGGGAATACGATCTTTTATTTCTTTCAGAGTATCCAACCCTTCATACATTGATGATATCATGCAGGAGGTTTTTATAAAGATACATTCAAGCATCGGTACACTGAAGGACGGCAGCAAGATCCGGAGCTGGGTTTATCAGATTGCCAGAAATACAATTATTGATTATTATAGGAAGCATAAGGTGCAGCTTGAGAATATAGAAGACCTGACCGTCAAGGACGGAGAAGCTTTAACAGTAATTGATGAAATAGAGGACGAGGTTCCTGAAAAAGAGATTGCTGCCGGCCTGAAAGGAATGATCGACGCCTTGCCGGAGAAATATTCCCAAGCGCTTCTTCTGGTGGAATTTCAGGGGTTGTCACAGGTTGAACTGGCTGAAACGCTTGGTATTTCAGTCTCCGGGGCCAAGTCACGCGTACAGAGGGCACGCCAAATGTTAAGAGACAGCCTTATGAGATGCTGCCACTTTGAGTTTGACCGTTACGGAACAATTATTGATTTTAGACCGAATCCTTGCTGCTGTTGCTGCACCTGTGGCTGATACATAAAAGTTTAAATTACGGATTAAGAAGAATGCTTACTCATAGGCATTCTTTTTTTGCGTCCTTTTATTTTAACTCACGTCATAATATTTGAATCCAACAAGAAAGGAGAATAATTTATGTTTTCAGAATTCATTCAGGCAAAAAACGGCGATTTTTATGCAAACGGCAAGAAAACCATGCTGAGGGGATTTTCAATCGGTTCATGGATGGATATAGAAAGCTTCATGCTGCGGATACCGGGGACAGAAAAAAGGATCCGCCAGGCTTTTACGGATGCATACGGAAAGGAAAATGCAGAACGATTTTTTGATGATTTTTTGAATTATTTTATTGCCGAGGATGACTTCATACTGTTGAAAAGCTTGGGAATCAATGTCCTGAGGCTTCCCTTCGACTACAGGCATTTTGAAAACGACCAGAAGCCGGGAAAATTAATTTATGAAGGCTTTAAGCATTTGGATCGTGTACTTGACCTGTGCAGTAAATATGGAATCTATGCCATACTTGATCTGCACTCGTCTCCCGGAGGACAGAATCCCGATTCCCACGGCGGGGGTGACACTGGTGTCAGCGGCTTTTGGGAGGATGCGGCAGCCAGGGAAAGGATTATAAACCTTTGGGGGCATATAGCCAAAAGATACAAGGATGATAAGGTTATAGCAGGCTTCGATATCCTTAACGAACCTTGTTATATTGCGGACCTGGATGCTTTTAACGATTTTTACGACAGAGTGATTGAGAAGATAAGGGAAATGGACCCAAATCACATTATATTTCTCGAAGGCGATGACTGGGCAAAGGATTTCAGCGTTTTCAGGAGGCTTGGCGGACATCAGCAGGCTATATCGTTTCATTTTTACCCAGGACAGCATGTATATATGTCTTTAGGACAGGAAGAACGAAAAGCTGAATTGGAAAAGAAATTGTCTTATTTTACAGAACTTAGAGAAAAGACGGGTATGCCTCTTTGGGTAGGGGAGACAGGGGGTAATTTCCCAAAGGATAAGTTTGAAGAAGGCTTGAAGCTGGTAAAGGATTGCCTGGATATTTTGGAGAAGCATGGCATTTCATGGACCATATGGACCTACAAGGATGCAGGAGCAATGGGAATGGTTTATCCCAAGGAGGCTGCAAGGTGGACGGCAATGGCAAATGAATTCAGGCTTCAATGGCAATACAAGGGCCGCAGCAATCCCACTATAGCTGCAGAAATATTTGAGCTGTTGGAAGAAAAATATGCTTACACCATTGCGGAGGACTTAAAGGAAAGGCTTAAATTCAGGGTATTTGCACTTTTGAATGAGCTGCATGTCAATCAGTTTGTCAAGCCTAAACTATTATCTGTCTCATGGGAAGAGATGAAAGAATACCCAAAGTCCTTCCTGCTTGAGAATTGCGACGGTTCCGAAGAATTAGCCGGACTCGTAAAATCCTACACAATTTTTCCCGACAATGGGGAAGTAAGTAATAATGCTTAATAACTATTTTTAGCGGAGGTAAAAAAAATGACACTGACAACCATACTGGGACTGGTTGCTGCAACTGGAACGACCAGTTCTTTTATCCCTCAGGTGTACCAGGTCTTTAAAACAAAAAGGACGGAAGACATTTCACTGGGAATGTTTCTGTTCTTCTGTACAGGCACTTTATTATGGATAATCTGGGCATTCTACAAAGATGCCTATCCTATTTTAATATCCAATGTAATAACAATAATCCTGGCAATCTATATTCTGGTTATGAAAATAAAAAATACGATCAGGGGGGAATGAAATGGATATCATAGAAATTTTGGGATACGTTGCGGCTGTTGGAACCACAAGTTCATTCATACCGCAGGCTTACAAAGTCTTCAAGACAAAGAGGACAGAGGATTTATCGCTGGGTATGTTTCTCTTCTTCAGCCTGGGCACTCTTTTATGGATCATTTATGGCTTCAGGGTAAACTCTTTGCAGGTTATTCTTGCAAATATCATCGTTATCCTTCTGGCGTCCTATATACTGGGTATGAAGATTAAACACGTATCAACACGGAAAAAGAACAACAAATATTATCTCTAAATAAAAAGTATTTTTGCGTCTTTTTTATAAAAACATCGTCTTAACAGGTGAAAGCAACTAAATAAAACAATTAAATAAAACAATTAAGGAGGAATTCATTATGTTTGAATTTAAAAAAACTATGCAGGGTGTTAATAAGGAAGAAGGCTTTGAATGTGATTGCTGCGGTTCTATCGGTGTTAAGGATTCAAATAGCTCCTCAGGCTGCAAATCTTCCTGCGGAACAGCTGCTGCTTCCTGCTGCGGGCCTGTAGAAAGCTCCTGCGGCGCTCCAATGAACAGCTTCTGCGGCGGAAATCAGTCGCCGGAACCGGCAAAGCAGGAGGAGTCCGGCTGCAAAAGCTCCTGCTCCAAAGAATGAAAGGGTGGATGATTGATGACAGAATTGATTTTTCCGAAAGGCTTTACCTGGGGTACGTCAACCTCTGCCTATCAGATTGAGGGCGGCTATAAGGAGGATGGCAAAGGCGAGTCCATATGGGACCGCTTTACCCATAACCCTGGTAATATATTGAATAATGATACAGGTGATACAGCCTGTGACCATTACCATCTGTATAAAGAGGACATAAAGCTGATGAAGGAGATCGGCATAAGTTCCTACAACTTTTCTATTTCATGGCCGAGGATCTATCCTGACGGAGACGGAAAGGTCAATCAAAAGGGCATTGATTTCTACAGAAGGCTTGCAGAGCTTTTGATTGAAAACGGTATAAAACCGGTTGCCAAACTGTATCATTGGGACCTTCCCCAAAAGCTGCAGGATGTAGGAGGCTGGGCAAACCGCAATATTGCGGATGCATTTGAGCAATATGCCCGCACAGTATTTCAAGCACTGGGTGACATCATTCCCGTATGGATGACTTTCAACGAACCGTTTGTATCCTCGTTCATAGGCTATTGGTATGGTGGTCATCCGCCAGGCATCAAAGAGCCTTCAACCGCCCTTGCGGCTGCACATAATACTCTGTTGTCGCATGGGAAGGCGGTCAAGGCTTTCAGGGAAATGGGAATCAAAGGCGAGATTGGCATAGCGTTGAATCTGAACCCTGTTTATCCGGCAACTGAGGCGGAAATTGATATTGCTGCTGCAAAAAGGTATGCCGATTTTAACAACGGGTGGTTTCTTGACCCCATCCTGAAGGGAGAGTACCCTGCCGGACTTGTTGAATGGCTATCCGGCAAGCTTGCACTGCCTGAAATAAAAAGCGGGGATATGGAAATTATTTCAGAACCTATAGATTTTCTGGGCGTAAATAATTATTCCAGCAATTCTGTACTTCATGACCCGCAAAACGGACTGCTGGAATTGGCGTTTGCAAATACCGGAAAACCCAGAACAGGCTCGGGGTGGGAAATATACCCTGAGGGACTTTATGATTTGCTTATGTACCTTCATAAGGAATACAACGGTATTAAGCTAATAATAGATGAAAATGGCGCAGCCTTTAATGACGTTGTTGAGGAAAACGGAGAAATTAACGATACAGACAGGCTTGGATACCTTAAGGAGCATATTATCCAGGTACATAGGGCTTTGGAGCATGGTGCCAATATAAAAGGCTATTACCTCTGGTCTCTGCTTGATAATTTCGAATGGAACCTGGGATATACAAAAAGGTTCGGCATTGTCTATGTTGATTACGCTACACAGAAGCGGACCATAAAGAAAAGCGGGCTGTGGTACAGGGATACGATTAAAAGAAATAGTGTCACTGCGGATTAATGAAAAAGGATGACGAAGTAAGGGGATAGCGTTAAAATAAGCCTTTAAATTTGAGGGCTTATTTTTTTTACTAAGAATTTTATAAATTTTTCTATGACTAAGTTCCATTTTTATATGTAATGGCATATAATATTTGTATATTCGTTTATGCGGATATGCAATTGTTTGAAAGGGGACACCAATGAAAAACTTATTGAACACCTTAAAAGCTTTATCTGACGAAACCAGACTGCGTATTGTAAGCCTGCTTTATGTAAAAGAGCTTTGTGTCTGCGACATTATGGAGACCCTGAAAATAACACAGACGAAAGCATCCAGGCACCTTACCTATTTAAAAAATGCCGGCATGGTATCCGACAGGAAACACGCTCAATGGGTTTATTACTCTATTGTTAGAAGCGAGGATATGAAGTTCATTGACAGTCTGGTATTTGACAATTTGAGAAAACTGGATGTATTTAATGAGGACTTGAGTCATTTAAACGAATGGCTGGAAAAGAAAAATGTGTCTTGCGATTAGCATTAAAAAAAGGAGAGATTTCTTATGGCAAAAATGATTATTTATGACCCGGCTATGTGCTGTTCAACAGGAGTGTGCGGCCCTTCTATTGATCCTGAACTTCTGAGAGTTTCAACAGTTCTAAGCAATCTTGAAAAAAACGGAGTAAGAGTTGAAAGATATAACCTTACAAGCAACCCGCAGGCTTTTGTTGAAAACAGGGAAGTAAATGAACTGCTCAATAAAGATGGAGTTGATGTCTTACCAGTAACGGTACTTGACGGTAAGGTCGTTAAAACCGGCAGTTATCCGTCAAATATTGAGTTTATAAACTTTCTGGGTATTCCTGAAGGTTATTTGAACCTAAAAGCGAAGCGGAAATCCAACGGATGTTCCTGCGGCGGGGGCTGCTGCTAAAGAAAATATTTACGGCAGAAATGAATTATTGAAGAATTAAGCTGCCGTCAGCGAATCAAGGCTACAGAAGGTATCAGCAAGCTGATAACCTATTCTATATTAATGAGGTGACAGTTTTGTTTGAGTTATTTGATCCCAGAAAAATTAAGCTGACAAAGTACCTTTTCTTTACAGGTAAGGGTGGTGTGGGAAAAACATCAACTGCATGTGCCACAGCTGTATCTTTAGCTGATGAAGGTAAGAAAATAATGCTTATCAGTACTGATCCGGCTTCAAACTTACAGGATGTTTTTAAAACAGAATTGAATAACAAGGGTGTTAATATAAAAGGCATTTCTAACCTTTTTGTTGCAAATCTTGATCCGGAAGAGGCTGCAAGAGAGTATAGGGAAAGTGTGGTTGCTCCTTACAGAGGAAAACTTCCTGATGTGGTAATTAAGAATATGGAGGAACAGCTTTCGGGCTCATGCACAGTAGAAATTGCTGCTTTTAATGAGTTTTCCACTTTCATTACCGATGAGAAAGCCCAAAAGGAGTATGATCATATCATTTTTGATACAGCTCCCACAGGTCATACTTTAAGAATGCTTCAATTACCTTCTGCGTGGAGCAGCTTCATAAGTGGAAGTACACATGGAGCATCTTGTTTAGGTCAACTTTCAGGGCTTGACAGTAAGAAAGAGATATACAAAAAGGCTGTCAAGACATTGTCTGACAAAGAGGTTACTACGCTGATCCTCGTATCACGTCCCGAAAACGCACCTCTAAAGGAAGCGGAGAGAGCATCAAAAGAATTAAGGGATTTAGGGGTAGATAACCAAATACTTGTGATTAATGGTGTGCTCCAAAGCTATGATGATAATATATCGCATAGCCTGTTTGAAAAACAGCAAAATGCCTTAAAGGGTATACCAAAGTATCTGGAGGGATTAATAACCTATGAAGTCCCACTAAGGGCATATAACATTACTGGAATTGATAATGTTAGAGCATTTCTGCATAAAGATATTGTTACAGTTTATAATGAAAAACTCAACTGCAATAGCATAAATGAATTAAAAGACGTCATTGAGGATCTCTATTCCTCAGGTAAAAAAGTTATATTTACAATGGGTAAGGGTGGAGTAGGGAAAACTACTATTGCAGCTGCTATTGCAGCGGGAATCGCAAAGAAGGGAATCAAAGTTCATCTATCAACTACAGATCCTGCCGCTCATATAAGTTTTGTAATTCAAGAAAGCAGTAATATATCCATCAGTAAAATTGACGAACAGGTAGAACTGTCAAAATATAAGGAGGAAGTCCTTGCTAAAGCCAAAGAAACCATGAATGAAGATGATATTGCATATGTAGAGGAAGACCTAAGGTCACCATGTACACAAGAAATAGCTGTATTCAGGGCCTTTGCACAAATAGTCGAGAAAGCTGAAAATGAAGTAGTTGTAATAGATACTGCACCAACCGGACATACTTTGATGTTGCTTGATTCAACCCAGAGCTATCATAGGGAATTAAAAAGATCCCAGGGAGATATACCCGAATCTGTGAGAAAACTTCTTCCCAGGTTAAGAAATGCCGAGGAAACCGAGGTCCTGATTATTACATTAGCTGAGACAACACCGTACTATGAGGCATTGCGTCTTGAGAGCGACCTGAAAAGGGCTGGTATCAACAGTAAATGGTGGATCATTAATTCAAGCTTGTACGCAGCAGCTACGACAAACAAGACCCTTAAAGCAAAGGCAAGCAATGAAATAGAATGGATTAACAAGGTGGATAAGCATTCTGGCGGACGCTTTGCAGTAATACAGTGGATGGCGGAAGAAATTAAAGGCAATAGGCTTTTGGAATTAATCAAGTAAAATTTGTGTCTGAAAGGTGATGAGGTTATTTGGATTTCAGTGGAAAAGTGATAGTGGTAACAGGTTCCTGCTCGGGGATCGGTAAGGGATGCGCGGAATTACTTCTGGGAAAAAACGCTGTAGTAGTTGGAGTTGATATCAACCAAGCCTCAATTATGAATGAAAGGTATTCACATTATATTTTAGATATTAGAGATGAAAATCAAGTAATATCAGTGCTTAACGAAATTGAAGCAAAATATGGCAAAATTGATGGCCTTGCTAATTGTGCAGGCATATATGCAAATTCAAAGCCGTTTTATGAAATCAGCATGGATGAATGGAACAGAGTAATATCAACTAACCTGACAGGACTATTTGTTATCAGCAAACATACTGCACAAAGAATGATTAAACACAACGAAGGGAAAATTGTAAATATAAGCTGTATCAGGTCAAGAATATTTAAACCCTGTATGTCTGAATATTCTGCATCAAAGGGCGGCGTAGTAGCATTGACCTCAGCAATGGCTTTGGATTTAAAAGACTATAATATTCGTGTAAATTCAGTTGCACCGGGTTTTACTTATACTGGAATGACATCGGGTGCATTTGATGATCCTGAAATCAGAAGGGTTTCGGAAAGCATGATACCCATAGGCAGAATTGCAAAGCCGGAGGATATAGCCAAGGTGGTTTTGTTCCTGCTATCTGATATGTCGGATTATATTAACGGGGAAACTATTTTTGTCGATGGCGGATACAAAATATCAAAATAGAAAAAGGTAAAGTTTATTATGCGGGGGGCGGAGTAATGGAGAATATAAGAAGAGCAAAGCTGTCATTCTTAGATCGGTTTTTAACCCTATGGATATTTTTAGCTATGGCAATAGGCGTCTGCCTGGGATATTTTATTCCGAGTATGGCTGATACGCTTGAAGGTATGAGTACGGGAACAACCTCGTGGCCGATAGCTATAGGCTTGATTATAATGATGTATCCGCCGCTTGCGAAGGTCAAGTACGAGGAAATAGGCAAGGTGGCGCAGAATAAGAAAGTGTTTGGCTTTTCACTTATACAGAACTGGATCATCGGGCCTATCCTTATGTTTGTGCTTGCATTAATATTTTTACCGGATAAGGCGCCGTATGCAATCGGATTGATAATAATAGGACTCGCAAGATGTATTGCAATGGTCATCGTGTGGAATACACTTGCAAAGGGAGACAATGAATACTGTGCGGCGCTGGTAGCTCTAAATTCGATATTTCAGATACTGTTCTACTCTGTTTTCATATATTTATTCGTAAAGGTTCTGCCGGGTTTGTTCGGTATATCATGGAAGGTTACAGGTCTGGATAAGGTCACTATCTGGAGTGTGGCGCAGAGTGTTCTCATATACCTTGGCATACCTTTTGCAGCCGGTATCATAACGCGTTTTTCGCTTATTAAAGCAAAGAGCAGGGAGTGGTATGAAAAAGTCTTTATACCGAAAATATCTCCGCTTGCTTTGATTTCGCTGCTTTATACAATCATCATTATGTTTACGCTCAAGGGACAGTATATCGTTAAGCTTCCGGGCGATGTCGTAAGAATAGCGATTCCGCTGCTGGTATACTTTGCTGTTATGTTTTTTGTCAGCTTTTATATGTCATATAGAAGCGGCTTCAGTTATGATCAGACTGTAACGCTATCTTTTACGGCAGCCAGCAATAATTTTGAGCTTGCAATTGCTGTAGCTGTTGCAGTATTCGGAATCGGCAGCGGTCAGGCCTTTGCGGCGGTTATAGGCCCCCTGGTCGAAGTGCCGGTTATGATTGCATTGGTAAATGCAGCCCTATTATTCAGACGCAGGTATTTTAACGAAAACGGCCTCCCGAATAGAGTGGGAAGCAGTAAAACATAGGGGAGAGAAGCATGAAAAAGAAAATTGCGTTTGTCTGTACGGGTAATTCCTGCAGGAGCCAGATGGCGGAAGGTTTGGCAAGGCACTATGGAAATGATGTATTTGAAGTTTACAGTGCCGGTACTCATCCGGCTGATGAGGTTAATCCTAATGCAATAGAAGTAATGAAGGAAATTGGAATTGACATAAGCAGCCATAAACCAAAGCTTTTGGAGGATATTCCATACGAGATGGATATATTAATTACAATGGGGTGCGGTGTCGTTTGCCCATTCGTACCCAATAAGTATGAGGCCGATTGGGGCCTTCCGGACCCGGTAGGCCAGCCGATAGAGGAATTCAGGCGGGTAAGGGACATTATTAAGGAAAAAGTGATAGACCTGACAGACAAGGTGAGAAAAGGGGAGCTGTATGATTAAATGTTAAATAGATGGAGCATAAAAAATATAGAAGTACCATGATAATAATACCATAATACTTCTATATTAATCACTTACTTAAATTTTTGTAGTTCTTTGATTTCCATCTTTATTGTTTATAAGGTAATTCTTTTACAGTGCCCAGCAGGTATTGCTTGAATACTGCAAAGTCAAGTGCATCAATTGCGTTGTCATCATTCAGATCTGCAGCTTCAAGGTCATTTTCTACCGGGAAGTCCTTAATTGAACCAAGCATATACATTTTAATCAATGCAAAATCCATCGCATCAACACGGGTATCTCCATCGAGGTCTCCTACGATAGTAGCAGGTGTATTAATGAATTGGAACCAATTCAGGTTTAATAAATACCCGCTGCCCCCGGTAAATTTCAAATACAAGTTATGTATTCCGGTTGCCCCGCTGACGCTGCATTTTACATCAGCCCAGGTCTGCCAGCCGCCTGTTCCGGTGACAGGGCATGTTCCTATTAAAGTACCTGTAAGGCTATCAAGCCTGATCTCAATATTACCTCCCGCACCGCTGGCTACTCTGGCCTGAAATTCTGTGACTCCGTTGCGGAAATTGACATTATTGTAAACAGTATAGTCTCCGTTCTCAATATATCCAACATCCTGCCCGCCTTCGGAACAGGTTTCGGTTTGTATGCCCGACTGGGAGCTGAAACTCTCTGCCTCAATCTGTGAGCCCTTCACTCTTAGCAGTGCTGACGATTCACCCAGCTTATTACCTTGTGAATCCACAACAAACAGCTTGTATGTCCCCGAATTATTTGGAGCAATGATAGATGTTGCGGTTCCAGCTGCTTTAGTCATTGTCGGCCCCTGAACAAAACTGGTTGTTCCGGACGGCGCAAACCATACAGTATTTGAAGAATTACCGCTGCTCCTTATACTTATGCTGTCTCCGGCTGTTGCGGCGCAGCTTGCAGGGAATACATAATCCTGTGTTGAAAACAAGCCTGAAGGTATAATGTCCTTGTATTCATCCTGAACTCCCGCATTAACGCATATATTATACTGAGTCAAAGGCCATACATTGTCAGAAACCACAATCGGTGTATCAATTTTACTGTTTGGAGGGTTTTTACCCATTTTATTGACCGTTGCATAGGTTCTAAGTATTGTTAAGTCGTGTTTTTGACCGTAATCCTCACAGTTAATTGTGTAGGTTACCCCAGGGTCAATATCCAGTATATTGTCATTCTCCGTTATATAAGCACTTCCTTCATCGTTATGCAGTCCGTAAGTGGGGCCTGTTGAATTGTTGGGAATTCCCTTAACATAGTTCTCATTGATAGTTGTATAAGGCATTTGTCCTATGGTATATATTGCACCGCTGTCATGCAGCCTGTTCAATGCATTATATATACGGTTATTATTTATTACATTGTCCTTACAGGTAGTTGAATCTTGGAAATTACACCAGCCCCAGCCTAAGGTTATGCCGTTGTAGCCCGTGGTGTGGACTGTGTTATGCGTAACCTTGAGCTTAGTTACAAAGAATGCCGTTATACCGGCACATCCGCCGAATCCGGGAGCGGTGCTGCAATCCCACAGAAAATTATTATCGATTACATTATTTGTACAAATACCTTCAACGCCCGGAGCATATTTCTGATGCTCTCCGCCGTCACCCAAATAGACATGCTGAGGGTGACCTACAGTGACACCGCTTGCCGTAATGTCATAGATGCAGTTGCCGATAAGATTTGAATTTATAACATCGTTTACCATAGTGATTCCATCGGCACCGCTGTGCTTTATTACATTACGTTTAAAATCTATTGAATCGGTGCTGCTTAAATTTATCATTCCGGGGTATGTATCAAGCAGAGTGTACTTTGTGTCGTGCCAATTGCCGTTATAATAGGCTATAAATGCATCTGCACTCTGGCAGGTTGTTCTGCCGTAAGAATCCCCGACTTTAATAAGGTTCCAGTCAGTATTTGCAAAGGTAATGCCTTGGAAGGTTATATTCTTGACCCTGTTTGTGTTTGACTTTCCTGCGATGTCGATTAGCTTTTCTACAACAGGAGCCTCAACATCGGCGGTATCCATATTCTCACCTGAGCGTGAATAATAGTAAAGTGTTTTGGTAGTCTTGTTAAAATAGAATTGCCCCGGGGAATTTAAAAACTCGAAGGCGTTGTAAATCGTATGTGTGCTGGTAGTAGTAAAAGCCGCGCCCCAACCGGGTAATTGTGCAATTGAACCGTAAGGCTGCTGTAAAAGAAGTACTCTGGAAGACCCGGAGGTTATGACATCTCTGGTACAAACGACATTCTCGTTCCAGGTCGAACCGTTTACAATTTCCAAGTCATCCTTATTGCTTGTAATTTCCGGTACATCCGACGTATTATACTTAACACCGTCGCTGTTGCTGCCGCTTGTCCAAGCCCAGCTGGCTTGTCCTTTTGTTATAGAATAAGTTCCGTAGCCGCCTTGACCTTTCACTGTTTTTTTGGTCATCTGAGCTCTCTTGTCATTTACAAAAAGATACCTCAATTTGGTACTGCGGTTTAAAGATGCCTTATATATGTTACCGTTGTACTGAGTCCACCCTGTAACCTTTGTTGCACCGTTGATTACAGGTGTTTCGCCCTGATATGCCTGATAATATATCCTGAAACCGTTTGTTCCGGAATCCTCCGGCCCAAAAGTAATGGTACTGGTTATACGATAATCTCCGCCTCTCAAATAAACATAAATGTCACCGGTCATATTTTTGTTAATATTACGTACGGCATCACGAGCCTTTGTGATTGTCTGAAAGGGCGCATCAATCGTCCCCGGGTTGCTGTCGCTTCCCGACGGAGATACATAATAGGCAGCCTGTTCCGCTGCTGCGGATGCAGTTGCCGGAAAGATAGTAACTGTGGCCATGCTGCACATCACGATTACCAAAGAGAGAATTAATGGAATGCATCTTTTAAAAGTTGTCCTTTTTAACATACGGGTTCCTCCTCGTTTTAATGAAATAATAAATTACATATAATTGTTGTCCGAATCATCGATGCTTCAATTCCTACTACACCTCTGCAGGGAATTTATCAATCATTTTAAGCAGATATTGCTTAATCAGCGCAAAATCAAGAGCATCAATTCCGCCGCTGCCGTCAACATCTGCTGCTTTTAAACCGTCAGCAGAAGGAAATTCTGTTATCGACTTGAGCATGTACTGCTTCATCAATGATAAGTCAAGTGCATCTACGCCGCTGCTTCCATCAAGATCACCATATTTTATTGTTGGAGCACCGTTGAATTTCCACCAGTTAACATTAAACAGGTAACCGCTGCCGCCTGTAAATTTCAGATATAAGTCATGTATCCCTGTTGCACCGCTTATAGTACAATTCTTGGTAACCCATGTCTGCCATCCGCTTGTGCCCTCAACAGCACATGTCCCAATCAGCTTGCCTGTAGGACTGTCAAGGCGGAGCTCAATATTCCCTCCGCTGGTTGCCGATGCAACTCTTGCATCAAAGGTTTTTGCTCCGGAACCGAAGTCCACACCCTTTACTTTTATGTAGTCCCCGTTTTCGATATTGCCTACATCCATTCCGCCTTCACTGCATTTTTCCGTTTCTATGCCGGATTCCCAGCAGATTGTTTCGGCTTCTGTTTTAACAAACGGATTCAGATTGCCGATTTGGGAAACCCCGCCAGTGGTCATATTCATAGAAGGAATTGTTCCGTCGGCATTATACTTGAATTGTTCCACGCATACCGAACGATGGTAGCCTCCGCCCCCCGGTAAAGCGCCGTTATGGTAAAAGAAGTAGGAATTTCCCTTGTAATCGCATATTCCGGGATGGTTTGTAAAACTGCTGCCTTGCGTAGGCATTACTTCGCCGCGGAAGGTCCATGGCCCGGTAGGGCCGGTGCTTGTCGAATAGGAGATGTGTTCGGATATGGGGCCTGCTGCGAATACCATGTAGTATAATCCGCTGCGTTTATAAAACCACGGGCCTTCTTCGTATTGAGTAGGTCTGTCGGTTTTTGAGCGTACTCCAAAGCTTGCGGTAGTCAGAGGTATCTTAGTAGGGCTGCCTGTATATGAAATCATATCCTTATTAAGCTTTATATAATAAAGGGTGGGGTTCCCCCAATATAGATAGGCTTGCCCGTCATCGTCGATAAATACTGTCGGGTCAATATCACCGCTTCCGGTGCTGACCAACGGTTTCCCCAGAGCATCAGTAAACGGTCCGCTGGGGCTTGTTGACACTCCAACTCCGATTGCTGTTCCACCATTTTTCGGGGTCAGGGGAACATAATAATAAAACTTTCCGTTTCTTTCTATTACCTGACCGGCCCATGCATCGCCTTTTGCCCAACTGAAGGTGGTATAGGACATTGGTGATCCGAGATCGGTCCAGTTTACCATGTCTGTTGAAGAATAGCATCTCCAGTCATTCATAGTAAAGAAGTTATTTACTAATGTGTCCTCGTCATGCCCGGTATATACGTAACAAGTCCCGTCATACACCATAGGGGCGGGGTCGGCAGTGTAAAGAGTCTGTACAATAGGGTTGTCCGCATAGCACACTGTCGGCAGGAATAGAGAAATAACAAATAAGAGTACTAAAATCTTACATGCTTTTTTCATAGCTTTACCTCCAAATTCTCATTAAAATTGATGTTATACTGCTACTCCTCTACAGGGAATTTATCAATCATTTTAAGCAGATATTGCTTTATGAGTGCAAAGTCAAGAGCATCTATTCCGCCGCTGCCGTCAACATCTGCTGCTTTTAAACCGTCGGGGGAAGGAAACTCTCTAATAGCTCCAAGCATATATTGCTTCATCAGTGCAAAATCGAGAGCATCTACACCACCGTAGCCATCAAGGTCGCCGTATTTAATCGTTGGTATAGCTGTGATGCTTGAAACAACTGCCACGGCGTCCACAACCAGCGTTCCGCTTAACACCTTCAACCGAACGGTATGCTCGCCATAATCAAGCCCGTGAAGAGTGAAGGTTTGATAAAATTCTCCGGATGCCATTGTAGCGGCTGAAGCATTAACGACCTTTCCGTCCACAGTTACCTCCAGCTTCGCTGAACCATCGTTAAGACCCAGAATATCCAATCCGGTGCCCCTGAAGGTGTACTGAAGCGCTGCGCCGGCGCCTTTGCTGGTGGAAAGGGAACGTTGGTAGTTGTACATGCCTTTTCCGTTTTCATGTGCCCAGGAGCCGCTGTAAACAAGCTTGGCAGCCGGTACTGCGGCTAGATCATTCATTTCCATGTTGTCAATTAACTCGGAATAGTACGGGACATAACCATCAACCGTTTCAACCTTCAGGTTGTCAAAGCGGGTATAATAATAACCGCTGGCAAGATCGACACGGCCGGACAACCTGGGCTTTGAATCGGTATAGTTTGCAAGCACCACGCCGTCCAGATAGGCAGTCACTTTATTATCCACGACCTGAAGGGCAATGTTGTGCCATGCATTATAAGCCGTATTAAACCCATTGATTTTTGCTCCGCCGGAACCACTCACAACATTTCCGCTTGCTACGGATGTACCGTCAACCCAAAAAGACCAGCCGCCGTCAAACCAGAATTTCAGGAAATACGGCGTACCGTTCATATAGTGCGAGTTGCCGCCGCCCTGCTGACGGGCTCCTATAGCAGCATAGTTATTGCCGCCCTGAGTACTGTTGTTTTCGAAAGAAACATCAACACTGGCCTTGTAGTTCATCCACCTGTTATCTCCTATGCCTGTGATAGGATTACCGTTATTCCATGTGCCTCCAAGCCCCATAACAGATTGATCCAGCTGCTGGCGCAGCACATAGTTGGTGGAACCGTCGGGAAGATAGGCTTCAAACGCACCGTTACGATCGCTGGTGTAACGGGGAATTGTGCTTTTGGAACCTCCCCGTGAGGCTATGTAGCTTTCGGTTCCCGAGATTTGGCCGCCTGTAGCAATCACAGGTACGGTTTTGCCGGAGTAGTCGAAATTATCAGCGTACAGAATTTTGTCCGTAGTATTCTGAACCGAACCGGTCGAATCTGTGTCCAACACGGGACGCACACCCTCTACCGGCAATGGGGCAGAGTATTCCGTTGATCCGCGATTTACCAATGTTGTAACAGTCATGACCGAATATGGTTTGACGGTTATGTTGTAAACGCCGCTGCCGTCAGCTGAAACGTTGCCGAGGTATTGCATGTAGTTGCTGTTGAAGGCTTTTCCGGTGTCTGCTGCACGGGTTTCCCACATTTCAAGGGACGGCTTGCCGCTAAAGCCCATATTTGTGGTGGTTATATGATATGTTTGGGTATATTCGCTGTCGTTCATAAAAATTGTTGAGAAGTTTTTCTTGTCCGGAGCTGCGAGGGTCATGTAGCTGGGTGTGCCGTTGCGTCCGCTAACGGGGTTTGTACCCGTTGCACCGGTGTAGCTGGCTTGAGGCACAGCCCTCCAGATTCCTGCTGTATTGGTTTGGTTTTCCCAGCCGGTCTTCGCAAACCAACTGAAATGGCGCAGAACTACAAGCCCCCCATCATAGTGAATCCAGCCCGACCATGGATCACGTGCGCTGACCAATTCCTTAAAGGAATATTGTCCGCCTTCGTAGAAGGAACCGATGGCCGGCTGGTAGATAAAATGCGTCCGGCGTGAATTGACAAAGCCCTTGATGATCGTGTTGCCCATCTCGAGCGGACTGTTGGTACCGCCTATACCTGTGCCTGCTACTGAGGGATCCTTCATATTGTTGTTGGGACGGAAGGAGGTATTGCTGAAAGTGGCCTGTGCTTCACTGTTCCAAACCTCCTTGTCGAATTGTTCGGCAAGCTGCTTGAAATTGCCCGCATTGTTGTCATCGGTGTTATAATGGTATCCTGCAACCGACACTGCATTCCGCAGATCGGAATCGCTCACCATGCTGCCTCCGAAAGAGCCTAATCCGGCTTCATCGGAGATTACAACCTTTATACTGTTGTAAAGTGCTTTCTCGGTTGAATCGTTAAAGCCTGTGCTATCTGTTTTGACCCTGTTTGCAAAAGTTTTAGTCCATGTCAAGTCCGGTGTTTGTTCGTTTACTCCCGGGTTGACATAATCCACCATAAAACCGTATTGGCGATATGCGGTCAGAATGGTGTTTTTAAACCAGGTATAAACCTTATCATTAGTGCTTGCCCACCCTGGGGCATTCCAACGCAGTATGCTCACCTTCAGATCGGGGTTGATCTTCTTCGCATCGGCAGCAAGCTGGAAACCGGGGTGGCGCTTGACATTGGCCGCTTCACTTTCCAATCGCATAGTAGCCGGATCGGGACCGGTGGAGTTGTTGCGGTCGTTTCCCATCTCGATTTTCACTTGTGTCATTATAGGGTGTGCACCCCCAAACAAGATCTGCAGCAATTCCGCATATTTCTCGGGATGCTCGGCCTTATAATCCATCAACAGAGCACTGGAGCTGTTGCCGCTCAATACGCCGAAGCCCTTGAATGTGAGGCCGTTGACATTGCCGGCTTTTATATTGTTTCCGTCCAGCAGAATACTGGTATCTGCAGCTATAACCGTATTTAGCGGTGTGATTGAGAAAAGAGTTGCAGCCATAGTTACAAGTAGAATAACTACTAAAGCCCTTTTGTTCATTTTGAACCTCCCTTCTTATTTTTGGAGTAAATTATTTCACCCTGCGGGAAATTTATCTATCATTTTTAGCAGATATTGTTTTATAAGTGCAAAATCAAGAGCATCAATTCCGCCGCTGCCGTCAACATCTGCTGCTTTCAAACCGTCAGGGGAAGGAAACTCCTTAATAGCTCCAAGCATATATTGCTTCATCAGTGCAAAATCAAGAGCATCTACACGGCCGCTGCCATCAAGATCCCCGAAAATAACCGGGTGCGCTTCGGCAAATTTGAACCAGTTGATATTGAAGAGGTATCCGCTTCCCCCTGTAAACTTAAGGTATAAGTCATGTTTGCCGGTTACTCCGCTTACACTGCATTTTACATCCGTCCAAGTCTGCCAGCCTCCCGTTCCTGCAACGGGACAAGTCCCTATTAAAGTGCCTGTGGGACTATCAAGCCTGATTTCAATGCTGCCTCCACTGACGGCGCTTGCTACTCTGGCCTGAAAGCTTGCTGCACCGTTGTCGAAACCTACATTGCTGTATACAGCATAATCCCCGTTCTCAATAAATCCTACATCCAGCCCGCCTTCGTTGCAGGTTTCGGTTTGGATTCCCGACTGGCTGTTGTAACCCTCCGCCTCAATTCTGGAATAGGGTGATCTTGAACCTGTAAATGAACCCTTTAGTGCAAAGTAAATGCCGTAGCGGCCGGTATATTTTTGATAATAGGGAGTGAATACCAAACTTCCGGCATCGGTCTCTTTTAAAGTAAACTCCAATTTCCCCGATGTCTGAACCAAGTATTTGTTGAAATTGCCGAGCCAGTCATCTAAGCTTGCGCTTGTGGAAGAATTAATATTGATTGTATCCTTTACGGTGACAGTTTTAGTTGCTGTTGTTACGTTCCATCCGACAGAAGATGTTGTCATGCTTTCATTTCCTAATCCGGCACATAAAACAACCGGGCCATAAGTGAAAGCGACTTCACTCGGATTGTCGGTACACCTTGAAACCTGTACCTCGGCAGGAATGGTCAGTTCAATCTTGTCTCCGGCAGCCCAGACTCTGCTTACATCCAGATAGCCGTTCACAGCTGACGTATTATACATAGAATCATTAACCTTAACTGTTACTCTTTGGCCCGAAGCTACCCAATACGGTGACCTGAATTTAATTTTTACTGCGGAAGAAGGTGCACTGTTAATAGTGAAGGTTACTGTTTTGGATAAAGGGATATTGGCCTGCTGAGTCAAAGAAAGGCCCTTGTCGCTCCAGTTTAAGGTCGAGCTGACGTACATGTTTACATACAGGTCTGTTCCGTTATTAAAATATATGCTGTCATTGAGCTTGGTGAAGTTCTCCATGCCCGTTCCGGTACAGCACCAGAAATTATTGAATTGGTTGCTGAATACTTTGAAGTATCCTGTCCCCATCGGTTTGAAATATGTAGTCATTCCGGTTTCCGGATTTTGAGAGGCCCAAATCTCGTTAATAAAGGTCCTTTCGTAGAAGTCGGCATATTTTACATCACCTGTTATTTTGAACAAGTTCCGGGTGAGCTTGAGCATATTATACGAATTGCAGGTTTCATTATTGACATTATCACGGTATTTATCAAGTATGCCTGCTTCTCTGAAGTGTTCAGATTGACTGTTGCCTCCTGTTACATAAGTATGGTCTCTTGTAACAAAAGTCCAAAATTGTTGCGCTGCAGTAAGGTAAGAACCTTCTGCCGAACCTAATATAAGGTAACGGTTCGCAGCTCCAACGAATTTTGGTATGGTTGTATTGGCATGTTTGCCCGGAAGCACATTATTTCCTGCAGCAATGCTGTTAAATAGTGAAGTCTCGTCAAATTTATGTGCTGCAGCCAAATGCTTGCTGTTGCCTGTAAGCTTGTATAATTCATAAAGGCAGTCATTCATTCCGCCATATTCAACGCCCAGTACCTTTGCCTGTGTAGCTGAATCCCAGGCGTTAACACGGTTATATATCCAATTTCCCAAATTGCTGGCTACGGTTAATGCTGTCGGATTACCCTCCAACTCATATATTGAAATAATGCCTGACAAAATTTTATGCATTGTGTACCACGGCGCCCAAGTGGAACCTGTAGCTTTCCCTTCAACAATGTCAAATTGAGTCGGCTTTTCTGCGAATAAATAACCGTCGCCTCTTTTGTTCTGAATCTCTTGCAATTGGGAGATGATATTATCTATTCGACTTTTGATATCTGCATTCAGAGCCGTGTCGGATTTGGTGTTTTTGTATGCCTGAGCAAGAGCCGACATATAATGCCCCAACGTATGTCCTGCAAGCTGGGTATTTTCCCAACCGCTATATTTGCTATAGCTTGTTGATAAGCCTGCCATTTGTCTGAAACCGACCAACAGGCGATTGAGATCAATCGATTGCAGATAGGCGATCTCTTTGTTAAAAGAATTTACCAGATAGGAATCTGTAACACGTACCTGTTCCATGTCAAAGGAATGTATCTGCTCCGTACTTTCTGCAGACACTAATGAAGACATTGAGAAAATCATCACAAACGGCAGCGCAAAGATACACGCTCTTATTATGTTTATTGGCCTTTTGGTTATCTTTTTCATAAAATCCCCCCACTTTAATTTAATAAGACATTCTTTTGTCTAATCCCTGAAAGATGTATAATTTCAAAGTATTAAGATGAACATCCTACTATTGCCGGAACCTCCTTGTTGAGTTATAAACCTCCTTCCTTCCCATAATTAACGATAATCGGCTCATCTGCTGTATGATTTGTCAGCAAACCTCCAAAGATTAAACAAATAATTGTGTAAGCCCAATCGTTATGCAATACCCGGCCCAATATGCAGAAATAGCCCAGTATTGTTATAACCGGGCTATTTTCAGCTTCATCTATATCTTTTTGTATTTTATTCAGGTCGGCGTTTATCAGCTTTGCAGCATCCGACCTTCTCTTGCCGATATAATTAGAATATCTTTTGGTTGCATTGCACCGGTGAACATGGCTGAATGTCTTTACCAATATCCATCCATTGTGAATTCAATTGTATATATTATTTAACCTGCCTAAACCGGGATTGGCTTATTAAAATGTATTTATGCCTTCAACTTGTACCCACGTGCATACAACTTGAAATTCGGTAAACATAGCAGGCCAACTTAACAAATATTTAATCCTAAGAAGATATGCCATATCCTGCAAGCATACAGTTAAAAAGGCCTGCCGTCAGGTTAAATTCAAAACCCTTTTCATTTTTCGACTCCGTTATTGTTATTTTACATATAATAAGAGCAAAATTTGACATATTAACTTTATACTTGTACAATTTATAGTATATAACAGGCTCTTGAAAACGAACATACATAAATATGACTGGTTATTTATACTATTTTAACCGAGGCTTTTATCTGTAACCTGAATTGCTCCCAAAGCATCTGAGATTTCGGAGGAACCTATGGGTAAAAGAACTAAGACAGTTCAATCGAACCTTTTTTGGGCATATTCGCTGGTTATAATAATTGTCCTTGCGGTGTTTGTTTCATTCTTCTATTTGTGGGTGTCCAATTTGTTAAAGGACAGAGCCTTTGAGTCTATTGACAACCTTTCGGGTTCGGTCTCGGATAAGCTGGATATTGAAATACAGAAGCTGGATTATGTCTCCATGAACGCCCTGTATTCAAACGCCGTTAGGGAGCGGTTCATGGCCTATATCAGCAAATCAGGCAAAACTGACAATACACCTTATGTCCGGAATCAGTATAATGCTGATTACAATCAAAATTCAAAGGAACTAATTGACGTACTATTTGCCATTATCGGCCCCAATAAGCCTGTACAGCAGATAAATCTCTATGGCTTAAACGGTAAAGTATTCGGAACAGGTATTGATAATAGGCAGCAAGACATATCAGTGAAGGAAAAACCCTGGTTTGGAAAGGTTAAGAAAAGAAGAGGGAAAAAATATATTTCTGTTCCTATGAAAGATGAAGAATTATCAAAGCTCATAAAACAGAAGGGGAGTCCATATTTTTTTTCGCTGTGCCGCTTGTTTTATGACAATTGCAATACTCCCAAGGGCATTATAGAAGTAAAACAGTATTATACTACGGTATTTAGAGGTATTGACGGGCTTATGCATAAAAGCACTGATCAAGCACACATATATGTGTATAATGACAGAGGCTCCTTGATTTATCCATATAATGAAAACATCTCCCAAAAAGATTCCTACTATTTCAACTTAAGAAATTCCAACGCGGACAGGACATTTTCGAAGACTGCTTATAATCCATACAGTAATGAGAAAGAGCTGCTTAATTTTAAGTATTCCGGGTACACAGGCTGGACAACAGTCGTTGCAATCTCGGAAAGCAAGCTTTTTTCTCCTGTCTTTGCTTTTACCAGGATTTTAGTGCTGGTTACAGTTATAATTATTTTTCTTGCTATGGTATTCTCATTTTTCACTGCCAAGAAGATTACAGTTCCCATTTCCAGACTCAACAGGGCAATTAAGGCCCTCGATCTGGAAGCGCCTGTTGCATCAGCACCGACTGAGCTTGCCAGTGATTTGAATGAACTGGAAAGCTTAAACCAGGCCTTTCACAAGATGAATATAAAGTTGAAGAATTCCCATGCTGAGCTCATGTTTTCCCAACAGCACGAAATGCAGGCGAGAATGCTTGCACTGCAGTCTCAGATGAATCCTCATTTTTTGCACAATACACTGTCTACAATCAGTGTTATGGCGGAAGAATCCATGAATGAACAAATTGTAGACATGTGCAGCAATACTTCAGATATGCTGCGTTATATATCCTCCAACCAATCGTCTCTTGTTGAGTTGAGAAATGAATTGGAATATACGGAGAAATATCTCTCGTGTATGAAATTCCGTTATGGCAGTAAATTATCTTATTCCATTGAAATCGGGGAGAAAATGCAAGATATAAAAATACCCAAGCTGGTAATACAGCCTCTGGTTGAAAATGCATTAAAATACGGAACCAATCGGGAACCGCCCTGGAACATCAGAATATTCGGACACAAAGCAAACACATACTGGCAGGTCAGTGTACAGGATAACGGAACAGGCTTTGATACTGAAAAGTTGAATATTATCAGAAACAAAATCGAAGAAATCAATAAGAACGGTCTGCTTCCAAGTCTCGGGCTGGAAGGCATGGGACTGCTGAATATTTATATGAGATTGAAATTAATCTATAAAAACCAAATGATATTTGAAATAGGGGATTTTATTACCGGAGGCGCAATAATAACTATTGGGGGAAGTACCCAGACGATCTTTCGGGAGAGTGATTTTTTATGGACTACAAAGTAATATACAGAGTTGTTGTTGCAGAAGATGAACCCTTAATTCTCAAAAGTGTAGTAAAAAAAATTACAAATATGAATATAGGCTTTAAGGTTGTAGGGGCTGCGGAGGACGGGAAAAGCGCTTTGATGCTGATAGAAAGCCATACTCCCGATATTTTGATTACTGATATACGTATGCCTGTCATGGATGGACTTGAGCTCTTAAAAGTATCTTCATCAAGATATCCCAGCATAAAAAAAATCATAATAAGCGGTTATGATGATTTTAAGTATGCTCAGCAGGCTCTGAAATACGGGGTTGCCGATTATCTGCTTAAGCCCTTGAAAACAAATGAACTGTTTGAGGCCTTCAGCAAAATCCGTATTACTCTTGATGCCCAAAGGAATGCCTTTAAGGAGAAAATAATTAACCTGAAGGATAATCGCTCCACTTCTCCTGAAGAAATCGCACACATGGTTGAACTCTATATAAAGGAAAACTATACCCAGGATATCAATTTTGATTTAATCTCACAAAATTTTAACTTCAATTCTTCATATTTAAGCAAGATATTTACAAAGCACATAGGCGAGAACCCTTCCAAATACCTGATATCGTTGAGGATAAACAAAGCCAGGTATCTTCTCGTAAATAACAGGGAGCTTTCCATAAAGGATATCGGTGAATTGGTAGGTTACCCCAACCAATTCTATTTCAGCCGGTTATTCAAAAGTGTTGTAGGAATAAGTCCGGCAAGCTACAGGGATGAAAATTGATGCAAAATAACACAACTCTTCCACTCAAATAAAATAACTATTGACATTGTTTTACTGTTCGATTACTATAGAACTATGGATAATATAGATTTGGCTAAAATATTTAAAGCTTTATCATGTGAACCGAGGTTAAACCTGTTCAAAACATTATATGACTGGTATAAGACCAGCGATAGTTCAGATGGGGAATACAGCTTCTGTGAAGACGGTCTTGAGAAGTGCTTTACAAGAGCTTGCGGCTCCTTCAGTTTATCACGGTCTACAATATCCCACCACTTCAAGGAACTGCAGAATGCAGGCCTTATTTCCTATACCCGCAGCGGACAGTGTTTCGTATGCAAGATAAACCTTGATGCAGTTGAGGCAATCAGGGAGTTCTTAAAGTAGCTGTTTTTGACGCATGAGTTTGATTGTAGTACTAATAATATATAAGTAAATTTTTTTTGCCAAGCTTGTTCGATAATTATAAAACAGTAGTACAAACTTGAGGAGGGCTTAGAATGAATTGGGACTTTGATAGTGCACTGAGTTTGTTTTCGGAAGACAATAGTAAACTTCTTCTCGACGGCAAATATGGCATAGAAAGAGAGGCGCAGAGAATCACTCCTTCCGGGGAGCTGGCAATTACGCCGCATCCGGCCGCATTTGGGAACAAGCTGGAAAACAAACTGGTTACGACGGATTTTTCAGAAAGCCAGGTAGAACTGATTACCCCTCCTTTTGCTTCGGTTGAACAAACGCATGAATTCCTTAAGGAATTACATAGACAGGTTGATAAAGAATTGGGGAAGGAATACCTCTGGCCTTTGAGTATGCCTCCAAGACTGCCCGAGGAGGAGCAAATCCCCATAGCGAAATTCGATAATTCGGCAGAAGGCAGAGAGAAGGAATTATACAGGCTAGGCCTGGCAACCCGGTATGGAAGGAAAATGCAGATGATATCGGGAATCCACTATAATTTTTCCTTCGGAGACGGTCTGGTCGATTACCTTTATCGGGAAATGGGGAACGGCAGTAATAAACGTAGATTTACGGACAGCATGTACTTCTCGATGGCAAGGAGTTTTCTCAGGTACCGCTGGCTGTTAATATACCTGTTCGGGGCGTCGCCGGGCATTGATCAAACCTATTGCTCGGTAATAGATAATGAAATGAGGCTTGTAAGAAAATGCTGCCCTGAATGCTGCTGTCGTTCGGAAGGTTTTGAGCAGAATGCTGTTTCAATGAGAGTAAGCCGTTTCGGATACTCAGATTCTGTGCAGGGCAGGTACAGCGTATCCTATAACAGCTTGGAAGATTACCTTGGCGGCATCCGCAGGCTTCTATCCACAAAAAGCAGAAAGTTCATGAAGCTTGGACTGTATAAAAACGGCAGAAGGCTTCAGCTAAACGGCAACGTTATCCAGAAGGAGAGTGAGTTTTATTCCTCCCTTCGTCTCAAGCAGAACCCTGAAAAAGGAGAAACCCAACTGGATGCACTTGAAAGCAGGGGGGTAAAGTATGCAGAGGTGAGAATTCTGGATCTTAACCCATTTGAAAGAACCGGAATCAGCCTGGAACAGCTGAGGTTTTTGCAGGTGTTTATGCTCTTTTGCTTATTCGAAAACAATGGCCTTATCGGGACAACAGAGCTCGATAAAATCAATAAAAACCATCACCTTGTTGCACTTTTGGGAAGAAAGCAGGAGCTCAAGCTCTATAAACACGGTTTGGGGCATGTAAAACTGACGGCTTGGAGCAGGGAAATATTCAGTAAATTGAAACTGATTGCCGAACTCATGGATAATGAAAACAACGACAACCGGTATCGGAAATGTGTTGACGGGGAATATGCAAAAATATTGGATTCATTGCTTCTGCCCTCGTCAGTTACTTTAAGTGAAATGAAAAAGTACGAAGAGAGCTACCTGGATTTTGGAATTCGTAAGGCTTTGGAACATAGAACAACGGAGAAATCGACTTACTATACTGTCTTTTCAAAAGAATTGGTTAAAGGATAAAAGGAGGTTGTAAAAATGTTATTAGAAGGTTTTGAGGGCTTGGAGCTATCCACACAGATTGTTATTAAAGATGCTTTGGAAAGGAATATCCATGTAGAGGTGCTTGATTATGACGACAACTTTATAAGACTAAAGAAAGACGGCAGAACAGAATATATCAAACAGGCAACAAAAACCTCTTTGGATACATACATTTCCCCTTTAATCATGGAAAATAAGGAAGTTACAAAAATCATTCTCAGAGAGAACGGAATAAGTGTACCCGATGGGTCAGCCTATAAATCAATAGACGGGGCCGTAGAGAATTACCCGGTGTTTTCAAGCAAGGATATTGTAGTAAAGCCGAAGTCAACCAACTTTGGCAAAGGGGTAGTTATACTGAAGCAGCCGTTTTCGATTGAAGACTATAAGACCGCAATAGAGCAGGCGTTTACACATGATAATACCGTAATGGTAGAAGAATTCGCAGCAGGGAAGGAATACAGGTTCCTTGTTATCGGAGATGAAGTGGCGGCAATACTTCACCGTGTGCCTGCAAATGTAACCGGTGACGGCATCCATACTATAGAGGAGCTGGTTGAGGATAAAAATAAAGACCCCTTAAGAGGCAGGGGATATGTAACCCCTTTGGAGAAAATTAACCTCGGGGATATTGAAAAGGAGTATCTCGGATTTTCGGGCAAAAGCTTTAAATATGTTCCTAAAAACGGAGAGACAGTTTTCTTAAGGGAGAACTCCAATATCAGCACCGGCGGAGACAGCATCGATTATACCGATGAAATATCCGATGACTATAAAAGCATCGCCGTAAACGCCGCTAAAGCAGTAGGCGCAAGGATTTGCGGGGCGGACATTATAATCCAAGATATAAAGGCAAAACCTGACAAAGCAAATTACAGTGTGATTGAGCTTAATTTCAACCCGGCAATACACATTCACAATTATCCTTATAAAGGAACAAACAGAGAGGTTGGGAAGAAAGTTCTGGATCTATTGGGGTTATAAGAATGCCGCAGGGGGACGGTTTGAGGCGACATAACCAAACCAGTATGTAAGATGACCTCAAACCGTCCTTGCGCGTCCATGACTTATAGGAAAGCTAAATCAGGCAACTTATACAGATTGAGAATCCTGTTTTTTGAGTAAGGGTGTATTTGGAAGGAAGAATGCTGTCAGAATTGCTGTGACGGCAATCAATAAACACACGATGAAAACATCATGGATAGCGTTTGAAAGAATGTTTTTCAGGTGTATTAAGAATTTATTGAATTCAGGAATCGCAGACTGGGGTATTTGCGCTCTTATGCCGGCAATCGTACCGGGATTTGTCAAGCTTTGAGGATCTTTTATAATGGAATGAAGGGAAGAGGAGCCTTCGGCAGCCAATGTACCAAGGTCAATTCTTTTTAAACCTGTTTTCATGGATGACAGCATTACCGACCCGAGTACGGCAGAAGCAATAGTACCGCCGATATTTCTAAAGAATTGAACGGCTGAGGTGACAACACCCAATTGGCTTTGTGGGAAAGCATTTTGTACAGCCAGATTAAATACCGGCATGTTCAAGCCGATGCCTAAGCCTGCAATCACCATGTCAATAACCACTTCGGAGCGTGTAGAGGCCACAGTCAATCTTGTAAGCATAAAAATACCGATACCAGTTAAAATGAAACCGGCAACGCCAAAGATTCTCAAGTTTTTGAATCTTGATATTGCCTGACCGCTTAATATACTTGCAACCGTAAAGCCGATCATCATCGGCGTTGTTACCATGCCTGAATTTGTTGCATTTGCGCCGATTACAACCTGGACAAACAGCGGAATAAATAATACAGCTCCGAACATTGTAGCATTGGAAAGAAAAGCTGCTGCTGCCGACACCTTAAAAGTATTGTTTTTGAAAAGAGATATCGGAAGGATTGGTTCTGCGGCTTTTTTTTCAACGAAACCAAACAGAATCAGCATAAGCACTGAAAAAGCCAGCATTCCGAGTATCTGCGGAGAGAGCCAGTTATAATCCTTCCCAGCCCAGGTAAAGGCTAACAGCATCGGAAGTAAGCCCAATACCAATAGAGCAGTTCCAGCATAATCTATTTTTCTCTTTATCGAGGTGTCTGCTTTGATTACCGGCAATGCCGATATCATTAATGCAACTAAAAAGATACCGATAGGCAGATTTATGTAGAATACCCATCTCCAACCTAGCGTATCAGCGATATATCCGCCAAGTGATGGGCCTATTAAGCTTGCCAGTCCAAAGGCTGAGAATGCAATACCTGTGTATTTAGCCCTTTCTGAGGGAGCAAATATATCACCGATGATAGAAAAGGTGTTTGACATTAGCATTCCGCCGCCTATGCCTTGCAGTCCTCTAAATATGATTAACTGCAGCATGGTTTGAGAAAGTCCGCACAATCCTGAGCCTGTCAGGAAAGTAAAAGCGCCGATCAGGTATAAGGGCTTTCTGCCGAAGATGTCCCCTAATTTACCGGAAATAGGAGTTGCAATCGTTGAGAACAGCATATACATTGTAAAGGGCCAGGCATATGCATTCATTCCATTTAAGTCATCAGTGATTTTTTTCATTGCAGTCGATACAACAGTACTGTCCAGTGCAGCCAAAAGAACACTTAGGGTTAACCCGAGCATAATGACGGCTTTATGTTTTTTGCTTAAGTATTCCTGCATCATTTTTTCCCCCGTTCGATATTAATTTTAGACATTACACGGTAGACATGGGTTGCTGATGTTAAAAACTGCTCCAGTTCATCATCACTGAAATCACAAAATCTTTCTGTAATGATAGCTCTTAAGTCTTTTATGTGATTTAAGGCAAACGCCTTGCCCTTTTCGGTTAATTCAATCTTGATCACCCTTCGGTCGCCCTTATCAGGAAACCTTTCAACAAGTTCTTCATTAATCAGCTTGTCAAGGAGAACCGACATTCTTGCCTTGGATATACCCAAAGTAGCCCCGATGCTGGAAATAGGAGCTCTGCCTGAATCCCTTAATGCGAATAATACTTGATAATGCTGGTGCACATAGTTTGGGTCAAAGCATTGCTGTCCAATCATTAGAAAGTACTTTGTCACAGCAGGAAAGATATTGAGAAAGCTGTCAACAACTTCATCTATTTTTTTCTCATTCATATATTTCACCTCAAAGTGTTAAAATAGTTATAATAATAAAAGGTTGTGTTTATAACTATTTATGATTATAACTATAAAGGGATAAAAAGTCAAGACATGATGCATCCCTTTAAAATGCAAAGCAGGTCGCCGCCCAAAAATATAAGGTTAAGGTTCTGAGATTACCTTGAATATCAATAAGAAAGTCAATAGAACTTTTAATGATTTTATTGGACATGTATCGGGGAGTAACTGAACTTGATGATTCAAAACAATAATCAGGTCAGATTGAATGTCGCATGGGGATGGTTCATTTGCGACAGAACCGCATGAGATGACGCAGGAGAACCATCCTGCAAATCTGCTTACGGGACAGTTAACAGCAATTGACATTTATTAGAAAATAAAATATAATAGCTTTAATACGCAAGGGGGTATTAAAGCTATGCCAAGAACAGCCCGAAAAAAGGATCCAACGGCCATATATCACATTATGGCACACAGTATAAGTGAATTTGACCTTTACCCGGATAACTCCGACAAAGAGTACTTTCTTGATACTCTTCAGAAATATAAGGAAAAGCATAGCTGTAAAATATATTCATACTGCCTGATGTCAAACCATTACCACATATTGATTGATACCAACGGCTATGACATATCGAAATTCATGAAAAGCCTGAATCAGGCATATGTGAGGTACATCAACAAAAAGTATAATCGCAAGGGGCACCTTCTGACCGAACGGTTTCACAGTAAAATTATCGAATCTGATGACTACCTGCTGACAGTATCCGCCTACATTCACTCAAACCCCAAAGATCTTCCGGAATATAACGGGAAGGAATTCAGTTATCCGTACTCTTCGATGTGTTACTATCTTGGTAAGACAAAAGACAAGCGCTGCCTTATTGACACAGACTTTATACTTGGCTGCATCAACGAGAAGGATAAAAGTAGGGCAGTAAAGGCATATGAAGCTATGGTGATTGAGAGGAAAGATGTGGGCATAAACAAAAAACTGAAGGAATATCTGGATGAATTCATAAATGAGCAATATGAGTACAAATCCTACAGGAAAATTCTCGCAAGGGATAAAAATCCTGAAGAATTAATCAGAAAGATCGCTGAAAAGTTAAAGATAGAAGATATAGGCACACTTTCACATCGTTGGAAACGACAGAGCATGAAATTCAGGAGAATAACGGCATACATGCTGAACAATTTCTGCGGCCTTGGAATCAACGAGATCACAAGGCTGTTCGGAAATATTTCGGCATCGAATTGTTTAAATCTCTGTAACCAGGGTTATGACATATACAGATCGGACAAATCTTTAGCCTCTTTATAAGCAAGCGCAGATATATATTGAATGGGTAGGGCTTATTTTTGATGCCTGTTTAACAGCCATATGCGTAAGAATTTACAATTTTAAGAGTGTTATTTATAACAGAATTAATAGAAATTCTGGATGAAAACACTTTTTTTATGCAATTGGAAATCTATCTATATTAATTAACTGTCCCAGACTCCGCAGACTCCCAAAAAAGGTCCCTTTATAGGTTCTGTTTAGGTTATGATGCGATTTATAAGGGGTGTCAGTTATGGCGAATTACTTCTCAGATGAAGAAATAGGGATCTTATCTCAAAAATCAAAACGTAGGGGGACAGCTTAAGGCGACATAACAGAACCGACATGAGATGTCCTCAAAACGCCCATGACTTATATATCTTTTACCCCTATGCACGGTAATTTTGATTTTAAAAACAGGTTCCAGCTGACAAGCGCCACTAAAGAGCAAACTGCAATAATTGCACCTAATCCCACTACTACATTTCCCCAAGGGAAGGAAGCCATTGCCATTCCCATACTTCCCATTACTGTAGACAGTGTATTTATTAAGGAAGAGGCTGATCCGGCATCGCTTTTTTGCTGTTCCAAAAGCATATTAGTGCTGAAGGGTCTTATTATCGTACTGCACAATGACATAAATAAAAACGATAGCCAAAATAGTATCGGAGCCAGAGTTCCGACAGTAATTACCAGAATCCCGCTTATAGCTGATACTCCCAAAATCAGTGTGGCAAATACCTTTTTGTTCATATTGCTGAAGAGCCTTACATAGATAATTGGCCCGGAAATAGAAAGCAATGCGTTGGCGGCAAAGAAATAGGTATAAACTTGGGCGCTAAGACCAAAGTAATCTACATATATATATGACGAAACGGCTATATAACCCAAAAACGAAACCGAATTCAGGGCAAATATAATTGCCGGTATAATGAAGCTTTTATTTTTAGATATCACAACCAGCCGCCCGAGGGAACCTAATAATGTGCCTTTATACCGATCTTCTTCCTTCAAGGTTTCCTGAAATAAAAGTGTAATTATTAAATTAATTGTACTGATGACTGTAAGAGTCCAAAAAGCACCTCTCCAACTTGTAAACCTTAAAATAAAACCTCCAAGCAGTGGAGCAATCATAGGAGCAAGTCCTGAAATTGACTGACAGATAGCTAAAACACTTTCCCGTTTTTTATTAGAAAAGGTATCCTTTATAATTGCAATAGAAACAGATGTTATACCGCCTGCGCTTATTCCTTGAAGGATTCTGGCTATAATCAGGAAGTATACATTTATAGAAAGTGCACAGGCAATACTGGATATCATATAAGTGATACTACCGGCGAGAAGAATAGGCTTACGCCCATATTTGTCGCTTAGAGGACCCCAAAATAAAATCCCTAAGGCATAAAACAGGAAAAATAAGCTCAAGGTTAAATTTGTTATGGCTGAGCTGCTTCCAAAGTATGAACTCATATTTGGCAATGCAGGCAAGTACATATCTGTAGAAAGAGGAATAAACATATTCATTAAGGCTACGAAAATAATTAGTCCCTTGTTTCCCAGATAAATTTGTTTGGCAGCTGGTGATTGGCTGCTGATATCTACCGCCTGGTTCATTCTTGTAACCCTCCAAATTGCTTGGTTTAAGGTTTATATATTATGCTGTAAAGTGTACTTTTTCTTTTACTGACTATTTTATACTAATTCTTATGAACCTTGCAATATTAGTGTTTATAATAATTTCTAAGCGGAAGACGGTATTTCCGTACCCTGTGCGTCAGCGTTTTCCATCCGTTCTCATAACCCTCATTGCATTCAATATCGCCAGCAGCGCAACACCAACGTCTGCAAAGACAGCTTCCCACATTGTTGAAATTCCCCCTGCAGTCAGAATCAGAACCAGAATCTTAACGGCTATTGCGAATATGATGTTCTGCCAGACTATATTCCGGGTTCTTCTGGCGATCCTTATTGCACTTGCGATTTTAGACGGCTCGTCTGTCATCAGTACGATATCTGCGGCTTCAATTGCAGCATCTGAGCCGAGGGCTCCCATTGCAATCCCGATATCTGCCCTTGCAAGGACAGGTGCGTCGTTTATGCCGTCACCGACAAAGACAAGCTTGCCTTTCGGCGACTTTTGCTTCTCCAGCTTTTCCAGTTCCTCAACCTTTTGGTCAGGCAGCAATTCGGAGTGAACTTCATCCAGTCCGAGCTCTCTGCCGATTGCATCCCCGACCCTTTTACTGTCGCCTGTCAGCATAACAAGTTTTTTGATATTCAAGCCCTTAAGCTCTTTTATTGCTTTTCTGCTGTCAGCCTTTAGTACGTCAGCTATTATAATGTTACCTGCGTAATTTCCATCGACAGCTACATGGACAATTGTGCCTGTTTCATCTGTTTCTTCATAATCAACACCCTCCTGGGACATAAGCTTTGAATTGCCTGCAAAGACAACCCTTCCCTTTATAGTTGCTTTGATTCCAAAGCCGGAGATTTCATTGTATTCTGTGATCTCGCTTTTTTCTATTTCCCTGTTATATGCACCCAGGATTGAAAGTGCGATGGGATGGCTGGAATAGCTTTCTGCGTAGGCTGCATATTCCAAAAGGTCTATACTGCTGTCAAAGCTGTGAACCTTAGATACCTTGAAAACGCCTTCGGTCAACGTCCCTGTTTTATCGAATACAAGGATTTCCGCCTTATTCAGCGCCTCTATGTAGTTGCTCCCTTTCACAAGGATTCCGTTCCTTGAGGCTCCTCCGATCCCGCCGAAGAATCCCAGAGGTATTGAAATAACAAGGGCACATGGACAAGATACCACCAGAAATGTCAGGGCTCTCAGAATCCAATCGCTAAAGGCTGCATTCTTCATTATAAGCGGAGGAATGACAGCTATCGCCGCTGCGGAGAAAACAACTGCTGGAGTATAATATCTTGCAAACTTTGTAATGAAATTTTCGGTTTTTGCTTTCTTACTGCTTGCGTTCTGAACCAGGTCAAGGATTTTTGACACTGTCGATTCGCTGAAGGATTTAGAGACTTTAACGGTCAGAAGCCCGTTTTTATTTATGGAACCGGACAATATGCCGCTTCCGGCTTCTGCTTCTATTGGTACGGATTCGCCTGTTAAGGCGGAGGTGTCAAGCATTGACCTGCCATCGACGACTGTTCCGTCCAACGGAACCTTTTCACCCGGTTTAACTATGATGATATCACCGATTGATACTTCCTCAGGCGATACCCTTCTTATTTCATCACCCTGCTTCAAATTGGCGTAGTCGGGACGTATGTCCATCAATGCTGCGATGGATTTTCTGGAATGGTTTACTGCGATATCCTGAAAAAATTCTCCGACCTGGTAAAATAGCATAACAGCAACGCCTTCCGGGAATTCTCCTACGGCAAAAGCGCCTATTGTTGCTACTGTCATAAGGAAGTTTTCGTCAAAAACCTGCCCTCTAAGGATGTTCCGGGCGGCTTTCAGCAAAACCTCCCCTCCAACCAGTACATAACCGGTTAAGTATATCCCAAACTCAACCCAGAAGGGCTGCTTCAATATTAAAGCTGCAATAAAAAAAACAGTTCCGGTGCCAAACTGAATCAGCTTTTTTTTGCTGAAGCGAGGACTTTCTGGCTGCTCATTTTGCTTGTTCTCTTCTACCACCCTTATGCCGGACTCAATCCGAACCGCAATTTTCGAGGCTTTTTCTATGACGTCATCCAATTGGCTGCTATGAATCACCTCTATAACAAGCCTTTTTGAGACAAAATCAACTGATGCCGATTTAACTTCGGGAAGGTTTCCGACTTCTTTTTCGATTTTGGCTGCGCAATTCGCACAACCCAGACCTTCCAAAACCAATACCTTTTTGATCCCGTTTATCATTTTTTACCCTTCCTTTATATTTAATATGGGTTATATGTAGTTATTTAATTCGTACAACAAGTGAACATATGAATAATGGTTCATATGACATATTATGAACTTTCCTATCATCGTTGTCAACAAAAATATTTTTTTCAGGATTAGTACATAAATCGGAAAGCATGGCCTTTTCGCGGAATCGGGTCAGTAAGTCACATACTAAAGAGAAATGCTGTATATAATGATAACAGAGTACTTATTGTGAATTTAAGGAAGCCAAATGAAAAGAATCTATATTATTTCACTTCGCAAAACGTATATATACTGCACTATTTTAGCTTTTCTGATTATTATTGGCCTTGTTCTGTTTTCAAAACTCTTTATTGCGGATTCGCTCAAAGCATCTGCCGGTGATGGCGCCGTACTGCAAACAGGTAATGGAGGAAAGCTTGCAATAATTATAGATGATTTCGGACAGAACAGATCAGGAGTCAAGGAAATGATGTCGATCGACAGGCATATGACATTTGCGGTCATGCCTTTCCTGCAGTTTTCCAAGGATGATGCTCAAATGGCTCATGAAAAGGGCTTTGAGGTTATTGCCCATCTGCCGCTGGAATCCAACGGCGGAAGGTTAAGCTGGGTGGGTCCGAAACCGATTCTATCATCTATGCTTGATGAGGAGATCACGAAGATTACAAAAAATGCTCTTGATGATATCCCGTTTGCTGCAGGAGCCAACATTCATATGGGTTCAAAGGCCGGAAGCGATGTCCATGTCATAAATGCAATCCTTAGCCTGATTAAGGAAAGGAACTTATATTTTGTGGACAGCCGATCTTGCAACCATCCTATTGCGAAAGGGATTGCGGATAAGATGGGTGTTGCCTGTCTGGAGAGGAATATTTTCATTGATGGTAAAAAACCTAAAAGCCTTATTCTGGATAACTTGGCCAAGGCTCAGGAGATGGCGCTGAAAAAAGGCAAGGCTATTGTAATAGGGCATGTCGGAACAGAGGGGGGAGTAATAACCGCAGAGGCCATTCGGGAAATGCTTCCGGAGTTTGATAAAAATAATGTAAGCCTGGTGTATGTTTCCGAGCTGTTGGATAGAAATCAATAACTTAAATAGATAATCTATTGCAGGGAATATATTGAATGCTGTATAATTATTCTAACATGTATGCACAAGCTAATTCGAGGAGACTGCGATGTCAAAGGATAACTCAGCAAAGTATTACAGGCTCATGGAGCATTTGAAAGACGAAATGCTGATGGGACATATTAAACCAGGGGAACAGATACCTTCTGAAAATGCCCTCTCGGAGGAATTTTCCCTCAGCCGCCATACTGTAAGGAAAGCGATATCTATGCTTGTAAATGACGGATATTTGTACACTGAGCATGGAAAAGGGACTTATTGTATAGATAGAAGCACAAAGAGGAGAAACTCCAAGAATATTTGTGTGGTTACAACCTATATTTCAGAATATATTTTCCCAAAGGTTATTCAAGGCATTGATACTGTTTTGTCAAGTAATGGATACAGCATTATGCTGAAAAATACCAACAACGACTTTGAAAAGGAAGCGCTCTGTCTTGAAGACGTACTGTGCAAGAATATAGAGGGTGTTATTATTGAACCTACGAAAAGCGCACTTTTTTCTAATAACTTAAACTATTATGAGGCTCTTGAGAAGCACAATATTCCATATTTATTCATTCACGGCTGCCATCAGCAGCTTGAAAACAAGTCATATGTGATTCTGGACGATGCCGCGGGAATGCACTCAGTGGTAGAATACCTTATAAAGCTGGGGCACAAAAGTATCGTAGGGATTTTTAAAGCAGATGACGTACAGGGGCTGAACAGACACAAGGGATATGCCAAAGCCTTGAATGAGGCAAATCTCCAATACGACCCCGATAATATAATATGGTTCCATACCGAGGACAGAAGTACAAGGCCATACAGCATGATCAAACAGCTAGTCGAATCGAAAAGGGAGATTGACGCGATTGTATGCTACAATGATGAGTTTGCGTTTAAGGTGATCGAGCTCTTAAGCAATTTAGGTGTTCGGGTACCTCAGGATATATCTGTAACAGGGTTTGACGATTCATATTATTCGGCTGCCAGCCCTGTAAAGATAACAACAGTCAGCCATCCCAAAGAGAAGCTTGGGGAAGCCGCTGCAGAAATATTACTGCAAATGCTGAGGAACGACGGGTGTTTGGGGAAGCCTGTGCAGCAGGTAATAGTACCTGAGCTCGTAATAAAAGATTCCTGCACTAAACGGTAAAATTAATATTTATTATAGGTTTTGTTTTTATAAAGACTTGTATGCACATCCACACGTTTGTATGGCTATTATGTGAATAATAAATATAAATTGAGGGGGAATTAAAAATGACAGAGCTCAAGAAATACATATTCTGGTTTGTAACCGGAAGCCAGCACCTTTACGGGCCCGAAACACTGGAAAAGGTAGCGGAGCATTCACAGATGATTGCAAAGGCCTTGGCTGATGCTCCGTCCATTCCGTTCAGAGTGGTTTTCAAGCCTGTAGTTAAAACTCCGGATGAGATCAATAAACTGTGCCGGGAAGCAAACTCCGATGAAAGCTGTGCGGGAATAATAACCTGGATGCACACTTTTTCACCGGCAAAGATGTGGATCTCCGGTCTTTCAATTCTTCAAAAGCCTTTACTCCATCTACACACACAATTCAATAGGGACATTCCGTGGGACAGCATTGATATGGACTTTATGAACCTGAACCAGGCTGCTCATGGAGACAGGGAATACGGCTTTATCGGAGCACGGATGCGCCTTGCCCGGAAGGTCGTCGTCGGGTATTGGGAGGATTCCGAGGTGCGCAGGCGTATGGGTGTTTGGATGAGAGCGGCAGTAGGATATGTCGAGAGCAGAAAAATTAAAGTGGCCCGATTTGGTGATAATATGCGTCAGGTTGCTGTAACTGAGGGTGACAAGGTTGAGGCTCAGATCAAGCTTGGCTGGTCGGTTGACGGCTTTGGGGTTGGTGATCTTGTACAGCTTGTGGACCAGGTTTCCGATTCCGACGCAAATATATTGCTGGAAGAATACGCAGAACGTTATGACATAACACCGGAAGGCCGTTCTGAGGGGACTGTAAGAGATGCAATAAGGGTACAGGCTAAATATGAAATCGCATTGAAGGCTTTTATGGAGGAAGGCTCGTATGGGGCATTTACAACTACCTTTGAAGACCTTCACGGACTTAAGCAGCTGCCGGGCTTGGCTGCTCAGCGCCTAATGGAAGCCGGTTACGGCTTCGGGGGAGAGGGCGACTGGAAGACCTCGGCAATGGTGAGGCTTGTCAAGCTTATGTCATCAGGAATGGGAAAAGGTACATCCTTCATGGAGGATTACACCTATCACTTTGAACCCGGAAATGAAATGGTGCTTGGAGCCCATATGCTGGAGGTATGTCCGACAATAGCGGCTACACGGCCGAGAATAGAGGTACACCCGCTTGGAATAGGAGGGAAGGCTGATCCTGCAAGGCTTGTGTTCGATGGACAATCAGGTTCGGCAATCGCTGCTACGCTCATCGATATGGGCGACCGTTTCCGTTTGATAGTTAATGACGTTAATGCAATAAAACCTGAAAAGGCTATGCCAAAGCTTCCGGTTGCGCGTTTGCTTTGGAAGCCCGAGCCTTCATTGATGGATGGGGCTGAAGCTTGGATACTTGCAGGTGGAGCTCATCATACCGTGTTCTCTCTAGATATTACTGCGGAGCATATGGTTGATTGGGCTGAAATGACTGGTATTGAATGCATTTTAATTAATAAGGACACAAGGATGAACGAGCTTAAAAAAGAATTAAGATACAACGACCTAATCTGGCGCTTAAGGTAAATTCCGTACAGGTGACAGGAAAAACGGGCTTCCGGCTGCTGATGAAAAGGATTCGGAAATACCAGCCTCAAGCCTTTCCTGTTTCTGCACGTACCGTAGTTGCTTCAAATAGCGAATATATCATATGGACACATCTTTCTATCCATAAATCTATGTCATTAACGGTACTTTTATATAGAATTGTATGGCACATATCATCAATAAGAAAAAATGAATAATGGAAAAATATATCGGCATCATTCTGGCTTTTGAAGGGCAAATGCAGCATCTCACATATTTCCTTCGTTCTCTGAAGGTTGAGATTGTCCTGTTCTGCGCATGCTTTCTTGATGTCTTCATCAATAAGCTGCAAGGCTTCCATTTCATCGTGGAATGTTTTTGAAAAGTCATGGAAGCTCAGCATTAATTTCAGGAATACTCCGATTAAGTTTTTTATAGCTTCTGCATTATCCAACGGTATTTCATTTTTTGCCCAGAAATCTATGGTTGGATGGGCAAATTTTTCATGAATCTTTTTTATAACCTGGATGTAGATTTCTTTTTTATCCTTAAAATATGTATAGACCGACCCGGTTGCAACCTTTGCTTCTTTGGCGATATCAGCCGTAGTGGTATTATAATAACCCTTTTCATTAAAAAGCTTGAAGGCTGCATCCAAAATTTTATCGATCTTTTCCAACGATCTTTTCTGAGTTGGTATCCGGTTTTTTCTATCCATTATCATCACCTGCTTTCATACTAAAATAAAAAAATTTTAATGTCAATAAAAAACTTGAAACTGATTTCAACTTCATTGACAAATGAAAAATATGGTTTTATAATGAACTTGAAATTGATTTCAGCTTCAAATTAATAAGGAGGTTCTAGAATGACTAAAAGAAAGAAAATTCTAGCCTTTGTTTCATTGGCTATAGCATGTTTTCTGACAGTATTGGACGCTACGATAGTAAATGTATCTCTGCCGAGTATGGCTAAATATTTTTCTACAGATATTACAGGAATATCCTGGGTGACTACAGCTTATCTTATTCCATTTTCGGCTTTACTCATTAATTTTTCAAAGATTGCTGATATATACGGAAGGAAGAAATTGTTTTTAATTGGACTTGTTGTTTTCGGTATTTCATCAATATGCTGCGGTTTATCGACAACCTTATTAATGATTATCGGGTTCAGGATTCTTCAGGGTATCGGGGCTGCAATATTGACGCCCTTAGCTATCCCACTGGGAATAGAACTGTTCGGAAAAGCTTCCATGGGAAAGCTGGCTGTTATCGTAGGGATGATCATTTCAGTTTCGGCGGCATCAGGCCCGGTAATAGGGGGTGCCTTGAATGAAACCTTCGGTTTTAAAGCGATTTTCTATGTAAATATACCTTTTATCATAATTGCATTGATATTCGGCTTCAAATATGTAAGAGAGTGCTTTGACAGGACAATAAAAAAGAAGGTGGATGTATTCGGGTCAATTTTCCTTGCATACGGTTTGGGAGCTGCTACCTTTTCGCTTGTAAAAGGCAATGATTACGGCTGGGGAAGCATCACGATAATTGCATTTATGGCAAGTGCAGCAATTTCACTGATTGCGTTCGCCATATACGAGAACAATATAAAGAATCCGATGATAGAAGTAAGCTTGTTTAAAATAAGGAGTTACAGCGCTTCTATTGTTCTGATTGCAGTAATATTTTTTGCATATATGCCGGTTTCCTACCTAATGAATTTCTACCTTGAGAACGGGCTGGGCTACAGCGTCATGAAAGCAGGCTTGATTCTTGGCATAGTCAGTGCAGTTGCATTTGTAATGTCGCCGATTTTTGGATTAGTATCCAAGAAAACTTCTGCAAAGGTTGTTTCATTTTTCGCGGTATTCTTTGTTTCAGCAGGGAATCTGGCATTTGTTTTTATGAACAGTGCCAACAATATGAAAGTAATATACAGCGCCTTTATATTGCTGGGCTTGGGGATAGGGGCAACAACTCCGCTCTATCAGAGCGCTTTTGAAGAAATATCCGAAGATAAAAACGGCATCGCATCAGGAATACTGAACAGTCTGAGACAATTAACCGCATGTATCGCAATTGCGCTTGTAGCTACCTTGAGCAGCCACTTTACAACGATTGCTGTTGATAATACAAAAGACAGGATCATAAATTACATAAATCAAAGCTCAGTACTCCAACAGACAGAGAAAGAAAAAATAACTCAAATGATGAAAAACGCGAAGGCCGGTGAGGGTTCCGGTTTTTCAAAGGATATGGTGCGCAGTCTGATCCGGAAGGAAGAAAAGAAAATTCTTGCATCTGTCCCTCCAAAAATGCTGGCACAGGCAAAAAAGAAATTCAGTATCCAGAAGCAGGAATTATATAGAATTGTTGATGAAGCTGCTATTGTAAAAGAAGATGAGAGCAATAAGGTTTATAATAAGTGTTTTCTGATTACAGGCGCTCTTGCTGCATTGGGACTGCTTGCAGTACCCTTCAACGGAAGGAAAAAATATAAAGCTGCCCAGGTGGAAGTGATTACCTGAACCTTCAAAGGTTATTATTATCTGTCTACAAAAATGAAACGGGATGCTTTTATTACCAAAAGCATCCCTTCAAGCAAGTCACAGAATCATGTTTCCTGCGCCTTATCCTTCTTCAAGCTGCTTAATACTTTAAAAAGGATTATCAGAATTGCAGCTCCCGCCACTGCTGATAAAATATATCCTGCTGCTTCGGGCAAGCCCTTTACCGAATAATCCGGCATAAGCGAATTGAAACTAAAACCTTTTTCCATTTTCTTTGGTATATATCCTAAAGCTTTGCCGCCTGACATGACATCTTTGATTTCATCTGCACCCCATTCACCCCATGCGGTTCCTGTTGCTAAAAGGCCGATAGGCGTAAGGCAAATCAGTGCAACAATTAAACCATAGATTGCTTTGGTTTTTTGTTTTGCTCCTTCATATATTGTACCTGGTGAAACCTTTTTGATGTAAGCAAATATAGCCACTGTAAAGATGGCTTCTATAACTCCCGCAACTAAGAGGTGAGGTATTGTCATCGCAGGAATTGATACAGACAATGGGTAAGGGCTATACAACGCATGTCCTGCTGCATTTTTGAAAAGAAGCGGCTGTATACCGAACTCTATGGCAGCAAATAAGGCAGCAATATTTATTCCAAAGTATGAACCTATTACGATAGCAGCATACTCGCCTTTTTGTGTTTTTACCCTATCCTTAATAAACTTGTAAATAAAATATCCAAGGAAAGGCAGTATAAAAGCCATGTTAAAGCAATTGGCTCCAAACGCTAAAATACCGCCATCACCAAACATAAACGCTTGAATCAGAAGTGCAACAGTAACAGAAATGCACGCTGAAAACGGGCCTATCAGAATAGCCAGTAAAGTTCCCCCGACAGCATGACCTGTTGTTCCGCCGGGAAGCGGAACATTAAACATCATCATCAGAAATGAAAAAGCTGCTCCTACGCCAAGAAGAGGTAATTTTACCTTAGTAATTTCAGCTTTGACCTTTTTAACGGCAAATGTCCATACCGGAACCATTGCTGCCCCTATAACTGCACAGGTCGAAGGGCTTAAGTAATTGTCTGGAATATGCATACATCATCCTCCTTTAAAATTAAAAAACCCAAAAAGAGCTATTCCGTTAGCATCTTTTTGGGTTCGTCCCAAATTTAATATTCTCATAAAAAATATCTTTAAAGCCTTCGTGGCTTAGTTTCCTTTGTTAATATATCATATTTTTTTAATATCAGTCAACTGATTTTTCCAGCACAATTCGATGGTCAACAAGTGCCATCTCCTTTATCCTTGCTTTGATATATTTCTTCCGGCTGAAGATATCCTCAAGGCATATCTCATTTCCTTCAGGAATAATCTTGTCAACTGATTCGAGAAAAAGCTTTTCCTCGCCTTTCTCGTCAATTAGATAAACATTTGCTTCACACATTTTTCTCACCTCTTTATATACTCCTTCATCGCTTGGACTGCTCTGTCTATCAAATGCGGCATAGGTTCACTTTTATCTACACCGACTATCTCAATGTTACACCTGTTTAGAGGCAGCAATATCTTTCTTGCATGGCTTTCGGCAATTGCTTTTGCCATTGATGGCGTAAGTTCTCCTAACATTGAATTGGCAGCTATGATTCCTATTGCACCGATGATAACATCCACCTTGTCTGCATTGAAAACGATAGCGTTTTCTCCTGTTGCACCTTCATTGGCTCCAGCCTTTATCATAAAAGAAGTAGCCGTGGAATTTGTCCCCAGTGCAACTATTTCTATATTTTCCGGCAGTTCCTTCCTCAGCTTTTCCACAATGGCTTTCCCGATACCGCCGCCCTGTCCGTCAATAACGGCAATCCTCATACTATCCTCCTTGCGAATAAAAGTTATTTACTCTACTTTCCCACAACATTATAATGTAATAGCCATTCATTTGAAAATATCTTTGTGTTTATTTCTTTTGTTTCTTTTCACAATCCTTTTTTCTTTCAAGATAAAAGCTTATCTTATATTTATCATAAGCCCTATCATATTCTTTTGCAGCCAATTCATACCTGCCGCTTTTATAGAGCCTGTATGCTTTCATAGCAGGGTCTGTAATTTCTATCTTTGCTTTTTGTTTTAGATTTTTGATCCAGAGGTTGTACTTGTCCGATTTGTAGAACTTTTCCAGCAGCAGCATATTCCTATATTCGTCTTTCGGGTGAATTAAACCGGTATTATTTTTGAATTGACCGGTATAGTCTTTATATCTTTGCTCCAATTCCTGTTCTGAGATGGTTATACCATACGCCTTTACCATGTTGTCTATACTTTTAAGCTTCAACAGATATAATTCAACTTCCTTTTTTAATTCGGCTTCGGTTTTATAGTCAAGACCGTTGTTGACCGCATCATCTTCACCGGATAATGCTTCACTTGGCTTTACGTATTTATTATAATAAGCCTCAATTTCTTCCCGATTGACTTTATTGCCGGATTTATTGTAAAAATAATCATCTGATAGAACCCTTTTTATTACTTCTTCAAGCACCAGATTATTAATTTCTTCATCTGATTTTTGTATCATCTCGGAATTGGTTTTCCATTTTTCAAAAAAAATGTTATTCTCATCTCGGAAAATATCTGTCTTTACAAATTTGCCGTTAACTTTAAGGGCATGATAGCCAAAAACATAATTAGAAGCTTTTTTATCAGAGCTTTTTTTACTTAAACTATTTGATAGAAGTAAAGAAGCAAGTAAAACCAGAAATAGAAACAAACATATGAAAATTATCCGTTTTTTGTTTGCCAATGCTTTTAAAATATTATGCATATCAAACCACCTGCCTATTTTAGAAAAGAATTACTTACTAAACTATACCAAAATTGTTTATAATAATCAATACGTCCAATGAGCTATCTGAATTGGCATATTGACAAAATAATAAAATAGTAATAAAATGTTAGTTGAAGCTAACAAAGATGTTGGCAGGCTTATTTTTACGGAGGTATCGTAATGTCTGAAAAAATAACATTATCTTCGTCACTGCAGGATTACCTGGAAGCTATCCTTGAGCTGTCAAAAGAGGATACCTCTGTGAGGGTTACAGATATAGCGATAAAGCTTAACATAGCCAAATCAAGTGTAAATAATACCATAAATAAACTAAAGGATATGGGTCTCGTTCTTCAGCAAAGCTATGGTCCCGTTGAGCTGACAGAAGAGGGAAAGGCCTACGCAAATAAGATTTTGCAGCGGCATAAAAAGCTGAAATACTTTCTTATCAAAACCCTTGGTGTTGATCCGGCGATAGCAGAGAAGGATGCCTGCTTGATGGAGCATGCTGTAAGCTCTGAAACAATGGATCGTTTGACCGGATTCCTATGCAGGAATGGCTATATGGCGGAAGAGTGCAAAATTGAGAGCAAGGACTGCTATGTATGTTCAAAGCTGGAATCAGCTGATGAAATGGATAAGTAAGTTAAATAAAGAATAGAAATAAAAATTTATTAAAATGTTAGACTGGGCTAATATTTTGAATTAGTGTAAATTGTTTTAATGCTATAAATGTTTTGGGAAAAGATTGGAGATGGGAATTATGCTTTTCAGATGCAGAAGATGCCGTAAAGGCTGCGCAGATGCTTCGGGTTTATCAAAAAAATGTAATCAAGCTGATGCAGCCCAGATGAATGCTGCTCAGCTCAAGAATGGAGAATCGGCGGAGGTGGTTAAAATCCACCACAACAATAAAATAATAAGTAAGCTTGAGGCTATGGGGATTATTCCCGGAGCGGTTATAACCAAAAAAAGTGCGATTCTTGCCAGAGGGCCTGTAATTATAGAAAAGGGACTTATGCAGTTTGCAATCGGGTACAATATTGCGCAGAAAATAATTGTCAAGCCTGTTGATATGAGGAGAGGGAGCGATGTATGAAGATTGTACTTGCAGGAAATCCGAATGTGGGTAAGAGCCTGTTGTTTTCACGCATTACCCGGATCGGAATAGTAACTGCCAACTACTCTGGAACTACAGTGGAAACCAAATCGGGAAGCTTCATTTTTCAGGGGGGGAATTATGATATTGTTGATGGCCCCGGAATATATTCTCTAGACAAATTTTCCAAAACCGATCAGATTGCACTGAAGGTTATCGATGACGGAGATATTATAATTAATGTTATTGATGCTACAAATCTTGAACGCAATCTCAATCTGACGCTTGAATTAATAAAATTGCACAAACCGATGGTTGTATGTCTGAATTTCTGGGAGGATACGGTTCACAAGGGCGTTAAAATTGATGTGCATAAGCTTGAACAGCTGCTTGATGTCCCGGTAGTAACGGTCAGTTCTCTCCATAACGAGGGTATACCGGAACTACTTGCAGCTATTGAAAATGCTAGGGTCAGCCGGTTGGATATTGAGCCTGATAAGCATTGGAATTATATCGGCAGCATCATTAGCAGTGTTCAGCAGCTCCAACACCGTCATCATACACTCTTGGAACGCATAAGCGATTTTACACTGCATCCGGTCGGCGGAATCATATCGGCCGTTTTAGTTTTGTTCTCAACGCTTTTTATTGTGCGTTATATGGGTGAGAGCATTATTAATTATATGTTTGAACCCTTTTACTCAAAAATTTACGATCCGTTTATACATGATATCGTGAATGTGATCCCATTAAAAATAATTCGTGTGCTGCTTATCGGGGTATCGGGGGACCCGCTGCAATCCTTCGGAATTCTCACAAGCGGTGTGTATATAGCATTTGTACAGGTTTTTCCATACTTTTTTTCTTTCTATTTTGTTTTTGGCTTTCTTGAAGATTTCGGTTATCTTCCAAGGCTTGCGGTAGTGCTTGACAGGTTTTTTCATAAGCTGGGGCTCCATGGGTATTCTTCCATACCCGTAATGCTTGGCCTCGGGTGCAAGGTACCTGCATTTATGGCAACAAGGGGACTGACCAACAAACGTGAGAAGATATTGACCATGGCATTGGTATTTATGAGCGTGCCTTGCCTGTCTCAGAGTGCAATGATTGTCTCACTCGGCATGAATTACGGAATTTTAACTGTGGTTTCGATTTATGGAATATTGGTGGCTGCGGCACTTGGATTTAACTACGCTATGAATAAATTGTATAAAAAAGGAGATTCTCCGGAATTTTTTGCGGAATTTCCTTCCTGCAGAGTACCGTCGGTCAAGCTGCTTGCGCAGAAATTAAAGCTCAGGATTGTTGAATATTTTATAGAGGTTTTACCGATGATTGCGGTGGGCGTACTTCTGATGAATATTCTCAATGCCCTTCAAGTTTTAAGTTTTATAACGGACTTAATCAAGGTGCCTATTAATTGGCTGCTGGGACTTCCGTCCGAAATAGCACCTGTGATGCTTATGAACTTCCTGAGGAAGGATGCCTCTGTTGCGCTGCTGGTGCCTCTTAAGCTTAACGCACATCAATTTATAATTGCCTGCGTATTCCTTGTATTGTCCACACCATGTATTGCTTCCTTTTTTACTATGATAAAGGAATTGGGCATGCGTACTGCATTAAAAATAATGGGGATAATATTTTTGCTGACAATAGCAATAACATCTCTGCTGCATATCCTGTTCGACGTAATTTCTTAGGGGACCAAGTTGCAAAAGTCAAATAATAATTTGTTTGCAAATCTTTATAGGTTAGCTTAGAATCAAGAATAAGAAGCGTTTACTGATTTTAAGGGGCAGGAAAAATAATGAACCATTTATTTATAATTGTGCACTTTGCTTCTTTTATAACCGGTTTTGGACTTATGGCTTTGGTTTCCTTTTTCTATAACCGGTATGGAAACAAAGGAGCAAAATATGTATTTTGGGGTGACATTTTCTATACCTTTGTTTTGCTCATTGATACATTGGATCTGTACTTCAGGAAAAACATTGTGCATTACCCGCCCATTATTCATGAGGGCTTTAAAATTTTATTGGTTATCGGAGGTATTTCCGGATTATATTTTTTACTATTGATAACACATAATATTACCGGAACGGTATTATCAAGACGCAAGGTACTGGCATTCCGAATATTGTCTGTTTTAATATTTGCCGCAGTTTTTGTACCGGAACTTCTGCATGTATCGTCAATTATAAAAGCAAATATTTCCGGAGGGTTTATATTTCTCTCATTGAACATAGTTTTGCTCTATAATCTATTCCTCATAATTTTCAAAATGGACAGTATTCAAAAGCAGCTAAGGCCTTTAGTGCTTTCATGTGTGATCTTAATTGCGGCTTCGACCATATATTCACTTTTAACAAATATCTTCAGCGGGCTGCCTGCATTCATATACAAGGTTCCGGTTTCGCCTATTGTATATTTCTTTATGAACGCATCAGGGATTGTGTATATTAAAAAGTATTTGTTTACGGCAGGTAATGAAAATCCGTCTCTTAAAGATGAAGAAAGCAGTATCAGACCATATGATTACGGAAAATTGGCGGTATTGTACAATATAACAGAGAGAGAATTGGAAATAGTCCGCCTAGTTGTTGACGGATTGAACAATAAGGATATCGGGGAAAAATTATTTATATCGCCGAATACTGTTAAAAATCATATCTACAACATATACAGAAAAATCGGAATAAAAAATAGATTTGAACTCATGAGCCTCTTGGCGAAAACAGGATCCTCACATACCCCATAAGCCCAAAAATCAACTAAATTTTTAAAATAGTAAGGTTTTACTATGGCCTTTTTTGACTAATAGTAACGCTTTACTATTGTGCTGCCGAGCCTGTTTATCTATACTCCAATTAAATTCATTGGAGGTGTTTTCATGAAAATAGTAAAAAGAATTTTATTTGCTTTGGCAGCCTTGTTGTTGGTGTTTATTTCTGTTGTTGCAGTAAGAACAATTACGTTTAAATCAAATCAGACTACAGATGTTAAGCCCATGGAAAAGCTTAAGCTTAGTGAAAGCAAAATAGTAAACCATCTTTCACAGGCAATCAGGTATAAAACAGTTTCTTACACAGATCCGGACCTGTTCAATTATGATGAATTTGACAAATTAATTAGATACATTGAACAAGCTTTTCCCAAAACACATAAAGTGCTCAAAAGGGAAATTGTCAACAAGCATAGCCTGTTGTATACCTGGGAGGGCACTGACAAAGCATTAAAGCCGATTGTGTTAATTGCGCATATGGACGTTGTGGGAGTCGAAAAAGAGACTGAAAAGGATTGGATTCACGGACCATTTTCGGGAGAAGTAGCGGACGGTAAGATATGGGGGAGAGGTGCAAGAGATAACAAAAGTCAGGTAATGAGTGCGCTAGAAGCAATTGAGTATCTGCTTGCTAATAACTTTACTCCAAAGAGGACGATATATATAGCATTTGGGCATGATGAGGAAGTTCTGGGGGTTAATGGAGCAGAAAAAATTGCACAGCTGCTTAAGTCAAGAAAGATTAAGCCCGATTGCGTAATAGACGAGGGAGGGGCAATCCAGAAAAATGCGGTACCGGGTATTAAAGGAAATGTCGCATTAATAGGCACAGGAGAAAAAGGTTATTTAACACTTAGATTATCTGTTAATGCGGAAGGCGGCCACTCCAGCACACCATCCAAAAATACTTCGGTAGGAATATTGAGCCGTGCAATAGTGAGGTTGGATAATAATAAGTTTTCATCTTCGTTGATCGGTGTAAAACCTATGCTTGAATATGCGGCAAGCTATATGAAATTTCCTTATAACGTGATGGCATCAAATTTGTGGGCAACAGGCGGTATTATAAAAAAGGTTATGGCAGCATCACCCGATACAAATGCAATGATTAGAACTACCGGAGTTGTGACAATTTACAGCGGGGGCTTCAAGGATAATGTCATACCTTCGTATGCGAGTGTAGTAATGAATTTCAGGCTGCTTCCGGGTGACACAACCGTCAGTGTGATAAAGCATGTGAAGAAAGTTATAAATGATTCAAGAGTAAAGATAAGTGTTACAGGGTTTAATAACAATCCTCCTCCTGTTTCATCCGTAAAAACAAAAAGCTTTAAGATTCTGCAAACCTCAATAAAACAGGTATTCCCGGATACAATATGCGTACCTTACCTTGTGACCGGCGGCACGGACTCAAAGCATTATGCAGTTTTAACACCTAATTTATACCGGTTTACACCCTCCATAAAGGAAAAAGACGAGGAATCCCATGGTATTAATGAGAGGATCCCTATAAAAAACTACAAGCAGTATATAGCGTATTATATCCAAATGATAAAGAACTTCCAATAAACTTATACAAAAAAATCAAAAGCATATAATTATACAGAATAGCATTGACAAACGCTCTAGGATTTGATAAAGTTTAATGAAAAATCACCAAATGTGATGATAGGGAAAAAACACTGTTTATGGTGCTAAAGAGAGCTGTCGGATGCTGAGAGACAGTGCACGGAGCAGGTTGTGAACTCACCCTTGAGCAGTCGGCTGAAAACTGAACTAGTCAATCACTATTCGGCAAGTAGGCGCAGGACCGGTTCCTCACCGTTACAAAGAGGCGGCATTGATATAAAACCGATGCCATGTGAGTGGGTATTTTAATACCAATAGGAGTGGTACCACGGAAGATTAACGCTTTCGTCTCCAGCAAAAATTGCTGAGGGATGAAAGCTTTTTTATTGTCCCTTAATATATAGAATAGCAACAGCCGTACCGGCAGCGGACGGAATAATTTTAGGAGGTTAAAATTATGAAACTTGCGTTTTCAACTCTCGGATGCCCAGACTTCAGTTGGAACGACATATATTCCATGGCAAAGGATTTTGGATTTGACGGTATCGAAATACGCGGACTGGGGAGCGAAATTTTTGCGGTAAAAGCTCAGCCTTTCACAGATGCCGAGCTTCCGCACACAATACAGAAGCTTTCCGAACTTCGCATCGAAATTCCATGTCTATCCTCAGGCTGCTGTCTCAAGTTTGCGGAAGAAGCAGAAAAAAATCATCAGTATATTATGGAGTACATCACACTGGCGGCTAAGCTGGGGACACCTTATATACGTATACTTGGCGACCTTGAACCTCAGCCGGCGGGCGAGGTTGATGATGAGGTTGTTCTGGCTGCTTTGAACAGGCTGATTCCTGAGGCGGAGAAAAACGGCGTTACACTTCTGATTGAAACAAACGGAGTTTACGCCGACACTTCACGTCTGGCAAAGCTTCTTAACCATGTTGCGAGCGACGCAGTCGGGGCTTTGTGGGATGTTCACCATCCATACCGTTTTGCGGGAGAGAAGCCCGGAAAGACTGTTGAAAATCTTGGCGCTTATATTAAATATGTTCATATCAAGGACTCTGTTATGGAGAATGGCAAGACCCGTTACCGCATGATGGGTGAGGGCGATCTTCCCATTGACGATATGATGAGGGCTTTAAGTTCTATAAAATATAGCGGCTATGTTTCATTGGAATGGGTTAAGAGATGGGCGGCCGACCTTGATGATGCAGGAGTGGTTTTCCCGAATTTCGCAAATTATATGAGCCGCTATTCGGAACAGAGTGTAACAAAAGGCCATTTGTTTGATAATAATGCTAAAACAGGGAAGTATGTCTGGGAGAAGGAAACCCTGATTGACCTTACTTTCCCTCAGGTTCTTGACCGTATGGTGGACGAATTTCCCCACCAATATGCTTTCAGATATACAACATTGGACTATACAAGGACTTATTCGGAATTCCGGGATGATGTGGATACTTTTGCACGCTCATTAATTGCATTGGGTGTAAAGCCCGGCGATCATGTATCCATATGGGCGACTAATGTACCTCAATGGTATATCACCTTCTGGGCAGCAACCAAAATCGGAGCCGTATTGGTCACCGTCAACACTGCTTATAAGATTTACGAGGCAGAATACCTGCTTCGCCAGTCGGATACCCACACACTGGTTATGATAGACGGTTACAAGGATTCGGACTATGTCGGAATAATCAAAGAGTTGTGCCCTGAACTGGAAACGGCAGAGGCGGGTAAACCGCTTCATATGAAACGGCTGCCTTTCCTGCGTAACATAATTACAGTGGATTCCAGGCAAAAAGGCTGTCTGACCTGGGACGAAGCGGTGGCAATGGCTGACAGGGTTCCGATTGAAGAAGTATACCGCCGTGCGATTTCCATAAACAGGCATGATGTCTGCAACATGCAGTATACCTCAGGCACCACAGGCTTCCCGAAGGGTGTTATGCTTACACACTATAATGTTGTAAACAACGGTAAAAATATCGGCGACTGCATGGATCTCTCTACGGCTGATCATATGATGATTCATGTTCCGATGTTCCACTGCTTCGGCATGGTGCTAGCCATGACGGCTTCAATGACGCATGGAGTAACTATGAGCCCTATGCCTTATTTCTCTCCGAAATTATCGCTTGAATGCATCAATAAGGAGAAAATAACCTGTTTCCATGGCGTTCCGACAATGTTTATAGCTATGCTTGAGCATGAGAATTTCCCGAAAACAGATTTCTCACATATGAGAACAGGAATAATGGCCGGCAGCCCTTGTCCGATAAAGGTTATGAAGGATGTTGTAGAAAATATGAACATGTCACAGATCAGCATCGTATTCGGACAGACGGAAGCTTCTCCCGGCTGTACACAAAGCCGTGTTGACGATCCGCTCGATGTACGTGTGCACACTGTCGGCAGGGCTCTTCCGGGAGTAGAATGCAAGATCGTCGATCCCGCGACCGGAGAGGATTTACCTGACAATGTGGACGGTGAGTTTGTCGCACGCGGCTACAATATAATGAAGGGATATTACAAAATGCCGGAGGCAACTGCCGCCGCAATAGATAAGGATGGATGGCTGCACACAGGAGACCTTGCAAGGCGGGATGAGAACGGAAACTACAGGATTACCGGACGCATCAAGGATATGATCATCCGAGGCGGAGAGAACATTTATCCGAAGGAAATAGAAGATTTCATCTATACACACCCGCTCGTAAAGGATGTACAGGTAATCGGCGTGCCTGACAAGCAGTACGGGGAAGAGATTATGGCATGTGTAATACTCAAGGATGGCGCGGTCCTCACGGAGGAAGAACTTAAGGATTATATCCGGACACATATGGCAAAGCACAAAACCCCGCGTTACATCGATTTTGTTACAGAATTCCCGATGAATGCCGCCGGGAAAATAATGAAGTACAAGATGCGAGAACAGGCAGTCGAGAAGTTAGGCTTGCAGGCGGACAGTAAGATTGAAACTGCATAATAGTTATTAAAATGGGGCAGAAACGGATGTTTCTGTCCCATTAATTATGATTTAGACATAATCAGGAGGACTGAAATGAAAGTTGCAAATATTAAAGGCAGGTAATATGGTATATAAAAACGATAACTAAAGTATAAGCTTTGCAAATTTCATACGACACAAAGCTCAGAAGCTACCAATGGTTAAATAAACTTTTAGGAGATAATAAAATGATGTCAAACGAGATAATTTCGATTATTCTAAAACTTCAGCAAGAAGCAATCGCTTCCGGCAACCCTCCCTTTGCAGCAGTAATAATTGTTGATGATAAAGTGATTTCATCCAGTCATAATATATCTCGAACATCGGGTAATCCACTTGAACATGCCGAAATGTCAGCAATTCAATCAGTAATTAAAAATTATGGCTCTGAGATTCTATTTAAAGCACATTTAATATCATCAAATGAACCATGTCCGATGTGTATTGGTGCTTGTATATGGTCTGGGATCCCAAAAGTATCCTACTTTGTGTCTCAAGAACAAGTTGCAGCCATACGCGGGTGGGGAAAGTTCATGCCGGCTAAAAAAATTGGTGAAGTCGATGATTCAGGTATAATTATAAATGGACCAATAGAGAACGAAGGTATGCTGAGAATGCATCATGAATTTTGGACAACCGGCAACAATTCTGAATTTAAACATTCGATTCATTTATCAGATTGCAAAACTACTAATGAATCATAACTAAAATCAATGCAACGATAGTTTTGTACAAACATTTGAATGGGGAAAAATCATTAACGCATTTTTCTTTATGATAATAGCAATAATCTTGTTCGTATGTATAAAGAAGGGCAAAATGCAGGGGTTGAGGCAGTGTTTGGGAACTGCATTGGAAGGTAGAACAGGTAATTTTGCAGGGATAAGGCCAATTGAGTGAATTTGCAAGAGGGTTAAAATGTTTCAGGCAATTATATCCGTTTATTTCAAAGTGATGAAGGAAAACTTAAGCTACTGGATAAAAACTAATGGAACCTTTGTCACAGTGATGGCACGTTTATAGAATAAAGGAAGACGTAAGCTGCAAGGAGATAGTGATAATAAATTCTGGTAGGCAGCGATACCATGTTGGTTCAAGACCGCTCCGGCATTAAAATGTGTTTTTTGTTATGTGCAAAAATAACATATTTCAAGGAATCCAGCGGTACTAAAAAACCAGGTGCTATATCGCTAGATTCTGAAATTTATGGGTGTTCCATAATATAAACAAAAAAAGTATGTCGGATTATTTTTTATTATATATTCACAAAAAAGTGGTATAATTAAAACATATGTAGGGTTAAATACACCATTTTTAATAAGGGATAGTGGGAGTAATGAAAAAAATATATACAATAGGACACTCGAACCATTTAAGTAATTTTTTTTTATCATTGTTAAGAAAACATGAAATAACTTGTGTTGTTGATGTTAGAAGTGTGCCTTTTTCTAAGTATACCCCACAATATAATAAAGACGATTTAAAAAGGTTCCTGCATGAAAATAAAGTTTATTATATTTTTATGGGTGAAGAACTTGGGGCAAGAAGGTCAGATAAATTATTGTATTCCAGTGATGGAAATTTAGATTTTGATAAAGTAAGCAAGACAAGACTATTTCAATCAGGAATTGATAGAATTAAGTCTGGTATTGAAAAAGGTTATAATATTGCAGTTATGTGTACTGAGAAAGACCCTATAGAGTGCCATAGAAATATTTTGGTTGCAAGGGAATTATATAGGCAAAACATTGAAATTAATAATATACTTGAAAACGGTAAAATCCAAACTCAAGAACAGATTGAGGAAAGGTTGCTTGATTTATACTTTCCTAACAGAATGCAGCAGACACTATTTGATTCTTTTGGGATTAATTCTGATAATAAAGAATTGATTAAAAAGGCTTATATTTACCGAAATAGAGATATTGCATACAATATTAATGATAATCTAGTTGCAAAGGTTTTATAAGTATACTTTCAATCATAATATCATCAGATAAAGGAAGGGTAAGGCATGAAATTATTTACTATAGGTTTTACAAAAAAGACAGCCCAAGATTTCTTTACTCTTTTGAAAAAAAATAGTATTAGAAAACTAATTGATATTAGGCTAAATAACGCTTCTCAGTTAGCAGGTTTTACTAAGGGGAACGATTTGAAATATTTTTTGAAAGAAATTTGTGATATAGAGTATATACACGATACTGAGTTATCACCAACAAAAGAAATTCTTGATGATTATAAAAATAATAAAATTAGTTGGTATCAATATGAAATATTTTTTAAATCCTTACTTGAAGAGAGAAAAATTAATAGCATGTTAAAAACAAAATATAACAATCAGTTAGATAAGATATGTTTATTATGTAGTGAAGTTACTGCTGATAAGTGCCATAGAAGGCTTGTAGCAGAACACATTAAAAATAATAATCCAAATCTGAACATTGAGATAATACATTTGTGAGCTAAGCAGGGGGCAAGATGTATGGAAAAAACTATTATCTTATTGGCGGCTTCTGAAAAGTATCATAATTATTGCATAGCTGGTATTGATAGAGAATCGGGAGAGTGGATCAGAATAATATCGGAAGATGATGAAATACACAATGCTGTAACAGAAAATGATATGCGTTATGAAGACGGTGCACTACCTCAAATTTTTGATATTATCCAAATTCAATGTAAAAAGTATGAACCGAATTTTTATCAGCCAGAAAACTTCATTTTTGACAACTCTTTTTACTGGACAAAAATTGGAAAGGCTTCGTTGTGGGAGGTATTAAAAATGCACCCTTTAGAAGATACTAAACATATTTTCTATAACAGTGATAAAAGAGTAGATACATTATATTTGAATAATTTGCCTGATAAAGATAAGACTTCTTTGACTTTAATTTCACCCAATAGTGTTGTAGTGCATGTTAACCAATATGAAGAGAAAAAAATATCTGTAAGTTTTGATTATAATAATGAACGCTACAGCTATTTAGCTGTTACAGATTTAGGTTTCAAAAATAGATATATGAGCTATGGAGTTGGCAATTATACTCTACTTACAAAGGTTTTATTCGTGTTAAGTTTGGGTGAAAAATATAAAAGGGACAATGCACATTACAAGCTTATTGCAACGGTGATAGATATATAGTTTGGGAAATTTAGTTCTATCTTATTAAGTTCATTTAGCCAGTTTCTTTAGTGTTTATGGATTTTCTTTAAATAGTAGACATAATATTACATAAAATTATACCCTTATACTAGATTTATTAAACATACTATTTAAAGTTAATTTTCCGCCAATAGCCCGGACTTATCTAGGACTTTTCTATAATTAGAGAAGTGAGAAATTTTGAATTTGTGATTACGAAATTAATTTAAAGAGAGTGTAATTACCTTTCAACTGCGTTGATGAATCTGGAGTAACCGCCCCAGATTCACCGTTGCAGACCGGCTGTCAAATCAGCCCTTTTTCCGTCAACACCTTTTTAATCCCGCCTATAGTGTCCATATTCATTGCTTCATCCATTTCGAAGGATGTATTGAACAGGTTTCCGAGTGCCACTACTATTGAGATCTGAGCCATCGAGTCCCAGCGTTCGCAGGTTTCTACGCCGAAGCTGTCGTCTATCATCGTATCCGCAGGGAGGTTTAGTATCCCCAAAACAGTTTCAATTACAGCTTTCATTTTGATTCCTCCTTTATTTTATAATTAATACTTTCCGTACAAAAACGGGGTATAGCCGTTTTTTATTATATATGCGGTGCTGAAAATGAAAACCGATATGATCCATGAGGCGTAGATGACCTTCTGCAGGTTTTCATTTATTTTAATGTATTTGAGCATAAACTTTACCGTCGGCATGGAAGCAACAATACAAGCCAGTAATACCCATTTATCCTGATTCAGGTAATATAGAAACCGGTCATCAATAACAGGATGGCCTTTGAAGCCAAAAAGGTTCTTATAGTATTCCAGGGCTGCTAAAAGACCGGAAGAACGGGTCAGCACCTGTCCGAACTTTACTGCCAGCTGTGTAAAGATAAAACCGAAAGCTATATTCAGTGTGCTGCTTTTAAGCTTTGGTAAATGAGTTTCAAGCCTCATCAGAAAGAAATAATACATGCCCCAGGCGATATAGTTCCAGCTTGCTCCATGCCAGATGCCTGTACAGAACCAGGTAATGAACATTGCTACAACGAGCTTTGAAGCAACCGGCATAAGCTTTTTTGTAAATGGATAGCGCTTAAAAGCATTTCCTATGACCAGCGGAAGAAACACATAATCCTTGAACCAGGCACTCATTGTAATATGCCATCTTCGCCAAAAGTCTGCTACAGAGGTTGCAATATAGGGGTAGTTGAAGTTTTCCGGCATCTTGAAGCCGAACATCCGGCCAAGCCCTATAGCCATATCGGAATAACCCGAAAAGTCAAAATAAACATAAAAGGATCCTGCAAACATGCCAAGCCAGGCCATTCCAACCGAAAGCTGCGTGTAACCCGGCCCGAAGGCCTCATTAACCAAACTCCCCAGAAGGCTTGCAAGCAGCACTTTTTTACCGAGCCCGATTACAAAACGGCAGAAGCCCTCTGAGAAATCATGAAAGGTTTCCTTACGGTTCCTCAGTTGATCGACCATTGTCTGATAGCGTATAATAGGTCCCTGCAATAATCTCGGGAAAAAGGAAATATACAGCGCAAGATCGATAAAACTCCTCTGTGCGGCGATTCTGCCCCTTTTCACGTCAACAATATATGAAATCGCCTGGAATGTGAAGAAGGATATGCCGACCGGAAACGGGATATCCGGTATTGGAACAGGTTGAGGCAGTATCAAGTTCACATTTGACAGGGTGAAGGGTATATACTTGAATACAAACAGCAGGCCAAGGTTCAACACTACAGATGTAATAACTGCAAATCTTGCTTTATTAGGACTTTTTCGGGATTTTTCCATCCATATTCCCAGGAAATAGTTGCCTATTATTGAACCTATAAGAAGCAAGACATATTTAGGCTTGTCCCAGGTGTAGAAAACCATACTGACAAGCACAAGGAATACATTCTGAAGGCGTCTTGACTTATATAAGCAATAATATATCAATACCGATACCGGCATAAAAAGGAATATGAAAATCGTACTGGAAAAGACCAAAACCAATCACTCTTTCTGCTATACTTTATGTTTTATTCTTAAAGCTCCTGTTTCTGCTGGGTGCTCTGCTCCGACAGCTTGTCATGCAGGAGCTTCCAACATTCGTTGTAGCCTTCGGCACCCGGAAAACGAAGGCCTCCCTTCCCGTCAACAGGGTTTTCCATGTCAACGGATATCCTTGAGGGGGCTTTAGACATCATAATAATTTTTGAACCTAATACTATGGCCTCCTGTATATTGTGGGTTATAAATATTACGGTAACATTTGTCTTTTCCCATATCCTATAAAGTTCTTCCTGCAAGGAATTACGGGTCTGGGCGTCAAGACTGGCAAAGGGCTCGTCCATCAGTATTACTCTGGGCTTCTGAGCCAGCGAGCGGGCTATGGCAACCCTCTGCTTCATACCGCCGCTGATCTGATGCGGATAATAATTTGCAAACTTCTCCATATCCATCATTCTCAGGTATTCATGAACGATCTCCATACGCTCAGCTTTATTATCGTATATCTTGTTAACCTTCAGGGGATATTCAATATTCTTGGCAACCGTTTTCCACGGCAGCAGCTGGTCAAAGTTCTGAAATACCATTGAGCGGTCCATGCCGGGCTTCGTTACAACTGAGCCGTTTGCAATGATTTCGCCGGAGTCGGGAGTCTCGAAACCTCCTATCAGCTTGAGCATGGTAGTTTTGCCGCAGCCGGACGGACCAAGCACGCAGACAAAGCTGCTCTCTTCGATATCCAGACTGATGTCCTGCAATACTGTGAGGACTTGTCCGTCTGAATTTATGAATCTCTTTGTCAGATTATTTACCTGTATTATCGAGCTCATGAAGTCATTCCCCACTTTCCGATAGTATGCTTTCCAAGCTGGTTAAACAGGATATCCTCTACAAGAATGCCGATAGCCACGATGACTATAAGGGACGCAAAAACTGCCGGGGTATCCATGAAGCTGCGCTTCTGAAGGATGTAGTAGCCAAGCCCGCTGGCGGTACCGGTTGCCCCGAATACCATTTCCGCACTGATCAGAGCGCGCCAGGCTCTGGCCCAGCCAATCTTGAGACCGGCATAAATATTTGGCAGAGAGGCCGGAATATATATGCCCGAGACCAGCCTTATTTTACCCAGACCTATGTTCTGCCCGAATTGTTTGTATATTGCCGGTACTGAGCTGAAACCCGTCATCGTATTGAGCAGCATGGGCCACAAAACCGAATGTACGATTATAAAAATGATGGAACCGTTTCCAAGCCCGAACCAAAGTATGATGACAGGAATAAGGGCTATTCCGGGAAGCGGGTGTGCAAAAGAAATCAGAGTATCTACAAAGTTTTTGCATACCTTTGATGACATCGCAAGACCCGTCAGGAGTATTGCAAGTACAATACCTATGAGCATGCCTTCGCCTATCAGCTCCAGAGAATAAAGGGTACGGAGCAGTAATTCTCCATTGACGCAATTGTCTATCAGTGAATTCAAAATGGTTTTCAATGAGGGAAACATTACAACCGGGTAAATACCTGTATAATAGATGATCTGCCACAGCGCAATAAGCCCTATTAAGAATATCAAACGTTTAAAAAATAAATTTTTGAAAGCACGTAACAGCTTCTTAAGCATTTCCATGCGAGTTTACCTCAATTCCTTATGATTGAATGTTAACTCATGGGCTTTGCACACCATGATTCTAATTTCTTTCCTGAGCCGTTTCCAAAACGGATGCTTTGCCTGAACGCTGGCCTATTGCCGATGATACGGTGTCCCAACAGAAGTCGCTGTATTTTGCGGGAACCTTGGATATATAGTCGACTTCCTTCATATATTTGGCAAGTCCCATCGAGCCGTAAGGTGTAGTCGTATAGTTTGTTCCTTCCCAGTCAAGGTATTTGATTACTTTTTCTGACGGAAGGTTTTCTTGTGCTGCAATTATTTCGATAGTCTCAGGATCTCTGGAGTTGATGAGATTGATTGCTTCACTTAAAGCCATATAGGCAGCGCCCGCATAAGCAGGAGATTCTTCCATAAAGCTTTTTGTTGCAACTGTTACCAGGAAGGAGAAGTCCCCGCCGAAGGTATCAAATCCGTCAACAGCCATCTTTCCGCCATTGCTAAGCTCATCATAGATATATGGAGGCGAAGAGTAGTGCCCTGCGATGTCAATATTGTTCATTAAAGCGTTTTGCGCATCAGGATGAGCCATGGATATGATGCTGCCGTCCAAGGCTTTCGCATCTCCAAGCTGCTTTTTGGCAGCCATCGACAGCAGTATGTGCTGAATGCTTCCCGGTGCAGGAACAGCAATTTTATCCGTTACCTTGTAGCTCTTCAGCGAAGTAAATTCATCCTTTTTTGTTACGAGTCCGAGAGAGTTGTTTATAAGACCGCTGAACATCTTGTATGTAGCGCCCTTATCCCATGCAATAAGCAGCGGAGGAATTCCCATAACACCTACATCCGCTTTCTCGGCTGCCAGGGATTCGCTTACGGCTGACCCTGAACCCAGCTTCGACCACTTAACCGTTACACCCGGAAGGTACTTTTCAATGAGTTTCTTCTTCTGCATTACGTAGAAAGGTGCATAACTCATACCATTCTGGTATGCAATTCGGATTGTGCCTGTAAAACTGCCGGTATCTGCTTTCTTGTCCTGACAGGCAGTTAATGCTGTAGACATTGTAAAGACTGTTGCTAAAGCCACTGCAATTGCTTTAAATTTCAAAATACTCACTCCTTTTTTATCAATAAAGCTTATGACGCTGCAACTTTAAGTTGTAGGTCTTCGGAAGCTTTGTAATCGTTTCATAAATCACTGGAACCTTATATGGCTCAAGCTGTGAGGTCAGATACTCTTTAAGCCCTGACGGGTCGAATTTCCTTCCCTCGGCAACAACGACAAACAGCTTGGGAACCTGCGCCAGAAGGCCGTTTGGATCCTTGCAGGGAACACAAGCGCTTTCGGCGACGCAAGGATGCCTGTTTGCCGCTTCCTCAACTTCACTTGGGGAAACCTTGTTGCCGCCCACATTTATTACATCTCCCTTGCGGCCGAGGAGGAATATAAATCCCTCAGAGTCGCGGTAGCCGATGTCGTTTGTATATAAAATGCCGTTATCCAGTACGGATGCGGTAAGTTCCTCATCTTCAACATAGCCGGTCATGACCATAGGGCCTTTGATTGTTATAAAACCGCCGTTATTAGGGCCGTCGGCGGTGATAATACTATGGTTTTCGTCAGTAAAGAAAATTTCCGCATTTACCGAATCCCGGCCGATGGAGTTCATTTTCTCAAGGTTGCTTCTGTAATTGATACCGGTAACGCAGCCTGCTTCGGAGGAACCATAGGTATTGAAAATATCCGAATGTGGCAGCAGATCAAGAAGCTTTTGCTTAAGCCGGTTGGGCACCATTTCCGCACCAACCTCGATATATCGCAGCTGATCCTTATACTTGCCCAGCATGTCTCCGGACATCCTGAATATATACTCCATAGCAGTCGGAACCGATGTAATGGTAGTAGCCTTCCAGGCGTCCAGTGTATTAAAAAAGCTCCTTACGGAGGTGACGCCGTTTATCAAAACGAGAGTACCGCCTGTGTACAAGGAGCCCAAGGATCTTCGAAGGCCGAAGGAATGATTGACCGGAGCCGGTATAAGATTAACGTCATTCTCATGCATCCCGGTGGTTCCAAGGGTGTTTTGCACCGCCGCAAGGATATTCCGGTGAGTAAGCTCAACTCCTTTGGATTTTCCCGTGGTGCCTGTAGTGTACATTATCATTGCGCCGGAGTCTATGTCAGGAAATTCTATTTCATCTTCATCCGGCAGGGTAATACTTGCAGAGCGTTCTAATAATTGCTTCAGAGTCAAAGCATCAGAGCTTTCAACTTCATAATTTACAATCGAAAGCTTTGCACCGAGTCTTTCTGATATATCTTTTACTCCCGCTTCGGGCATGGTCTTTTCAAGCGGTACAGAGATCGCGCCGCATAAGGCTGTTCCAAATAATCCTGCTATATAGGAAGTGGCCGGCAGTGCTTTAATTATTACCTTGTCACCCGGACCAATGCCCATTGAGGCAAGGTAGCTTTTTACCCCGAGGGACAATTTCCTCAAAGCCTGATATGATATGGGCTTGTCTTCAGCAATAAGTGCTGTTTTGTCCTGAAGCCTTTCAGCATTTATAAAAAAAGTCTCCAATATGCTTTTTGCATTGATATCCTTACTGTCATTTATTTTTATAGCCTTCATAAATATACTCCCAATGATTTATTTAAAATTAAACGATGTATTTTTACTAAAGGTATAAGGTGCATACATTACTATGACAACATCGGGCTTGAGATCATCGATATAACTGTAAAGGCTGTTGCTGAATCTTGAACCCTGCATATCGACAAACACAAGCTGTTTGAAATACAGGGTTAAAAATGCCGATGCAGCACGAGCGTGAGAAGTGCCTACAACCAAACACTTTAATTTGTTGGTTGCCAGGTAATTATCGACCACTAGATGGGTAGTCCCGCCCTTAAAATACGATGTATATGTATGCCCTCCGTTGTATAGTGCAGTTTCAAACGGCCCCGTATAATCCATTATTCTCCCGGCTAAAGTTTTTTCCAGTGTTCCGTCAGACGTTAAGCTCCTGTATCTGAAGGAGGTCTTGAATTTGGGAAGCAGTGTGGTGAAATCATCCGCAGCTCCGACGAAGGATTCGCCGACAGCAGTTGTGTATGAGCCTTCATAGGCCTTCGGATAAGTCTTTTCTTCGTAGTTGGCATAACCTGAATAAACATTATATGGATCTAATTTAAATTTAAAGGCAGTGTTCAGGTATTGCGCCGAAACTTTGGCGGCGAAAAAGGCATAGGGAATCTTCCAGTGGTGATCTGTATTAAAGAAAACCTTTTGCGGGTCAACCTTCATTTTTTGAAACTCTTCACGCAGGTCGACCGTACGTATGCCGGCGCTCTTTAATTCGCTGACTACCCTGTCTCCGGTTATGTTCTGATAATCGGTGACCCCTAAAGGAAGCTGTGTTTTTCCTTTAACAACTGAACATGGAACAAGAAAAAAAGCGTTTTTAATATTTTTATCGGTCAAATGCTTCAGCATGGCTTTCAGATTGTTCAGGTTGTTGGTAATATCGATATTCGGCAGTATCCTGTGCGGATGGCCGTCTGTATCAACAGCCAACGTCATAAGCGGTGTTTCTGTTACTTTTTTCCCTAACGCCTTTTCAGAATATCCGATCAGGTTGACGGCTTCTTTCTGAATCGCTTCCGAATTGCTGTTGTATTCACTTTCAAAGGTTTTTATCTGCGAGGCTACGGGCTGCTTCAAGGGTTGCTTGGCAAAGTCCGTTATTAACGGTATTGCTTTATAGAACTTCAGGGCGCCGATTGACAGTATAATGAGAAAAATGATTATGGTAGTGAGTCCGGTTGCTGAGTAAATTTTGCTTTTTTTAACGGATGTGAAATTATTTTGGTTCGAGGCACTTTCTGAGTTGTTACCATTTGTATCCATGCAAAACTTCCCCCAACTCAACATTGTAAATTGAAATTATTGTGCTTAATTTCTGAGGTACAAAGCTTGTCAGAAATTGTCGTATACATACTAATAATACGACTTTTTTGTGAGAGAAATGTGTTAATTATGTTACGAATATGTTACAAATTTTTAATAGAATGATGGAAAAAATGAAGAGAAGTCAAATATCACGAAAAAAAGGAGTAAAAAGCGGAGCAGGTATGAAGAGGATTCTCCTTTCGACTGCCGATGGCTTAAAATATACCGGATATAAAAAAGGCCATAATTAAGAGCAGCAAAAAAAGGGGCTGTCTCAAAATCAGATAAAATCTGATTAGGGACAGTCCCTTTTCTCTAGCCATTAATATTCAAACAGCAAAACTAAGCAAAAGTACTGTAAAAGCAGTTCTTAACAAGATTTTAGGCACAG
>JAEXSP010000045.1 GCA_023453795.1 Bacillota bacterium
AATTTGCACCTGATGAACTGATTAATCGCCAGCAGATGGCAGTATTCTTTGTACGCTATTTTGAGACCTTTGGTGTGGACTACGAAACCGGGGCCAAAATCACCACGACTCCGGCAGATATCGACAAAGTTGCCGATTATGCCAAAGCTGCCGTTTTGAAGTTGTGGAAAACCGGCTTGCTGGCCGGTGACGGAGTGAATTTTAATCCTCTGGGCAATGCCAGCCGTGCACAGGCTGCAACGCTGTGTATGCGTACCGACAAGGTAGTGGAGACCTGGTACAGGGAGCCTGGCGTCCCGTCTGACAAAGCCAGCGTTGATCCGGGCGCAGAGCAGAAGCCTCAGACGCCGGATTCTTCCACCGACGGTTCCACCAGTGGTTCCACCGGCGGTTCCACTGGCGGTTCCACCGGCGGAAGCACCACGACCTATTATAAAGTAACCTTTGTCATTGACTCCAAAAGTGAGGAGAAGGTGTATCCAAAGGATACCCTGCTGAGCACCCTGCCCATTCCCACCCTCACCGGAAAGGTATTTTTGGGTTGGTATCACGATGCAGGAAAAACGAATCCGGTGGCCGATGATGAAAAGCTGACCGCTAATACCACACTGTACGCAAAGCTTACGGATGCCGTCGCATTGGATGAGGGGGGCGCCCCCAACTTCGTCAGTGCGTTGGATCAAGTGTCAGGCTTTTCCATACCTGTGAAGAAGACTGACGGCGCGCCAATTCTCGGAACAGATTTTAAATTCCGTAACATCACCGCCCCCGATAAAACCCCCGAAACGAAGAGCGCTGCCGAAGACGAGATGAATACCGAGACCGTTAAGGTCGAAGGCAGCGGCGGAGGCTGGATCATATCTTCTGCAAGGGGCGGCTTCACCCCCGGCCATACCTATCAAATTGAACTGATAAGTGATGCCGTGATCTATGATGACAGCGCAGCTGCTTTTGAAGATTTTAAAGCAGCCCATGGTCAGGAGAATGTAGCCCAGGTGCGCTTCTTTAACTTCAGCATCGAAAAGGACGGCACCCTGAATCTGAAGCTGAACGACGACATCAAGTTTATTGGCGTGGATAAGCTAAATCCGGCAGACGGTGCAAGCCTCATGGAGTATGCCGGTCTGTATCTGGCCAGCACAGATGAACAGGGCAATACCACCTACACCGCTAACGAAGGAAGCGGCAGCTTTACATACACCGGCAGCGACATTAAGGTGGGCGACATTGTTTCCATTTACACCGGCACCAAGCCCACAGAGCGCAAGCCGGAGAAAGGAACGGCAAACAAAACCAATAACGAGGATGTCTCCTATGTGAAGATCACCGTAATCGACGGCAGCACCTATTACTATGTGGCCGCCGAGGCGGAGGAAGTGATCTTCAAGCCGGATGTGCTGCCCATTGACGTAGATGCCAGTGAGAAAACCGGTTGGACAAAGAGCGGCACATCGGTGGTCATCAATAACGACAAACTAAATTTCGCCACCGGTTATGAAAAAATGGGCCTGAGTGCCGAAACCACCGTGGATAAGGGCGACTATTTGGCTTTTTATACCGGTGACTTTGGACAGGATGACGCAAAGGATCAAGCCTACGGTGAGATTATAAACATCGCCGTTAATGGAGATACCACCATCATTACCTATAAAGAGGTAAGCGAAAATCAGGTTATGTCCGCAATGGATATGTATGATGAGACACAGCTTACTGAAGCTGAGATCCAGGCCGCCATCAATGAAAGCAAGGATGAGATACAGCAGATCATCGAAGCCCAGCTTATGGAGAGCGACTTCTTTGATGACGCGGGTGAATATCTCGCCGGGCTGGCCCTCCAGACCGACGAGGTTCGGGAGGTCTTTGGCGACGGCATGACTCTGTCCGACTGCACCATCACCTATGCAGACGGCACACCCTTGGGTTCGAGTGATCTGGCGCTGATGGGCAACATCATTGACAAGGAGCAGGACGGCAGGAAGCCAAAAGCTTCTGTCTCTATTTCAACGAAACTGTCTCATTTTGATCAGACCATAATTGGACCAGGACTGCGTGTGGAGGTTGTTGTGACCTATGCCTTCAAGATCCAAAAGAAAGGCAGCAGCACGGTCATGGAAGTCAATCTAAATGCTTTCTTCGAGCAGGAGCTTACCATCGGCTTTAGTGTCAGTGGCGGCGCCGTTTGGAAGTGGAAATGGATTTTCCCCTATATTGCTGATTTCCGTATGAACGGTAATCTGGATATTGGTACATACACCGGCATTGGTATCACAGCCACCGCCAAGCTAAGTCAGGATGAGCCTGAGGGTATGGACTGGCCCAAACGAGTCCAAGAGGCCGCTAAAGAGAGGAAAATTATCAATCTGAGTGAATCCATCAAGGAAAAGATGGAGCTTGTCAATATGGTTCTTCCTGAGTCAGAGGCCTCCGCCAGCGGCGGCCTGGCTGAGAAGTATGCGGCGTTTATGGACGATGCCAATGAGGACTGGGTAGATCTGATCACAGTCAAACTTATAGACCTGCACGGCGCAGTGGACCCGCTCCATATCCTGGCCTACGGCCTACAGGTGGATTTCGTGGTTTCGGCCAACCTGAATGTGGCCATCGGTATGACCTTCCAGTACGAAAATCTCAAGCGTCACTCCTTCACCCTCTCCCTTAACAGCAAGAAGGCGGACAGCGAAACCGTGGATATATCCACCAACGGCTACCAGTTTGACTTCTATGTCATGGGCAGCATCGGGATGCGTGCTGGTATCCAAGCCAAAGCCACAGTGGGTCTGTTTTCCACAAAACTGGCCGGCATAGGACTTCAGATAGACGTCGGGGCCTACGCACGACTGTGGGGCTACTTCTATTACCATCTTGAAAACTGGAAGATAGACGGGAAATGGCAAAAGGAGAGCAGCTATTCCGGTGCGGTTTTTATCGAAGTAGGCGTCTACCTGGATTTGAATTTCATCGCCGAGGTACTCAATGGCAAATACTCCTACGCACCTACCATCTACGCTAAGGAGTGGCCCTTCTGGTCGGCGGGACAGCGGGAAAATGTCTATGACTTCGCCTACAAGGATGGCCCGACCTACAACATTTTGAATGTCAACACCTACACTATCCCCAGCGTCGTCTATGATATGCTCTGGATGGATCTCACGACAGGTAAGATGGAAGAATCCAACATCAAGAACTACGATAGCGACACTGCTACCGGCAGCGACGACGAACTGCGGTTCGCCGTAGAATTGTCCAATGCCAATTTCACCTATGATCCGACCACGAACCAAATCACCATCGACACTGTAACAGTAGAGAGGGCACAAAGCTGTGAAATGACCATTACATGGAAGAACGCACCTCTGGCCGGTTCTTCCGAGGTAATCAGCCGAACCATCACACTCAATTGGAGCACCGATATAAACAAGAGCGTTATCACCTTTGAATCCAATGGCGGCTCCGCAGTGGACATGCTCGTCATGCTCGCTGATACGGATATCAGTCAAAAAATGCCTCAGGCCCCCAAAAGGACCGGTTACATCTTCAGCGGCTGGTACACCGAGCGGGATTGTCTCAATGAATTCAAAGCCACCACCATGCCGGAGGGCCATACCACGCTGTATGCTAAGTGGGTGCCGGATCGTGTGCTTTATACCGTGGAGCATTATAGAAAAGAGCTTGACGGAAAATATGTGCTGCTGAAAACCGATAGACTACGGGGTTATACCGGTGACTTGACCAGCGCTGCCCCCGTGAGCTATGCAGGATTTACGGCGCAGCAACCCAAGCAGCAGACTATTGCTCCAGAGGGATCCACCCGCATTTTAATTTACTATGATCGCAACTCCTATGAACTGAAATTTGTGTTGTACGAGGACAATGATATAACCATAAATATGCCCTACGGATCCACCATCGTCCCGCCCTCCTATCCCTATAAGCAGGGCTACACCTTCGCCGGTTGGGACAAGATTGTCCGTTCAACCATGCCCGATTCTGCGCTGACCTACACTGCGCAGTGGGCGCCAAGTACGGATACGTACTATAGGGTGAAGCATTACACAGAGAACCTGGACGGAACCTTTGCGCTGGCAGAAACGGAAGGAAAGTCCGGCACTACGGGCAGGAGCACCAATGCAACGAACAAGACCTTCACCGGATTTACGGTGAAGAAGCCCATCACCCAAAAGACCATCCTGCCTGACGGCAGCACCGTTGTGGAGATCTACTACGATCGCAACAGTCACCTCCTGTCATGGAACTTCAATGGCGGGGAAGTGCCTGCCGGTACATCCTATACCTACGGAACTGTAAAATACGGCACGACCATAGTGATGCCCACGCTCACCCGCACCGGGTATGCTTTTAGCGGCTGGTATACGAATTCAGGGCTGACCAATAGATACTATCCAACAACCATGCCCGATGCCCCATTGACCCTCTATGCCAAATGGGTGGAGGGCCAGACCACCTATACGGTCAAGCACATCAGACAGGCGTATGATGGAACGTTCCCCGAAAGCGGTGAATTGGTGGAAACCCAAACGCTGTACGGCAAAACAGGAGACTTCACAAACGCCACGGCCAGGAGCTATACCGGTTACAGGAAACCGAACGTCTACAACAATCAGACCATTGCGGCCGACGGCAGCACTGTTGTGGAGCTTAAGTATAATGCCTACTCATACACGGTATACTTTGGCGGTAATGGGCCCGATAGGGGAAACACGCCCTCCCAAACTTTCTTGCACGGGGACCCCAGTGGCTTGCATGCCAACGGCTATGAAAAAGCCAATCATGCCTTTACCAGTTGGAACACGAGAGAAAACGGAACAGGTATAGGTTATGCCGACGGAGCACCGGTCATGGACTTGGTTTCCCGAATGGATTCGTCCTTAACCCTTACCCTCTACGCCCAGTGGAAGTTCGACCACGTAATAGTGTCCTTTTATTCTAACCCAGGCAATGGTAGCTCCACCCCAACGACTGCCGCCAGCATTAAGGTGCCCTATGGCGGCACCTATGGCACATTGCCCGTGGTGAGCCGAGCCGGTTATACATTTGCCGGCTGGTATACAAATACAAATTACCTCACGTTGATAACTTCGGGTACCAAGGTGACGTCCACCAGCGACCATATGCTTTATGCCGCATGGCGGGCCAATAACTACAAAGTGGATTTCAACGAGAACGAAGGTAGCGGCACAATGGCAGCTCAGACCTTCTACTATGATGACCCGGTGGAATACCTGACCCCCAACGCGTTTACCAGACCCGGCTATACCTTTAACGGCTGGAACACAAAGGCGGACGGCAGCGGTAGAAGCTATGCAAACAGAGCCGCTGTCAGAAACCTGACCGGCACGGCGAACGACGTTGTTACCCTCTACGCACAATGGAAAGCCAACACCTACACTGTGAAATTTAACGCGAACCTCGGAAGCGGCACCATGGAAGATCAGACCTTCTTATATGGAGAAACCAAGGCTTTGACCGCCAATACGTTTACCAGAGCCTTCTACGCCTTCAACGGCTGGAACACAAAGGCAGACGGTAGCGGCATACCTTATGCGAATACGGCCGCTGTCTCGAACCTGACCGACACACCCAATGGCATTGTTACCCTTTACGCACAGTGGAAGGTAGACGCCACCACTGTTACATTTAATTCTAACAAGGGCAGCGGCAGCTCCCAACCGACCGCCGCCAAAAGTATTTTGGTAAACTATGGCGAAGCCTATGGCACACTTCCCACAGTGAGCCGCAGCGGATATACCTTCGACGGTTGGTATACTGAAGCAAGTGGCGGCACAGAGGTGACGGAGACGACCAAGGTGGAGAACGCCGGGGATCATGTCCTCTATGCGCACTGGACAGCTCACTCATACACAGTGGTGTTCAACGGCAACGGCAACGATGGTGGCTCTATGGAGGGACACCTGACCTTTACCTATGACGTGGAGCAGACCCTGACACCCAACGTGTTTACTCGAACCGGTCATACCTTCGACGGCTGGAACACAAAGGAGAACGGCTTCGGCACAGCCTATAAAGACAAAGCAACGGTCAAAAACCTGACCGGCGAGGCGAACGGAAGTGTTATCCTCTATGCACAATGGACGGACAACTCCAACGCCGTTCAAATTGGTACAGAGGTTTACCCTACCCTGCAAGCGGGAATTGAAGCAGCTAAGAATGGAGAGACCATTCAGATGCTGAGAGACATCAAAGAGAATGTTGAAATCCCTAGCTGGCACCCCAGGTCATTCACCCTTGACCTTAACGGTAAAACGCTGGATGGCGGCGAACGTCGCGCCATCACTAAATTAGGCTTACCACATTCCGGTGTCATAACTATCACCGATACCGCAGGTGGCGGCAAGATCACGAGTGCGGATCCAGACCCAACCCGCGGCACTATTGCTTGGGCAATCAACATTAATTCAGGCCTTAACATCCAAGGGGGTACTATAGAAAATACCCACGAAAACGGCAATGCGATTTATAACAATGGCTATGGTAACATAAACATTTCGGGCGGCACCGTAGAGGCTTCCGGAGGCATTGCCATTAACAACATTGAAAGAGGCGCTGTAAACATTTCTGGTGGCACAGTGAGATCAAAAAGCATAGCAATTTACAACAAATATGATGCACCATTAAACATTTCGGGCGGCACGGTATCTAGCACCAATGGTAACGCGATTGTCGGTGAAACCTACGGAAAAATTACTATAAGTGGCACAGCTACAGTCGTCAGTGATGCATCCTTTGAAGACGCCCCTCTCTCCAACAGTACTATTCTTCTGAAGGGTTCCCAAAATGAGCTGAGAATTACCGATAATGCTACTGTGGCGAACGCTAGGGGAAGTGCAATTCTTAGCATGGGCAGCAAGATTTACATCAGCGGCACGGCAATGGTCACCAGTGCCAATCCATCCGACAAACGCGGTACGATTACGTTTGATATGAGCTATGGTAATATACTTGCGAACGTGTTGGAAATCACCGGAGGTACGGTGGAAAATACCGATGCGAATGGCACTGCGGTTTATTACACTACCGACGTAGGGAGAACTACAATCCCAAAAGGCTCGTTTGTTGTCATCAGGGGAGGAGGCATGGCCATAAACAAAGAGATAGACTGATAAACTTTGCAAAAGCAAATAATATGATTGTTCATGGACATGCTTTTGTATGGCATAAGTATAATCCTTCCTGGGTAGATGGAACCAAAAGTATGATGGAATCATACATAAATACCGTCGGTACATATTTTAAAGGCAGGATTTATGCGTGGGATGTTGTAAATGAAGCATTTCAGCGTGACGGCTCATACCGTATTAATGCAATTGGAAGCGGGGGACAGGATGGAGCTTCTATCTTTGGTCAAAGGCAAACCAAACAATACATTGAGGATGCGTTCATAGCTGCAAGAAAGGCTGACCCGAATGCCAAATTAATCTATAATGATTATGATCTGGAAACCAGGGATGCCAAATTCGATGCTGTTTATACAATGGTAAAGGATTTTAAAGCCCGTAACATTCCGATTAACGGTGTGGGCTTCCAAATGCATTTGGGGCCAAGTTTTACTGAAACAGATGCTAAAAGCTTTGCAGATAAAATGCAGAAGTTGGCTGATATTGGTATTGAAAGCTATGTAACTGAAATGGATGTGGGATGTCCGGATTCAACGCAGTCTGGACTGCAAAAACAGGCAGATATATACGGCTGGATTGCAAAAGCATGTATAGCTCAACCTTATTGCAGGGCTCTTCAAGTATGGGGCATAAGAGATTCCCAGTCGTGGCGTATAAATCCTGATGACCCTGTTGACAGAGCAATAGCTCCATTGATTTTTAATGACAATGGTCAAAAAAAACCGGCATATTACGCAATACAAAAAGCTTTAGATGACGCTTTAAATGCTAAACAGGTCGTCGAAGGGGATGCTAATGGAGATGGTGCATTTGATGCCCTTGATTTGGCAGCATTTAAAATGATTTTATTAAATCCAAACATTAATAAATATGAGTTTTGGAAAGAAGCCTCAGATTTAAATAAGGATGGAGCGAATGATGCATTAGATTTAGCAGCAATGAAAGTGAAGCTTCTTGAACGCAGGTAAAATAAAGGCCCTGCTCTATTTGTAGGAATGCAAATAAAGCAGGGCCTTTGCGATTTGATCCGTTAAAATAGCAGAAAATAGTAAGGTCTGCTGAGAGCCCACTTGAAAACAGGTTGGGCTTTTGTTTTATTTTTGACGAGCATACAGTAATGAATTAATATTAAAGATAAGTACAGGAACTTATAACTGGTTGTTTCCAAATCAATAGCTTTGGCATTATAATGATAGTGCAGGAATTTAATAAATTTAATATTAAATTGAGTTCAGACATGGAGCACAAAATCTCGTACAATGTAAGTAGTAGGAAAAGAGGTGAAAACTGATTGGAAATGTCTGATTATGAAATTATTCAGTCTTGTTTGGACGGAAACCACGAGGCTTTTTCAGAACTGATAACAAGATATAAGAAACTGATTTTCAGCGTTATATATAATATGATCCGGGACAAACAAGATTTAAACGACATTGCCCAGGAGGTTTTCATAAAGATTTATAAATCTCTGGACAAATATAATCCGGAGTACAAGTTTTCTACATGGTCGGTAAAGATAGCCACAAACTACTGCCTTGATACGCTAAGGAAGAAAAATGTCGATCAGGTTCCGATAGAGGAGATATCAGAAGTCTCAAGCCACGATACTCCGGAGGAAAAGTACATCAAAAAGGAACGAAGCGAAAAAATCCGGAAGGCAATAGAGGAGTTGCCGGAGAAATACAAAGTACCAATCATCCTGTTCCATAAAAACGGACTCTCCTATGAAGAAATTACGGAGATATTAAAGGAACCGATGACAATTATAAAAAACAGATTATACAGGGCCAGACTGATGTTGAGGGATAAGCTGGCGGAAGACAGGAAGGAGGAGGTTTTATGAATTGCAGCATTGCTCAGGAATGCATGATGAAATACTTTGACGGTAATTTAAATGATATCGAAACTGCTCAGTTCAAGCAGCATCTTAAAACATGCGAAAAGTGCAAAGAAGACTTTGAAAGCATGAAAGAAATTTTCGACAATTTAGGAGAAGACTTTGCAGCAGAGCCTCCTGAAGACTTCGAAATTAAGGTCATGGAAAAGGTTGCAATAGTAGAAGCAGACAGAAAAAAGAAGTCAGCAAGGTTTGTTGCCTTTCTATACAGCTTCGCAGCATTGATGCTTTTGGCACTTACTGTTTTCCTCATCAAAGATCTGAAGGGCATGGATACATCAGGCAATACGCTTGATGTTAATACATCCATAAATTCCTTTTCGGATATGCTTTCTGCGACATGGGAATCGGCGGAAACAGTATTCAGTGTTCTTGGAAGTGTTATAGGCGCTTTTTTACACATTATGTTTGTAGTAATTAAAAATTATTTTTATGTTTTTATAGCGCTTGCGGCTGTCTTGTTTGCTGTTGAATGGATGTTTGTAAGCCTTGTAAGAAGAAATAACGGGGGTATGGTCAGATGAAAAGAATGGCTGTTATAATACTTCTGCTGTTTACAGTTATGATTCCTGTAACGGCAGTATATGCAGAAACAAATAAAGATCAAGTTTCGGTCGGCGGAGACGTGAATATCGACAAGGATACTACGGGATCAGTGGTTGCCGTGGGAGGAGATGTAACGATTGATAAGGATATTAACGGATCGGTGGTTGCGGTTTTCGGCGATGTCAAGGTTAATGCCAAGGTATCCGGCGATGTAGTTTCTGTACTTGGAAAGGTTAAACTGACCGACAAGGCTGAGGTGGGTGGCAGTCTTATCTCTGTAGGCAAACTAGACCGGGCTGACAAGGCTCGGATTAATGGGGAGAATGTAATTATAAGCACCGGAGATATTGATATCGGTGATTTCCACATGGAGTACGGCGAATTAATGGCACTGATTAAAATAGTTTCTCTGATAAGCTTCATAGTAATGACCTTGCTCTTCGGTCTGCCGATACTCGCAATATTCGCCAGGACTTTCAAAGCAGCTTCTATAGACATGGAAGACAGACTGGGATATAAGCTTTCAATTGGTTTTCTGGGACTGCTGGGGTGCTTCATAATCACAGTACTGTTTTCATGGACTGTCATAGTGCCTCTTGTATTCTACCTTTTGATTATTTTTGCCAGAGTTACTGCATCTATCTATTTCGGCAAGGCAATATTGAATGTTTTTGATGCCAGACTGAACAGATTCATGGAGTTTTTTACAGGCTTCCTATCCATCATTGTCGCAAAACTTATAATAATTCTTCTTTTGCCTGAGGGAGGCATAGAACTGTTCGGATTTGTAATAGGATGGGACATATTGCTTACTGTCTTGTTTGATATATTCATCAGTATTCTTGGACTTGGAGTACTCATCTACACCAGACTCAATAAGAAGAAAATTAATGCCCCGATTATTTAAACATAATTAATACTAGCGGTGAGGCTATAGCAGTAAATAGCTGAATTAAAGCTCTGTATGTTTTACAAAAAAACGGACGATCAAAATCATCCGTTTTTTTTCATGCTGTGAATTTTTACTTATATGTTGAAAGGTCGGATTTTTAGAAAATTAATGTACGAATATTACTTATAGTAACATCCATACTAAAATCGGAGGTGATTTAATTGAATGAAAATTTTGGCAGCGATCCTGGAACCAACGATGATAACAGCAAAGTACATGATTCCAAAGACAACACCCAAATTAATAAATTTGCTATGGATGATGAGGGAAGAATAAGGAAATCAGGCGGAGCTGCAGTTGCAACAGCAAAAAATGTCCGTCTATTTGTCGTTCTTGGTTGGATTAGTGCAGGGTTTGTCTTAATCTCGTTTTCATTTTATATGTCACTTCTTTTTGCAGTAGCAGGAGTTCTGTTTGGAGTATTGGTCAGCAGACAGCAAAAAGGCATGGGAACTGCTATTATTGCGACAAATCTGGCACTGGTTGCATTCCAATTGCTTCTCGGACTGTTTTTTGTTGCAGCTTTAAAACGAATTATTGGATATTGAAGCTTTTCCTATAAATACATGCCTGAAGACCTGACAATGGACTCAAGATCAAAGGGGCTTACGCCCCTGAGATTTTTAGAATAAGGAGGAACACATGAATTACAGAAAACTACTTCGAACTATGATAACAGCGTTTGCCCTTCTTGTACTGATGGGGTGCCAAAGTTCGCTATTTGAGAAAACGGTGCGGAATAATGTTTACCTTGAAGGACAAAACATGGAGGGGCTAAAAAAATCGGAAGTACTGCAAAGGATCAAAGAACAATCATCCAAATTGTATATCCGGCCTATAGATGCACAAGTGAACCGGAATAACTGGGAAATATCCTATGAACATACCGGAAAAAAGATTAATCAGGAAAAAACCCTCGAAATGCTTATGAACTCCGAAAAAGGTAAAAAGATTAAGCTTGTAGTAGAAGAGGTAAGGCCCAAGGTCAGCCATGATGAGTTGCAGAAGAACATACGCGTTATAGGCTCCAGTACCACTCCTCTTCTTGATGCAAGGAATTCAAGGTTAAATAACATTGATATTGCTTCCAGCGAAATAAATAATTTCAAGCTTGCTCCCGGAGAGGAATTTTCTTTTAACGAAACAGTAGGAAAAAGGACAAGGCAAAAAGGTTATGAAGAAGCTCCCATAATAGTAAAGACGCCTGGCGGCTATAAGAAAAAGAATGCGATAGGCGGCGGAATATGCCAGATTTCTACTACTCTTTATAATGCGGTTGAGAACGCAGGACTTGAAGTTACAGAAAGACATCTTCATTCCAAGTCAATAGGCTATGTGCCGAAAGGACAGGATGCAACGGTGTCATACGGGTCGGTTGATTTCAGGTTTAGAAATAACAGAAGCTATCCTGTCATGATTAAAGTTTCAATGGATGGGAACGAGCTGACAGTAAATATACTGGAAAATAGAAACAAATAGGTTGATAGCTGAAAGTGAAAACAGGTAAATGAAGATTTATCTGTTTTTTATTTTAATATATTTTGTTATAATGATATGGATATTTAAATTGGAGGGGTTACACTACATGGTTTCAAAAGAGTTGGTCATTAAAAACAAATCCGGCTTGGACTCGAAGCCGGCAGTAAAATTTATACAAAAAGCATCTGATTTTAAATCAAGCATCTGGATAGAAAGAGATGAAAGAAAGGTAAATGCCAAGAGCCTTCTGGGTTTGTTGTCACTTAGTGTTGCCAGCGGAGAGAAAATTGTCCTTATCGCTGACGGTGAGGATGAAAATCAGGCATTGACGGAGTTGGAGAATTACCTGGATTCAGGCTTGGGCGAAAGCATATAGCTTATGGAAAGGCATTTTTTAAAGGGGCTGCCGGTTTCGGACGGAGTTGGGATCGGCAGGCTTTACGTACTTAAACCGAGCGGTTGTGAAATTAACAAGGGTACTGTAGCCAGGAGTAAAGTAAATGATGAAGTGTCCAGACTTTACAAAGGCATTAGCAGTACCCTTGGGGAATTTCAGCAATTGAAAAACCTTTTAAAGAAAAACAATTTGATTTTTGAGGTATATGAGGCTATTCTAAGGGATAGTCTTTTTATAGATGAAATTATAGAATTGATAAGAAACAATAGAATTTTTGCAGATAACGCAGTAGACATATGCATTAAAAAGTATGTGTCTGAGATAGAGCAAAGCAGCAATGAATATGCAAGGCAAAGAGTCTATGACCTAAATGATCTGGGCGCTAAAATAATAAGAAATATGGCGGGTCAGAAGGATTCATTTATTGATCATATTTACCGTAAGCAGATCATTGCTGTTCGGGAGCTGACGCCATCATTGACGGTTTTGCTTGGTAAAAGAAAAGTTATGGGAATTGTCGCATATGGAGGAGCGGCATATTTTTCTCATTCGGCGATAATGCTGAGAAGTTTGGGGATTCCGGTATTAAATGACATTAATTATGATTTCATGCAAAGGTTTGACGGCCAACAGGCAATCATTGACGGAACTGACGGTTTTCTGATAATCAATCCCGACAAGGATGACAACGAAAGATACAGAAACATTCTTAAAAGTAGTATAAAAAAGCGTAAGGAATTAATGTCGCATAGGCATAAGCCTGCTTTGACCAGGGATGGATGCAGGATAGCGATTTCAGCGAATATAAGCAGTGTTGAAGAATGCGAGGAAATAGTCAAGCTGAATGCAGATGGAATCGGACTTGTAAGAACGGAAATGCTGTTTGCGGCTAAGGGCAGCCTTCCTGATGAGACGGAGCAGACTGATGTATATTGCGAAATAGCAGAAAGAATGCGGAACAGGCCTGTTGTAATAAGAACCTGGGACATCGGGGAAGAAAAGGTTTTGGGTTTTTTGGGCGGAGAAAGGCTTGAAGCGAAATCCAGAAGCATTGAGAATTCCCTGGTTAACAGAGATGAATTCAGGACCCAAATAAGGTCAATCCTACGGGCTGCTGAACATGGAAATATAAAGATAACCTTTCCTATGGTTGACAGCGCAGAACAGCTGAGGCAAATAAAAAGCATCTTAATTGCAGCGGAATCGAAGCTTGAGGAAGAGTGTAAAAAGAAATTTAAAATTCCCCAGATAGGTGCATTCATTGAAACAAAGACCGGAATCATGAATCTGGACGAAATCCTGCCTCTTTTGGACTTTATAAATCTTGGTACCAATGATTTGCTGCAGCATACGTTGGGCAAGGCCAGAGAGTTTTCCAGAGTCAAAAAGAATGAATATTATAATCCTCAATTTCTTAAAACCGTTGATGCCTGTATCAGAAAGGCCAAGCTTTATAAAAAGCATGTGTGTGTTTGCGGTGAGATGGCTTCCGACCCTGCTGTTTCAATCCTGCTGATAGGCATGGGAATTGACGAGTTAAGCATGAACTCTTACAGGATACCTGTTATTAAAGAGTTATTGAGCAGGGTAAGTATTGATGAAGCAAGGCAGTTGGCTAAGTCTGCATTGGAGGCATCGTCTATAGCGGAGGTTAAAAGAATTTTAACTAAAAAATACGGAAAAGTTGTGCTCTTGCCTGAGATAGAGAAGAGATAGATATTTGAGAAAATTTATATAGGGTGAAATATGTTTAATATACAGGAAGAACTTAAAAAACTTCCGGATAAACCGGGTGTGTATATAATGAAGGATGATAACTCCAATATAATTTATATTGGAAAGGCTGTTGTGCTGAAAAATCGGGTAAGACAGTATTTTCAGTCATCGTCGAATATGACTCCGAAAACACAGGTAATGGTTTCTAAGATTCGCGAATTTGAGTACATTGTAACCGATTCGGAAATGGAAGCGCTTATCCTGGAATGCAATCTTATAAAGACTCATAGACCGAAATTTAATATACTTCTGAAAGACGATAAAAGCTACCCGTATGTTAAGGTAACTATGAACGAGGAATATCCCAGGATATTGACGGTCAGAAGACTTGAAAAAGATAAGGCCAGGTATTTCGGACCGTATCCCGGCGGCTTTGCGGTTAATGAAACCATCAGCCTTTTAAGGAAGCTGTTTCCTTTAAAATCCTGCAATAAAGTGCTTCCGAGAGATGTAGGAAAAGAGCGCCCCTGCCTTAATTATCATATAGGCCAGTGCCTTGGCCCGTGCCAGGGTAATGTGGACAAACAGAAATACAGGGAGCTTATGGAGGATATCTGTTCTTTCCTGGACGGGAAACAGGATAAGATCGCCGGAAGGCTGGAAGAACAGATGAAAGAAGCCGCTGAGAGGATGGACTTTGAAAAAGCTGCTATTCTGAGGGATAAGTTAAATAATCTGAAGCATGTCGCTGAGAAGCAAAAGGTTCTGTCAACTGCAAGTGAGGATCAGGATGTGGTTGCTTTCGCAAGGGATGAAGCGGACTCGTGTGTGCAGGTTTTCTTCATCAGAGGCGGTAAGCTTATAGGCAGGGAGCATTTTATAATTGAAGGCACGGCTGACGTTGAGGACTCCGAGCTTGTAAATTCGTTCCTGAAGCAATTTTATAATTCTGCTTTGTTTATTCCGGGTGAGGTTATAATTCAATCGGATATTGACGATACCGATGTTATAGAAAAGTGGCTCAGCGGCAAGAGAGGTGCAAGGGTTTATATAAGGGTTCCCAAAAGAGGGGAAAAGCTTAATTTGATCAAGATGGTTTCTCAAAATGCTTTTATAGCCTTATGCCGGTTCAAGGAAAAAATCAACAAGGAAAAAACCATGTCAGAAGAAGGGCTTAGGGAGTTTGCCGGGCTGCTTGGCATTGATGCTATCCCGGAAAGGATCGAAGCATATGACATTTCAAACACAGGATCATCAGAGATTGTAGCGTCCATGGTTGTTTTCAGGAATGGTCTGCCGGATAAAAAAGAGTACAGGAGATTTAAGGTCAAGTCCATAAATATCCAGAATGATTATGCAAGCATGCAGGAAGTTATTTTCAGAAGATTCAGGCATGCGGAGGATGAAAAGAAGCAGGAAAAGGAAGGTGCTTCAAAAAACAGAAAGTTTTCTAACCTGCCTGATATCATACTTCTTGACGGAGGGCTTGGTCATGTAAATGCGGTAAAAGAGGTATTAGATCAATTAAACGTACGAATTCCCCTTTTCGGGATGGTCAAGGATGACAAACATCGTACAAGGGGATTGGTATCACAGGAAACAGAATTTGACCTTGCCGGTAAGCTGACTGTTCTGAGATTTGTAACAGCGATTCAGGATGAGGCGCACAGGTTTGCAATTGATTATAATAAAAAACTGAGAACCAAAAGGTATACGGTTTCTGTTCTGGACAGCATTGACGGAATAGGACCGAAAAGGAAGAAAGCCCTGATAAGGCATTTCGGTTCGGTAGAAAAGATCAAAAAATCGGAAGTCGATGATTTGCTGGCTGTGGAAGGAATAAACAGGGACACGGCATTAAAGATTTATAACCATTTTCATTGACATTACCCACAGCTGGACAAATAAGGGAATTCAATGTATAGTTTTTAGGAACACAGTTTATTACAGGAGAAGCCCCAATGACCATATTTGCAATTTCAGATCTGCATCTTGCTTTAAGCATAGACAAACCGATGGATATATTCGGCGATAGATGGTCAAACTACATGAAGAAGCTGAAAATAGCATGGGAGGAAACAGTTTCCGCTGAGGATTATGTAATCATACCGGGTGATATATCATGGGCAACCTATCTTGAGCAGGCATGCGAGGACTTCAGATTTATAGAAGCGCTGCCCGGAAAAAAGATAATTTCCAAGGGGAACCATGACTACTGGTGGACGACACTGAACAAGCTGGAGCACTTTATAATTGAAAACAATTATTCAACAATCAGCTTTCTGCACAATAACAGCTTTGCTTTAGGTTCAACGCTGTTATGCGGCACAAGGGGCTGGAAATGTCCTGGTGAAGCGGATTTTACATCCGAGGACAGGAAAATATACGAGAGGGAATTGCAGCGGTTGGAGCTTTCGCTTAAAAGTGCTGTAAAGAGCGGAGATGGGGATATAATAGCTGCTTTGCACTATCCTCCGTTCAACTCCAGAAAAGAGCCGTCAGGCTTCGTAGAAATCATGCTGAAATACAATGTAAAGAAGTGTATTTACGGTCACCTTCACGGTGAGGGCTGGAAAAATGCATTTGTGGGAAATAATTCAGGTATTGAATTCAGGCTTGTTTCGGCAGATTATTTGAGTTTTAAACCATTGAGGTTGGTATAATACTTTTTTTCGACCTTTTTATTGGAATTTCCCAAACTTGTATGTTATAATAAAGAATGGTTTGCCATGCGGTGATGCGAGGCAAAATTGTTTAGAGTTTTAGAATAAACCTTAAACACAAAAAACAAATTAATTTTTATAAAACCAAATAATGGGAGGACATGTAATAAAATGAATGTGAAGGTAGAAAATATCGAAAAGAATGTTGTACAACTTGAGATAGAGGTTGATGCAGCAAAATTTGAGCAAGGCATGCAAAAATCCTTTTCAAAGAACGCAGGAAGGTTTGCAATTCCCGGCTTTAGAAAAGGCAAGGCTCCAAGAAAAATGGTCGAAAGATATTATGGAGAACAGGTTCTTTATGAAGATGCTATAAATTTCGTTTGCCCTGAGGCTTATGACGAAGCAGTGGAAAGTAATGACTTACACCCTGTAGAAAGACCGGAAATTGATATCAAGCAGATCGGAGAAGGTAAGGAACTTATTTTCACAGCAAAAGTGACTGTAAAACCTGAAGTTGAGCTTGGTGAATATAAAGGTGTCGAAGTAAGCAAGATAGAGGTTAATGTTACTGATGAAGATGTAGAAAAAGAATTGCAAACGGTTATAGATAAGAATGCAAGGCTTGTGACAGTTGAAGACAGGGCTGTCCAGTCAGGTGATACGACTATAATTGACTTTGAAGGTTTTATAGACGGTGTACCGTTTGAGGGAGGCAAGGCTTCCGACTTTGAACTCGTCATAGGTTCCGGTCAGTTCATACCGGGATTTGAAGATCAATTGATAGGCACCAAAACCGGAGATGATGTCGATGTAAATGTGTCATTTCCTGAAGAGTACCAGAAGGAAGAGCTGGCAGGAAAACCGGCCTTATTCAAGGTTAAAATCAAGGAAATAAAAGTGAAGGAAATGCCTGTTGTAGATGACGAATTTGCCAAGGATGTAAGTGAATTTGACACACTTGAAGAATATAAGCAGGATTTGAAAAATAAACTTATTCATAACGCAGAACATAAGGCAGAACACGAGACTGAAGACAACATAATAGACAAGGTAGTAGAGAACGCAACTGTTGACATACCGAAGGTCATGGTTGAGAAGCACATCGATAACCTCATTTATGATTTTGACATGAGACTTCGCTACCAGGGACTGGATCTCAATAGGTATATGGAAATCATGGGAATGGATGCCGATGCCTTTAGGGGACAATTTGCTTCCAGAGCAGAAAAGGAAGTTAAAACCCAATTGGTGCTTGAAAAAGTCAGCAGTACAGAAAGCATTGATGCTGCAGAAGAGGAAATAAATGAGGAAATAAAGAGGCTTGCGGAAAATTATAAGCAGACTGAAGAAGAATTCAAGAAACATTTGAAAAATGACGATATAGAATATATTAAGAGTAATTTGATTGCAAAGAAGACAATTAAATTCCTGACTGAAAATGCTAAAATAGTTTAATAAACATGTCCCGGGAAGTTAACCCAATAAATTGTTGGCTTAAGGTGTTTAATCCACAAATAATTTGGGAATCAATATGTAAGTATAAACAAAAGTGCGTAATCGCACGTATTATAATGTAAGCAACTATGTTGCAGGTAAGCGGTTATGAAAGCAGGGCCAATAACAGTACATAGAACGGACACAAACAAGATTAGTTGCCCCGGTTGTCTAATACCGATTACCTATCACCAGTTAAATGACATAAAAAGAAGGAGGCAGAGTGATGAGTTTAGTGCCTGTAGTTGTTGAACAAACTAATCGTGGCGAGCGCTCATATGATATTTTTTCAAGACTTTTGAAGGATAGGATAATCATGTTGAGCGATGAAGTCAATCATGTTACAGCAAGCTTGATTATAGCGCAAATGCTATTTTTGGAGGCTGAGGATCCGGATAAGGATATCCAGTTCTATATCAATAGTCCTGGGGGATCGGTCAATTCGGGCTTTGCAATATATGATACAATGCAGCATGTGAAATGCGATGTTTCTACAATATGCGTAGGAATGGCTGCAAGTATGGGTGCATTCCTGTTGGCGGCCGGAGCAAAGGGCAAAAGATTTGTGCTGCCGAACAGCGAAGTACTGATCCATCAACCTTTAATAAGCGGAGGACTTGGCGGTCAGGCAACTGATATTAAGATTCACGCAGATCAGATCATAAAAACGAAATACCAGATAAACAAGATATTAAGTGAAAGAACGGGTCAACCTTTTGAAAAAGTTGAAAAGGATACTGACAGGGATTTCTATATGACGGCTGAAGAAGCTGTCGCTTATGGAATAGTGGATCAAGTGATGGTTAGAAGGAAATAAAAAATGGGGTGTAATTATGTCCAAATATGATGAAAAGAAACAGTTGAAATGTTCCTTCTGCGGAAAGCCCCAGGAACAGGTCAAAAGGCTGGTTGCAGGACCTGGAGTATATATCTGTGACGAATGCATCGAGCTTTGCTCCGAGATAATCGAAGAGGAATTTGAGGAAGCAAAAGCAGATGCCGAACTCAATGATATACCCAAGCCAAAGGAAATAAAGGAAATTCTTGACCAGTATGTTGTTGGGCAGGATGCAGCGAAGAAATCCCTTGCGGTAGCTGTTTATAACCACTATAAACGTATTAACTCCGATCTTAAAACAGGAGATGTAGAGCTGCAGAAAAGCAATATTGTTATGCTTGGGCCTACAGGCTGCGGGAAAACGTTTCTTGCTCAAACTCTGGCAAAGCTTTTAAATGTGCCGTTTGCCATTGCCGATGCAACATCACTTACAGAGGCCGGTTATGTCGGGGAAGATGTTGAAAACATACTATTAAGGTTAATCCAGGCAGCCGACTATGACATTGAAAAGGCTGAAAAGGGTATAATCTATATAGATGAAATCGACAAAATCGCCAGAAAGTCAGAAAATCCATCCATTACCAGGGATGTAAGCGGTGAAGGTGTTCAGCAGGCATTACTGAAGATTCTTGAAGGGACATTAGCTTCCGTGCCTCCGCAGGGAGGAAGAAAGCATCCTCATCAGGAATTTATCCAGATTGACACGACTAACATTCTTTTCATCTGCGGCGGAGCATTTGATGGGATTGATAAGATGATACAGAACAGGATCGGTAAGAAATCCCTCGGTTTTGGTGCCAAGATTGAAAGCAACAAGGATAGAGACGTTGGAGAAGTCCTAAAAAGCATATTGCCTCAGGATCTTCTGAAATTCGGGCTGATACCTGAATTCGTAGGAAGACTTCCAATTATAGTAACCCTTCATTCGCTTGACAAACAGGCTTTAATGCAGATTTTGACCGAACCTAAAAACGCTCTGGTCAAACAGTATCAGAAGCTTTTTGAAATGGATGATGTTTTACTGGAATTTGATGCTGACGCGCTTGAATCCATTGCAGAAAAAGCAATTTCGAGGAACACCGGTGCCAGAGGTTTGAGAGCAATCATTGAGGAAGTTATGCTTGATGTAATGTATGACATACCTTCATCGGTTAACGTTGAGAAATGTACGATAAGTAAGGACACGATAGAGAATGGAGTAGCCCCGGCGCTTACCATTAATGAAAACAAGAAGCCCATCAAAAGGCAGATAAGCAAGAAATCAAGGGTGAAAAGGGAATCGGTTTCGTGAACTGAATAGAGAGAGTTATATATGGAATTGCCACAAGGCGATTCCATATTTTTTTGTTTAATCCAAGGAGGATGGAAGCCCTATTTATTTGCAATAATTTCCTTCTCAACTTCTGGGGATAAAATACAATTCTAAGTCAATAATATAATTAAGCGTTTTTGCATTCGGAGGAGGAAAAAACATTGCTTACCAGTACCTTTTTCATAATACAGTTATTCTTTTCAGTAATTATAGGACTATATTTTTTAAACCTTCTTAAATCACAGCAGGGAAATAAGACGGCTATTGAGAAGGAATCCAGAAAAGAACTGGAGAAGCTCAGAAGACTAAGGGAGATCAAGCTGACTGAACCTTTGTCTGAAAAGACAAGGCCGTCAACCCTCAAGGACATAGTAGGACAGGAACACGGGCTTAAGGCCCTGAGGGCTGCATTGTGCGGTCCGAATCCCCAACATGTGATTATATATGGGCCTCCGGGGGTTGGAAAAACAGCTGCAGCAAGAGTTGTACTTGAAGAGGCCAAAACAATGCCTATATCTCCTTTTAAAAAAGAAGCTAAGTTCGTAGAGGTTGATGCTACCACACTGAGATTTGACGAAAGAGGGATTGCCGACCCGTTGATAGGTTCTGTTCATGATCCTATTTATCAAGGTGCCGGTGCTTACGGCGTTGCCGGGATACCTCAACCAAAGGCCGGTGCGGTGACCAAAGCTCATGGAGGCTTGCTTTTCATTGATGAAATTGGAGAGCTTCATTCTATACAAATGAATAAGCTCCTTAAAGTCCTTGAAGATCGCAGGGTTTATCTGGAAAGTGCCTATTACAGTTCAGAGGACAGCAATATTCCTTCCCATATACATGATATATTTCAAAAAGGCCTGCCCGCTGATTTCAGGCTCGTTGGAGCTACAACGAGAACAGCAGACGAGATTCCCCCTGCAATAAGATCCAGATGTGTAGAAGTCTTTTTTAGGGCCTTAAGTGCTTCTGAAATAGCGATGATATCCGAAAATGCAGCTTTAAAGGGAAATTTTAAAACTGAAGACGGTGTTAATGAACTCGTGGCAAGGTATGCGCAAAACGGAAGGGATGCTGTAAATATTATTCAAATAGCAGGCGGGGTTGCTTTAGTAGAAGGCAGAAGTCTTATTACAAGGAAGGATATTGAATGGGTTATAGAATTCGGACGCTACAGTCCCCGTATAGACAAGAAAATATGTGCGGGTGAGTTTGTAGGCTGTATTAACGGATTAGCTGTAGTAGGCAATTCTTCTGGAATGGTCATAGACATAGAAGTGTCGGCAATAAAGGCATCGGGAAAAGGGAGCATTAAGATTACAGGGATCGTTGAAGAAGAAGAAATGGAAGGAAGAGGCCATAAATTAAAAAGAACCAGTTCTGCCAAAGCATCAGTTGAAAATGTATTGACCGTACTGAAAAGATTCCTCGGAATAGACAGTGATGAATACGACATTCATTTGAACTTTCCGGGAGGAATACCTATAGATGGTCCCTCCGCGGGAATTGCGATAGCCACCGCTATATATTCAGCTATTAAAAATGTTCCGATCAGCAGTGACATAGCCATGACAGGCGAGATTTCCATCAGGGGCAAGGTCAAGCCGGTAGGAGGAGTTGTTGAAAAGGTTGAGGCAGCGAAGCTTGCGGGGGTAAAAAAGATTATCATCCCCAAGGAAAACTGGCAGGAGCTGTTTGAAGAAATGGACGTAGAGGTTGTTGCAGTTGAAGAGATTTCTGAAGTAATAGACATAGTATTCAATGTTAAACCGGAAGAAAAACAAGAGATTCCTATTCAGAACAATGTAATAAATATTGCAACCGTTACAGGCGCATAATAAAGAGGAATTATGTGGAAGATGGCATGTCGGGGGGATTAATCTACTCCCCCATAATGCTTCAGTATTTTTGAAGCAGCTAAGGCACCTGATTGTAAAGCCCCGGCAATATTTTGGTTTTTAAACCAGGATACGCAGAATGCAGCTTGAAATGCATCTCCGCAGCCTGTCGTGTCTATAACTTCATCCACTTCTACCGCTTCTGTGAAATATTCAACTCCATCATAAATGGCTGTGCTTCCGCCTGCACCAAGAGTCACAACGATCAATACACCATACTTTTTCGTAAGCGGCTTTAGTCTGTGGATTACTTCTGCATTTCCGCTGATGAAGCTTAAATCTGTCAGCGGTATCAACTTTTCAATGTTATCAAAGTCGCGCCTGTCAAGAAAGTCAGCAACCAGTTTGGCTGAACCGGATTTTCTCTTTACAGTAAAAATAACTAAAAATATTAAATATTGACAAAGTTATAATAAAGATGTAATATTGTGGAGGTATTGCAAACATATTGATGTGTTTGATGGTCCTGGGTGCCATAAATGGAATATCGTTTATGCATGCTATTCTATTAGTATCTAAAATTCTATGATCAGTGGAAAAATTAGTTGTTAATATAATATGTCAAAATGTAATTAAAATTGTTCAAAATTGAGTTGAGAATAAATAATTATTTAATATTTGGCTTGCTATGATGGAGTGCACACACTATAGTTTGCTTAATATAAAGTAGATACACTATTTAGGAGGTAATGAAAATGATTAAGACTTTAAGCAAAAAACTTATTATTTTACTCTGTATTTCTGTAATGGTTCTATCTTCTGTAACCATGGTAAGTGCGACTGGTTCTCCGTGGCTAGATTCGCCTGCAACTACTGCTGGAGAATGGGATACAGGAGATATTTATGCTTGTTATGCGGCAGCATCTACCGCAACTGGTGCGCTTACATATACTTATTTTAGAAGTTTAGGAACTCTACAGAGTAGCTTTGTGTCTAGTAATAGTAGGACTTTAGAGATTGAATTAAAGGAAGATGATACCATTTTTAACTCAAACGACCTTGTGAAAACATACAAAGGAACTTTTTCTGGAAGAGCATTATCCTCAATTACACTTAATTCAACCGAAATTTCAGGAAACATTGAAAGCAGTGGTGATAACTGTGCAGAACTATATTTAAAGTTTAAAGTCGGTACAGTTAATAATGACCCTTCTGACCCTACAATAGCTACAGGTTTATTTGAGTATACCGTGGGAACAAACTAAATCATCTAACCAAATAGAAATCATCAAATTTCAGTGGTTACACTATCAAACAGTGTAACCACTAAAATTTATAATAATTATTACTCTTTGTTTAAGTATATTAAATATAAAAGGATGGCTTACAATAATGAAGAAAACATTAACCTTACTATTTATATTGTGCTTATTAATAGCTACAACGTCATGCAATAATTCATCAAAACAGACTAACTTAAGTTCTTATTATAATTTTGATGCCAAAACTGCGATGGAAGAAAAAGGAGACGGATGGTTATATTTTTTTTCTTATGAGTATAAAAATGGTGGTAAATCACCTGGAAACATATCTTATATATTTAATGGGTACAATTTAAAATATAAACATATTGATGGGTACGATATACAAATTATAGATAATCAGACAGGCAAGATTGTAGATACCGCTACTAGCTCTCTGCCATATTTAACTCTAGATAAAGAGATAAATAGTGATATTGAAAAAATAAACAACTTTTTTACAAAAAAGCAGTTTATAACTTCAATAAAAATGTCCGACTTGGGTGCACTTGCTCTTAACAAAATTAATAAGCAAGATGTCCTAAAGCTTTTTAATAAGGCAATTGGAAAAGATAAATTGGGTAACGGAAAATACTATTATTTACCTGAGGCAGATGTTGTTCAAGAGAAATTAATCAACGGATATCAATGGCAAGTTGGATTTTTTATAGCCCATGGGAACATTTTTAGCATACGAATTGAATTGATATATAACGGAAATATTTATTTGTCAGATTTGATAGACAATAACAAAGCAGATAAGTCTCAAAAAAATATTTATGATAAAATTAAACAAATAGAAAAAAACATTATGGAAAAACAATCTTTTGATATTGATAATGAAGAGTTAACCATAGATAATATTAAGTTTAGAAGATTATACGAACTACTCAAAAAAATTAATTCCGGAGGATATAAGAATTGATTCGCTGTAATAACATTTACAAAAAATACTCATTCGACGAAGTGCTAATTGGGTTTTCGTATTCATTTCCTGATAACGGTTTTGTTCTTCTATATGGCGAAAGCGGGTGCGGAAAAACAACACTGCTCAATATTCTCTCTGGTTTAACAGACTTTGACAAAGGTGAAATAATATTTAAAAATAAAAAATATAATAATCGGGTAGATTTGAATGAAGTCAGCAATGATATTGGCTATATTACGCAAGACCCTCATTTTATTGATTATCTGACTGTGCTTGATAATCTGAAATTGTGTTCAATGGATGACAGGCTTATTGATACCCTTTTGGCTGAGTTTGGGTTATCGGAAAAGAAATATAGTTATCCCAGCACATTAAGTGGTGGTGAAAAACAACGAGTTGCCATTATACAGGCTTTACTGGGTGAAAAAGATATTTTATTTTTTGATGAACCTACTGCTTCATTAGATAAAGAAAATAAAATTCTTATTTTTAAAATACTGGAAGGATTAAAAAAAAGTAAACTGATTATTTGCAGTTCGCACGATGATGAAGCAATCGTATATGCAGACGAAATAATAGATTTTAATGACTTGAGTAATATTCAGACTAATTCAAAAATAAATGTGAATCCGGCTGATATTAAAACAAATAAAATACAAAAGAAAAGAAAACTACAAACTTACATAAACAAGATGTATAGTTATCCGGGAAGAGAAAAGAAATCAAGAATTATATTAATTGTTGTGTTTATTTTTACATTTTTTGCGCTATGCATATGTGATACGCCCAAAAATAAAACAGAGTCAAACATTAAATACACATATCATTTAAATCAAATTCAAGTTTCATGTCATAACGTTAATAAGGCACTGTTGCGGAAATTTACCGGAAATAAGAACGTTATAGAAGTGGATTTGATGTACGACAGGTCCGTGCCTGATGGCATTGTTAACGAAAAGGACATTTACTCCAGTGTCAATTATAACCTTACGGCAAAAACAATTCCTTTTGACAAAGATGCTTTTCGATTATCCAATTGTATTGCGTATGGAACTTATTTCACAAAAGCAAAACAGATTATATTATCCCATGAAATGGCAGTATCGATTGGAAATCCAGAAGATATAATTGGAGAAACTTTGAAAGTGGATATGTATGATAAAAGTTATGAAATGGAAATAGTCGGAGTATTCAGGAAGTTTACCAAAATTGAAAAACAGTATCTATGGGCAAGTGGAGTTGTTTGGACAAATGGGGATAACAAGATCTTTTTTATAAATGGAGAGTTTACAAAACGATATATTAATGACAAGAAATTTTTTTCACATGGAGAACGTATATATACTATTTATTTTGATACGTTTAATGACATGAAATCCAGTTATGTTTCTTTCAAAACAAAAAAAACCGGAGCCCAATTTATTTATGCTGATATAAGCAACAACATATTATTCCTTTTTCAAGCCATGTTTGTAATCTTACTGCCAATAGTACTTGTAATTATTCCGATTACAATATTGTTATATTATCAAACCCGTAAAATTGAAATGGTATATAATAAGCACATTTTTTCCATATATAAGTACCTTGGATACTCTGTCAAAGAAATAAAAATATGTTGGGTAATAAGTAGTTTTAAAGAAATTTTGAAAATAATCGGAATTGCAGTAGCAACTGCAATTCCGATAATGATAATTATTGATTTTATTAATATTCAAATCATGATTATACCATTTCAGATATTTACATTTAACATTTATTTTATTTTATTGCTGATTATAGCCATTTTGCTATTTAGCATTATAGTTTCCATGAACACTTTAAAAAAAGTAAAGATTATAGATTGGTATCAAGTATTACTTGAACAGAGAGATTTAATTTAGATTGGATGGTATTATGATTGAACTATCAAATATTACAAAATCGTACAATAACAAAGTTTTGGATGGATTTGAATATAAGTTTGAGCAAGGGAAAATTTATGTTGTTAAAGGCGTAAGTGGCTGTGGCAAAACAACGTTGCTTAATATTTTGGGCTACTTAGATCATGATTATAACGGAGATTATCGTTTAGATGGCAAGACAATAAGAAAATTAAGAAAAAAAGAGACTGAAATATTTAGAAAAGGAATAGGATATGTTTTTCAAAATAGCCTTTTGGTGTCTAAGCTTACCATACAACAAAATTTATTATTTATAAAAAACAATGAAGAGACTATTAATTATTATGCACATAAGCTCGGTGTTACACATCTGTTATCAAAGTATCCTGAGCAATTATCAGGAGGAGAACGACAACGAATTTCTATAATACGAGCATTGCTTAATAACCCAAAGTTGATTCTTGCTGATGAACCAACTGCCTCTCTTGATCACAAAAATTCCGTAATAATAGCAAACATGATAAAAGATATAAGCAGTCCTGAAAATATAATAATAATTTCAACTCATGAGAAATGCTTTGATAAAATAGCAGATGAGATCATTCACTTAGATTATGGTAAAGTTGGTTCGGTGGAGAAAAATGTAATAATAAAGCAGAAGGTTGCTGAAAGACCTCTAGAACGAGAAAAGAAGAATATAATTTTGCTTATAAGCTATATTTTTAAGAGAAGTAAAGAAAAATATAAGCTTTTAAAACTTTTACCATCCATTATTGTTATGATTGTGCTTTTATGTTGTATTTCAATCCAAAGTAATTTGCAACGGGAATATATTAAAAAAGTATATGACAAATACCCGTTTAATGTATTTAGTCTATCTAGCAATCAGTATGAGGCTCTAAAAAAATCATATGATTTAATTGTATATGACAATTTCACGATAGATGAACCTGGGGTTGCATGTTATCCGTTATTTGAAAAAGAGAATAGTGGGCTTAGTTTTCCAGGAGTTATTGAATACGGCTACTTTCCCGAAAGGAACAATGAAATTATCGTAAGCAAAAAATACATCTTGAGTTGTCTGAATACGCAGAATTATGAAAGCTGTATTGGTAAAATCGTTACATTAGGTGGATACTCATATAAGATAGCAGGCGTCCTTTCAGACCTGTCGCAAGGTGATGCGATTGATTTAGTATATTACAACAGTTATTATCAAACAGGAAATCCAACTGCTGTTTTTATCCCCTATGATACAATAAAAGCAAAGGGACACAAAGTTATGACACAAACTAAAATGGTAAGATTAAACGGCTTATATGATAAACCAGAGGTTTATGAGGGGCTTCGTTCTTATTTAGGTGGAGCCATTTCAGTTTGGGATGCTAAAATCTTAGAAGTGAAAACTACAATGAACGTAATCTTCAGTATTATTATGGCTACCGTTTGTATAGCTGGATTTATCTCTTTCCTCTTTTTAAGAAATGAAGTACAATTGGAGTTGTTTTACCGTAGAAAAGAAATTGGATATTTACAGGTATTTAATGTATCAAAAAAACGTATACGTTCAATTATTGTACTGGAACGGTTGCTTAGAACAGTAATAGCCTTATCATATTCTATTATTCTTTTTATTGCTTGTATTCTAACAATGAAATTGATATTTAATATTAATGGAGTAATCCCTTTTCAATCTGTTTTTTTGTTTTTAGCAGTTGTTTTAATTTATACCGGAATATCTACGCTGGTTCCTTGTAATAAATTTTTAAAGCAAAATATAACCACTTTAATTTCAACATGAAAAATGAGAATTTACATGGCTGTTTCCTAAGAATATGTAGATGCAATCTTGATACAATATTACTTAATTCGATAATTATCATGGGGATTGGTTTAATTTAAAATTCGAGTTCTCAATCTTTACAGGCGCATAAAAATTCTCCTTCTGATTTTGAAGGAGAATTGGAAGAGGAATTATGTGAAGATGGCATGTCGGGGGGATTAATCTACTCCCCCGTAATGCTTCAGTATTTTTGAAGCAGCTAAAGCACCTGATTGTAAAGCCTCAGCAATATTTTGGTTTTTGAACCAGGATACGCAGAATGCAGCTTGAAATGCGTCTCCACAGCCAGTCGTGTCTACGACTTCATCCACTTCTACAGCTTTAGTGAAATATTCTATTCCGTCATAAATGGCTGTGCTTCCGCCTGCACCAAGAGTCACAACGATCAATACACCATACTTTTTCGTAAGCGGCTTAAGTCTGCGGATTACATCTTCATTACCGCTGATAAAGCTTAAGTCTGTCAGCGGTATCAACTTTTCAATGTTTTCAAAGTCACGTCTGTCAAGAAAGTCAGCAACCAGTTTTGATGAAACCGGCTTTCGCAATACAAGCTCCAAGAAATTCGGATCATGGGCACAGGTGGCAATAACATCATGTGAATTAACAAAGCTCCAGTCATCCTCTGACAGCCGAAAGGTATCATAGACCCCGCCGTTCCAGCTGCTAGGAAGAAAATACCGATCTCCGTTTTTGTCTATATATACTTTATTACTTGCTGTATTGCCGTCTATTTCATGAAGATGTGAAATGTCAATCCTGCTTTTTGAGAAGTAATCTCTTATCAACCTGCCGTATCTGTCTTTGCCTATGGCTCCCAGAACAGAGACATTGCCTGCTCCGCTCCTGATATACTGTGTGGCAATATTCAATGCATTACCGCCGACGCATTCCTTGTTAATACCTTTGTAGATGTCTACGCATAAAACTGTCATAGCTAGAAATTTCATGTATCTGCATTCCTTTCGATCAAGCTTTTTATTTCATTTAGTCCGGGAGGATTAAATGCCATGGGAAAGTCGGCGCAGCATACAGAAGCTGCTGTTGCGGCTGCAAATTTTACAATATCTTCGTCCGGCAGGTCGTTGAGAATTCCATATATAACACCTGCCCTGAAGGTATCTCCTGCTCCGAGAGTGCTTTTAACTTCAACTTTGTATGGTTTTAAAGTATTAATTTTGCTGCTGGTTCTGCCATAAAGTATCTCATTGGAACCAAAGGTGAATATTACAAGCCCTTGAGAAGCTTCTGTGTATTTCTTGAATAAGGCTCGAATGCTTCTTTTCGGGAAGTTATTTTTAATAAATTCGTTGGAAATGATAGTTGCTGCAGCATGCTTATGAATACTGCTGTCAGGCTGGCAATCTATTGTAACATACCTTTTACCCTCTTCAGCACATAACCGGGCAACCATCTCCGATTCATCACCGAAAAACGGATCCAAGCCGACTATTGAAGCTGATTTTATTGCATCCCTGCCCGGTTTGTTCCATCTTTTGATTCCACAACCAAAATAATTGGCGAACTTACCGAAAACTGTTCTGGATTTTTTGTCAATCAGAACAAGATCCTGGACACCATCAAAATTCTGGTCATAATGCAATTTGGAGCAGTCTATTCCGAACTTCCCAAGAAGATTCATTACAGTATCCTTGGTTTTCACCCCCAAAAAAGGGCCGTCTATGCTTACTTTGCAGCCAAGGTTTGCAAGGATAATTGCAGAGTTGCCTGTTTCACCGCCAACTACAACATGCGACTGCTTTATTTCTCCGTATGTATCCGAAGCCGGGTACATACCTTCAAGAAGGTGAATATTGGATAGTACTGTCATTCCGTAAAGATAAATTTCCGGTTCTTTCTTTTCCATAAGATCACTTCCTGTTCTCCAAAATCCGATTGCTTTTTAAGTATAAACCAAAGCGTTTCCAAAGAGCATGTCACTTATTGCCTAATAATTCTCAAAAATTGCTGTTTCTTATTGAGAGAATTTTCATTTATTTTTATCCCAAGGAATATATGTTAGAATTATTTTATATTTATAAAAGGGGTATTTAATGAAAAAGTTATTTTCAATATGTATTCTTGTATTTGCATTGCTTTCGGGATGCGCATCAAATAATGCCGGAAGCCGGAATGACAATTTATATGACAAAATTACAGGAGTTCCCGGCTTAATTGCTCACAATTCAGAACAGGGATTGATGCCCAAGGGTTATGCGCAGGTTTATGTAAAGAGAGCTGTGGACGGAGATACTTTAGCCGTTATATATAAGGGAGACAGCTTAAGGGTAAGGCTTCTTGACATTGATACGCCTGAAAGCGTCAAACAGGGAGTTTCCGCGCAACCATATGCCAAGGAGGCCTCAAATTTTACCCGAAAACTTGTTCAAGGGGAAAAGGTTAAGCTTATTTTTGAAGAAGGCCTCAAGGATAAGTACGGAAGGCTGCTGGCGCATGTTTTCCTAAAAGACGGGACTTATCTGAATGCGGTTCTTGTTAGAAACGGATATGCACGGGCTGAGATAATTTCACCGAACACTGTTTTGAAGGATTACTTTTTGAACCTGCAGGAAAAGGCAATGAAAAATAAGGCAGGACTTTGGTCATTACCTCAGGATGAACAGCCTTTTGTAAAAAATGAGTACGGAGAATATGTTCCCAGGTTCTGGCTTGTTGAAGATGCTTCATAGATAAGGACCCCTAAGTTATGTTAAAGGAGAAGGGTTATGTCCGTATTGCAAGGTTTAATACTTGGTTTGATTCAGGGAATTACTGAATTCCTTCCCATCAGCAGTTCGGGTCATCTTGTGATTTTTCAAAGGCTTTTCGGCCTGCATGAGGGAGTTCTTACCTTTGATATTGCTGTTCATGTTTCTACTCTTATTGCTGTTATTTGGGTTTTCAGAAAAGATGTCATATACATTATTAAGAAGCCTTTCGGAAAGCTGACGCTTCTTATTGCTGTCGGAACAATACCTACTGTGATCATGGGCTTGATTTTCAGCAAATTTTTTGAAAAGCTTTTTGAGTCAGGTGCAACCATCGGTTTTGAGTTCTTATTGACAGGAGTGGTTTTATGGTACGCGGAGAATATAAAAAGCAAAAACAAAAGGCTTGAGAAAACTACTTATCTGGATGCTGCAATCATCGGAGCGGCGCAAGGGATAGCCATTTTGCCCGCTGTATCGCGCTCGGGTCTCACAATAGCAGGTGCTTTATTCAGAGGGCTTAATAGAGAATTTGCTGCCAGGTTTTCCTTCCTTATTTCCATACCGGCCATTCTTGGTGCTGCGCTGCTTGACGTTTACAAAATTATTGACGGCAAAAATGCAGGAGTAGAAGCTATGCCTGTTATTGTCGGGATGATAGCGGCAGGGATTGCGGGATACATTTCCATCAGGTTCATGATGAGGCTGATAAGAAGGGGAAGCCTTAAATTATTTGCTGTCTACGTACTCTTTATAGGGCTGTTGATTATTGCGGAGCAGGCTTTTTACGGAAAATATTTTGAAAGGCTCTTTTAAAGGTACCTGACAAAAACGAAATTTATAATGGGACTGCAGACCTATGCTGGACTGCCTGTGGTCCTAGTGCTCCGGAGTCAAATTATCTATATGATTATTTTGTATAATTTGATAATATTTAAAAGAACATTAGCATTTCTCCCAATACGGGGCATGAGGAAAAAACCTCATGTTTTTTTTATTTAAGTATACTTGCGCAAAATCTCAAGTATTTCATAAAACACAGTATTTACTGCAACCTCTGTCCTGTTCGAACAAGAAAGCTTCTCTTTAATAAGTTTTGAGTGAAATCCCACTGTATTTTCCGAAATATATAAATGGTTTGATATATCTTTATTTGTGCAACCCATTTTCATATAATTCAGCACTTCCTTCTCTGCCTTTCCCAATACCTCGGTATTAAAACCGGGCCGTATTGCATTTAATACATAATCCTCAATATCGTTTGTTGTTCTTAGCAGCTTGAAATTATTAATAATTATGTCGGCAAGCATTGTAAATATTTTAATTGACATTCTGTCATACTTGGATGAAAGAAAAAAGGCTGAAATATAAGCTATTGAATCATTGTTGAGAGTTATCGGAACAGTGCAATTGGCCATGTCCCCTATAAAGGGGCTTTCGATTTTGTCCGGCAGCATTACTGTGGTTTTTTTAAATTTATAGCATTCAGAGACGGAGGTCTTTCCCATATTTTCCTCTTGAAAATTCAGTCCCTGACAAATCTTAATCTTGCTTAACATCAGATCTTTATTTATGCAATAAGAAACTACCGACAGATCAGAATCAAACAGCAAAATAAAGTTGTAGTATAAATCAGTTTCAAAAAGCTGGTTAAAATTAATAGATACCAAATGCTGCAGAATATCCAGGCTTTGGTTAAGCTTGGGGTATATGATTTTCATCTGCTGAGGTGGAACCGCTTTTTCTTTAGACGAATAAAGATCTGTGTTGTATTCCAAAATGTATCATCCTTTCAATAAGAAAATGGAATTGGTTAAGCTGATATGTTTATTATGAACTAATCTGTTTGTAAACATAAAGCTGTAAACATAAAAACTTGTTTTTTAATATACATTATTTCCCATGGACAATCCATTATTAGACAAGGCATTACACGAATTTACAATAGTTGCAAAAAATGCGACAAAATATTTGTTTTATCCATAGAAAAAACAACCAAAATTGGTATATTAAATAGTAGCTCATTTCTCTTAAAATAAATACATATCATCAAGAATGCAGAAGAAACAAAAAATTGAAAGAAGTGGTAGCTTTGTGAGAGTTTCTGCAATAGAAGTCGGTACTAATTCGACAAAATTCATTGTAGCTGAATTGGTTGAAAATGATACTTATAAGGTTATACATAAAACAAGTATAAACAACCGGCTGAGTTCAGGCATGTACCCGGAAAAATACCTTAGTTCCGAAGGCATTGATAAGTGTATTCAGATTCTAAGGGAATACATAAATGAAAGCGTAAGTATGGGAGCGAAGCTTTTGTCAGTATTCTCAACCAGTGTGCTCAGGGATGCCAAAAACAAAACAGCTTTTATTGGTGCGGTAAAAAAGGAATTTGGGATTGATATCAATGTAATAAGCGGAAAACATGAAGCGTATCTCACACATACAGCATGTTCAGGGGTGATGAGTTCTCCGAAAATACTATTTTCATCAATTGATATAGGCGGGGGCAGTACAGAATTTTCCATAGGGGACAGCTGTGAAATCGATACAAAAGTCAGTCTGGATATAGGTGCGGTGAGATTAACGGAAATGTTTGTCAATAATGATCCTGTTTTAGATACAGAGATAGACAGAATTCGTGATTATGTTGATGAAAAGCTTGGAACTGCAGCAGATTTGAACATTCAGGGTATGGCGCTTATTGGCACCGGCGGCACTATTAAGAGTCTTGGAACAATTTCTCTTTGTACAGATTATAAAGACGAGGAAAAAGTAAACGGCTTGGTATTATCGAGGCAGGATGTTGAGCGATTATTCAAGTTTCTTTCAAAGCTTGGAATAGAAGAGAAAAGGATACTGAAGGGCCTCAATCCCAAGAGAGCTGATGTTATAGCGGCTGGCGCAGCTATACTGGTTGCAGTGATGGATCGGTATAACATCAGCGAAATAACAATCAGTTCAAGGGGAGTGCTTGAAGGGTTTATCACGGATTACCTTAACTCAAGAAAGGAAGGTATGTATGTCACTGATTGAAGTAAAAGACTTAATTAAGGATTATAGATTAAATGTCAGGAAGAAGGGTCTGCTTGGTTCATTGCAAAGCATTCTTATCCCCGAATACAAGCTTAAACGGGCTGTAAATAAAATAGGCTTCTCCATTGAAAGGGGTGACATGGTCGGGTTCATCGGGCCAAACGGTGCCGGAAAGTCAACGACGGTTAAAATGCTGACAGGCATTTTGTCACCCACATCAGGGTCAATTTCCATATGCGGAATGACACCAGGCAAGGAAAGAAAAAAGATAGCTATGAAGATTGGAGCGGTTTTCGGCCAACGTACCCAGCTTTGGTGGGATCTGCCCGCTTCAGATACCTTTGAATTGCTGAAGCATATCTACAGGATACCGGATAAAGTCTATAAAGAAAATATGAGCATGTTCAACGATATGCTCAATCTCAATGACTTCATTTCACAACCTGTCAGACAGCTAAGCCTCGGACAGAGAATGAGAGCGGATATCGCCGCCGCATTGATTCACAATCCGGAAATTGTGCTCTTTGATGAGCCTACAATAGGGCTTGATGTAGTGGCTAAGGAAAAAATACGGGAGTTCATTAAGCAAATAAACAGAGAAAAAAATACAACCATGCTCTTTACGACACATGACATGCAGGACATAGAAAAGACCTGCAAAAGGATGATCATTATTGATAAGGGCATCATTATTTACGAAGGTACCGTTGATCAGATAAAAGACCGGTATGGAAAAAGCAGGGCTCTGATTGCAGAATTCAGCCAGGAATCCGGCAAGCTGGAATTGCCCCAAGGGGTTGAACTCGTGGAGGCAAAAGGAAATAAAAGGTGCCTCAGATTCGACAAGGATGAAATACAGGTTTCCAAGCTTGTTGCTGATCTTTCCGCAAAGTACAGCATCAGCGATTTGACAATCCAGGAGCCGGAAATTGAGTCGATTATAAGAGAAATTTACGAAGGGGGGATTAATTTCGATGAGGGCATACATAGAGCTGGCGAAGAAATCATTCCAGAACAACTTGGCGTATAGGATTGAGTATTTTGCCGGGCTGATCAATACGCTTGTTATGATATTTGTAAATATAGCTATTTGGAGAGCCATTTACGAAGACAATGATTCGTTTGACGGAGTCCAGCTGAAGATCGTTATTACATACATAGTGCTTGGATTTCTTATGCAAAGTATTTTTGCCATGGATGACTATCTTATTGAACGTAAGGTTACAACAGGCCTTATATCATCCGATCTGTTGAAGCCGATAAGCTTTAGGTTGTATGTGTTTTCATACAATATTGGTGCCACTTTTTTCAGGATTATTATGCAGCTTATACCTGCCTTGATAATATCGGCATTTTTCTTCAGGCTGCTGCCGCCTTTCTCCGTAAGCATGTTCATATATTTCGTGTTGAGCGGAATATTAGGGTATCTTGTATTATATAGTCTCAACTTTTTAGTATGGGTGAGCTCCTTCTGGTTTTACTGGACCTTTAGTATTGTAACCATAAAGGATGCATTGATTACCATCCTGTCAGGAGCGCTTGTGCCCTTGTGGTTTATGCCTCAATGGCTCTATGATTTTATCAAACTCACCCCTTTTGATTCAATTTACTTTACTCCAATTACAATTTACCTCGGACAGGTGCCCCCTGATGAAATACTCTTCAATTTATTTAAACAGGTTTTCTGGATTGCTGTCTTAGGACTTATAGGTCATTTGTTATGGAAATCCGCAACTAAAAGACTTGTAGTTCAGGGAGGATGATCATCGTGGAAAAATATGAGTCCTTTAAACTAACGGAACTAATTAAGCTCGTCTACATTTATTTAAAAATGAATTTGAAATCCATGCTGGAATATAAATTCGACAGGTTCTTTATTGCAATAGCCATTTTTGCCCGTGAACTGGTCAGTATTATTGCTATGTTCCTCATACTGAACAGATTTATAACAATAAAGGGCTGGGACATGAAGGAGATGTTTTTCCTGTACAGCTTTCTGTTCCTGTCATACAGCTTGTTTGTATTCTTTTTTACAGGAATAAGGGATTTCGACAACATGGTTTATTCGGGAGAGTTTGACAGATTCCTGATAAGGCCGCTTGGACTGATGTTCCAGGTTATAGCCTCAAAAGTGGATTTTACGGCTTCAATAGGTCATGGAGCAGTTGGAATCATTCTATTCCTGAATACTTATAAATCTGTAGGTATTGAGTGGAATTCAAGGAATATTGCATATTACATTTCCGTTTTGGTCGGAGGTGCGATTATACAGGCCGCCCTTTTTATGATTTCCACCTGTTTCAGCTTCTGGGCAATCAGAACAGAAAATCTGAGAAACCTTATATTTTTCAATTCAAGAAGATTTGCCGGATATCCTATCAGTTTTTATCCGGTAGTTATACAAAAGCTGCTTATTTTTGTTATTCCATTTGCATTTGTAAGCTATTTTCCTGCACAGTATTACCTTAAGAAGCCTGATATGGCAGCCTTTTGGAATGGTTACCTTTACCTTACGCCTGTAGTGGGAATTATCATGTTCGTTGTTGTATATGCGTTTTGGAGGTATGGCGTAAGGAATTACTCAAGTTCAGGCAATTCAATGTATTAAATCAAGGAGGTGTAAAACGTGAAGAAGTATACAAATATAATTGTACTGGCAGTACTGCTGGTGGGAGCTGCGGCATTTTTAACATATAAAAACGTGAACTTCAATGATTTGCTTTTAAAGCTCGGCTATTACGATAAAAAGATTAGTGTCATAAATTCGGCAGACATCCATGGACATATTGTCTTTGACGGTGATGTCGGGGGCTATTACAGCCTGGATGAAGTGCAGATTATAATGGGCATGCCTGTTATGAAGCATATTGCGGATGACATTAGGAGCAAGAACAAGGACTGCCTTTTCCTGGACAGCGGGGATATGTTCCACGGTACGAATGAAGCGAATATTGAAAAGGGCAAGGGAGTCGTCGAAGTAGCTAACAATATGGGGTATGATGCTATGACGATCGGCAACCATGATTTCAATTTCGGTTTTGACAGGCTGATGGAGATCAAAAAGCAGCTGAATTTCCCAATGCTCTCTGCAAACATTTACCAGAATGGGAAGACGGCTTTCCAACAATATAAGATTGTTGAGGTCGGAGGAAAGAAGATAGGCATTTTCGGCCTGACAGTACAGGATGCTCTGATTTATACCAACAGCAGGAATAATAACGGCGTTACCATAGAAGATCCTGTTAAAGCAGCTGCAAAATTGGTTCCATTTTTAAGGGAGCGCTGCGACGCAGTAATTCTGATTTCTCACCTTGGAGACGATGTAGACAGGCAAGTAATAAAAAAGGTTAACGGAATTGATCTTATTCTTTGCGGTCACCATCACTTCCTTTATAAAAAAGCCAAGAAAATCAAGGATACTTATCTGGTTGAAGCCGGTGGGTACAGCACGCATGTAGGCTTGGCAAACATCTATTTTAAAAAAGGCAAGGTTTCAAAGGTGGTCTGGAAAGTAATAAGCAAAAAAAATAAATCATTTGCAGATCCGAAGACTGACGCCATTGCACAAAAGTATCACGCTATTGCAATGGAAGCAGCAAAGGTAAAAGTGGGACATTCAAAGATAACTCTGGATGGATTGAGATCACATGTCAGAGGACAGGAAACCAATCTGGGAGACCTTCTTGCAGACGCTATGAGAGTACAAGGAGATGCTGACTTGGCGCTTATGAACGGAGGAGGAATCAGAGAAAGCATTCCGAAGGGCAACATAAATCTTTATCAGATCGGCCGTTCACTGCCATTCATTAACTCACTTGTTACCATCAAGATAAAAGGAGATAAGATTTATAAAGCATTGGAAAGAAGCGTCAGGCTTTACCCCAATTCAGGAATGAATGGAGGGTTTCTACAGGTTTCCGGTATACATTATGTGTTTGACGGTTCAAAACCCGCAGGCAAAAGGATCGTTAAAGTAACAAAAGACGGAAAGCCTCTCGATAAGGATAAATACTATAAAGTCGCCACAAATGACTACCTTTACAATGGCGGCGACGGCTACTCGGAATTGAAGAGTGCAAAATTATTGAGCAATGGGGAGCTCTTAAAGGATGTTCTTGCAAAATACATAAAAAGCAAAGTTACGGTCAATTCAAAGGTTGAGGGAAGAATCAAGGTCATAAATGAGAGGTATAAGTAGATATGGAAGTAAACTGAGGTTAAAAGCATGGAAAACAGGAAATTGGAGTTTAAAAAGAAGAACGGCTTTTTAGTAGCATTTGAAGGAATAAGCGGGTGTGGAAAAAGCGAAAGCATAAAGGAACTATATTCATACCTAAAGCAAAAAGGCTGTAAGGTTCATATTGCTGAATGGAATTCAAACCGGCTGTTCCGTAAATTATTTAACCTGCTTGGTTCACTCAGATTATTAACGCCAAACGTTTATAGCATATTATTGTGGCTTGGATTCCTTATAGACTACTTCTTTAAAATAGCTCCTTTAACAAATAAGGGTTATATAGTTTTGGCAGACAGGTATGTCTACACCGGATTGACCCGTGATGCCGTAAATAAGGCAGGCAGAAGCTTAGGCAAAGCTGTTTGGAGGTTTGTCAGAAAACCCGATGTCCTTTTCTTTTTCGATATTCCTCCGGCAATATGCTATGACAGGATTTTAAAAAGGGGCAAGACCTTGTTTCATACAAATAAAGTCATCAAAAACAGCAGAAATTTAAAGAATAATGACTTATTTTACCTTAAAAAAATGCGTTGGTTCTATATCAAGCTGCTTAAGACCCAATTAAAGGATGAAGACACAAAAGTATTCTTCATAAGGGATAACGGGATCTCTGTCCACGAATACGTCAGAGACCTGATAGATGCTAAGACTGACAATGAAAATCGATCGATTTTCAAAATGTTTATTAATAAATATTAATATTTAGGGGGCTATTTTAATGGAAAAACAGGAAATTGTAAAAAAAGTAAGCGAGATTGTCAAAGGCTACAGTCAGTTTAACAGCGATAACATCGAGGTTGATGCTGACTTGAGGGAAAACTACGGTGTTGATTCCATAATTCTTGTAGAAATGCTCGTTGATCTTGAATGTGAATTTAGTGTTACATTTGACAGCAGCATGCTGACTTATGACAACTTCTCAACTGTAACAGCTATCTCGGATTATGTATACGGAAAGATCAACGGAGAGGGAAAGGAGCTTGTAGTATAAATATGGGAAAAGCTGCAATAGAGAATGTACCCAGATATTTTGCGCCGCATATAAACGACTGCTTTCATAACGGTTATGGGGCAATACTCTCATTCTTAAATCAGAATCCTGACATAATACTGGCTGATTATCTGTCATTCATGTATGACAGCAGCACAGGGTTTATAGGAGTTACTTTCTATTACAGGCATAGTGTGTCAGTGGAATTTTCAGAGGAGGAACTGAATACCTCGATGGAATTTGTATACCTCCCCGGAACTGCTGTTTATGACCCGGAAACTATAAGCAGTAAGGATTTTTCTACAAAAGATAAGGTCAATATTAATATGTTTATTCACGATGAAACAGAAGTTGCATATTCACGCTTAAAAGAACTGATTGACGGCGGCAGCCCTGTGATGCTGGTTGTAGATCTGTATTATATGCCTTTTCATCGGGCATATCAGAAGGATCACGGCCTGCACTGCATCGTCGTTACAGGCTATGACGAGGAAGAAGGCACCTTGGATGTCTTCGACAAATACAGACTATCCAGCAGCGATTTCGATGGAAAGCTGCCTATGAGCGTTGTCAGAGATGGCCGTTGCTCGGATAATCCCTTATCCAATGCAATGGCAGGCAGTTATAAACGTCCGATCAGAAACCTATGGATGGAAGTCAATGTTAACAAGGATTTTAAGGTTGATGAGAGCAAAATATTCAATGTATTCAGCGAAAGCTGCATGCGTATGACCGGCAATAAACAAGTGCTTGGCGACGTATGCGGTCTTGCAAAGCTTGAGGAATTCAGGAACGACTTATTGAAAAAGAAAGAAGCAATAGATGAAAAGACTTTGTTTTATTTCAGAACCTATCTTAACGGCAGCTTTAAGAATATCGCACGGCAAAGGAAGCGTTTTGGAGTTTTCATCAATGAAGTGTCTGCGAGCCTTCCTCAAAGCTCAGTTAAGGAAATAACAGAGCTTATTGCACAGTCATCAACGAATTGGGACATATGTGCCAATGTAGCATACAAATTCGGAATTACAAAGACACTGTCTTTGATAGACGATCTATATTCAAGGTTAGGTAACATTATTGAAATTGAGAAGGAAATAACAAAAAAATTAAGTAATATTGAACAAAAATAAGGCGACTATTCAGCTGCCATAAAACAGGAGGACTAATATGGAAAAGAAAGACTATTCGCCATGGAATCTGTTTGACGAAAGCTGCGGGAAGTACAGCAACAACACAATGCTTATATTCAATGACAAGGAGTATACCTATATGGATATGAAGCAGAAGGCTTTGGAGTTTGCCGGCCTGCTTGAAAAATGGGACTTCCGTGTCGGAGGAGTATACCTTCCGAATTGTACGGAATTCATTACGAGTATGTTGGGTCTAAACAAAAGCAAAAAGGTCTTTGTTTCATTGTCTTATCAGTTTAAGGGAGATACTCTGATAGAACTGATAAACCACACGGATATAGAACTGCTTATAACCGATAAGAAGGGTTTATCCTCCATAATAGAGCATATTGACAAGCTTAATATCAGAATCGTTCTGGTTCTTAAGGAAGACGGAAACTTTGAAATTCGTGAATTCCCTGATAAGGGAAGACGGGATTTGAGCGGATTGAAGGAAGATACCTTTGGAATATGCTTCACGTCCGGCTCCACTTCAAGACCAAAAGCAATAATCCTTTCGAACTATGCAATAACCGGGAATGCCCTTTCGGTTGCCAAACACCTTGACTTCAAAAGCGACGAAAGGACAATCCTGCCAAGGTCGCTTGCACAGGCCAGCCCTATCTCCGGGGATGTACTTATGGCCATAAGCCGGGGCGGCGGGATTATACTTTTAAATAATGTATTCCATCCTGCTATTTTCCTTAAAGCAATCCAGGAGCATAAGGCTACAAACTTTTATATTGTACGAACAATGCTGCTGCAGGTGCTTGAATACCCATTGCTGAAAAATTATGATGTCAGTTCATTAAAAAGAATACTGATAGGGGGCATGATAAATCCCCTTACCATCTATAGGGAAACAGCAAAAAGCTTCCCGCATGTCAGAATATATAATGCATATGGAACTTCAGAGGCTTCGGCAAGAGTGACCTTCGGCGAGCATGAAGATGTTACGGAGAAGGCGTGTGTCATAGGAAAGCCCATGGATGGCTGCGGAATAAAAATATTCAGGGATAACGGAGAAGAAGCCGGAGTAGGCGAGATCGGAGAAGTATATATACACAGCGACTTCATTATGGACGGCTATTATAAGGCTAAAGAGCTGACAGCCGAAGCCATGACGCCAAAGGGGCTGAGAGTAAGGGATATGGGTTATAAAGATGAAAACGGTTTGTACTATGTCCTCAGCAGAAATGATGACATGATTATGCAGGGGGGAAGCAGAGCTTATCCAATTGATATCGAGGAAGAACTGCTTAAAAACCCCGAAGTTAAAGAAGTTGCCGTAATTGGGGTGGATGATGTAAAGCTGGGGCATAGAATAGTCGCTTTTGTCTGCATTAAACCGGAAAGCAGCGCACAGGAGAAGGACTTGTACAAATGGTGCATGGCAAAGCTCGAAGACAGAAAGGTTCCGAAGGAAATACATATCATTGAAAGCATTCCCAGGAATGCCATAGGAAAAATAAGCAAAGATGACCTGAAAAAACTGTATAAACAAATTACAAAACAGGAGGCAGCGGTATGAAAAGAGATGAATTGAGTTTAGAAAGACAACTGGTATTGATGACATCTGTTGAGATGGATGCTTCACAAGGTGATATACTGTCAAGCATGCTTGACGAACAGCTTGACTGGTCTGATGCAATATTTCAAATGATTACACACAGGACACTTAACATGTTTCACTATAATGTGAAGAAGTTTAATCTCTTTGGAAAGCTTGAAAAAGAAATTCAGAGATTGTTGGAATCGCAGTGGCTTGTTTACGGGGAAAGAAACAGATGCTACCTTAAACATCTTTCGGAGGTTTTAACCGAATTCGGCAAGTATAACGTTGTTGTTCCGGTATTGAAAGGGAATCTGCTGGCAAGCAAGGTTTATCCATCGATAGAAGCACGTATATTCAATGATCTGGATCTTATTATCAAGCTTGATGATGTGCTTCCGGTAACAAAGGCTTTAGAAAACATAGGCTTTATTCAGGGCTTCTATGATGAAGAGAAACAGGTGGTCGTTGAGGCAACGAGGAAGGCTAAGGTTTTAACGCAGATGGTATCGCACGAACTGCAGGAGTTCCAAAAGGTGAGTGATAATAAATTTGCAAAGGTCATACAGGTGGATGTAAACCATGATATTCTCTGGAAAGGGAACTGCCCATATAAGGTAGAGACCAAAGAGCTCATTTCAAGGGCTATCCCTGTAGAAATAAACGGTGCTGAAGGATATATGCTTGATTACATTGATAATATCATCCAGCTGAGCTGCCATTTATTCAAGGAAGCTACACTGATGATATGGATTACGGATATACGTGACCTGAAAATATACAAATTCGCAGACCTTTTCATGTACATAAAAAAATACTTCAACGAGATTGATTGGGAGCTTTTGGTTGAGAGGGTACAGCAGTATGATCTAAGCAAAATCGTCTATTACAACTTCCATTATATCGAAATGATGTTTGGGGAAATCGTCCCGTCAAAAGTTATGGATACCCTGAGGCCGGCAGATTTGACCTACCTTGATGAATACGGTATTGAAAACAAAAAGCCATCAATATGGAAGAGTGACTTCTTCACCAGACTGTTTGATACAAACAGGGTATTAACTGTGGAAGGCGAAACTGAAGGAATGTCAAGGTTCATGGAAGCCAAAATGAAAGCAGACGGGGTATGCTTCCACAGGACGATTCAGGGGAAATCCTGATTATATAAGTTGAATTAAATAATTAGTAAGAATTGTTGAGTTCATTAAATATTTTTCAACTTATTTAAATGGCTTTCCAACAATTCACGATAAAAACCGGGAGGCATAATTAGATGGGGCAGAAGAGTGTAACCATTCTTTGTTCCGGCTTCGGACTTGGCTTTTATGTCATTGGTCTGCTGTTGGAACAAAGATTTATCGAAAAGGATGTACCTGTAGATGTGCTTGTTTTTGAAAGTCTGATGTCAGAGAAAAAAAAGGAGCAGATCATAAAAAGCAAAAAGGTCTACCATAAAAAATTTTCTGTTGCACTTATGTCGACAAGAATGATTATGGATATACGGGAGAGCATCGATGCCAATATTGTTGAAGACTTGCTGAACAGATGGGAAAGGGAGGGCAGGAGCAACTTTATTGTATTGTCCGGGCACTGGATGCATATTATAGAGCTCTATCGGAAGAAAGTATCTCCCAAGGCAGTTCATGCCGACATTATCTATACTGACTCAGAGCCTTCGCCTTCATGGAAAAGTTTAAAAGCGTTAAAGCCTGATTATAGCGCCGGGTGTGAAGAGATATATCTTTTTGATTCTGCAAGGAAATCCATAGATTATCAAATACCTGTTACAAATCTTCCTGTTGTTCCGTTCAACGTGAGGCCGAATCGGTTTGTTATCCACGGCGGCGGCTGGGGTATGGGAACATATCAGTCAAAAATCACAGAGCTTGAAGAAAAAGGCATCAGGTTGGATGTCATAGGCTATGAACCGCAGGAAACAGCTGCCCAAAAGGATGGGAACAGATATTTTGCTAACAATCCCGACTGGTCTGCCTGGAACAGGAATGCTGAGGGCAGATATGAATTTCCGCCTTTAGGGCTGGTAAATAAACTGGGTGTGCCTGAATTTAGTAATAATGATAAATATCATCCGATTTTTGATTTAATAAGAAATTCCAAAGCCATAATCAGTAAGACTGGGGGCGGTACCTTCGTGGACTCTCTCGGAGCAGCAACACCGGTTATAATGCTTGAACCCTTTGGAGACCACGAGAAGGTAAATGCCGAACTGTGGGAATATTTTGGTTTCGGGATCATGTACGAAAAATGGAAGGAAACCGGATTCTCGATGGAGATATTGGAAGATTTACATAACAAGCTGCTTGCAAAAAAAGAACATTGCGCAGATTATTCGGCATACTACATAAGCAAGTACAAGCTGTAAATCAAAGCTTTGGAATAGAAAACTTTTATTGGAGTGGTAGCGTTGAACAGGATTAACCTTTTTTGCTTCTCATACGCAGGCGGCTCGGCTTCAGCAGTGTTTAACAAGTGGAAGGATAAGCTTCACGCTTCAATCTGCTTGATACCGGTAGAGCTTCCGGGCAAAGGCAACAGGTACAGGGAAAGCCCCTGCACGGATATTGGAGAGGCTGTGAATGATGTACTTGACCAGATTGGTCACGAATTGGATAAATGTGATTACGCTTTTTTCGGGTATAGTATGGGAAGCATTCTGGCTTGCGAAGTAATCAATACGATCAGAAATAGAAATATGAAATTGCCTGTACATGCTTTTTTGTCCAGCAGATACCCTCCGAATGTAATTAAGGACAGAAAGGTTTTGCACCTGCTTTCGGATGAAGAATTCAAAAACGAGGCATTGAAACTGGGTGGAATACCTGAAAAACTGCTGAGATTTAAGGGGCTTTTAAAAAGCAGCCTCGACATGTTGAGAGCGGACTACAGGTTGATTGAAACCTACAAGCCCAATGAACAGATGCAGAAGTTCCAATTCGATATATCTGTGATGGCAGGCAGAAAAGATGAACTTCTGGATGAAAAGGATATCGATGTCTGGAAGACGTACACTGAGAAAAAATGTTCGGTTTATTGGTTTGAGGGTGGGCATTTTTTCATACATGACTCTTCGGACGAAATCACACGCATTATAAATAACACGCTTACTGCCGAATAGGAGGTTATATGGAAGATAAGCTGCTTTCAGACATTGCAGAAGTGCATGGCACTCCATTATATGTTTTCGATGGAGAGTGTATTATTTCCAGCTACAAAAGGCTTAAAAACGCACTCCCGAGGGATTTTGAAATTCTTTATTCCATGAAGTCAAATCCTTTGCTTGGCATTTGTGAATTGTTCAGGAAGCTGGGAAGCGGGATAGAAGTTGCTTCGTCAGGTGAATTATATACCGCTCTTGAGGCTGGTTTCATGCCTGATAAAATAATCTTCACCAGCCCGGGCAAGACTCCGGAAGAGCTGGAATATGCAATTGAAATGGGAATCTACAGCATCAATATCGAGTCTGTGGAGGAAGCAAAACTAATCGATGCTATTGCAGGGCGAAAATGTCGAAATGTAAATATTTCATTGAGAGTCAATCCTGATTTCGATTTTACGGGATCAAGCATCAAGATGGCCGGTGTGCCGACACAATTCGGAATAACTCAGGTTCAGCTTGATGATGCGTTCAATGTAATTAAGAAGCTTCCGAATGTCAGTGTGATAGGCATTCACGTATATATGGGGACACAAATATCAAACGCGCAAAATATTTTGGAGAATATGGATAAAACCATCAAGCTTGCTCTTGATTTGGCAGAAATAAACGACTTTAGGCTTGAGTTTTTGGATCTTGGCGGAGGCTTCGGAGTACCCTATTTCAAAGGAGAGAATGCTCTTGAAATGCAAACTCTGCAAGAAGGTCTCGGCGATATTTGGTCGAGATATGAGCATAGATTGGCCGGAACCAGGGTTGCTGTCGAAAGCGGAAGGTTCCTGATGGCTGAAGCAGGGGTTTATCTGGTAAAAGCACTTTATACGAAAGAGTGCAAGGGAAACAAGTACATCATATGTGACGGGGGCTCTAACCAGCATGCCTCTTCGGCCTTTCTAGGAAGACACATAAGGAATAACTTTCCTATGCATGTCCTAAACAAAAGAGGTGCAGATAAAGAGGTCAACATAACAGGTCCGCTTTGTACGCCTACAGATGTGATTGGGCAAAGGGTACAGACCCCTGAAATAGTTCCCGGTGATATACTGGCAATTGAGAAATCGGGGGCTTACGGACTTACGCAAAGTCCGGCATTGTTCTTAAGCCATCCTTTGCCGATGGAAGTCATTCATTACAAAGGCAGTACGCATATTTTAAGGGAAAGGGGTAAAAAAGAGGATTTTCTGAAGGGACAGAAAAATCTCAATGCTGTTTTGTAGAGGAAAATCCTTTTGGGGATAATCATGATAACTGAGTTTAATCTGGTAAAATACCTTACTTCAGACCGGGATAAGGGCAGGATCGTATGGCTGTTCAATATCGGTGCTGAAAAATACTGGAATGAGGCCAATTCGGGAGTTGTGGACAGGAGTGAGAATGCTGTTGTCAACCGGATTGAGGAGATGAATCTTCTCATTAGCAGGAAACAAGATTATGTAATTCTTCGCAGAATGCCTGATAAATATTACCTAAATATGCTTGAGAAGATGGGATTCTCTATTCCTGCAATTCTGACTCCAAAAGATGCGGACGAGCTTACTCCGATTTCCGAGCTGGTTTTGAGGGATGAAGCATTGCTTCGGGAACTAAAGTCGATTCAGGCTCAAAATGAAAATGTCTTTTTAGTTCCGTACGGAGTGACTTATATTGAGGAGGAAATCGCTAGAAAAACAGGTCTGAAGCTGATTGGGGCTCCATCCGAAATTTGTTCAAGAGTTAATAACAAAATCAGCAACAGATTGATTTCAGAGAGGTTGGATTTGCCTGTGTGTAAAGGAGAGGTGTGCAGTTCGGCGGACGAGATCCGTGCTGCTTATTATAAGCTGACAAACCAAACGCCGTTTTTTGAAAAGGTTATTATCAAGGAGCCTACAGGTGCGTCAGGCAAAGGACTGTACATTATTGACTGCAAGGAGAGGCTGGAATCTGTCCTGCGTTTAATTACACGGATGTCAAGAGGAAAAACAGGCTGCAAATGGCTTGTAGAAGGGTGGTATAAAAAAAAGGAAGATTTGAACTGCCAGGTATACATTTCCCCGAAAGGCTCTGTTGACGTTTTTTCCATTAAACAGCAGCTGCTTAGAGACACGGTTTATTTCGGATCAAAAATATCACCCGATTTGGATGATGAACTAATCAATACCTATGCCAAATATGGAATGATGATAGGAAAGTACCTGTTCAATGCCGGCTATACAGGTGTTGCAGGAATAGATTCCATTGTTTCATCGGATAATGTTTTAATCCCCATAATTGAAATAAACGGACGTTTTACGTTATCTACATACATTTCTTTCCTAAATAGTATATTTAAAAATAAAAAAATACTTTCCAGGTACTTCAGAATGATTGCAGACTCACCGATGAAATATGAAAAAATCTGTTCGGAATTGAAGGACAACGGTATTCTCTATACTGGGGAAAACGGAGTCTTTGTATATACATCCGGAACACTTCCGGGGGCATTACAGCAAGAAAACGGATCTCTCTTTGGCAGGGCCTTCACACTTATTATTGCTGATGATTGGGATAAGGTGGAGGAAATCAATGCCAGACTGGAAACCGTTATGCAGGGCCTTACAAAATAAACAGGAGGGGTTAGAATGAACGTAGAAAAAGAAACTGTAATAAGGATTATAGCAGGGGTTTTAAGTAAAGATGAAGGAGAATTGCTTGAGTTTGATGAGAGTGCTGATTTAAGGGAGATAGGCCTTGATTCAATAACAAGCATTGATGTTATCGTCAGCATGGAAAGTGAATTCAATATTGCCGTTGACGATGAAGATCTTCTGATTGATAATTTCAACACAATAGAAAAATTGATTAAGCTTATAGAGAAGTATACAAGCAATGTAGCCAGATAAAATGTTGGACTGTATAGTAGTTTGCAGCCATGGAAAAAGCTAGGGGCCTTAGATATTGTATTAGGAAGGTGAGGACGATGAATTCATCCAATCTTGAGTCGCTTAACTTTTTTCTGAACAAGAATGGGGGAAAAGATGCCGTAAGTTACTCTTTAAACTGCTTTGAAGCCTGCGTGTGCAATATATTGAAGAATAAGTACATTGATGAAAGAGACTTGCTGGCGGCGTTGTTTTTAAGGGAAATTAATACTACCTTGTGGGTTAATGATACAACCGGTATCTTTAGGATATACAACCTTAACGACAATATAATCCCCCCGTGGAGAAGCTTTGTCAAGGTGGAGCAGTTTGTCAAAAGGCAGGACAATACGTCGCTTCAATTTTTGGAGAGGCTGCTTGATATGGGTCAAATGGTTATGATTCAAACTGTTTTTGAAAAAATCAAGTATTACGTGTGGTACGATACTGAATCGGATATCAACCATTTTGATGATGGTGATTATAATCACGTAAGTATGGTTGTCTGCCATGGAGACGATAAGCTTTATTTTGCAGAAAAGATGCCTTATAACTTGAATATGTCGCTATTTGTTCCCTGTGATTCCAATAAGGAAATTGGAGTTGGCTATAAAAAAGAGTTTCGCCAAGCCTTCGATTATTTTTTAAGATGCTTTACCGTTTCAGTAGATGAGGCAGCTCTGAGAGACCCGGCTGTGTATAAAAAGGAATTAAAAGAAACACTGCTGAAAATCACAGATGGATATTCTGCATCGACCCAAAATGTTAATGGCTATACAAGATACTATGGGGCCGCATCCCTGCAAAAGCTGACTGAATTCTGCGAAAATGCAGTGAGCCTTCAAAATTACTATATTACTCCCAACTGGCAGCTTCTGGGCAATGTTGCTTTTGACTTGTGGATGATAAAGGGTGCAAGATGCATCCTGAAGGAATATGTAAAGGCTAGGTCAGAAAGAAGTGAAAACCCTGAAAGTTTGGATCTACTCATGGAGTTGTTGACCAAATCCGTAATGTATTGGGATAATCTTAGCGCAATGTTTGTAAAAGTGATAAAAAGTGATGGAATGAGACTGAATGTAAAAATGGCTGACTTCGTAAGGAGAATTATCGGCCTGGAAAATGAATTGAATCAGGAAATAAGAAATGTATTGCAGAATGATTTGTTAATCTGACTTTTAAAGCATTTTTAGAATAAATTCTTAGAGATACTAATATTATGCCATGCCGCCATATGTAAAATCGTGTAATATATTGATGGTTTTACCGGATAATGTTGATAAAAGGTGGTGAATCAATGCAGTTGGACAAATTGGCGTCCTTTAAGTTTTATTTTGACAAGTTTGGTGAAGAGGATAAAATAGCCACTGCCATGAACTGCTTTGAAGCATGTATATATGCAATTTTAAAAAACAAGTATCCTGAGGAAGCGGATATGATTACATCCCTGTTTTTAAGAGAAATTAACCCAACATTATGGATTGACAACACTACCGGGACTTTTCGCATACATAATCCAAATGACAAAATAATTCCCTTATGGAGAAAATTTGTCAAGGTTGAGCAGCTTGAAAAGCAGCATGATGAATCTGCAATCCAGCTTTTGGAGAGCATGCTTGATGAAAATCAAATGGTCATGATACAAACCGTATTTGCAAAAATCAAGTACTATGTCTGGTATAATCCCGAATATGACGTTAGCACCTTTGTCGATGGTTACCATAATCATGTGAGTTTAGTCCTTGGATACGAAGACGACAAAATCTATTTTATAGATAAGAAGCCTTATAACCTGGATATGCAGCATTTTGTCCCTTGTGATTTCAACAGGGAAATAAGCATTGGAGATAAAAAGGAATTTCAAGAGGCCTTCAGCCATTTGTTAAGGTGCTATGTTCCTTCATTGGACGAAGCAAAGGTGAAAGAACCTGACATATATGAAAAAGAACTAAGAGAAATGCTGCAGAAAATAACTGAAGAATATTTTGCACCTGCGGAAGAGGTTGATAGTATTACAAAATATTATGGCGCCCTGGCACTGCAAAAACTCATTGAAATGTGTGAAATGGGAAAGGATATTCGAAATTATTATATTATTCCAAACTGGGAACTGCTTGGCAATATTACATTTGACTTGTGGCTGATAAAGGGTGCAAGATGCATCCTGAAGGAATATGTAAAGGCTAAGGCCCAAAAAACCGAAAACCCTGAAAGCTTGGCCCGACTTATAGAATTGCTGACTTTATCCGAACTGTATTGGGACACTTTAAGCAGATTGTTTGTGAAAATAATAAGGAGTGAAATGAGGCTGAATGAGAAAATTGCTGACTATGTAAAGAAAATTATCAGCTTGGAAAATGAATTGAATAAGGAACTAAGAAATATAATTCAAAAAGCTTCTTAAGTGTCTTAGAATCCTTGAAGTAATAGCCCATTTTAGTAAAAGGATTTTGGAGGGAACAGTATGAGGCACATGAATGAAATAAAACCTTATAACAGGTATTGGGGAAACTGCATAACAAATATAATGATATAAAGCCCTAAGGCTTTTTTTTTGCCCATGACTTGGTTATAATAAGACATGTGAAAAAATTGTAAGCTGAGAGTAGGTGTATGGGCTTGGAAGATACCTATATATTGGGAATTGAAACCAGCTGCGATGAGACATCCGCTTCGGTTGTAAAAAACGGGCGGGAGATATTATCCAATGTTATTTCATCGCAGATAAGCCTCCATCAAAAGTATGGAGGGGTGGTTCCCGAAATCGCATCAAGAAAGCATGTGGAACTCATCATGCCTGTCATAAATCAGGCTATTGAAGAGTCATGCATTGGTATTAACGACATAAATGCTATAGGAGTCACATATGGCCCCGGTCTGGTGGGTGCGCTCCTGGTTGGATTATCGGCAGCAAAAGGGCTTGCTTATGCACTAAATAGGCCGTTAGTTGGCGTACACCATATTGAGGGGCATATAGCTGCAAACTATTTGGAGTGCCCGGAGCTTGAACCACCCTTCATTTGTCTGGTAGCATCAGGCGGACACAGCCATATTGTCTATGTACAGGATTATGACTGCTTTGAGATTCTTGGACAGACAAGGGATGATGCTGCAGGCGAAGCATTTGACAAGGTTGCGAGGGCAATAGGCCTTGGGTATCCAGGTGGGCCTCAAATAGATAAAATATCAAAAAATGGGGATGAAGATGCCATAAAATTTCCCCGTGTGTATTTCAGCGACAGCCTTGATTTTAGTTTCAGCGGGATTAAAACAGCGGTCTTAAACCATTTAAACAGTTGTCAACAAAAGGGCGAAGATTATTCTATAGAAAACATTGCTGCCAGCTTTCAAAAAGCTGTTGTAACCGTCCTGGTCAACAATACTATTGCAGCAGCCAAAAAGAAAAATGTCGGTATCATAACACTTGCTGGTGGTGTGGCATCAAATTCGGCTTTGAGGTATACGATGATGAATGAGGCCAAAAAGGAAGCTATCAAGGTGCTTTACCCCAAACCTGTATTATGCACGGATAATGCAGCCATGATAGCTTGTGCGGCATATTATGAGTTCCTTAAAGGAAGCCGTTCCGATATGAGCCTTAATGCCATACCCGGGTTAAGACTAGGTGAGAAATAGGTTGTGGATAACTTTAGATAAGTATAGTTTCTTTGCTGAAAATCAAGTGCCAAATGTTTATTGCAAAATTTCAGGTATATGCAAAAAAATCGACGGCTGATAAATCTTAAAGAAATGCGTAAAACCCTTTAAAATAGGAATTAAGTCCTATATAAGGGGTAGGACCTGATGTCGATTGTTGCAGAAATATGGTTTGTGAATAATGTGGAAATCTTATAAAAACCCACATATTACAGTATTAGAGGCTGTGGATAACTTGTGGAAATTGTGGATTAATTTTAGTACATTAGGGGATAAAAATGAAATTTGCTAGGAAAGATTATATTATTAACACGGTTTTTAGGACAAACACGTTGCCTGTAATTTCAGAGTGCAATACCTCCTGTACCTTTTGCAGCAATAAATACAACCCTGAAGGGGTTGAAACCTATTCCATGGCAAAAACATCTCTCAAGGAATTTGAAGAGATAATTGAGTTTTTATCACCGGATAAAAAAATTGTCGTTGGTGAAGCAGCAACAAGGATAACTGAAGGCGAGCCCCTTCTGTATAAGGATTTCATAGAACTGATGAAGCTTATCAGAAGGAGATTCAAAAATACCATTGTTCAGGTGACGACAAACGGCATCCTTCTCAACGAGGAGATCATAAATGAGTTGGAGCTTTTAGGCAGCATAGAGCTTAATATATCTGTAAACTGTCTCAATCCGGTCAAAAGGAAATATATCCTTGGGCTTAAAAATGAAGACGCAATAACCGGCAAAATAGCAATGATCAGCGGAAGAATAAAGTACAGCGCAAGCTGTGTCTGCGATCCTGACCTTATTACGGTAGGTGATCTTGCGGAAATGGTATCGTTTCTGGAAAAAAACAAGGCAGAAAGTATTCGCGTTTTTTTACCTGGGTATACGAAAAGAAAGGGGAGTACCCCTGATTTTTATGATGTTCACCAAAATGCAAGCGAGCTGATTCATTCGCTTAGGCTAAAGCATGCAATTCCAATCATTTTGGAGCCGCCATTCCTGAATGATCTGGAGTGTACGGTTGATGGAGTTATCAAGGATTCTCCTGCCTGTCAAGCGGGGCTTCGGTGTGGCGACACGATTCTTGAGTTAAACGGAAAACAAGTAATATCGCGAGTTGATGGCTTCAATAAAGCTTACAGTTCAGGCAGCACACAGCTTAAAGTAAAAAGAGAGAATGCCGAAATACTGCTGTCAATAGAAAAGCCTGAAAAAACCTCGCCCGGTTTTATAGTTTCATATGATATCGAGCCTGATCTGATAAAAAAAATATCTGCAGTTGTTCGGAATCATAATGCGGAAAGAGTACTTATACTTACATCTGAATTGGCATATGAAGTAATGCGGCAATTCCTGAATCTGAATGAGCTGCACTTTTCTTATAACCTTAGAAAGGCAAAAAATAAATTTTTCGGCGGAACCATTAAATGCGCCGGGCTTCTTACAGTCGAAGACATCAATGAGAAGATAGAGGATTTCTTAAAGACTAACCCTGCCCCTGATTTGATTCTTTTGCCGCCGATTATGTTTGATTTCAAGGGAAGTGATTTGTTGGGGCGCAGCATGAAGGAGATTGAGGAAAGGTTCGGGATTGCGGTTGATACCATTCTTTATTCATAATTACTCACTAAAGGTAATCCCGGATTAGCCGCCATTGGAGTATTGTCTGTAGTTCTGCAGCACGACTTTCACATAATGCTGCGTCTCGTCAAAAGGCGGTATGCCGTCATACTTTTTGACATTGCCCGGACCGGCATTATAAGCGGCAAGAGCAAGACTTACATCGTTATTGAAGGCTACAAGCTGATCTCTGAGGTATTGTGCTCCGCCATCTATGTTCTGAGAAATGTCCCATGGGTTTGTAACACCTAAAGCTCTTGCAGTTCCCGGCATCAACTGCATAAGGCCCTGCGCTCCGGCCCCAGACAAAGCAGTGGGATTAAAGCTCGATTCCTGCTTAATTACAGCCCTTATAAGATTTGGATCAATACCATACTTATTTGCAGCATTTTGTATGTTTGTGTTGATAAGTGACATAAGCTTGTCCTTATCCTGAGGCACATAAGAAGAATTGTTTGAGAGTGAAGCTCTTGCAGCTTCCAGATCAGCAGCATGGCTGTTTACTGCGGTGTTTGAAGTACCGGAGTTTGTTGTCCCTGAATTTGTTGTTCCGGTATTGTTTACGTTATCCAATACTTCCTGAAAGGATGTGCTGCTTTGAAAGCCTTTTATTTGGAGAGGTACTCTGCTTTGTATCTCGCTCACTTTTTGGGCTAATATGTCACTGACGCGCAATGCCATTTTTGCTTCCTCCTATCAGTATTCTTCAATAATGATTATATAACAAAAATGTATAAATTGAAAGTAAATGAATGATAGAAGGGCACAGCTATTATTTACCGATCAGCACACTACTTTTTCTTTCCGTTTTATAAATTTGGAGCATGCTTTTTTCTGAGTTCCGTCAAAATACCTCACGGAAAAAAGCTGACACAGGCCTATGGTATTGTTCTCCTTGGCGCTCCCTAATTTATGTATGAAATTCTCGCAATATATGCATTTGTAATCAAGTTCCTTATAGGTTTTAGGCACAGGTGCAAATCTGTGCTTTGAACATACATAATCCGGTGACACAGCTCCGTTAACCTTACAGAAGATATCACTGTTTATTGATATGGCTATACCTTTTATGCAATTGCAGCAGTTTCTGTCCTCCTTCAATGTTATCTTCCTTTCATCGTATAGTAATATAGTGAGTTATATTATAACATCAAGCTAGCAATTATGGAATAAAATGGGAAATAAGGATGTGCGGGATGTAATAAGTTGAATTAAGCTCATTATATAAATCATCATGTCTGGTTTTTGAGACATGATGAATATGTAACTTATTCAACTTATATATTTATATTTATTCCGGTTTATTGTATAATCTTAAATAACTTAAGGTACGTGGGATTGTTTGTTAAAAATAATTCAATACCTTAAATAAATGATTTCGGAGGGAAAGATGAAGAAGCCTGGCATTTACAGAAAGAGGTTTATACCCTTTGAAACGGTGGATATATCCGGCGACGAGCTTATTCACAGGGATGACAATTTGCTTGTCACACGGTGGAAGGCAATCCGCCCCAGAAAAGATATAGCGGGGGGGATATCCTTTGCTTACATTGCGGAGGGAGTCAAAATCAGCAGATTCTATAACAATGAAGGAGATTTTATATATTGGTATTGCGATATAATAGATGTGGAGCATGATCTGGAAAAGGATAGCTTTACACTTATAGATTTGCTGATTGATGTGAAAATAATGCCTGACGGTTCTGTAACTATCCTGGATGCCGATGAATTGGCCGAAGCACTTGAAAAAGGCCTGGTAACTGATGCACAAGCTTGCAGTTCGCTGCGCAAACTTGATAAGCTGCTTAAGATGATTTACAGCGGTGAGTTCCCGCCAGCCGAATGCAGGAAAGCAGAATATGGATATTAAGCAGTTGAATAGTGTGGCTATAGGCTTCAAATGATAAGTAAATGGATTTAATACAGGTTAAATAAAACAATAAATATAATACACATAAGGATATTGGAAGATGATTGGATTGGTAGATTTACATACACATTCTACAGCTTCAGACGGAAGCATGACACCGAGAGAACTTGTCAGACATGCTAAAAGGATGGGACTATGCGCAATAGCAATAACAGATCATGATACGACAAGCGGAATAGAAGAAGCTTTGGATGAGTCTGAAAAAATCGGAATGAAAGTTATTCCCGGGATTGAAATAAGTGTTGACTTTGAGCCGGAAATGCATATGCTCGGATACTTTTCAGAGCGAACCTATGTAAATATTTCCGGTACATTGGAAAGACTTAAGAAAAACAGGGATGAAAGGAATCCAAAAATAATAAAAAAGCTTAATGAACTGGGTTTTGACATAACACTTGAAGAAGCTGTAAGGGAAGCGGGCGGAAAGATTGTCGGAAGACCTCATATGGCTAAGGTTCTAATGGATAAAGGCTATATCGGAAGCATCAAGGAAGGCTTTGATAAATATCTTTCATCAGGGAAAACTGCGTTTGTAAAAAAAGATAAACTGACACCTGCGGAAGGTATTGCTGAAATATTAAAAGCCGGAGGGGTTCCGGTAATTGCGCATCCCATTTACTTGAATATGAAAGTGGAAGACTTGGATAGTCTTTTGTATTCAATGGCTTCGTCTGGACTCATGGGAATAGAGGGCTACTATGTAGAAAATATGCCCGAAGATACCGAAAACCTGCTGTGGCTGGCCCGAAAGCATAAGCTTATTGTGACAGGCGGAAGCGATTATCACGGGAATTTCAAGCCGGATATAGAGATAGGCATCGGACATGGAAATTTACGAGTACCTTGTGAAGTAGTCAATACGGTTGAAGAACTCCTGAACAAAAAAAATCCCAGTTAACTGGGAAAGGGTGGGGAATAACAAGTAGGAGTATGTATTACATTCGGAATTAAAATCCTATTGCTTATCCATATATAAATTTTAATCTAAAAGCTTTTTTTCGACAATGAATAATTAGTTCCTTTACAGCTGTGAGATTTGTACTATAAATTTAGGACTTATTACCTAAATCAATAATTGGTTCTTCAAGCTACAGGCTGGAATAAACAGTAATCTTGACACGCAGGTTTAAAGTGGTATAATGATATAGCATTAAAAATAAGTGCTGGTAAACTGCCCTTCAAGAAGGGTTTTTTTGTAGGTATTAACACGCTGAAACATAGGTGGAAGTATAATGGGCAAGGATGAAATAAAGGTAGTTGCGCAAAATAAAAAAGCCAGACATGATTATTTCATAGAGCAGACTATTGAAACAGGGATTGTTTTGTCCGGAACAGAGGTTAAATCAATACGTCAGGGCAGGGTAAACCTTAAAGACTGCTATGCTTCCATTGAAAACGGTGAAGTGTTCCTTAACGGGATGCATATAAGCCCATACGAGCAAGGAAATATTTTTAATAAAGACCCTTTAAGAGACAGAAAGCTGCTCCTTCATAAGGCTGAAATACGAAGACTGATAGGTTATACCCAACAGCAGGGACTGACACTGGTTCCGTTGCAGCTTTACTTTAGAAAAGGGAAGGTAAAGGTTGAACTGGCCATAGCAAAAGGTAAGAAGCTGTATGACAAGCGTGATGACATTGCAGCACGCGATGCAAAACGTGAGATCGACCGCAGGCTTAAGGAAAATAATCGGTAATAAAATTATTAAGACAACAAAAGAAAATTTGACGAATAAGAATATTGAACTTTGAAAAACTTGATAGTAAACAGGGACTAATAAATATTAACTGTCAATTGTCCTCTGTCAACTGTCAACTTATATATGGGGGCGTAATGGTTTCGACGGGATTGTTGAGACTTGGGTAGCGGGTAGAGGATTCTCGTTGGCCTCTTAAAAAACGAGAAACTTAAATTAAACGCTAAAAACGATAATTTCGCTTTAGCTGCTGCTTAATTAAGCAGCCCGTCAGTCCGGGGTTTCTGCACCTCGGGTAGCTGGCGTCATTAAGTCAGGCCTTCGCTGTAGGAAGGTTAAACAGTGGAACTAAGGTCATGGTAGCCTTGAGTGACTATAGTATTTAAAGGATACTGAAAGTGTGACCCTGCTTGTAGGGGACCGCCGTAGGGAACGTAAAATTACAAGATACACCCGTAGAAGCTCTTGTGGATATGGTTTCGGACAGGGGTTCGACTCCCCTCGCCTCCACCAATGAATCCACGTCCAACGTGGATATAACAGAAACAGGATTGCCAAAGGCATCCTGTTTTTTGTCGTCCAAGGAGAAAAACAGCGAAGATGTCAGCATCTGCAAGTCGTGATGAAATAAACAGTTACCTGTATAAGGTGGGGCTCGTAGCAAACTACTTGCCCCACCTTAATATTTATGATCAGTTGGGGAGGACGGGCAAAAAAGTCAACAATGTTTTGCGGTTTTGGAAAATAACTACAATGGCTTCGATACACAAGGGGTATTAAAGCTATGCCAAGAACTGCCTGAAAAAAGGATCCGACGGCCATATATCATATTATGACACTTGTAATCATAAATAAATGCTACAAATCATGATAAATGTCAGATAATAACGATTGATACATAAAAAAATATATGGTAAAATAGCCATAATGTAACAAAACCAATAATTATTGTATTTTGTTGGATTACATAGAAAAGTGGGTGAATTGTATTTGATTGATTATTTTGACAGTCTTCTGGACAAATACGAAAAAGGTGAGTTGTTCGAGCCGCTTATTTTGAATCTATTAATTACCAATAGGTGCAATCTGAACTGTAAACACTGTTTTAACTGGGAAGCAAATAATAACGCCCAGCTGAAGGATTTGATATATGAGGAGTATGTTAAAATTGCTAGTTCTGCGGGAAAAATAGGCATGGTTATGGTAGCCGGAGGGGAGCCTTTTTTAAGAGATGATCTGCCGGAAATCGTCGATTTGTTTGTTAAAACCAATGAAGTACAAAGTTTTGGTTTTGCAACAAATGGCTTTGATATGAATAGAACGGTTACTTCGCTTGAGAGGATTTTAAACCAGAATCCCCAGGTTTCGGTTGGTGTGGCATTTTCAATTGATGGCCCGAAGGAAATACACAATTTTATCAGAAACAACGATAAAGCGTTCTCGAATGCCATGGCAACATGGGCGGAAGTGAAAAAACTGAAGGAAAAGCATAAAAACTTGACACTTGGCGTTTCAAGTGTTGTAAATTCCTACAACCAGGATCACCTTGATGAGCTTTATGAATTGCTTGCTAATGAAATGGAACCTGATGATATTTATGTGCTTCTTATAAGGCAATCTCCACGTGATACCAATTCCAAAAAGGAGTTGGATATCGGAAAATACGAAGGTTTTGCAAAAAGGGTTAGGGATTTTGAGATGAAGAAGAAGTGCACTGACAGGTTCTCTGCTTTGGCACGTGCTTCACAGCTGCTTACATCTGAGTTGGTTGCCAGAACTGTAAAGACAAATAAACAACAACTCAGATGTATGGCCGGATTGTGCTCTTTAGTGATTGACAATGAAGGCGGGGTATATGCATGTGAATGCCGTAAGCCTGTAGCAAAGCTTCGTGAAAATGATTATGATTTCAATAAAATATTCTGTTCCGAAGAGTTTAAAAAAGAGAGGGAGTTAATCAAAAGTTGTTTTTGCACCCAGGAGACACAGGGGATTGTACCCTCAGTGCCATTTTCCAGGGAGCACAAAGACGAATTAGAAGAGATAATAGATCGACTTATGTTATAGGGGGTGATTAAAAATATCATATAGAGACAGTTTTTTTAGTCACGTTTTCGTTATTGGGACAAACAGGTATCTAGATGAATACCTGAATAGTTATATCGGGGAAATCAGGTATATGGAGGGGGTTTTAAATGAAAAGGTTCCTTTCATAGTAGTTGAGGAGAGCGATGCTTTAACAGAGCAAAAAAACAGGGAGCTTATTGAAAAACTAAGAATTGTACACCCTGACATCATATTGGTTCATTTTGATTCTAATGCCCAGAAAAGCTACTTTAAATACTTTTTAGATAAAGGCATATCTAAAGAAGTTGTTGACTTGTTGGATTTTAAGGGGCTAAGCTATGGGCGGGTTATGAATAAGCAGTTCCTGATAGCTGCAACATTCGGGGCAGACTATGTCCACAGACGTGATTCGGACACAAAAGTAGCGGATGAATTCGGCTTTCCATCCGAAATGGAGCTAAAATTCCTCGGAAGGAAGGTCTTCGAAGCGGATCGCTTACTTAATGATACGAACCATAACTACAACAAGGATAATGAGATATACATGGTAGGAAGCGGATATTCAGGCGGAGGAGATTGGAAAATAGATTACAGCTTGTTTCTGCCTAACGATTCTGCTCTTATAATGGAAATCAACAAGCTGCTGGGATATTCTGATGAGCTCAGTACTATATATTATAGCGAGATAACTACAAAGTCCAATGTTGTGAGGGAAGCAGCAAAGTATCTTCCCTATGAAAACCATTCAAACCCTGATTGCGGCAATATTTCTTTTTATAAGATACATAGAATGCTTCCTTGCCCACCTATGCAGAACACTACAGGAACGGATTATTTTGCTGTCAATGTTCTGAAAAGCTTGGAGTTTCCGGTTGTTTACCATAATCATTTTGTATTTCATGAATTCACACCGGATAGAAAAAAGGACAATATTGATTATGCCATGAATTATTGGCCCAGGGTTGTCAACCTGATGGATTATTGTGATGCGTTTGCAATGGATATATTCTCTAAGTTAAAACAGGAAAAGGATAATTGTCTTACAATTGAGGATGCAGACTCAAAAAATCTGCTCAAGGAGTTTGGAGAAAAAGACGGACAGGAATCTATTAAGAGAAAAGAAAAGATTTATAAGTTCGGCGAAGTGCTCACAAGGGCCGGAAACATTATTTTGAAGGATATCGGAGAGCTTTTGAAAACAAGCGGATTCCAGGAAGGAATCATTAAAAACTCAAATACAGGCTTTGAAAACCATAAAACACTTTTAGAACTGTGGCCGGATTTAATTATTATCGCTGAAGGCTATAATTTCGGTTAAACATTATATATAGTAAAGTGTTTTGTAATTAAGCAGAGGACAGCATAAAGCTGGGCATTAAGCATTATTTGAGCAAGATTGGAGGTGAAAAAGATGATTAGGGTAAAAAAAATAACCTGTGAAGATACAGATGAATTTATAGATATGCTTCGGTTCAGGTATAGAGTTTATGTATGCGAGCTTGGTTATATAAGCCCAAAATATGAATTTGATTTGCTTAAAATGGAGTATGACAAATATGATATGTCTTCAACCTTTTTTGTAGGGAAAGAGGACGATGATATAGTGGGATGTTCAAGACTAATAGAAGACAAAGGCGTAGGACTTCCTGTATATGAGAAGGTAAACATAAAGGACAGCAAGTTTAATGGATATAGAAACGTTGAACTCGGAAGGTTTATTGTTGATAGCTCAAAACAGCGCTCGATATTGTTTCCATTGCTTTTAGGCGAAAGTTTTTCCAGCTTGTTCGAGATGAATTGCGAGTACATTTTTGCTGATACCTTTAAAGACGGGGAAAGCAATAAAATATTGAAGAAGCTGGGTTTTAAGGACAGCGGCATGGATTATTACGATAAGAGCTTTAACCTGTCTTCCATTTCAACGCTGCTATACTGTAACAGGAATGAGCTGAAAAACGAATTCGACTCAAATCCGAACAGGTCACAAAAAGCTTTGCTTAAGTACCAATTAAAGCAGAGAAAAGAGGAAAGCGTGTGTATATAAGCTTACTCTAAAGAGAGAATGACTTATTGATAGCGAGGAGTAACTTCCTAACGGAAATAAACCCCGAGGAGAGATGATATTTGCCACTTGATAATAATATTACATATGCCTTTGATGTATTTGAAAAGAAAGATGTTGAACTAAATCGCCTTTTTAAACAAGCTTCAGCAATAACTGATTTCGAGCTTGAATTTCTACAGCAACATGGGCTGCAAGACGGTATACGTTTTTTGGATGCTGCTTGCGGCCCTGGAGCTATAAGCTGTTTGATTGCCCAAAAGTATAAGAACATGAAGGTGGTTGGAGTCGATATTAATAAAACCTTGTTGGAGGAAGCAGAAAAACTTGCCAAAGATAAGGGATTACAAATAGAATTTTGCCAATCAGATATCTATGATTTGAAATTTGAGGGTTGCTTTGATTTTGTTTACTGCCGTTTTATTTTCCAGCACTTATCAGAACCGCATAAGGCATTGAAGTCCCTATACCGTACGCTGCGCCCGGGAGGAAGGCTCTGCATTGCCGATGTGGATGATAGCTGGCTGTTTTTGTATCCTAAGGTTGAAGCTTTCCAATCACTAACCCGAAAAGGCATAGAGCGACAGGCAAAAGCGGGGGGAGACCGATTGGTAGGCAGAAAGCTTAGAAGCTTTCTCAAAGATTCAGGATTTACGGATATGAGAGTAGATGTGATTCCTATAAATTCAGACCAGATTGGCGTAAAACAATTTATAGACATTTCTACAAGCTTTAAGGAAAACCTTGTGCCTGCACATGAAAACGATAATAAGGGCGACTTGGACGAGCTCTGGAAAGAAGTGAATAAAGGAGATTTCTTTGGTATGGCAGGGCTTTTTATAATATCGGGTTTGAAATAAGATAACTTCTAGTAAAGGGTGATATAATGAGTAGTAATGTTATAAATAAGAATCTGTGGGTGTTGACAGGCCCGATTTTTATTGAGTTGATATTGAGTATTTCTCTGTTGTTAACAGATACATTTTTCTTAAGCATGGTTTCAGATAATGCTGCCTCATCAGTAGGAGCAACCCTGGCAGTTATCAGTGTCTGTATGTTCTTGTTTGAAGCCCTGGCACAGGGGGGAGGAAGCGTAGTAGCACAGTTTCTTGGTGCCAAGAGGGAGAATGACGCTGCAGCGGCATTTTCAGCATCACTTTTTCTAAACCTGGTAGCAGGCTTTTTTATAAGTGCCTTTTTTGTTTTATTTCATAGGAATATTGCGGGCTGGCTTGGATTTTCTTCCGAATCACTTGAATATGCTTCGGTTTACATGGGCATAATCGGTTCTACAATAATTATACAAGCAGTTAAGTTTTTTTATTCAAGTGTAATTTCTTCGATAGGTAAGACCTATTGGAATACGATAATTACCGTTATAGCGAATATAATTAATATATTAATCAACTATTTCTTTATAACGGGAGCTTTTGGAATACCTAAGCCGGGCGTAAAGGGAGTTGCTTACGCGACAGTAATATCATACGTTGCTGCAGTAATAATCGCCATACTTGTTGTTCACGTAAGGCTTAAAATACGCTTTGCATTCAAACGGTTTTTAGTTGGCTTCAAGAGGTACAGCTGTTCGATTTTAAGAATAGCGGTGCCGTCAGCGCTTGAACCGGTTTCATATCATTTATCCCAGATGATAATTGCAATTATGATAATAAAATTAGGAGACATAGCACTAGGGGCCAGAGCTTATGCCTTCAATCTTTCTTATATAAATTATGTGTGGTATTATGCAATAGCTATTGGTACTCAGATTTTAGTAGCTCATCTGGTTGGAGCGAAGCTGTTTGACAGAGTAAACAAATTACTGTTAAGAAGTTTGATACAAGGAGCTGGGGGCAGCTTGATTATTACAGGCCTGATTTTCATTTTCTCACGGTTTTTGTTGTCGCTGTATACTGCTAACGAAGAGATTTTAAAACTTGGGACGACCATTCTTGGCTTGGGTATAGCATTTGGTGTCTTAAGTACTGTTAACACGATAATAACCATGGCATTACGTGCTGCCGGAGATGCAAAGTATACCTCCTTCATGGGGATAATAGTTATGTGGGTTATAGGTATACCGCTTTGCTACTACCTGGGCATTTATCTTAATATGGGAATGGTCGGAGTTTTATTGGGAATGATTATCGATGAACTCATCAGAGGTGTTCTCAATTACAGAAGATGGCTGCAAAGAAAATGGGAGCATACCGGAGTTGTTGTTGAAAATGAGCCTGAAAATACTCTTCAGGCTGAATAATCGGAAAGGTCCGTGTTGTTGAAGCTTATTATGGAGAAAAATATGTGGGTGACAAGAAGAAGATTTTGTGAATAGTATCAGCTATATGGTAATTTATTGTACGTAAGAAAGGGACATTGCTGATGAACTGAACCCATAAAGTTAGACAATATTTTATTAAGTAACTCTTAAGGACTGGATCCTGTATTGCACAGGGCTCAGTCCTTTAAGTTTACACTTAATGCGCTTATTTTTATAATACTCTATATACTTTAATAAAATGTTTCACTGACTCGAACTTTTGAAGGTAGAGTAATTCTGATTTCAGTAATCCCAATCATTTTTCAAGTTATCTTATTCTTTGACAGTGTTTATTTACCTGTGATGCCTCCTGAGGGCATTTTTTTTACTGAACAACTATCAAAATATGGAAATATTTGTGTTGATTTTTTGCAAAATAAAGGTATAATTGTAATGTGATCACAAATTGTACAATTTTGAGGTGCTATTATTGTAGAATTTAAAACTAAAAAATGAGGTGAATTTTGTGAAAACTAAGAGAATTTTAGTGCTTTTAGTAGCTGTTTTTGTTATCCTTTCTAGTTCCTTTGTTGTTCAAGCAACCACTCAAAATATTAATTTAGCTATATCCGTTAACGGTGTGGTATCATGGACTCCACTTTCATCAAATGATTCGACTCAATTTACAATTAGTCGTGTAAGTACAAATTCAATAGTAAGTGGTGGAAGTAATGCTTCTGGTACCAGCACAATTACACTTAACAGTTCCTATTTGGGAGGAATTTCAGGTGAGTATACATTCCAGCTAAATGAATTGAATTCTTTTGGTTCTGTAGTGGCTACACAGACAATTGCTTTTTATTATAATGGCTCTACTTTTACACAAAATTTAAATACTTTAATGAATTCTAGCGGTATTGTAAGTTGGAATTCAATATCAAGTGCTAATACCTATTCATTTACAATAGTGCGAGTGAGTGATAATTACTTACTTGCTGGTGGTAGTCTAGGGAATTCTATGCTGACTACTGATATGAAAATTTTTGTTAGGAATCCTGGATATTATACTTTTACTCTACAAGCAATAGATAATAATGGGACGACTGCTGCTCAACAGACAATAACATTCTATTGTTACGGATCAACATTTACTCAAGTAAATTAATTGTGTTTTATGGAATGGCGATAATTTCTTATATTTGTTGTTATCTTGAAAGGTACGGTTCGCCTCCACCAAAATGTAAAAGGCTCGTGCAAAAGCGCGCGAGTCTTTCTTTTATGCTTAAATATTGCATTAGAATACGATGAAGGAATAATTTCTTTGCTGAAGATCTAGAGCAAGCATTTTGGTAAATAAATAGTTATTCACCAGTCAATTCTTTAATTTCAACAGTTGCTCCTAATTTTTCAAGCTTTGATTTAATTAACTCTGCTTCTTCCTTGGAAATATTCTCTTTGATTATAGTAGGTACATTGTCTACCAAAGCTTTTGCTTCTGCCAGTCCTAATTTACAAATTGAGCGAATTTCTTTTATTACTTGGATTTTTTGAACACCACTGGACTTCAACGTTACAACAGTATTTCCTCCCTTAGGCTGTTCGTTACTGTTTGCATCTGTTTTTCGAACAGGGTCTATATCTACATCTACTCCGGTTACTTCTCCTGATGCAATGACTACGCCATCCCGACGGACTTCAAAGGGCGTACCTTCCTTCATTAGAAGCTTTGATAACAACTTTGCTTTGACTGTTAAAAAGCCATTAGCATCTTTGTTTTTGTCATCAAAATAGATTGTACTATTGGAATCTGTAGTATAAAAGTAACATAGTGCCTGCATGTTTCCACTCTTATGTAAATTGTCAGTCTGACCTTCCATGAACTTCAACTTGGCTGAAAAAGTATTATGCGATGAGAAGCTGCCTTTTGCCGCCAGAAACTGGCCTTTTCCCACTTCACCTCGTTCTAAACCGCTTAAAAGTATACCTGCTGAGTCACCAGTATTTGCTGTATCTACCAGTTTCCTGAGGATTTCAATTGTACCAACTTTTACAGTTCTTGAATTGTCTGCAAGACCTACAAGCTCTACCTCTGCATTTGCTGATACAAAGCCGGAAAGAATTTTTCCATACGCTACTATTCCTCTGCCGGTAATTGTGAATGTGTCTTCGATCTGCATTAAAAAATCTTCACTAACAGCAGTATTATGGTTTGCTTTCACTGCATCCGCGTGAGAACCTTCAATATCAGTTTGCTCTGATATTGCGTTTTCTTTCGTGCTCTCATTTTCATCTAAACTTGTATTTAATTGGACTTTCGGGTTTTTTTCAGGTTCATTCTTTTCCTTACAGCCTACAAATGATAGTGTTAATGTTACCATAATTATTGTGATTAATATTTTTCTTTTCATAGCATATCCTTTCCGTTTTTATTGTATAAGAGATATTTACATGGAAAATCGTACCAATTTAGTACATTACATAGAAACATATTGCTAAAATCATTAAACCATAGATTTAAATGGTATTCAACATTATGGGTGGAAAATTATACAAATAATGTCGACAGAGTCAAGCGACTTTCTGCGATCTGATATCAGCCTGACGCATATATAATAAGTCTAAAACTGTAGGCTTTACATTGTGAACTGCAGTTTTTTTATGATATTATTATATTAACATTCAGTGTTGTAAATTTTAACCATGGTGCTGAACCTTTTAATGATTAATATTAAGAACTTCAAGAGTGAGGATGTAATGAAAAAGGGCTTATCCTTCCGTAAGAAAAATAGAATGAAAGCAATGAAAAAAGTGCTTATACTAGTTTTTACATTGGCGGTCATAGCAGCTGCAGCCCTGTCTTTATATAATTATTATTTTTTTCAAGATCCTTTCTATTACCTCAAACCGGGAATCACAGTTGAAAAGCTTGCCGTAAAGTCTGATAAGGACGGGGATGGCCTAAATGATTCCGACGACATCCTTCAGGGGGCAAGAAAAGAAATTCAAAACAAGACCAAATACCATAGTGCATATTATAAGGGCGGATATCCGCCGTCTGATGAGGGAGTTTGTGCGGATGTTATCTGGAGAGCAATGAAAAACGCGGGATATGATTTAAAGGCTGCCATGGATAAGGATATAGCCAAAAACCCTGGTGAATATTACCTTGGATCCGGAAAGCCGGATCCAAATATAGATTTCAGACGTGTAAAGGATCAGTTGGTTTTTTTTCAGAAGTATGCCATAAACCTGACGACAAAAGTAGTGCCTTATGACAAAGAAAATCTTTCGCAATGGCAAAGGGGGGACTTTGTTGTATTGAAGAACCCTGACCATATTGTTGTTATATCTGATAAGAGAAGAAAGGACGGTGTCCCATTTATTATTCATAACGCAGATACTGTCCCTGTAGAAAAGGATAGGTTGATGCGTTGGTATACGCAAAATAGGATCGTAGGGCATTTCCGGGCCATTTTAAAATGATTTAATTAATTTCAAGATCAATTCTTTGGGAATTTAATGTGGAACTGTTAACATCAACTTAAAGAGTTACAGTTTGTTTTAGAAACCAGGTGTTAATTACATTTAGTTTACAAGTTGTCTTGTTCCTTGACAGGGTATATTTGCCTGTGGTACCATATAGTCACTTTAGGCGATAAATTAATTTGAACTTGAAAGGAGGATTACCAATGAACAAAATCGGATTTGATATAATTGTAAAGATACGTATCAGCTATGAAGCGGGAATCATATTGAATGAAAGAAATGCCCGACATTGGCTTAATCCTCATTTGCAAAAGAAATGATAAACTTGTATCTAAATCATAAACAGGGTACATAAGAATTATTTGCAAAATGACCGGTTAAGTCCAATTGAAACAGGATTTAGTCGGTTTTTTATTTGGAGGAGTTTTCAACCATGGACACGTGTAAACAGTATTATGATACAATCATTGCAGCATTTATCAGAGGAAGTCTAACTTTTAAAAGTCACCAGGAACTTGAAGGGGATATATTCAAAAAAGCTTTGGATGAACTTGACGAGTTTGAAATAAATGATTTGGTTGTATTAGGGAAGGAAAAAGGACTCAGACTACATAAATTCAAGCGCTCAATGGAACTACCACGGGTAAGGAAGGTTCTCGGCATAATAAAAGGTCTGCAGCCATCGAGTCTATTGGATATAGGGAGCGGAAGGGGCAACTTTCTGTGGCCCCTGCTTGATGCATTTCCTTACCTTGATATAACTGCAACAGATATTGATGAAATGCGTACAAATGGAATAAATGCAGTGCAAAGAGGAGGATTTTGCAACCTTAAAGCTGAAGTTATTGATGCGACATCGATTAGTTTTGGAAATAACTCATTTGATGTTGTGACAGCTCTTGAAGTGCTAGAACATATTCAAAGTTGGCCGCAGGCATTAAATGAGGTTGTGCGGGTTGCTTCTAGGTTTGTGATTATTTCGGTTCCCTCAAAAGAGGATGACAACCCGGAACATTTAAACCTAATCAACCAAGATATGATTTCAGATAAATTGCATGAAGCAGGTATCCGAAAAGTGAACTTTGAGTATGTTCCAAACCACATGATAGTTATAGCGGAGAAATGATTATGAATGATAAATTATTAAAATATCCAAGAACACATCATATTGAGGGTTCCAGGTGCCAACCGGGAGATGAGGACCTTGACAGTATTCCTTTTGAGAGGATAAAAAACAGGTTTGTAGTAGTTGAGGAAAAGGTTGACGGAGCAAACAGTGGCATAAGCTTCAGTTCAAAAGGTGAACTACTTTTGCAAAGCCGCGGTCATTATCTTGTTGGAGGGGACAGAGAAAAACATTTCAATCTTTTGAAAACATGGGCAAACGCTCACTCTTCGGGGCTCTGGGATGTGTTGGGGTACAGGTACATAATGTATGGAGAATGGCTTTATGCAAAACATACAGTCTTTTACGATCTTCTTCCACATTACTTTATGGAATTTGACATATATGACAGGGAAACAGACAGTTTTCTTGACACCGTGACGAGAAGAACGATGCTTATGGATCACCCATTTGTGAGATCTGTCATGGTTTTGCATGAGGGGAAGTTAAGCAAATATAAAGAACTTGTTAGCTTTTTAAGGGAGTCAAACTTTATTTCTCCCGAAGCCAAAGAAAGACTAAAGGAAAGCTGTATGAAAAGTAACCTAAATATTGAACAGGTAATGAGGGAGACAGACAACAGCAACCTGATGGAGGGACTTTATATAAAAGTTGAAGAAGACGGAGTTGTGAAGGAAAGGTACAAATATGTACGTGCGAGTTTTCTAACAAGTGTCGTCAATTCAGAAAGTCATTGGCTGGATCGTCCAATTGTACCAAACTTGCTGAAAGATGGTGCGGACCTGTTTAAGATATAGCTTAAGTGTATAGGGGGCCAATTAAAGTATGGTAAACAAGATGTATATGGATAACTCAATACAATGGACATTTCCGCTTTGTCCTAAGGCCCCTGACTTCAAAGTTGAGTGGGGTGCGATTTATAACAGTTTTGAATGGATAAGGGCTATGGATGGAGTACCTCAAAACCCGGAGTATCATGCAGAGGGAGATGTCCTGACCCATACAAAGCTTGTGTGTGAGGCACTTGTAAATCTTCAGGAATGGCAGAGTGCCAGCGAAACTGAACAATCAACCTTATTTGCAGCAGCACTTTTCCATGATGCGGCAAAACCATACTGCACAAAGATTGATTCAGAAGGTATAAGTTCACCAGGGCATACATTAAGGGGTGAAATCATTGCCAGGAAAGAAATTTTCAAAGACAATGGGTCACACTTTTCCGCTCCATTCAGAATAAGGGAATCAATTGCAAAGATTATAAGATATCATGGCCTCCCACTGAATTTCTTAGGGAAACCCAACCCTGAGAGAACTGTTATGGAAGCTAGTCAAACTGTAAGTATGAACTGGGTTTCAATATTGTCAAAGGCAGATGTCCTTGGAAGGAAATGCAGCGATACTAATGAACTTCTGGAAAAAATAGAATTGTTCTCTGAGTTTTGCAGTGAGCATGGCTGCTATATAGCACCAAGAACTTTCCCTGATAGCTTCAGCCGTTTTGTATACTTCCAAAAGGAGAATGGATCTCCTGACTATAAGGCGTACGATGATACGAGGTTGGAGGTTACACTGATGTCGGGCTTGCCGGCCGCAGGAAAAGATACTTGGATCAAAAAATACTGCCATTGTCTCCCGATAATTTCACTTGATGAGATAAGGGAGGAGCAGGACGTGTCACCTGCCGAGGATCAGGGAGAAATCATTTTTCTGGCAAGGGAAAGGGCAAAAGCTTTTTTGAGAGCTAGGCAATCCTTTGTTTGGAATGCGACAAATATTTCGAAGAGTATAAGAGGACAACTGATCAGTCTGTTTGTATCATATGGGGCAAAGGTTAAGATTGTATACCTTGAAGCACCATATAATGAAATAATGAAGAGAAACAGGGAAAGATCGAGAAACGTACCGGAAAACGTAATTGAAAGAATGATTGCAAAACTTGAGATACCCGGTCCGGCTGAAGCACATGAGGTTCAGTGGGTTGTCGGATAGGATGTGAGAAAATTTTATGAATAAATTTGAATGGAACCCGGTGTTTAAGCTGGTTATGAGAATAAAAAAAGACTATAGTGAAACTTTTGAAACAATGGATACTTTGTTATTTCAGGATTGGCTGGCAAGACTTAATAAAGATGAATATCTTGAGGTATTCAAACATTTGAAGGTCAACCAATATAACAACTTTGTGCTGATCAGTTACATGAGACAAAAGTATCTGGGCCAGGATTACAACGTCCTGAAAACTTGTTATAAAGAAAGTACAAAATACAGAAAACTAAGTGAAATAGATCTTGATGGCCTATCACAAGCTGCAATAGATGATTTGGAGGATACATGACTAGATTTGTAATGATGGTAGGTCTTCCCGGAAGCGGAAAAAGTACAAAGGCAAAAGAACTGGCTGACAGGGAAGCTGCAATATTGCATTCCTCGGATAGCCTGCGTGAGGAGTTATTCGGCGATGCAAGTAATGTTGATAAAAATGCAGTGCTTTTTCAGGAAATAAACAGGAGAATAAACAAGGACTTATCAGAAGGTAAGAATGTAATATATGATGCAACAAACACAAGCTACAAAAGGCGTAAGCTTTTCCTGGAAAGTTTGAAACAGGAGTGTTTTAAAGAATGTTATATGGTTGCAACCCCGTATGAAAAATGCCTTGAGCAGAATTTGGGGAGGAAACGCACGGTGCCGGAGCACGTAATAGAGAAAATGTACAAGAACTTTTTTGTACCACAGTATTACGAAGGATGGGACAATATCCAAGTTGTTTTTAACGATGAAATAGACCAGGACCTGGATGCATTATTTAAGGATCTGGATGGCATTTCTCAGGACAATCCGCACCACACATTGACAATAGGTGAACACTGCAGAAAGTGTATGGAAAACGTAAAAGAGACGGGTGGCGGTGAAATATTGGAAATGGCTGCACTGCTGCATGATATCGGGAAAAAATTCACGAAAAGCTTTACCGACTCAAAGGGTAATCCTTCAGAGGAGGCCCATTTTTATAACCATCAGAATGTTTCTGCATACTTGAGCCTTTTTTACCTGAAACATTTTTCGAAAGAAAAAATGCTTGAGACAGCTGCTTACATTCAATGGCATATGCAGCCCTTTAACCTTGGAACGGGAAAAGCAAGAAGCAAATCGGTCAGACTATTTGGAGAAGAGTTTTGCAATAATCTTGAGATACTGCATCAGGCAGATATAGCAGCGAAATAAAATAAAAATGGGGAGTTATGGAAGGCGGCGAAAATGATGAAGACGGAACTGATTAAAGCGAAACTGAATTCTGAGGAATACAGGTTTCTTAGAGAAGATGAGCACCTGGGAAAATATATAATACTGCTGACAACCGGAGGTTCGCATGCTTACGGAACCGATGTTGATACCAGCGATACTGACATAAGGGGAATTTGTATTGAACAAATGAGGGAATACTGGGGACTTTCAAGTTATGAGCAGTTTGAAGACAGGGAAACAGACACTGTCATATATGGCTTGAAGAAAGTTGTCAACCTCCTTGTGAACTGTAATCCGAATGTTATAGAAATACTGGGAACTGCTCCTGAACACCAGTTTATACTTACAGAAGAAGGAAGAATGCTTAAAGAAAATGCAATGCTTTTCATATCAAAAAAAGCTTTCCAATCTTTCGGGGGCTATGCTACGGCACAGTTAAGAAGACTCCAGAATGCACTGGCACGTGACAGTTACCCACAGAAGGAAAAGGAAAGGCATATTCTTGGAAGTATACAGGGACAGTTCAAGCATTTTCAGGATAATTACAAGAACTTCACTGGCGATGAAGTCAGGCTATACATAGACAAGTCAAACAAGAAAGACTTTGACGAAGAGATATTTATAGATATAAACCTGGTTCATTATCCGTTAAGGGACTTGAGAAGCATGTTTTCAGATATGGGGAATGTAATTAAAGACTATGAAAGCCTAAACCACAGAAACAACAAGAAGGATGAAATCCATCTTAACAAGCATGCAATGCACCTTATCAGACTTTTGATCATGGGTACTGAAATACTTGAAGGAAAAGGAATAAACACTTACAGAGCTAAAGACCGTGAGTTCCTGTTGAAAATCAGGAATGGTGAGTACAGCTATCAGCAAATATTTGAAATGGTAGACGAGTATGAGAGAGGATTCAGGATTGCGGCAGAGGGGTCAGATTTGCCCGAGAGACCTGATTATGAGAAGATTGAGGATCTGATGATTGAAATATACAGGAAGTCTCTTGAAAGAATACAACAATGAATCGTCGTTTTTGTCGACTTGACATATTGGAATTCAACAATAATAATGGAATAATAGGGTGAATACCCCTCAACTATTCGACTTGAAAGGATTAAAACAATGAAAAAAGCATGCAGCCTTATTATAATATTCTGCTCATCATTACTCTTCTTAACCGCATTTACAAATGGATCGGACAATGTGAAAGTGAAAGAAAGCTTTTTTAAAAGCGGAATGAAAGATTCCAATTATGTAGAATTGACTAAGCTTAATGAAAATATATGGGTACACACCACCTATCAAAATTATAACGGGACCAGAACGCCTTCGAACGGGATCATTGCCATCTCATCAAAAGGTTTGCTGTTGGTTGATACGCCATGGAATAATACGCAGACAAAAGAATTAATCAATCTTACGAAAAAAGTATTTAAGAAAAATATAAGGATAGCGATTATAACACATGCACATGCAGACCGGATCGGAGGCATAGATACCCTGATCAGTAACAAGATCGAGGTTATAAGTACGGCATTGACAGTAAAGGAAGCAGAAAAAAATGGGTATCGGAAACCACAGCCCAAACTCTATACCAATACTAAGCTTAGTTTGGGAAATCTTAATGTAGAAGAGTTTTATCCGGGAGCAGGGCATACCAAAGATAATATCACTGTTTGGTTTCCTCAATATAAAATACTGTATGGAGGATGCTTGGTCAAGTCTTTAGATGCAGACAGTATCGGTAATACAGAGGATGCCGACCTTAAACAATGGCCTCTATCTATTAAAAAAGTACAAGAAAAGTATTCAAGTGCCAAGACGGTTATACCTGGGCATGGTATGTGGGGGGATAAGAAGTTGCTGAAGCACACCCTGGAACTGCTTGAGTCAAGATAGTATCAGCGCTATACAATTATTGGATAACTGAGCATTTAAAATCTGCAATAAATTTTTAACCTTTGTTTGCAGGTTTTTATGCTGGAAGGTGAAATTTGTGAACTGTCCCCTTTATACATTATTCATAACGCAGATACTGTCCCTGCCGAAAAGGACAGGTTGATGCACTGGTATACCCAAAACAGGATCGTAGGGCATTTCAAGGCCTTTTTTAAATTATACAATTTCACAGTTCAATCATAGAATAAGTGAAATAGTTTTTTGTCCATTTCCTTCTGCTCAAATAAGGTTTTTAAATTTCTAGGAATTGCGCTGTACCATTCGTCAAGCCCGAGCATCAAAACTTTTTCTTTAAGTTCTTTAGAAAAGGTATCAATCGGCTTTCCAGCTAGCAGCATATTAGTTTCTTCTTCTGAAAATGATATGTAATCAATAACTTTATCTAACTGCTCATGGTTCATCGGACAAATACGCTGGCATATTAAGCAATCGTACAGTGTATGGTGTATTGTTTCGGGAATCCAATCCGGAAATTCACCGGGAACCTCATTAATACATGATAAACATTTTTGATTATCTATTAAAAATCTATCCTTACGTATGGCTTTTGTCGGGCAAATCTTCACACACAAATTGCATTTACTGCAAATGTCCGCATTTTGAACTTTACCCCAGGTGTTTTCTTCGCAGGTCATGTCTGAAAAATATGCTGCATATGAAAAGTTGCTTCCCAGACCATCAATATAAGTGACATTATTATGCCCGTATTTTGCCAATCCGCTATGAACTCCCAATCGCTTCATAGGTAAATTATCTGCAGCCTTTACAGAATAACCTTTTTCTTCTGCAAATTCCCTTAAATATACTTCTGCAGCTTGAATATCAGAACGTACCAAAGACAAAAAAGTCTTCTTTGTTTCATCTTTATAAAAATCGACCTTTGCATAAAACGGGTGATGAATTGCGATTAATATAATCGAATTAATTTTGAAATCCGCTTGAGGTACCTGAAAATGGTATAATTCATCTACAATCCACTCCTGAAAACTGTTAAGTTCCTCTTGTTTTTTAAAATCACCAATAATATCTCTTAGTTCCGCCAAGTGTTCAATAGAAATAATTTTTAGCCTATCACCATGCTTAATAGCAGCTTTTTCTAATTCACTTTTCATTGAACTACCCTTCTTTCGTATTACAAAGTGGAATGGTTACCTTTCTTTGCCATCTTAGCTATAAAGTATATCATAGATTGATATAAAGAGGAATGAACCGTTTCACTTATTTTGCTATGCTTTGGTATATTAATCATAATGCAAATACCGTCCCCGCAGAAAAAGAGAGATTGATGCTGTATCTATGCCGAGCATCCCAAAAAACAAATCTTATGATTTCATGTTTTGCCTTGCATATCAAAGGATACGAGGTTTCTTTTTTTTTATTTTTAAGGTATAATAATTAACTATAATGTAGAGCATTTACGGAGGTATGATATGTTTTCAGTTACTCTCAGGGAAGTTATGGATGAGTTCCAGCTTTTAGATATGTCGGGAAGCGACCGGCTTGATGATATTCTTGTGACTACATCAGACGTTAACAGGCCAGGACTTCAATTGGCAGGCTATATGGAATACTTCGGAACGGACAGGATACAAATCATGGGAAAGGTAGAAACTACCTATCTGGCAGGACTTTCTTCAGAAGAAAGATATCAAAGGATTGACGACTTTTTTAAGCAGGGTTTTCCATGTATGGTTGTTGCCAGAGGGCTTGAAATTTTTCCCGAAATGCTTGAGGTCTCGAAAAAATACTGCATACCGATTCTTAAGACAGATGACGTTACATCAAGATTCCTAAGCGGACTCATACGATATCTCAATCTGCACCTTGCTCCCAGGATTACCAAGCATGGGGTATTTATTGAGGTTTATGGCGAGGGTATCCTGATATTGGGTGAGAGCGGGGTAGGTAAGAGCGAAACTGCTCTTGAACTTGTAAAAAGAGGACATAGATTGGTGGCAGATGATTCGGTTGAAATAAGAAAGGTCTCCGATAAGACGCTGGTTGGTTCGGCACCGGATATAATCAGGCACTTCATTGAAATCAGGGGTATAGGAATTCTTGATGTCAAGAACCTTTATGGGGTAGGAGCCGTTAAAGTCACAGAAAACATCAACCTTGTCGTAAATCTTGAGCTCTGGGATGTAAAGAAGAACTACGACAGGCTTGGAATAGTTGATGAATACACAGATATCCTTGGGATTAATATTCCGTCCTTAACAATACCGGTTAGACCGGGAAGAAATCTGGCAATAATTATGGAGGTAGCCGCCATGAACAACAGACAGAAGAAAATGGGCTACAATGCAGCCAAATCCCTCACTGAAAGGGTAATGGGCGAGATTAAGAGGAACACAGACAAACAGGAGGAATGACAGCTTTGAAACTCGTAGTTGATACACATACACATACAGTTTCCAGCGGGCATGCGTACAGTACTGTCCAGGAAATGGCCAGGGGAGCGGCTGATAACGGCATAGAAATGTTTGCTGTCACCGATCATGGGCCGTCCATGAAGGGGGCGCCATACCTTTATCATTTCGGCAACCTGAAAGTGATACCCGAAATATTATATGGGGTCAGGATTATTAAAGGTGTGGAGGCTAATATTATTGATTATGACGGTAATACGGATATGCCTCAGAGCTACTTAAAAAGGCTTGACTTTGCGATTGCAAGCTTCCACGATATTTGCATTGCTCCTTCAACCGAAGAAGACCATACGAGAGCTCTTGTAAATGTACTCGCAAATCCAATGATTGATGCTGTTGCCCATCCGGGGAATCCTCAGTTTCAGGTGGATATCGATACTGTAGTGAAAGCTGCTAAAAGGTATGGCAAATTTATTGAAATAAATAATCATTCATTTTCCGTAAGAACCGGCAGTGAAGCCAATTGCCGGGAATTTATAAGGAAATGCAAGGAGCATTGTGTAAAAATAATATGCGGAAGCGACGCTCATATAAGCTTTGATGTGGGCAGGTTTGACAATGTATACAGTCTTCTGGATGAACTCAATATGCCTGAAGACCTGGTGATGAATACCTCTGTCAGCAACTTCACGGCTTACCTTGAAAGAAGGAAAGCTCTTATGTTATAAATTGTTCAATTTGGATGATTGCAAGGCTTTAATACGGTCAATATTTTTTATATAATATAATTAAGAATTAATTAATAGAGTCATTTTAACGTTGGATTTAGTAAAATGTTATTAAGAGGATAGTTTAGGGAGCTGGGATTATTGGACAAAATCAGATTGAAGGAATTCATCAATGATAATATCGGTATTGAAAATGTTCTCATCGATGAGCCTATGAAGATCCATACATCCTTTAGAATTGGAGGACCTGCCGATATCCTGGCATTTCCGGGAACAGTCAGTCAGCTTACAGAGCTGCTGAAGTTTTGCAGAAGCGAGCAAATACCGTATTTTGTCATGGGCAAGGGGACTAATTTAATAGTCAGGGATAAGGGGATTCGCGGGATTGTTATTAAAATTTGTGGGAATCTGGCAGGTTTTTCGGTTAGGGACGATATTATAGAGGCAGAAACGGGAATACTTTTATCGAGGCTTTCGAATGTCGCTGCAGAAAACAGTCTTGCCGGACTCGAATTTGCTTCCGGGATACCGGGTACGCTCGGTGGTGCTGTTGCGATGAATGCAGGCGCCTATATAGGAGAAATGAAGGACGTTGTCTTTGAAACAGAATACATTGATACGGAAGGTAATATACGTACAGTTAAGGATGAACAGCACCAATTCGGCTACAGAACAAGTTTTATTCAGAAAACCGGAGGGGTAGTGCTGAAATCCAAAGTGAAACTCAAATTTGGAGATAAAACTGCTATAAAGAGCCTTATGGATGATCTGAACCAAAAACGCAAGGATAAACAGCCGTTAGAATATCCGAGTGCCGGAAGCGTATTTAAAAGGCCGGAGGGATTTTATGCCGGAAAGCTTATTGAGGACTGCAGCCTGAAAGGTTTTAGTCTGGGAGGGGCAGAGGTATCCGGAAAGCATTGCGGTTTCATCATAAATACAAACAATGCAACAGCTTCGGATGTAATAAATTTGATCAGACACATACAGGAAACTGTAAAATCAAAATTTGGAATTGAACTTCAGACAGAAGTCAAAATAGTAGGGGAAGAATAATTAAGTTGCAGTTGACAGTTGCAGTTGACAGTGGAAAACGAAGAGTTAAAGCTGTTAACCGACCGACAGCAGGCAACTGACATTTTTGGGGGGACCAATGGATTTCGTTATTATTACAGGCCTTTCGGGGGCAGGAAAGAGTCAGGTGGTTAAGTACCTTGAAGACATAGGCTACTTTTGTGTTGATAATCTGCCGCCGGCACTATTGCCTAAATTTGCGGAGATTTGCTTCCACGATAAAGGGAAGATGGATAAGGTTGCTTTAGTGATAGACATACGCGGAGGAGAGCTTTTCAATGATCTTTTTCCGGGATTGGCGGATATTAGGGAAGCAGGGTTTTCTTATGAGATACTGTTTCTTGAATCGGCTGACGATGTGCTTATAAAGCGGTTCAAGGAAAGCAGAAGGTCGCATCCGTTAGCTCAGGACGGCAGGGTAATAAAGGGAATAAAAGAAGAAAGAAAGCTACTTCGACCCGTAAGGGAAAAGGCGGATCATATTATAGATACGTCAAACCTGACTACAAGGCAGCTTAAAGAAGAAATAACCAATATATTTGTAAAGGGTAAGAAATTCGAGGGGATCATAATTGATGTAATCTCCTTTGGATTTAAATACGGTATACCTATTGACTGCGATTTGGTATTTGATGTAAGGTTTATACCCAACCCGTTTTATATCAACTCAATGAAAAGGCTGACCGGAAAGCATGAATCAGTTAAGGAATTTGTTTTGAAAAGTAATGAAACGATTGAATTCCTTAAAAAGCTGAATGACATGCTGGAATTCCTCATACCCAATTATATCAAGGAGGGTAAATCCCAACTTGTTATAGGTATCGGCTGTACCGGAGGAAAGCACAGGTCGGTTGCGATTGCTGATGCAATCTATAAAACTTTGGTTGAGAAAGAGCACAGGGTTGTAATAGAACACAGGGATATAGATAAGGATAATAAAGGGGCAGTAAAATGAGAATTATCGATTGGTTCAGACCCGGTATAAGGGTAAAACGTTGGCTAGCCCTTGGAATAGCTGGAATTGCAAGCATTAGCTTCGGGTTGTCTTTTTATGTCAGAGAGATATACCATAGCCTGCTGGAGCAGGTTTTATCGGCATTCCTGATAATATCCGGCTGTATTTTCATTTTTCTATCTGTTAAGTATGTAGTTAAGACTTTTTTTCATGTTATTTCTTACAGCGGATTCAGGATATCCTTGGATTCCGACAGACTAAGCAACCTTTTGTATGAAAAAAGAATATTGATAAAGGGACCGAAGATTGTTGCTATAGGAGGGGGAACCGGACTGTCAACAATGCTTAGGGGTTTCAAACTTTACAGCTCGAACATAACAGCGGTAGTAACAGTTGCAGATGACGGCGGCGGTTCAGGAATGCTTCGCAATGACCTTGGAATGCTTCCTCCCGGAGACATACGAAACTGTGTCCTTGCGCTTGCGGATACTGAACCGATAATGGAAAAGCTGCTTCAATACAGATTTGCTGACGGAGTCCTTAAGGGTCAGAATTTCGGAAACCTTTTTCTCGCTGCAATGGATGGTATATCGTCAAGTTTTGAGGAAGCTGTCCGTAAAATGAGTGATGTACTTGCCGTAACCGGAAGAGTACTGCCGGTTACGCTTGATAACGTGAAACTGTGCGCTGAACTTGAAGATGGATTTGTTATTAAAGGGGAATCACACATAGGGGATCATAACAGCATTCACGGCGGCAGAATAAAGAAGGTTTTTCTTGAGCCGCATTCGTGCAAGCCCTTGCAGGAAGCATTGGATGCGATTGCAGAGGCTGATGTGATTGTTTTCGGACCCGGTAGTCTTTATACAAGTATAATTCCTAACCTATTGGTAAATGGTGTTTGTGATGCGATAAAGAAATCCAGCGCTCAAAAGATATATGTTTCAAATATAATGACGCAGCAGGGTGAAACGGAGGGATACTCCGTGCTGGATCACATACAGGCAATAGAGAAGCACTCCTGTGAAGGAATCATAAATTATTGTATTGCAAATACTGCTGATATCCCGGAAACATTGAAGAAAAACTATGCCGGGGAGGGTGCTGAAATAGTCAGGGTAGATGCCGATGAGATTAGCAAAGCCGGAATCAAGCTGATTGATGGGGATTTTGTAAGCATACAGAACAATCTGGTACGACACAACTCTACAAAGCTGGCAGAAGTCATAATAGATCTTGTGGCTGAAACGGTCCTTGTAAGAGACAAGAAGAGGGTAATAGACTATTACTATATAAAAGACAGGCTTAGGAAGTTCGTGGGTAATAGCTGATATATGGCAATTACACTTTTAATAATGCTTTAGGTGCATATAGTTTATAACGATAAGAGGATAATATTATGTTATTTGGTAAATCAGATTGGAAAATCTTTGAAAAGGGAATAGAGAAGGAATGGCTTGTAACAAACGGTATAGGCGGATTTGCTTCTTCAACAATAATCGGAGCCAATACAAGGCGATACCATGGTTTGCTGGTAGCAGCATTAAAGCCTCCGGTTAACAGGCATCTGGTTTTGTCTAAAATCGATGAGAGTATTTCTATAGACGGCGTTTCATACAACCTGTTCTCCTATCAGACGCCCGATTTCATAATGAAGGGCTATCAATACCTTCAAAACGTAGAGATAAATGCTGTTCCAGCATTTATCTACAGCATCGGCGATGTTTTCCTGGAGAAGAAAGTATGTATGATTTATGGACAAAATACGGTTGTTGTCACGTATCATATAATAAACGGTGAAAGCAATTGCAGCCTGCGTTTGACACCCTTGGTCAATTTCAGGGACTATCATTTCAATTCGTCGAGGGAACACATGCGGTTCAGCCAAAAACACAAGGATCGTGAAGTATCAATCAAGCCGTATGACTATCCCGAGGACATTGTCATAAAATGCAGCGAAGGCTCTTTCATAAGCCAGAGCGAATGCTATTTCTATAACATGGATTATGCCGTTGAAAGAGAACGGGGGCTGCATTCGACAGAAGATCTCTTCATTCCCGGGTATTTTGAAGTAGATGTTTCACCGTATGAGGAAAAGGATATAACTATTGTTGCGACAATCGGAAATGAAATAAAGCACCTGGATGGCAAAGCATATATAGAAGAGGAAGAAAAACGAATAAAGGCCCTTGTCGATAAGGCCGGGTATGAGGACAAGCTTGCCAGACAGCTTGTAAAAGCTGCGGATAATTTTATTGTATACAGGCAGTCTACGGACGCAAAAACCATAATTGCCGGGTATCCATGGTTTACCGACTGGGGAAGGGATACAATGATTGCCTTTGCCGGGCTTACTTTAGCTACCAAACGTTTTGACGATGCAAGAGAGATACTGTATACCTTTTCCCTCTATGTAAAGGATGGACTGATTCCTAATGTCTTCCCGGATGCAGGCTGTGAACCTGCGTACAACACCGTAGATGCTCCTTTGTGGTATTTTGAGGCTGTAAGCAAATACATTGAGTATACCGGAGATATTGATTTCATTCGGGAAAAGATATATAAAGTGCTTGTTCAGATAATAGAAGCATATAAGAACGGAACCCATTTTAATATCAGAATGGATTCGGATCATCTTATAACGGCAGGTGATAGCGGAACGCAGCTTACATGGATGGATGCAAAGGTTGGGGATTGGGTTGTTACACCCAGGCACGGCAAGGCAGTTGAAATAAACGCGCTTTGGTATAATGCCCTTAGGGTTATGTCTGAGCTTTCAACGAAAATCGGGCTTGACTCTGTATCATATGACAACACCGCAGCATCAGTCAAAGCGTCATTTTTAAAAGCTTTTTGGAATGAAAACGAGCAGTGCCTTTTTGATGTTATAAGCGGCGGTTTCAAGGATGGGAAGATAAGGCCGAACCAAGTTATGGCAGCAGGCTTGACATATCCTGTCATAGAAGGGGAAACAGCCAAAAAAGTTGTCAGAAAGGTATGGAAGGAACTGTATGCCCAATACGGACTAAGAACCCTATCGCCGAGAGATAAGGACTATAAGGGTATTTACTGCGGAGAACAGTACTACAGAGACGGCGCTTATCATCAAGGTACTGTCTGGGCCTGGATCATAGGCTACTTTGTAAGCGCTTTCATTAAAGCCTATGGAGATACGGAGAAAAGCCGAAGAACAGCAAAAATGTTCATAACCCCATTCATTGATCACATGAAAGATGCGTGCATAGGTTCTGTCTCGGAAATTTTTGACGGAAACGATCCTTATATCCCGAGGGGATGCTTTGCTCAGGCATGGAGTGTAGGTGAACTTCTGAGGTGTTATTCAGAGGATGTCAAAGCTAAATAGGGAATGGATTTACAACGTTAAAATAATTTGATATATTAAATGAAAATCATAACTATAATAATAGATGGTGATAACTTGTCATTTTCATCGATCGTGAAAAATGAATTATGCAGACTGGATATAAAGCACAATTGCTGCCTGCTGTCAGAGCTTGCTGCTGTAGTAAGGATAAGCGGAACGATTAGCTTTATAGATAAAAATGAAATCAATATAAGAATAATAACTGAGAACGCTGCTTTTGCCAGAAAAATTTTTTCAATAATAAAGAAGCTGTACAACATTTATCCGGAAACCATTATAAGAAAAAGCAAGAAGCTTAAGAAGCATGTTTCTTACATTCTTGTTATAACTGCTTCAATGGGGGCTAAAAAAATACTTGAACAAATCGGGATAATTGTTGGCAGGGGCAAAGATACGGAAGATGCTATAATTATGAACGATTTAAAAACCCTCCTTAAGAAGCCCTGTTGTAAAAAGGCCTACCTAAGGGGAGCATTCCTTGCAGGAGGTTCGGCGAGCGATCCCGAAAAGACTTACCACCTGGAGATTGTAAATCATAGTAAAGCAATGGCAAACGAAACCTCAGAGCTTATGAATTCTTTTAAGCTTAATGCTAAAGTAATCAGACGCAAGGGCAGTTTTGTCATATATCTTAAGGAAGGCGAAAATATTGTAGACTTTCTTAATATAATAGGTGCTCACAGTGCCTTGCTTGAATTGGAAAATGTCCGTATAATTAAAGAAATGCGTAATAATGTTAACAGAATAGTAAACTGTGAAACTGCAAACCTGGAAAAAACGGTAAATGCTTCTGTCAGACAGGTTGAAAATATAAAATTTATTAGAGATAATATTGGATTTGAGAATTTACCTGAAAGCCTGCAAGAGGTTGCGGAATTAAGGCTTCAATACAGTGATGTTAACTTGAAGGAGCTTGGAGAAATGTTAAATCCTCCTCTTGGAAAATCAGGCATCAATCACAGATTGAGAAAGATTGATAAAATTGCCGAAGAGGCAAGGAATTGTTATAGATAAGTCCGGGTGAATTCTGTATATTTTTTTATGATGATGGGAAGGTTATTTTTGGGGCTCAGTATGGTGTTTTTACGCTTGAAAGGGGAGTGTAATATGGTAGAACAGACTGTCAAAATAGTGAATCCTTCAGGGCTTCATGCAAGGCCGGCAGCTCTTTTTGTGCAAACCGCAGGTAAATTCCTGTCCAATATATGGATAACGCAAGGGAACAAGAGGGTAAACGCAAAAAGTATAATGGGCTTGATGTCTTTGGCAATAGGTAAAGGAATTGAAGTAACAGTAGGTGCGGAAGGTGAAGATGAGGTTCCTGCTGTAAATGAACTGACAGATCTTATAACTTCAGGATTTAAAGAGATGGATTTGGAATGATAATAATATAAATGATGAATTAATAAATAAAGCTCAGTTGTATTATTGGGTCTGGCATTTGCCGGACTTTTGTCGTTTTAAAGGGACAAAAAGTTTTAATTCTGCAAAACATTACATAATTCTTTGAAGGTGTTTCAACCCGCATGGTAGAATCTGTTAATTACGATTAATCAATTACGGGGGGATAGTTTTGCAGATAAAATTCAGTAACAGAGGGAATACGTTAATTGTAGCCATAATAGGTGAATTGGATCACCATACAGCAGAATATGTGCGAGGAAAAATTGACAGTGAATTGATCAAGGCTACTTCAAAAAATGTAATCTTTGATTTTCAAAAGGTAGGTTTCATGGATAGTTCAGGCATAGGGGTCTTAATGGGAAGATACAAGTACATTCTGCAGCTTAACGGAAAGGCCTCAATTATTAATCTCAATCCTCAAATTAAAAGGATTTTTGAGATGTCGGGACTTTTGAAATTCATTCCATTATACGATAATATTAACGATGCACTTAATGCGTCATGAATGGATAGGGGAGAGTACTTATGCAGTTGATTAACGAAATGAAACTTGAATTTATGAGCAAGTCAAATAATGAGGCATTTGCCAGGGTTGTTGCAGCAGCATTTATTTCCCAGCTGGACCCCACTCTCGAAGAGTTGGCTGACGTCAAAACCGCAGTATCCGAAGCTGTCACAAATGCTATTATTCATGGATATGAAGGCTGTGACGGTATTGTTTTCATGGCCTGCCGTTTATATTCCGATCAGGTGGAAATAATTATTGAGGACAGGGGTAGAGGGATAGAAGATATTGAACAGGCAAGACAACCTTTATATACTTCAAAACCTGAGATGGAAAGGTCCGGTATGGGATTTACCGTAATGGAAACCTTTATGGATAAGGTTGAGGTTAGCTCTGAAGCCGGAAAAGGCACAATTGTAAGCATGTCTAAACAGTTTGCTTCCCTAAAGAGTAAATAGCTGCTCTTTATCGGGAAGTATATTTTTTTGCCCATGCAAGCAAAATGTGGAAAATATAATAAAACGTGGGAAATGGATATACTATTTTTATTATGTTGGCATGGTGCTAAGGAATTTTTCAAAAGATAAAGAAAGATTAATGCTGCCTAGTGTTAAGAGGGGTTCAGGTTTATGATGGAGACTTCGGATATAAACATGCTGGATTTGATTGAAAAGGTTAAGGCTGGAGATAAAAACGCACAAGCCTTGATGGTAGAAAAAAATGTCGGCTTGGTTTGGAGCATTGTAAGAAGATTCGCTAACAGGGGCTATGAGATGGAGGACCTGTTTCAGATCGGGTGCATCGGCCTTATTAAGGCTATAAATAAGTTTGACAATTCTTTTGATGTTAAATTTTCAACTTATGCCGTGCCAATGATAATTGGAGAAATAAAAAGGTTCATAAGGGATGACGGAATAATAAAAGTAAGCCGCTCTTTAAAAGAGACCTCCAACAAGGTTCGTGTAGCGAAGGAGATTATGAGCAAAGAGCTTGGACGCGAACCTACGGTAAGTGAAATGGCTGAACGTTTAAAAATATCGCCTGAAGAGTTGGTTATGGCCATAGAGGCAGGCTGCACTCCCGAGTCGCTGTACAGTACGGTCAGTGAAGGTGACAATTCATCCCTGCTGCTAATAGATAGAATAAATGCCGACAATAATAACAGCGAGCTTGAGCTGATTGACAGAATAGCTTTAAGGCAGATACTTGAAACCCTGAAACCAAGGGAAAAGCAAATAATCATACTGAGGTACTTCAAGGAGAAGACACAGTTTCAGATAGCAAAACTCTTGGGAATCTCTCAGGTTCAGGTATCAAGAATCGAGAAGAAGATACTTGCAGATATAAAAAAGAAGATAAATTACATGTGAGCCTAAACAACTGGATTATTCAGTTGTTTTTCTTTGTTCAAATTTATTTGAATATTGAGAAGCGGTTTGTAAAATAATAAACACACTGAAATAAAAATATTTATTTGTGGAGCAGACTATATGGTAAGTACATTGAAACGATTCTGGTTTATAATTATTTTTATTGCTCTTTTATTATTTGCAACGGTATTCTGGTATCTTACGATGAGACAAAGCAATGCAAAAATACCTTCGAGGGGTGTTTACGTACTTGAACACATAGGTGGAGATAAGGTGACTGAAAATGGCTAAACATAAAGTAATACTGGTGACAGACGGAGACAGAGCGGCAAAAAAGGCAGTTGAATTAGCTGCCAGAAACATCGGGGGAAGGTGCATTTCAGCTTCCGCAGGCAATCCCACCTATCTGAAGGGTGAAGAAATAGTAGAATTAATTAATAAAGCCGAGCATGATCCTGTAGTCGTAATGGTTGACGATAGGGGTGAAAAGGGTATCGGTCCCGGTGAAAGAGCTATGGAAGTGATATTAAAGGACAGCAGTCTGGATGTGCTAGGTGTTGTCGCAGTTTCTTCCAATGGAAAAGAATGCAACGGCCTAAGAGTCTCATGCTCGATTACAAAGGATGGGAACATCATTGAGGGTGCTGTGGACAAATACGGAAATGACACGAAGAGAGCTGACATGTGCGGAGATACCCTAAGTATTTTGAAAAGGGAAAGAAATCTGGTTATCGTAGGGATAGGCGACCCCGGGAAAATGGACTACAATGATGAGACAGAAAAAGGAGCACCTATAACGACAATGGCATTGAATGAAGTTATAAAGAGAAGCAGGTATGCCAACTAGGAATTTGTTTATTCAACGCCTGCAAAATCCATGTTTTTGAGGAATTTTTCGATTCCGGGTTCATTTATAACTATCTGGACGCTTCCCTGCTTAAATATGTAAGCTAAGCCTTCGTGCTTAACGAAATGAACTGTTTCACCCTTTTTAAAAATGTCATTGCCTATTCCTTGAACCTTGTAATACTTGTCCGGTTTTAAATCTTGTTTTTCTATCAAAGCTGTTCCTCCTAACTCAGTTAGCTGCATTAAATAATAAGGTATCCTTATAACTTTTTTTAATTATACAATAATTATTTTATGATATACAACAAATTTATGCCGTAATGTGGAGGAGTTGCTTTATAGCAGTACAGCTTTCCGGCTGTACTTAAGTAAAATATTCAACTTTTGCGTCAGGGAAGTTTTCCGTGATTAAGTTGGATATAAGTTCTTTCATTTCAGCTGCTTCCTCCTTGGGATAGACGTATTTGAATCTGCCGTATTTACCCCACTTAAGCTGCCTTTTGGATTCGTCCATATCGAGCTTTGTATTAGGAAACCTCTCCATGATGAACTTTTTGGCAACAGGGGTAAACCTGTGCTGGATTAATTCGAAAGTAACAGGTTCTTTCGCTTCTGTTGGCTTTACTTGTTTTTGAAGTGAGGTAAAAAGCTCCCGGTATTCTTCCTTCCACCCCTTATAAATCATAATTGGTGCCACAATGAAGCCTATAGGGTAACCCGCAGAGGCTAATTTTGAGGAAGCTTCGATGCGTTCGTCAAAGCTGGACGTTGAGTGTTCGAAATTTCCGATTACATACCTTGAGTTGACACTTACCCGGAAGCGTGTATGGCCGTTGTGTTTAAGAGCCAGAAGGGGATCTACATTGTTGAATTTAGTTACAACCCTAAGTCTTCCTTTTTCAAGGCTGCCAAAGAACTCTATTGTTTTTGAAAGACTGCCGGTTATATGCTCCAGCGCAAGAGGATCTCCCGCACTTGCTACCTCGAAGGTTGTTATTCCGGAACCTTCAGCAATCTTGTTTCGTATATTGGAAAAGATGTCATCAAGATTTACATAGGTGCGAAGATACGGCTTATAGCCCTGTGTTGTTTGAAGATAGCAATATTCACAACTTCCCGGGCAATTAGTAACCAGAGAAAACTCAAAATCGGCCGATGGCTTGCAGACATCGAGCTTAGAACTTTTTTTTGTAGCAATGACCAGAGTTTTTTTTGAACGTGCATACTTCTGCTTTTCGGTGGAACCCGGTATTGAGCGGGATACACTGCTGCTTGGAGCTTTAATAATCTCAACGTCCCGCATAGAGAAATAATCATATATCTTCTGCCCCAGTGGATAATTAAGGGAAGAAGGCTCGAAAAATACCCTTTCTGGCATAAATAACTCCATTTTTTTCACCCTGCTTTATAAATTATTCTTTATGCTATTATGCTCTTTTTTATCATTTTTTATCGAAATACTGAAAAAAGTATTATCTAAAGAAGGATTTTTGCCGTTAATATAGAATAGTATAATAAATAAAGCTGGAACAGGCCCGTTTGCTATGCTCATTTGGCTCCGGTCTGTATGTAATTCACAGAAATGTATGCAACAAGGAATAAATCTGAGCTAAAGACAAACTTGATAAAGGTGGTAGTCATAGCATGAACATAGAATACATTAATCCTTTTATTGAAGCAAGTCAAACTGTGTTGAAACAGATTGCAAACATAGATGCCAAGCTTGGCAAGGTTTATCTGAAAGAATCACCGTATAAAAGCGACACTCTTGCTATAATAGTGGGGTTAACAGGCAAAATAAGAGGACAGGCAGTCTTTTCAATGAACATTAAGGTAGCACTCAGCATAGCTTCAAGCATGATGTGCGGAATGCCCGTAACTGAACTTGATGAGATTTCAAAAAGTGCTATATCAGAGCTGACGAATATGATTCTCGGGAACACTGCGACGATACTCTATAATAAGGGAGTTGGAATCGAAATAACACCGCCTTCTCTTGTATTGGGTGATAATTTACAGATATCTGCATCAAAAATGAAGACTATCTGCATACCATTGGATCTTGGAGATGACAAACTGATGGAACTTGATATTTCAGTAGCGGAATAACTTAAATGAAGAAATCAGACGGGTTAAACAGCCGTCTTTTTTTTATCTTTTTTTTCGGATATATATATAAACTTATGTCATTGTGGTAACATATATATTGCATCGCCGAATCGAAAATGAATAATTATGAATAACAAATAGAAAATTCCTTTTGCATATGGAGGATGAAACATTGGGTCTGAATATAGTACTGGTTGAACCGGAGATACCACAGAATACCGGGAACATAGCGAGAACCTGCGCAGCGACGGGAACTGCGCTTCATCTTGTAAAGCCTCTGGGCTTCTCTGTGGATGACAGGTATTTGAAGCGTGCCGGGTTGGACTACTGGAGTAATGTAAATGTCCAGTACCATGAAAGCTTTTCGGAGCTTAAAAGCAAGTATCCGGACGGTGTTTTTTATTATGCGTCCACCAAGGCTGTAAATACATATACGGATGTCAATTATCCTGAGGATTGTTTTCTGGTATTCGGAAAGGAGACCGCAGGCCTTCCGGAAGAACTATTAAAGGACAATAAGGACTGGTGCATAAGAATTCCCATGCTGTCAGAAATACGCTCCCTGAACCTTTCCAATTCTGTTGCAATTGTGGTTTATGAAGCGTTAAGACAGCAGAATTTTAAAGGCTTTGTAGAAAAAGGCAGTCTGACCAGATTTGAATGGGAGTAGGAGAAACGGTATGATAAATAAGGAAAGAATGATAAAGGAATTTATTGAATTGGTGAGTATTGACAGTATAAGCCTTAATGAGCGCAATATGGCTGATACTCTCAGAAGGAAGCTTGAAGCCCTTGGACTTGAGGTCATTGAAGATGATGCAGGTAAAAAAGCAGGGGGCAGTTCGGGAAATCTGATTGGTTTTATGAAGGGTAACAAAAATGTTCCGGGAATATTGCTGATGGCCCATATGGATACTGTCACGCCGGGTTTAGGTAAGAAACCTGTTATTGAGGGTAATGTTATAAAAAGCGACGGAACTACAGTGCTCGGAAGCGATGATGCTGCCGGCATAGAATGCATCCTTGAAGCGATCAGAAACATTAAAGAAGAAAAGTTTGAACATGGAAACATCCAGATTGCTTTTACAATTGCCGAAGAGATAGGTTTAATTGGCGCAAAAAACCTTAATTATGATAAAATTAATTCTAAATATGGTTTCGTTTTGGATGGCGGTGGTAAAATAGGAACAGTGGCAATACAGGCCCCATCTCAGAATCATATTGATGTTACGATTATTGGAAAAGCCGCACATGCTGGGCTTGAGCCTGAAAAGGGAACCAGTGCGATACAAATAGCCGGCAAGGCCGTATCAATTATGAAATTGGGAAGAATTGATTCTGAAACTACAGCTAATATAGGGATAATAAACGGCGGCAGCGCAACAAACATTATTTGCGACAGGGTTGAGATCAAGGCTGAGGCGAGAAGCTGCGATCCAAGGAAGCTTGAAGCCCAGACGCTTCATATGAAGCAGTGCTTTGAAAACGCAGCCTCTGAGTTTGGCGGAAAAGTGGAATTCAAATCAGAGCTTATGTACCCTGCTTATAAAATAAAAGAGGATGATAAAATAGTAAGCATATTGAAAAAGGCTTCCGATAAGGCTGGGATTGAGTTGGTGCTTGAAGCGACCGGCGGCGGGAGCGACACCAATATAATTAATGGTAAAGGAATTCAGGCAGTTGATATCAGTGTCGGAATGACGAATGTCCACAGTGTCAGCGAATATATAGAAATTGATGATATGTTCAAGGCGTCGGCGTTTTTGGCTGAAATTATAAAAGCAGTGGAATAAGATTGAAATTTACAGGTGGCAATAGCAATTTCGAATATTAAATTCAAGCTGTATAACAAGATTCGCTATTCTTTACTTTAAAATGATTAGGAGGAAAAGGTATGGTAAAACGCATAGGGGTGCTGACAGGCGGCGGGGATTGCCCGGGCTTGAATACTGTTCTAAGAGCTGTGGTTAAGACGGCAGTCGGTAAATACAATTATGAAGTGTATGGTTTCAAGGATGGTTATAAAGGCTTGGTCTTAAACAATTACATAAAGTTCAAACCCGGGGATGTTTCAGGAATACTCGATAAGGGCGGAACCATACTTGGAACCTCAAACCGGGATAATCCTTTTAAATTCAAGGTTGAACAGGATGGCAAGGTTGAATACAAGGATATGTCCCAGCAGGTTATGGATAACGTGAAGGAGCTTGGCATCGACTGCATGGTTATGATAGGCGGAGACGGTACTTTGACAAGTGCAAGGGATTTTGCGAGGAAAGGACTCAATGTCATTGGGGTGCCTAAAACAATTGATAATGACCTTTCTGCCACAGATATTACTTTTGGATTTATGACAGCTGTTGAGACTGCAACTGATGCAATAGATAAGCTGCATTCTACTGCAGAGTCCCACCATAGGGTTATGATATTGGAAGTTATGGGGCGATATGCGGGATGGATTGCACTTGAGGCCGGAATAGCCGGAGGTGCTGATGTAATAATTCTTCCGGAAATCCCTTATGATATTACAAGGGTTGTTGATAAAATTACCGAAAGAACTGAGCAGGGTAAGAATTTTAGTATAATTGTTGTTTCAGAAGGAGCCAAATCAACTACCGGTGAAATGGTTGTCAGCAAAGTTCTGAAGGATAGTCCTGATCCGATAAGGCTTGGCGGAATAGGCAATAAAATTGCCGATGAGGTAGAAAAATATACGGGTATAGAGACCAGGGTTACTGTATTGGGCCATCTTCAAAGAGGCGGCAGGCCGATACCCTATGACAGAATACTCTCAACAAGATATGGCGTTGAAGCAGTAGAAATGATAAGCAGGGGAAATTTCGGAAATATGGTAAGTCTTCAAGGGGACAAAATCGGTTCCGTTTCACTGGAGGATGCAGTAGGAAAACTAAAAACAGTACCTTTGGATTCTGAACTGATTAGAATTGCAAAAAGCGTCGGTGTAGGATTTGGAGATTAATAGTGCGTTCTCAAATTACCTATACAAAAGAAAATCCGAGAATCTCGACGCTTCAACGAGTTCGCAGGATTTTCAATTAATAAGTATTTGAGAAACACTATATTAAGACAAAGGATTTGATTTTCATTGTTGGACTTTAAAGAAATTACAATAAAGGATAAAGCTTTATTTGATGATTATTTTAAATTGTTTTCTCCTCAGGAATCTGAAATGAACTTTACTAATCTTTTTATGTGGAGGAATTTTTACCGGTATAGGTATATCGAGATTAACGGAATGCTTTGCGGGATTGCAGACCCCCAAACCATACCGCCTTTTGCTTTTATGCCTGTTGGTGTTATTACTAAAGAATTATTTGCAGACACCATTTACAAGCTAAAAGAGTATTTTACAAACAATGGATGGGAATTGGTTTTTAGAAGCATAACTGAAAATGAACTTCAATATTTTAAACGTTTTATCGGTATAAAAGATGATAACATTGTCTTTGACAGAGATGACTCCGATTACATCTATCTATTGGAGGATCTTGCAGAGCTTAAAGGAAAGAAGTATGACGGTAAACGGAATCATATCAATAAGCTGAAAAAAAATCACCGGTTTGAATACGTAAGAATGACAAAGGAGCATATCGGAGAATGCTACAGAATAATGGAACTTTGGTGCTCCAAAAGAAACTGCAAGGAGCATATGAACCTGTATTGCGAAAAACTTGCGAATGTAGAATTGTTAAATCATTTTGATGAACTCGGATGCAAAGGCGCTTTGATAAAAGTGGATGACAAGTACGAAGCTTTTACCGTAGGAGAGATGCTGAACAGCAATACTGCTGTCATTCACCTGGAAAAAGCCGACAGCAGCATTGATGGATTGTATCCCCTTATAAACCAAATGTTCTGCCGGATGGAATGGGCAAACGCTAAATATATTAACAGGGAACAGGACATAGGAATTGAAGGGATAAGAAAGGCAAAGCTTTCATACCATCCGGTCAAACTGCTTAAAAAGCATGTCGTGACTGTTGAATAGATGAACAGTATGAATAAAAAAGATATTTTTGCTAAGTATAAATGATAGAAATATTAAGGTTGGCGGAAAAAAAGTTAAATTAACTTTGTTAAAAAATTATTTATTTAGGTTGTATACTATTGAAAAAATAATTAAAATAATATACAATAAGTTTTAGTGTAAAAATGCCAAAGTTTTTATGCGCTTAAATATGCTACCATGTAGCTTAAAATAATACTTTTGAGGTATTATACATCAAATTTATATTATTACATAGGAGGTTGGATATTATGGCAGTAAAAGTAGGTATTAACGGTTTTGGCCGTATCGGCCGTTTGGTATTCAGAGCAGCAATCGAGAACCCAGCAGTGGAAATCAAAGCAATCAACGACCCGTTTATTGATCTTGAGTACATGAAATATATGTTGACTTATGATTCAGTACATGGAAAATTCCAGGGAACAGTTGAAGTAAAAGACGGTAAATTGGTTGTTAACGGAAATGCTATCACAGTATATGGCAGCAAAGACCCTGCAGAGATTGCATGGGCTGAAGCTGGAGCAGAATACATTGTTGAATCAACAGGTGTGTTCACTACTACTGAAAAAGCTTCTGCACACTTCAAAGGCGGAGCAAAGAAAGTTGTTATAAGTGCTCCTTCAGCAGACGCTCCAATGTTTGTAATGGGAGTTAACCAGGACAAATACACTAGTGACATGAAAGTTGTATCAAACGCTTCATGTACTACAAACTGTCTTGCACCTTTAGCAAAGGTAATCAATGATAATTTCGGTATTGTTGAAGGTTTGATGACTACAGTTCATGCTACAACTGCTACTCAGAAGACAGTTGACGGCCCTTCAAACAAGGACTGGAGAGGTGGACGTGCAGCAGGCGGAAACATCATCCCATCATCTACAGGAGCAGCTAAGGCAGTTGGAAAAGTTATTCCTGAATTGAATGGTAAATTGACAGGTATGGCTTTCAGGGTTCCGACTCTTGACGTATCAGTTGTTGACTTGACAGTCCGTTTGGAAAAAGCAGCTACTTATGAAGAAATCAAAGCAGCTGTTAAGAAAGCTTCTGAAAATGAACTCAAAGGTATCCTCGGATACACTGAAGATGAAGTTGTTTCAGCAGATTTCATTCATGAATCCCGCACATCAGTATTTGATGCAAAAGCAGGTATCGCTTTGAACGGCAACTTCGTTAAGCTTGTTTCATGGTATGACAACGAGTGGGGTTATTCAAACAAGGTAGTTAACCTCATCGAACACATGGCTAAGGTTGACGCTAAATAATTAGAGTTGATTTCTCTATTTAAAAAGATTTATTATTCAAAAGGCTCAGTATCAAACTGGGTCTTTTGTTTATATTATAGACTGTTCAATTTTAGTGCTTCACAAATCTGTTAAATTTTAAACAATACTCTTGAAATGGCAGGAAAAAAGATGTAATATGTAAAATGGATACTTGGCAGGGGAATAAAACTACATTTTAATAATGCAGCCAAGTATGAAACTCGCTATAAGGTTACGAAAAATCGATGAAGAATATAGTAACCTTGCTCGTTATAAAATCTAAGCCGCCGAATAACTAATTGGTGGTTTGGGGAAAATTTTCTTAGTATTTCAAAATACATTTAAATATAGGAGTGTGAAAATAATGGGCATGACAAACAAAAAGACTATTGAGGATATTGATGTAAAAGGTAAAAAGGTTATTGTCAGAGTTGATTTTAATGTTCCGTTGGACGCAAATCTTAACATTACTGACGATAAGAGAATAGTTGGAGCTCTTCCTACAATCAAATATCTTGTTGACAAGGGCGCAAAGACAATTCTTGTATCCCACCTTGGAAGACCAAAGAACGGTTTCGAAGATAAATTCAGCATGAAGCCTACAGCAGCAAGGTTGAGCGAATTGCTCGGCAAACCTGTAATTATGGCAAAGGATGTAATCGGAGAAGATGCAAAGGCTAAAGCAGCTGCTCTTAAAGACGGTGAAGTCCTGATGCTTGAAAACGTAAGATTCCATAAGGAAGAAGAAAAGAATGATGCAGCTTTTGCTAAAGAACTTTCTACCCTTGCCGAAATATATGTGAACGATGCATTCGGTACAGCACATAGAGCTCATGCTTCAACTGCAGGCCTTGCAGATTACCTTCCTGCAGTATGCGGTTACCTGATTCAAAAGGAAATTGAAATAATGGGCAAAGCCCTTTCCAATCCTGCAAGACCTTTTGTAGCTATATTGGGTGGAGCAAAGGTATCGGATAAGATAGCTGTTATAGAAAACCTCATTGATAAGGTTGATACCCTTATTGTTGGCGGCGGCATGGCATATACTTTCATAAAAGCAATGGGTAACAATATCGGTACATCAATATGTGAAAATGACAAGCTTGACTTGGCAAAGAGCCTTCTTGACAAGGCAGCCGCAAAGAATGTAAAGCTTCTTTTGCCGATAGATAACAAAGTGGCAAAAGAATTTAAAAATGAAGCTGAAGCTAAGTTCGTTTCTTCAGAAAATATTCCGGACGGATGGATGGGAATGGATATCGGACCTGAGACTATCAAGCTCTATTCCGATGCACTTAAGAATGCAAAGACAGTAGTGTGGAACGGACCTATGGGCGTATTTGAATTCTCCAACTTTGCAACAGGCACAAAAGAAATAGCAAAAGCAGTTGCAGAATCAGGTGCGATTTCAATCGTTGGCGGAGGAGACTCTGCTGCAGCCGTTGAACAATTAGGCTATGCAGAAAAGATAACACATATATCTACAGGCGGCGGAGCTTCTTTGGAATTCCTCGAAGGAAAAGTTCTTCCGGGAATAGATGTATTACTTGATAAATAGAAAAATCATTTGCTGATTTTTCATTAATAAGGAGAGATAAAAAAATGAGTAGAGTAAAAATAGCTGCAGGAAATTGGAAAATGAATAAAACTGCAAAAGAAGCAGTTGAATTTGTAGAAGCATTGAAATCAAGAGTTGCCGACGCTGATGCAGAGGTTGTAGTAGGCGTTCCTTTCGTATGCTTGCCGGGTGTAAAAAAGGCTGTTGAAGGATCAAACATCAAAGTAGCAGCCCAGAATATGCACTGGGAGGAAAAAGGAGCATTTACCGGTGAAATATCCGGTCCGATGTTGGCTGACCTTGGCGTTGACTATGTAATAATCGGTCATTCCGAAAGAAGGCAGTACTTCGCTGAAACTGACGAAACAGTCAATAAGAAGGCACATGCAGTATTCAAATATGGCATGCTTCCTATCATATGTGTAGGCGAATCCCTAGCTCAAAGAGAGCAGGGCGTAACAGCAGATCTCATTAGATATCAGGTAAAAATTGCACTTCTCGGCCTTAGCGCAGATCAGGTTAAAAAGCTTGTCATTGCATATGAGCCGATATGGGCAATCGGAACAGGAAAAACCGCAACTGATGAACAGGCAAATGAGGTATGTGCAATAATAAGAAATACTTTAAAAGAATTGTATGGTTCAGAAGTCTCTGAAGCTACAAGGATACAGTATGGCGGAAGCGTTAATGCTGCAAATGCAAACGCATTGTTCAACATGTCCGATATAGACGGCGGTTTGGTTGGCGGAGCAAGCCTTAAGCTGGATGACTTCGAAAAGATCGCAAAGTACAACAAGTAATAAACTTTAATTTGACAATCAGATAAGTTGTAATTACAGGGCAATCCTTGAGGTTGCCCTGTTTAATATGATTTATTAATGGTAAATATAAGCTGAATCCAAATTGTGTTATAAAGGGAGATAATTTATGAAAGGTAATAAACTGATTACATTAGTTATTTTAGATGGTTTCGGAGTTAATCCAAAGACCGAGGGCAATGCTATATCAGCAGCAAACAAGCCCAATATAGACAGCTTCTTTAAAAAATATCCTAATACAGTGATCCATACCAGCGGAATGGACGTTGGACTTCCAAGGGGTCAGATGGGAAATTCCGAGGTCGGGCATACAAATATCGGGGCAGGAAGAATAGTTTATCAGGAGCTTACAAGGATAACCAAATCTATTGAAGATGGCGACTTCTTTGATAAAAAGGAATTTAACGAAGCTATCGATAACTGTAAAAAGAACAATTCAAAGCTTCATTTGTTCGGACTTCTCTCGGATGGAGGGGTTCACAGCCATAACTCCCATCTTTACGCTTTGATTGAACTGGCTAAGAGGAAGGGACTCAAAGATGTGTTTATTCATTGCTTCTTTGACGGAAGGGATGTTCCTCCTGACAGCTCTAAAGCTTTTGTTGAGGAATTGGAAGCCAAGCTTAAGGAGATTGGGGTAGGCAAAATTGCTTCAGTTATGGGCAGATACTACGCAATGGACAGGGACAACAGATGGGAAAGGGTAAAGCTTGCTTATGATGCAATGGTAATGGGGCAAGGGCTCAATGCTTCAAGTGCAGGCCAGGCTGTAGCGGAATCCTATGCAATAGGGGAATTTGACGAATTTGTTAAGCCTACAGTTATAGTAAATGACGGGAAACCATTGGCTGCAATCGGAAAGAATGATTCTGTAATCTTCTTTAACTTCAGGCCTGACCGTGCAAGAGAGATCACAAGGACATTTGTTGATCCTGATTTTAGCGGCTTCGAAAGGCCATTGGGACATTTCCCTCTATACTTTGTTTGCATGACTCAATATGACAAGACCATGCCGAACGTAGTTGTTGCTTATAAGCCGGAAAGCCTTACCAATACGTTTGGAGAATATATTTCAAGACTTGGATACAGACAGCTTAGAATTGCAGAAACAGAAAAATACGCTCATGTAACCTTCTTCTTCAACGGCGGTGTAGAAACAGTTTATGAAGGCGAAGACAGGGCTTTGATACCATCGCCTAAGGTAGCTACCTATGATCTGAAACCTGAAATGAGTGCTTATGAGGTAACCGACGAGGCAGTAAAAAGGATAAACTCAAGGGAATACGATGTTATTGTTTTGAACTTTGCAAATTGTGACATGGTAGGCCATACCGGAATACTTGATGCGGCAAAAGCAGCGGTAGAAGCTGTTGATAAATGTCTTGGACGCATTATCCCGGCAGTTCTTGAACAGGATGGAACACTCCTGATTACTGCCGATCATGGAAATGCCGAACAAATGCTCGACTATGATAACGGCGGACCATTCACTGCTCACACAACAAATGTTGTTCCTTTGATTGGAATAGGCTTGGGCAATGCAACATTAAAAGAAGGAAAACTCGCAGACCTTGCACCTACCATTCTTGATCTGATGGGAGTTGAAAAGCCTGAGGAGATGACAGGGAACTCACTGCTTATTAAAGGGTAAGAGAGGATGCGCCTTACATAACCTGTGGAGCAAGTCCCCTTCATCAAGGGGTGTCAGGAATTGACAGGGGGAGTTTTGGACCCTTCCTTGAATTCGAAAGGCGTTACGCCGGTAAGCTTTTTGAAAAGCTTACTGAAGTATTTTGAATCTGTATATCCAATTTTGCTGCTGATTTCATAAACGTTCATATCTGTTGAGGTCAGCAGCTTTTTTGCGTTTTCCATCCTGACACAAGTTTTATAATCTATGAAACTCATTCCAAGCTCTTTCTTAAAAAGTTCACTGAAATATGTTGGATTTAAGTGAACCAGTCTTGAAATTTGTTCAAGGCTTATATCTTTTGAATAGTTTTCCTCAATTATTTTTTTTGCAGTGTTAATCACATTTAAGCCGTTGACATTGTTGCTCTGGTGATAAAAATCTCTGATAAGAATAATCATTTCCTTCATGCAGAAATTCAATTGTTCTAAAAAGTTGGTGTTTCTAATGCGGTCATAAGGGTGAATTCCTTTAATCGACGTGTCATAATCTATGAAGGACATTTGAATATTGAGGCGGCTTATCACTGATTGTATGAAGGTCCATGCAAATTCCCTGACTCTGGATGGATTGACCTCCTTTTCTACGGATAGCTTTCGGCACATATTATCTATATAAAAATTTAAGGGCTGAATGTCGTTCAGCTTTAGATTAAGTACAACATCGTCTAAAGTATTGTCGCTTATCTTCTGGCCTGCATTTTCAGAAGCTTTATGCGGGCTATATTTAAATATGCCGTTGGGACTGTTCCAAAATCGCTCATTTAATGCTTCACAAGCCTGACTATACAAGTCGGGCAGCCTTGTTGCCTGATTTAATGAAAGGCTGATTCCAATTGAAAGCGTAGTTGCAAGCTTCTTCCGGAAAAACCTTTCTGATAATGATAATGCCTTTAAGAGGCTTTCGGTGCCAACTTTTGGGCTATTATTGATAATAGAAATTATTTCGGTGTCGTCGGGAGATTTGGAAAAGGTGACTGCAACGCAATAGCGTTTCATTATTTTTCTTACAAGGTTTTTATAGTTTTTAAGGTCATCAAGATTCTCAATAGATTCAGGATAATCGGGTGAAAAAACGGCAATAGTAAATTCCGGATATGGGAAGTTGATGCCATAGTTCTTCAGTGTATGGTTTATAACCTCGGAGGTCATAAGATTAGGCTTTATTAAACTGGCCAGGAAATTTTCATGTACGACAGGGAGTGCAAGCTTATACTGAGTCTTTATAAATGCATGCTCTTCCGTCAGCTTGTTTTCAGCGATTATGGTATCTTTCATTTTTTCAAGGACTTGCTGCAGTTCCGTTTCATCAACCGGTTTAAGAATATAATCGGTAACTCCCAGCTTCATTGCTGTTTTAGCATATGAAAAGTCATTATATCCGCTTATGATGATTATTTTAATTTTAGGCAGGGTTAGTTTAAGCTCCTGAATCAGTTCCAAACCTGTCAGGCCGGGCATGCGTATATCGGTAATAAGAATATCCGGTTTATGCTGTTTGCACAATTCAAGTGCCTCTATGCCGTTTGAAGCTTCTGAAACAAGTGTCATGCCAAGATTTTCAAAAGGGATAAGGCTTATTATCGTCGACCTTACCCATTTCTCGTCATCGGCTACTATTAGTTTCATCTTATGTCCTCCCAATATTTATTTTACAGCCGGAAATGTTACTTCGACAGTAGTCCCTTCGGTAAGGCCCAGGTAACGTATTCCGTATTGTTCGCCAAAATAAAGCTTTATTCTGGAATTTACGTTTCTTACTCCGACTCCGGAGCTAACATTGCCGGCAGTGTGAATAGGAATGTCATCCTCAAGAGTTCTGTTAAGTTCGACTATTTTATCCTGGGGCATTCCGATGCCGTCATCAAATATCCGTATCTTTATGATGCTGTCCATCAACAGTATGTCTATTTTTATCTTGCCTTTGCCGATCTTCATTTCAAGGCCATGCTTTATAGAGTTCTCAACTAAAGGCTGAAGTGTAAGCTTAAGTAATTTGTAGTCATAAAGCTCTTCAGGAAGCTTATAAACCAGCTCAAACTTGTCATCATGCCTGAAATTCTGGATGGCTATATAGTTTTCCAGGTGCTTTATTTCATCTTTGATAGGTACAAGAACTTCTTCTCCGATGCTGTACCTGAAAAATGACGAGAGATTCTTCGCCATTGAAGCAATGCTTTGGATTCCGTGATGAAGTGCAGCTCCGCGTATTGATTCAAGTGTGTTGTATAAGAAATGCGGGTTGATCTGGTTTTGAAGAGCTACCAGTTGAACTTCCTTCTGTTTCAATCGTGAGTAGTAAACCTTGTTTATCAGTCCGTCAAAATTGGGGGTGCTGTTATTATCAGCATCGTTACCCTTAGCGTCAGTCTTCTTTGCATGATGATTTTCAGGAGAAAAATCATTATTTTCCTTGCCGGATATTGCAATCGAGAGCTTGCTTAGCGGCTTAAAAAACATTGACAGCAAAACAACAGGGAAAATTAACAGTATAATCAGACATATGAACATAAATATTAGAAATGGGGCGTTTATGGCTAAAATACTCCTTGTTACATTGGCGGACGGAATCAACTCGTAGGCTTTCCATGAACTGAGGGGCAATTTGTATGATGAAATACGCATTCTTTTTTTATCCTTGTATACAGTCTTGGCTTTATCAGGTGATATCTGTTCCTTAGTAAAGCTGTAATTCAATTTAAGCGTAAGAAGTCCCTTGTCGGTAGAATACATTACATTATTACCGTTATCTGTAATATAAAGCTGGTTGCCTTTAAATTCTTTGCTTTTTTGGACTCTTAGAAGGCCGGCAAGAGAGTCATAGCTGAAATCCATAAGATACACTCCGAGGATTTCCCCTGTCTCAGGGCTTTTTACAGCCTTCGAAACTGATATTACGTAACTGTATGCTCCGCCTTTGTAAAAACGAAGGTTTGTACCGATTAAATTGCATACTTCAGGCTTATTGACAGCTGTGCGGTATGTATAATCCGAGAAGGAACTTTCTTCAGGCAAGGAGTTGTTTGAGGTTTTAGCATATAGATTATACGTATGCTGTGCTGTGATGAAAAATATACTTTCCAGCTTACTGTTCATTTCTCCATATATTGAAGTGATGGGGGATTTAAAATTAATATTGAGATTTTTTTCTGCATCTTTATTGACTGCGATCTCTTTGACAAGGGCTTTCAACAGAACAGGATTTTTTGAAAGTGCATCTGCAAAATGTTTAATATCGTCAAGGTAAGTATCTATTATCAGGCTGGTCTGTCTTATATTGGATGCGGAAAGGGAAGAATAATTGTGTTCTACTGCTGCTTTTGAACGCTGATATGCAACAAACCCCAGAATAAGAAACGGCACTATTACCAGAAGGAAAAATACCAAAAAAAACTTAGAACGGAGATTCAGGTAGACCTTATTGTAAAGCATTCCATTCCTATTGCTTTTAATACTCTCCAGCATTCATTTTTCCCCACCCTTCCATACTTTAAATTCTAATGGATTTAAGTAAGAAATTCAATCATAAAAAATAAATGCAATTTTGGTTTAAATGTGTGATTAAAGGATAAAAATAAGTATAATTCAAAAAGATTTGGAGGATTACTTATGAAACAATACCTTGAAATTGAGAGCGTTTTTGCTCGTGAAATTCTGGATTCAAGAGGAAATCCTACCGTTGAGGTAGAGGTTATAGTTGAAGGCGGTTTTATAGGGAGGGCGTCTGTGCCTTCAGGGGCTTCTACCGGGGCTTTTGAAGCTGTTGAATTAAGAGATGGGGATAAACGCCGTTATCTTGGAAAAGGAGTCCAGAATGCCGTTGACAACGTTAATAATGTTCTTGCTCCCGAGATCGAAGGAATGAATGTTTTTGATCAGGTTGCTATAGACAAGCTAATGATTGCGCTTGATGGCACACATAACAAATCCAAGCTTGGAGCAAATGCCATCCTTGGAGTATCACTTGCAGTTGCCAAAGCTGCTGCTGAAGCTATAGGACTAAGCCTTTATCAATACATAGGAGGCGTAAACTCAAAGGTTTTGCCTGTGCCTATGATGAATATAATAAACGGCGGAAAACATGCAGACAACAGTGTTAATATCCAGGAATTCATGATTATGCCTGTGGGTGCACCCAGCTTTAACGAAGCTCTAAGGATGTGTGCCGAAGTATTTCACAACTTAAAAAAGGTGCTTGGATCTAAAGGCTACAGTACGGCAGTAGGCGATGAGGGCGGATTTGCTCCAAATCTGAAAACAGATGAGGAAGCGATTCAGGTAATACTTGAAGCGGTTGAAAAAGCCGGGTATACGGCGGGTAAAGACTTCAGGATTGCAATAGATGCTGCTGCAACCGAAATGTATGATGCTGCTAAAGAAAAGGGGCAGGAGGGATCTTATTACTTCTGGAAATCGGATATAATGAAAACAAAAGAAGAAATGGTCAACTTCTGGGCTGAATTGGCTGAAAAGTACCCGATTATTTCTCTTGAGGACGGAGTTTCAGAGGAAGATTGGGAAGCTTGGAGGATGCTGACTGAAAAGCTTGGAGGGAAAATTCAGCTCGTAGGAGATGATCTTTTTGTTACAAATACAGAGAGATTGAAAAAGGGAATTGACATGGGAGTTGCCAACTCAATACTGATCAAGGTCAACCAGATCGGGACACTGACAGAAACTCTCGAAGCAATAGAAATGGCAAACAGGGCAGGCTATACGGCAGTAACATCCCACAGGTCGGGAGAAACTGAGGATGCCACAATAGCTGATATTGCTGTTGCAACAAATTCAGGGCAGATAAAGACCGGGGCTCCTTCCAGAACGGATCGGGTAGCTAAGTACAACCAGCTGCTTAGAATTGAAGAGGAATTAGGGGATATTGCTGTTTACCCGGGTCTTGATGCATGGTTTAATCTCAAAAACAAGTAAAAGAAGAGAATAAAAAACAAGCTATAAAAAGGCTTGTTTTTTATTCTGTTATGTGTTAGAATTTTACTTGTCAATTTTTTTGGAGGTGTTTTCAATGTTACAAGTTATTGTTAATATAGTTCATATATTGCTTGCTCTTTCTCTCATCATCATTGTATTACTGCAATCAGGAAAATCAGCAGGCCTATCGGGTATCGTTGCCGGTGGTGCAGAAACCTTCTTCGGGAAAAACAAGGGCAGGACAGTTGATGCACTGTTGAGCAAATTTACCGCAGTTGCTGCAATTGCATTCCTTATTACTTCAGTAGGCTTACAGATAATTATCAATGCAAACAAATAATTAATTTATATGAAAAGAAAAGAACTGTGTTCAGATGACACAGTTCTTTTCTTTTAGTCAAGAGCTTTTATCCGTCACATGGATGTATATTGCTTTATTGAAATAAATACTTTTACATAAAGGTTGAAAATGTTAATAAAGTTAAATAAAATATACGTATAAGTAACATAATTTAACTTTTATATATCTTATTTACCGTCATCACTAAAATACTGCAGGAGATGATACCTATGGAAAGACAGATAGCGATTGAGGAGTTAAAGGGAAGACTGACAAATAAAAACCTTATCAAGCATTCTCTTGCGGTTGAAGCGATAATGAGAAGCCTGGCTGAATACCTTAAGGATGAGGTTGATAAATGGGGGCTTGCCGGACTGCTGCATGACATCGACTATGACAAGACTGCTGAAGATCCTTCCAAACATAGCATTGTAGGTGCTGAGATACTTGAAAACCTGGGAGTAGATGATTTTATAGTTTATGCGGTTAAAGCCCACAATGACTATCATGGCATAGAGAGAAAAAGAAAAATAGATAAGGCATTATATGCCGCTGATCCGGTTTCCGGACTGATAACAGCGTCTGCACTTATACTTCCTTCGAAGAAGCTTGAGGACGTTACGGTTGAATTTTTAGTCAAGAGATTTAATGAAAAAGGCTTTGCTAAGGGAGCAAACAGGAATCAGATAATGTCTTGCTCAGAGCTTGGACTAAAATTGGAAGAGTTTTTGGGAATAGCACTTGACGCTATGAAAGGAATAGCAGGTGAACTTGGTCTGTAATCAATTCCTGTAATCGAGGATTTTGGTGTATGTGTATGTTCGGAGGCTTATATGGAATTAGTGACAGTGGAAAGGGATGTGTGCGGGGGCTATAAGTATGAACTGTTTTGCAGCATGGATGAAAGTTTTGTCCCGGACAGGGGGTTAGGCTTCAGATTTCGCATAATACTTATAGAGAGCGGCACAGGAATTGTTAGAATCGGTAATCGGAGCGAGGCCTTATCTTCACCTGCAATATTGTGTATTAACGAACAAGAAACTCCTTTACTTGAGAAAAGTCTGGATATTCATATGAAAGCAGTATATTTTGATCCTGTTATCATCAATAGCAGGTTTAATTATGAAAATATAAGACTTTGCCCTGAAGAATTTACTCAAACTGAGTTAAATGATCTTCAATGGCTCAGACCTTTTATTGAAAGGAATTTAACATTTACAGGAAAATTAGATATTGGATATGTGGCAGCTCAACAGGTTTCAAAGCTAATTAATAGTATTAATATGGAATTGAACGGGCAAAAGGATAAGTATTGGCCGTGCAGGAGCAGATCATATCTATTGGAACTTCTGTTTTTGCTAGAAAGGGCTTTCAATGAGACTGGAGCTGTTGATGAGTCTATTCTTATAAATACATCAAAAGAGATTAATGAAATAATTCTTTATTTGCATATTCATTATATGGAGAAGATAACAATCGGAGAGCTTACAAAAAAATATCATATGAACAGGACGACGCTTTGTCAGAAATTTCTAAAGGAGACAGGCATGACGATAATGTCATATCTTATTAAGGTAAGAATCAGCCTGTCTGCTTTAATGCTAAAAGATACCTCCATTCCGATATCTGAAATCATGGACAGAGTCGCATTTAAAGATTATAGCCATTTTAACAGGATGTTCCGTAAGCATACAGGCATATCTCCCAAGATGTACAGGCAGAAATTCTACAATTAAACAGAAAACAAGTATATTACTAAAAATTGCGCTTAACTTAATAAGCGTTTTTTTTATTCAAAATAATAATTGAAGATTTACAAGATTTATTTGAAGATCTGCAATTAAAATCTATCTGCCTGCGATATAGAATTAATTAAAAATTTACTATAGAAATGGGGATTTGCTAATGAACAATAAACAACAAAAATTTTCTTTAATTTTTTTAATGCTCCTATTAAGTTCTGCTTTTTTAATAGGATGCGGAAATCAGGATAAGTCCGCAGCGTCTTACGAAAACTCTATCATATTACAGAATGTTGAACCAATTGCACAAGCAGCAATAGAAGATAAAACAGTACAATCTTCGGAAAACCATATTAAAATAGTAAAATTAACAAAGGTTACAAATGAAGTAAACATAAAAAATAACATTGTTAAAAAAACGGAAACTAAAGTTCAAAGCAAGCCTAATGTCCAAAGTAAAAATAACAGCAGTGCAAGTAAAGGATTATGGAAATCTATATATCAGAAGAATATAAGTTTCCCGTGTTGCCTTGTTGCTTTCTTAAGCGATAAATACGCTTTGGCTGTAGGGCCTGATGATGAACTTCATTATTCAAATGACGGAGGTAAAACTTGGCCGCGCGCTAATTTTAGAGCTACGGAGCGTTTGGGTCTGGACATTATTAATGATAAATTATCATACACATCGGGTCTGTATAATCTTGTAATGAAAACAACTGATGGCGGAAAAAACTGGACAGAGCTTCCTCAAAGTAATATAGTAGGAAAGTTTCTCAGTTTTGTTAATCAAAATACGGGCTTTATGGCTTCGTCTTTTGAGCTGGAAAAGACAAAAGATGGTGCGAAGACTTGGACGAAGCTTAAGGTGCCGGACGGAATGGGCGAAATAAGTACAATATCGTTTACTAGCGAAAATCAGGGTTATCTTCTGGATTGTAATGGATACCTTTATAAAACTAACGATGGCTGCAAAACATGGACTAAGAGTAAAATTTTTAGCAATAATACCATCCTTACGGGAAATAAGAACCAAACAGCCGCCCTTGGTTTTTCTGATAAGTTGCATGGTATTGCAATCTGTTGTATGGAAAGCGGTAAGACTTTAGCATATATTACTTCAGATGGGGGAAAGACATGGAAGCAGGAAAAACTTCCGGAAAATATTAAATCTGATTTTGGATTTACAATTTATTTGTCCAGGGACAAAAAAACATTCACATTCTTAGATATGGTATCTGGAGATGTGTTTGCATTAAAACACAATTAACACCTTTAAGTAGAATAAGGTATCGGTTAATTGGGGGGAGAAAGTGCACCTTAAATGTTAGAACAAAATCTAATATTTTGAGGTGTACTTTTTGTTGCGAAAATATTTTGCATGTAATGGCACCCTATACCCAAAGTGTAAATACTTTTGAATAATGGTTGAAAATACTTTTAAACTAAAATAAAATATATGATGAAAAGAGCAGTTTAATATTTTCTAAATCGATAGTTGTCAAAGAAAACATGGATTAATATACAATATTATTGATAATAATAATATTATGGATAAGTAAAGGAGAAAAACAGCTGAAAAATTTCTAGCTGTTTAGTTTTTATTATGAGAGAAGAAAGAAAAGAGAAAATAGTTTCCTTCATGAAAGAAGATGCATATAAACCGCTGCTTTTTAAAGAACTGGTTACGGTTCTTGCGGTGCCTGAAGCGGATATTGGGGAATTTATCAGTGTTATTGAAGAACTCGAAAATGAAGGAAGAATCTTTAAAACACACAGGGACAGATATGGCGTTCCCGAAAGAATGAGTCTTATAGTCGGAAGGCTTCAGGGAAATGAGAGAGGCTTTGGTTTTGTTGTTCCGGATGCCGAGGATGCCGGAGATATATTTATATCAGCCGACTCTCTTAACGGTGCTATGCATGATGACAGGGTAGTTGCAAGAATTAATAAAAAGGTGTCCGGGGATAAAAGATCCGAGGGCGAAGTCATAAGAATACTTAAAAGGGCAAACAGCATGATAGTCGGCACATTTGAGCACAGCCGCTATTTCGGGTTTGTTGTGCCTGACAATAAAAGAATCTCAGGGGACATATTTATACCGAAGGATGAGTTTATGAATGCAAAACCGGGCCAGAAGGTTGTAGCTGAGATTGTTAAATGGCCTGAAAAGAGAAGGAATGCAGAAGGCAGGATAGTTGAAATCATTGGTGACAAGGGTGAGCCCGGCGCAGATATTTTGTCTGTTATGAAATCCCATAACCTTATTGAGAACTTTGACGAGGATGTTATTCAGCAGGCAGAAGCCATAAGTGACAGCGTGACTGAGGACATGCTCAAAGGGCGCCGTGACTTAAGGAAACTGAGGATGGTAACCATAGATGGCGAGGACGCTAAGGATCTTGATGATGCGGTTTCTATAGAGAAGCTTCCGGGGGACAATTACAGGCTTGGTGTTCACATAGCTGATGTAAGCCATTATGTCAGGGAAAATTCGCCTCTTGACAAGGAAGCCTTGAAAAGGGGAACCAGCGTCTATCTTGTGGATCGGGTTATACCTATGCTTCCGCGAAAGCTTTCGAACGGAATATGTAGCCTCAATCCCAAGGTGGACAGGCTTGCATTTACTGTCATGATGGATATAGATCAGACAGGAAGAGTTCTGAACCACGAGATATTCGAAAGCGTCCTGAATATAGATGAAAGAATGACTTATAAAAATGTATATAAGATACTTGAAGAAAAGGATGAAGAGCTTTGCAAAAGGTATGATTACCTTCTTGATGATTTTGAAACAATGAAGGAGCTTGCATTGATACTCAGAAAGAAAAGGTTTTCAAGAGGTGCAATAGATTTTGACTTCGAGGAAGCAAAGATTATACTGGATGAAAAGGGGAAACCCGTAGAAGTTAAAAGGTATGAAATAACTATTGCCAATAAGATAATTGAAGAGTTCATGCTTGCATGCAATGAGACTGTGGCGGAGCATTTTTTCTGGGCAGGCGTACCCTTTGTTTACAGGATTCACGAAGATCCGGATAGTGATAAAATTGAGTCATTGGCCGAATTTGTATACAACCTTGGCTATACGTTAAAGGGGATTAACAAGATACATCCCCGTGCGCTGCAAGACCTTCTCAACAAGGTAAAAGGGAAAAAAGAAGAAAGAATAATAAGCACTGTCATGCTGCGATCACTGCAAAAGGCAAGATACAGCAACAATAACAGCGGCCACTTCGGACTAGCTGCAAAGTATTACTGCCATTTTACATCCCCTATAAGAAGATATCCTGATCTGATAATACACAGGTTAATGAAAGAAAGCTTGAAGGGATTCATGAATGAGCAGAGGGAAGAACAACTGAACGATAATTTGCCTGAAATTGCCCGTATGTGCTCGGAAAGGGAACGTGCAGCTGAAGAGGCTGAGAGGGAAACGGAAGACCTTAAGAAAACTGAATTTATGAAAGAGCATGAAGGTGAAGAATTTGTAGGAATAATTTCAGGGGTAACTTCTTTCGGTATGTTTGTAGAGCTTGACAATACAATCGAAGGTCTTGTACGAATGAGCAGCATGGAAGACGATTATTACATTTACAATGAGAAGCAGTACTGTCTTGTAGGCGAAAGAACGCGAAAAACATACAGAATCGGGGATTCGGTAAGAGTTATGCTCTCAAAGGCTGATATTGCAAGCAGGAGGATAGAATTTATTCTTTTAGCGAAAGAAGAGGAAAAGAGCGATTGCGCAGAGCAGGCAGCCCAACCTTCAATAAATGCTTTGAAAGTCGAGAAAAGAAAGTGGAAAAAGGGCATAGATGAAAAGGTTAAAAGAAATATAACAGGTAAAAAGAAGAGAAAAAAACACTAAACATGGAGGTCACTTAATATGAAATTGGTCAGTGCCTGTCTTGCGGGCTTAAAATGCAAGTACAGCGGTAGTGACAGCAGAAATGAATGTGCAGTGAAAATGGTAATGGAGGGAAAAGCGATCCCTGTGTGCCCGGAACAGCTTGGCGGGTGCGGTACCCCAAGGGAGCAGTCGGAAATTCTTGGCGGAACGGGAGCTGACGTACTTGATGGGGCATGCTGTGTTATAGGAAAAAACGGTAAAGCTTATACAGAGGAATTTATTAAAGGGGCAAAAGAGGTGCTCTATATTGCAAAACTTGTAAATGCCGATAGCGCAATACTGAAGGCGAGAAGTCCTTCCTGCGGGAGCGGACAAATATATGACGGTACTTTTTCCGGAAAATTGCGGGAGGGAAATGGTGTAACTGCTGAGCTTTTAATTAGAAACCAAATAAGAGTCATCTCGGAAGAGGATATATGATAATCCTCAATAAGCTTTTGCTTAAGTGTCGTGTAGATACAAAGAACGGTTTCATATAATGCATAATTTAAAGTTAACAAAACTTGTAAATATTATGTTATAATTAAAGAAATATATGGAAGAAATCTTGAATTGTGGGGTATTTATATGAATTTTGCTAGAAAAATTTTAATTATGGCTATCATATTTAATACTTTGGCTCTATCTGCAGCATGCGATATAAATACACGTAATAATCAAGAACGCCAAACTTCTGCAACCAATTCCAATAGCTTACAACATGAGAACAAAAGGGATCTGATCTTGGGATTTTCACAGATTGGAGACGAAAGTGAATGGAGATCTGCAAACACTCAATCGATAAAAACAGCCGCAAAAGACGCCGGAATAGAGCTAATATTCTCAGACGCCTATCAACAGCAGCAAAATCAAATCGATGCAATAAGATCATTTATTAATCAGAGGGTAGATGTAATTGCTTTTTCACCTATCGTGGAAACAGGGTGGGATGAGGTGTTGAATGAAGCTAAGGATGCAGGCATACCTGTCTTTATTACCGATAGGAAAATCCAAACAAATGATGAATCATTATATGTTACATGTATCGGCGCTGATTTTGAGGAAGAGGGAAGAAAGGCCGGTAATTGGCTTGTTAATAAACTGAAAAATTTTAAAAGGACAATAAACATCTTTGAACTTGAAGGAACCAGCGGCTCTACTCCGATGCTTGGCCGTAAAGAAGGTTTCGATCAGGTAATAAGTAAATATCCGGGTTTGAAAATAGTCGGTTCTGCAGACGGAGAGTTTCTGCGTTCCAAAGGCAAGGAAATCATAGAATCTGTTCTTAAATCCAAAAAGTACAAAATAGATGTCCTGTTTTCGCATAATGACGACATGGCTCTTGGTGCTATAAGGGCTTTTGAGGAATATGGAATAAAGCCCGGAAAAGACGTAATAATTATTTCGGTTGATGCGGTTAGAGAGGCTTTTGATGCTATGATAGCCGGTAAATTGAATTGTACAGTAGAATGCAATCCTCTGCTTGGTTCTCAGTTGATGAATACAATTATTGCATATTTTAACGGAATACCTATTCCAAAGAGGACGATTATTCAGGAAGGGATATTTACCCAGGAAAATGCCAAGACTGAGATTTCAGGCCGCAAATATTGATTTGCTTTAAACTTTTATTTTTATATTAAAGGGTGTCTATTATGAAGCCACACATCATTCCCCTGTTGAAAAAAAAACTTAACATAGTAGGTTTCAGAATTAATTTGTCATTACGAAGCAAGATTATTATTTCGTTCTCAGTTATAATTTTTTTGATTTTTGGACTTAATATAATGCTTCTGTTAAGTTCGCTTAAGTATAATGAGCAGTATGACAGAATAGTTACAAACATAACAAATGCAAACAGCATAAATGGAATAGTCCAGGATAATATTAATTCGGAAATGTGGAGAATAGTTGCGGGGAAAATCAGATTTGAGGAAGGAAAACAATTTGAAATTATTAATAAAGTAAATGATAACATATGGAAAATCATGGATAACGTTAGTTCTGATGACAACAGAACTAAATTATTTATAACGCTCAGGACAATGACTTCCTTAGAACATTATGTAAATGTAATAGGACAGCAGATAAAAGATAAAAAGCCTGTTCAGGAAAATGAAAAGGTATTGGATAAAATAAGGGATATTTCTTCACTTGTTGAAAGTGAGATTCAGGAATTTATGCTTTACGAAGTCCGGGGATGTGCACAGGTCAAGGAGAAAATAGAAGAAAATGTAAATCAATGGGTAGTGACAAATCTTTTAGTCCTTGGTTTTGCATTTGTCTTTTCGCTTTTAGCCGGATGGATCATATCCGGAAGTATAACAAAACCCATAAAGGAACTGAGAAAAATGACCGTTACGGTAGCGGAAGGAAATCTGGATGTAAGAATAATAAATCAAAATGTAGATGAAGTGGCGGCACTTGGCGATAGCTTTAATATAATGATTCAGAAATTGAAAGAACTCATCGAAAAGAGCAAGCTTGAGCAGGAGAATTTGAAAAAGTTTGAGCTGAAGGCGCTTCAAGCTCAAATAAATCCACACTTTTTATATAATACGCTTGATACGATTGTATGGATGGCGGAGGCGAATAAAAGCGAACAGGTAATTGAAATTGTCAAAGCATTTTCGAGTTTTTTCAGAATTACTTTAAGCAAGGGCAAGGACTGGATACCCGTTCGAAATGAAATAGAACATATAAGAAGCTATCTTACCATACAAAAGATCCGTTACAGGGATATATTGGATTTCTCAATTGACGCTGATGAAAATATAATGGATTGCAGCGTACTTAAGCTTACATTGCAGCCTATTGTTGAGAATGCATTATACCATGGAATTAAAAACAAGAGGGGGCTCGGAAATATAAAAGTAACGGGACGAAGAACAGAGAATTCCAATCTGATTTTTCAAGTAGAGGATAACGGAATCGGAATAGAACAGAATAAATTGTCGGAGATTCAAAGAGAACTGGAAAATGCCGATGATTTAATTATAAACGACAGCGGCTTCGGATTGTACAATGTGCAAAAAAGAATTAAATTATATTATGGCAAACAGTATGGCTTGAAAATGGAAAGCGAGCATTTGAAGTGGACTAAGGTAACAATCACAATACCTATAAGGAGTGAAATAAGTGTACAAAGTATTCCTTGTTGAGGATGAAATCGTAGTAAGAGAAGGAATAAGGAACAGTCTGAATTGGGACTCTACAGGCTTTCAGTTATCAGGCGAAGCTGCTGATGGTGAAATGGCTATCCCTTTGATACAGGAAATAAAACCGGATATTCTTGTAACGGATATAGAGATGCCATTTATGAATGGACTTCAATTAAGCTGGTATGTAAAAAAGAACATGCCATGGGTAAAAATAATCATACTTAGCGGACATGATGAATTCAACTATGCAAGGGAAGCATTATCCATAGGTGTAACGGATTATCTTCTTAAACCAATCAGCTCTTCAGAACTGATAACGGTTTTTAATAAGCTTGCCATGGAGATTGAGGAAGAAAGAAAAGAAGTTAAGGATCTCGAGAAGCTCAAAGTCCAGTTGGATGAAAACCGGGTTCTTTTCAAAGAAAAATTTCTTAATGAACTATCTTTGGGATTGGTGTCATCTGTTGACGCGGTTGAAAAAGCGGCACATTTTGACCTGAATATAATTTCGAGATTTTACCTTGTTGAAATCATTGAAATTGAGCTGGGCTCGGAAACGGGCTCGAATGATGAGTATTCAGAATACGTTAAGGTTGATGCAATTATTGCAAACATATTGATCAATAACAACGATGTAATAAAATTTAAAAGAAGTATTGAAGAAATTGTTCTATTATTTAAGGGTGATTCGGCAGAAGGCTTGGAGGAATCAGCATACAGCCTTGCACAATCAATTAAGTATGAAATAGAAAGAAGCACATGCAGCCTGGTTTCAATAGGCATAGGCAGTGTGGCTGAAAGGATAAACGGTATTGCCAAATCCTTCAAGGATGCAGAAATGGCTAAAAATTACAGATACATATTTGGTAAAAATAAAATAATTGGGATCAGGGACGTAAAGGAAGACGGGTTCGATAAAATCAAGCTTCTGCAACTAAAGAAAAACAGTATGTTCGATTATCTGAAAAGTGGGACGAAAACAGGTTTCGATGCCTTTTTTGATGATTATTTCAGCAGAGTTGATAAAAACGGTATCAAATCCACAATGTATTTATACTACATCTATATGGATGTGATTCTGGATATCGCAAGATTTGTAGAGGAACTCGGAGGCAGTCTGGAATCGATTGCACCTGAAATTGCAGATGTAGAAGGCTTGATCTACAAGCTTGAATCAAAGGAACAGTTTGGAATCATCATCAAGGAAGCAGTTTCTAAAGTGCTTGATTACCGTGATAAGAAAATTATCAATAAGTATGAGAGTATCATATCAAAAGCAAGAACCTATATAGATTCGAATTATTCAGATCCAAACCTATCACTGAATACAATTTCAAAAATTGTAAATGTCAGTCCGAGCCACTTCAGTACAATTTTCAGTCAGGAGACCGGAGAGACCTTTATTGAATATCTGACAAAGGTAAGAATGAAGAAAGCAATGGAGCTTTTAAGGTCGACTACAATGAAGTCTTCTGAGATTGCCTATAATATTGGGTATAGCGATCCGCACTACTTCAGTTATTTGTTTAAAAAAACTACCGGATTTACGCCCAAGGAATTCAGGAATGAATAAAATTTTATATTTTAACTATATAAAATAATTAAATATCTTATACAGAATCTGCACTCCAGGGACTGATTGCAGAAACATGTCCTTTTCAAAAAAAATCACACTAAATTCATAAAATAATCAACTTTAGTTTGCAGGGTAAAAAAAGAAAAAATTATATTGTGATTATTCAAACAAAAATTCAACCGATTTTGTAAAAATAGATACCTTTGTTGTTTAGTGCTTGGATAACAATAAAAGAAAAAAGTCTACTACTTTCAAAATTTAATGTATTGTTGCCCCTTTAACACGAATATATAATTAAAAAGTAAATAAATAATTCCTGAAATTAGTAATTCCAGGGAGAAAACAAAACTTAGGAGGGTCAACATGAAAAAGTATTTTAAGGTCTTAGCACTGGTACTTGTTCTGGTTTTTTCTTCAGCGATTTTTTTGACTGCTTGCGGTTCGAGTGATTCATCGGATGAAAGCAGCAGTAATGCAGCTGCAAACACATCCTCAGGAACTGATAAGAAACTAATTAAAGTAGGGTTTGCGCAATGTAAAGCGGATGAGTCCGATTGGCGTAAAGCGAACACCAAGTCCGTACAGGAAGCACTTAGCAAAAAGAACGGCTATGATTTGATTCTCGCTGATTCCAACAATGACGCTGCAAAGCAGGTATCAGACGTTCAGGGATTCATCGACTCGGAAGTTGACTACATTATTATCGCTGCTGTCAACGCAGATGGTTGGGATACCGTTCTTAAAAATGCCAAGGAAGCTGGAATACCTGTTATTTTGATGGACCGTACCATCAATGCAAGCGAAGATCTTTACACCTGCTGGCTCGGCGGCGGCTTCTATCAGGAAGGTGTTAAGGCTACAGATTGGATCGCCAAGAGATTTTCAAAGGATCAGACAGTTAACATTGTAAACCTTCAGGGTCAGTTGGCTGCATCTGCTCAGGTAGGACGCAGCAAGGCTCTTGATGATGGTATTAAGGCAAACAGCAACTGGAAGCTGCTTGCTCGTCAAACAGGTGAATGGAGCACTGATAAAGCAAAAGAAATTATGAATTCTTGGATCAAGCAGTTCGGTGACAAGATCAATGTTGTTTATGCAGAAAACGACAATATGGCAGACGGCGCTATACAAGCTCTCACAGAGGCTGGTAAGAAAGTTGGCGGAAAAGATGGCATAGCTATCATTTCTTTCGATGCAAACAAGGCATATCTCCAGATGACACTGGAAGGCAAGATCAATGTAGATGTTGAATGCAATCCTTTGCTTGGACCGGGAGTTGCTGGACTTATCCAGAAGATCGAAAACGGCGGAACTCCTAACAAGAAAGAGTCCGTTGAAGAATCAGCATTCTATTATGACACAATTACTCAGGATATAATTGATGCTCGTCCGTATTAATAGATAGAAGACTATACATACTGGTTTATCAGTGTGAATTAGAAAAAATGTTCGGTTCGGGGAGACTTTAACGTTCTCTCCGAACCGAAATTTGTAATTGTACCAAGAATGGGGCAAATTTTCGATCATGCCGCAATTTGTCAATTGAAAGTACAATGGATTTTAGCGGCAGCAGATTAATTAAGGTGGTCAATATATATGGATACAGTAAAGCATGAACAAAACAACTCTCTAACGATGACCGGTATTGGAATATCCTTCCCTGGCGTTCGCGCACTCCATAATGTTGATTTTAAGCTGCGCAGCGGTGAGATTCATGCACTGATGGGAGAGAACGGCGCAGGAAAGTCGACGCTTGTTAAGGTGCTGACCGGAGTTTATCAAATGGACGAAGGAATCATAAGAATGGATGGAAGTCCTGTTGTGATACGTTCGACGCAGGATGCGCAAAAACACGGGATAAGCACTGTTTACCAAGAGGTGAATTTGTGCTGGAATCTCACAGTTGCGGAAAATCTCTTTCTTGGACGTGAGCCGCGCACAATGGGTTTAATTAACTGGAGGAAGATGAACCGCAAAGCTGCGGAATTATTACAAGAACTTAATATCGCAGCTTCTCCAACGGCACAATTGGATAGCTGCTCAATAGCAATTCAGCAAATGATTGCGATTGCACGTGCTGTAAATACTGAATGTAAATATTTAATTCTTGATGAACCCACCTCATCTCTGGATGCAGACGAGGTTAATAAGCTTTTTAAGCTTATGAGACAGCTCAAGAATAAAGGTGTGGGTATCATTTTTATCACACATTTTCTCGAGCAGGTCTATGAGGTCTGCGACCGTATAACAGTGCTCAGAAACGGGGAGTTGGTAGGGGAATATGAAGTGGAAAATTTGCCGCGCCTTGAGCTTGTAACAAAGATGTTGGGCAAAGAGGTTGAAAATCTTACGGACCTCAGATTAGACAAGGACGAATCAAAGTTTGAAAATGAGGTACCGATTGTAGAAGCCCTTGATTTATCAAGCGGTCCTTCCAGGATAGCACCCTTCAGCCTGAAAATGTACAAAGGCGAGGTTGTCGGCTTTAGCGGCCTGCTGGGCTCCGGACGAAGTGAGCTGGTGCGGTCGATATACGGTGCAGATAAAGCTGTACAAGGACAGTTGTTTATAAAAGGAAAAAGGGAAAGACTAAAGAAACCTTTGGACGCAATAAAAAAAGGAATGGCCTATTTGCCGGAAGACAGAAAAGTCGATGGCATTTTGTCAGATCTTTCGGTAAGAGAAAACATAATTATTGCTCTTCAGGCTAAACAAGGAATACTAAAGCGTTTAACCCGAAAGGAAATGGAAAAATATGCCGACGAATACATTAAACTGCTCAATATAAAAACCGCCAGCAGAGAAACGCCAATCAAGAGCCTTTCCGGCGGCAACCAGCAAAAGGTTATTCTGGCACGTTGGCTGCTGACCAATCCGGAGTTTATGATATTGGACGAACCTACCCGCGGAATTGATGTCGGTACGAAAACAGAAATACAAAAACTTATAATAAAGCTTGCGAGCGAAGGCAAGAGTGTAGCTTTCATTTCATCTGAGATGGATGAAATGATAAGAACATGCTCGAGAATGGTGGTCATGCGCGACCGGTATAAAGTCAAAGAATTGACCCAAACCGAGCTGAATCAGAATACAATCATGCGGACAATAGCAGGGGGGGAGGATCATAATGAATAATTCAAGCAATGAAAATAAATCTAACAAACCTGCTCTAAAGCCACTTATCAAGAAAATACTGAAAAGTCGGTTAACTTTCCCATTGGTGGTTTTACTTGTTGTGGTGGTTCAGAATATTATCATAACACCTACATTTTTTAATATTTCGATTACAAACGGTTTGATTTCAGGTTATATACCGGATATTCTGGATGAGGCCGGTGTACTTGTTATTGTAACACTGGGTATGACGTTAGTTGTTGCGGCAACCGGCGGTGTGGATATCAGCGTGGGGGCCATTATGGCAATAGCAGCCAGCTTCTGCGGTCTGATGCTGAATGGCTCGGAATACAGAACGGATGTCTTTCACAATCCATACATTTTGGCACTGCTTGTGGGGCTGGTAGGAGGAGCGCTATGCGGCGTTTTCAACGGTTTCATGGTGTCAAATTTGAAAATCCAACCTATGATCGCCACTCTCATCCTATTTACGGCTGGGCGATCGTTAGCTAAGCAAATTACACATGGACAAACCATTTATATTATGAATCCTAAATATAAATACTTGGGGGTTCAAATACCCGGAATACCGATAAGAACAACAATTATTGTATCCGTTGTGATAGTGATACTTGTGGTATTGCTTGTAAAACGAACAAGTTTGGGCCTTTATGTCCAGAGTGTAGGAATAAATCGTTCATCCTCCCGTCTTGTCGGGCTCAATTCCCGTGCCATCATATTTATGGCATTTATCATATGCGGGGTATTGTCAGGAATGGCGGGTCTTGTCGGATCCAGCAGTATAGGAAGCGTGAATTCCGGTGAGCTGGGCCTTGGCATAGAGATGGACGCCATTTTGGCGGTGGCTTTGGGCGGTAATATGCTGAGTGGCGGCAAATTCAGCATAGCAGGCTCTGTTATCGGGGCATATACCATTCAGGCTATTACGACGACATTATATGCCATGAATGTGCGTGCTGATCAGTTGAGTGTTTTTAAAGCATTGATCATTATTGTTATCATTGTTGCCAGCAGTGATGTATTCAAGGATAAAATCAAAAAACTAACCCGTAAAGTATTCAGCAAGAATGTTTCTGTTGGAGGTTAACGAAATGAATGACAAGAAAAGCACTTTGTCAGGTCTTTTGAAAAAACGTAAAAGACTGAGCAACACAGGAGTATTGTTGTTGGTAACGGTTTCGCTATTTGTTCTGCTTTATGTTGCCTCATCAATCGTGTTTGCAGATAGCAACTTCGCAAAATACTCTGTATTTTTTAACTTTTTTAACAACAAAGCCTATCTGCTGATGCTTGCGTTAGGGTTAACTGTTGTTATCATAACCGGCAGCATAGATATCTCGGTTGGCGGTGTGACAGGGTTGGTCAGCATGGTTATTGCTGTGATGCTGACGGAACAAGGAGTAAGTGCAATATGGACTATTCCGGTGGCATTGGGCATAGGCCTGTTCTTTGGCATTGTTCAGGGTTTTCTGATAGCTTATCTGGATATTCAACCGTTTATTGTTACGCTGACGGGCATGTTTTTTGCACGTGGTATGATAAGCGTTATTAAAGCCACATCCGTGCCTATATCAGATAAAACTTTTATGGGATGGTCAAGTACGAAGATATATATTCCGTTTTTGTACAATGAGCGAAGGAACGGCACTCATGACGTAGCATATCTGACTCCGGCAGCAATAGTGGCGATCATTGTTTTAATCATCCTTATCATAGCTCTTAAAAAAACAAAGTTCGGACGTTCCATATATGCGATAGGAGGCAATACACAGAGTGCGTTGCTGATGGGGATCAACGTCAAGATGATAAAGTTCAAGGCGCATGTACTTTGTGGTTTGTTGGCCGGTATCGGAGGCCTTCTCTACACACTTTTTGCTCCATCCGGTAATCCCGGTAACGGATATGGATACGAAATTGACGCGATTTCGTCCAGTGTAATAGGCGGAGCAATGTTAACCGGCGGTATAGGCCTTCCGATAGGCACACTTTTTGGGGTGTTAATAAACGGTCTTATAGAGCGTGTAGTACCGCTGCTTGGTATTGTTGATGCATCCTGGCCGAGAATTATCTCTTCAGCATTTTTATTTGCCTTTATAGTTCTTCAGAGCATAATTGCCATTGCCAGCAAAAAAGGTGGCTTTAAGCTGCTGCTGCCTGAATGGATGAAGCTTAAGAGCAATAAAAAATACAGAAAAGACTTAACATCTTAGCGGTAGTATATATAACATTGATAGTCCTGCCAAAATTATGATATATGAAAATATACTAAGATATCGGAGGTGGTATAATGAGGTTCATACATTCGTTGAAATTTAGGCTTCTTGTCATTATTTTATGTGTGTCGCTTATTCCGCTTCTCATACTTGCAACATTTCAATTATCTCAATATTTGGCAGAGACTACTAATAATATTAAAGCTCAGGAAATCGAGATAGCTCGTTCGAATGCGAAGATAATGGATTCCTGGATTAATTCAAAGGTGTTGGAGCTCACAGAGTTGTACAGCGCCCACCCGGAATTCTCTGATATGAGCATGGAAAAAATAATGGATATCCTGAGAATAATAAATCAATCGAATCCGGAAGTAGAAACCTCGGTGGTAGCAGATAAAGACGGAAATTGCATGGTTGATGATTTTACTTCACGGCCCAATATGGCAGAAAAAGAACATTTTATTAAGGCCAGGGAGACAAAAAAACCAGCTATAAGCGATATTATGAATAGTGATATTACCGGTGCCAGAATAATTGCCATTGCAGTGCCCATTCTGGATAATTCGGGTAATTTCAGAGGGATTATTCAGAGCAATGTTGTTATAAAGGCTTTGGAAAACAACATCGGAACTGTAAAAATAGGAAAATCAGGATATGCCTATTTGATGTCGGGCTCTGGGAATTTAATATTTCATAAGTTGTGGCAATTGATTGGAAAAAATTATAAAGATTATTCAAAACACACAAACAAAATAAAAGTTTTTGAAAAAGGTGTAATGGTAAAGGACAGTGATTTCATCAAGTACACTGAGGATGATGGGTTGAAAATGGTTGGAGCATATGCAACTGTTCCGACAACGGGTTGGAAGGTGGTTGTGACTGCGCCTTCAAGTGAAGTATACCATCATGTCAACATCTCAATTCTCGTAATAATAATATTGATTATTTCAGCGGCAATTTTAGTAGCGCTAATATCAATACTCATAGCTAATCGTATATCAAAGCCGGTAAAAATCGCTGCCGACCATCTTGATACATTAGCCAAAGCCGATTTTACAAAGGATTTGCCTGATGATTTTATGAAAAGGACAGATGAAATAGGTGTTCTTATGAAATCGGTCAATGTTATGAGTAAATCCATAAGAACTGTAATCAATGATGTCATAAGCGAAGTTAACGACGTCAAAGAGAATATTCTAATATCGTCGGATAATTTAACAGCATTATCTGAAAGAATCACCGAAGTATCGGCCACAACAGAAGAAATGTCTGCAGTGACCGAGGAAACAGCAGCATCTACTGAAGAGATGAATGCTGCATCAAATGAAATTGAAGGTGCGATACAGTCCATCGCTGAAAAAGCACAGAACGGTTCAGCCGTAGTCAGCGAGATAAGTAAACGAGCCCAGGACCTGAAGGAAAATGCGATTATTTCTCAAGACGAAGCTCATGATATACGCGACGATATAGATTCAGAGATGAAAAAGGCATTGGAACAATCCAAAGCGGTAAAGAGTATAAATGTTCTTACAGAGTCCATATTACGGATAACCGAGCAGACAAACCTGCTTTCACTGAATGCTGCAATAGAGGCTGCCAAAGCCGGAGAAGCGGGTAAAGGGTTTGCGGTTGTAGCCGATGAGGTACGAAAACTTGCAGAGGATTCAAAGAATACCGTCAATAAGATCCGGGATGTCACCGTTAAGGTAATAGCATCGGTTGAAGACCTTGCGTCAAGCTCGGAAAAAGCTTTGAATTTCATTGATACAAAAGTTATCAGTGATTATAAAGCGATGGTTCAAATCGGTGAGCAGTATCACAGTGATGCGGAGTTGATTCAGGACCTTGTTATCGATTTTTCAGCAACCTCCGAAGAATTGCTTGCTTCAATACAGAATATGGTCAAAGCCATAAATGAAGTTACCATTTCCAACAACGAGGAAGCTCAGGGAACGCAGAATATTGCTCAGAAAGCTATAGACGTAAGGGAAAGAGCGACCAAGGTCTCGGAATTGATGAAAGCAGCAAAGGAAAGATCTGAAAGTCTGGCGGAAAGTGTTTTAAGATTTAGAGTATAGTAAAGAGATAAATTTAAACCAAAAGCAGGAATTAATGGTATTAAAATAGAAAATACACTTCTGAGAAGGTTAATTGATATTTTAAGCTATTTTAGAGTAAGGGGGAAAAAAATGATAAATATTCCGGAAGTAAAGGTCGGCATTGTTGCCGTAAGTAGGGATTGTTTCCCAATAAAGCTGAGCGAACAGAGAAGAAAAAATGTTGTTAAAGCCTGTGTATCCAAGAACATTGGAATAATAGAAATTGAAACTGTTGTTGAAAATGAAAAAGATGCAATAAAGGCATTGGAGGAAATAAAAAAATCAAATGTTAATGCTATTGTAGTTTATCTCGGAAACTTTGGACCGGAAGGGCCTGAAACACTTCTTGCCCAGAAATTCGGAGGACCTGTAATGTTTGCCGCAGCTGCCGAAGAAACGCAGGATAACCTGTTTGACGGCAGAGGCGATGCTTATTGCGGAATGCTCAATGCATCGTATAATCTTTCACTAAGGAAATTGAAACCCTATATACCTGAATATCCTGTAGGAACTGCAGAAGAAATTGCCGGCATGATTGCGGATTTCATTTGTATTGCACGGACAGTCATAGGTCTATCAAAATTAAAGGTTTTAAGCTTCGGACCCAGACCTCAGGACTTTCTTGCATGTAATGCACCCATTAAGCCGCTTTACGATTTGGGAATTGAGATAATGGAAAATTCCGAACTGGATTTACTCTCTTCTTTTAACAGCCATGAAAACGACCCAAGAATCCAAGCTCTTGTAGAGGAGATGGCAGCAGAGCTTAATAGCGGAAACGGTTATCCTGGTATACTGCCAAGACTTGCACAGTATGAATTGACACTCAAGGATTGGATGAAGGACAATCTGGGGGCTTCGGAATATGCGGTATTTGCGAACAAATGCTGGCCCGCTTTTCAAACACAATTCAAGTTTGTACCCTGTTATGTTAATTCAAGACTTGCATCTATCGGTATTCCAGCGGCATGTGAAACAGATATTTACGGTGCAATAAGCGAATATGCCATAACATGCGCGACAGGACTTCCTGCAACGCTTCTTGATATAAACAATTCAGTGCCTGAAGACATGTACGAAAGCAATAAAGATAAGTTTGAAGGATACAAGCTGAATGATCTTTTCATGGGATTCCATTGCGGAAATACTCCCAAGAGCTGTATGAAAAACGCGGCAATGAAATATCAGCTTATTATGCACAGACTTCTTGAACCTGACAAGGAACCTGATATTTCAAGAGGAACTTTGGAAGGAGCGCTCAGACCCGGCGAAATGACTTTGTTCAGGCTTCAGAGCACTGCAGATTGTAATCTTCGCAGCTATATAGCCGAAGGCGAAATTATTGATGTTGACCCAAATTCCTTCGGAGGTATAGGTATTATTGCAGTAAATGAAATGGCAAGATTCTACAGATATGTTCTCATAAACAAGAGATATCCCCACCATGCAGGGATTGCGTTTAAGCATGCAGGGAAAATCCTTTTCGAAGTCATGAAAATGATAGGAATAGAGGATATATCCTTTAACAGGCCGTCAGCGATGCTTTATGAGGGAGAAAACCCTTTTAAATAATGTATAAAAAATATAGGGGTTCTGCATAAACAATGTAGAGTCCCTTTTTATTAAAAAGCTATAGGAACGCTATAGAGCCCCAAATCACTTTGAGGAGGAATTTTTATGAGTCTTGAATTGAAAGATATCAGAAACGCCATTATAGATGGCAAAACAGCAATAGGCATTGAACTGGGCTCAACCCGTATAAAAACAGTATTGAACGGTCCGGACAATGCACCGATAGCTTCCGGAAGCTTTGACTGGGAAAATAGTTATGTCAATAATATTTGGACCTACAGCTTGGAGGATATATGGAGCGGTATACAGGGAAGCTACCGGAAAATGGCCGATAATGTCAAGGAGCAATTCGGAATAAGCCTTCAAACTACGGGAGCAATAGGCTTAAGCGGTATGATGCACGGCTACATGGTTTTTGACAAGGATGATAAGCTTTTAACACCCTTTCGTACATGGCGCAACAATATTACCGGGCAGGCTTCCGAAGCATTGACCGAACTGTTTAACTACCCGATTCCGCAAAGGTGGAGTATTGCCCATCTTTATCAGGCTGTCCTGAATCAGGAAGAGCATATATCCCAAATTGCCTTTATAACAACACTGGCCGGTTACATACATTGGAAACTGACAGGAGAGAAAGTACTGGGAATAGGTGAGGCTTCGGGTGTTTTCCCGATTGACTTGGAGACCAGGGATTTTAATAAAAAAATGATAGGACAATTTAATGAGTTGATAACCCGGAATGCTCTGCCCTGGTCTCTGGAAGAAATCCTGCCGTCTGTACTGGTGGCCGGTACAAAAGCAGGTGAACTAACAACAGAGGGGGCAAAGCTTCTTGATGTTACCGGTCAGCTGAAACCGGGTATTCCGCTTTGTCCGCCTGAAGGTGATGCAGGAACAGGCATGGTGGCTACCAACAGTGTATCGGTTCGTACCGGAAACGTATCCGCCGGAACATCGGTTTTTGCAATGATCGTACTCGAAAAGGAACTGTCCAGGGCATACTCCGAGATTGACCTGGTAACGACACCAACAGGCAAACTGGTGGCTATGGCTCATTCTAACAATTGTACATCTGATTATGATGCATGGATCGGCTTGTTTGGTGAAGCTGCTAAAGCGCTCGGCATGAATGTAAGCAAACCAAAGCTCTATGATACTTTACTCGGCATGGCATTGCAAGGGGATTCTGACTGCGGAGGTTTGCTGGCTTACGGTTACATTTCCGGTGAGCACATTACCCATTTCGAAGAAGGGCGCCCGATGTTTGTCCGTTCATCAAACAGCAACTTCAACCTGGCTAATTTCATACGTGCTAACCTATTTACATCGTTGGGTGCTCTAAGAACCGGCCTGAATATACTTTTTGAAAAAGAGTCTGTCAAAGTAGATGAAATACTGGGGCATGGCGGTTTTTTCAAGACAAGGGAAGTAGGACAAAAGATAATGGCTGCTGCTGTTAATGTTCCTGTATCGGTTATGGAAACTGCAGGTGAAGGCGGAGCCTGGGGTATTGCCTTGCTTGCTTCCTATATGGCCAACCGGGCAGATAACGAGCCGCTGGAGGATTTCCTGAAGCAGAAGGTTTTTGCCGGAAAACAGGCGAATTCTGTTGCTCCAGTTCCGGAGGACGTTGCCGGCTTTAATGAGTTTATGAAACGCTATACCCAGGGGCTGGCTATTGAAAGAGCTGCTGTTGAGAATATAAAATAAAAAAGCATATCCTTGTAATTACTTGATAGATTGGAGAGGTAAAAACATGCTGGAACAATTAAAACAAGCCGTACTAGCGGCTAATCTGGAACTTCCCGAAAAAGGTCTGATTACTTATACATGGGGTAATGTCAGCGGAATAGACAGGGAAAATAATCTGGTTGTAATAAAACCCAGTGGAGTTCCATATGAAGAAATGAAGCTTGAACACCTATGCGTCATTGACTTGAACGGCAATCAGGTGGAAGGGAATTTGAGGCCTTCCTCTGATGCTCCTACTCACATAGAAATATATAAGCAATTCAAAAACGTAGGCGGAGTCGTGCATACACATTCGAAATGGGCTACTATATGGGCACAGGCCGGGAAAAGCATTCCCTGTTACGGCACAACGCATGCTGACTATTATTACGGTTCAATACCATGTACACGCAAGATGAAGGACATAGAAATAAAGGACAAATACGAAGAAAATACAGGAAAGGTGATTCAGGAAACCTTCAGTGAAATAAATCCTGACAATATGCCTGCAGTTCTGGTTAATAACCATGGACCCTTCACATGGGGAAAAGATGCCAAAGAAGCGGTTCACAATGCTGTCGTACTTGAAGAGGTAGCTATGATGGCTTTCTATACCAGACAGCTGGATAACAATATAGAGCAGATAAACAGCACACTTCTTGATAAGCACTTCCTTAGGAAACATGGTGCAGGTGCATATTACGGACAGAAATAACCGTAATTCTAGTTTGAATGCTAAACTTCAAAATGAAGAGGCAAGCAGGAATTGTCTGCCTGCTTGCCTCTATAACCTAGAGTTCAACAATTTTTGTTGCAATATTCCTGCAGAATTCGCTGTCATGTTCTACAAACAGTATGGTTGGCTTGTATTCAAGCAGCAATTCTTCTATTTGCATACGGGAGATAACATCTATAAAGTTGAGCGGTTCATCCCAGACATGCAAATGAGCTTTTTCACAAAGGCTTTTTGCTATAAGCACTTTTTTCTTTTGTCCGCCGCTGAAATCGGAAATATCCTTCTCAAATTGGGCTCTTGAAAAATCAAGCTTCCTTAATACAGCCTTAAAAAGACTTTCATCAAGGCCATTATCAACAGCATAGCCTGTTAAATTGCCGCTTAGCTGTGAAGTATCCTGAGAAACGTAGGATATTTTCAACTGGCTTGCTCTCCTGAAAGTACCGGTATAAGTTATGTCTTCCCCGCAAATCAGCTTAAGAATACTGGACTTTCCCGAGCCGTTTTTACCCCTGAGAGCTATTCTGTCGCCTTGCTCAATGGTGAAGCTTATGTCTTTGCAAGCTGTCTTTTCACCATAGAATACGGACACATTTACAAGCTCCCCCAGACGTGCCGCATGAAAGCCGCTCTGGTAAATCTTCAGACTCTCGGAGCTCTCAATATTTTTTAATAGCTTGGACTTTTGGTCAATTGCGTCTTGCTGCCTTGCTTGGAATACCTTGGAATGCTTCATCATCTTTTTGGACTTTGCACCCTCATATGACCTGCGGGATATATTTTTTTCGGTTTTGGTCGGGTCAAAGCCGATTTTTTTAGCCTCGGACCTGTCCGACCAGTCAGCCGCGCGTTTTGCGGCAGAAGACAGCCGCTTGATATCTTTACGGAGCCTTTCATTTTCTGCAAGCTCGAAATTGTCCTGCATTTGCTTGTTTTCCCACCAGGTTGAAAAATTCCCCTTTTGGATTTCAATATTCGTTTTGTTAATTGACAGAACGTGGTCTATACAGTTGTCCAGAAATGCCCTGTCATGAGATACCAAGATAAAGCCATGCTTGGAATTGAGATAATCGCCTACGATTTTTCTGGCATTCATATCAAGGTGGTTTGTCGGTTCATCAATCAGCAAAAAACAGTTTTCCTTTAGGAACAACGCAGCAAGCAGCACTTTGGTTTGCTCACCGTTTGATAGTGTATCAAAAGGACGGTATAAAACATCCTCTGAAACTTCCAGCAATGAAAGCTCACGCGCCAATTCCCAGTAGATATATTCCGGGAAAATGCCGCATACTATATCAATTGTATTGTCTTCTTTATTTGAGACATTGAAAGGAAAATATTCAAAGCTGATGCTTGTAGAAATATTACCGCTATACTCATATTTACCAAGCAGCAGGTTGAGAAAAGTTGTTTTGCCTCTGCCGTTTCTTCCGGTAAAGCCTAGTTTCCAATCCGTATCTATTTGAAAGCTTACATTCTCAAAAATATTATCATAGCTTCCGTCGTAGGCAAAGGTCAGGTTATAGACACTGACTAAAGACATATGGTTTATCCTCCTGTATAAAAATTAAAGCTGCAAGAAAGTTAATCTTCCAGCAGCTCAAAATACAGCAAACCAAACCCATATAGGGCATGATGAGGATATATTGATTACGCGAAAAGAATCAGTAACTTTCTTGCATAAGCACAATAAAACAAGAGGCGTCAAGCGCTTCAACAATTTCTATTATGCTTTATAAAATCAGCAAGAAAATTTCTTCATCTTCCCAACTCCAATCATATTATTATGAAAATACTATATCATACTGTTTTTAATAATTCAACCGTATAGAGACCGATGGTCAAAATGAAAATATTTCTATCGTTATAGATAAATAGTATGAGAAAAAACTGGAAAGGATAAAGCTTGAGGTGGGATATACGTACAGGAAAAGTAAAAAGACAGCTGAACAAACTGTAAGCAGTACTAATAATAAAAAAAACGGGGACAGCGCTGAAAATAAGCTGCCTGAGGGTATAAATTTAAATGATATAAATGCCAAGCTTTTGGATTGTCCGGATATAGCTCGAAAAAAAGTGATTGCCGCAGGAAAACATGAGGCATATTTTTTCTATAATAAAAATCTTATAGACCATGACCTTATACAAAGGGATTTTATAAAACCGATTCTATCCATGAATTTTGAAGAATTGTCGAATGCCGGAATCATTAATCTGCCTTGCGATGAACCTATTCTCCTTTATGATACGGCCAACATTATCCAAAGCATTATTTCCGGTGACACCGTTTTCATATGCATGGGTCTGAAACACGCCATCTCATGTTCTGTTCAGGATCCGGAAAAGAGAAGCATTGAGGAACCGGAGGTAGAGAAGAACATACGAGGCCCCCATGACGGGTTTGTTGAATCTTTGGATACAAATTTTTCGATGCTTCGAAAAAGAATAAAAAACAGCAGCCTTAAATTCAAGACGGCAACACTAGGGTCGCAAACCAATCAAAAAGCAGCGCTGGCCTACATAGATGGTATAGCAAACGCTGATATTGTCAGCAGCCTGTTTAAAAAAATAACTGACATTGAAACGGATGGGCTGCCGGCAATAGGCTATATAGAGCAGATGATTCAAACCCATCCGAATTCCCTGTTCCCCCAATTCCTTGCAACAGAAAGACCTGACAAGGCTGTGTCGGCTTTGCTTGAGGGAAGGATTGTAATCATGCTGGATGGGACTCCTGTCATATTGATTGCTCCTATAACGTTCATGTCCTTTTTCCAAGCCTTGGATGATTACAGTACTTCTTGGATACATGGTTCCTTCTTAAGAATGGTAAGGATGGCGGCGCTATTTATTGCGATAATGCTTCCGTCTCTTTATATTGCGGTGACCACCTTCCACTATTATGTTGTTCCTTTAAATCTGCTCATTCCGCTGGCTGAATCAAGAGCAAGAGTACCGTTCCCCCCGGTTATCGAAGTGCTGATTTTGGAAGCCATTGTGGAAATAATAAGGGAAGCTGCGGTACGTCTGCCGACATATATCGGCACTGCTATAGGCGTTTTTGCAAGCTTGGTCATAGGCCAAGCAGCAGTAACAGCCGGGATCGTGAGCAATATCCTTATTGTCATTGTTGCTGCTTCAGCAGTTGCTTCCTTTGTAATACCTTCCTTTGATATGTCAATGGCAATAAGGATACTCAGATTTTGTTTTACCCTTGCCTCCGCGGCGTTGGGAATAATCGGGATAATGATATGTCTCGCTCTAGTGCTTGCTCATCTGGTAAGTATGGAATCGTTAGGACAACCCTATTTTCAGCCATTTGCACCTGTGGTTCTAATGGACTTAAAAGATACTTTTGTCAGGCTTCCGGTATATACAATGAAGAAACGGCCAACTATTGCAAAAACCAGAAATAAATCCAGAGGTGGTAAAAATGGAAGGACGTAATTTGATTAAATCTGTTCAAATGGGCTTTTTTACTTTTTTTGCACAAACCGGTGTCAATGTTGTTATGCTGCCGTCACTACTGGCAAAAAAGGTAGGCCATGACGGATGGATTTCCGTACTCTTCACAGGGATCTTTGTTTTGCTGTTAAGCATGTTGGCTTTGGTGCTTTTAAAAAGATACTCCGACAAAGACATTTATGATATTAACAAAATGCTGTTTGGCAAGATAATTGGATTCGGATTCAATTTCCTGTTTTTTTTATATCTTATTTCCACAACTATTGCAGGCACAAGCCTTTTTATCAGGTTTATAAAAATCACCCTTCTTCAGGCAACACCTCCTTGGATATTTGTGCCGCTCATCTCGCTGCCTTCTATTTATCTTGTATGGCAGGGACTTAAGTATATGGCAAGATATCTTCAAATATCGATAATCAACTACTTTTTAATAATTGTTCTTTTCGTGCTGTTATACAAGAGCTATAGATTTTCTTTCCTTTTACCTTTAGGGCAGGCTGGAGCATTAAACATAATTAAAAGCATGAAGACGAGCTTCTTTGCATTTACCGGATTTGAACTGATCCTATTATTTTATCCTTTTATTACCGACAGAAATAAAGCTTTAAAGTGGCAGCTTGGCGCGACAATGGCCAGCACACTTTTTTACATCCTAGTTATTGTGGTGTCCACATCTGTATTCGGGGAGCATTTGCTGCGGGTTTTATCCATGCCGTTTTATAACCTTTCCAGGGTATATAATGCACCGATTCTGGAGAGAGTGGACTTATACATTATTGCAATATGGTATGTTCCCATGGCGTGTTCTATGAGGTGTTATGTATTTGCAGCATTTAACAGCCTTCAAAAGGTATTTGCACTCCCAAAGACTAAGCCCTTGTATTTAATTTATGTCACTACCATATTGTTTTTAGGCTTGGTTCCCAAGGATATAAATCAGGTTTTTGCTTTTGTTGAACTGAACAATTACATCAGAACAGGGATAGCTGTTTTTATTGTTTTATGCCTTATGCTTTCTTTTATCAGAAAAAAAGGGGCGGTTGTCACATGAAGCTCTCAAAAAAGCTGCTTTTAATATCTATAATATGTATAAGCTTTCTTTCGCAGGCCGGATGCTGGGATCAAAAGATGTACGAAAACATAGGTTTCATTCTTCAAATGGGAATTGAAACGGATGTGAACGGTAACCTTGTCTTATCTGTGACGTCTCCTGTTGTTTCGCCTGATGCTGAAGAGAAGTCGGAATTTCTTACAACAAATGCCGAGAGACTGATAAGGTCCTCCAGGGAAAGATTGCGGGACACTTCAGGCAGAATGCTTCAAGGAGGAAAAATCCAGCTCCTGCACTTTTCAAAGGAAATAGCTGAAAAAAAGGGAATTAATGAATTCCTTGATATATTCTTCAGGGATCCTGAAAATCCTCTGCTTGCAAATATTGTAATAGTAGACGGGAGTCCAAGGGAGATGATGCAAATCAGTCAGTCTTATAAGGATAAGCCCAGACCTGCAATCTATATTAACAATTTGCTTTTGGATACACGCCGCAGAGGCAGAGCCCCGGAATCAAGAATTTATGACTTCAGCATTCTTTCACACTCGAAAAGCATTGACCCGGTGGCTCCGATAATACGGTACGACAATGAAAAAATTGAGGCGACGGGCACCGCCTTGTTCAACGGCGATAGGATGGTCGGACAAATCGATACCAGACAGACTGTACTGCTTATTGCTTTATTGGGGAGGAAAAACGGTATTGAATATACATATAACAGGCCGCTTCCCGGGGATAAACAAGAGATGATAACACAGGGAGCCTCTCTTTTCTTTAGAAATATAAAAAGAAAAATAAGTATCAATGTTAGCGGAAGTGAGCCTGTAATAAACATCAATATGCAAATGAAGACTATCCTTGATGAATACAACTGGACGGATAACCTTGATAAGAATGAAAAGGAGAAGAAGCTTGAACAAACAATCTCTAATTCCGTACGCAGTGAATGTAAACAGCTTTTATCCTATCTGCAAGGCATTGGTTCCGACCCTTTAGGATTCGGTGAAATCGTTAGGGTAAAGAATAACAAGTACTGGAAGAAGGTTAACTGGAAGGATGCCTATAAAAGTGCGAAAATCAATGTTAACGTAAAAGTAAATATTGAGTCCTATGGAACATTGGGCTGACATACAAACTGCATTTGGGTTGCAAAAGTAGCTTTTCACTTTCAAAAGTGGCTTTTCAGATACAAAAACTGCGTTTCGTTTACAAATATTAAGTTTTCAATTATCAAAACTGCATTTCATCTTACAAAATGGCATCTCGCCTTTCAATTAAGTTTTCGTAGCCGGTATAGAAATGTATATTATGCAAAATGTAATATATAGTTGACATTGTGACATAAATATTGTACAATTTCAGTTGTTAACGGTTATTGTAGGGGCAGATTCCATATCTGCCAAGAAGAAGAAATTTAAGAAAGAAGGTGATGGTCTTGTGCCTAACAAAAAGATGAGGATAGCAAGAATAGAGTGTGACTTATCACAGGAGCAATTAGCGGAAATAGTTGGCGTGACAAGGCAAACTATCGGACTTATCGAGAGCGGCAGCTATAATCCCACATTAAACCTTTGCATTGCAATCTGCAAGGCAATGAATAAAACTCTGAATGACTTATTCTGGGAGGGGTAAAATTATGTATATAGAGAATATGATAAAAAAAGAAAAGTTTGAATTGATCTTAAATGCAGCACTGGGGCTTGGGTTACTTGCAGCCGGAATTTCAATGAGAGCTCTTGATATAAATTTATTAAAGAATAACAAATCAATTATTGCTTTGTCGTTCATACCATTGGCAATGGCGTTTTCAAAATATATAAGCATATATTTCATAAAGAAGCACCCTGATAAAATGAATTTGGCAATTATTTCTGAGAATGATGAAAGGCTTGTCAAGGAAAGGAATGAAGCAGAGGCGAAATCCAATAAAGTTTTTCGCTGGTTGATATATTTGGTTTTCCTTGGTTACACATTCATGGTTCCGAATGATGCTTTTGAAGCTGCGGGTTGGTGGGTTGTGTTAGCGATTTTCTTAATGGCATATTTGATTCCGTGCATATTTCTAAAGAGAATACAGAACAAGGATTATGGCTGCCGGTGATAGAAAAATCATCGGCAGCTGTCACACTTTTGCTATGACTATTTGAAAACTACCAGCTCTTCAATTTCTTTTCTGGATTTTGTAAATTGATTATCTTTTTCATAACCTAAAGGTGTAAATGCAATCGGTTCAAGGGCTTCATCCAATTCCAGCAGCTCTCTGGCGGCATTTGCATCAAATGCACCTATCCAGCAGGTTCCAAGACCCAGTGCGGTTGCAGAAAGTATAAGGTGATCCATAACGATTGCACAGTCTACATCGCTGTAGCGCTTGCCGTCTCTTCTGACCCAGGACTTGTCCTTGATGGCACAAATTCCTATTACATATGGGGCTTCAGTGAACCAGTCCCTGCCGTAAAGCTTCTTTAAACCCTCTTTATTGCTCTTTGTTTCAATTACATAGAGCTTAAAAGCTTGAAGATTGCAGGCTGTTGGTGCGATTTTTACAGCATCCAGAAGCTTTTGAAGCTTTTCTTTCTCTACAGCCTCAGGTTTATATGACCTTGAACTATGCCGTTTTTCAATTACTTCAAAAAAATCCATTAGCGTGTACCTCCTATATCCATATTTTATGCTAAATTCCATAGTAATTGCAATAGGCAGAAAATCAATTTACTATTGCTCACAAGAGTTTATTTTATAGCGTTACACAAACTGACTAAATTTTTTCTTGACTATAACGTTACGTAAAGGTGTATATTAGACATGTCAGGAGGCGAGTGCATGGAGTACACAGTGCAGAAACTTGGAAAAATCGCGGGAATAAGCACCAGAACCCTTAGGTATTACGATGAAATAGGCATCCTTAAGCCGGCAAGGATAAATTCCTCGGGATACCGCATCTATGGCAGGCCGGAAGTAGACAGGCTTCAGCAAATACTTTTTTATAGGGAGCTGGGAGTCAGCCTGGATAACATAAAAAATATTATTGCTGATCCTTCTTTTGACGGAACTGCCGCTTTGAGACAGCACCGTGAACAGCTCCTGGCAAAAAGAGAGCAGTTGGAAATGCTCATAGCAAATATCGATAAGACAATTGCAGTGTCTGAAGGGAGGACTACTATGACAGATAACGAAAAATTCGAAGGCTTCAAGCAGAAATTGCTGGATGAAAACGAAGAAAAATACGGTGAAGAAATTAGAAAAAAGTATGGAAATGACCAAGTTAACAAATCAAACAGGAAGATTAAGAATATGACAAAGGAACAGTATGACGAGGTGGAAAAACTGGGAAACGAAGTGCTGAAAACACTAAAGGAAGCGTTTTCAACGGGAGACCCGGCCGGGGAACTTGCTCAGAAGGCAGCTGACCTCCATAGGCAATGGCTATGCTTCTTCTGGGACAGTTATAATAAAGAAGCCCATGCAGGCATAGTTCAAATGTATGTCGATGATCCCCGGTTTACAGCCTACTATGATAAAGAGAACCCGGGTACTGCTGCTTTCCTCAGAGATGCAGTACTTATATATGTGGGAAAGGCTGGGCAGGATTAAGCATCAGTAATCAATTATATTTAGTATAAGCCCGTAATTTATGGTTACGGGCTTTATGCTGGTTTATCATATAGTCAGATTAGTCAATAATGCCAGATTACTTCCAATTTCTATTTACAATGAAGTAATGCTACACTATAATAGTTTAATAATGAGTTTGAACCGGGTGATTTATAATGAAAGATAACGCAGGAAAATTTTTGATTTTAAATAATGAAATAGTATCCGAAGATAATCTGCAGGCGGACAATTTTTCAGGAATGAATGCTTTTTATGAGGTCATAAGGATTATAGACGGTACTCCTCTTTTTTTTGAAGATCATATTGAAAGATTAAAAGATTCACTTTCGACTAACGGCTTTAGTCTGAGGTTTTCAGAAGAGGATTTAACACAGAAAGCTTTTAGAATTGTTAATGAAAACGGGCTTAGAAATTGTAATATCAAGATAACTGTTTATGCCCGAGGCTGTGAACAGGTATTGCTTATGTATATAAGCAAAAGCTATTACCCTGGTGAGGATGTGGTTAACCAGGGTGTAAAGCTAAACCTTATGAACTTTGAGAGAACTGATCCGCAGGTAAAAAGAGTAAACCCCTCTTTAAGAGAAGGCGCTGACAAAATAATGATGGAAACAGGTGCTTTTGAAGTTCTTCTTGTCAACCGTAACGGATATATAACGGAAGGCAGCAAGTCAAATGTATTTTTTATAAAGGGTCATAATTTGTATACTTCGCCTGAAGAGTTTATACTTAAGGGCATTACAAGAAAATATATACTGGAAACCTGTATTAAGTCGGGTTATAATGTAATAGAAAGTATGATTAATGTTAATGAATTGGAGCAAATTGACGGCCTATTTATTTCAGGAACATCAATTAAGGTTCTTCCTGTCTCTTCCATAGAAGGGCATTATTATAATTCATCTGACAATGCTGTAATCAATGAGATAAGAAAACGTTTTGATCGATTTATAGATGAGTATATCAACGAACATAAAGTCTGAGCATTCAAATTTCATTTAGAAAGCTTTATTTTGGTTCTTTACCTTACTGGAATATATTTGCAGTAAGTACTTTCCCATATTACAAATAATAAATCCAAAGAAAAGGAGTTGCAGCATGAACGTAGAATATCTTAACCCATTCATTGAAGCAAGCAGAAATGTATTCAAACAGGCAGTTGGATTTGATATGAGTATAGGAAAGCTTAACGTCAAGCCTCAAGCTTATTCTGTGTCAGGTGTACTTATTGTTGTAGGAATAGTCGGTATAATTAAGGGCAAAGCAATGCTTTTCATAAACAAGGATTTTGCCTGCCGTATTGCTTCAGCAATGATGATGGGTATGCCTGTAAATGATTTGGACGAAATATCAAAAAGTGCGCTTGCTGAATTGTCTAACATGATCCTTGGCAATACAGCGACTATCTTTTATAAAAAAGGCCTTCAGATTGACATTACTCCTCCATCTGTTATTCAGGGGGACAATATTGAAGTTACAAGCTCAAAGCAACAAAATGTAGGTATTCCTTTAGTATGTGAACAAGGTCAAATGGAACTTTTAATTTCATTTGTAGAGGCATAAATATTATTGAGAAATGTTATCATCAACATTAAGATAAATCTTCAGGTTAAGTTGTTTTGACTTGAAGATTTTGTTTTATAATGAAGTGATTGGCGTTTAAGCAAAATCGGCAGGCTTCAAGGCCTCTGGGGTTTTTACTTATACCAAAAAAACACTTGACAGTTTCATAATTATGTACTAAACTATTAATAAAGTGAGTAATCGTTCACTAACCAAATGAAACATTTTGAATAAGTTAACCAGAAGCTAATTTAATTATAAACCTGTCCCCCTTTGCATCCAAGATATGCAGAATTTGAAACTTCTCCTCGTGCTTTGTATCTTATGATACATATCATGCCGGCGTTTTCAGAGGTATTACCTTTGAAAACGCACTCCCTGCGGCATAGAAAGTGTTTGATTAGGACAATGTTCTGCAAATTTTTACCTGACAAATGCAGGTACATAAAAAACTTTTAGTATTTGCACCAACTTAAGTCTAATGTATGTAGTATATCAAAGCAGCCTTTATAAACCATAAGACATGTAAATGGAATAGTAACTAATATGTAATAATCAGTATAATATTTCAAGGAATCCTGCTTTGCCGGGTGAATTATTAAAAAAATCATATGGGATCACCATATGATTTTTTATTGTTCAAAAATCGAACTGATATGAAAATAATTTTATTTCAAGTTTAAATTTTCCTGAGTTTCTGAAAGCAGCGATTGCAGGCAAAAGTGGCAGTGAAATAACTTTGTTTCGGAATAAATGATCGCTAATTAGGAATTAATAAATATGAAATCATAAAACAGGAGGTTATCAAAAATGGATCAGAATGCACCTTGTATGAAAGTTAAATGCAGTGTTACAAATTGCACCTATAATGATGAAAAAATGTGCTATGCGGACGCACTGGAAGTAAACGCAATGAAAGGAAGTCGTGCAGGAATAAGTGACGATACTTGCTGCACTACGTTTAAAAACGGTAAATAATCGGAAATCAGGAGGTTCCCGGTATGCGATTGATAGGCAGGTTTCCTGATCAAAGGCAAGTAGGGGCTCTTGTTGATACACTCAGAAATAACGGTTTCGACAGGGATGACATGATCATTAGCGATTTGGCTGAAGAACAAAAGTTTAGCAGCGCTGAGGAGGCAACAGAAGCCGGAATGATTTTTATCAAGAGCGAAAGAGACGGACTTGGAGAAATCGGTACTTTTGCTGATGGTGTCAAAGGCTTAAAAGGAAAAGAAGGCATAATTGTTTCAGTTAAAACGCCGAAGCATGACAGCTCTAAAGTAAGAGAAATGATGGAACAGTCAGGCGCGGCAGAAATAGTTCAAGACTAGCAGGGGTAGACTTTGAGTCTACCCTAAAGTATTATTGCACCCAGTACTCCTGCGGCAAGTGTCAGGGTTATCGGCCCTATTTTAAACTTCTTGGTGCATATGATAGTCAGGACGAATATTGCCAAGGCAGGTATGCTCAGAAACTTGAAAGGATGCAGCAGCATACTTTTTCCCCAATAATTCATATTAATTATTGATGTATTCGCAAATAAATAAACAGCTGACCCTATCATTCCGACCGTTGCCGGCCTTATACCGGATAACAGAGCTTGAACGATCCGGCTGTTTTTAAATTTACTGAAAAAAGCAGATACTATAAGAACGATTATAAAGGATGGCACAATAACTGCTATAGTCGCTACAATAGCTCCCCAGAAGCCGCCGGTTTTAAAACCTACGTAGGTTGCTGCGTTTATTGCAATCGGGCCGGGAGTCATATTGGATATCGCCACGATATCCGAAAATTCATGTGCCGTCATGGAATGGAGTGAGCCTATTTCCTGATAAATGGCTGATAGTATTACATAACCCCCGCCGAAGCTGCATAAGCCTATTTTAAAAAATATATAGAAAAGCTTGTAGAGTACAAACATTACTTTTTCCTCCTGTTAAAAAGGTATAGCACAAAACCCGCTCCGCCCCCGAAGACAATTGCCCATAACGCATTAATATTGAAAATTACAATTGCAAGCAGAGAAACAAGCATAATAATATACCCTTGCTTGCCCTTTATGGAGGATTTGCCGAGTTGTATGCCAGCCAGGAGTATAAGTGCGGCTGATGCAGCCCTTATGCCTGTAAAAGCTTTTTCTACATAAACGTTCCCTCTGAAACTTGATAAAACAGATATCACGAGTAGAATAGAAATAAAAGCAGGAAGAACTACGCCGAGTACTGCAGCAATAGCCCCAAACACGCCAGCTTTCTTGTTGCCTATGAATATGGCTGTATTTACCGCTATAACCCCCGGGACAGACTGAGACATGGCAAAAATATCGACAATTTCATCTTCGTCTACCCACTTATATTTAACCACGACCTCCTTTTGAATCAAGGGAAGCATAGCCAAGCCGCCGCCAAAAGTAAATGAGCCTATCTTAAAAAAGATTTGAAATAATTTAAAAAGCAATTTGATTTTCTGCATTTGAGTATCCTTAATCTTTTTAATAATACTGGGATATTTTAAGCAATTATAATCCCTTTGTTTTAGTATGTCAATTCAAGCAGATGAATAACAGGATGTGCTCTGGAAAATAATAAATATACTAAAACTTTTAGCTGGAGGAATGTTAATGAAAAAAATTGTTGGTTTTTTCGCTAATGTAAAGACTGCTAAAGAAACGCTTGAAAAATTAAAAAAATCCGGGTTTGAGAATTCTGTAATAGATCTTAATGACCACTATATTAATGAAAGAAATGTTCAGACAAATCTACCGGGAACAGAGGCGTCACCGAGTTTATCCGGATTGGTTCTAAAATCGGGAATGACTGCTGTAGATAGGAGCAAAGGCCCTCTTACTGCTGCAAGCCCTATGGTAAGCGGAATTGGAACATTCGATGAGATAGCAGATTTTAATTGCAGATTGATTATTCAAACAGACAACCCTGATAAGGCTGCTCAGATTATTAAATCAAACGGAGGCACCTTGGAGGACCCAAATATTCAAATGCCTAAAAGGCTCGAAGATATTGACCTGCAATAGGTAATTCAATTCTGTTGGCTGTGAATTTTGCACCTAAGTACAAGACCAGTTTTTATAAGGGTTTTTGGCCAGGTTCGAATTTTGATACCGGTAGTCGAGCGTAACTTCATTTCCAATCCAGTCAGGAAGAATGAGTTCCTCATTTTCATTTTTAAGCTCGACTTCTGCAATTATCAAGCCCTCGTTTTCACCGTAGAATTCGTCTATCTCCCAGGTGTGGCCTGCATAGGGATAACGATACCTTGTTTTTTCTATTATCGGCTTCATGCACAAGGTTTGCAAAAGTTCAAATGCATCTTTATAGGGTATTTCATATTCATATTCAGATTTTGTTAATCCTACAGCCTTGCTTTTTATAGTGATATAACCCCGTTCTTCACAAATCCTTACCCGTACAACACATTCGCTATTGGTTGATAAATAACCTTGCATGTATTTGCTACCGATAGCACTTTGCCTGTATTCAGTGCTTTTGACCAGATACTTTCTTTCTATCTCTTTTCCCATTGAGACACCTGCCATTCATAAAAGTAGAGTACCGGAGAAAATTTATTTCTTTTGCTCGAAGTTGGTACAGCTTGAGCCGGTTGCTTCTTTAACGGTATTTGAGGGCATGGTGGCTGACTTAAACCCAAAAAACCTGCAGCCCTTAGGAAAGTTCTTATCCCATGTTACATAAAAATATTTGCATTTAATACAGTTAACGTTATTATTTATCATAGTGGTATTTCTCCCTTTTATATTTTAACATTCATAGGGGTTCAAGAAAACTCCTTAAGAAGCGAAAATAGAAATAAAAATGTTCAATTGGTGGCTAAGAATAAAAAATTTACTAATGTAAAAACTATAATAAGTATCAAGATTTCTTACTCGATGGAGGATATCATGGTTAACTTGTTATTAAAATTACTTTTGTGTCCCGGAGCAGTTTTTCTGGCAGATGCATTATCTCCGGTAATAGGTTACAGCAGTTCCTGGCACATTATATATATAGGTTTTTTTATCGGCATTGTAGGGTATATGCTGGATGCATTGCTGCTGAAAAGAACAGGTTCGGGCGTTTCTGCGGTTGCTGATATAGTTGTAGCTGCTATTGTTGTTTATTTCTCCAAGTACTTTTTCACAGGCGTTTATATGACTGTTCTTGGAGCGTTGCTGGCGGGACTCGTTGTGGGTTTTGGAGAATATCTCCTTCACCGGCTTATTGTTGATGAGCGGCACCGTAGTAAGGAAGAGACAGCGTCTTGATATGTACAGACTTATTTTAATTGTAAAAGAGGGCAATCGGAATTAATCCGTTTGTCTTTTTTTATTATCCGAGAACGTATGTTTGATTTTATTTTTCTTTATGTTATAATTGGGTTATACAGAAGTTAAGTAGGAGGATTTTATGCCTGATTTTAGAATTGTTTCGGAATATAAGCCATGCGGCGATCAACCCAAGGCGATTGATGATCTAGTGCGTGGAATTAATAGAGGGTATAAGCACCAGACGCTTTTAGGCGTTACCGGTTCCGGCAAGACGTTTACTATGGCAAATATCATTGAAAGAGTCCAAAAGCCTACATTGATCATAGCTCATAACAAGACTCTGGCCGCTCAGCTGTGCAGCGAGTTCAAGGAGTATTTCCCCGATAACCTGGTAGAGTATTTTGTAAGCTATTATGATTATTACCAGCCTGAAGCGTACATACCCGCAACAGATACTTATATAGAGAAGGACTCGTCTATCAACGACGAGATTGACAGGTTGAGGCATTCGGCAACAGCTGCTCTTTTTGAAAGAAGAGATGTCATAATAGTTGCCAGCGTTTCTTGTATATATGGCTTGGGAGACCCGGAAGACTATACTGAACTCATGATTTCTCTGAGACCGGGAATGCAAAAGGACAGGGATGATGTTATAAAGAAGCTTGTTAACCTTCAATACGAACGAAATGAGATAGATTTCAGAAGAAGCAGGTTCAGGGTCAGGGGGGATGTTTTGGAAATATTTCCGTCTGATGAATCTGAGAAGGTATTGAGGGTTGAGTTTTTTGGAGATGAGATTGAGAGGATCACTGAAGTTGATTTCCTGACAGGGGAAATATTGGGAGTCAGGTCGCATGCTGCTATTTTCCCTGCTTCTCACTATGCTACTACCGGCGACAAAATGAAAAAAGCATTTCATACCATTGAACAGGAATTAGAGCTGCGATTAAAGGAATTGAGAGACAATGACAAGCTGTTGGAGGCTCAAAGACTGGAGCAAAGGACAAGGTACGATCTTGAGATGATGCAGGAGGTTGGCTTCTGCCAGGGTATTGAGAATTATTCGAGGCATATTAGCGGAAGAACTCCGGGAAGCGCGCCTTTTACACTTATGGATTATTTTCCTGATGACTATCTTATTATTATCGACGAATCGCATGTTACGGTACCTCAGGTAGGAGCCATGTACAACGGAGACAGAGCAAGAAAGGGATCTCTTGTGGATTTCGGCTTCCGGCTGCCCTCTGCTTTTGACAACAGGCCCCTTAAGTTTGAAGAGTTTGAACAGAAGGTTAATCAGGTTGTATACGTAAGTGCCACTCCTGCCAAATACGAAAAAGAGCATTCGTCGCAGATTGTGGAACAGATTATCAGACCTACCGGCCTGATCGATCCCGAAATTGTTGTAAAACCGGTCAAGGGGCAGATAGATGACCTTATAGGGGAAATAAACGATAGAGTCAAATTGAACCAAAGAACTCTTGTAGTCACTCTTACCAGAAAGATGGCAGAGGATCTTACAGATTATTTTAAGGAATTGGACATTAAAGTAAAATATATTCATTACAGTGTTGATACCATTGAAAGAACGGAAATAATCCGGGACTTGCGTATTGGAACCTTTGATGTACTTGTCGGAATAAACCTTCTTCGAGAAGGGCTTGATCTTCCGGAGGTTTCTCTTGTAGCCATACTGGATGCCGATAAGGAAGGCTTCCTGAGATCAGAAACCTCTTTGATACAAACTATAGGAAGAGCGGCAAGAAATGTAGAGGGAAAAGTTATAATGTATGCAGATACTGTAACCGGCTCGATGGAAAGGGCTATCAGTGAGACCAACAGAAGAAGAAAAATTCAAATGGATTACAACACTGAACATGGGATTACTCCAAAATCAATAAAGAAGAGTGTAAGAGACTTAATTGAATCGACAAAGGTGGCTGAAGACAGTGCCAAGTACGACGCAGCAGTTAAAACGGATAATATCAGTAAAGAAGATATTCAAAAGCTTGTTGAAAAACTCATGAAGGAGATGCGGAGTGCGGCCGCAGACTTGCAGTTTGAGCGGGCAGCAGAACTTAGGGATAAGGTCATTGAGCTTAGAAAGAAGCTCAACCAGAAATAAACAATGTCTTTACAATCAACATAAGGTGTTGTATAATTCGACTCAGGAAACTTAATAGTAAAGCTGGGGGTGCCGTAAGGCTGAGAAAGATAAATCTTAACCCTTTGAACCTGATGTGGTCAGAACCACCGGAGGGAAGCGAAATAAATATAACAGAACTTACACGCTTACCTTTTCAGGTAGGCGTTTTTTCATGCCGGAACTCCGCAAATAATAAGCAAGGAGGTATAAATATGAAAAACGTTTTAACAATAGCCGGTTCCGATTCCTGTGGAGGCGCAGGTATTCAGGCAGATCTGAAAACATTTTGTGCGCTGGGTACTTATGGGATGAGCGTCATTACTGCCGTTACTGCGCAAAATACAAAAGGAGTATCAAGCATCAGGGAAATGGATGTTGAAATAGTGAGGGGGCAAATCGATTGCCTTTATGAGGATATTGACATTCATGCCGTTAAAATAGGTATGGTTTCAAGTATTGAGATTATTGATGCAATCGCGGATTGTCTCAGAAAAAACAAAGTAGCAAATATAGTTCTGGACACAGTAATGGTTTCCAAAAGCGGTTATCACCTCCTAAGACCGGAATCCCGCGACGAGCTCATAAAAGAATTATTCCCGCTTGCTTTGGTCGTTACGCCCAATTTATATGAGGCAGAGGTTATAACCGGAGATAGCATTGAGACAGTGGAACAGATGGAAAAGGCTGCAGTAAAAATACATGCATTAGGTGCCCAAAATGTAGTTGTAAAGGGCGGTCATCTGACCGGAGATGCGCAGGATGTTTTTTATGACGGAAAAGAATTCACTCATATTAAAGGTGTCAGGATTAATACAAAAAATACTCATGGGACGGGCTGTACATTTTCTTCGGCCATAACTGCGAACATTGCAAAAGGCAATACCGTCCTTGAAGCAGTAAGGCTGGCAAAGGATTACATAAACGGCGCCATTGAACATTCTATAGAATTGGGACATGGAGTCGGGCCTACAAATCATTTCTACAGCTTGTACAGGAAAGCAGGAATTCAGGATGAACAGTAAAAGGAAAATGAGGAGAGAAAATAAGTATGCTGAATAAAATAACTGAGGTTTTAAAAGATGTGAGGCAAAAGACTCCGTTAGTGCAGGCAATAACGAATTATGTTACTATCAATGACTGTGCAAATATACTTTTGTGTTTTGGTGCATCTCCGGCCATGTGTGAGGCGAAAGAAGAGGTTGAGGAATTTGTGGGCCTGATTTCTGCCTTGTATATCAATATCGGAACACTCACCAGGGAGCAGGAAGAGGCGTCCGTTCTTGCAGTAAAAAGGGCTGCGGAGCTGAACAAACCTGTTGTTCTGGATCCGGTTGCCTGTGGTGCTATCAGCCGGAAGACCGAAATCGTCAATAAGCTGTTTGACTGCGGAAGAATATCCATAATCAAGGGCAACATTGGAGAAATAAAGGCATTGGCGGGATTCTCAGGCAAGGTGAGAGGTGTGGATTCGATTGATGACGGGGATGGGGCTGTTGAGGCCTGCACGTCGCTTGCTGTAAGATTTAATACTGTTGTTGCGGCAACAGGCAAAACAGATATTATTACAGATGGGAAACGCACTTGCCTTATTGACAACGGAACATCTATGCTTACTCTGGTTACAGGAGCAGGATGTATGGCAGGGGCTCTTACAGCCGCAGCGGCAGGAGTTCAGAGAGATATGTTCATATCGGCTTCAGCGTCTATTCTTGCTATGAGCCTTGCAGGAGAAATGGCAGCAGAATCTGTTGGTTCAGTTCTTCCGGGGAGTTTCAGGGTGAAACTGTTTGATTCGATTTACTGTTTAAGTGAAGAAGATATTTTAAATAGGGGGAAGATCAGATGTCTGTAGATTATAAGCTTTATCTGGTTACCGACAGGGGTATTCTGAAGGGAAGGGATTTGTTCAAAGCTGTTGAAGAAGCCATTAAGGGCGGTGTAACCCTGGTACAGCTAAGAGAAAAAGATATTTCCACCCTGGACTTTTACAATATTGCGGTTAAAATGAAAGTGCTTACAAAGCATTATAATGTTCCCTTGATTATAAATGACAGGCTTGATATAGCTATTTCGGCGGATGCTGACGGTCTCCATATCGGACAAAGCGACCTGCCTCTTGAGGTTGCAAGGAAGCTTCTCGGTAAAGAGAAAATACTGGGGTATTCCGTATCAAGTATAGATGAAGCGGTATATGGTGAAAAAAACGGTGCTGACTACCTTGGCGCAGGTCCCGTATACCCAACCGGAAGCAAGCTTGATGCGGTCAGTCCGATAGGCATTGATAACCTGGGAAGGATAGTTAAAGGCGTTTCGATTCCTGTTGTGGGCATCGGCGGTATCGGAATATCCAACTTATCCGAGGTTAAGGCTGCGGGAGCAAAGGGAATATCTTTGATTTCCGCAGTTCTGGGAAAAGACGATATACAGGGTGCTTCAAGGGAGTTGGTGGGTGTTTGGGGGAAATAATGAACACGACATATTTTATTGATTTCGATGGAACAATTACTAAAAATGATACCTGCTACGCTATGGTGAAAGCATTTGCCAAAGACGGCTGGGAGGAAATAAACAGGCTTTGGGAGGAGAAAAAGATTTCTACCGTTGAATGTGCCCAAAGAACCTTTGAATTATTTTCGGCAGATGTAGAGGCTATGGAGAAGTTGCTTTACTCCATCGAGATCGATGAATTTTTCAAGGAATTTCTTTCAATATGCGGAAAGTACTGCTGTAAAGTCTTTATTTTGAGCGACGGGTATGACTTCAGCATAGAAAGGATTTTAAAAAAACATGGCATCGATGTGAAGTTTTATTCGAATAAATTGATATACGATGAGAATAAAGGTTTTACTATTGAAAGCCCTTTTCTGAATCCGTCATGCGGGAAATGCGGAACATGCAAATCCGGTCTGATGGAAAAATTAGAAACAGAGGACAGCCGGATCATATATATTGGGGATGGATATTCGGATACCTGTCCTGCGGGGAAAGCCGATAAAGTTTATGCAAAAGGCAGCTTGTACAAGTATTGCAGTAAAAATGGAATAGCTGCGGTCCCCTTTACGGATTTTGGGGACATCATTTCAAAAGAATTTGAGGGGAGGTGCGGTTCATGCCGTTAGTTAATGTAAGTCTTCAGATAATTCCCAATGTTGAGGAAAAGAATTTGTACCCTGTGGTTGACAAGGTTATTGAATATATTGCTTCATGCGGCGTCAATTATGAGGTCGGGCCTATGGAGACTACAATGGAGGGAGAACTGGATGAGCTTCTTGATATAGTGAAGAAGTCCCAGGAAATCTGTGTAAGTGAAGGAGCAAATCGTATTGTTTCAGTAGTTAAGATCGATTACAAACCGGAAGGTGTGACAATGGATGAAAAAATCGGGAAGTATCGGAAATAAGGTTATTCCTGTTACCTTTCTCCTTGTTTTACTTGCTATATGGCAATTGGTTGTAGATGCCGGAATGGTTCAAAGGTTTATATTGCCCTCACCGACAGACGTATTGAAAACCGCAGTCAATATTGCCCCGAAAATTAAAAATGATATCATGGTTACATTATACGAAGCGCTTGCCGGATTTTTGATAAGTATCATATTTTCAATGGTTCTGGCAATTCTTATGGATAGTTTTAAGCTGCTATATAAAGCCGTTTATCCATTGTTGATAGTCTCGCAAACGATACCTGTCATTGCGCTTGCACCATTGTTCGTTTTATGGTTTGGATTCGGAGCCTTGCCAAAAATCATCGTCGTAGTCCTGGTCTGCTTTTTTCCGATTGTAGTCAGCTTGTTGGACGGACTTGGCTCAACAGACACGGATTTGCTCAATCTGATGAAATCAATGGGAGCCGGCAGATTACAAATTTTCAGGTTGGTAAAATTTCCTGCTGCAATGGTTAACTTTTTTTCCGGCGTTCGTATTGCAGCTACATACAGTATTATGGGGGCGGTAATAGGGGAATGGCTTGGAGGGTCGGAAGGCCTGGGGCTCCTGATGATTAATGCAAAGCGTTCATTTCTGGTGGACAGGGTTTTTGCAGAAGTATTGATTATTGTTATTTTAAGTATGCTGCTTTTTAAGTTAATTTCAATTTTGCAGTACATTTTTATGCCATGGAACAGAAATATGGATCGTAAACAGGGAGGAAATCAAATTGTTTAAGAGAATAATTATATTTTTAACAATATTAGCACTGGCAGCGTCTGTTATTTCGGGCTGCACATCAAAAAAAGAGACTGCCGGCAAGAAGCTGAAAAAGGTTACTGTATTGCTTGATTGGGTGCCAAATACAAATCATACGGGATTGTATGCGGCAAAGGAAAAAGGGTATTACAAGGATAAAGGCCTTGATGTTGATATTATACAGCCTGCAGAAGGGGGAAGTGCAGACCTGATAGCAGCCGGAAAAGGTGAATTCGGAATAAGCTACCAGGAACAGGTTACATATGCCAGAACAGCAGATAACCCTTTGCCGGTAAAGGCTATTGCAGCAATCATCCAGCATAATACCTCGGGCTTTGCTTCTCCCGTCGGCAAGAAAATAAAGACTCCGAAGGACTTTGAAGGCAAAAGGTACGGAGGATGGGGTTCGCCTATGGAAGAAGCTATGCTAAAGGGCTTGATGCATAAGTATGGTGCAGATTATTCCAAATTGAAGAATGTAAATATAGGTGATGCGGATTTCTTTTCAAGCGTGCAAAGGGATGTAGATTTTTCCTGGATTTTTTACGGGTGGGATGGTGTAGCGGCCGGAATAAAAAATTTCCCTATAAACTTTATTAAGCTTCAAGAGGTTGACCCTGATCTCGACTTCTATACTCCTGTAATCATTACGAACGAAAAGGTCATAAAAAATGACCCTGAACTGGTCAAAAGCTTTCTGGCTGCAACAGCAAAAGGCTATAAATATGCGATTGACCATCCTGAGGCTGCTGCCGGCATGTTAGTTAAAAATGCTCCTGATACCGATGAGAAAATAGCCGTAGCCAGCCAGAAATATCTTGCTAAAGAATATATGTCCGGTACAAAGAGATGGGGCGAAATGAAGCTGGAAATATGGGAAAATTACAGTAACTGGATGTTTTCGCATAAGCTTATGAAAAAGAAACTTGATGCAAAAGAGGCATTTACGAATGAATTCCTGCCGAAATAAAACAGAAAAGCTGGTTATAAAAAATATTAAAAAGTCCTTTGAGGACACAAGGGTCATTGACGATGTATCTCTTTCCGTAGGTGAAAAGGAATTTGTATCACTAATGGGTCTGAGCGGCAGCGGGAAAAGTACAATTTTCAATATAATTTCCGGTCTTGTTACGCCTGACGCGGGTAAGGTCTTCATTGACGGACTGGATTTCACGGGCAGGACGGGCCGTGTAAGTTATATGTACCAAAAGGATTTGCTGCTGCCTTGGAAAAGGATCATAGATAATGTTTGCCTGCCCCTGATCATTAAGGGTGAAAGCAAAATGAAGGCTCGCGAGGCAGTAGAAGGCTATTTCAAAGTGTTCGGGCTTGAGGGCTTCGAGAACAAATATCCTTTCCAGCTTTCAGGAGGAATGAAGCAAAGGGCTGCATTGATGAGGACATATATGTTTTCAAAGGATATCATGCTGCTTGATGAACCGTTTGCCGGGTTGGACGCAATTACAAGGGCTAAAATGCACAATTGGCTGTTGGGCGTTCTTAAGGAGCTTAATGCATCGGTTCTGCTTATCACGCATGATGTTGAAGAGGCCATATACTTGTCGGACAGGATATACGTCCTATCGGGGAGACCTGCGACGGTAAAGAGTGAGATTAAGGTCGATCTGCCCGGGGAAAGAGATAGCGGGGTTATAACAACAGCAGAGTTCAATCATATTAAAAAAGATATTTTAAATATATTGCAAAAGGCGTGATTTGAAGGTCTGCTTTCGATACGATCATGGAATACTATCCATATGTTTCTAACTACCGGGACGTTAACTACCGGGAGCAAAAAACTTCTCGAACAAATGTTTGATTTTTTGAAACAGTTTGGTATAATAGTAACGGGGCAAGGTAGAATAAAAGTTTTCAACTGTACATTGTCAATTGTTAACTAAGTTGAGTGATGCAGTTAGCTTTAATTTACTATAGCCCTGAATGAAACTATTATTAGGAGTGTAATTATGCTTAGAGACAACATATATATAAAGGGTGCCAGAGAACATAACCTAAAGAATATAGATGTGGAAATTCCAAGAGATAAGTTTGTTGTAATAACAGGCCTTAGCGGTTCCGGTAAGTCTTCTCTTGCCTTCGATACAATATATGCCGAAGGGCAGAGACGATATGTGGAATCACTTTCAGCCTATGCAAGAATGTTCCTCGGACAGATGGAAAAACCGGATGTTGATTATATAGATGGGCTTTCGCCTGCCATTTCAATAGATCAAAAAACGACAAGCAGAAATCCTCGTTCTACAGTAGGCACGGTAACTGAAATTCATGATTATTTAAGGCTGCTCTTTGCCAGGATCGGTGTTCCGCACTGTCATATATGCGGCAAGGAGATATCACAGCAGACGGTAGATCAGATGGTTGATAATATCATGAACCTTGAGGAAGGTACCAGAATACAGCTGCTTGCTCCTGTCGTCCGCGGGAGAAAGGGCGAATACCACAAGCTTATAGAAGATGCAAGGAAAAGTGGCTATGTAAGGATAAGAGTCGACGGAGAGGTAATGGACATCAATGATGAGATAACTCTCGATAAGAATAAGAAGCATACTCTTGAAATTGTAGTGGACAGGCTTATTATCAAACCGGATATCCAAAAAAGGCTTGCGGATTCAATAGAAACGGTACTTCACCTAAGCAGCGGAATTCTGGTTGTCGATGTTATTGGAAAGGAAGAATTGATGTTCAGTCAGAACTTTGCGTGCAGTGACTGCGGCATCAGCATAGAGGAATTATCGCCAAGGATGTTTTCCTTTAACAATCCCTTCGGCGCCTGTCCGACCTGCGGCGGATTGGGTACCCTTCTCAAGATTGACCCTGACCTTATAATACCCGACAGATCAAAATCATTGGCAGAAGGAGCAATTAAGGTATCCGGATGGAATGTTGAAAATCAGGATGGCTACTCAAGGATGTATCTAAATGCTCTTGCAAAGCACTATGGGTTTAAACTGGACACCCCTGTGGAGAAACTTCCCGCCAGTGTCCTTGATATAATATTGTACGGCACTAAAGGTGAAAAAATAAAAGTTGTTTATGATAAGGAATATGGAAGCGGATCCTTCATGACTGCCTTTGAAGGGATAATCACCAGTATTGAAAGGCGTTACAGGGAGACTCAGTCTGATGGCATGAAGCAGTATTATGAAGAGTTTATGAGCAGCAACCCGTGTCCTGACTGCAAAGGAGCCAGATTGAAGAAGGAAAGTCTTGCCGTTACCATAGGAGACAAGAATGTAAACGAAATAAGTTCTATGCCTGTTTCTGATGCAAAATTGTTTTTTCAGAATATCAACCTTAGTGAACGCCATAAAATGATAGCTCACCAGATACTCAAAGAAATAAACTGCAGACTTGGCTTTTTAGTTGATGTCGGCTTGGACTATCTGACTCTTTCACGTTCTGCAGGAACACTTTCGGGCGGAGAGGCTCAGAGAATCAGGCTTGCAACTCAAATCGGCTCCGGGCTTATGGGTGTGCTTTATATTCTTGACGAGCCCAGCATAGGACTTCATCAGAGGGATAACGACCGATTGCTGCAGACATTAAAAAGACTAAGGGATCTCGGAAATACTTTAATAGTTGTAGAGCACGACGAAGACACAATGTATGCTGCGGATTATATTATTGATATGGGCCCGGGTCCCGGCATACATGGAGGCAATATTGTAGCAGAAGGCACGATTGAAGAGATTAAGGACTCTGAGGATTCCCTGACAGGTTTGTACCTTAGCGGGAAAAAGAGAATCGAAGTTCCTGCAAAAAGACGTGCTCCGAACGGGAAATGGATTGAAGTGATCGGAGCAGGAGAGAATAATTTGAAGAATATTGATGTTAAAATCCCCTTGGGCGTATTTACCAGCGTGACCGGAGTTTCCGGTTCAGGAAAGAGCTCATTGGTTAATGAGATTCTGTATAAAAAACTCGCGGCGGAATTAAACAATGCAAGGACCAGAGCAGGCAAGCATAAAACAATAAAGGGGATTGAGCAGCTTGATAAGGTCATTGACATAGACCAGTCGCCTATCGGAAGAACACCGAGATCAAATCCTGCTACCTATACGGGGTTGTTTGACCTGATCAGGGAAGTCTTTGCTTCTACTACTGAAGCAAAAATGAAAGGTTACAAGAACGGAAGATTCAGCTTCAATGTCAAGGGCGGCAGGTGTGAAGCCTGCAGCGGCGACGGTATAATTAAAATAGAAATGCATTTTTTACCTGACGTTTATGTACCTTGTGAGGTATGCAAAGGGAAGAGATACAATAGAGAAACTTTGGAGGTCAAATACAAGGGTAAAAGCATTGCTGATGTACTTGATATGACTGTTGAGGATGCTCTTGAGTTTTTCAAAAATATACCGAAAATTCAAAGGAAATTGCAGACCTTATACGATGTTGGTCTGGGATACATCAAGGTTGGACAGCCCTCAAACACTCTTTCCGGTGGAGAAGCCCAAAGGGTTAAGCTTGCCACGGAACTGTCAAAAAGAAGTACCGGAAAAACGATGTATATACTTGATGAACCAACAACAGGTCTTCATATTGCAGATGTTCACAAGCTTATTGACATACTTCAGAGGTTGGTTGATGCCGGGAATACTGTCGTTGTAATCGAGCATAATCTTGATGTTATAAAAACCAGCGACTATATAATAGACCTTGGCCCGGAGGGGGGAAATAAAGGCGGCAGCGTGGTTGCGGCCGGAACCCCCGAAGAGGTAGTAAAGGTAGAAGAATCCTATACAGGTATGTTTTTAAAAAAGATTATCGGCGGATAATAAAAGCTTGAGTGGCATATAATATTTCCGACTTAAGTGTAAATGTTAAATGAATATTCGTATACTGCCCCGGGGATTTTTTGCGCAATCCCTCAGGGGTTTTGTTTTTTGTAGTGGTATTCCCAAATGAAGGGCAAAACCTGTGTCTGTGCTTAATCCGCTGTGACAGGCTGATTTTGACGAATTTTAAGGAAAAAGGGATACTTGATTGTTAATTCTATGTTAAGTTTTATTGTACATTACTTAACAATAATATATAATCGTTGATGGACAAGAAATTAAATTAACGGAAGAAGGGAATGCTTTGTTCAGTTTTTCTAAAAAGGACGATTTATTTTTCGATATGTTTGTCGAAACCGCAAAAATCAGCGGCAGGGCAGCCGAACTGCTGGAGGATTTAATGACTAACTATACGGATGTTAACGGAAAGGTTAAGTCAATCGAGGAAGTTGAACATGAATGCGACCGACAGGTACATAAAATATTAAAGCAGCTTAACAGATCCTTTGTTACTCCTATAGACAGGGAGGACATACACGTTATTGCAAAGGAAATGGACAATATAACCGATTCTATAGAATCTACAGCACACAGGTTTAACATGTTCAATGTGACAAAAATACGCCCTGATGCGGTGAAACTGGCTAAACTTATTGTTGCTTGCACTAAAGAACTTGCCGGTGTAATGGAAGAACTTAAAAGCATGAAGAAAAGTACAGATTTGAAGACTAAGATCATTGAAATAAACAGACTTGAAAATGAAGGCGATGAGATATACAGAAGCTCTATAACAAACCTGTTTGTTACTGAAAAAGATGCTCTTGAGGTTATCAAATGGAAAGAAATATTTGAATATCTTGAAAACACCCTTGATGCTTGCGAGGATGTAGCAAATATTGTAGAAGGGGTTGTTATGAAGCATGCCTGATATACCTTTTATTGTAGTTGTTATTGTAATTCTGGCGCTTTCATTCGATTTTATTAATGGTTTTCATGATACGGCCAATTCAATAGCTACGACGATATCGACAAGGGCGCTTTCGCCGGCTTTAGCCTTGATTTTAGCTGCGATATTTAATTTCATCGGTGCTCTCGCAAATCAGAAAGTTGCGGGTACAGTTGCAAATGATATCGTACAAAACAGCAATATTGATGTATATGTTTTGGTGGCCGCTTTGATATCCGCCATAATATGGAACTTGGTGACATGGTATTTCGGTATACCAAGCAGTTCTTCACATGCTTTGTTCGGAAGCATCATTGGTGCTTCGATTGCATATACTTCAGGATTTCATGTGGTAAAATGGGGCGGAGTGGTTGAAAAGGTTATAATTCCTCTTCTGACCTCCCCGATTATAGGTTTTGTTCTTGGCTTCTTCATTATGAAACTGCTTTTCGTACTGCTTAAGCCATTATCACAAAGAACAGTCAATAAATGGTTTTCTAAACTTCAGATTCTGTCTGCAATATTTATGTCGTTTTCACATGGAAACAATGACGCTCAGAAGTCGATGGGAATTATAACTCTTGCTTTGATTATTACAAACCACAATAATGGACATACCGGAGTACAGTTTTGGGTCATAGGCTGCTGTGCCCTTGCAATGGCAATCGGGACTTCCATAGGTGGGTGGAAAATCATAAAGACCGTAGGAATGAATATGATTAAGATTCAACCTATCCAGGGCTTTGCGGCTCAAACCGGAGCAGCTGTAGTAATAGAAACAATGACAAGAATAGGAGCTCCTGTAAGTACAACACACATTATAACCACTGGTGTAATGGGTGTTGGGGCTTCAAAACGTTTGTCCTCCGTCAGATGGGGTCTTGCAAAAAACATAGCTTGGGCATGGTTGTTAACTCTGCCTATTACAGCGGTTTTAGGTGCTTTGGTAGTAACGATTATCAAGCTGTTCGTTTAGGTTATTATTCTACATAATTTATAAGAAGAATCTTAAGGCTGCCGCTTTAAGATTTTTTTATGTATTTAAGAATCAGGGATTTATGTTTATTTGGAATATTTTCCTTCGGTGCGGGAAATGGTAATAGCACTAGCAAAACAGATTAATAAACAGCTTGAGAAAATTAAATTAATTTATTCGATTGATTTTGCTCAAATGCAATATGTATTGGTTAGACCGGACATATGTTTATGTGTTATACTATAACAACAGTTAAATCTATAACTAGCAGAAGATTTGAAAAAGGTATTGGGTGGTAAATAAAGAACTGAATATTGTATTTTAGAGAAAGCAGTCATAGAATAAATATAAATTGAAATATACCATTAAGCCTCTTTAAAAGAGAAAATAAGCTTATAACCCTAACCTATACGAGGTAAAGGAGATGATAAAATGATGATATGTTCTATGTGCAAAGAAAATCTAGCAGTTGTTTTTATAACAAAGATAGTAGACAATAAGCAGACTCAGGAGGGCCTTTGCCTTTCATGTGCCAAAAAACAGGGAATACAGCCTATAAACCAGCTGCTTGAACAAACGGGAATGTCAGAGGAAGAACTTGACAATCTTAATAAGCAGGTAGGCAATATGTTTGAAAATATAGATTCGGACAATCTCAATAATAATGCAATCATGGCTAATCCAACTCCACAGAATCAGGGAAATCCTTTTTTTAATTTTATAAACAAGGCATTCTCTAAGAACCCAGAAGGGCAGGAGGCTCCAAACGAACAAAAGGAACTGCCGGAAGAAAAGGACAGTAAGAATAATACTCGGACAAAAACGCAGGAGAAAAAGTCGGGTAAAAAGAAGAAATATCTTGATACCTACGGCACTAATCTTACTGATCAGGCAAAGGAAGATAAGCTTGACCGTGTCATAGGAAGAAACAGAGAGATAGACAGAGTGATTCAAATACTAAACAGGAGAACAAAAAATAATCCTGTTTTGATAGGTGAGCCGGGAGTAGGTAAAACAGCTATTGCAGAAGGGCTGGCTGTGAGAATAGCAAATAAGCAGGTGCCTGCGAAACTTCTTAATTCGGAAGTTTATCTGCTTGATCTGACAGGTATTGTTGCCGGAACTCAGTTCAGGGGTCAGTTTGAAAGCAGAATGAAGGGTATTATTGAAGAAGCTAAGCTGCTTGGAAATATAATACTTGTAATAGATGAGCTTCATAATATAATGGGTGCCGGGGAAGCAGAAGGTGCAATGAATGCGGCAAACATACTAAAGCCTGCCCTTTCAAGGGGTGAAATACAGGTTATTGGCGCTACAACCCTGAATGAATACAGAAAGCATATAGAAAAAGATACTGCGCTTGAAAGAAGATTCCAGCCGGTAATTGTTGATGAACCTTCAATAGAGGATTCTATAGAGATTCTCAAAGGAATAAAGGATTATTATGAAAATTACCATAGGGTAAAAATATCCGATGAGGTAATTAAGACGGCTGTAATGCTTTCTGAAAGATATATTACCGATAGGTATCTGCCTGACAAGGCTATTGATATAATAGATGAGGCCGGATCACGAGCAAATTTGAAGAATGAAGGACTCGTAGAATTGGAAGCGCTGAAGCAGGAACTTAAAAAGGTTCAGGAGGATAAGGAGTATGCTGTTTCTGCTGATTCCATCGAGGATTATCAGAAGGCGGCTGATCTTAAAGTAAGGGAATGCAAGCTGCTTGAAAGAATAAAGGATATTGAGGATCACAATAAAGATGCGGTAATAACCATTGAAGACTTGTGTTATGTTATAGAGGCATGGACAAAAATTCCCGTACAGAGAATCACTGAAGTTGAGGCTGCAAAGCTGCTTTCGCTTGAAGAAAGAATTCATTCAAGAGTTATAGGACAGGATGAGGCTGTTAAAAGCGTTGCGAAGGCAATAAGAAGGAATCGTGCCGGATTCAGGAGAAAAAAGAAACCTGCTTCATTTATATTTATCGGACCGACCGGCGTCGGTAAGACTGAGCTTGTCAGGGCATTGGCATGTGAACTGTTTGAAAGCGAAGAAGCTCTGATAAGGCTTGATATGTCAGAATATATGGAAAAGCATACTGTATCAAAGCTGATAGGCTCTCCTCCGGGATACGTAGGATATGATGAAGGCGGCCAGCTTACTGAAAAAATAAGAAGAAAGCCATATTCGGTTATTCTTATGGATGAAATCGAGAAGGCTCATCCTGATGTTTTCAATATGCTTCTTCAGATTCTTGAGGACGGAAGGCTTACTGATAGCCATGGACGTACCGTAAGCTTCGAGAATACGGTAATCATTATGACATCAAATGCAGGAACCAGCCTGAAATCAAATGGAATTGGTTTTTCAAGCGATGGCTACAGTGCATTGAAGAACAGGATCAATGAAGTAATGAAGGAAACGTTCAGACCGGAGTTTTTAAATAGAATTGATGAAATAATTGTATTTACAGAACTCAACAGGGACCAACTTCAAAAAATTGTTGAGCTTATGCTGAAAGAGGTTGTATCTGATATTGAGGCTAAAGGAATGAGATTCAGCATTACCGATGCAGCAAAAGAATTCATTCTTGATAAGGGTTACGATGTAAAATATGGAGCAAGGCCGCTTAGAAGAGTAATACAAAAGCATATTGAAGATGAATTGGCTGAAGCTTTTCTTAAAGGAGAGTATAAATCCGGAAGTGAAGTTATGGTTGATTGTGTAGATGGCAGCATCGTTCTAAAATAATGAAGCTTTAAAGTAAAAATTCTCACCCTCTCACTATAAAAAAGGGTGGGAATTTTTTGGTTTAATGTACCTGTGCTGTCAACATAAGCACTTTTACCAATTAATATTTTCAAATTCCTTGAAATGAGATATAATCATTTTTAGATGATTACAAGCATATTTACTAAGCAATTCGGAACAATTCCAACATTTCAAAGTGAGGCGCAGTCATGTTCAAAATTAAAAACCTTTTTTACATATTACTTGTTTGTATGTTTCTTATTGCTACAAACGCTTCTTGCTCCGATCAGCACAGGTTTGTTGTGAAAAATTATGACGATAATGATCAGAAAAATCAGAAGATTACCCTTAGATTCATAAGCAGCTGGGGCGGAGTAGATGCGAAAGCAGACACCTTGCAGAAGATTTTAGACCAGTTTATGGAGGATAACCCTAATATAAAGGTAATAAATGAATCATTGTATGGTGAAGATTTTCTGCCAAAGATAAAAACTGATTTTGTTTCCGGGAATGATCCGGATGTATTCGATATATGGCCAGGGTCTGATATTGAAGCATTAATCAAAGCAAATAAAGTTGCAGATCTTACTGACATACTCATTAATAATGATGAGTGGAAGAACAGCTTTAACAGTGAAATGTGGGACTATACCACATATAATAAAAGGATTTATGGGCTGCCCTTTGAAAAAATATATGAAGGGTTGTTTATTAACAAAGGACTGTTCGAAGTTTATAATGTAAAAGTTCCGACTACATATGAAGAATTAAAAGATGCTATTAAAATTTTCAAACAAAATGATGTCATACCGATAGCTTATAATTGTTCAGCTGAAGGAACCTACATCTATCAGAACATTGCAGCAATGCTGGGAGGGAAGGATGCGATCCAGCATCCTATAAGGAATGGAAAAGTTAACCCTGCATATATCCAGGCGATGAAATATATGCAGGAACTATACAATCTTGGCGCTTTTCCCTACAAACCATATAATTTAAGCAGTAAGGACAGGGATTACCTGTTTTTAAACAAAAAGGCGGCAATGATTGTTCAGGGGTCATGGTTTATAGGCAGGGTATCTGAAGAGGACAGGCAAAACGGACTTGTTGATATAATACCTTTTCCGGCTTTTAAGGAAGGTAAAGCGAGTAATAATTCATTGATATACGGGCTTGGGAATGGTGTCCTTTATATAAGCAAGGCGGCGTCCTCCGATCCGGCAAAAAAAGAAGCCGCTATTAAGCTTTTAAAGGTTTTGACTTCAAAGAGGTCTGCTGCTCTTTTTGCGGAACAGACCGGAATGTACAGTAATGTAGATATTACCGGTTATAATGTAAACTATTGCAGACTGGCTAAAAAGGGAGAAGTTCTTCTAAAAAATGCCAAAGAGCTGATTGGTCCGCCGGACAACTTCGTTAACAGGAAGATATGGAATAAGATAGTAGACGATTTTCCGCGCGTTCTTGGAGCCCTTGTACCTGCAATGACTCCTGAAGAAGCTTGGAACCGGGCGATTGCGGAATTGGAAAATGAAAGTAATAATTAGACAGAGGATGATTATATGTATGAGACAGGCACCGTCAATTCTGCTAAAATAAGCAGAATCTTCGATAAAGTTAAGCTTCCCATTATTTTGTTAAAAAAAGTAAAAAAACTATATAAAAATCTTCCTATAAAACAAAAACTACTTCTTATTTTAAATATCCAGGTAATATTGCCATTAATTTTTATCGGCTTGATGAGTTATATGATTTCAGAGCACATTATCGAAAAAAAATCAATCGAATACACTCAGGACATCCTGCAGGTAATGGAGCTGAGGCTTAAGGATTATGTGAACAGTCTGACTGAAGAATCACAGAACCTTCTTTATGAGAATCAGATTTATAGTGCTCTGATTAACAATGAGAGTATAAAAAAGGACTCTAAACAAGAATTTGCAGTAAGAAGTGATATAACAAACATACTTAAAAAAAGAGTAATTAAGTCGGGAAATGAAATAAAGTACATATGCATAATGCCTAACAACCGCCAAATTACAAGCAGTGACCTTCCCAAAAACAGCATGGATAATACAAGTGACTTGTTCAAAAGCAGTACAGGATATTATTATTCCGAAGACAACAGCAACAGAGCAAGTATTTGGGATATCATACCTTCCTATAACCAAATCCTTGCTAAAGCTAGACAAGCTAAGGGTAAAATAATCTGGTATTTTGATATTAAAAATAAAAAAGTAAATAACATATTCCTTGCCAGAACCATGTATAACATTGACAATTTCGAGCAGGAAATCGGGCTGATGATAATAATGGTCAAAAAGGAATTCGTTGAATCAATATACAGCGACCTTGAAACAGAAGGAATGCAGAATATTGCCGTAATGACTCCTGAAAATACACAGATCGTCAGCAGGAATCCGAATAATGAATATTTGAATGACAGAAGTCTTATGGCGGCAATTAAAGGACAGCGCGGCTATTTGATAGATAACCGGCAGGATACTCTTGTATCCTTTATAAAAATGAAAGATCCCGGGTGGGGAATAATAGCATACATTCCATTGAAAGTGCTCTATAAAGATATTAAAGTTTTGAGGCAGTGGATAATCTTATTAAGTCTTCTTTCGGTAATAATTCTTTCTTTACTTAGCATTTTTATGGCTGTCGATATAGTTAAGCCAATAAATAGGCTGGTAAAAGCAATGGAAAAGATTCAGAAAGGTGAAAGCGGTGCATACATAGAGATCGATAGAAAGGATGAGCTTGGCTACTTGCATAAGACCTTTAACAAGATGGTTAAGGAAATGAATCATCTTGTCAATTGGATATACAGGGAGCAAATTACCAGAAAAGAGGCTGAGATAAAAGCCCTTCAGTCACAGATTAATCCTCATTTCCTTTTTAATACGCTTGAGTCAATAAACTGGATGGCCCAATTGAATAATGTCCCTGAGATAAGTGACACGGTATCTGATCTTTCGTCACTGATGGAAGTAAACATGGGAAAAGGCAATAAGCTTATACCCCTGGAAGAGGAATTTGCGTATGCAGATAAATATATTTCTTTACTTAAGAGACGATTTGAGGATAGAATAGATATGGTAAAAAATGTTCAGCCTGAGACGCTGAAAATAGAAATACCAAGACTGTTGATTCAACCTCTTATTGAAAATGCCGTTTACCACGGAGTAGAAAGGAGCAGGGATAAAGGAATAATCAACCTGAATACCAGAATTGAGGATGAGAGCATTGTCATTGAAGTCATTGATAATGGTGTAGGAATAAAAGAGGAAGAACTTGAGGAGCTGAATAAAAAACTGTCTATAGATAACGACACCTATTTCAAAAATTCTTCAACGCAAAAGAGTAAAAGCATTGGTATTGAGAATGTCAACAGAAGAATCAAGCTTTTTTACGGAGAGCAGTACGGATTAAAAATAGAGAGCCAATTCGGGAAATACACAAAGGTTATTGTTGCAATTCCTCTAAGAAGCGAATTACAGGAGGGCTATTATGTTCAAAGTGTTGATAATTGATGATGAACCAATCATAAGAAAAGGCTTGCGAAATATAATAAACTGGCGTAATTATGATTGCGAAGTCTGCGGGGAGGCTTCAGACGGTCATGACGGTACCGAGCTTGTCAATAAGTTCCTTCCAGACATCATCATTACTGACATAAGAATGCCGGAAGTAGATGGACTTGCTATGATCAGGCGTATTCGAGACAAAGTTCCCGAATGTAAGATAATCATCCTCACAGGCTACAGAGACTTTGAATATGTTCAGGAAGCAATAAAGCTGGGGGCCTTTGACTTTATTCTTAAGCCCTCAAAGGTGGGTGAACTGACGACTGTTATCGGACGAGCTGTAAAAGAGCTAAAGGCCTATGAACAGCGGCTTGAGGAGATGTCGAAGCTTAAATCGCATTTTGAACAGAACATTCCAATCCTTAAAGAAAAGCTTTTTTATGACATCATATATGGCATCAATACAAATGAACAGGAAATACAGGACAAGATGAGTATGCTCAATCTGAAGATAGATGATTTCCTGCTAATAGTTGCTGAGAGCAGTATTGATGATAATGATGAGGATACGAGCCAGTATGACAAGCATTTGTTTCAATATGGGATAATTAATACCTTTGAAGAGACATTTTCGGAAAGGTTTGAAGTTTCCAGCATATCCCTCAATTCGAAACAAGTAGCGTTTATTATGCAGAAACTCATACCTGAAGAAAAAACGATAGAAACAATTAACGACAAATGTGTACATATACTTGAGATAATAAAGAACTGTTTTGATACTTCAATAACCATTTCCATAAGTAGTGAAGGAAAAAATGTACTGGAGCTTCCTTCGAAATTAAAAGAATGCCTGGAGGCTTTGCAATACAAATTCTATGTAGAGAACAGTCCTGTAATATTCTATAATGACCTGGGAAACTTCTATAAATATGAGGACTATTCACTACTTGAAAAATATCAGAAATCACTGATAGATTTTATTAAGTCAGGGAATGAGGCTGCAGTCAGAAGTAAGCTTCACGATATTTCCAAGTATATCAGCGGACTTAATAAAGTTGATAAGGAATATTTCAAGAATTTCTATTGGAATACAATATCCTCAATAAACAGCATAAGGATATCTGTCATGGCTGCAGATAGTGAAACCAATGCTGAAAGGGGTGATATAAGCAACCTTTACAAGCTTATAGAAGAATGCGAAAACATTAAGGATTTAAATGATATCCTTGAAGAGGTCTCTGCAAAGGTTACTTCGCGTGTGAATAATTATAATAAGAAGAGTATCAAGCTGGGCCTACAGAAAGCAATAGACTTTATACAGGAACATTATAACGAGCAAATAACACTTAATGAGGTAGCTCAGAGCATCTATGTAAGCTCGTATTACATAAGCAGGTTGTTTAAAAAGGAATTGGGGAAAAATTTTGTAGACTACCTTAACGAAATAAGAATAAATAAATCCAAGGAATTGCTTAAAGACATCAGGTATAAGACATATGAAATAGCAGAAATGGTTGGTATCCCGGATGCACATTACTTCTCAAAGCTGTTTAAAAAGTATGAGGGGGTTACGCCGACGGAATACCGTGATTCTAAAAAGCAGTCTTAGTATTACATATACACAAAGAATATGCTGATTATTGTTCTTAATTTATAACAAAATTTAGGTAAATGGGCATGCGGGAATGTCTTGTAAGGCAGATTATATCAGGCATGGACAAGAAGGTGTAAAATATTGTTGTAATATTTTGCAGTTGTAAATATGCAATATATTGCACCATAAGACAACGTGCTCCATTTAATGATAAGTCTAAAATTTATACAATTAAACTACAGATGAAATTGTTCATAATTTGTTCAAAATTTAATTTTAAGTTTTTTTATATTAATTTTATACAACAAAAGGATGGTGGAGAATGGAGAATACTCGGATTGTTAACAATTATCAAGTTGCTCCAAAAAGAACAAGTAATATCGGATTCTTCAAGTATGTTTTTAAAAACTGGGTTTTATTTGTTATGATGCTGCCGATGCTGCTGGCTATGTTTTTTAACAATTATTTGCCTATGGCAGGATCGTTACTGGCTTTTAAAGATTACAAAGCATATTCGAACAGTTTTATACACAACTACATAGTCAGTAAAT
>JAEXSP010000044.1 GCA_023453795.1 Bacillota bacterium
GACTCCAATGGAATATAGGCAATATCTTATTAATCAGATAGCATAAAAATGACGTCAACCAATTAAATGATTGACGTCATTAAGGAATTTTTATTTTTCCACTGTCTACTTGACAGGGGGCGGTTCACAGAAGGTGCTTAATATAAACAAATCAATACATCTATTATTGTTGTAATAAAATCTGTACAGAAACTGACAGATAAATCAATTTAACTTTCACGCTATTTCTTCTGGTTTCTTTGAACCTTGATCCTGGGACAATAATACTTTATTTAGTTCACTTTGATCTAAATCTCCTATGATATTATCATAAGCTTGCATGAGAATATCTACCGTCAAATTTACATCCCTCAAATTTGATATATCTTCATCAAATAATCCTAATAAACTGTAGGCTTCTTGAATAATAGGTGTTAGAAGCCCCACAAGTCCTCTACTTAATTCATGAAGTAGTTCAGGAAGCCCTTGATAAGGATCACCAAGATATAGGGAATTAGGAGGAACAATTTGCTGCTCAATTTCATTTAAGAAATTGCAGAATTCCTGATTACATTTTTCAAATCTGTTAAGGAAAATAGGGATATATCTACGAAAATACTGATTGTTTAAAGTTCTTAATTTACCCGCTGCAGGTGTTCCTACACAAACAAGGGAAATTTTTGTTACATTGCCAAGATATTTGATAGCATCCATTGCTTCTTCCTGTTTAACATGTCTAGATGTTAATATATGATTCATTTCATCCATTATCAGCATTTCTACTCCTTGATCTTTAATAAGTTTGAATGCTTGTTTTTTCAAATCGCCAGTAGTTTGTTTACCTGGTAATCGCGGGGCTCCAAGAGCATCAATAATTGTTTGATAAAATTCCTGAAGTGTAAAAGGATTTGGTAATTCCATATAAACTACAGGCATTATATCATATTCATTCCCTTCAGAGTCTATACTGGTATAGCCCGGATGCATCTCCGCATATCCTCTTGTTAATAAAGTTTTACCAGTCCCAGAACCCCCGATTATAAATACGTTTCTTGGAGAATTCTTGCCATTACCCAGTTTTCTATGAATACGTATGGAATCAAATGTCTTATATATCCTTTGAATTCTGGGATGCACAATATACAATTGTGATACTCTTTCTGCAAAATGCTTAAATTTATCCATTTATCGCCATACTCCTTTCCTGTTCCTTTGCTTTAGCAAAGGCAAGTTTGTCCTTCAGCGAAGCCTGTGTAGTCGATTTATTGCTTAAATTCGGAGTTAAAACAACAGGCTCTATATTGCTTCTCTTAGCCATCTTCCTTATTGTCTTATTCTTCTGATATTTTTTTAAGATTCTATCATAAAGTTCCGCCTCATACTTTCTTATCTCGTCTTCATTGATAATTGCTCCAAGTTTTTCTTTTGATTCTTCACGTCTAAGTTCTCTTATTTTCTTATATGTATATCTATTCATATTCCTAATACAACCTGCTGGTGGAAATATTGAAGGTACTTGGACATACTCACTGGAATTCGGCAATAGAAGATATATCTTCGAGATATCATCAACATCATATTTTATTTTGTACTTTACCTCTCTCTTTGCAATTAAATGTGACAATTCACTGGACTTATAAAACACATTATCCAATCTAATACCATCACGAGTATATGGCTTCATTTCTATTGGAAGCAGTTCAATTTTAAATTCCGGTATATCTTCATCAAAAATAAAGTCTGGATACCCATATTTTTTAATACCATCTATATAACGTACAATAGGTGTATCTGCTTCTAATGGTAGCCCTCTATGAGGTCTAGTAGGGTATACATCAGTAAAGTAGCACGTTAATATTTCAGTTAAATCACTTATTGTCAGAATGGCTTCGTTCTCGGGATCATAGTCACCTAAGCTATAAAAGTGGCTCTTTCTGGTGCCCATTAAATTATGTATAAGTTCTGAATTGAGCTTTCCAAATAAACGCTCTATAGTAGCACCATACCTTGGAGTCTTTACAGGTCTATACATAACATTCGAACCAAGTGTTTCATTTATCATTCGTTTGACATTTGTACTTTTAAAATCAGGACCGTTATCAAGATAAATAATAGTCGGTTTGCCAAAAACTTCCCATTCTAAGTGCGTGTTATACCTTTCCTTAGCATTCTTAAACAATACTCCCTGTTCAAGAGCTTTCCTGACACGATTTGTTGACGGTTCCTCTAAAGAAATGTATAAACACCATATCATCCTAGAAAATACATCAATACCAACTGTTATCCATGGGCGGCCAATATTAAAACCTGTACTTTCATCTATAACGTCCATGTCCAGTTCTGTATGGTCAATTTCAACTATATGTAGCGGGTATAGGGCTTCTTCATCAGTAAATCCGCGATTAATATCCTCATATTTCTCAGCCGCTTTTTTTCCATCCCTTAGTTTCGTTCTTACCCTTTCATCAATTCTTTTAAGTAGTTTGAGGACAGTTATTTTCCCAAGTGGATTTAAACCCTCTTTTGTGCATAAAACTTTTATTAGCCGGTAAGCTTCGGAGTCACTTATTTTTTTAGTGTTTAGATATTCATTTTCAATAACACTTTTTATTATAGGAATATATTTTTCATCAATTCTTAGGCATATTTCATCCAAAACATATTCCGGATCTTTTGGGTGACATATTTGAAGAATTTTATTATCTCCTCGCTTCTGATAGCCTATCCCAGATTTAGGTATTAAGCCTTCCAAACCTTCCCCGGCCACTTCATTTTCTGATTTTAAATAGTTTGCCAAATATCTGTTGATTGTTCTTTTCCCTACGAAGTGTTTTTCAGCAATTCTTTCTACCAACAGTTTCTGATTAATGCTTTCAAACGTTTCACCATCTAAAATGTATTCTTTATAAAACTGTTTAAATTCACAAATCGATCTAAAGTCATTAGATTTTCCTTTTCTAAAAACAATTATAGGACGAATAAGCTCAAACCTCTTAGAGGTTTTACTTTTTTTATGTTCTGTAAGCGCGTCCATGTTGGATTGATATTTTACTTTACCTTTACTTTCATCCACAATGAATGTAGTTGCAGGTTTAATAGATGGGTTAGATACTAATTCTGTATAAGTTATTCTTATTATCTTGCCATCACCTTCATCCCTTTTCAATTCTACATATGGAGGCTCTATACTCCAAACCTTAAATCTTTTGCCATAATACATCACATCACAGTTAATTTTTAAACCTTTAAACTTCAAATTATACAACCCCTTCCTTAATAAAATAGGTGTTTAAGTAATCTATTTCGTCTGCAATGGACACAATACTATTCTCATCGATAGGTAGATATATATCTGCTTTAAAAACCCCGATTGCAATCAAATGGTAGATAGCTGGTAATACCATTAATGGATTAACCTGCGATGAGAAGCTCTTTGCGAGCTCAATTATCCTTATGTTATTCATATAATTGATTTTATATATAATCTCAGGAACTAATGTTTTGTAGTAAGATCTTTTTCTTGTAAAACCTGATAATAGCTTTAAATTTGTTAATACAACCTTTGGCATCTGCTTTGGATATATTACACTATAAGACCAACCATTTTCTTCAGAATAGCTACTACATTTTCTGTTGATAATATATGCATTTTGCGGGACTTCATCGGGAGAGTCTTTTATTTGAAATAGCATAGGCTTGCTTTCATTTCTAAATACAAGAACATCAGGAACATGTATCCAGTTATTAATTCTCCCAGCATCATCGACTTGCTTAATGCTTATTTTTACAGGTTGTACATAATATCGAATTGTTTGTCTATCTAATTCAAGCAAAAAGTAAAACAATAATTCTCCTAATGACTCATATTCTATAATCCCATTAATCTTATAGCTGTAAAATGAACCAATAATATGTGGCATTCTCCAACTAATTTTATTTTGCACATTTCTTTTTTGAGAATATTTAATATCCTCTTGATCCCAACTTTTATTATCCCAGTTCATAAAAACCTCCTGCTTCTATTTATTTTGCGGATGCAATGTGAAAAGTTCCGAAAAAAGCAAAAAACTCCATAATAAATTAATACAATATGTATTAACTAAATTTTGGAGTTTATACAAGGGGCTTAATCCAACGATTTAAGCCGTATCTTAGTTTTCATGCAATCCATTGATCGCTACACAGTTCTCCCTGGGGAACCGAGGTCCCTGACCATATCTATATTATCGCCAAGAATTTCAATTTCCATAACACTTTTTGCAAAAACATATTATATTTTTTTAAGATTCCTAATAAAAACAAAAAGGCATAAATAAAATTTAAAAGCCACACGCAAATTTAAACAAATTCCGTATAGCTATTGATTTTACTAGATTTCAAATTTTCATTAAAATTAACTTATTGCCAAATTCAATGCCAATATTAATTATAATCATTGCCAACATTAATTATTACTCACAGATTTTCCTGCTCTACAGCCTTCTTCTTCTCTACCACTATACTCTTTATCGTCACATTCATTGATTTGATATTCAGCGCAGTCAGTTTTTCGACGTCCTCGCTTATTCTGCGCCGCACCTCGGCTATAAGAGGCCTGATGACATATCCGTAAACGAGCACAAGATCAATGTCTATGTGAATCCCGTCCGGATGGTTTTCCGCCCTGAACCTGGAAATCCTGCTTACACCCTCAATGCTTGAAGTAGCATAGTCTATTATCTGGTATATAGTATAGTCTGAAATGGTATAATTCCCAAGGTAGCTGAACGTAGGCCTTACAACTGATTTCTCTCCGATCAGCTGATAGGTTCCCTTTCCTTTTCTTTTAAAAATCTGAAGAGGATCAAGAAAATAACCCGAGAAATCCTTCTTGATTTCGAAGGTAGGAACCGGTATAACATGCTTTCCCTGTTCTCTCCTGGTTGAAAGGGCCTGCTTTATTTCAAATTCGCTCGCTACTTCATGAATGTAAACCTTTTCATCAATACCATGAAGCTCCAGCCTTTTTGCTATTGTTTCCACCATTCCCTCAGAGGTCCCGAGTATCAGGATGGCTCCGGCATTATATGATTGGATAGTCTTTTTAACATCCTCTGCATGGCTGTTTTCAGTGAATAAAGCCCTTTTGATTGAACCTATCCTTGTCTTTTCCTTTTTAGCTGAAGAACCGGCTACAATGCGGTTTCCCCTTATCAGCAGTCCGTCATCTATAATAAATTCGGCTCCATGTTCTCTTGCAACCCATGAGGCTCTGTGACTTTTTCCAGTACCGCTTGGTCCGATAAACCCGATAACTTTCAAAGCAATTCCTCCGTATGTGTGCTTAAGCACTGTAATAGGTAATATAAATGCTCCATTTATCATTTTAACATAAAAACGGACTTTAATTCAAATTGATGTTAAAGTTTAGGGAAACTGATTTCAGGACAGAATAGAATAGTTTGGTATAAGGCTTGTACCAATACACTTTGGTGAAATTTAAAAGGGAAAAAGAGAGCCTAGACTCTCTTTTCTTTCCCCGGACAACTCTTCTTTAGTTTTTTAAGTTCTTTGTCTTTTGTAATTAATATATTTTATCTTTTGTAAAAAGGTTAAATCTTTTTTATATAATAAAATTTATCAAATAATATACATTTTTTAGGGATTTTGGCATTTCTAACCTTTGACTACGCCATATCATGTATCAAAAACCACTTCGAAATACACGATATTGTTATTACACGATATATTGTATCATTCTAGTAAAAGTTGTCAATATATATACTAAATTTTTTTTGTAGGAAATTAGTACTATATGTTGGGCAACTTGTTTGCAGTAAGTTTCTGGTTAAGCCAGACTTACTGAGGGAACGCAGAGGATAAAGAAAATCCCCCGTACGGAGGATTAATTTTTTACCATATTCATGCTGCAAACATCGCAGCCTGTGCAAATCACAACATTACCACTAAACACATTCTTTATCGTCTCCAATAATTCCTTATTTTTAAATTGGCCTGTACTATGAATCATTATTTTACGGGGGGCCAAGGTTATAAGAGAACTTACCAGGAGATCATCATAATTGATTTCGCCCTCGGAAATCTCGTCAACAAATTCCTGAATACATTCATTTGTAATCTCTTTTTTATCTTCGTCCAACAAGGTATATTTATTATCATACCCCACTATTACATGAACCGTATTGAATTTGGGTTCCTGAATATCTACAAAATATCTCAACAGCCTGATAAACTCCTTATATTCCCTTTCCATGAGGAAATCATCTACTGCCTTGTCAACTACCTCCTCCAGATCCTTGATGTAATCCTTGAGTCTGAAATTAACAAAGCCGTCCAAAATCAAACTATTTGAGCCCTGAAAATAGTCTACAAGCTTCCTTACAATTACATTACGCCGTCTAACCTGAAATATACTGTTGAGGATATTTTTATCTTCATTTTTGATAATTCTGAGCGTTATATTGAATATTTCTTTCTTTTCATTTGAGTTGAAATAACAGTAATTTCCGTTGATTATTCTTCCAATCAGCCTTTCTTCATATTGTCTGATAATAAAATCAGCTAAAGCATTTGATACATGAGTTATAAGCGTATTGTAAAGCTTGGCTGATCTATCATTAAAAAATTTGTCGTCATTTATTGAGCAAACAATGGAAGTCGAACCATCGGAATTAACTTCGTCAACTGAACAATTTACCTTTTTTCCTCTGACTTGCTGAAGTTCCTGAGATATATGCCTTACAACGTCTTCCGCAAACTCGTTAACTCCAATACTGAGGTACTGCATCAACTTCACATCCCTTCGAGTGTAGTATATGTCTCCGTAAATTGTAGTATGCAGTAAAAAACAAATGCAATTTATGGCACTTATTGTCTTTTTTAATGATTTCTTCAATCACCTTTAAAAGATCACTCTTTACAATTATTTCTGCTACATTATATGAAATAAAACATAGTAAGTTACTAATAGAAGTGCCACTCTTGAATTTAAATTAAACCGAAAAGTTTTAACAAGACCGGAATCATATTGTTAAGAGAGGAAGAATAGTTCCAATATCCATAACATTTTCATCTGATAGAGAAACAACAGTTTTCCCTTTTTTATCCAAAAAATCAATTATTGCTTTGCCGCATTTAAGTTTATTTATATCCCCTGCTATTGCCCATTGGTCATTTGATAAAAGACCAGTACTGCCTCCGATGAATCCCGAACTAAGTCCGGGAAGCATAATCCGCTCATCAGGCGCAATCAATAGCACCTCAATTCCTGCTTTCTCAGCGGCTTTCGCTATTCCTTTATCTGCAGTTATTATGCTGCCTTCATCAACTATGGAGACAGAACATTTTGAATACCCTTGATTTACGTGGATGAATTCAACACCTGCGTTTTCAAGCTTATCTCTCAAAACGCAATCTGTATACTTAAGATTATGAAATGCCCGGCTGCCTACCCTTGCCACATTATAAGCTATATCACCGGGGTATTCGGATGTCAGGGATGTTTTTCCCCAGCAAATTTCAAACCCTTCCTTGGACAGAGTTTCGACCAGCCTTTGATCAATATCGGGTGTACACACAATAAGCTTATTGTGAATATGATGAAGCATGATGTCAGGGTGGAATGATACCGATGCATGAACGCTTCTAACAGGAAAGGTCTTAATCAGTTTTATTCCCGACAGCAAGAGCGACTTTTCAATACTTTCGCTGATTCTTCCATCTACAACAGCCAATTTGATTGGTTTTTGAGGAATATTGGGAGTAGTAACATAATTCATTTTATTATTCTCCGCATTAACAATAATGTTATCACATACATCTTCTTTTATTCATATTATACAAGAGAAAACATGCATAAGGTTACAAAAATTATTTTCAGTTGGGAATAAAGGCTGCCTGTTCCTTCTATTATCTCTGAAACAATACATAATTAATAATCTTTCACATAAATATATATACTAGGACTAACTGTCGGTTGCCGCGGCAACCGGCGGTTATTTAAATAAGCCGTGCCTTAGAAATAAGGCATGGCTATTTTATTGGAGAAGCTTGCCGCAACATATGTTTAAAACCTAAATAATATAATGCTGTAGAAAAGTTGAATAAATAATTTTTAATATTTGCGAGAAGAATATTATCAGGAGGCGATTTTATGACAACTATCAACTGTTCACTCTCATGCATATATCAAAGTGATGGCAAATGTACTCTTGATGATGTCAAGGCTAGCTCTGTATCGGCAGCCTCTGAATGTGCTTTCTTTAATCCGCTTAAAATGCAGAATACGGATAATAAAATCACAGGTGTTTAGCCCTGTGATTTTTGGCATATTATTATTCTATTGAGCCGATAATCTCCGCAAATTCCTTATAGCTTTCGTACGGAATGGTCACACCCTTTTGGCTCGGCCTGAACTCGCCGCTATTACTGTCATACCAGAATACTCTTATGTCAATATATTTTTTTCCTTTTTTCTCAACCTTTTTTATCTGAACTTCCTCTCGACTATTCTTCTCAAGCTTTCCTACAAGCTCTTCACTATCCCAGAAATCTGCCATTCAGAAACCTCCGTTTTATTCATTAAATGAAGACTGTTTTTGGTACTATAAAATATTATACTTTTAAGTCGGGAAAGTATTCTAACCGTAGTTTCATCAGTTTCAGCTAACCAGTTTGGATTTATAATACAGGCATTCGTAAAGGAGCTTATCGATCTCCTCCTTTAAAATAGATACTTCATTCTCCGAAAGAGATTTAGATTCAATGTAAACCTTCAAATCATTCAAAAGGGTATCGACTTTCTTTTCGATTATTCTCCCGTCCATTCCGGCACCTCTTTTATACATATAGTAAGTTGGCTTTGCCACATTAACACTTTTGCACCACATATAGTACATTAATTTCTACCACATATTATCAAAACTTATTACGATAGTAAATAGTACTTTAGTCACATTTTTACATATTTTTGTATAATTTTTTTATTATGGCATTAATGCCTCAATATAACACAGCATCTGCGAATTTTTATAGTTCAATCGGAAAAACTATTCATAAAAATAAGTAAAGGAGCTGTGACAATGAATAGAACCCCTTTGGATAGATTGGCATTAGTAGTAGTCATAATCGGAGCTATAAACTGGCTGACGATTGGATTGGCAAAATACGACATTGTTGCCGGCATTTTCGGTGGTTCTTCTTCCGTAGTAAGCAGAACCATATACACCGTTGTCGGGCTGGCAGGTCTATACTGCATCAGCCTCTTGTTCAGAGAAAGTGTACCCGTTAAGGATTAACCAAAAACAAGCAGTGCTTAAAGCCAATTAAGCACTGCTTATTTTATCTATATAAGTTGATTTAAATAATTGATACGAAAGATTTTGGTTTCTTGCGACGGTTGAGTATAAATTATTTTCAACTTATCTAATGGCACAATATGAATAAACTTCATTTATAAAATACGATAATCTGCATAATATAAATATACATCAGTAATTCATCTGATGATTAACTCTTAAAGGAGGCTATATTATGTCAAGAAACAATAACAGTACAACCAGTTTTGATCAAATGAAATATGAAATAGCTTCTGAAGTCGGTGTCAACTTAAAGCATGGTTATAACGGCGACTTAGCTGCAAGAGATGCCGGAAGGATCGGCGGAAATATAGTCAAGAGAGTATTTGAATCTTATACAGGTAACAATTATACTAACAACAATAAGTAAAATAAGAACTACTAAAAGGATTGCCTGCAACGGGCAATCCTTTTTATGCATATAACAGCTGAAATAAAAATAGTATTTAGGTATAACAATAAAATTTCAGAGAATGTTATGAACATAATGACCTTCTACCTTTTAATTGCATTTACAATCGCGCTGTTAGCATTCATCCCCGACATGTTCCTTTATTGCCTTTGCTGCAAGAAGATTAAACCGGCAGTTTTCTTTAAAGTTCGCAAAATCGAAGTTAAGGTTTTGGGCCGGATGAAGAAGAAATCAGTTTGCAAAAGGTGCTGCTATAAATTCGGGATAAAGAACTTAAGGGATCTCGAACAGATTGAAAGGCTTAGAAGAAAAGTCAAGTCAGAGCTGTTCAGAAGCTGAAAAAATGAGCATCACGCCAGATCCCTGAATTTCGAAGTTCTTACCGGGGCTATCATACCGAAAAGCGTTATAGCTGCAGGTATCATAAGCATTTTCAGCAATGAACCACCGGCTATCAACGGCATATCCAAGCCTTTATCCGCCAGGAAGCATATATTAAGTGTCCATGTCAAAACTATTGAAAGAATAATTCCAAAGACATAACCTATGAGAGAAGCTATACCGATTTCCCGTAAGGCCTTTGCAATTATGTACTTTCTTGTGTAGCCCACTGCATAAAGCAATTCAAGCTCTTTCTTTCTTATTGAGTACTGTATTGAAGTAATATTGGCCAGAAAAACTCCAAGTACGCCTACGAGAATTACTCCAACAAATATTTTCATTATATCTATCGGGCCGTTAAATTTATCCATGAACTCTTCATTACTGCTAAGGGTATTTACATTGTACTTGAAAGAAAGTTCTTTATTTATATATTCATTTGCACGCTTAATATCTTTTCCTGCAACAACTGCCGAAACATATGGGAGTCCAAACCTGAGGGCATTCTTATCCTCTATGCTGATACCCATCACTCCTTTTCCCCTAAACAGTCCGACAACTTTCAAGTCCTTATTTATATACCAATTTTTGGTATTCTTCTTTATTATAGAGCCAACCTTTAACTCATAATTTGCCGCAAGCTTTTTATGGAGAATGATTTCAGAAGAATTTTCGGGAAGCCTTCCTTTATAAAGGGAAAAACCCTCTATTTTCATGAAAGGCCTTATGTCTTGGTCTCCAAGCATGTATATATCCGCCGACATACCGCCGATAATGGTTTTATATACTACACTACAAAAGTCCGCAGGAAAAATATCAATATCACCGGACCGATTTTTCAGCTTCTCAATTTCTTCAGTCGGTATTCCGGATTTTCCGCCGACGATGGATGATACATGTTCCATCGTGTAGGAAGTGGCTTCCATTGTCTGAGCATTCATTTTAATTAAGAACAGGGATAAAAAATAGAGTATTGCCGTAGCAAGGCAGACAGTGATTACCATTGGAAGGATTTTTGAAACGCTTCCTTTTATATATGCAAAGGCCGAAAGAGGTCTCATAGAGCATCAACCTGCCCTTCTCCCGCTATAGTCTTTTGCTGCCCTTTATCCAAAACAGCCCCGTCCCAAATTGTAACAATTCGTGCTGTTTCATCCAGTATGCTAGTGTCATGGGTTACCACGATTACCAGCTTCTCTTTGGCATAATCCGATAGAATTTTCATTACCTCGGAGGCAGATTTGTGGTCAAGCGCAGCCGTAGGTTCATCTGCAAAAACTACTTCCGGCGCATTTATAAGCGCTCGTGCAATTGCTACTCTTTGTCTTTGTCCTCCGGACAGTTGGTAGGGTTTTTTCTTTGCAAGCCGTTCAATTCCAAGTTCACCCAAAAGCTTTAGTGCCCTGTTCCTGGAGTCAGAATCCGCCTGGTTTAAAGGGACCAGTATATTATCCAATACTGAAAGGTATTCTACAAGATATCCCCTCTGAAAGATGAAACCAAACCTTTTATGCCGGAGTTTTGCCTTTTCATCAAGGGGCATTCTATTAATAAGTGCTCCGTTATATCTAACTTCGCCTGAAGTCGGACTTTTAAGTCCCGCCATTACATAAAGCATTGAGCTTTTACCGCTTCCCGACGGCCCTATCAGCCCGACAAGCCCCTTTTCTCCGAATTTGAAATTTACATTTTTCAAGGCGTGTGTCACATCTTCCTTCCCAAGATCATATACCAGATTCACATCATTCAGCTCAAACATGGCAATATTCAACCCCCTGTTTCAAAATTAAATTTCCCCTACTCATATTTTTCAATAGCCTCCAGTTGATTCACCTTTGAAAGAGTCCACCATGCAGGAATCAAGCTGAACAACGTAGTACATACCGGTATGACAATTGCTTTCACCAAACCGTCAATTGGCATCAGAATAAAGGGATATCCATTGGGATCATATATCAAAGCTTTTAACAAAAAAGCTGCAATCAGGGTCAGCACTATACCAATCAGAAATCCGCCGGCATTGAGCAAGGTGATTTCACGGGCTGCCCTCAATAAAACTTGAGCTCTTGAGTAGCCAATGGACTGTAATGTCGCAAATTCATTGCGCCTGGAAAAATATTGTGCATAGCTTGAGTTCCCCGCCGCAAATGACATGATAAATATGATCACAGCTGTAATTATTGTATAAACAAATTCCATCATTTCCGTATCATCCTTGAACATACTCACGCCATCTTCTTTGGTCATAGGTTGAGCTCCTTCTGAACCTATTCCCTTAAAAAGCTTATTCATAGAGTCTAATCTCCCATCCTTCGGGAAAAGCAAGAAGCCCTTTTTTATATCCATGCCTTCAGCGGATGCTTGAGTAAACCCGATAAGACAGCCACCCTCCAGTATCCCGACTATCTTATGCTTCCCTGACATTCTTTCCGATTTGTCTACTTCTCTCCCAACAAAGTCTCCGAGTTTCTTACCTTTGTTCTTAGCAGTTCTCTTGTCAAGCAGAATCTCATTTTTCCCTTTTCCCGGCAGCCTTCCTTCGACAAGCTTCAGCCCCAGTTTTGAAATTGCATATTCCATATCGCCTTTTTTGAGTGTATATACGGGAATGTTCTGATTCCCGAAAAAATGATAATAATCAGTTGTAGCTACTAAAAAAGGTATTATTTTCTCAACATCGGAACAGCGGTTTACCTTATCAATCACATTTTGTTCTACAATGCCATTGTCTCCCGGATATACAACGGTTAAATGCTCCATTCTTCCTGAGAAGGTCAGATTTCCGCTTTCTGTGACTGCATAAAACACAATCTGAAAGGTCAAAATCATTAGTACGCTCACCGCAATAGCAAGAGCCATTGAAAAAGATCTTCTTTTATTATTAATAAAATATTTAAATGAAGATAAAGGCTTCAGACTAATTGTGCCCAACAGTTTTCTCCCCTTCCGTTTGTGCTTATATAAGAATTATATCAGCAGCTGCAGAATAAAATTAGTACCTACAGTAATGTCTTCATATTACTGAAGTAATAAAAATACCAACTCACCCCTGACCCCTCACTTCAAAAAAGAGGTGAAAATTAATCTCTTAATTCCCCCTCTTTTGCACGAGAGTGGAGTGAGTCGCTTTTTACCCACCTTCCGATCCCATCATATGCCTTATTTTAATTACTGCCGCTGTTCGATCAGCGACACCCAATTTCCCATATATCGCACTTGTATAGTTTTTTACGGTTCCTTCGGAAATAAATATCGCTGATGCTATCTGCCTGTTGGTAAAACCTTCTGCAAGCATCCGGGCGATTTCCACTTCCCTTTCGGACAATTTGACATCCCTTCTTAATCTATCCTCCAATTTATCAGGCTTTTCAGCAGCTTTGCCTACAAGCTTCATCGCTACTTTCGACGGCAGTATGGTGTCTCCCCTGTAAGCATCCTTTACCGCCTGTACAAGCTTTTCACCGCTTATATCCTTTAGCAGGTATCCGCATGCACCGTTTCTAAGTGCGTCTACAATATATTCTTCATCATCAAAGGTTGTTAGTACAAGGACTGCAATGTCCGGCCATTTCTCCTTTATTATTTTTGTACACTCCACTCCGTTCATTTCGGGCATCCGTATATCCATGAGGACTACATCAGTCTTATTCCGCTCTATGAAACCAATTGCCTCTTTACCGCTTGAAGCGGCTGATGCAACCTTAATTCCCGGATCTGATTCCAATATCGCTTTCAATCCGTCCAAAAGAATCTTCTGGTCATCTACGAGCAGCACTTTAATTTCTTCCATTATTTTATCTCCCTGCCGGTACCAACGGCATATTTATTTCTATTTCAAAACCCTCTCCGGGTTCTGTCGCAAAGGCTATACTTCCGCCTGCGGATTCTATTCCGTCTTTCATATTCCTAAGACCGAATCCCAGACTTAAGCTTTCCGTTCCGCTTCCGTTATCCTGCAAAAGGAAATGCATTCTGTCATTTTGAAGGTACAGCCTAAAAAATATGGCAGTAGCTCCTCCATGTCTTATGCCATTTGATATACCCTCTTTAAGCGCCCGTACAATCATGTCGTCAGCCGGACTCTTAAATCCTGGGGGTAAATCAATCATATACTTTATTGCCATTCCTGAGTGAAGCTTCGTTCCTTCCAATACACTTTCCAAACTCAGCTTCAAATCAAGGCTGTTTTCTTTGTCGGCAAGCATCCTGACGGAATACCTCATCTCATTGAGCGCCTTGACTGCCTGGTCATGGGCCATGTCATATTTTCCTTTCGATGCCTTGGGGTCTTTTTCAGCCGTCATCTTGCCTGCTTCCAGCTCAACAATCACATTCGTCAAGGTATGCCCTACTGTGTCATGAATTTCTCGCGCTATCCTGTTTCTTTCCTTAAGGGTTGCCATTTCCTCCAGGCTTTTGTAGGCAAGGTTAAGCTCATAATAAGCCGCTCTTAGCTTAACCTCCCTCTCTTCAACCTCTTTTATAGAATCCTCCAGCAAAACGCTGCTTTTAAGCACTTTTCCGACCAGATAAGCGATAAGGCCCGCAACTATCAGCACAGGCATTTCATTATATATAACAATCAAGAGATTTTTTAAATCCAGTTGATCTGCTGTCCCGCTTTTTACAGCATCAGCAGCCAAAATAAGCAAAAGACAGGCTGTTCCGTAACCCAAGCCCCAGGTTATGCAGCAATCCGCAAGCGTAATGCAGAAAAGCAAAGCGGCAGGAACACCCTTAACCACTATGCCTGCAGCCATCAAACAAACTATATCGGCTATGTAAGTCAAGAGTCCGAATTTTACATAATAATCGGTATTATATAGAAAAAGATTCCTTATAGTAAAAGAAAACAGCCAGAAGGCAGCAAAAAAAAGATTCGGCCATATCCCATCCATTCTTGAAAAAACGAGAAAAGCTACACCGGCAAAGGAAAGCAGATACATTGTTAAAAGATAGAGATCTCGAATTCGTTTGCTCAAAAGTGCAACCTCCTAGGCAACCCTAATCACATCACCATTATACAATAAGGCCATACATTTGCACAACCGATGGGACCCTCAAATCAACTATACTAAGCAAAATCCACTTTATAACCAAGAAACCTCTTATATGTACTATACACATAAGAGGTTTGTATTTGACCTGTTATTTAATTCTCTAACCTACTCCTCGTCTTCCTCTTCAGGCATATCCCAGTTGTGGTAAACATTCTGGACATCGTCGAGGTCTTCGAGGTTTTCGATTAATTTGTCCATAAACTCAATCTGCTTCGGGTCTTCGAGCTTCGTTGTCGTAGCCGGTATCATCTCGACATCGGCTTCAAGGAACTCATATCCTTTGTTTTCAAGAGCTTCTCTTACTTTAGAAAAATCGTCGGGACCGGTTGTTACTTCGTAGTATTCCTCCTCAACGTTGAAATCCTCAGCTCCGGCATCTATGGCTTCCATCATAAGGTCATCTTCGTTGATCTTGGCGCTCTTCTCTATCAGAATGACACCTTTTTTATTAAACATGAACGATACACAGCCTGTTGTACCGAGATTGCCGCCGAACTTATCCATGTAGTGCCTTACATCTCCGGCAGTCCTGTTGCGGTTATCGGTCATTGCTTCTACTATCATTGCAACTCCACCGGGTCCGTAGCCTTCATATGTTATTTCTTCATAATTCTCAGCGTTAACATCACCCGCTGCCTTTTTAATGCTTCTTGCAATATTATCGTTTGGCATATTCGCAGCCTTTGCCTTAGCTATGACATCCTTAAGCTTGCCGTTAGACTCAGGATCAGGTCCGCCGCCCTGCTTAACCGCTATGGCAAGCTCCCTGCCCAATTTGGTAAATATCTTTCCCTTCTGGGAATCGGATTTTTCCTTTTTATGTTTTATATTTGCCCATTTCGAATGACCGGACATTACGATACCTCCTTATTACTGTCTATATGACATATTAAATGATAAAACAAATTAAGGCAATAAAATTTTGAACTTCAATTATTTCACACGAATAAAATTATAATATTAAATGCCGAAATAATAAAGATTTTTCTTTTAATCATTAATATTATTGGGAATAAACAGAAATGTATTTACATATTATTAATATTTGTATACAATGTATATGTAATTTTCTGGATGCCACTCTAAACAAACCATAGAACGCCGAGGTTCATTTATATGTTACGCAAACAAGGCTCAAAAAGAGAACCAACAACTAGAAAATATATTGGATTAGCTGTTTTCCTCCTGTTATTGATCCTAGCAGTAATAGGAATCACAGGACTGATTTTTTTTAATAATACTGCCGATTCTTTATCCGGAATCAAGCAATTGGGTTATGCTGTAATCAGACGAGATATTTTGGGGTTAAGAAGTTTGTATATAGCAGAATTGATCATAACGGCTTTATTTCTGGCTTTTGTTAACTATTTTCTTGCAATAACGATACGAAACCTTCGTTCGGTTATAAAAGAAAAAGAAACCATAATTATAGAGCAGCAAAAAGCTATTGAAAAACAGCATTTTATTGAAAGCAACCTTTCAACTCTTTATAATGAGGCTTTAGAATACAATAAAATCAAAACAGAATTCTTTTCCAACATATCGCACGAATTAAAAACCCCTTTAAGCGTAATTCTGGGTGCAGTCCAACTTATGGGTCAGAAAACCATGATAGATGACAGAAGGAAACCCAACAAGCATCTGAAAACCATCAGGCAAAATTGCTACAGGCTCGTAAGGCTGACAAACAATCTTCTCGACATAACAAGGATTGATTCCGGCTATATAAAAATGAACCTTGTAAACTATAATATAGTTTATCTGATTGAGGAAATAACCCAGTCTGTAGCCCCTTATGCGGAACAGAAAGGCCTGTCTCTGATATTTGATACGGAAGAGGAAGAAATAATAGCCAGCGTTGACATTGACAAGATCGAGAGGATTATTCTCAATCTTCTTTCCAATGCAATAAAGTTCACAGCCCCAAATGGTAAGGTGCTGGTCAGTATACAAAAGGGAGACAACACGTTCTGCATATCTGTAAAGGACGAAGGATTAGGAATACCCGCCGATATGCAAAACATCATATTCGAACGTTTCCGTCAATGTGACAACACATTGACAAGGTTTCCCGAGGGAAGCGGGATAGGACTCTCCCTTGTGAAATCCTTCGTTGAACTTCACAATGGGAAAATAAAGCTGATAAGCGAAGAAAATAAGGGCAGTGAATTCATTATCGAATTTCCGATTAAATTATGTGAGGAACCATCTGCAACAGAAAAATTAGAGCATAACTATAGGAACAGAATCATTGAGACAATAAAAATTGAGTTTTCGGATATATATTCAACTGCCTCATAGAAGCGCGTACATCAGCCAAGTGCTACAAGAACACAGGCTTTAACCGCAGACAGCCCATTTTTTTCGATTAATTCCATAAGGTTTTCATCGTACGTACCCGGCTGCAGCCATATATTTTTGATTCCAAGCCTTGCAGCCTCCTCAATGATGGCTGAACCTCTTTTAGGCGATACCACCATATCGATTACATCAGGCTTTTGGGGCAGGGATGACAGGTCACTGTAGCATTTTTCACCTTCTATGCTTTCATAGCCCGGGTTGACAGGGTATACTTCATAACCACTGGATTTAAGCTTCTTATATATCATATTGCCGTATTTTTCAGGATTGTCGTTAGCACCTACTACAGCCCAAACCTTTTTCTCAAGCATCATTTCTTCAAGCATTATTATCGCTCCTTATAAATTTTTTTTGAAAACAGACTTTACCTATTTAAGCTTAATCTTTAATCAAATTTCCCTGATTATCAACAGTTATATAGGTTTCACCCTGTACCTCCGTCACGATTCTGTCGTTTGACAATTCTATTACCTGACCTATAAAGTTTTCCACCTGTTCCACCGGAATATGCACTTGAATTTCGACATCCTGACCATACACGACATCTTTCACAACATATCCGTTTGATGCAATAAAATTCTGCAGCTTTCCGAACATTGTATATTCCACTATCAGGCTGATAGTTCTGCATTGAAGTCTTTTTACTACAACCGCAGCTTCAATACCCAGTGAAGCACTTTTACTGTAAGCTCTTATCAGGCCTGCCGCACCCAGGAGAGTGCCGCCGAAATATCTTGTGACTACTACAACCAAATCCTGCACTTCCATTCTTTTAATCACTTCAAGGATTGGAAGTCCTGCAGTACCGGAAGGTTCTCCTGCATCACTGAACCTTTGCACTATATTCTTTCCACCAATATGATAAGAGTAAACATTGTGTGATGCATCCCAGTACTTCGACTTGAGCTCATTTATAAATTCCAAAGCCTCGTCCTCTGTCTTGACAGGTTTGACCGATGCTATGAATCTTGATTTTTTTTCTTCTGTTTCTACAAAAGACTGTTTTAAAACCGTCTTATATTCTTTCAGCATTTTTAACTCCTTAAAATAAAATGATAGCATATTGGATTAAATATGCTATCACATTATTTTAACACCTTTATGAAGTTTAATTAAGCAAGTTCCTGAATCTTTTTATACGATAGGTTTAACAATGATTTGTCCTGACTGTAAGTGATTAAATTTATTGCATCATTAATATTAAAAAAACCTCCGTCGGTAAAACTCTCTTTGTCATTGATTTTATATTCCTCATTATGGGATTTCATGATATACCAGGTGATTTTATTGCAGACTGGCCTTTGACGTGTTACTGAAAAGAATTCATAATTTGTTCGTCCTGCTGAAGATACTATCTCCGCCGATACTCCGGCTTCTTCATGCACTCGTTTTAGCGCCACTTCATTTGACAGGTCTCCGTTCTTGATAATTCCCTTGGGCAGTACCCATTCTCCCTTCTCATTCTTGAGAAGCAATACCTTTTCACCAGAGAATACTACTCCGCCTGCACAGTTTCTGACCAGCATAACAAAAACCCCTTTCATTATTTAGTTTGAATAAAACCCACTTTGGAAAGTTAACTTTTGTTAAGATATTATTAATATTATATTACCTTATTTTATACATTTATTCAATCTGGTTTTTGTTAATCTTGTTTATTGCCCGTCCGTATAGAATAGCTACAATAAAAATTCCTCAATTTTTGAGATTTTGGCTTTGTTAATCGTTGCCTTCATTTTCAAACCATCCTCGAGATATTCCTGTTCGGTTACTCTGCCGTTATCATGTACATAGGGCGCAACCCAGCCTTGGCTGTATGGAATGAATACCGTAATTTCTTTTTCTTCTGCAGGCATCAGTATATTTATTTCCCCTATCAGATCTTCCATGCCTTTCCCGGAAATTGCAGATATTTCAACTGTCTTTTGGCAGTTGTCGCGTGTCGGCAGAATTAGTTCACCTTTTACTGCATCAATTTTATTAAGAGCCAATATAATCGGTTTATTAAATGCGCCCAAGCCCTTTAATATTTCATTCACGACGGAAATCTGAACCTCTGCCTCTTCAGAAGAAGCATCAACTACATGTATCAGGATATCAGCGTATACCGCTTCTTCCAAAGTGGATTTGAATGCCTCAATCAATTCATGTGGAAGCTTTCTTATGAATCCGACGGTATCTATTAGAATGGCATCCCTTCCGTCTGACAGCTTAAAGCTTCTGGCTGTTGGGTCCAGGGTGGCGAAAAGCTTGTTTTCTGCGAATACATCCGAACCGCAAAGCTTGTTTAATAGCGTTGATTTGCCTGCATTAGTATAGCCTACCAGTGCAATCGTCGGGAGAGCACTGTTTTTACGGCCTTCCCGCAGCTGGTTCCTTCTTGATTCTATATTTTTCAACTCAGCTTCAAGGCTGCCTATTCTTCTTCTAATATGTCTTCTGTCAACTTCAAGCTTTTTTTCGCCGGGTCCGCGCGTTCCGATACCACCGCCCAGCCTGGACAACTGGCCTCCCAAACCTATCAGACGCGGCAGCCTGTATTTGAGCTGGGCAAGTTCAACCTGAAGCTTTCCCTCTCTGGAACGTGCCCTCTGAGCAAATATATCAAGAATCAGGGTAGTTCTGTCAATAACCTTAATACCCACTACATTCTCAATATTCCTCACCTGAGCGCCTGATAATTCATCATCAAAAATCACTGTATTGGCTCCCAACGATTGACGAAGAAGACCTATCTGTTCTACCATTCCCTTCCCTACGAAATATGCGGAATCCTTTAAAGACCGCTTCTGCAAAAGCTTTTTTAAAACAGACACTCCTGCAGTTGAAGCCAGCTCTTCCAGTTCGTCAAGTGAATGCTCTGCTTCGCCCCTGCCTGCGGCATCCTTTCCTCCTGACATGTCCAAACCCACAATTATAGCTTTTTCAATATCCTCCTGATTGTTGGTGGTTTCACTAACGCATTCTTTTTCAACCTCCAATAATATATTGAGAAGCTGGTTTATCTTTTCATCGCCAACCTGAAAAGGGCCATATATCTGGGGTTCACTTAATTCTCCGTTCTTTCCCTGTATAGGCAGTGCCGCAAAAATATCTCCGGCAATCCCTTCTTTCACGCCTATTGATACCATTGCATCCAAGCGCAGCTCCAAAAGAGATCTTATGTCAACCGAAGAAAGCATGCCATCACCGTTAGGATGGGTATGTATGCATCTTATCCCTGAAAGCCTTGATCTTCCTCTTCTTCCTTCGATTTCAGGGAGCGAGACCTTTGAGCTGTCTCCAACGCATACAGCCATAACCGTTCCCCGTCTGTTTATGAATACAGCCAATTCTCTGTTAATCCTTCCGGTCAGATCAGACAAACGCAGAACCAATTCCGCAGGAAGAAAATTACCCCGTGCTATTTCCATATCATTCAGTTCATCAATATCTGATAATACCGACTTTTTTAGCGACTCGATATTGCCTTCAATCCTAATACTATCGCCTCCTGAGCTTAATTGATAAATATCACGGCTTACACACCTGTCGATCCAAACCCTCCGCCGCGGTCAAACCCTATATCTTTAACGGAATCTACTACCGTAAGGTCCATTCTGGGCACTTCCTGAAGAACAATTTGTGCTATTCTGTCCTTTTTGCATATTTTGTAAGTTCCCTTACCGCTTTCGCCTATTCTAATAATCCTTTCAAGGTTCACTGCCGATTCCTCGGATGTATTCGTCATTATAATGCCTAGTTCATCCCTATAGCCGGAATCAATCGTACCAGGCGAATTTGACAATCTGAGCGGGGTTTTATAGGATATTCCGCTTCTCGGCCTTACCTGTATTTCATATCCGTCCGGTATCGCAAGCTTAAGACCTGTAGGGATTATAACTGTTTCACCGGGCTTTATTATAATGTCCTCAGCAGCACATACATCCATTCCGGCATCACCCGGCTTCGCATACGAAGGCAGAACAACCCCTTCCCTGCATAACTCTACAAAAACCTTTATCGCCATTGTAAAATCCCCCTTTTTCTAAACTCCCCTGAAATAGTGTCCATATGTAACTCCTTTTGCTTTAACCTTTTTTATCAGCTTCTCATGCTTATTGAGCGACCCTTTCCCGTTATTCAGAACATCCCTGTACGCATCCACCAATTGTATAACCTCATCAGTGCTCTCGTCGGTAATATTAAGCCTTATTGTGCTTATACCCGTACTTTTTAATTTATCCAGATTCTCAAGCATGAAAAGCACATCAGCATTGAAAATTGTACTCCTGCAATCGATTCTGTCACAATGAACAGGAAACTCCTTCCCCACTCTGTCCCTCATTCTGTATACGCCTTTTTCACAGACTCCGCTGCATGCCGTTCCGCTTTTATACCCACCGGCAATACTGCCTGCAGGACAATACTCGCTCATCATTACCGGTACTCTGCCGTATGCAACTATTTCTTTCTCAAAGCCGTCGTCAGGCATGTCCATAGAGGAAAGCTGTCCCATATTCAATTCCATAGAGAGGGCTGCGCCATCCAGCTTCAAACTATGCCATTCATGAAGAGAGTAACTATTATAAATGTTAAGGGAGTGGTCTCCCATTATCTTCAATGCAGGTTTTAGATGAAGCAAAGCTGCCATTGAATAATTTCCGGCCATTATTCCGTCTATACCGCTATTCGCTATATTTTGCAGCTTGCTTTTAATCAGCCTGTCGTAATTTCCCCGGGTTATCGGAGGTATCCATATGTATTTTTCAAAATCAGCGTTGCTGAAGCCGTCCGGTAAACAGCTGCCCTTTTCACTTATAAATGAACTGAAAGGGATATACACCCTGTCTGCATGCAGGGCTGAGAAATCAATTTCCTTTGGAGGATTATAAAAGAGAACAGATATTTTCATTTTATTATCAATATTTCGACTATTTCCCGGGAAATGCAACAAATTGAATTTAGATTCAACTGCGTCTTCCGACATTGTTCTGTCATACTTCAGTGTTCTCTTTTCCTCTATATCCTCCAATGCCCTTCGCCTTAATTCATTCATTTCACTTACAGGCAGGGCTAATCCTTCGTCAAGGTCAATATCAACCTTTTGAAATTCAAAAGCGGTACCACCCGTCTTGTTGATCTGCTCAAATGCACGTTGTGAGGTTAAGGCTTTATTTACGGCGGTTTCTGGAGGCTGTCCTGTCACAGCCGCTATATTTCCCCTTTCATCCCATACGGTAAAAACTACAGGCGTATCCTTTTTGACGGTTAATCTGCACTCAAGCTTTATTTTGCGCCGGAATCCATGCGAATATGATTCCTTAGCCGACTCGTTCAAGCTTTTATCAGATGTTTTATATACCTTGTTTCCGTTGTGTATTCTGCCTGATATATTTCCAACCCTGACGGTCATTCCGCTTTTTGCGGTTTTTATGTTAACTCCGTTAGACTTCAAAACGCTTACTATATTACCGGGATGCTCTGCTTCCCCATTCCATACTTCAATGCCGTCCCCAATGGAAATATCACCCTTAAGTTTTATGTCAAGCAGCTTTTCATTCCTGTTGTAAGCAACTGCATCCCCTATATAGACTCCCCAGTTTTTGGGCTTTTCACAGCTCATCATGCTGCCTCCGGATTTCCCATGAAGGTACCCGCTATACATCCCGCCCCTGTTAAATATCTGGGTGATATCGCTTAAGTCTTTGCTTTCAATTTTAATATTTTCCGGTTTATTCTCGTTTGCTCCCGATAAAGCATCAATATATTTTCTGTATATTCTTACTGTCGTGGCTACATATTCAGGGCTCTTCATCCTGCCTTCAATCTTAAAGGACTTCACCCCGGCCTTTATTAAGCGGCCCAGTTCATTAAGAGAACACAAGTCTTTAGGACTTAAAAGGTATCCGGCCCCTTTGCGCTGCGTTCCGTCAATCAGTTCATACGGGAGCCTGCACGGCTGCGCACACCTTCCCCTATTGCCGCTTCTTGCTCCGATCATGCTGCTCATAAGGCATTGCCCGGAATAGGAAATGCATAAAGCGCCATGTACGAAGGTCTCAAGCTCTATTCTGCTGTTTAAAGCAATATGTTCAATTTCTTCAAGGCTCAGTTCTCTTGCAAGCACAACTCTGCTAAAACCAAGCTGTTCGAGGGTTCTTATCCCTTCAGGATTGTATATGGTCATCTGGGTGCTTCCATGAAGACTTAAATCCGGGAATAGCTTTCGGATCAAACCGGCGTACCCGATATCCTGTACTATTACCCCGTCAATGCCCGCCAGATAAGACTCCTCGATCATACTTAAGGCTTGTTTCATTTCCGAGTCTGAAATAAGGGTATTGGCTGTAAGATAAATGTTTACATCCCTTACATGGGCATAATCAATGGCCTTTTTTAATGTCTCCTTTTCAAAGTTCCCGGCAAATTGTCTTGCGTTAAAAAGCTTACCGCCAAGATAAACAGCATCCGCCCCATTCTCAACTGCGGCAAGGAAAGAATCCCAGTCACCTGCCGGAGCCAGCAATTCGACTTTATTATTCATCAGCTTCCCTTCCGTACCTCCTGTTTTTAAAAATATCAATTACCGCCGGCATTATATCTGTTAGTGATTTAATACGCAGTTTAATTGCTTCCTGTACATCTCCTAGTATTATCACAGGCACCTTATTAAATGTATGGGTTTTAACCGAAATGTCCTCTATATTTCCATGATCGCTTGTTATCATCAGAATATCTTCATCTAAATCCAGCTTATCCAGCAGCTTTCCTAAAAAAGTGTCTAAAAGGATTACTTCTTTTACAGCCAGCTCCATATCAGCCGTATGTCCGATAATATCACTCATAAAATGCTCATATAAAGTAAAATCATAATCCCTGCTTATGGAATAGAGCCTTTCTGCCGCATCCTCGACGGAAATCAGCTTAACATCATATCCGCTTTTATGAAGCACTTCTCCGGTAACATCATGGTAAATACCCTTCCCCCAGTTGTAATCTTCAACTGTACGGAACCTTACGCCTGCCGACATTGTCATTACCGAGGTGACCGACGGCCTGCATCTTCTTTCTTTGGGATCCAGCATCTTTAAAAGGTATTCTTCCCTGTAAACGTTTGAATTAGTAACAGAGAACCCCATTTTAATCAATTCTTTGAACAGATTGCTGTTTTCAATTATATTTCTCAGGGTCTGTGTAGGCTGCCCGCTCATGTGCCTTCCAAGGACACTTGATGCATTAATTCCAGTAAAGATCGCAGTTTGGCCGGTTGCACTTTGAGGAAGCCCTGGCACTCCCAGGCATGCATCAGCAGCTATAGTACAGGGATTCTCAAGCAGGTGTCTTATATTTTCAGCATGGGCCTTTCTAACCGGATTTTTATTCTCGTTCTCTTCGCCTATACCCAAGCCGTCTATAAATATAAAAATCATTCTCATATTCAATCACCCTTTAACCGCCGCAAAACACAGTATATACTAAAGGAACGGCTAAACCGTTCCTTTAATCAGCACACTTATAAGCTATTCCTGCTTGCTCTCACTGCTCGTCTCTTTTGCCTTGAAAAATATTCTTCTGATGGTATCTATCAAGTCAATTATTCCCTTCAATTTACCGAAAATATCATATCTTGCGGAGTTTGCAGCCGCAGCTGTAGTTTCCACTGTTTCGCTGACGCTCTGAAGAGCGGCTTCAACGTATTTCAGTTCGGTTTTGGCTGTTTGGCTTATTTCAATCAGATTTTCCGTTATGACAGGAATCCCCTTTAAGGTTGAATCAATATTTTCCCTATTGGTATTTAATATGCTCTTAAATGATTTTAAGCTGTCATTGAGGTTCTTTAATACAAAAATAAGATATATGCACGCTATAATTCCGACAATGAGAAAAGCAGCTAACCCCAATTCCTTAAGCGATACTGTAATCACCTTCATCCCCCCGTTTATCTGTGATTGGCTGATTTCCGAACCTCATTCAGCTCGGCTTCCCTTTTCGCCAATTCCAGCTGTAAGCCGTTAGCCTTTTTATTTAAAACCGAATTCTCTTCGGCAAGTCTCTTTCCTTCTTCCCTGAGCTTTTCCACTTCCTCCTGCAGATGCTTCAATTCTTTCTTTGCAAGCACCTCGTTCTCATGTGATTTGAAATAGTCATCAGCTACATTAATTGCCGTCAGCACCGCTGCCATTGAAGTGCTTAAAGTACTGTTGAACCTCATTATTTCGTTCATTTTCTTATCCACATAAAGACCAATTTTCTGGATATACTCGTCGGATTCAATACCCATCAGAGTGTAGTCCTTACCGGCTATTTTGACTTCTACCTTGTTTTTTCCCGCCACAAAATCAGCTCCTTCGAAGTTCAGGCTGGTAACCTAAAGAATTGATGACTATAACACGCTCAGGTGCCTGTTTCTTAATATTATACTATATTTCGGCAAAAATATCATTTATTTTATTTGATATACTCACGAATGATCTCGTTTACCAAATCCTTCATGGCAATCGTCTCAGTCATTATAGTCAAGGCTACCATAAAAGCTGCAGCGGCATTCTTTTCACTTTCATTTACTTTGTCTTCAACCAGAAGTCCCTCTATTTTGTCAAGAAGCCCCGGCAGTGACTCTTTCCACTTTCCGAGTGCCTCGGTACGCATTGCAAGGTAATTCTTATATACATCGGTAGTTTTAATTATGTCGTCATCAAACAGTTCCGGATTTTTTCCTATAGGAAGAAGAACATCTTTAATTTTTTCAAGAGAATATATCTCCTTGAGATTATCGATCAGAGTCAATAGAATAAGATGATCTTTGGTATAATATCTTTTGTCCAGAGGCGGCGGCAGAACACCCACTCTGACATAATTCTGTATCATGGTTTTTGTAAAGCTTTTACCCTGTTTTTCAAAGAATTTGACGACCTGTGATATTGTAAGTTCGTCGCTTAAGGTTGCAATTGTAATCTGTTCATCGCTCCCGATTATTTTATCTGCAAGCTTTAGCAGGGACTCTTTATCTATGGTTGGCATCATGGCACAATCACCTCTACATTAAATGTACACACCATCTACATAACAGCGTGTGGAACTCTACTATTATTCTATATTATGCTTTAGAAGCGATCGTGTCAATATAACTATTATTTGTCTTCTATGCTGTCAGTATCTTCTTGAGGTTCGGAATGCAATAGATTATAGGCTTCTTCAAACCTATCCTTATGTACAAGGACATCTATACCCGCCATGGGCACTCCAAGAATTACCTTCATAAAGCCATCAATACCTTTAAGCTTTTTCACAACAGGTATATTGCCCATTTGAAGTAATCCCTCCACCATTCCGAACTCTATGTCATTTGCAACCGTAGTCAGAACAAGCCAGTCTTTTTCAAAGTTTTTATCATCTGTTACCCTAGACGCACATCGCGGACATTTTTCTTCATTTTCATCATATTCAAATTTGCATTCCTGACAGATCTTCATATGGCATACTCCTTCGTTATATTCTGTTATTATGGCTATATAATAACATTTTAAACGTGATTGTTCAAAATAGGTGCGCTTTATTCAGCTTCCTTACTTATTATACCTGAAAATCAACTTCCCAGATATATTGTTGAAAATATTATACGGTATATACGGTATATAGTATAGTATGGGACAGTTAAGCAATTTTATGATTTAATTTCAATCAATAAAAAAGTGAATTTCAATTGGAATTTACATGTTCCTCAAGAAAATTCACATCGTTTCTTCCCTATAATGCAGGCGTTAAACATATTTTGGGACACCAAAAAAGGCCTTTCTATTTCTACTGCTAATTATAAAGCCATGAAGGTTTTGTCTGATTTGTAAATGTCATAACCTCGGTTGCACAAGTTAAAGCAGCAGGAGGCTGAAATATTTTTAAATCTCTTTGCTATTTCACTGATTCCAAGTCCGCAGTAGTTGTTAAGCATATAGGCTGTTATACTCCTGAATTTCATACTCTTTCTTTTCCACCGGTGTGAAAGGGTTTCTATATCCTCTATTTTAAGCTTATCGGCTATCTTTTTTATCAAATCTTCGGGTTTCATATCCCTCAAAATTACTTCCCTGCAGGATTTGTACTCATACTGTTCCTTCATGTATTCATCTATGTATCCCTTAAGCTTTGAGTTTATTCCCACATCTTTCCTCTCTATCACCATTTCTTCATATTTCTTGATTGCCAGCCTTTTATCACCCTCATTGATACAACTGAGTATAAAGCCTGTATCTACAAAATTTCGCTTGTCTTTTACTTTGCCAAGGTAATATCCCATTGAAGAGTAGGGATAGCTGAATTCTCTTCCATTGTATTCCGGGAGGTCTTTGGGGTTTGAGTGGATGTAGGCAGATACTGTCAGAAGATAATCATCTGACTCAATAATCTTGCTGTGAAACCTCTCGGTCAGAAGGTGACCCTTACGGCTGTATTTTTTATTTATATATCTCACATATGCCTGATTCAGGCTTTTCATGAATTTGGATATATCATATCCGTTAGTATCAATTAGTATGTGATAGTGATTTGACATCAGGCAGTATGAGTATATTTTACAGTTATGCTTTTCCTTGTATTTTTGAAGAGTATCCAGAAAGTACTCCTTATCGGAATTATCCGGGTAAAGGTCAAATTCACTTATACTATGTGCCATAATATGATATATGGCTGTCGGATCCTTTTTTCTAGCTGTTCTCGGCATGGATATATCCTCCTTCGTGGGCTTTATATCCATAGTATCCCATTTTCCATATTGTGTCAAATGTAATTAACTGTCCCGTAAATTCACTTTTTAATTGGCACAAGTTTTCCTTTCTTAGACAACTGGCTTAGCCGCGCTCTTTTTATATCAAGTATCTGTAACACTTCGTTAGAAGTGGCTATCATTTCTATTACATTATCTAGCGTAATTTTGTCCATAAATTATCCTAAATATACAATATATACTATTATCCTATCGTATGTGTAAACATTTGTAAATAGATGGTTTACATTTTAACCTTTATAGAATGTATCGAAGTTTTGCTATTATCCTTTACTTATTAAGCTAATGTAAATTTTACCATAATAAGAAGGATTATATTAAAATTTGTAGAATAATGTTTGTATTAGTTTTTTTTGCATTACTACTCTAGGAGGCAAACAAATGAATCCACCAATTGTTATAACAAATAATTCCTTTCAAGTTGCATGGGTAAACGCTGCAAGAAGATTAAAAGATAATGGTTGGGACCTTTGGAATTTAGTAGTTCATATTACAGATCCAACAAACTATGATAATAAATTAAATGCTATTGTTACTGACTTTTCAGATGAAAACTGCTTAATAAGACCAAAGGGTGTTGCTTATACAATTTTTCCACACAAATTATATAATAGAGTGCATAGTGCTGATAAAGTATATAGTGAGTACTTGGATAAAATTTATCCATGGACTCGTACGAGAGATCATAGTGGTTGGGGCACATATTTCCACAGGATGATCAATTATTATGACGATCGGAGAACAAACCAACTATCAAATATTATTAATGCAATTAACGATAGGGATCGAATATCAAGAGCAGCATACACTATAGTGATTGAAAAACCCGGCGGTGAGACAACGAGACCTTTAGGAGCACCATGTTTAAATTATATTGCTGTACAAGTCGAACCAAATGTAACAAGTAAAACAATAAGTTTGTTATGTATATATCGTAATCATGATTTTCTAAAAAGAGCATACGGAAATTATTGGGGTCTTTGTAATCTACTTTGCTTCATTGCAGCTGAAACTCACTCTTCACCTGGTACTCTAACCTGTATATCATCCCATGCGTATGTAGATGAGAAAAGGGCGAGCTTAAGAAACTTTTTGGAGGTTCTATAATGGATTCTCAAGTGTCCACATTCAAGTTAAAGGAGATAAAAATTGAAGTAACACACAAATGCCCACTCATATGCATACATTGTTCTAGCGATGCTACTCCCTCATGCAAGAAAGAGATTTCTAAAGAGAAATGTGTTGAAATAATAACCGAAGCTATAAAAATGGGTGTTCACAAAATTGCTTTTTCTGGTGGTGAACCATTATTATGGCACTCAATAAATGAAGTTGTTGAAACTGCTTCAAGTAGCGGCGCAGATGTAACTATTTATACCTCAGGAAATGTTGAAAATGTTGAGGATAAATTGAAAACACTTATGGCAAAGGGTTTACATAGGGTAATACTTAGTCTGTATTCTCCCGATAAGAAACAACATGAAAGAATAACCAGGATAGATGGAAGTTTCAATAAAACGATTTATGCTATCCAAATTGCCAATGCACTTAAATTAAAAGTTGAAATACATTTCGTTGCACTATCAAGTAACTACAAACTTCTCAGAGGTATTGCCGAACTGGGTAAAAGTATAGGAGTATCTAAAGTCAGTGTTTTAAGGTTTGTACCTCAAGGAAGAGGAACATTATTACAAAGTGGCGTACTAGATAGAATGCAAAATCTTGAGTTGCGTCGGATTATTAATGATTTAAGGAATGAAGGCTATGATATTCGGACGGGATCGCCTCTCAATTTTTTGATGGTTAATAATGAACCTGAGTGTTTATCTGCTATAAATCGTCTTATAGTCGACCCAGATTTGCGCATATTTCCTTGTGATGCTTTTAAAAATATCAGAGCTGAAGAAATTGTTGGGACACTTAAAATGTCCTCTCTTGACGAGTCATCCTTACGAGAGTGTTGGCAACGCTCTCCATATTTTGAGGCTATTAGAAATTATTTAACAACAGAATTTGAAGAGCCCTGTAAATCTTGTAAAAATCTAAAGAAGTGTTTATCTGGTTGCCTAGCTCAAAAAGTTATTTCTAATGGTACCTTAAAAAAAGATCAAGATCCATCATGCCTGCTTATTAATAATTGATAGACTCTGTCAACTAATTTATAATACTCTTAACGAGTTATTAAGTATTAATCTTTTAAAATACATTTGTTTCAGGAGGAAGTTAAAATGGCATGCCGTTTTTTCTCATCTTCAAAGGAAGAAAGGTTTGTAGAATTTATACAGTCATTACAACATTGCAATTTATGTAGCAGATTATGCGAAAGGGTAAAAATTTTATCTGAGGCTAATGGAAATATTAATTCCAAAGTACTCTTTATCGCCGAAGCACCTGGTCGTTTAGGAGCAGATAAGACGAAAATACCTTTGTTTGGAGATAAAACGGGGGATAATTTTGAAATGCTTTTAGGCAATATTGGCTGGAAAAGAGACGAAATATTTATTACTAATGCAATTCTTTGCAATCCACGTTCACAAGATGGTAATAATGCGACACCTACTCAAGATGAAATACAAAACTGTAATTCATATTTAGAAATGACAATTAATCTATTGCAACCAGAAGTAATCATAACATTGGGAACAGTAGCTTTAGATGCACTAAACTATATAACAAAACATCATGTAAAATTAAGTAACGACGTAGGTAAAAAAATAAAATGGAATGGTAAGACTTTGATTCCATTATATCATCCTGGCCCACGTGCAGCTATTCATCGTTCTTTACCTAAACAACGAGCAGATTTCATTTCGCTTGCCAAACTTGTAGATCCATCAAAAGGCTTATACCATAAAGAAAGTAAATTAACAGATAGAACACCACAAAATATAAAAGACATCCATGAAAATGCTTTTTATCAATGTATATTATCGATCGTCCAATCATTGGGGGAAATATCTTATTTCAAATTAACAAAATTACTCTATTTTATGGATCTCTTTGCTATAGAGCGTCTTGGAAAATCTATCACGGGTGAATTGTATTTAAGACAGCAAGAAGGCCCCTGGCCTCCAAAATTAACAAAAGCATTAAAAGATCTTAATGGATATGAAATTTATTATAAATATAAAAGCAAAATACCATTTGTATGTCCCGGTCCTTCGAAGAGATTCGATGTACAAATTGACGATATTAAGCTTGATATTATTGCTGATGTTATAAGTAAGTATGGACATTTAAATAATGCAGCTATAAAAATTGCAGCTTATAGATCCACACCAATGCATTATGTTCTCGAACAGGAAAAGTTAGGTAAAGACATGAGAAAAATTCCATTGTTATATAAAGATAAGACTATTATTGATAATGTAAAATAAACAATTATGTATTTATATCTTCCAATAGATTTTGTACATTCGAATAATTTTGTTCATAGTACTTTTTTGTTATATTAACATTAGATAATCCAAGAAAATCTGCTAAGAAAAAAGCATCAACACTCTTTCTCCTTGTGAGATTAGACGCAAAAAAGTCGCGTAATGAATTTGGATGAATATTTAATGTGTTAGCACTACGTGCATACCTTTGAATCATTTTATTAATTCCATCTTTTGAAATACTTCCCCTTTGCCCAGACCATAGATTATTCTTCGGGTTATACTCTGATAAATATTTATTCATAGCATTACATGCAATTGAATTCAAAGGAATTACCCTTGATTTGTTCCGGTTATTAATATGGAGTATATACGATTCTCCTTCTTTTCTTAAATCATTTAATTTAAGCCCCACTAACTCACCAATTTTGATACCTGTATTCAGTATTAATTCCACGAGAGCTATGTCCCTAGATTTATCACTCCCGTATACCTCTAATCTAAACTTTTCAATCTCAGAACGACTTGGAATTGTAATAACAGTCCCTTCTTGTCCCTTAGGACTATTATCATATTTAATGTTAAGCATGGCTGTTATGATATTACAATCATAAAGAAATTGGCAATATGATGTTAAGGAAGCCATCCTTAACTTAATCCCAGTTATTCGATATTCCTTAACACACATTAAGTAATTTATATAACCAAAAATATTAGCTTGCTCTATAGTTTTTTCATCAAAATCTGGATTTTGACTTTTAAGCCACTCGATGAATTTTTTTATATTATTTATATACGATTTTATTGTATTCTGACTATATTTACCCTTTTGTAATAAATATGATTTATATTCATCTAGCATTTAAGATATACTCCGGATTATTTATGATTATTTTTACATTCATCTTTTTTATACCTGCAATGGCAACTTGGTATGTTAAGTTCTCAGGTGGCCATTCAAGAATTATGCCTATTCTCTTCATCGTTTCTGTCACGTTTATACCCATGCCTTCTGGGCAGGTGGTAACATGATAATTTCTGTTTTCTTTCAAAAAATCAAGAATCCCTTCTTTCAGTTTACTTCGTGCTTTTGACTGCCAATAATAGCAGTTCTTAAGTTGCCTTTCAGACCATTCGGGATGGCGGTTTTTCATTTTTTCAATATGTGATCTAAAGTCAAAAACATGTATTATAGCATAAATGGGTTGAGTTAAATCAAAAATATTTTCAAATTTTTGTGCTATTGGTGGGCATTTCTTTTTTTTGTTAAAATTTGGACATCCTTTGGGATGCCCAGGATACGGTCTTGTACACAAACTCCTTACAGAATAGTCGATTACAGGATATACTTCTTTTATTATACAAGACAAAATAATCACCTAACCTTTATCTCTTAAAAATTATTCACAGAAAGTAATAATATAATTATTTAGTATATTATTATTTTATTACATTATAAGTAAACTGTCTATATAATATTTATTATATAGACAGTTACGTTCAAAACTAATTTATAATATTTGTATTTAATGGTATAATATAAACAACATAAAAATAGTTTGAGGGTTATTAAAATGAAAATATATGTTGCCTCCTCTTGGAAGAACCATATACACCCCAAATTGGTGGCGGCTTTGACCAGGGCAGGTCATGCCGTTTATGATTTTAAAGAACCAACCCCGGGGAATAATGGATTTAACTGGTCTGATATTGATCCAGGCTGGGAAAATTGGAGTCCACAAGTCTTTAAGAAAGAGTTATTACATCCTAAAGCGGATACTGGATTTATGCAAGATATTGAAGCTCTAAAAAATTGCGATGCATGTGTATTGGTCTTACCTTGTGGTAGAAGTGCTCACCTTGAAGCTGGATTTTCAATAGGATTAGGAAAACCAACGATAATCCTTTTATCAGATGGTATAATAGAATTGATGTATAAACTGACCCCATATATTTGTTTAAATCTCGAAGAAGTTATAGAATGCATAAATACATTATGTAAAGAGAGCTAATAAACTTTATTCCCGGGATATAGTTTTAATTTCTGTGCCTTTTTTATGGCCCTTATTTCTTGCAAAAATCCCCGATTTCTTAAAGTTGAGTGACTAACTTTCAAGTAGTTAGCAATACTTTCTACTCTTATCGGTATATCATTAGCAAAGAAATATTTTAATGTTTCATAAAAGATTTTTTCCTTATATTCATGTTCTTCTAACTGCTTAAAGGTCTGATGCATACGCATTCTAAATTGTGTAAGCAATGAAGGGCAAAATATATAAAATAAAAATATTTTATAAGGTAAATGGAGAATCTTCATAATTTTTTTATATGGTAATCCTTTTAATACTAATATCAAAATCTCATTAATTATTTTTTCGTCATGTCTTAAAGGAAGTTCAATTGGTGAAATGTCATTTTTTATTAAGTCATTTGAAACCAAAAAAACTACAGACCTTAAGATTTTTTCGCTTGAGCAATTTAAATCTTTTGTAAGATCTTTTAATGTAATACCAGGGCACAAACGATCTTTTATTTTTCCCCACGCCAAGCTAATAAAGTAGCCTTTTTCAGTAAGCTCTGAGTTATTTTTATCTAAAACATACTTTATCCCACATTGCTCACAATAAACGTAATAATCCCCACAGATTTTACCTTTTACTTTAGACCTTGTATCACGTTTTAAGGTGCCAGGATTTTTATATCCTCCGCACCAAGGAGCTAAACAAGTTAATGCGTCTATCGGATTAATTTCTTTTTGTAAACCCACTCCTTTAATGAATTTATTACTAGCATCAGTCGAGAAAAGCGTTGAAATAGGGATATCTAGCATATTAAGAATCTTAAAAATTGAATCTAAGCTAATAAGGGATTGTGAAATTTTATTGTTTCTTGCTAAATTTAAGATTGGATTTGTAGCAGAAACATTCCGAACATTTATATTATACTTTCTTAAAATAGAAAGTAGCTTTAATGCTAAACTTTGCCCTATAGGCAAATTATTGATAGGTATAACCCCGCTACTATCTGGGTCCAAGAGATATGTCCAGTTTATATATCTCAATAAATCCTTGTCATTCATAATAGCTTCTTCTGTTGTGATCTCACATAATAAAGAATGGCAATGTGGACATTTACCCATTACGAAATCACTTGTTAGCATAGGGATATCTTTGCCACATTTCCAGCAACAAGACAATAGGCTAATATTATGAATACTACACACTTTGATTTCTTTTACTTGCCATATGAGTTTATGAATTAAGTCATCTCTTAAACATATAGGACAATATTTCATGCTTTTATGTATAAGATTGTCAAGGAGCCTACTATTTGAGACCTTTTCATCTTCTAGAAAGAACTTTTTATAAACAGGTAAAAACGTCAAACAATCTAGTCTCCCTTTTTCAATCATAAGCATTGATTCAAGTTTAGTCAGGTTTAAAAGAGATTTAGGATAAACATTTAATGTCGATGACATAGCATATTGCGGCTTTTTAATACCTTCAGGAAGTAACAGATTCAATAATTCATAAGGTGTAGAGAGATTATTCGTAGCGACTCTACTCAAATAACTAGTCAAAGATTCACCATGTAATGGTCTTGGACGGAATAATAACGCTTTCATAATGGGACCTCCGTTCATTCAAAATTCGTTAATAATTATTGCCAAAATTTATCTTAAAAATTACTTAGTGTAGTATGAATATCTATTCTTATAATTAGTCCTTATGGTAATATATTCTAGACTAGCATTGTAATTATTTTCTAGGTGATATAAAATAAAACAAAAACCTGATTTGTAAATCAGGAACCACTATTTAATCCTTCCATTCCAGGTTCTACAATTGGGTTAAATTGTTATAACGTAGGAGTGTAAATTATGATAAAGACATGGACACTAGAAAAATTCAAATCCGTATACGAGAAGACCACACTAGAAATGTCCCCATTAACAATATTCTCTGGCGCAAATAGTTCTGGCAAGAGCACACTTATCCAAAGTCTTTTGCTTACAGCGCAAACCCTACAAAGCCCTGTGCATTCTAGAGCAGTAGTTTTAAATGGACATATTGTCAGACTTGGGACTTTTAATGACATTGTTTCAGATAGTGAAGATATAAATTCTATACTAATAGGCTTTGAATTGACGCCAATTAGCACAGATTTTAATAATCCTATCATAAATTTAAATAGCAATTATTACATGCGAAACAGAAATATTACAGATGAAATATCAAGTATCGATTGTACATATACCTTTTCCTCCCATGGGCCAACGGAAAAGAATGAGGTATTGCAACTTCAGCCATGTTTAGAAGAATGCAATGTAAAAGTTAAACGTACTTCTGAAGGAAAGATTTTGGAAGATGAAATATCGATTTGTAGAAGTCAAAAAGAAATAGCTGAGCGAGCATCCTATTATAAGCTGAATGAAAAAAACATCCAAAGAGCAGAAATGACATCTTTGAAATATGAAGTAATAAAGCCAAAGAAAATTGACTCAATGCGAAGATATATACACTTAAGGTCTAGCTGTCAGCCCGCCGGTATATCTCTAGTACATTTCCTACCAGAAAGGATATCTATTGTATTTGATGCAGTTGAAGAAGACTCAAAGAGATTAGTTGAGATGTTTGTTATGCTAGATCAATATAGATATAGAGATATAGATTTGACTGAAGATAACCTTAAAGTATTAAATGATGAGTTTAAAAATATTGTTAAAAATACTGTTATAAGTTTCATAACAGAGTATGTTAGTAGTCATGAGCAGAATGACATTATGAAAAAAAGACTACTTGACGTTTGCCGAACATTTGATAACGATTTCTCAACAAAGAACCTACAATCATGCTATATTGCCCTACCTCCAAGTGTAAGACAGCTATTACTCCAAAAACTTTTTGATCAATATGACATCCTTTTAAAATCTATTAAAGCAGACAGATTACCGGAATATACGATCGCATATGTCCCTTTAAGCACAGTATCAGACCTAGCAATTACATATACTCAACAATTCTTTACTCATATGGTCAAATATTTAGGGCCATTAAGAGATGAACCGAAACCATTATACCCACTATCAGGAGCCACCGATACAAAGGACATAGGATTTAAAGGAGAGCATACAGCGGCTGTACTCAATTTATATAAGGATATGAATATTCAATACATACCCTGTCAGCAGTTTAAAGAAAATATAGCTACACCAATACCCCAAACTGCCACTTTAATCGAAGCCGTTTTAGATTGGTTAGATTATATGGGAGTAGCAAGTAAAATACATACTATAGATAAAGGAAAACTAGGACATGAAATGAAAGTAACTATTCCTGGGGCATCACATTTACATGATTTAACTCATGTAGGAGTTGGGGTTAGTCAGGTATTACCAATCTTAGTACAATCATTGCTTGCGGAACAAGGATCTACCTTAATTTTTGAACAACCTGAATTACACCTTCACCCTCGAGTTCAAACTCGACTGGCTGATTTCTTTATCTCAATGACTCTACTCAGAAAGCAATGTATCGTTGAAACACATAGTGAGTATTTAATAAATCGCCTAAGATATTTAGCTATTCTCTCAGAAGGTAGCGAAATAGCTGATAATGTAATGATATATTTTACAGAAAAAGATAGTAATCACACAAAATATGAACCAATTAAAATTAATCAGTTTGGTGGCGTTTCTAGTTGGCCAAAAGGATTTTTTGACGAAAGCGAAGAAATTGCAAGACAAATCTTAAAGAGAGCACTAAATAAAAGAAAAAACGGAGTAAATAAATGAAGCCTTGTATATATCTTGACCCAAGTATCTTTGCTTCTCCTAAGCCTGAGGATGGAATAATAGCATTTTTATCATATATAAATAATATTATTTCATGGAGTGAACTTGTTGGCGCAAACTGGATATCAATATATATTTCTGCTTTAACTGAAGAAATTCTTGCCCAAACTAATAGCTACCCCTTATGGAAAGACTTGAAAGATGCGATTACTGGTTTAGCTATAAATGACATCCATCCTAGAGAAGTTGTTACTCTTGTAGACAGTTTATTGTTAAAAACGCCTACTATAGAAGATGAAACTGGCATACTTGAATTATTAATTTGCGATTTTGAGTGTATTCCATCAGAATATTTTAGTAATAGATTATCTGTATATATTGAGCAACATAATAGGTTACTGGCTTTAATGTCTCTTTCATGTGAAGTACTTGATAAGTCAGAAAAAGATAACATTTTAATAACATGTAATACAAGTAATTCTCGGACTGAAATAGCTGTTACAGGGCAAGTTATAGATATAGATTTTTCAAACAACCATAATAATATCAACATTCCTTATAATATTAATAGTACCTTTTGCGCATGTAATTCTCCACATGGACTATATACAAGTGTTGACCCTGTGGAAATATGGATAAATGCTTTAGATGAAGATGACTATACGAAAAGTATTTTTGTATTTCTATATCAAATTATAAATGATTTAGGTAATCCTGAAATAGACATTGATAATTATAATTGGACTATTGGCCCTTGTTTTGTGAGCACTGTTGCTGAATTAGGATTTAAAAGTCAGCCAAGTAAAGTTAGAATGTTATTAAGAGCTATTTCAGAAACAGTTTTAAAGTTAAACTTAAGTGATACCCATTGGCTAAGAACTGGTGAAGGTGCAAATGATCCTCAAAGGGAGATTAATAATAAAAAAGCATGGCGAAGAGATATTGACCATTGTTTCCATTTACATTACTGGGAAACTGAAGCTGGACCTGAATTTGCCTCAATTGTAACCCATAATGATATGAGTATACCTAATTGAATATAGTAACAAAAACATCTGATATATTAAAACTTTTTCTCAATAAGAACTAGCTTTGTATTTTGTCTTATACTATTTGAGAATTAGAAACTTTTTCTCAAATTATTTGAAACATATTCTCAAACTTACTGAGACAAAAAGCCCCAAAAGGTTTATTTTGTGTTACAATATTCTCAAACTTTTTGAGAACCAACACATTTTATCAATTATTTTACATTAAAGGCAAAATAATGCCCGATTCATCGAGACAAAGTCGAATTATTCATCAAATATGTGCATAGTATTCACTTTTTACAGTATATAGAATATAATTATTTTTATTGGGAGGGTTTTTTTAGTGTCAGTTTTCAGCGAAAGATTAAAAAATTTAAGAAGCCGTACAGGCGAATCCCAGAATGATTTGGGGAAAGCCCTTGGAAAGAGCAGGGAGTCTGTAGCAAAATATGAAGTCGGAATGAATGAACCCGATTTGACGTCTTTGGCAAATATTTCTAAGCACTTTGGTGTTTCTGTTGATTTTATTCTGGGTACGACTGACAATGAACAAGCGATTATACTTACGAACCCCGAATTGAAACCTTTTGAACCATATCTTCACGACAAGAACTTTGTTGAATATATTAAGCTGGCAGTCAAAGTAAAGGAATGTGGTATTGATAAAAAGGATATAGAAGCTTTCATTGATAATATATTGAAATATTCCAATAACTCCAAAAGTTCAAAACAAAAACACCCTTAATCATTCAGGGCGTTTTGTTGAAGTACGGCTATTTCTTTATACATTTTGGAACTTTAGGTTGATAAAGCCAGCCACAACACGCAGTACTAGAAACTGTAACTGCAACTAATGATAGAATTACAGAAAAAATTCCCATAACTTTTAAGAAAATAGTATTCCTTCCCATATTAACTCACCTCCATTTAAAAATTATTTCTTCCCTAAAAGTTCCTCTAGCATGGTAACAGCATTTTCAGTATTATTATTTTTTAAAAGCTGGTATACTTCATCAAAAGCAAATTGTGCATTGTCCTCAAGTTCTTGATATTTATTTTCAAGCTTCTGATATCTATTGAATCCTAATATCATTACACCTTTCAATGCTATGTACATATAAGCAAATATCAGTGTATTGAATGCCAATATCAACATTAATAGAACTACGGCATAAATAATTTGCTCAAAAAATGAAAAGCTATTGAAAAACTTTACAAATATATTAGAAAAAAATTCCTCGGTTGAAAATATAATGATGTTACAGGGTATGAGAATCATTCGGAATTTCTTATTAATACTTGTTATTACTAGAGCCTCATTATATTTCCAAAGCAATGCTATTGCCAAAACCTGTAAAACCCTTTCGGGAATAGAACATAAAAGTAAGGTTAGATTACTACCAAAAAATTCAGTAAGATTTTTTGCATGGTAAGCAATAACAAATGGTATATATGTATTTTCTATGGCAAGGATATATAGAAGTATAGAAGTTACACTTAAAGCTATAATACCAACATTAAGTCTGTAAACAATAAGAAAAATCACTATATATGCAACAGTGGTACACAAGGTGTTAACAACAATGTTAGGTGCTAACGGACGTATGAACCATGTAGATACCAGCATGAGCACTAAGGTTATACAAAACTTTATTATGTTTTGTTGTTTTAATTTTAAACAGTTTTTTTGCCCCGCAAAAAGCAATATAAGCATCAGATTTAAGAATGCTTCCGGTAAAGATACAAGAAGCAACATGAATGTATTCATTTCCATTAATGTTATTACACCCCGTCTCTATAAAAAACTCCCTATAAACAATATTTTAGTTTAAATTTGCCAGCTTGTAAATGACAACCGAAACATTATTTTACATAACTTATATTCAATAATATGTTTGGTAAAATGCAAATATTATTTAGCTAAGAAAGGGTACTTATCAGTATATAACGCCTGAAATTGCAATAAAAAACTGAAAAAGCCGGCATCTGCCGACTTTTTCTATATACTCGTATATGGTTTTGTCAAGTTATCATATTTATGCAAGATCGCTTGCTTTGGATTTCACTATCTTCTGTGAATCAGGAGCAAAAACATTCATGCTTTCGTCTTCAAGAATTATGCTGTCGTCAATTGCTGTCTGAGCGTAAGCACGCATACCGTGTTCACTGAGGTCAGTTCCTTCAATTTCTTCATCTGCGCTGATTCTGATCCCTACTGTCGCCTTAAGCACCTTGAATACGATAAAGGTAGCTCCGAATGCCCAAACTGATACAGTTACAAGTCCGAGCGCCTGTACGCCTAAAAGGTGAAGTCCCCCGCCTGCGAACAAACCATCTGCGCCCGAAGGATTAACAGCCTTTGAAGCAAAGAGCCCTACCGCCAATGCGCCGAAGGAGCCACATACACCATGAACTGCAATAGCACCGACAGGGTCATCCGCCCGGAATTTATCAATAACCTCAACTGCTATAACAACAAGTATACCTGCAATAGACCCTATAATAACAGCACTTACCAAGCTCACATACGCACAGCCTGCAGTTATGGAAACAAGGCCTGCGAGAGCACCGTTTAGTGTCATACTGGGATCAACTTTTCCGTACTTAACCTGTGTAAACAGGGCACTTAGAAGCCCGCCTGCTGCTGCGGCAAGGTTAGTAGCTACAACAACATGAGCAATACTTCCTCCAGCCCCAAAAGCATTCAGTGCGCTTCCGGGGTTAAATCCAAACCAGCCAAACCAGAGTATAAAAGCTCCAAGCGCTGCCAGCGGCATGCTATGTCCGGGCAAAACATTGGCTGTCCCGTCTTTTTTGTATTTTCCGATTCTTGGGCCGAGTACAATTACAGCAGCAAGAGAAGCCCATCCGCCTACTGCGTGGACTGCTGCAGAGCCTGCGAAGTCAAGTATTCCCATTTTATAGAATATACCCTCAGGATTCCATATAAGGTGTCCTGCGATAGGGTAAATAACAGCTGTCGCAATAAAACTGAAGATCATATAAGGCAGGAATTTCATTCTTTCAGCAACAGCACCTGATACTATTGTTGCTACGGCTACAGCAAAGGCTGCCTGGAACATCCAATAAACTTCAACTGAAAGTCCGAATTGCGAAAGCCATGGAAGATTACTCATTGCGCTCTTTGCAAGAAAGCCGGACGTACCGATAATTCCGAGTTTATCTACTCCATACATAAGTCCGAAGCCAAACAGCCAGTAGCCTAACAGCCCCGAACAGCAGTCAATAAATACCTTCATGATAATATTTAAAGAATTCTTTGCTCTGATAAAACCGGCCTCAAGCATTGCAAAACCTGCTTCCATAAAGAAAACCAGGGCCGCAGCCAAGAGAACCCATACCGTATTAATTCCATGCGCTAAAATATCTGGAGACATAATAATATCACCTTTCTTAAAATTAATATTTTATTCTCTCTCACGCCTTTGTTAAGAAAGTTTGCCGAATAGAAACCGAAAACAGTTTCTAAGGCGGATGGAATCAAACAGCCCTTGTTTAAATTCCGTTGGATGTGAAGCAATAAAAAAACTGTACACAAAATAGATCGCGTACAGATTCTTCACTTTAATGAATGTATACTGCCACGTAAATGCACATCATTGCAAATTACGCCGTTGTAGATAAAAAGCTCCAATGGTTTTTATCGCTATTTAATTATATAAAAATTGCAGGAAAAAATCAATGAAATTTCAAATTTAAAACAACTTTACAACATTCATATCCTTATATTATTTTAGCTCCAGGTTATTCTCTCTTATGTATTCGCCAATAGCCTTGTCACTATTTCCGATGTGCTTTATGAGCCATTCAACGACTACCCGGTTGATTCTCATTAACATGTCAATAGAAGCACCATCTTTGTCAATTTTATTTTTTAATACTGTAAAATCCTTTATGAAGGCATCATGCTGAGCTTTGTGGGCAGCATAGTACGGATAGGAAATTTTCTTTTGCAGCCTTTCCTCATCACGAAAATGAAAAATTACATATTCCGAAAGGAAATTTACTGTATTTGCAACCTCGGCTCTGCCTTTTCCCTGTGAACAAGCTGTATAAAGATCATTTACCTTAGCTATCAATTCCTTGTGCTCATCATCTATTTCTTTTACTCCTACAGAAAGATTATCACTCCATTGCAATGCCATATCTACTCCTCCTTTAATTTGGTGAATAAATTGTTCCAAAAGAAGCTAAAGTTTATGCTTTATATTATACTAAATCAGCAATGCCTGGTGCAAGCGAATCAATAAAATCCCAGTTAAAATTAACAATCAGAATATTTACGGATTACTTAACTAAGATTAATTATCTTTCCTGTTTTGGGGTCAATGTATATAAGCCAGTAGCCAAACGCCCCATATATAGGCTTATTCCCTTCCAGCTGGACCCACCTGCATACTTCTCCGAAAGGATTGTCGTCTATACTGTAGGCTCCCGGTACGCCGCATACGATGCACTCTCTTCTTCTTAACCTGTCGGAATAAACTCCGATTATCAAATGCCTGTACTTAAAATGCGCCATCATAACTTTAGGATTGAAAAGCAGCGGTGTTCGTGCATTACACTGGTATAGTATGTTATTAAGATAAACCGGACTACTTACCTTCCACCATTTATAATCCCTTCTTCTGCTTCCGAAGGGGTCATACTCCTTGAAATACCTTCCCAAGCTCTCTTTAAGCTTATCAATATTGCACCCTTCATTTTCATTTATTGTCTGTTCGCCGTAATTTGCAGCAGCATTTGTTTCAGACCTAATTTCAGAAGCCAGCGGACCATTAATATCAGAATTGTTTTTCATGTTATTTTCATGTTCCTGATTTAAAGGCTGAAAGCTTGTTTCTGCCCCGTGGGGCTCATCATCACCTGAAGAAAACGAAATGGTGCCATCGGTATTCACTGTTTCCGGGCTCGGACTCGAAGCCAAGGAAGGTACTCCATTATCAGTTTCATCGAATTTATCCGGCCTGAAAGTGCTTTCAACTGTTCTATCAGGTTCATATTTGCTTTGGATATCATTATTATAGATACTTGACAGCTCAAGCTTTTCAGAGTTGTCACCCCCGGAAGCACTTTTATTATAGATTGCCTGGGTGAGATCATCCCTCCACGATGCCTTTTTGTCCCTATATACCACTAACGGACAAACAAGCTGCGTATTTCTATTATCCCTGTACTCAACGATTACAGCTGCCGCATTGAAATCCTGAATCGAGCCGCCGCAGCCTGATATATTCGTACAATCAAGCTCCGTCTGAAATTCAGCTTTATTCCGTTGAAGCCTTAAGGTACCCAAACATACCGGAATTACTTGTTTTTCATCATCCTTGATAATATAAAGCTTGTAAGAAAACCTGCTTTCATCCTCTTTCAGGTTCTGAACCGAAGCAGATATCTTAACTTTTTCATTTCGTATCTCTAGCTTTATATATCCTGAAGGTTCCTGTCCGCTTCCGAAACCTGAATCTTCCTGTTGAAATATCCAGAACTTTCTTTGAAATCCTATATTAGTTCCCACAGAATTTCCCCCAATACTTATTCATCATTATATTAATATATATGTAGGGGATAAAAAAAAATGATAGGGGCGTAAAGTCCCTATCATTTATGTTACTAAAATCGTATTAACAAATTTTCAATTTATTAAGCTTTTAAACGTTTTTCAAGTTCATCAACCTGATTCAACAATTCTTTAGGCATCTTAGCACCATATTTAGCATAATGTTCCCTGATTGATTCAACTTCCTTCAGCCACTGATCCTTATCAACTTTAAGAAGCTCTTTCATATCGGCTTCGTTAACATCGAGTCCTTCAGTAGTAATTGCTCCTTCTTCAGGCATGTAGCCTATAGGAGTCTTTACTGCTGCACCCTTGCCGTTAACTCTTTCAACAACCCATTTCAGTACACGGCTGTTTTCACCGTATCCCGGCCAGAGCCATTTTCCGTTATCATCCTTACGGAACCAGTTAACATAGAATATTTTCGGAAGCTTGGAAGCGTCAGCGTTCGCTCCTACATCCAACCAGTGCTGGAGGTAGTCACATACGTTGTAGCCTATGAAAGGAAGCATTGCAAATGGGTCACGCCTTACCTGGCCTATGTTGGCAGATATTGCAGCTGCAGTTATTTCAGAACCCATGATTGAACCCATGAATACACCATGGTTCCAGTCAAAGCTTTCATGCACCAATGGAATAGTGCTTGGACGGCGTCCGCCGACAAGTATTGCAGAAATCGGCACACCCTTCGGATCTTCCCATTCCGGAGCAATTACAGGGCACTGGTTTGCAGGTGCTGTAAAACGAGCATTCGGATGAGCGGCAGGTGTTCCTGATTCTTTAGTCCAGTCTTTGTTTTTCCAATCTATAAGGTGATCTGGAGCATCATAGCCTATGCCTTCCCACCATACATCTCCATCATCTGTTAATCCTACATTTGTAAATATGGTATTTTTTGTTATACTCTTCATTGCATTAGGATTTGAATCCATGGACGTACCCGGTGCAACACCAAAGAATCCTGCTTCAGGGTTGATAGCGTACAAACGTCCGTCTTCTCCGAATTTCATCCACGCAATATCATCACCTATTGTTTCAACTTTCCAACCGGGAATAGTTGGAACAAGCATTGCCAGATTGGTCTTTCCGCATGCACTCGGGAAAGCGCCTGTTACATAAGTCTTGTTTCCTTCCGGGTCAGTCAGGCGGAGGATAAGCATATGTTCAGCAAGCCATCCTTCGTCACGTGCTTGTACGGATGCAATTCTGAGTGCGAAGCATTTCTTTCCGAGAAGTGCGTTTCCGCCGTAACCGGAACCATATGACCAGATAGTCCTTTCCTCAGGGAAATGACTGATGTATTTCTTTTCGATCGGAGCGCATGGCCATGATGAATCCTTCTCACCTTCAGCAAGAGGAGCTCCTACTGAATGGAGGCAAGGTACAAATTCACCGTCGCCGAGAGTTTCAAGAACCTTTGTCCCTATACGGGTCATTATTCTCATGTTTACTACAACATAAGGGCTGTCTGTCAGTTCAATACCGATTTTGGAAATCGGTGATCCGATAGGTCCCATTGAGAAGGGTATTACATACATTGTTCTTCCCTTCATACATCCTTTGTACAAGCCTTTCATTGTTTCCTTGAGCTCTGTAGGGTCTACCCAGTTATTGGTCGGGCCAGCGTCTTCCTTTGTCTTTGAAGAAATATAAGTTCTGTCTTCAACACGTGCAACGTCTGAAGGATCGCTGTTGAATGCATAACAGCCGGGACGTTTTTCAGGGTTCAACGGCCTTGCCATTCCTGCGTCAACCATTCCCTTCAATAAACGGTCATTTTCTTCCTGCGATCCATCACACCAATAAATATTGTCAGGTTGGCACATATCTGCCATTTCCTTGACCCATGCCTGCAGCTTTTTGTTTGTGCTCATAATTAATCCTCGCTTTCTGCAATTACTATAATTCCTAATTTCTGTTATTTAACGCAAATCTTACCTTCATCGGTAAAATCTATGTACAAGTATTATGACCTTGTCATATTTTATTTACATTCAATTATACTTTAAAACAATAATTTTTAAAAGATATTTTAGAAAAATTTTGTTTATTTTTTATCAAAGAATGAATTTGACAAACTTGCAAATTGCATAATAGATAATGTCTCTCCCCTTTGATTTTCCCCAATACCTATTTTTTTCAAGATTTCCTTGACTTCATCCTTGCTTTTAATGAAATATCCTGAGTTGCACAATGCATTTACCAGAGTTTTTCTCCTCTGTCCGAACGATGCTTTTATGACTCGGAAAAACAAATCCTTATCTAATAACTCTACCGGTGGAACCTTGTTGACACTCAGCTTTACAACGGTGGAATCCACCTCAGGCTGAGGTATAAAGCAATGCGGAGAAACATTAAGCACTACTTTGGGAACCGAGTAGTACTGTACAGCCACAGAAAGTGCTCCATAATCCTTCCCTCCAGGTTTTGCAGCCATTCTTTCAGCTACTTCCTTCTGGATCATGAAAACCATTGATTCTATCCCGGCCTCCTCTTCAAGGAATTTCATAATGATAGGAGTGGTTATGTAATACGGGAGGTTTGCAACAACCTTTATACAATAGTCTTGACCGTTTTCATCCTTACCATGCTTGGTAAATAGCTCCTTCAAATCGAGCTTCATTATATCATTATTCATTATAACAACATTCGAATAGCCTTTAAGATTTTCCTGCAGCGCAGGTATAAGGTGCTTGTCTATCTCAACTGCAATAACCTTTCCCGCTCTTGATGCAAGTTCGCCGGTCATGCTTCCGATTCCCGGCCCAACCTCGATAACAAGGTCATTCACGGATATTTCAGCAGCATCAACAATTCTTTTTACAACTGTATCATCAATAAGGAAGTTTTGCCCCAGACTTTTTGTGAATCGTATGTTATATTTTCTAACCAAATCCTTTGTATTTGCCATTTTATTTCTCCTGTTTTTACTTTTAAGTCTTATTATATAGCTAAAATATAAAAGAAAATCTCGGGGACATTGAGTCCTCTCGATTTTGAACACATGCTGCGGCATGTTTCACTAAAAATACAGCCGGGATAATCTATCCCGGCCTTTAAAGTCCCTTATTGCTTTTTATGTACTATGTCCTAATCATCTGTCAGGATGTACACGTTAACCTTTCTTACTCCCCAGTTCAAGCAGCTACCGGTATCCGGCATGTACAGGTCTATTTTATTGCCCTTTACAGCACTTCCGATATCTGCAGCAACCGCATATCCATAGTCCTTTACCCTGCCTAAGCCTTCAATGTACAGCTTCGAATGCAGAGGAATAACTCTTGGATCAACTGCGACAACTCCCTTTCTAACCCTTATACCGGTATAAGTTATACCGAATCCCGGATCTCCGGGGTGTTTCTTCGTACTGGCATATGAAGCCGTGTACGCAGTCGCTCTCATAACAAGAACCTTTCTGTACCTTACCGTATCTCCCCTTGATGTTCTAAAAGACATTACCGTGCCGAGTTCAACAATTTTATTGACCGGAGCCGATTTAATACTGTCCTTTATCAATTGTTTCACTGTTGCCTTGCCATCTTCATACAGTACCTTGTAATCTTTAACCCTAATACCTTCTTTGCCGTCCTGAATAACCTTTTGCTGCCCTGCGCTCATTCTGTCATTTCCCCTGCTTACGGTTTTAAAAGGTATCGTACTCCTTACGCTTACTATTTCCTGCTTTATTCTTACAACTTTGATGTCCATGCCCTTGACTATTCTGTCATCTGATCCTGCACCAACCAGCTTGTCATTTGACCCTAAATTGACAGGTTTGTCTGCCAAAGCGTCCTTGACAATATCCTTATAAGTCATAATTTTTTTCTTTTGTCCGTCAAATTCAACATTAATGGGTACTGCTCTCTTAATAACGAGTTTATTCTTTTTGACCTTTTGAAGCTTTTGATCCAGAGGTATGCTCACATAATCATATGCTTTTACATGTATCCCTTTCTGGTTCAGCGCTTCCTTAACTGTATTTTTCATTGTCTTAATAACGATGCTCTTACCGCCATCTACTACCACAAGTTCTTTTCTGAAATTTAAAAATACTCCTATACCGGCAGAAACCGAAATCACAATCGCAAGCAGTACAATTATGATCTCCTTAAATGAAAAATACCTTTTAATATTTTTCGCAAGTGGTATCAATCCACCAACCTCCTGTTTAAAATATTATAAGGGACTATGGATAATTTTATTTCATAATGATACTTTTGTCAAATCCGTTACCATTATGATCCTCCCATAGCTATTATATACAGTTATTTCAGACTTTAATCCTTTTCCCGAAAAAGAGAACAATACCGGCCCCTTTTATTTTAGTATAGTGTTTCTCAAATACTTATTCTATGAAAATCCTGCGAACTCGTTGAAGCGTCGAATTCTCGGATTTTCTTATGTGTAGGTAATTTGAGAACGCACTACTAGTACTGAGCTCCTGACATGGAATCATACATGCCGGAATTCATATTCGGTCCTCCCATAAAAGGAGCGGCAGCAAACGGGTTTGCCATAGGTTGATTCATTTCGTACGGACTAACTGCAGTTGGCGGCATTCCCATCATATTTTGTGAATACATCATAGGGCACTGCATGCTCATCACGCAAGGGCAGCATATCATGGGAACCATAGGCATTGTAGGAATCATTGGCGGCATCATTGTCGGCTGCATTGCAGGCTGCATTGCAGGCATGTGCATATTAATATTCATTTCTTTGTTTTCTTTGTTTTCTTTATTATCTTCCATAGCATATTACCTCCGGTAAAAATATTTGGGCTTTTCAATATCAGTATATGAGTCCGTCGATAAATTGTGATAATAATTATTTATGTTAAATAAACATAAAAAAGCCCCATACATCAAAAAAAGCCCTTTCGCGGGCTTATATACTGATATATTCAAGGTTATTAACTTTATTACTCAATCTTAAACAGCCGCTTTGCGTTATCAGACGTTATTTGAGCTATTGCTTCAAAAGTTACTCCTTTTATCTCGGCAACCTTTTCAGCTACAAGCTTAACATAACCCGAATCATTTCTTTTTCCTCTGAAGGGTTCAGGTGTCAGATACGGGCAATCTGTTTCTATGAGCAGTCTGTCTAAAGGGAGGTATTTAACAACTTCAATCGCGGTTTTGGCGTTTTTGAATGTAAGCGATCCGCCTACTCCAATATAGAAATTGTTTTTCAGCAAAATTTTGGCCATTTCCACACTGCCTGAAAAGCAGTGAAAAACTCCTCCCACAGCTTTAGCCTTTTCACTTTTAATCGCATTCAGAGAATCTTCATGCGCATTCCGGTCGTGGACTATCAAGGGAAGCCCCAATTCAACCGCAAGGTGGATCTGCCTGGCAAACCAGTATTTCTGCATTTCCCTCGGGGAAGTGTCATAAAAATAATCAAGTCCTATTTCACCAATAGCTACAACCTTATCTTTGGATGCAAAATCAGCTATAGTTGCAAGCGTACTCTCGTTCATATATTCAACATTGTGAGGGTGTACGCCGACAGCAGCATATACAAAATCGAATTTTTCTGCAAGTGATATACTCTCTACGGCTGAAGCAACATTGGAAGCTGCATTTATTATATATGAAACCCCATTCTCATGGACTTTTGTTATTGCTTCATACCTATCCTGATTGAATCTGTCGTCGTCATAATGGGAATGAGTATCAAAAAGCATCTTCTTCTCCTTTGCCTAACGGTCTATACGATTAATTATACAGTATACTGAATATATCTACAATAAATATGGCATTAAAAAGAAAATTTGAACATTTTGAAATACAATTTATGATTTTACTTGGTTTTTAACAACAGATCCGGCGGCCACCTCAAATGAATCGGTGTATTCTACCTGGTCAATATTGCAGTCAGGACCTATTTTAACCTTGTTTCCTCTCACTACCTTAGCTTTTGTATTTTCCAGATAAATATCGGTTCCTTCAATAACATCAGCCTGAAGTCCAAACCCCTTTGAGAAAAGTAAAAAAATAAAATTCATACCAAAGTGCTTACCTTTTCTGACCTTTATAGTCTCTCCCCCAATTTCTTTTGCATAAGAATCCCATTGAATCTTGACATCTATGGTATTTGCATTAAGAAGCCCGCCCACCTTAAAAACGCCATCAGTATAGAATTCTTCAGCTTCCAGCTCTCCGCCTATGGACAGCATGCCTTCCGATATAATTTTCTTTGATTTTAAATTTCCGTCAATTCGTATCCTGCCGCTGTTAGAAATCTCTGCTGCCTTAACGCTGCCGGATGTCTTGAAGTTACCCGAGCTTTCTACACGTTCTCCTTCCACATCGCCATTTATAGAAGCATTCCCTGAAACAGAAACCCTTGAAGCTTTTGCATTTCCCCCAATATTACCACTGCCGGAGACTGTTATACTGTTCGCTTCAATATCACCTAATATTTTCCCCATACCCGATATGTCAACATTATTAAACTTTCCACCGTTCATTTTACCCATTCCGGATATTTTTAAATCCCCTAAACTATCCATATAAACACATCCTTTACTAATTAATTACTAACTATTAATTTCAGACCTTAACCTGCTTTTCAACAGTAGAACTCTTATCTATAGTAATTTTATCCTTGTATTCCAAGTACTTGATTTTACAGCCTGGCCCGATATTAACTTCCTTTCCCTTGACTGAAGCTGCTGTTGTTCTTTCAAGGTATATCCTGTCTGCTTCAATAGTATCAGCCTCCATAGACGCCCAATTCCTTTTAAAAAAGAACAACCCCAGTAATACTTTTCTATAAATCGGATAAATGACATTGATCGAACTTCCGACCATTTCTTTTGCAGCATTTTGCCCATAGAGCTTTATTGAAATATTCTCAGCATTCAATGTATTGACATCCATTCCTCCGTAGCATTCAAAGCACTCTGTTTCAATAGCCTTCTTATCTTCTATACTACCCCTGACCTTTATCCTTTTAGCCTTTATACCGTTGTATGCTTTTACCTCACCCATGATGTCCAATACCCCGACAGTGGCAGCATTCCTGAATTCAATGCTTCCCGAAACACTTATTTCATCTGCAGCAATTGTTCCAAATCTTCCATCACCTGTTATTTTTAATTTACCTGTCTTAACTTTCTCATCGGCAGATATATTGCCCATTACAGCAAGATCTTCTGCTTCCAGTTCTCCGGATACAATGCTGTCACCCATGATCTTAACCCTTCCGTAAGCACCCCCGCTTAAAGTCCCATCACCCATTAACTTTACATCATTTTTGCTCATTCAAATCCCTCCAGCATTTCATTGAATTTCAAATTCAGTTCTTTCGCCACTTCATCCATGTGAAAGGTCTTTAATTCTTCAGTCCCATTATCCAGCAAAAGTTTTGAATCCTGCTGGACAAGTATGGCAAATACTTTGTTGTCCCTTCTGCAAAGTACCATTTTGAAGGTCATAGTTTTTAGGTGCTGCAGCCACTTTACCGAACTTTCCGCAAGGTTTTCAAGTTCTTCACAATTTAGTTCATATTCTTCCTTGATACTGTTTGCAATGTTCATCAATATAAATTCCGTAAAGTTGAAATAATCTTTTTTTTGAGTCTTGGCAAACAGTTCCGCAACTTCAGGCTTGATCCAGTTCCGGGCAAGTATTTCATTTTTGCCTATAGTTCTGTTTGTCGCTTCCGGGGTTAATATTTTCGCTAAATCCTCAAGCGAGTATTTATCTTTCAATTCCAGAATCATTTGTGTCCTTTTAAGTATCTTCTCTTTTGGAAAGAAGGTCTCCTGACCTGTAAATGCTGATTTCTTTATAAACCAGGACTCTGGAATAAGGTTTTCTCTTTTCCACCTGTATAACTGCCCATAGGAAATTCCCGTCATTTGCAGTAGTTCTTTTTTAGAAATTAGTTCATTATCAGTCATTAAATCACCACTTTTCTATAACGTAACAATGTTTTGTTACGTTATCAGTATAACAAAACATTGTTACGCTGTCAATATATTTATTAACAATACTCTCGGCAAAGTTAAAGCCTGCATCTCTGCAGGCTTTATGGTTTAATCTATTCAAATCAGGAACAGTTGTGTCAACTTATCTTTGCTCCGCTCCCTATTACCTTGTCAATTGTTGCAAGAGCCAGGTCTTTGTCATCAGATGCGGCCAGTATCATACCCTGGGATTCAATCCCTCTAAGTTTGACCGGTTTCAGATTTGCTACAAGTATTACATATTTTCCTACGATCTGATCAGGCTGATAATGCTTGGCAATTCCCGAAACAACCTGCCTTACCTCATTTCCAAGTTCGACTTTAAGTTTGAGCAGCTTTTCTGCCCCCTCTACCTTCTCAGCTTCAAGAACCTTCGCAAGCCTCAGATCTATCTTGGCAAAATCGTCTATCGTAATCAGTCCGTCGCCTTCACCGGCAACCGGAGCATCGGCAGGCTTTTTCTCTTTGTTCCCGGCAGTTCCGTGATTATTCTCAGGCTCAGCTTTTGCTTCGAACTGTTTCTCCAATTCTTCAAGCTCTTTCTTTACATCAATTCTGGGGAAGATGATTTCTCCCTTATTCACCTTGATGCCTGAAGGATATTGTCCCCAGGTTTTCGTACTTTCCCAGCCGGTTATGGCTTCCTTGTCTATTCCAAGCTGGTGCCATATCTTTCCGGGAGTTTCAGGCATAAACGGCTGGATAAGAATCGAAACAATTCTTAGGCTTTCTGCCAGGTTATACATTACCTCAGCCAACCTTGGCTTCTTGGCCTCATCCTTTGCAAGAACCCACGGCATCGTCTCGTCGATGTATTTGTTAGTCCTCGAAATAACCTTCCATATCTCTGTCAATGCAGAACTGAACTGAAGTTTATCAAGCAGCTCTTCAACCTTCGCCGGCGTCTCCATTACAGTCTTTTTCAAATCCTCGTCAAATTCGCCTGATTCTCTGTCAGCCGGAAGAGTACCGTCAAAATATTTATCTATCATTGCCACCGTCCTGCTCACAAGGTTGCCCAAGTCGTTTGCAAGGTCGGAATTTATCCTGTTTATCAAAGCTTCGTTCGAAAATATTCCATCAGACCCGAAAGGCACTTCTCTAAGAAGGAAATATCTAATAGCATCCAATCCGTATTTCCTGATGAGTATCACAGGGTCAACAACATTGCCCTTCGACTTAGACATTTTGCCGCCTTCAAGTAAAAGCCAGCCATGGCCGAATACCTGCTTCGGAAGCGGTTCCCCAAGAGCCATGAGCATTGCGGGCCAAATGATGGTATGGAAGCGTACGATTTCCTTTCCGACAAGATGAACCTCCGCAGGCCAGTAATTCCTGTAGGCAGAGTCATCTTCCGACGAATACCCGAGAGCGGTAATATAGTTTGAAAGAGCGTCTATCCAGACATATACGACATGCTTGTCATCAAATGTCACCGGAATACCCCAGTTGAAGGTTGTTCTTGAAACGCAGAGATCCTCAAGCCCCGGCCTTAAAAAGTTATTAAGCATTTCATTCTGCCTTGAGACAGGCTGTATAAAATCAGGATTATCCTCAATGTGCTTTATCAATCTGTCCTGATACTTGGAAAGCTTGAAGAAATAGCTCTCTTCTTTTGTCAGTTCAACCTCTCGTCCGCAGTCGGGGCATTTTCCGTCAACCAATTGGGTCTTGGTCCAGAAGGATTCGCATGGCGTACAATACCAGCCTTCATATTCGCTTTTATAAATATCGCCCTGATCGTACAGTTTCTTAAATATCTTCTGTACCGCTTCTTCGTGGTTTTTATCTGTGGTTCTGATAAACCTGTCGTTGGTAATAGCCATCAGCTTCCACAATTCTTTTATCCCGCTGACTATTTCATCAACATATTGCTTTGGGGTAACTCCTTTAGCTTCTGCCTTTCTTTGTATCTTCTGCCCGTGTTCGTCTGTTCCTGTCAGAAACATTACATCATAACCCTTAAGCCTTTTATATCTTGATATGGCATCTGCCGCAACAGTCGTGTAGGAATGCCCTATATGTAGCTTGTCACTTGGGTAGTAAATTGGGGTGGTTATATAGAATTTCTTCTTTTCCATTGCATTTCCTCCCTGGTCGGTTTATTGATATTATATCCAAATAAAGCACCGTAATGCTTTTTGATTTTTAACCTCTGAGAATGGCTTGCTTTACTCAAAGCAGGAAAGTTGTGTCATTAATACTATACATATTATGGCTGTGTTTTTCAAGATATTTTTACCTCCCTGCCACCTGCGGCATATATCCTAAATATAACAATTTAACGGCGTTTTTCCAAATCAATGGGTATAAAATGTTTACCCGCCCTGTTAATGGTCAAAAATATAAGCAAGCAACCCGATAGGAGGTATTTATATCACGAAAAAGTATATGCACGGCAATAGGCTCATATATAGATTCGCAACAAAAGTACTGCCCGAGGTGGACAAAATACTCGAGCATTATACTGGCATCTGTTCCGAAGCCCAAGACAAGGAGCTTGCCCAGCAGGCTAAAGCAAGCATTGCCATGAAGAGATTCCATTCCCAGGGAGGAAGCGCATATGCTTTATATCCCGGAACGGACATGGAGGGCGCAATCCAATTCATTGTTGCACTGCAGACCATAAGCGATTATCTGGACAATTTGTGCGACCGTGCAGGAATCTATGACGAAGCCGCATTTCGTCAGCTTCATGTATCAATGCTTGATGCGGTAGACCCGGATAGAGAGATCGGTGACTATTATATTTACTATCCGTATAAAGGCGACAATAATTACCTGAGTCGAATTGTTAACGACTGCAGGACTCAGGTGCTGCGGCTCCCCTCCTACAGCTTGGTCAAAGAAAAAGTACTGAAGTATGTAGAATTGTATTCCGAAATGCAGACATATAAGCATTTAGATGTAAATACACGTGAAATACAGCTTAGGGACTGGTCCCTAAAGCATCTTGATTCATATCCCGGCATTACAGTGTGGGAGTTTTGTGCAGCTGCCGGTTCAACACTCCTTGTCTTTACGCTTTTTGCGGCGGCTTCGGATCCCTTTCTTACAGCCGAGCAGGCAGAAAGCATTGAAAAAGCGTACTTTCCCTGGATATGCGGCCTTCATATACTTCTTGACTACTATATAGACGCCGATGAAGATGCATTGACAGGTGAATTGAATTTTACGAGCTATTATGATAATCTCAGAGACTGTCAGGAAAGATTGGCTTATTTTCTTGAGAAATCTTTTGTCTGCACTACCGGTCTGCCATATCCAAAATTCCACAGCACCATTATCCGCGGGCTGATTTCCTTGTATCTTTCTGATCCCAAGGCTCATACCGGTTTAAACCGAATAGCAACGATAAATCTAATTAAAAGGGGTAAAACAAGCACAAAGATATACACCCGAATATGTACATTCTTAAGAAGTATAAACAGAATCTAAGCTTTGCTTTTTCCTTTCAGTTCATCCTTGACTCAAGAATATCTGCCATTTCGGCAAGAAACCCGGTATGGCTTGTCTTCGGCAGCTGTCCGAGGCACTCTTTAGCCTTGCTTATAAAGCTCCCGGCAACTTTGAAGCTGTCACTGATAGCACCGGATTCATAAAGAAATCGGGTTACTTCCGGTATTGTCTCAGCAGTAATACCATCTTTAAGAAGCATTTCATTCAACCGATTGCCATACTTCCTATCCTTCATAACAAGCAATACGGGAAGAGTGATATTCCCTTGAGAAAGATCCTCACCTACGGGTTTGCCAATCTTATCGGCATCACCGGAAAAATCCAAGATATCATCAATTATCTGAAAGGCCAAACCCAAATTCAAACCATAATCCCCAATAGTCGACAGCTCGCACTGGTTGGCGCCGCCGACAAAGGCCCCGGCTTTGCAGCAATTCATAATGAATATGGCGGTTTTCTTTGCTATTCTCTCATAATACCTGTCAAAGCCCATTTTAATATTGAATTTATCCCCCGCTTGCTCAATTTCTCCGACACACATATTCTGAATCGAATCCACCATAAGCTTTAGTGGAACAGAAAGCTTTTGATCCGCTAATATGCTGAATGCCTTGGCAAATAAATAATCTCCGCAGAGGACAGCGTAATGGTTGTCCCACTTTTTATTGACGGATTGCCTGTTCCTTCTCACCGGAGACTTATCAATTATGTCATCATGCACAAGAGAAGCCATGTGTATCAGTTCGGCTGAAACGGCAGTATCCAGCAGCTCATCCTTATTTTGAGAAAATATCAGTCCGCAGTGAAGAACCAACTGAGGCCTTATTCGTTTCCCACCGGCATTCATTGTATAAGTACATATTTCCCTTACTGTTCCGGTACTGTCAGATAGATGCTCCGCCAATCTTTTCTCCAGAATTTCATAACCGTCTATCTTTACTGCTTCTATTTTGCAGCTTTGCATTTTGGATTCCTGAATCTGAATAGTTTCCAAATCATTTCTCCCTTGTATATTATAGTGTTTCTAAAATATATTATATCCCCATTACCGAACACTATTATCTCTAGCCCATAAACATTATTTTCCAAAAATCAAACCGCATATCCAGACTGAAACTATTACCGATGCAAGATCAGCTATCAGAGCAGCCGCCAAGGTATACCTTATATTTTTAATTCCAACAGAACCGAAGTAAACTGTAAGCGTATAAAAAATGGTTTCCGTTGACCCCATCATGGTTGACGCAACTCTTCCCGCAAAAGAATCCGGTCCGTTTTGCTTAATAATATCAGATACCAGCGCAAGGGATCCGCTGCCCGATACAGGCCGAAGCAGAGCCAAAGGCAGCGCTTCAGACGGCATCCCTATAGCATTTGTGAAAGGCTTGATCGCATAAACAAGCAGATCCAGGGCCCCGGATGCTCTGAATACACCAATGGCAGCCAATAATCCGACCAGAGGCGGCAAAATCCTTATTATAGTGCTTATTCCTTCCTTTGCGCTTTCAACAAAGACATCATACACTTTAATCCCTTTATATACGCCGGTTATAAGGATGACAAAGAACATCACAGGTATTGCACATGTCGATAAAGCCTTTATAATATACATCTTTTCCTCTACTAAAAATTTATATTTTCATCATCTTCTTCCGGTAATCGAAAAAAACCTTACCGCAATAATTCCGGCTATAGTTGCACATGAAGAGGCAATCCATATCGGGCCGATTATTTCGGCAGGATTCCGGGAGCCTGCAAGAGAACGGATTGTAATTATAGTCGCAGGTATCAGCTGAATTGCTGCAGTATTCAGCACCAGGAACATACTCATTGAATTGGTTGCCGTGTCTTTTTGAGGATTTAATTTCTGCAATTCACCCATTGCTTTAATTCCCAATGGCGTAGCTGCATTTCCGAGTCCGAAAAGGTTGGCTACCATATTCATGACTATTGCGCCGATTGCAGGATGCTTTTTCGGAACCTCAGGAAACAAAAATGCTGTAACAGGTCTGACAAACCGTGCAATCATTGATACAAGGCCGCTTTTTTCCGCAATCCCCATCAGACCGGTCCAAAGGCACATAACTCCCAGCAGGCCAATGCATAATTCAACAGCATTTTTTGCCGAACCTATTATAGCCTGGGTAACAGCATCCATCCTTCCGTTAATTGCACCAACAATAAAACCTATAAGCAGCAAAGCCATCCAAATATAATTAAGCATGATATACCCCGGCATCAACGTTCCGCTAAGAAATTATATGTCCTCTTCTAACCAAATATTCAGAACCTCAGGTTATTCATCTTCGACATATTTTCAACGTATTTTGACGTATTTTGTCGAATTTTAGTTTGATATTTCCAGTAAATTTATACAACTTGCTCTATTACGCCCTTCCCCTCAGGCACCTGTCCAAATGCAGGAATATACCACGGCAGTTAGTAAACAAGCTTTTTTCAAATAATGCAACTTTTTAATGGGAAATACTTCATAAACTGTCATAACATTTTTTTGAATTTTTTTGAATATCTTGTTGACGATTACTGGAATTAATGGTATTATGAATTCAGAGAATAATGTCGAATACTGTAATATTTAGGAGGAGTAAACATGAAGTCTACAGGTATAGTAAGAAAGGTTGATGAACTCGGCAGAGTAGTGCTTCCTATCGAATTAAGGAGAACTCTCGATATTGCCGAAAAAGATGCTCTTGAAATTTACGTAGATGGAGCAACAATTATACTTAAAAAGTACGAACCAGCATGCATCTTCTGTGGAGATGCCAAGGATGTAACTGTCTACAAAGGCAAAAACATTTGCCCGGCTTGTATGAGAGAACTAAAAAAATAAGAAGTTATTAAATCTATTATAAAAAGGCTGGATTAATTCCAGTCTTTTTATATTTGCAACACATTTCATATATATTATTGATCAAGCAAACCGTTATATACGTCCCGTTTGCTTATTCCACGGTCCTCAGCTACCTTTTTCATAGCCTCTTTCTTATCCAGTCCCTTATGCAAATATACTTCCATATGCTGTTCCAGGGTTAAACTATCCCATTTTTTCTGTTCTGTCTCAATAAGCTGTGCTTCCTCAAGCCCTTCAAGGATAAGGACAAATTCACCCTTAGGCGGTGTCTTCTCATAGAACTCAATAGCTTCACTCAATGTACAGCGTATTGTCTCTTCAAACCTTTTTGTCAGTTCCCTTGCCAAAACTATTTTTCTTTCGCCAAGAATTTCATACAAATCCTTTAGAGTATATAAGAGTTTATGCGGCGCTTCATATAGAACTATTGTCCGTACTTCATTTTTTAAGGATTGTATTCTTTCTTTTCTTGATCTTTTATTAACAGTAATAAACCCTTCAAAAGCAAACCTTCCCGTGGGCATACCCGACATTATCAATCCGGTTATGGCAGCGACAGGACCCGGTATCGCGGTTACTTTGATATCATTTTCAATTGCCAGCTTGACTAGATCCTCCCCCGGGTCAGAAATCCCTGGTGTCCCGGCATCCGAAACAAGAGCGATATTCTTCCCTTCATTCAAAAGAGATATTAAATAGTTGCCCTTTAGGGTCTTATTATGTTCATAGTAGCTTACAAGAGGCTTCTTAATTTCAAAATGGTTCAAAAGCTTAAGCGTTTGCCTCGTATCTTCAGCAGCAATAATATCGGCTTCCCGAAGGACTCTGAGCGCTCGTAATGTTATATCCTCAAGGTTTCCTATAGGAGTCGAGACAAGAAATAAAACACCTTTTTCACTCAATTTCATAACCCTCTCTGCAATAAATCCTGTTTATTTCTTCAGAAAATCTTCCGTTTTCATCATAGACATATAAAGGTTCCATCATTTTCAACTGGGGCCTGCCTCCTCTGGAACCCTTTATAAGCAGCAGGTTAGCCTTTTTGTACGGGGATGGATGGACAAAGCGCATGTACTTCGGTTCTATTCCATAGCTTCTCATCAGGCAGACAATGTCAACAAGCCTTTCAGGCCTGTGAACCATAGCCAATTGCCCTCCTGTTGCAAGAAGCTTACTGCCGGCCTGAATAACATCCTCCAGCGTACATAATATTTCATGCCTTGATATGGCTTTTGAATCGGACGGATTGACCAAGCCTCCGCCGCTGTTCATATAAGGCGGATTTGTTACCACAACGTTAAATTTTGCGGCTCCAAACCGTTCTATGCTGTCCTTAATATCACCAAGTTCAATTTTGACCCTTTCCTGAAGGTCATTCAGCATTACGCTTCTTTTTGCCATTTCCGCCATGTCTGCCTGTATCTCAAGCCCGGTTATTTCAGAAGCTTCTGTTTTCCCTGCCAGCAAAACAGGAATAATTCCTGTTCCTGTGCCCAAGTCCATTACCCTGTCTTTTTTCTTTATATCCGCAAAATCAGCAAGAAGAACAGCATCTACGCCAAAGCAAAAGCCGTCAATCTTCTGAATTATTTTCAAGCCTTTATACTGCAAATCATCTATTCTCTCGTTTTCCAGAAGCTGTATATCCATAGCTTTCCTTTCGCATTTGAAATAAAACCTGAAGGTAAACAAAAAGGCCAAGTAAGCGTAACTTACCTGACCTCTTTATCATGATATTATTTCTGTTGCGGAGCGTCAACAGGACAAACATTTGCGCATGCTCCACATTCAATACATGCGTCAGCATCTATAATGTATGCGTTTTCACCTGCTGAAATACATGATACAGGGCACTCTGATTCGCAAGCGCCGCAGCTGATACAAGCTTCATTGATAACATATGCCATTTTTGTTGCACCTCCTGTGTAAATTACTTACATAGCTATTCAAATTTTATATTAATTTTCTCTCTTTTGCAACTATATCTTCAAAAAGTTTAAATATTCAAGCAAGCTACTAGTCTTCAAGCTGCTTTAAGACTTCCAAATCTATGTCTTGATCCTCATCGATCCTTACATCTTTTATAATCTTTACTTCATCTGCTTTGTATATCTTTAAATCCGTTTCATTTCCCTTATCAAGCTTGACCTTCACAAGCTCCTTCAGCATGCTTATTTCCATAACTGTTCCCTGTCCCTCGGCGGTTTCGACTATTGCACCTACCTTGGGTACTCTTTCTATTATATCCTCATAAGCATCCTGTTCATACTTCAAACAGCACATGAGCCTTCCGCATGTACCGGATATCTTTGTAGGATTAAGAGAGAGCCCCTGTTCCTTAGCCATTTTAATCGAAACAGGCTGGAATTCACCGAGAAAAGACTTGCAGCATAAAATGCGCCCGCAGATTCCGATTCCACCCATCATTTTGGATTCATCCCTTACACCTATCTGCCTCAGTTCTATCCTTGTTTTGAAAACAGCTGCCAGATCCTTTACAAGCTCCCTGAAGTCTACTCTTCCATCCGCTGTAAAGTAAAATAAAACCTTATTATTGTCGAAGGTATACTCTACATCAATCAATTTCATCTGGAGATTGTGATCTTTTATCTTTTTCAGGCATATTTCAAAAGCTTCTTTTTCCTTTTTCTGATTATCCTCTGCGTGCTGACTGTCTTCTTCTGTTGCTATCCTGATGACCTTTTTTAAAGGAGCGACTATTTCCTCATCAGGAACCTCCCTGTTAGATACTACAACCTCGCCATATTCGATACCCCTTGCTGTTTCAACTATTGCATAGGAATTAACTTCTATTTTAAGTTCGTCCGGATCAAAATAATATATCTTCCCTGCCTTTTTAAATCTTACCCCTACTACATTAACCATTAAGTTCAATCCTCCTGAAGCTTCATAAGCATTACCTCTATGGAAAGTTGGAAATTGGCATTTTGTTTTATATTCCTGCGGGTTTCCTCGATAATTTCCATATTCTTTGAAAGTTTAAGCATCGAGAACTCCTGCGCATTACTTAATATAATATCCTTTTTATCCGAATTAATCAATAGAATTTCATTACCTGAAGTTCTTGATACCAGCATATCCCTGTAGACAAGGAGCATTATATCGAGAATATTGTCAATGCTGTTTTTGTTGGCTTCAAAATAGTCATATATGTCAAAAACACCTTCCAGCCCTGATTTGGCTAACCTGAATACTATCCCCATCGCATTATCCCTGAGTTGTCCGAATTCTTCAGATTCGGCAAGCTCCAAGGCATTTCCTATCACTCCATCAGAAAACGAAGCTATAAAGTCAATATTTCCAAGATTGCTTCCGAATCTTGACTGCAATAAACTACGGACCTCATCATAGTTATTTTTCCTGAAATTGCATTTCTGAGTCCTGGATCGTATAGTTTCCAGCAAAGCATTTGCGTTATATGTCGTCAGCAGCAGCACTGCATAGGATGGCGGCTCTTCAAGGATTTTAAGAAGGCAATTCTGCGCCTGCACAGTCATTCTGTCCGAATCAGCTATGAGATAGACCTTCCTTTTGGAATACATCGGCTTGATAATTATATCGCTTTGGAGCTTCCTTATTTCCTCTATACTTATATTGGCATCCGCACTTTGCCCTATCATAAAAAAATCCGGATTGGAACCCATCTCCAGCATGCTGCAGGAAGGGCATCCACAATTGCTGTCTTTACCGCTGCCCTGACATAGAAGCATCTGGGCAAATTCCCTTGCAACACTTTTTTTCCCGATGCCTCTTGGGCCGGTGAACATATAAGCATGTCCGATTCTATCTGATTCAATTGAGCCTTTGAGGCTCGAAATTATTTCCTTCTGTCCTATTATGCCTTTGAAATTCATATCTGTCTCCTACATTACCATATCAAGAATCAGGCCTCTTATGTCATCAAGCCTTTGAAGTATCCCTATATGATCTTTTTCATCCTTAAGGACATCCTTTGTGAGCTCATCAAGCTGTATATTTATTTTCTTTACATTTGCATATGATTTATACCTTCCGCGCCTGTCCAGAAAGCTTTCCTTCGAAAATTTATGAGAATTTCCCACTGCCTCTCCCAAAAACTCGGAAATCAGATTCTTATATATCTTAAGTTCTCTTATATCCACCTTTTTTGACAGCTTTTCGCCCTGCTCAATTATTTTATTGACGAGCTCGTTTATCCTTTGGTCAAGTTCCTGATCCTCAACCTTTCTCAATTGGCTCTGGAAGCTCAGTTCCTTGTTTTCAGATACTTTCCTGTCGTCCTTCCCTTGGACTTCTACTGTGGTGGAAAGAGCATTTGAAGTTTCTCTTACTTTCATAGCATGTATCTCCATTCATGAAAAGTATATTGACCGATTATTATTCTTCACACCTTTTTATACTGTTCAACATAAACTAACCTTTTATTGCCCCTAAAACAATTTATCGAGCCAAATCTTAATATTTTCAGCTATTTCTCCGATACTTCTGCTGCTGTCAATTGATTTAATTCTGTCCGGGTATAACAAAGCCAGTTTTTTGTATCCTTCATATACCCGCAAATGGAAATCCATCTTTTCCTGCTCTATCCTGTCCGCTCCGGTTGATTCTATCCTTCTTTTTAAAGCAATCTCAGGGCTTATGTCAAAAAAGAAGGTTATATCCGGCTGAACCCCCTCAAGGGCTACCTGGTTTACAAGCTCTATCAGCTTAAGGTCAATGCCTCTTCCAAAGCCCTGATAGACATAGCTCGAATCAACAAACCTGTCGCATATAACAACCTTCCCTTGGTCTACAGCAGGCTTTATCACCTCAGATACATGCTGTGCCCTTGAAGCCGCATACAGAAGCATTTCAGCAGTCCTTGACATCTCTTTGTTATTTACGTCAAGGATAACCTCACGGATTTTCTCACTGATGCTCGTACCTCCGGGCTCCCTCGTAAAAACAGTTTGGTATCCCTTATCTTCTATATATTTCTTCATCAGCTTTATTTGTGTAGATTTGCCTGAGCCGTCGGTTCCTTCAACCGTAATAAACAAGCCCTTTTTCATTTGTACCCTCCCCGAGTATTATCTATGCTGATATTATATCACATCATTCAGCTGCCAGTATTTTCTCATTCTTCATCAAGCCGTTCACAATGCCTCCCGACTGTAATATGCCATTTATGTATTCAACTATTTCGGAAGTTATCAATTCGCCGGGGCATAGCACCGGAATTCCCGGAGGATATGGCGTCACTACAGATAAGCTGACTCTTCCGCAGGCGGAAGAAAGATCCATCTCAATTCCGTTATATTTTCCGGTCTTATTAAGCTCGATCACCTGCTTAGGGATCGGAAGCTCACTAATAATTATATCGGCATTCGGGGGTTTATTCTTGATTTCTTTGCAAAGTCCCTCCAGTGCCGAATACAGCCTTTTAAAATGCTCTCGTCTGTCTGCGGTTGTTGAAATGCAGACAATATTACTCATATCCGACATTTCTACCTGAACGCCAAATCTGCTTCTTAATATTTTTTCCGCCTCATATCCGGTAATGCCAAGCTTCCTGACATTGATCACAATACGTGTCCTGTCGATTTTCGCAGAGCCTGAATATTCCTCGTCGAGAAGTTTTAATCCTTTTAATTTATTGAGCTCAACTCCAAGCCATTTGATATTATCCAAAAGCTCCTCTAGAAGCTCATTTCCCTTCTCCTGCATGATCGCCCTTGCAATATCGAGAAAGGCCATCAATATGTATGAAGGGCTGCTGGTTTCCAGCACGCTGAGCATATTTCCCAGTTTACCGGCATTAACACGGCTTGATTTTACATGGAGATATGCACCCTGGGTAAGAGCCGGAAGAGTCTTATGGGCGCTTTGGACACAAATGTCCGCTCCGCCCTGCATTGCACATACAGGGAGTTCCCTGTTAAAGATGAGATGCGCTCCATGGGCCTCATCTACCATCAATAGCTTACCATAGGAATGTGTTATTTCTGCGATACTTTCTATGTCCGAACAAATCCCGTAATAATTGGGTCTTGTAATCATAACTCCTACTGCATCCGGGTTTTTACGAAGTACTTTTTCAACATCGGACGGTTTTATGTATGAAGTTATTCCGAATGAGCTGTCATACTCAGGTTTAATATACACCGGATTTGCACCTGCAAGCAGCAGTCCGTTAATTACCGACTTGTGACAATCTCTTGAAACAATGACCTTGTCTCCATAACTGCAGACAGACATAAGCATGGCATGGATTCCGCATGTTGACCCATTTACAAGGAAAAATGTCTCATCTGCATCAAAAACACTCGCTGCCAGATTTTGTGCTTCCATTATGCTTCCGTTTGCCTGGTGCAGATTGTCGGTTCCCGGTATTTCTGTAAGATCAAGCCTTACAAGCTCCTTTAAAAACAACTCCGGAATACCCCTTCCGAGCTTGTGTCCTGGCATATGAAAGGGAAGCGGGTTTGAATCTATGTATTCTTTTATACAATTATATATTGGAATGTTCAACTTTTTTATTCAAATCCCCCTAACAATATGCGTTATACAATATCAATTTTATCATATACATCCGGGATAAAAAAAGAGTTATCAAAAAAGAAAAACCCGGGATTAACCGGGTTCTCTGGTTTACAACTTATTATATCCTGAATTTCTTGGTGCTTTCCATTAGATTTCCTGCCATATCAGCAAGCTCGCCAATTAAGTGGGTAACATGCTGGGTAGCCGCTGTTTGTTGTTCGGACGAAGCGGCAACCTCCTGAGTTCCTGCAGCAATCTCCTCAGCCGTGCCTGCTATAGTTTCAATTTCATTGCTTGCATTTTCAGCATTCCTGCTTAATGCCTGAGAGGAAGCAGTAATAGTATCAATATTACCGGTTATGGTCATTACTGTCTCATAAATATCTTTAAATGCAGCTTCTGTTTCCTTTAAAGCTTCTTCCTGTTCATTTACTGCCGCAATCGCACTATCCATCTCAACTGATGTTTCCTTCACATCAATTTGAATAGCATTAATCAGCTCTCCAATTTTCACAACCGATATTTTCGACTGTTCGGCAAGCTTTCTGATTTCTTCAGAAACAACCGCGAAGCCCCTGCCTTGTTCTCCTGCACGTGCAGCCTCTATTGCGGCATTTAAAGACAACAAATTGGTTTGTTCCGCTATACCCTTTATTACCTCAAGGATTTGCCCTATCTCCTCCGACTTCTCTGAAAGCTGGCTGACGGAATTTGCAACCTTGACGGAGACCTGCTTGCTCATATCCATCTTAACCCTTTGGTGGCTGACGGATGCTTCCCCTTCATTAACCATTTCTTTTGCTTTTTCTGCAAGTTCTTGTGCCTCTCTTATATCTACAGTAACTTTTTTCAATTGATGCACTATGCCGGATATCTGCTCATTTCCCTTTTCCGTAGACTGTGCTTGGTCTGTAGCACCTTTGGCAAGCTCTCCAACCGTCACTGAAACCTGTTCTGTAACTCTGCTGACTTCAGTCAGGTTTTCAAGCATCTCATCTGTTTTTCCTTTTACTTCTTCACTTGCTTGCTTTGTTTCGCTAATCAGTTCGCTTACTCTTTCTATCATATGATTGACATTATCAATAATTTCGCCGATTTCATCATTGCTCCTGATGTCGATCTTCACTTTAAAATTGCCTAAAGAGACCTGTTTCAAGGCTTCCTGCACTTTTTTTATGTTTTTTATGATAACTCCTACAACTAAAAACAATAGAACAAATCCAGCAGCCGTTGCAGCTGCAATAATTGCTATTACCTGAAGCTTCACCTTGCTGACCATGTCTTTTACAAAGCTTTTCTGCACACCTACAAAATATATTCCTACCACTTTACCGTCTTTATCTTTTAAAGGCGTGTACCTCGTTTCACACCTGCTGCCTGCTACATCCACTTCACCCTTATATTCAAGGCCCTTTTTCAGAACAGTATCTGCAACAGTTTCAGATACCTTGGTTCCCACTGCACGCTTTCCGTCATCCCCAATTACATTTGTTGACACCCTGGTATCCATTTGAAATATAGTAGCGAAGGAATCCGTCTGCTTTTTCACTTCGTCCACAAAGCTAAAATCATTATTTATTAATTTATCGCCTTTATATAACTGATCATTTTTAATCGACCAATCGCCCGGGTATTTTTCATCCAAAAGCCTATAGCTGATTTTAATGTCAGAATCAAGCTTATCCTGCACTCCATACAAAGCCAGCTTGTTCATTTCCCTATCCACAACAAAGAATATAGCAGAACCCAACAAAACCAAAGTCAGAATAAACATTCCCAGAAGCTTCCATTTTAGTTTGATTTTCATTTTTGCTACTTCCTTTCAATATGAAAATTTATTTTACATAAAATCGTATAAGATGAGCAATTTATCTTATTTTGAATCTGAGATTTTTGTAGTTTTAAACAATATATAATTCTAGATTAATTAACATTTCCCTTCTTTTTTTTACATGTATTTTTTTCCGTGACTAATCGGAATCAATGTTATATAATTTTAAAAAAGTACAGAGGAGCTGCAGCATGAGTTATCTACTGATTTGGGATATAGACGGCACATTGATTCAAGGACGCGGAATAGGAAGAAGGGCAATGGAAAAAGCATTTTCAGAGCTTTTCGGTATAACTGATGCGCTCAAAGGTGTTGAGATGGCCGGAATGTTGGATTCCGTCATTTTAAGGAATGCTTTCAGACTTCACAGTCTTGACGAAAAATATTATGATGCATTTAAAATAAAATACCTCCATTACCTTGAATTTGAGATATCGCAGCTTGATTACAATATTGATGCACCGGGAATTCTCAATCTGCTGAAAAAACTCGACTCACAACCCGGGTTTTTTAATGCTTTAGGGACAGGCAATTTGGAGAAAGGCGCCCGGATTAAGCTGTCTAAACATGACATGAATAGTTTCTTTCCGACAGGAGGCTTTGGTGATGAACTCAGTGAACGCTGGCAGGTTATTGAAAAGGCAGCAACTAATTCATCCCACTTCCACAACATCGATTTCTATGCCGATGAAATATTTGTTATAGGCGATACGCCAAGAGATGTTGAGTGCGGCAAAAAGCTCGGCTATAAAACTATCTCAGTCGCTACCGGAATGCACAGCGTTTCGGAGCTCATTAGCTGCTCGGCTGATTATGTTTTTGAAGATTTAACGGATGACAGTAGGTTTTTTAATATTTTCAAATAAAATATCATAGACCATAATTATATCAAAAGAACATGTTCAGAATATTTGACTTATAAGAGCCAAAAAACTGCCACAGGATATTGAATAATTCCCCGTGGCAGTTTTTTATTTTGTATAATTAACTCTTGGTATTATATTCTTGCAACTCCGGAATCCCTTGCAGCTTTAGCTACTGCTTCTGCAACTGTCTTGCCTACTCTTGGATCAAACGGAGCAGGAATTACATAATCAGCTTTAAGTTCTTCATCACTTACAAGTGATGCTATAGCCTTGGCTGCAGCAATCTTCATTTCGTCATTTATATCGCTTGCTCTTACATCAAGAGCACCTCTGAACAAACCAGGGAATGCGAGAACGTTATTGATCTGGTTTGCAAAGTCTGAACGGCCTGTTCCAACAACAGCTGCTCCTGCTTCTATAGCTTCATCAGGCATAATTTCAGGAGTTGGGTTTGCCATAGCGAAAATCATAGGATCTTTTGCCATAGTCTTAACCATTTCCTTGGTGAGCATTCCTGCTGCCGATACGCCTATAAATACATCTGCTCCTACAACAACATCTTTTAAGAGGCCCTTTTTCATATGGAGATTGGATATCTTAGCCATTTCAGCTTTTTCGGCATTCAGATTATCTCTTCCTTCATATATAGCACCCTTTGTATCGCAGAGGATAACCTTTTTCAAGCCCAAGGACATCAAAAGTTTTGTTATAGCTATACCTGCAGCTCCTGACCCATTAACAACAGCTTCGATGTCTTCTATTTTCTTTTTAGTCAGCTTCAATGCATTCAGCATTGCAGCAACTGTAACAATAGCAGTTCCATGCTGGTCATCATGGAAAATCGGGATATCGCATTCTTCCTTGAGTCTTCTTTCGATCTCAAAACATCTTGGTGCCGAGATATCTTCCAGATTGACTCCGCCGAAGCTTCCTGCAAGCAATTTTACTGTGTTGACGATATCATCAACATTCTTTGACCTTATGCAAAGAGGGAAAGCATCAACATCTCCAAAGGTTTTAAACAATACGCATTTACCTTCCATAACAGGCATTCCTGCTTCAGGTCCTATGTCACCAAGACCGAGTACTGCTGTTCCATCAGTTACAACTGCAACAAGATTCCACCTTCTGGTTAAAGAATAAGAAAGATCAACATCCTTCTGTATAGCCAAACAGGGTTCAGCTACTCCCGGTGTGTAAGCAAGTGAAAGATCTTCCTTGGTTTTTACAGGAACAGTGCTGATAACTTCGATCTTGCCCTTCCATTCACCATGTTTTTTAAGTGATTCTTCTCTGTAATTCATAATACAAACCTCCATATATTTAAGTTATTTTTAAATCTCACTGTTTATTTCTTTCATATATGATTCTCAGTCCATCCAGCGTAAGGAGACCGTTAATTTCATCAATCATGCTTGATTCGCCTGCAATAAGCCTGGCCAGGCCCCCGGTAGCAACAACCTTGATGTTATCCTCTTTCATTTCCTTTTTCATTTTCGCTACTATGTAATCTACTTGTCCTATGTGTCCGAAAATTATTCCGGACTGAAGGTTTGCAATCGTGCTCCGGCCTATGACCGATTCGGGTTTGACCAGTTCTATTTTAGGAAGCTTGGCTGTCTTTTGAAAAAGTGCGTCAGCAGCAATCTTTACTCCCGGGCAGATAGCCCCTCCCAAATATTCCCCTTTTGAGGTTACGGCTTCAAACTTGGTTGCAGTTCCGAAATCGACTATGATCACAGGCCCGCCATACAGTTCATATCCTGCAACAGCATTAACAATCCTGTCAGCACCTACTTCTCTTGGGTTTTCATACTTAATGTTTATGCCGGTTTTAATACCGGGCCCTACAATAATAGGATCAATATTGAAATATTTCTTGATTGCATGATCAAGAGAGTACATTATTTGCGGTACAACCGAGCCTATAATGACGGCTTCAACTTTTTCCTTTTCCAGTTTCCAATTGTAAAAAAGACTCACAATAAACATTCCGAATTCATCCGAAGCCTTTTCCTTATCTGTACCCATCCTCCAATGCTGCAGCAGCTTCTTGCCCTCATAAACGCCCAGCACAATATTGGTATTCCCCACATCCATAACTAATATCATAAATAATTACACCTTCTTGGTTAAAGAAATCTTAAGTTTTTTGAATCGTAGGTATTCATCCTTAACAGCAAAGATGTAATAAAGCTGTTAACATAAACAACTGATTCTACTTGAAGTTAAATAATTGTGCTGTTGTCAATGACTATAATCCCAGCCTCATCGTCTTTATTTCTTTGATTTCAAGCTCAATTTCCTTCTCAATTCTTACAATGTCAGCCTTTATATCTTCGGTAGTTTCTTCTGCTCTCACCCTGCTCTGATACCGCTGGTACGTTTGGCCTGAATGGCCCTGACCCTGCGTTTGCCTTGAAGCATTGTCACGATAATAGCCCCTGTGTTCTCTTTCCCTCTGCTGACCGTTATCTCTCGGTTGGCTGTTATCCCTCTGTGTTTCTTTTGACTGATTGTTTTCCCTTGGGTTTTCTCTTGGTTCGCTGTTCTCCCTTGTCTGACTGTTGTCCCTGGCTTGATTTTGATAGGTTCTGTGTGCTTGCCCCTGGGCATTATTGCGGCTTTGATTTGAATAGCCGTTCTGGTTATTGTTTCTTCTTGGAGATTCATTCTTATTAATCATTTTCTTCCCCCTATCAGGTTGTTACAAATTTAGGAGTTCTTTCGCATTTAATCCGAGTATCGCCTTTTCAGCGTCCTCGCTAAGTTTCAGTGCCTTTAGCTTTTTTATTTCCTCTTCCTGGTCGGACCAGGGAGAGTCTGTCGCAAAAAGTATCTTCTTATAGCCATGGTTATTAATTATTCTTAGCATCTGTTCATTGTTTATTCTTCCTAAACAATAGGATGTATCCAAATAAATATTTTTGCCCCCAAGCAAGCGTTCCACATCATCCCAGTATGAGTACCCGCCCATATGGGCAGCAACCCATTTCCCGTCGGGAAAGGCTTCCAACAGCTTTGCCAATCTGTCAGGTGTACAATGGTATGGTGCCGGAAGTCCAATATCAACTCCTGCATGGAATATAACTGTCATATCCATTTTAAATGCCATTTCATAAATAGGCAGCATTCTTTTCTCATCTACATAAAACAACTGGTAGTCAGGGTGGAATTTAACCCCCCTTATGCCAAGCTGCTTCAATCTTACAAATTCAGCTTTCCAATCAAGATAATCAGGATGTATACTTCCGAATGAAATAATCTGTTTATCCTGTACCTCTGCAGCCCAGGTGTTAACTTTTTCAGTCTGCGAAGGTTTCGTTGCAATCGAAAGCACCACCGAATGATCTACACCGGCTTTTTTCATCGATTCTTTTATATTGCTTACCGTGCCGTTAAGCCTGGGTGGAGTACCGGCTCTCTCTGCAAGTTCAGATACAGCCCTTGCTGCCAGTCCATCCGGGAAGCAATGCACGTGAAAATCTATTACCATTCTACCAACTCCAGCAAAAACACTTCACTACCGTCCTGCAATAGCTACAAAATACAATTTACTCTTTTATTATTAGTCTGTCTACTGCCTATACAATTCTTTTATGTTAATTTTTCATTATTTAATGAATCTGTTACAAATCTTAAGCTTTCATTCAGGCATAGCCCATTACTCCTCTTACAGAGATTTCACCCGAAGCCACTTCTCTTGTCTCTCCGTCGCTGCACCTGACAATAAGCTTCCCATCAGGAGCGACATCAATCGCAACACCTATGTATTCAGCGTTCCTGGAAATGGCTTTTACCTCTTTTCCGATCGTAGCCGAATGCAATTTCCATTCTTCTATGATATCCTTAAAAAAGCCTTTCTTTATTTTACTATATTTTTGCTCCAATTCAAACAAAATACTTGCGATTATCATATTTCTTTCATAATTTTCACATAAGACTTTTTCACCTTGAGCAGAGTCTTCCGAAAAAATTTTCAAAGATACTGCCTTATCCTTCAGTTCTTCAGGAAAATCAGCCTTTTCATGGTTTACATTGACCCCTATTCCAACAACAATATAGTTTATCCTGTCTATCTCCGTATTCATTTCCGTAAGGATTCCGCAAACCTTTTTACCGTCAAGAATAACGTCATTAGGCCATTTAATTGCCGTTTCGATTCCCGTGACACTTTTTATTGCCTTAACTACTGCAACAGAAACAGCAAGTGTAATAATCTGTGCTTCCTCAGGTGCAATATCCGGCATCAAAATTACCGACATCCAGATACCCTTTTTATCCGAGGAATCCCATTCACGACCGAGACGTCCCCTTCCTGAGGTTTGAGTTTCGGCAATTACCGTCGTGCCATCCTCGCAGCCTTCAGAAGCCTTTATTTTAGCGTAATTGTTGGTTGAATCAACTGAATCTAACCGTAATATACACTTTCCTATAACTTCGGTTGAAAGCTTCTGAGCGATCTCAAAAGGGTCAAGAATATCAGGAGAGGTTTGCAGAACATATCCTTTTTTAGAAGAAGATTCTATAACAAAACCGTCTTTTCTCAATTCTCTAATGTGTTTCCATACCGCCGTTCTTGATACGCCAAACATGGAACTAAGCATTTCACCGGAAACAAATTTTCCTTGGTTTTCTTTCAAAACCTTTAAAATTCTAGCTTTCACAAAGCTTACCTCAGTTTACTCCTCTAAGTTTGTTATTTTTTTCACTAACGGGCATACATGTATTGTAAGCCAAAAATTCTTTTGTTTCAATACCCAAATATAATAATCTTTCAGTTTATTTTCAATGCTTTGGCATTAATAGGAATTAAGGTCGGGAATTTTAACTGTAAAATGTCTTCCGTCACTTTTTGCAATAAATATTGCAATACCATTTTCCGGATCCTCTTTTTTACTTAGCTTGCCGGCATCCGCAAGCATGCAGTAAAATGCATATAGCAAAGCGTCAGAGAATTCGGAATGTTCTTCCCTGTAAGTTTCTATAATATTATTTATGTAAAGTTCTTCGGAGTTATTAAACAGTACAGGCAGGTCCAGCCTTTTATCCAGGACTCCTATGTGCCCCGATATCACAGTGCTTGTAACAAGGCATTCCGGAAGGCGGTAGGAACCAAATATGTATTTGTCTATCGGAACGATTGATTTCAAATATAATTCCATCGCCAGAGGCGATTTCAGTCCGACCAGGTAGAGATATTTATCCGCAACAAAACAATACTGCGGAGGAACCTCCAACTTAACACATCTATACTCAGAAGACCTGTATTTATTCATATCATCCTTGGGATTAAGCAATGCTGTCATGCATTTTTTCACTTCTCCGTCAACGGACACTTCCCTTTCAGCCCATCTGGAAAGCTTCAGCCCGCATTCCACAGCATTTGAAACTTCTGATTCAGGCATATAAAAGTATACATCTATCAAAAAAAACACCTCAACTTTCACAATATCTTTTTACTCCGGTTCTGTCATCACACTTCCCAATAAGAGTATCTATTTCCATTCTTTTTTGTTCATTTTCCTCCAGGACATCCTTTAACGGAACAAGCACAAATGCACGTTCAAACATCCTGGGGTGGGGAATTGTCAATTCTGGAGTTTCCATGGTCTTGCCCAGATACAGCAAAATGTCTATGTCTATAGTTCTTGGCCCCCAGCGTATCTCACGTTTTCTCTGAAGCGCATTCTCAATATTCTGTGTTTCCTTCAGGAGTGATAAAGGTTCCAGCTTTGTTTCAACAGATATAACCATGTTCAGGAAATCGCCTTGTTCCTTGAATCCGACAGGTTTCGTTTCATAAATTGCGGATATGCCGCCTAATACAGTTTCCCTTATTTTAGATATATAGTCTATTGCAAGCTCCAGATTCCGCTTTCTATCGCCCAAATTGGATCCAAGTGCAAGATACGCCTTATAGCTCATCCCTTTGCCTCACTATCTCAACCTCAGCCCAATCAAGTATTCCCTTGATCGGGGCTTCAGGCTTTCTGATCCTGACTGTTATTTTTTGAATTTTCTCATATCTCGACAGTATTTCCCGGGAAATGGTGTCGGCTAGTTTCTCAATCAGTCGAAATTTATGATTTTCTGTTATATCCTTTATAATATCATAAACCGCGGAGTAGTCCACAGTTTGTTCGAGGTCATCCGTCTCCCCCGCCCCTTTCAGGTCAAGCTGCATCTCGGCATCAATAAAAAACCTCTGTCCAATTTTCTGCTCCTCCTGAAGCACTCCGTGATACCCGTAGAATTGCATATTTTTCAAAGTAATCTTGTCCATTTTTATTCACACCTTTTACCGATTTTAGAACTCACCCTTTTCCCCTTTCTTTTAAAAGAGGGGAACACGAAGTCCTAGCTGATATTTCTAACGATAGCATCACTCATTCTTGCTGCTCTGACCATTTCCTTAACGTCATGAACACGAATTATGTCAACCCCGTAGGCTATCCCTAGGGAGACTGTTGCCGCTGTTCCTTCTAACCTCTCATCTACAGGAAGATCCAATACACTGCCTATCATTGATTTCCTCGATGTACCTAATAAAACCGGCAGTCCCAGCACCTTGAGTTCTTTCAGCCTTCTCATGGTTTCCAGATTCTGTTCCAGCGTTTTTCCGAATCCTATGCCGGGATCAATTGCGAGGAATTCTCTCGGAACACCTGCTGCAGAGGCGATCTCTACACTTTTGTACAGAAATTTAACAATATCCGTCATCAATTCCTCATAAACAGTATCCGATTTGTTATGCATCATTACTATTCCGGCTTCATACCGGGCAGCCACATCTGCTATCCGGGGATCGGACTGTAAGCCCCATATATCATTGACAATGCTTGCCCCCGCCTTTAAAGCCGCTTCCGCGACCTGCGCCTTCGATGTATCTATGGAAATGGGCACATTTATCTTTTTTGAAAGCAATTCTATAACCGGAACAACCCTGCCTATTTCTTCTTCTGCTTTAACAGGCTGATGTCCCGGTCTTGTTGACTCACCGCCTATGTCTATGATATCAGCACCTTCGCCGACCATCCTGAAAGCCCATTCCAATGCGGTGTCAATGCTGTTATGTATTCCCCCGTCCGAAAAAGAATCAGGGGTCATATTAAGGATACCCATGACATACGTTTTTTTGCCCAGCTCAAGTTTAAACCTGCCGCATCTGAAATATTTCACTTCTGAACCATCCATAACTGTTTATTCACATTCCCTATTCAAAATACTTTCTTTCACTTCTGTCTCTTTTTTGGATTGCTGTCATCTCTTCAAGCTTCTTCTCAAAATCCCTGCCAAGTCCTGCTCGGTAACGCTCCTTATATTATACGAAGCGCTTTTTTGTTTCATTGCAAGGCCGGCGTACTGATTTATTTCCTCTTCCTCCAGAATGAAATCCGCTTTTATAAGCCGATCCATAAACGAGCCGAATTCATCAATATCTTTAAGCTTTAAGACGCTAATCAAATTATCTGTTTTTTCTTTAGCTGTTTCATAATTGTATTTCAGATATTCCTTCATCAACAGCCCGTTTGCCTTTCCGTGCGGAATATCCTTAAAGTAAGTCAAGGAATACCCAAGGCCGTGTACTATAGTTGTCCCGGTATGAGCTATTGTCATGCCCCCCAGCATTGCAGCATACAGAAGCTTTTCCCTTGAGTCCCAATCAAATTTATTATTCAGAAGGTTATCCAGGCATTCCCCAAAGGCACTCAGCGATTCAAGTGCAAAAACATCACTCATAAGTGTGCTTCTCCTGCTAAGGTAACCTTCTACCGCGTGGGATAGCGCATCAACAGCCGTATTGACGGTAACCTCATACGGCAGGGTCTCGGTATAGGTTGCATCCATAAACGCTATCGCAGGGAAAGTATCTTCATTTCCGAAGCTCATCTTGGTTTTTATGTCATTCCGTGTAAGAATCGAGTAAGGTGTAACCTCGCTGCCTGTTCCCGCTGTTGTTGGGACAGCAATGATGGGGAGAGGCTTGTTTTTAAAAACATTCTTATATAGCTCAAGCGGTTCAATATCATTGACTGCCAGCACCGCAATTGCTTTTGAAGCATCAAGCGGAGACCCGCCCCCGGCTCCGATGATATAATCGGCCCCAAATTTTCTGGCAGTCTCTGCACCGAGAAAAACATTTTCGAGTGAAGGGTTGTTTTCGATTTCATCATAGATCTCAAATTCAACACCTTCCTTTTCAAGGACAGCTACAACATCATCCAGTGCACCGCTTGACTTTCCCGACCTTTTCCCTGTTACTATCAATGCCCGGGTGCCAAAACGACATAGTTCGTTCGAATTATCTTTTATACAATTCTTGCCGAATATTACTCTGGTGCCGATTTTAAATTTAAAATCCATTTATAAATCACTCCTACACACTATCATTCATTACAAACATTTATATTATTATAAAAGTTTTAATTATACTGATATAAGGCTTTAAAGGCCAATTGAAGTTGATTGAGCTATATTCAGCCATTCATATATTTTTTTGTCGAGCAGACTGAGATCAATAGGCTTTGATATATAGTCATCCATACCTGCCTTCAGGCATTTCTCGAAATCACCTGCCAATGCGTAAGCAGTCATGGCTATAATCGGAGTATGACGGCCAGAGGTCTTTTCGTTCTGCCGTATTGCCGCTGTTGCTGAAAATCCATCCATATTCGGGTAAGTTTACATCCTCCCCTATCGAACCTATTTACCTGTAATAAGCGACATAACTTCGGCTCTTGTACGTGCGTCAGTCTTTATAGTACCCCGTAAAGCAGACGTTACCGTCTTAGACCCCGGCTTCTTGATGCCTCTCATTGTCATGCATAAATGTTCAGCTTCAACTACAACCGCAACTCCAAGCGGGTTAATGGCATTCATTATGACATCCGCAACCTGGCTTGTAAGACGCTCTTGCAGCTGCGGTTTTTTGGCTGTTGTATCCACAATTCTTGCAACCTTGCTCAAGCCCAATATCCTTCCTTTTCTCGGAATATATGCCACATGAGCCACTCCTACAAAAGGTAGAAGGTGATGTTCGCACATTGAATATAGCGGTATGTCCTTAACAAGAACTATTTCTTCATGGTTTTCCTCCTGAAAAACCTTAACGTCTTCAGACGGATCCCTGTGAAGACCTGCAAATATCTCTTCATACATTCTCGCTACCCTGTCGGGAGTTTCCTGAAGCCCTTCCCTGTCGGGATCATCTCCGATTGCAGCCAATATTTCCCTAACGGCAGCTTTAATTCGTTGTTTATCTATCATAAATTATTACCTCATTTCTGATGTAAACATTTTTATTTTCATATTATACTTCATAAATCTTCAAACCACAAATAACTTGAGTGAAGTTAATTATTTTTATAATTCTTATTCTTAACCAAACACTGTCGATATATCAGTCAGGTTTTGTTACACCCCTACCGAAACCATAATATTTAGTTCCGATATATGTATTGCCCATTTACATTTTTTCCTTTTATTGCTATAATGTCCACACAATATTATAATATTACATTATTCTACAATTAAGGAGATATATAATATGCTTAAAAGGTTAATTCCGGCAGGTATACTTGGCGTTGGAGCAGCCATTCCGGAACATATACGGAAAAATGATTATTGGGATAATATCAGATTTAACAATTTAAAAGCTGGAAAAAATCCCTTTGAAGGGATTCAAGAAAGAAGGGTGTTTCCCCAAAACATGCTGCCGTCGGATGCGGAAGTAAAAGCCGGAAAACAAGCAATGGACAGGGCAGGAGTTTCACCGGATGAAATTGACCTTGTAATGGTTCAATCTATGATACAGGACGAAATACTACCAGGTAATGCATGTCTTGTACAGTTCAGGCTGGGATTAAGAAATGCCGGAGCATGGACAATTGATACCTGCTGCTCAAGTTTTGTAACAATGGTAGTAACTGCATCAAATCTTATAGCTACTGGCGAGTTTAAAAAGATACTAATTATTACTTCTGCATTTTGTTCACAGTTAGCGGACTATAGTGATTATCAATGCTGCTACCTTGGCGATGGTGCAGGTGCCGCCGTAATGGGTGAAGTCAGTGAAGGCCACGGTTACATAGCATCTTACTGCAACTCTCACGGTGAATACCATAAGGGGTTTACATTGAAAACAAGACAGCCTTATGGCTATGAGCGCAGACATTTTGACCCTTCCCTTGAAAGACCTCTTTTAACTTTTGAAAAGGATTTGATTAGAGATCTTGGGAGGAAATCCACTGAGCATATGAAGCATGTATTGGAAAAAGTTCTTGAAAAATCAAACCTTAAACCCGAGGATACTGATTTGTTTTTATCCCATCAACCGTGCCATTGGGCACATGCAGTCTGGAGAGATTCTGTCGGCATCAGCTCTGACAAATCATACCAGACATTTAATAAGTATGGCAATATGGCATCTGCAAGTATCCCTGTAAATCTATTTGAAGCACATGAGAAGGGTTTGCTTGATGCCGGAAGCAATCTAATCATTGCATCCTCAGGAGCAGGTGAAAATCATATAGCAGCTGTTCTGAATTGGGGCAGATAAACATCACGAAAACAGCATATATCATAAATATTTTTATAATTTACCCAACTTCTTCCCCAACCTTTTCTAAAGCTGTACTGTTTTCAAGTTCGGACTTAAATCTGCCTATAAGATCCTTTGCCGCCTCGAATTCCTCGTAAAACATTATTATCAGGTCCCCAGGCTGTGCATCCAGGATTGCAGTTTCTAGTGCTTTAAGCTCGGAGTGTATTATTTTTATGTTTTCTTTCTTTACTCCTCCGTTAACGGCGCTTTCATATAACAAATTTGCAACTTCTCCCTGCTTTCTTCCTCTTAGATCCTTGTCTTCCTTGATGAAGATTTTGGAGAAGGCCTGGCTGCATATCCCTCCAACATCCTTAATATTGCTGTCAAGTCTGTCTCCCGGCATACCTATTATACCGACAAGCCTTTTAACATCCATCTTTTGTATGAAGTTGACTACAGCTTTGTATCCCGCGATATTATGGCTGTAGTCAAGCATAACCCTGAAGTCTCCCAGGTCAAATATATTGAATCTGCCCGGATTGGTCATTGCATCAGGCTTGAAGGTCGCCAGCCCGGATCTTATGGCATTCGATTGAAGCCCCAGAGCAAAAAGCGCAGAGGTTGCTGCAAGAGAGTTTTCAATGTTGCATTCTACCAAGCCGTCAAAGGTAATCGGTATTTCCGTTAATTTTACAAGACGTTTCTTTTTTCTGCCGTCAAATATAACAATACTGTCATTTTCTATATAAACAGCTTTTCCGTTTGATAACATGTGCCGTATTACAAGGGGATTATCAGCCCCCTTTGAGAATAGTATGATATTCCCGGCTGCCCGCGTCATTAAGTATTCCGCCATGCGGTCATCCGCATTTAATACCGAATAGCCCCCGGGCTTTATTGCTTCCACTACCAGGGACTTGGCGAAAGCTAAATCCTCCATCGTATTAAGGCCGTCCAACCCTATGTGATCCTCGCTGATATTTACGATTACACCAATATCGGCAAGATCATAGCCCAAACCCTTTCTGACGATTCCTCCCCTTGCGGTTTCAAGGACAGCAACCTCTACCTTCTTATTTGACAATACGGTCTTTGCGCTGATCGGTCCTGTATTATCTCCTTTTAACACACATTCGTCACCTATATATACACCGCTTGTTGATGTCATTCCCGTGATTTTTCCCGCCAGAGCAAGCGTATGCCTTATAAGCCGGGTAGTTGTGGTCTTTCCGTTAGTTCCGGTTATTGATACTATTGGTATGGAATAATTTTTTTCATCGGGGTAAAGCATGTCTACAATATCCTTCGCAACATTTCTTGCTTGTCCTTCCGAAGGGAAAAGATGCATCCTTAAGCCCGGAGCAGCATTTACTTCGACTATGGCGCCATTTTCGCCGCCTATAGGCTCCCCGATGTCCTCAGCCGTTATATCAATTCCGGCAATATCAAGTCCGATAATTTTTGCCGCTTTTACGGCAATAAAAGCATTATATGGGTGTATTTCATCCGTACAATCCCTTGCTGTACCGCCGGTGCTTAAATTTCCGTTTGACCTTAAGTCAACAACCTGGTTTAACGAGGGAACATACTCAGGATAAAGCCCTTTTTCCGACAGATAATTAATTGTCAAACTGTCAAGCTTGATCTTTGTAAGCGGGCTTTCATGGTCATCTCCTCTTAAAGGATTATTGTTTTCAATATCTATAAGCTCCTTTATTGTATGGACACCGTCACCTGTGATAAAAGGCGGCCTTCTTTCTGACACAGCCGATACCTTATCACCGACTACCAGTACCCTGTAATCTTTTCCCTTGATGAATTTTTCGACTATAACCGTTTTGCTGTAATTAATTGCTTCATTATATGCAAGCCTTACCTGACCCTCATTTTTCAAGTTAACTGCAACACCTTTGCCCTGATTTGCGTTGCCCGGTTTTACAACAACCGGGTATCCGATGCATTCCGCAAGCTCTGCTGCAGCCCCTTCTGTATATACTATATCGCCCTCAGGTACAGGCATCCCGTGTGATAAAAGAAGCTCCTTGGTTAAATGCTTATTTCCTGCGATGTCAACAGATACACAGCCAGAAGAATCCGTCAGCGAGGCTTCTATCAGTCTCAGGTTCTTACCGCAGCCCAGCTGCAATAGGCTTTCATTTCCCAATCGGGCTACAGGAATGCCCCTGTTTTTTGCCTCCAAATATATAGCCTTTGTGCTTGGTCCCAAATCGGATTCAACAGATATTTTTTTGAGATTTGCAATTATTGTATCAACATCAAGCCTCCTGCCCTCAGCAAGGGATGATATTATTTCGACTGAAGCGCGCCCTGCTTCCATGCCTGTCTTCTCATTGACATACTGAAAGAAAATAGAATACATTGATGGCTCATGAGCGCATCTGGTTTTACCATAGAACACCTGATAGCCAACTATGTTTTGCAATTCCAATGCAAGGTGCTCTATAACATGCCCAATATATGTGCCTTCAGCCAATCTGTCCTTGAAGCCTCCTTCATAGCCAAGCGAGCAGTGATGGCTGCACAAACCGGGGAAAAGCTCCAGAAGCCTTTCATTGAAGCCTTCTATGTCTTTTGTCGGATTTTTATAATATTCTCCTATATCCAGCAGCATTTTTATTAAAGTCTTATGGCTGTGAATATTTTTTCCCGGAAAACTCTTTATACTACAGATATGCACTGATTCTTCCTCCTAAGTAAATGAAAATATCATATATTTATTTGATAATGCAGATTAATCAATCCTGATTACTTCTCTGGACTCCATATTAAACCCATATTTGCGCGGAAGTACATGGAGTGTTACATTATTTATTGCTAAAATCTCATCCGGCTGCAATTCCGATACGTTAGAGCTTTTTATGCTTCTGCCGTCTATTACAGTTACGGCATTAGTCCCGATTACTTCAAAATGATCATCCGGAAAAACTCTTATTGCCGTATCTTCATCTATGCCTATTCCCAATACATAAGGGTTTTCTGCAACACCGCAGAGAAGCCGCCCTGTCCGGCCCCTTTGGTCAAAGTGCTGATCTATAATTGTTTCCTTCAGAAGACCCAAGCCCGGAGCCATTTTCAAAGTGCATTTCCTGGCAGGGTCATTGCTTTTGCCGTCAACTATCATTGTATCGCTCATTGCCGAGGCGCCCGCACTTGTCCCTGCTATCACACATCCATTCTCAAAAGCCCTTTGGAGTGCGGAATAGATTTTGGTTCCGCCCAGTATACTGGTAATCCTCAACTGATCTCCTCCGGTAAAAAAAATGCCCGTTGCCTTTTCAACTGTTTCGGCATTGAAATCAATATTTGCGTCCTCTCTGGAATTTATATTCATAACCTTTATTTCATTTACGCCAAGTCCCTGGAATACCTTTCTGTATTCATCTCCTGCCTCCTGGGGCTTTTCGGTTGCAGTCGTCATGACTATGAGATCAGCCTTATTTCCCCCGGCTATATCAACCACCTGCTTCAATATGTCCCTTTCTCCGTATTTGTCTTCCTTGCCGCCTATGATTACAAGATTGCCCTTAACCTTTTGTCCCATGCCATTCCTCCAAAAGATAATAACATGTATATTTTTTCCCTTGGTATTTTTATTATTCAGATTTTTGAAATTTTATCCATAACATTAGTATCCATCGAACAAGCTAAAAGACCTGACTCCGACAGAAAATCAAAGTCAGGCCTTTGCATCATCAATTCTGATACAGGGCTCAATTCAAATGCCCTTGCTGATTAATTTACTATATTCCAATGTAGTGCCTTAAATAATTGAATATGACTCCGTTAAAAATAAGGCCTATTCCCATAAGAATTACACTGCTTGCTATTAATGGGAGTCCTGTCCGGCTGCCGCCTTTTGAAAGCAGGATACCTGAAATTACACCCACCAGGCCAAAAATGGGAGGGTATATTATTAGAGAAAGTATTGCAGAAATCCATCCTATTGTTGAAAGCAAAATGTTGAATTTTCCGGCTCCAACCCGGCTTGTTCTGTTGCTGTTCATTCCATCCATATTATCACCCGAATTTAGTATTATCACGATTTTTCATAGTTATTCGTGTTTTTTGAATTTTTCTAGCCTTCATATTTTCCCTTTTTAATGGGTTTTCCGTTATCTAAAAGCATTTCTCCCATCGCAAAAACTTTTTCTATGTTCATCTGCTGATCCATTACAACCATATCTGCATCAGATCCTATCGAAAGAGTTCCCTTTCGGGGAAAAAGCTTTAATATCTTGGCAGGATTTACAGTGACACATCCAAGAACAGCCGCCATATCCAGCTCCTTCTCTTGTATGCTGCTTCTTATGTCGTCAAACAATGTTTTTATTTTACATATTCCATCACTGCCGTTAACCGCAGGCATGCTTCCGTTTCCATCAGAAGAAACTGTAACATTCGAGGTATTGATACCGCTCTTTATCAAAATATCCAATGCATCTTCAACAGCATAGCCATTACCTGAAATCTCACCTGCCGTCAGATCAATATTTCCGCCTTTTTTCAGCAATTCAACTGCTTGCTCGAAAAGCTTCCTGTTTCTATTGACATGTGTCGGAACAAACATACCGATGGGGAAATCTGTCTCATCCAGAAGCTGAAGCAGCATAGACAAGCCACCCTTTCCATCTCCGATATGTATATGGACAACCCCCGCTTTTGAGCCAATCATTCCTCCGACCCTTGCTTCATAGGCCAAATCCTTAAGCATCTGCGTCGAGGGATGAGAAGATCTGTAATCCGAAAGTGCAATTTCACCAACGCCTATTATTTTATCTATATATGCAATATCTGTTATGACTTTACCTGTCAAGGTTGCGGTCGGGACCCCATAGCTTCCGGTATAAATATACGTGGAGACTCCTTCTATTTCCAGCGAGCGCGCTTTGGCAAGAAGCCCCGCTATGTTTCTTGTATAGCAGTCAACTCCAAGGACTCCAACAAGTGTAGTCACTCCCGAACATAAAATGTCTCCCATCATCAATTCCGGTATTCTGCTGGATGGCCCTTCTTCGCCGCCCCCACCGGTAATGTGGACATGCTGGTCAATAAAACCCGGGCAGATAATCCTGTCTGCACAATCGATTACTTCCAATCCCGGAATGCTCATATCCGCACTGTTCTCACTTATAGCAGCGATTTTGCTTCCCGCAATGAAAATATCCCTTTTGCCTATCTTTTCAGGAGCATAGCACACTCCGCCTTTAATCAACTTAAACACTTTTCCTCCATAATCGGACATTAATAAAAATATACTGTCCAATAAGTTGTGTTTCATGCTCAGCAATAGTTTCCACTTATTTCCTCCATGTAAATTTCTACTACCAACAATAATATGTGTACATATGTTTTGTCCCATAGTTTTGTATTTACATTTATGTAATATTATAATTTGAAAAACCCTTATATCTCTGATAAACTATACACTGAAGATTATGTAAAGTACTACAGATTATTTTATAAAGGGTGGTTGAATTGTCTCCTGATTACAGTTCGTTAACTTCCAAGCAAAAAAAGGTTTACAACGTAATAGAATCGTTTATTAAGCTTAAAGGTATTCCCCCAACTGTCAGAGAAATCGGCGAAATGGTGGGTGAGAAGACGCCCGGTGCAGTTCAGGGTATCTTAAACAGGCTTGAACAGAAAGGTGTGATAAAAAGGGAACTGGGTATGGCCCGCTCGATAAAGCTTGTCCTTGAGGACTCAAGTTATGTCAACCCCGTATATGTACCTGAACTCAAAAAAGTGTCAATGAGAAATCTAAACGATTTGCTGAACATATACAACATTAAAAAACAGCATCCGGTTTCTCAAGATCTTATTACACCGCATGAAAATCTTTTCATCCTTGAATGTCCCTTTGAAGGTCTGGCTGAGTGCTCTATCGTCCAGAATGATCTGCTTATTGTTTCCATGGATAAGGAATTTAATAACGGAGACATAGTTCTTGCAATATACGAAAACAATCTTCTTATTCGCAAATATTCAACTGCAGAAAATCCGGGCATACTTAATTTAAATGCCTCTTCAAGCATAATAGACAAGCAGATTTTCAACAAGGATGAAGTGGTTTTGGTAGGAAAAATAATAGGTAAGTTTACCAGGTTTTAAAATATTGCTTTTAACCTAAGAGGTATTCAGCCTCTTAGGTTTATTGTTATAAGCTTACGTTTTTACAACATTAATGCTGTTGATTTTCTCAGAAAGCCTTTCTTCCAGGACTTCCAAAATCTTTTCCTTGATTTTGCCGTCATCAGGTAAAACTGCATTTGCAGATAATAATTCAAAATTAAGCTTCTTATTTTTTATCAAAGTATTAGTGCATAATATCTCTTTCAGCTTTTTCTCTATTTTTTCCACACCGGCCTTATCTGTATATGGCAAAAGCATTATAAAACGGTCGGAACCATATTGAAAAACCGTATCCGTCTCTCGTATCTTATTTTTTATGATTCTGAGCAACAAGCTGATAAATTTCTTCTTTTCATCGTCTAACTCCTTTTCTGATTCATCAAGGATGATCGAAGAAAGGATAAATGACAGCGGATGCCCTCCCCTGCTGGCACCCTTAACCTCCCGGCTCAGCATCTCGGAAAAATTGAAAGTTGTTATATCCTCGTCAAGACTGAAGTCTAAAGCTTTCTCATAGGGTATCCCCAGAATTCTATATATTTTTTTTACTACAATGTCTTCATCGTAAGGTTTCGCAATAAACTCGACTGCTCCTGCCTCAATAGCCTTAATAATGTGCTTCTTGTCAGTAAACTTGGAGATTATTACAACAGGGACATTCATGCAGCTTTCTATGCTTTTCAGCCTGCTGATTGCATGAAAGGTGCTTTCTTCAATCGTGTTCATCGTCCAGACAATTGCATTAATGCTGTATTTCTTGTCTTGAAGAATATTGATTGCTTCTTTTTCATTTTTTACATTAATTATGCTGACATTTATATTTTTAAGAATGTTGTATAACTCAATCCTGGTTATTTCAAATTCATCAACAGATAGAAGGCAAAATCGCATTAATCCATCCTCCTGAACAGGAATACTTTTCAACTTATATACATAATTATAATAATTCAGAAGTTGATAATCAATGAGTCTTTTACATCATTTGTAATGCATTCGACATAAGTTCCATGTTCAATGGAACAGTTAATTATTTGAATCGCTCTTCATCTTAAGATTTTCTTTTACCAGATATAAAAGTGCACCTTCAAACATCAATTTTAATCCAATGTTTGGGGTGCACTTCGCTAAGCTGGTGGCTCTTAACTAAAAACTAAATCGCGATCATTCAAATGAGGTAATTATTTTTAATAAATAACTTTTTATTAATGCAAAGTCAAGAGCATCTACTTTACCATCACGATTGACATCAGCGGCAATCATTTGCTTTTCAGTAAATGTCGTTGTACGGAGAAGATACATTTTTATTGCTGCAAAATCCAAAGCATCAACACGATCGTCTTCATTAATGTCTCCAAGTTTTGTAGGCTCAGAACCTGTAGGCTCACCGTATACAATACCTCTTCCGTTGGTTGCAACAAATACACGCCCATAAACTCTTAAGTCTCCTGTAATTGAGTAGTTTATGGAACCATACTGGTGCTGGTCATCATTTACCCTGACCCAGCTTTTAGCCATATCATCGGAACGATAGACTGCATATAGACCGTCTTTTTCGCCGCACATATAGATGGCCAGGTAGTCTCCACCATCCTTAGCTTTACCGAATCCAACTACATCAGATCTGGTAATGCCGTCAACTTTAATAATTGTTTTACCTCCGTCAGTTGTGTAGGAAAGGCCTGTCTTTGAACCGGGAATCCAAACATGCCCTTCTTTACCCGGAACTGCTTTAATTTTGGAAGCAGTAGACTCAAGGCCTGTTTTTACAGCTGTAAATGTTTGACCTCCATCGTTACTTGAATAGAAAGTGCTATTTGCATAAGCATAGAATACTTTTGGATTTACTCTGTCTGAACAAACGTTTGCACCTGCAGGAAGTGTGCTGACTGCTTTCCAGCCGCCATTTACAAAGCATACAACTCCCTGACTTGTGCCTGTTGACCAGACAAATGTTGAACCGTCGGCAGACACTGCAACAGAACCACCCTGTATAATGTCATCTTCAGTACTTGCAGGGAAGGTATAACTTATATTTGGCTGAACTTCAGCCCATGTTGTGCCTCCATCTTTAGAAATGGCAACGCTTTTTTTGATCATTTCGTATTGTTCTTTATCGGTATTGCCTACTCTTACTATGGTTTTCGGATTGAGCTCTGCATAATCCATGCCTGTGGTGCTTGTAAACCTGGGATTTAGCATCATCATGCTCGGACCTGTTTTTAAATCTTTATGTACGAAGCCACAGATATCTCCAACCCCGCTTATCAGTTCTACGCCGTTAATCGGCGGACATATCAGGCTTAAGACCGCAGTTTCTTCAACCCCTGTTGCCATTACTTCGATATTTACAAATTTGCCGCTATCCCAATCTGTCAGATTTTTTGAACCATAAATTGTAGCACCTGTACCATACATCATTTCATTGGAATCAAAAGGATTGATTGCTAGAGCGCTCATCATCCAGCCAAGCTTTGGTGCAGGATAATTCATTATTTCGTCGCCTTTTACCAAACCGCCGCTTGCTGCGTTTATCTTATTTCCAAAGGTAAGCCAGGGCGCTTTTGAAATATCCATAGTATACTTCAAATTTCTTGATGGATATGAGTCTCCCATTTCCCATATTGCATCCCAAGTTGCACCTGCGTCTCTTGAGCGGAAAATAAAGTTATCCGGCCACCAGGATTGAAGTGAAGATATTATAAGTGTATCAGGATTTTGTGCATCAACACTTAAACCACAAAATCCGTAGTAATTTTCATACTTTGGTGAGCCATCCCAGTTTTTTCCTGAAGGAGGTGTTATGTCTGTCCAAACACCAGTTTTTGTATCGTATTTATAAACTGCACCGTCATCACACTGATAAGGGCCTCCCCTGTCACAATATGTAACATATAAGATTCCCTTGCTGCTTACAACTGCATGCTGAGGTATACCGATTTTCAAGGCTTTACTGTTATGCTGTGTAAAAGTGCTTTCCGTAGGCTGGCCTGCAACCGGATTCCAGGTTGCACCTGCATCATGGCTGACATAAATCGGATTCTTTTTATCGGCAACACCAACATAAATATCCTTTGTCGGTGAACCCTTAGTACCCTTATATGAATCGAAAGTTACAAAACACAAGCCCAAATTATCAGATGAGTATTCGAAATTCGGGTCTTCAACATAGTTTCCTACATTTGTGAAGCTGCTGACCTTTGTCCATGTTTTACCGTAGTCTGTACTTTTCCAGAGGCCTTTACCGCTTCTTGCCGCAAAATATAATATGTTATTGCTGTTGGGATCAACCATCAAACGTTCACCAACTGAACGTCCCGGCATGTTTCCTCCGAATTTGAAAGGCAGCTCTGTTCTCTGCCAGGTTTTACCGTAGTCTTCAGAACGAAGAATATATCCGTTCATTGATGTCCAGCTGTTTGTATATGTACCGGCTGCTATATAAACTCTCTTTGTATCAACCGGATCGGTAGCTATACTTTCACACCCTAAAAGGTTCCATTCATCCGGTGATACCCAGTCGGTTAAAGGCTCCCATTCTAATGTTTGCTTGTTCCTTATATATGCTCCACCCATGTCGGTACGGGCATAAACAAGGCCTTTCTCAGTTGGGTTATAAACAATTCCGCAGACATATCCGCCGCCTCCGCCGATTTTAACATTATTCCAATTATACGAAGCACTTACGGCCCCATTTGCGGATACAGTTTGTGTTACTAGAGAAACACTTGTAAAAACAATAAGTACAGATAGAATTATAAATTTTTTAATGCTTCTATTCTTCATAAAATTAACCCCCTAGATTTTTACTCTTTATTCCTTACATTTGCGTAATAGTCTCAATAAGCTCCAATACCCATAAAACTAATGAACACAAAAAAACTTAGCCTCCTTTTTTTGAATGTAGTATCTTTAGCTAGTAAAAAATTAATATTATCACCCCCACATAAAAGAACTCTCTTTTAAATTTCTTTGCATTTTCAAAAATAACCTATTTAAACACCTACTTAAAGAATTCGAAATATCTCTTACTTTTTAGTCCAAATATTTTTATCCGATATCTACCGCCAATACCATGCCCAAGTACTTTTTCTGCTTGAAAGCAACAAGGGAACGGCATTGCTGCCGTTCCCTTAAAGTCAGATAATTTTTTACCAGTCAATAGAGTCAACATACATGGTGAAATTGCCGGCTCCCGACGTTTGAACCTGTATACCCATTTGCTGCTGGGTCAGTGTTGTATCTGTTGTAGTAGGAAGAGTTACCGTAAATTCATTCCAATCATCCTTATTAAGGCTGTCATAGCTCTTCCATGCTGAATTCCATTCGAATTTTGTCCATGCCGAATCATGAGGCATGATAAACGGCTGAACGGATAAGATAGGCGCTCCTGAAGGTATCCATATTCTAAAGGTAACGGTTGTTCCCGGTTTTATTACAGCAGTGCTGTAGTTTATTTCCGTATCCAATTTTCCATTGGCTGTTCCGACAGCATCCCACTTTAATGAGCTTGTGCCTTTGAAAGCTTTAGCTGTTGTAACGGACAAGGTAGTTGTAGTAGAATCGTTGGTTCCAAATCCATTGAGCGTACCGTCTTCAAAGCTGATGTCCGAATTGTCTCCGGTAGCACTTGCAATTGTAACGGTATCCGTAATACTGTTGGTAATGCCTTTATCATCTGTAACCGTCAGTTTTGGGGTAAAGGTTCCTATAGCCTTGTATTTGTGAATAGCAGTTACTCCGCTGCCTTCGGTTCCGTCACCGAAATCCCAGGTATATACGTTTATCTTACCATCAGGATCTTTTGATGCCGATGCGTCGAAGGTGATTGCATCACCGGTAAATGCTGTTTTCGGCGTTACGGTAAATGATGCCACAGGAGGTAAGTTTTCTGTCTGCTGCACATAAGGCAGAGATTTTATTAACCTAAGCAGATATCTTTTAATAATAGATAAGTCAAGAGCATCTATTGTTTTGTCAAGGTTCACGTCGTAACGAGCATCATATCCGTGCTGCTGGTTCATCAGGAATATCTTGAAAGCAGCATAATCAAGAGCATCAACCGCTCCACTGTCATCAACGTCACCATAAATTATTGGCGTACCGCTGGCATCAAGAACTATATGGCATACAGTCAGGGCAGGTACAGTATATGAGAATTTATTGCCGCTGATGTTCTGAATAGAATCTTTCTCTGTTATATTTGAACTGCTCCTGTCAAATGACCAAACTCTTCCGGAGTTATAGCTTTTGCCGCCTGCGATGTTGAAGTTAACTGTCATAGGGCTGTCATAGTTCTTGTTTATCATGATTATGTGAAGCTTGGAATCATCTGTTCCCAGAATTGAAGCGTATACGGAACTGTTTTCTACATCGGATGTTTCTGCCTTAACCTTTGTGTTTCCGTATGCTGAACCGTTTCCATCGTAATTCGTATAAATGTTAAAGCCTGCTGCAGTATAGGCTCCGCCGCCCCATACGTTGGCATTATAAACACCGTATTTACCGAATATACCCAGAACATCCGCCTGGGCAATACCACCGGTTATATTATTGTCGGCCCCGTAAGAATATTCTGTAAATGAAAGCTTGGTACCCGGATTGAACTTGTTTATTGAATCCTGTACTTTTGGAATCAGTGGAAGTGCCCATTTGTTATACTGAACTATCCAGCTGTCTTCGGTATAGGTTGGATCCCACAATGTTCTTGGAGCTTGCAGACGTGCTTTGTTACATTCAATATTCGTAGGATCTTCACCGAAACATATTCTCGTTCCGCCGCCCTTTGCTTCAGGATACCAGTGCAGGTCAAGTGCATCGACAAGTCTTTTTCCTTCTGCATCGGATGCCTTTTTCATGCTGTCAAGGTAATAGTCCAAAAACCATGAGTAATTGGTATTGGCAGCTTTGATAGAGGCCCAGTCTGTTGCGTCCTGGAATATGTTGTATTCCTGGAAGCCATAAGCGACAAGCCCGTATGTTTCAGCATAGGGGTCTACGTTCTTAACAGCTTTGGCCAAATTGATATTCTTGTCCACAATCTCAGCACAGGTTGGCTTTGCAGGATGAATTCTTGCGTGTGTACTTGGCCACAGGGCAGGTTCATTATCAAGGGAATATGCCTTGATTCCTGTTGGTGTATTGGCTTTTCCATACTTGTTGACAAGGTAGTTAACATACTCATCCATGTAAACATAGTTATCTGTCGTATCAGGAGTGAGTGAGAAAGGAGCACCTTTCTGGAATTTTACTTCTTTCCACCTTGCTGACGGAGCTACTTCGGTTTCTGATACGGTACCGTTTGCATCTGCTGCAACATAACCTGCAGCCTGCAGGGTAACGAGCGAGTAATTTTCACCAAGTCTTAAGTTTTGATCCTGGAAACTTGTTGTTACTACACCCGGTACATTCCACTGTGCTTGTGGAATATTGCCGTTGGTCAGCAGATATGTATCGCTTGATTGCTGATAATCGCTGCCGGCATTGGAATAGTTGTTTTCCCAGTTATAGCCTGTTTGTCTGTTGCCGCCAAGTCTTTTTGAAGTCAGTTTTGCATTGTTGAACTCCCAGTTTCCTCCATAAATTAATGGACTGATGGCAGCTCTTTCAGCTGATGTATCGATGGTTACATCCACTGAGCCGGTAAAAGCTGCCGAACTGATGCTTGCAGGGAGTATAACTGTCATCATCATAGCCATTACGACTATCATTACACCTGCTTTTCTAATTTTGTTAACTTTTCTCATTACAAATACTCCTCCAAACTAATAAATTTTGAGTTGCTTTTTGTGTAGTGTCAAAGATGCAGGATAAATTTTAAATTATAAGCATCACTCCCTGAACCAGTTATTTAATTATGTGTAATTTGGAATTGCTATAATTGCCGGTTTAAAGAGTTAATAAGGGCATAGTCCGACAAATCATTATCAAATTACGCATGTATACTATATAATAATTCGAAACATGTTGGGATTTTATGTCATATTTACAAATAAAAAAGAGAGAAAAAAGGGAGAGGTATGCCCGATGCTCTGAAGGATATAGAGGTTGAAGACATCGTACAAGATGAATTGGAATTACGGCTTAGTGCGATACAATTGATAAAATGAATCAGCGTCTTTTTACATTATTTGCTTTCCATTGAAGGATCGTAAACATGCGTGTGTCAGGGGGGACAGTTCACAGTCCACAGTTCCCTGGCACACGTTTCTCCTGAGCGAGCATGGAAATCAATGGTACAGGCATTTCACCTTGCCTTTGTTTTGTGCCTTATTTTTCTTCGCATTAAGATATACATACAGCCTCAAAGCCATTCTATCTGCTTTTTCGCTCAATTCGGTAACCCGAGTGTTATCTGAAAGGATAAAAGC
>JAEXSP010000001.1 GCA_023453795.1 Bacillota bacterium
GCTTTTATCCTTTCAGATAACACTCGGGTTACCGAATTGAGCGAAAAAGCAGATAGAATGGCTTTGAGGCTGTATGTATATCTTAATGCGAAGAAAAATAAGGCACAAAACAAAGGCAAGGTGAAATACCTGTACCATTGATTTCTATGCTCCCGCTGGAGAAACGTGTGCCAGGGAACTGTGAACTGTGAACTGTCCCCCTGACACACGTATGGTGGAGTCTTCCTATTTACTTATTTTTATAGGTTTTATACTTTTAAGAATATTAAATATCTGTTGCTTATTTTTAGAAAAGCATTCATCACTTACTTCGATATGTGCGGCATGTAATCCATCATCTAAAAGTAGAAATAATATTGTTTTTCCATCTTTATAATCATAGTATAAAATTCCCTTATTTTCTTTATCGATTGAAAACTCTTGGTTATTAAGGACAAGGTAATCATCGACGTTTATTTTCCCATATTGTCCGTAAATAAACACGGTGTTGGTCTTGTTTTTGTCAGGATAAATGTAAATACCACCATCCGGACTAGCTTCATGTTCATTAGTTGCTTCCCATCTTTTTGTAATTTTTACTGTCCAATCTCCAGGGTAATTTACTTTAAATTTATATTGCTTATCCACATAAGTTTTTTTGTTGTTTGTTTTAGTACTACTCAAACCTTTAAATGGACTTTGGTCTAAACCAGATACTATTTGGCTTGAACTTTTGTCTGCATTATTTGTATTTTCGCTTTTGTTGCATGATGCAAATGAAAATAATATTGGAAGAAGTAAAAAGAGTATACACTTTTTAAAATTCACAAATATCAATTCTCCCTTCAAGTATTTTCTGAAAACGTTTATGTAATAATTTTACAATAATTATCTCACAAATTCAAGAAAACCTTCCAGTCCCAGTATTGACAAGTATTTTAGTCAGTAGTAATATTATATGTGTCAATTTGCCGCTGTGGCTCAGGGGTAGAGCAATTCACTCGTAATGAATAGGTCGGGGGTTCAATTCCCCCCAGCGGCTCCACAGAAATTATAGTTGCCACAAGACTTTCAAGGATTTGAGAGCTTGTGGTTTTTGCATTTTTAGGGTAAAAGGGTCTGAGGATTTTAGTGCATCAACAAATAATAATCAATAATTAAAGGATTTTTTCCTATAGTGTAGAATAATGGAATTAAGATAATTAATGCGAAAGGAAAATATTGATGAAAAAATTAGTCTCAGCAATTATTTGCATTATGATGGTAATTTCCATTATTCAGGCACCAATGGCTGTAAACTCAGGCGTTCAGGAGAAGCCGAATTACAGGATTTATATCAATAGTAAACTGGCTAGCCTATCTAGTGCTCCTATTTCAGTTAATAATGTAATACTTATTGAAAGCAAGGATTTGTTAACAATGCTTGGGGTTCAAAATTACAGTAAAATTTTTATCTGGGATAAGAAAAAGAACAATATAACCGTAAATGCGGGCAAGAACATTGTTATTAATCTTACAATTGGCAGTAAAACTGCCTATAAGAATAAAGTAAAGGTTCAATTATCTGCGGCGCCGGTGGTTTACAAAAACAAGGTCTATTTGCCTGTTGACTCCTTTGCCCAATTCCTTAATTTCAAATTGGCTATTGACAATGTTGCTAAATGCGTTTTCATTAAGAGTTTAAGCGAATACAACAAGATAAAAGCAATTTTAGACAGTGCCCAAAAAAACAATACTTCAGCAAAGAATATTCAATTGAAAACAAGGATTTTTGGATATACTGACGTAACTCCAGGGGATCTGGGGATAATTATTAAGTATGACAGGATAAGTAATTTAATGTCATTAAATTATTCTGTAACTGCAGGTGGTATAACTGCAAATGTAGAGGCATACATAATAAACGGAATGATGTACTCCAAAGAACATAGTTTCTTTAGATCAGATGAGGACGAGGACAACTCGAATTCATGGGATGAGGAAGAGGACAACTCCAATTCATGGGATGAGGACGAGGACAACTCCAATTCATGGGAGGACGAGGACAATTCGAATTCATGGGATGAAGACGAAGACAATTCGAATTCATGGGATGAAGACGAGGACAACTCCAATTCATGGGATGAAGACGAAGAGGACTCAAATGGATGGGAAAAGACAAATATTTCTGATGCTGATATGAACAGTTCTATAAAAACGATTTATTTCCCATTAACTGAATTGATTTATTGTTCAATGTCTATTATAAAAGATAATAACGATGAAATAGTTCTGAGCGGCCCATGCTGGGGCGATAAAAATGTTTTGGACTATAACCTGAATAGTATAAAAATGCTGGATGAAGTTAATCTCAATACGGTTATTACAATAAATAAAAAGGGTAATTATATAAGCAAAGTTATTATGAAATCAAACAATACTGGCGAAGACGATAATAATCTTGAACTTGACATTGAGTATACTTTGAACAGCATAACAATAGATATTCCTGCTGAGTTAAAGGAAAAATAAGAGATATCGACGGTAGCTTGAAAGCTATTCGAATTAATGAATGGCTTTCAATTTATACTCGACATAATTAATAAAAATGTCAGCCTTTGTTTATAATAAAATACTCGAAAAAAGCAAGCTATTAAGCCTGCTTTTTTCTTTTTTTAATTACAGAAGCATAATTGCTGAACACTTCACTTGCGGCTGTAATAAACAACCTCAAGTAAAATATCTCAAATAAAATATCTGCTAGGACGAGGATGACACTGCTGTTACATTACTGAATCTTAGGACTTTACCGTTACCGTCAACCTCTGCTATACCTATATATTTACCGTTTTCTGCATTGATGATATCTCCGTTTTTAACATCCGCCCAGTTAACGACAGTGCCGGTTATAGGAGTTGAAATGGGGTTGGAGTCTGTAGAAACAATATATTTGTACCTTCCTGACCCCAAATTAAATATTACTGTTTCATTAGGTTTTCCGTTTGAATTGAGGGCAGGTGGATTTTTTAGCGCAGGTGCGGAGCTGTTCATTACCGGTATACCGACAGTTGTTGTCTGCAAAATTCCTCCGTCCTGATCAGTTATATTGCCGTTTCCGTCAATAGTGTATTTCACCAGTACATTAGCACTGTTACTCGTATCGCCTACTGTCAATACGATCCAGTAGTTCCCGTTTGCAGGCTCAATCTTAGTTACATTATAAGATAAAGCATCAGAATATACAGCATCACATACACTAAAACCGCCGTTATTCTCTTTGGAAGCTGTCAATGTTACTACCGGTTTATTTAGTACTACAGTTATTTGGGTGCTGCTGTTCCGGCTTGCACTTACTATTGATACTGATGAAAGGCCGCTGACTGTTACCGGCTTGCCTATAGAATCTGCCGGAGAACCGGAACCATTCCAATTTGCATTAGTGGATATTTTATATAGACTTGTTCCGTTTTGCATTACCCAGGCTTTTAATGCATTGGTATTATTGTCGCCTAGATTTATTACGGCTGTGGTACTATTGGTTATATCGATATTGAGATTGGCGTTATTGGAATTAGTGCTTGATAATGTTGTGCTGTGTCCTGCTCCGTCATGTATATATAACTTGGATAGGTCAATGTCATTAGCGGAACCTTTTGCCTTAATAAAGTTTGTTCCGGTAAGTGTAAGTACTGCCGAAGAAGCTGTAAAGTTCAAGGTTGCACTGGTGATTGCGGGCGATGGATATCCGGTTATTGTAAGCGTGTTTCCTGTAAGGTCTGATGATGAACCGGAACCGTTCCAATTAGCTGAAGCAGCAATATTATAATCGCCTGTACCATTCCAGGTTCCGTTTTGAGTTGCCCAAGCTTTAATCGTATCAATAACCGCTTGAGATAATGTAACCGATACCGTGCTGGAGGAATTTGACAACTCAATACTGCCTGACAGCTGTGTCGAACCGCTTGCAGTTCCGTCTGACAGGGTAAAACATGCCAGATTGATGTCATTAGCACCTCCTGCTATTGAACTGAAATTGCTTCCGTTGATTGTAAGCAATCTGGAGGAAATGTCTAAAGTGGCATTTGTTATGGTTTGAGTACCGTTGCCGCTCACATATAATGTGTTGGAACTGTCGTCAGGAGAATTGGGACCGTTCCAGTTGGCAGAAGCGTTGAGATAATAAGAATATCCGTTAAGGCTTGTTCCATTTTGTGTAGCCCATTTTTTAATCTCAGTAAGGTCAGTCCCGGCAACTGTCAAGGTAGCGGATGAACTGCTTGAAATATCAACACTGCTTGTTGTGGAAAGCTGTCTGATATGGCTTCCGTTACTGTCTCTTATAGTTAAAAGAGAGGCATTTATATCATACCCGGGAAGGGAATTGAAGTTAACTCCTGACAGAACCAATTGCCCGTTTGATACATTGAAGGTAGCACTGCTTATGGAAGGTGCTGCGTTCCCGCTGACAGTAAGAGTATTTGAACTGTCATAGCTAGAACCTGTTCCGTTCCAACCGCCTGATGCTGATATGTAATAAGGATAACCATTGAGCGCTGTACCGTTTTGAACAGCCCAGGCTGCAATGCTTGACAAGTCCGAAGACGATAGGTATATACTTACATAGGATGAACTGCCGATATCACAGCTGTAGGTATAGTAAAGAGTTCTGGAGTGCCCGCCTGATCCGTCACTTATTGTAAGCAGAGAAGGAATGATATCATTATTGGTGCCGCTGATTGAAACAAAATTACCGTATAGGACCAGTTGACCGGTTGATAAATTAAGGGTTGCACTGGTTATGTTTGAAGCTTGGGCGCCGTTTACCGTCAGGGGGTTTGAACTGTCATAGTATGAGCCGGTACCATTCCATCCTGCCGAAGCCGTGACTAGATAAGGATATCCGTTAACACTTGAACCGTTCTGGGTTGCCCAGTTTGTGATACTGGCCAGATCTGTTGATGATAGCGTGACTCGCGCATAACTTGAATTTGTTATGTCAAAATTTGAGGTGTATGACAGTACTCTGGAATGTCCGCCTGAACCATCTGATATAGTAAGATATGAAGAATTAATATCGTTATTGCTACCGGTTATGGATACTAAGTTAGTACCGTACAAAGTAAGGTAACCGTTTGAAAGGTCAAGAGTTGCACTTGTTATATCTGGAAGAGAGTTAGTACTAACGGTTACGGGATTGCCGGTCAAATCCGCTTGTGAATCGGAACCATTCCACCCGGCGGCAGCTGAAATATTATATGCATAACCATTAAGCAATGTCCCGTTCTGGACCGCCCATGAGGAAATTGCAGTTAAATCCGCACCTGAAACTGTGATTGTAGCGGTGGTTGAACTGGATATATCAACATTTGATGATGTTGAAAGTGTTCTTGAATGTCCACCGTAGCCGTCAGAAAAAGTTAGTTTTGAAGCTGTAATATCATTGGAAGCTCCTGATATTGAAATGAAATTGGTTCCTGTCAAGAAAAGCTTCCCGGTGGATACTGTAAAAGTTGCGCTTGTAATTGTGGGAAGTTGGTTGCCGCTTACTGTTACAGGATTCCCTGTAAGGTCTGCAGGTGAATTTGTTCCGTTCCAGTTTGCCGCGGCGGCAATATTGTATGAATATCCGTTGACGCTGATTCCGTTTTGCAGGGCCCAGGTTTTTATTGCTGTAAGGTCTGTTGAAGACAAGGTGAGTTTGGCGGAGGATGAATTGGTAATTTCAACGTTGGCAGTATATGACAGCGTCCTTGAGTGTCCTCCGTTGCCATCCGAAATTGTAAGCTTGGAAGCAGTTATGTCATTGACCGAGCCTGATACGGCTTTGAAGTATAAACCGGACAAAACGAGTGTCCCTGTGGACAAATTTAATGTTGCACTATTAATTACAGGTTGATTGCCTGAAATTGTTACTTTATTTCCGGAGTAATCAAGCGGTGAATTCGGTCCGTTCCAACCCATGGCTGCAGATATCTTATATGACTTGGAAGAGCTGGTCAGCATGCTCTTTATTGCAGTAATATCTGCGTCAGTTAATTTAAGGACAGCACTAGTCGAACTTATGATGTCCGCATTGCTTGAAGCTGTAAGAGTCCTGCTGTGGCCGAAAACGCCTGATGATATTGTCAGCTTGGCTGCGGTAATATCATTGTTTGTACCGGTGATTGAGACAAGATTCTCGCCATAGAGTGTCAATTTTCCTGTTGAAAGGTTTATAACTGCACTGGTCAATGAAGGTAGGAAACTTACTGTATCCTTAACAATTAATCCATTGACGATTGCTGTTATTCCTTTTTTTACTGTAACATAAGTAGGTTTTGGTTCAACAGTAACTTCTGCAGATCTGATATCTACTGTTTTTATTGAACCATTGCCCAACACCTTTGCAGTTGCGTTAAGAACTATATTTTCTATACTTGCTGATGAAGCTACCCGTAAGGTCGTCCCTGATGCCCCTTGACTTGAAGTAAAGTTGTTTATGCTGCCTTTCGACAGGTCTATTTCTGTCATTTTTGAATTAAGGGTTATGTTGGCAAAGCTGCCCATTAATTCGATAGGACCTTTGGGTACTAAAAGGTTGACTGTCATATTAGTGAAGCCATTACCTGTAAGGCTGCTTTCTACCAGACTGCATGAAGAATTTACAGTTAAGTTTCCGATGTTGGTGCTGCCTGATGTTACAACTCTGACAGCCCCATTCTTTTTATTAATAAAAGCCGCCCCTAATGTTGAATTCATTATAGTAATACTGTTTAATCCGCCGCCATTAATGTATGTATTACCCTTTACGGTAACATTCATCAAGGAAGCATTGCCCTCATTAATTCCCTGAGTAAGATATAGGTTTCCGTTTATTACAAGGTTATTAAGGGTAACACCTGCCGTGTTAACTATAACATTGCCTTTAACGGTTTTTGAGCCGTCGGCATCACTATAGCTTCCTGCTTTGTTGAATACGGTTTTTGTCATTTTGCTGAACAAATAAGCTGTTTCTGCCCTTGTAAGTTTCTTGGAGGGATTGAATCTATTTCCGGAATACAATTCCAAATAGCCGTTTTGAACGGCGGTGCTTATGTATGACAAATAGGAGCTCGATGTAAAATTAATATCCTTGATTTTTGTTAAAATGCTTGAATTCTTGGAAGCAGTATAATTTAAAAGCTTACATATTATTTGGGCTGCTTCCTGTCTTGTTACAGCATTGTTCGGTTTAAAGGTTTTATCGCTGAAACCGCCGATGTATCCGGCAGAGATTGCCTTCGAAACCTCTTTGTAATTTGTACTATTTGCAGGAACATCTTTAAAAGAAATATTTGTTGTCTGTGAAAAACCAAACAATTTATTGACTGCAGTAATAAACTCTATCCTTTTAATTATTTGGTTAGGTTTAAAGGTTTTATTACTGTATACAGTTAAAATACCTTTCTTTAAAAAATAACTGATCTGTGATTCGGCCGGGTTGCCCTTTATGTCAGTTGCAGGAACTGATGAACTCGGAGTGCCCATTGCAACTGCCGTACTGCTGAATGAAACAGTAAAGATAATGCAAAAAATAAGAAAAAAATGAAACGACCTCAATACTGCCTTTGACTTCAAAATAATCATTCCCCCTCAAAATAATGGTTTTTTCTTTAGCTTATATGAAACATAAGAAACAACTAATTTCCATGTTATATAAATAGTGTTATAACGGTTATATAAATATATAATGATGTATAAATATGGATACCCAATATTTTATACAATTGCAAATTCAATTGCAACATGTATTGCCTAGATACCATAAATATATGACGAATATGGAGGGCAATATGTTCCAATAATATATGAAGAACCTGAACCTGGTTGACATTTTACCGGTATACTATAAAATTGGTTACATGGAATATTTTTTTGAGGAGCTTAAAATGGTTAAGCAGCTTAAAGCACATGAAATGAGGGTAAAGGTTGCATTAGGGAAGGAAAATGAAGATATTGACTGGACTGCATTGAGACAATACCATAATATATGGATTTCCTACCTTCAGCATGAAAGACTGGTTCACCTTATGGTTACACTGGCTTTCGGATTGTTTCTTCTTATATCCGTTTCTGTTTCGGTTATTACCAAAGAGCCTGTTTTTATGCTCCTTGATTTACTATTCTTCATTTTGCTTATACCTTACATTTTTCATTATTACAAACTCGAAAATGGAGTACAGAGACTTTACCTGCTGTCGGATGAAATTGAAGATAAGCTCTGTAGGAAGCATTAATCAGATAAGTTAAGGGTATCGGTCTTAGTATGGGGCTGCGGCATGTAAACAACCTCGAATCCATATATCCGGTCAATTATCTTATAATTTTTCTTAACTCTTAAAAGGTAAAGGGACATTAATATATCCCCTGTTGAACCCGCAAAATTAAAAACAAAGGCAATTGCACCTATCTGGAATTGAATAAGCAAACAGAAGACTGATATGGCAGCTAATGGAGAAAGAAGCACTACCAGAAACTTTGTCCGTGAAAGAGGAAGTCCGGAGACCTCGGTTGTATAAGCGTATATCAGCTTTAATCCATACCTTACTTTTCCTCCGAAAATTTTGTATGCTGCCCCGTGAATCAGTTCATGCAAAAATGTTACAAAAGCCGAAAGGATGACTATATAACCCAGTAAAAGAACGTACGCAGGGAATAGAGGAACCTTTGGCATATCATAAATGACAGTATGTATGATTGCAGATTCTAAAAGATTATAAACAGCTGCTATTATAAATAGCGACATAATGAAACATATTACATGAGTTTTCCAGGTTATCTTAAATGTCATTTCCATCACCATTGTGAATTATTGACGTCACGGTTTCAGAATATTCAAAAAGTCTACATGTAAATATATTCCATGAGGATTCGAATTAATATAAGAAATGCTTTAGTAATGAAAAATATGGTTATAATATCACAGAAATCTGGAAATCATATTCCTATACTGATTTAATTGAACTTAGGCCTTACTCTCCTTTGTATTGGAGAAAAGTCAAAAGTAAGTTAAATCCAAAATACAATGGAGGTAGGAAATATGCCGGATAAAATTTTAACATGCAAAGACTGCAATTCCAAATTCACATTTACAGAGGGAGAACAGGCCTTCTATCAGGTAAAAGGTTTTATGAATGATCCCCAGAGATGTGGTGATTGCAGAAAGGCGAAAAAGCAGCAGAAGACTAACAATAATTTTGGTGGCTTTAACAGGAGTTTCGGAAGGGAATATGGAAGCAGCAGATGGTGACAGAAAATCCAAGGCTACAAATGGCCTTGGATTAATATGTGCTTCAGAATGTTTAGCAACAAAAAATAAAAGCCCTGGGGCTTTTATTTTTATGCTAGATTTCAATTATTTTAATTTGATTGATTTTATCAATTGTTCCATGACCTTTAAGTCTTTGGAATAATTACTTTCGACAGCGCCGAAAGTCAATATGTAGAATTTACCGTTGTACTTGAAAATGTACTGATAAAGTTTTAAAGGTACACCGTTTTTATCCATATTCTCTGTAAGTACTGCAACTTTAATTTTTTTGTTGGTACCTTTTGAATATGTTACTTTTACATTTTTAACCGCCATAGCACTCTTCAATTGAGAAATAGCCAAACTCATGTATTTTTCAAGAGTAACGTTTATTGCCGGAGCTTCTACCTGTAAATTCAGACTGCTGCCGTTAGCCGGATCTTTCATGTAGAAAGCCCTCATCATTGAACCTGTATTCTGCTGCTTTTTCCATGTCTTATCGATTTGAAACTCAATCTTGTACTTGCTGTCACTAAAAGTTTGGGTTGCAGGCGCTGCAAAAATGTTGCATCCAAGTGATAAAACCATTATTACAGTCATTGCCAAACTAAGTATTTTTTTCATAACATCCACCTTTCGATTCGATTTAAATTATAATCAATGTAAATATTATATTATAAACCGTATGCTTGAGCAATGAAACTTGTTCCATTTTATATGAACAAGTTTCTATGTATTCAGTGTATGGAAAAGTATAGTGTAGTGCATGCTTGGATGAAATAAGGTAGAAAATGAGTGAATATAAATGAAAATAGTTGTTGAATATTAACCGAGAATATAATAGAATGTTATAGGAAACATATTGATTATTTCATAAGCATTAGGATATCATTTGTACATAAGGTATATGGGTATGTAAAAGGATGGAAAACTCAAAAGCAGTTTTTTCAAATGTAAAAGTTAATATTTTGCAAAGCATAGGGGCTGAGCCAAAGAAAGACATGATAATGGCACGGCTGGGCTACCATAAAGGCAGTACCATATTGCAGGATAACCACAGGCGATTGCTGGAACTTGGAATTAAAGAGGGAAGGCTTCTTTGTGAGCCTAAAGGCTCATTTGCCAGGATTAAGCTGGGAGGAATCTCAGATGAGAAAACAAAAATGCTTGTTGAAACACTTCTGGTAAGCAAAAAGCTTTCTGAATTATTGTCACAGAGTGATGAAATCGTACTCATGGCATCTACAGTCGGGATGGATATCGTTCAAAGGATTAAATCCGAGGTAAAAGCTGGAGATCCGGCATTAGGACTTATATTGGATGCAGTTGCGTCACAAACGGCTGATGTCGGGTTGGATTGGTTGATGAGCTTCATTGAGAAGATCCTTCTTAAGGAAGGAAAAAAACTGACAAGATACAGGTTTAGCCCCGGTTACGGAGACCTGGACATATCAAACCAGAAATTGATTTATGATACTTTACAGCTTGAGAAACTTGGAATTGAAATTACAGAGAGCTTTATGCTTGTACCTGAGAAGTCGGTACTTGCCGTAGCGGGAATAGAAAGGATTTGATTTGTATGGATAAAAAGAGCTTTAAGAAATTGATCGAAGAAAAAATTATAATCCTGGACGGAGCTACAGGAACTTATATGCAGAAAAGCGGCATGCCAAAAGGCGCATGCCCTGAAAAGTGGGCTATCGAAAACAGAGAAGTTCTGAAGGATGTTCAATCAAAATATATTGAAGCAGGTTCGGATGTAATATATACATTCACCTTCGGTGGCAGCAGGCCAAAGCTTGAAGAATACGGATTAGGTGACAGCGTTTTCAAAATTAACAAGGAACTTGCCCAAATATCAAGGGAAACAGCCGGAGATAATAAATTAGTTGCCGGCGATCTTGCACCGACGGGAAAATTTATCAAGCCTTTTGGGGATATGCCTTTCGAGGATGCGGTCAATATCTTCAAAGAACAGGTTAAAGGCTTGCTTGAAGGCGGTGTGGACTTTTTTGTGATCGAGACTATGATGGATATCCAGGAAGCTCGTGCCGCCCTTATTGCTGTGAAAGAGAGCTGCGACCTTCCTGTATGTGTCAGTATGACTTTCGGGGAAGACGGCTTGACGCTTACAGGTACTGACCCTGCTACTGCTCTTGTAACATTGCAGAGTCTGGGTGCAGACGCTGTTGGATGCAATTGTTCTACGGGACCTGAGGCAATGTTGGAGATAATAAGAAATTTGAAGCCTCATGCAAAGATTCCTTTGCTTGCAAAGCCAAATGCCGGACTTCCGCAGCTAATTGACGGAAAAACGGTTTTCAATATGAAGCCTCAAGATTTCGGAAAATACGTCAAGTCATTTGCTGAGGCCGGTGTCAACCTTATGGGCGGATGCTGCGGGACTTCACCTGAATATATTAGTCAAATTAGTGAACAGCTTAAGGGGTGTAAGCCTGTCCTGCCGAAGGAGGAACAGGAAAGTGCGGTTACATCGGCTAGAGAAACCGTGCAAATAGGGTTTGATAAACCTGTAATAGTAGTTGGTGAAAGGATAAACCCGACAGGAAAAAAGAAGCTTCAAGAGGAGTTAAGAGAAGGAAGGACTTCAGAAGTCAGGCGTTTTGCGGCTGAACAGCTTGAAAAGGGTGCAAAGATTCTTGATGTGAATGTAGGAATGCCGGGAATAGACGAAAAGGAAACAATGATAAAGCTGGTTGATCTATTAACTCCGTTGGTTAATTCTCCGCTATGCATAGATTCGTCCCATCCTGAGGTTATTGAAGCCGCATTAAGGATCTATCCGGGAAGAGCACTTATAAATTCGATATCCGCAGAAAAGAAAAAGTTGGAGAGGCTTCTTCCTCTGGCAGCAAAATATGGCGCAATGTTTGTTCTTCTGCCGCTTAACGATGAGGGGATTCCTACAACTGCAGAGGATAGAGTGAAGGTTGTAGAACAAATTTATGAGACTGCAAAGTCATATGGTTTCACAAAAAAGGATTTTGTTGTTGATGGTTTGGTTATGACTGTCTCTTCTGATCAAAAAGCTGCTGTTGAAACTCTGAAAGTAATAGATTGGTGCACTAATAAGTTTGAATGTGCTACGATTATAGGACTTTCCAACGTATCCTTCGGATTGCCAGAAAGAAGCTGGGTAAATTCCGCTTTCTTTACCATGGCAATGGGCAGGGGCTTGACAATGGCGATTGCAAATCCCTCAAGCGACATGCTTATGAACTTGAAAATGGCTTCGGATGTGCTTATGTGCAAGGATGCTAACAGCAGGGACTACATTTCGCATTTTTCACAGGATGCAAATAAGGAAACAGGACCTATAAAAAAAGAAACCTCGGCCCCGATATTGGAAAGGGTATATGATGCAGTTTTAAAGGGAGATCGTGAAAATATAAAGGAATTGCTGGAGAAGGCGCTGAAGGAGGGCGCCAATCCCGGTGAAATAGTTGACAGGCACTTGATTCCGGCTATTACACAGGTTGGTGAGCTGTATGAAAAGAAACAGTATTTTTTGCCTCAGCTTATTCAAAGTGCAGAAACCATGAAGAATGCTTTCGAAATGCTGGAACCGCTGCTGAAGACAGGTAATGAAAAAGGAACCGGTAAAAAAACAAAGGTCGTTCTTGCTACAGTCAAGGGTGATATACACGATATAGGGAAAAATATTGTAGGGCTTATGCTCAAGAATTACGGCTTTGATGTATTTGATTTGGGCAAAGATGTCGGTGCCGCGGATATAGTGGCTAAAGCAAGGGAAGAAGAAGCGGAAATTATAGGACTTTCCGCCTTAATGACCACCACCATGATGGAAATGAAGGATGTAATCGAATTAGCAAAGCGGGAAGGTATTAGCTCCAAATTTATGATTGGCGGAGCAGTCATTAATGAGAGCTTTGCTAAAGAAATAGGAGCCGACGGGTACGCTTCCGATGCACATGCTGCTGTGAAGCTTGCAAAAAAACTTTCGGGTTTGGAATAGATATAAAATCAAATATAGTTGCATTCATTGAATATTGCTTCATTTCGGTTAATATGATAAGCAATTGTTAGCACTCTCGCTCGGAGAGTGCTAAATTTTTCTTGACAAGCATTTTATGGAAGTTGTATTATTATTTAAGAGAAAAATTAGTTAACGGGAGGTTGCTGAATATGTCACACGAAAACGGAAGTATTTCCATTAATACAGAGAACATTTTTCCAATAATAAAGAAGTGGTTGTACTCTGAGAAGGATATTTTTGTTCGTGAGCTGGTTTCAAATGCCAGCGATGCAATCAGTAAATTGAAAAAGCTTTCTGCAATCGGAGAGGCTGAGCTCGATAGCGAAAATAAATTCACTATCAAGGTTATTGTCAATAAGGAAGAAAAAACCATAAAAATAATTGACAACGGAATAGGTATGACTGATGAAGAAGTTAAGAAATACATCAATCAGATAGCCTTTTCCGGTGCGAAGGATTTCCTCGAAAAGTATAAAGACAAAGCTGATGAGGGGCAGATTATAGGCCATTTCGGTCTTGGATTTTACTCGGCTTTTATGGTGTCTGAAAAGGTTACCATCGATACACTGTCTTACCGGAACGGGGCTAAGGCTGTAAGGTGGATTAGCACAGGCGGCACTGAATTTGAAATGGATGATTCCGAGCTGAACGAACGTGGTACAACTGTCACTCTCTATCTGGCTGAAGACAGTACTGAATACCTGGATGAGTTTAAAATGAGAGAGGTTCTTGAAAAATATTTTTCATTCCTTCCATATGAATTATATCTGGAGGATGCCGGAGCAAAGAAGGATGAAAAGGAAGAAAAGAACAAAAATGAAAAAAAGGATGAAAAAGAAGAAATTAAGCCCCTTAACGATATAAGCCCATTATGGCTGAAAAATCCCAAGGATTGTACGGATGAAGAATATAAGAGCTTTTACCATAAGGTATTCCATGATTTTAGTGATCCCTTATTTTGGATCCACCTGAATATGGACTATCCTTTCAACATGAAGGGGATTTTGTATTTTCCCAAGCTGAAGCATGAATTTGAGACTATGGAAGGCCAGATAAAATTGTACTACAATCAAGTATTTGTAGCTGATAATATCAAAGAGATAATTCCGGAGTTCCTGCTGCTTCTAAAGGGTGTTCTGGATTGCCCTGATTTGCCTCTTAACGTATCAAGAAGCTTTTTGCAGAATGACGGTTATGTATCCAAAATATCGGGACATATTACAAAGAAGGTTGCAGACAAGCTTACAGGCATTTTTGAAAACGAAAGGGAAAACTACAATAAGTACTGGGATGACATCAATCCATTTGTAAAATATGGCTGCATGAGAGAATCTAAATTCTATGACAAGGCAAAGGATATTGTTATATATAAGACAACAAACGGGGATTATGCAACCTTGAAGGATTACCTCGAAAGAAATAAGGAAAAGCATGAGAACAAGGTATTCTATGTATCAGATGAAAAACAGCAGTCACAGTATATCAATATGTTTAAGGAAAACGGAATGGAAGCAGTCATTCTTCAATCGATGATAGACAATCATTTTATTCAGTTTCTTGAAACGAAGGAGACAGAGGTTAAATTCAACAGAATCGACTCCGATATTTCAGAAAGTCTTAAGGAAGAAGGAACAAGCGATGACTCTAAAGAAATAGGGGAGAAGCTTGAAAAGGTGTTTAAGGAGGCACTTGGAAACGAGAGCCTGAAGATACAGGTTGAAGGTCTGAAGGTTTCAAATGTTCCCGGAATTATTCTCTTGTCCGAGCAGTCAAGAAGAATGCAGGAAATGAGCAAAATGTTCGGCGGAATGGATATGAGCCACATGTTCCCCAATGAAGAGACGCTTGTGCTGAATAAGAACAATGGATTGATTAAATCAATTATGGACTTAAGTGAAAAGGAAGACAGGAAAGAAGACCTTAAGATGATATGCGAACATGTATATGATCTGGCTGAAATGAGCCATAAGCAGCTTAGTCCGGAAGCAATGACAAAGTTTATTGAAAGAAGCAATCAATTGCTTGTAAAAATTGTCTAATAACTGTTAAAATAAAGGCAGGGGTATCGAATGATATCCTTGTTTTTTTATAAGGACAGGTTCTTTATATTTGTTAAATAAAAACTCAGGGGAACCAGGCTCCTGAGTTTTGGAACATTTGCAAATGCAAGTTTACATAATAAAAAGGACGAAAGTTGCATCCGTCCTTTCCATACTATATTTTAATTGTAAATTATCAATTGTTTTGATCAGTTTCTCGTATCTCGACTCTGCGTATCTTTCCGCTTATTGTTTTGGGAAGTTCTGTTACGAACTCAATAATTCTCGGATACTTGTATGGTGCAGTTACCCTTTTAACATGATCCTGGAGCTCAACAACAAGGTCTTGACTTGGTTTGTAGTTTTTAGCCAGTACTACGGTAGCCTTTACCACCTGTCCTCTATCAGGATCCGGAACCGCAGTGATTGCGCATTCGAGTACAGCTGGGTGCTCCAGTAAGGCACTTTCAACTTCAAAGGGCCCGATTCTGTAGCCGGAACTTTTAATGACATCATCTGCTCTTCCAACGAACCAATAGTAGCCGTCTTCATCACGCCATGCCATATCGCCGGTATAATATATGCCGTCATGCCAAACCTTGCTTGTCAGAGCAGGGTCCCTGAAATAACCCTGGAAAATGCCTGCTGGAATTCTTTTATCGGTGCGTATAACTATTTGGCCTTCTTCACCGACATCGCATGAATTGCCGGACTCATCCAAAAGATCAATGTCATAGCCGGGTGACGGCTTCCCCATAGAACCCGGTTTAGGTTCCATGCCCGGAAATGTCCCCATTGTTACTGTCAATTCGGTTTGTCCGTATCCTTCCATAAGCTTAAGTCCGGTAGCTTTATAGAACTGGGTATATACTTCGGGGTTCAACGGTTCACCTGCAACAGCACAATGCTTGAGCTTGCTGAAATCAAACTGAGTCAGGTCTTCCTTAATGAAAAACCTGTATATTGTTGGAGGTGCACAGAATGATGTGACCCCATGCTTTGCTATTATACTTAGAAGTTCCTTCGGTATAAACTTATTATAGTCATAGACGAATACTGCACACCCGGAAAGCCACTGCCCGTATATTTTTCCCCAAACCGCTTTAGCCCAGCCTGTATCAGCTACAGTAAGATGCAATCCGTCCTCTTGGACATTCTGCCAGTATTTTGCGGTTAAAATATGCCCTAAAGGATAGATGTAGTTATGCTGAACCATTTTCGGCATTCCTGTTGTTCCGGAAGTAAAGTAGAGAAGAAGTGTATCATCGTTTGCTGGAGCATCATTTCCTGTAGGACGCATAAATTCTTCCGAAGCATTTTCGATTTCCCTGTTGAAATTATACCAGCCTTCCTTTTCACAATTCAAAGAAGCCTTCAAGGTAAGAGTAGGCGACTTTTCCATGGATGCTTCTACATGATGCAGCACCTCGGGTTCATTTACGCAAACAATCATTTTAATGTCGGCAGCATTATTCCTATATACCAAATCCTTTGTTGTCAGCAGGTGGGTAGCAGGAATACATACAGCACCGATTTTATGGAGGGCCAGAATGCAGAACCAGAACTCATAACGCCTTTTCAAAATAAGCATGACTTTGTCGCCTTTATTTATACCGACAGATTTAAAAAAGCTGGCTGTTTTATCGCTGTACTTTTTGAGGTCTCCAAAGGTGAAAGATTCTTCGGCACCACCTTCGTCGCACCAAACTATTGCAACTTTTTCAGGCGTTTTAGCAGCTATTTCGTCAACAACGTCATATGCAAAATTGAAATTGTCGGGAATATTTATTTTGAAGTTTTTAAAAAAGTCATCATATGAATCGTATTCCAGTTTAGAAATATATTTTTTTAAGATATCGTACATATAAATTCTTACCTCTTTCCATTATTGATCGTTTTAAAAAATGATAGCTAAAAATTTTGCGGTTTTGTTACCCATTGCTTTCATCCCATGGTTGTAGCCGGAATCAAAGTATAAGGAATCACCTTCATTAAGGACAAGTTCATGTCCGTCAACGATAATTTTCAAGGTGCCTTCAAGTACATAATTGAATTCCTGTCCCGGGTGAGAATTAAAATGTATCGGCTCATCCTCTTCTGGCTCGACTGAAACCAGAAACGGTTCAGCTTTTTTATGAGCAAAATTGTAGGCCAGATTTTGATACTTATATTCCTTCCTTCTTTCTACACTGACGCCTTTTCCTTTTCTTACGAGAGCATAGGTGTGAAGTTTGGGAACTTCACCTGTCAATATCGCGGTCAATTCCACACCGAATCTGTTTGCTATTTCGTAAAGAAAACTGACAGGAATATCTTTGTTTCCGCTCTCATATTCCTGGTATGTTTCTTTTGATATGTTGAATTCCTTTGACAAGGTCTCAAGCGAAACGCCTGATATTTCTCTGAGTTCTTTTATTCGAGCTGCAATAAGTTTTATTTGATCGGACATGTTACCACCCTTTCATTATGTTATATAAGTTTTAAATAATCTTTTATAATGCATAAGTTTTAGAAATTAATTCAAATGATATCATATTTTATGCAGTCTAAGTAGGAAAAAAACAAAAAAGTTAAAAACGTTAAAACTTATGTTAACTAAAACAATAAACATTAAAAATATGAGTTTTTATAATAGCTTATGTAAAGTCAGTTATTGACATTTGCTGTTGATGCGGGATATTTTTTGTGATATCATTAGGTTAAAGTTATTATCTTTTAACCCAAGAAAACCGCTAAGGTAAAATTCTAAAAAATTGAACAGGGGAGTGGGAATTTTGTCATTTCGGGTAAAAATCTTCGTCCTTATTGTATTTTTGACATTACTGTCAGCCGGAGGCAATTTTTTGCATGCTGAGTTTGATGTATCTTTGTTGTTGATTTCTGTTGTTTTCTCTTTAGTATCTTTGTCACTGGGATTTCTCCTTTCGTTAAACATTATAAAACCCCTCAGGAAAATAGTGGAGGTTGTAAACAAGACGGCTGATTTTGATCTTGCGCATGATCAAACCTATAATCTAATCAAAAATAGAAAAGACGAGGCAGGGATTATGTCCAAGTCCGTATCTTCCATGAGAGGGTCGCTTAGGAACATCATCAGCTTGCTGGTTGAAGCATCACATAATATGGATAACAATGCCAGACTGGTTGAAAGTCTTGCAGAACAATTGAAGGATCAGACTAATGATACATTGGCTACGGCACAAGAGCTGTCGGCAAGTATGGAAGAGACATCTGCTACAGTGCAGGAGATTAATGCTACAGCACACGAAATAGGTGATTTTACCAATAGTATTGCAAGTAGTGCAACTGAGGGAGCTAACGCTGCAAATGAAATAATGGACCGAGCTACCAAGCTAAAAGAAGAAGCTATCCGGTCAAGTGAAAATGCACAAAACATATATAAAAATGTAAAACAGCAGGTACAATCGGCAATTGAACAGTCAAGAGCTGTGTCGCAGGTAGAAATGCTTGCTCAGGCTATACTTCAGATAACAGAGCAGACAAATCTTCTTTCGCTTAACGCAGCAATAGAGGCTGCCAGGGCAGGCGAGGCAGGAAGGGGTTTCGCAGTAGTTGCGGAAGAAATCCGGAAACTCGCAGAGCAGTCGTCAAAAACCGCTTCAGATATTAAAAATGTCATAAAGCCGGTCACCTCATCGGTTGAGAATCTTGCAGGAAGCTCTGCCGAACTTCTTGAGTTTGTTGACAAGGACGTTAATGACGACTACCAGAAGCTTATTAAGACCGGGGAGCAGTATTTCAATGACACAGAGCTGTTCAATAACCTTATGAAACAGTTCAGCGAGACAGCTCAGAAATTGAACACTGCAATCAACGGTATTGTAACTGCAATAAATGAAGTAAGTATAGCTGCCAGTGAAAGCGCTGAAGGAGTCGAAAATATTACCGGACAGACAAGTGCCGTAACGCAGAAGATAGTAGAAGTTAAATTGAGCACTGAGGATAACCTCAATAGCTCAGTTAAGCTGAAGGAACTCGTTTCAAGGTTTAAGCTTGACTAATAGAATAAGTGTTTTCAGCCTTTAATGCCGACGACTGAATTAAAATTTCGTATGTCGGCTTTCATATGTCCGCTATAAAATAATTTTATTTGTTAGTTTTAAAACTGAATTTCTTATGATAAAATATTTTGGAAAGGTGGTTATTCATGGAAGAACTATTAAAACAGATAATTAATAAATTAGATAGCCTTGAAGTTGGGCAAAAAAGCCTTGATCAAAAGGTTGGAAGTCTTGATCAAAAGGTTGGAAGTCTTGATCAAAAGGTGGATAGCCTTGATCAAAAGATCCAAATCCTTGATAAAAGGGTCGGAAACCTTGAATATAAAGTAGGAAGCCTTGAGAACAGACAAAATAGTTTTGAAATGAAGATGAATGATAGATTTGATTCACTTGAAAATAAAATGAACAATCGTTTTGACAAGCTTGAAAAGAAAGTAGATTCTATAGAGGAACAGGTTTTCAAGCTTACAGAATTTAAAACCGAAACAGTTCAGAGATTAACAGCTATTGAAGGTGGCAAAAAGTAATATGTTAATAAAGAAATTTTACAAATTCGGATGATGCTCCGGACAATGGAACATCCTTCATCGTGATGATGCCGAGCTTCCTTTCCGGCATTTTTTCATCTGTTTTAATTTCAAATAGATCTCCATTTTCTATATGAGTAACCGCACTTTCTTTCAGGACATGGGCAATGCCAAGTCCTATTCTTGCAAATTCCACTATAAGGTCTATGCTTTCCAGTTCTATCTCAGGGGTTATTTCTATGCCTTTCTGCTTAAGGTAGGCATCAACATTGCGTCTTGTAGCACTGCCTTTCTGAAGCATCAGCAAAGGATAGGACGATAGTTCCTTAAGCTTGATTCTTTTACCCAGTAGGCTTTTATATTTTGCGGAAGCTACAAAAATGTCTTCAACGGAAAGAAATTCTGTTGATTCAATGGTTTTATCAGTTATCGGAAGGGTGACTACTCCAAAATCTATTTGTCCGTTTTTTAATATGGTTTCTATCTGTGATGAAGTCCTGTTAATTACCTTGATTTTAATTCTTGGATATTTCACATTGAACTTTTCAAGATAGGGTACAAGAAAATATTTACATATGGTATCACTTACGCCTATTCTGACTTCCCCGGAATTAAGGCTTTGCATTTCGGAGATCTTGTTTTCGGCGGCTTTAAGGAAATTATATGCTTGTTCGACGTGCTTGTACAACATTTCCCCTTCATGTGTGAGGTGTATGTTCCTTGTTTTTCTGAAAAACAGTTTGGTTCCCATCTTATCTTCAAGATTTTTAATTGCCTGACTTACAGCTGATTGAGATATAAACAGCTTTGCTCCTGCTTCAGAGAAGCTTTCGGATTTAGCAGCATGGTAAAATATCTTGTAAAGTTCAAAATTAATATCCATAATTGCTCCTTATATATAGCATTAAAATTATTAATTTTACTTATTAATTATAACACGGTATAATAATTATGCAACTTAATGATATCCTCAGCAATTTATAGATAACTAGATAGGAAATAAATTTAAATTAAGAGAGGTAATCTGCATGGCGAACAATGTCAGAAGGATTTTTGTAGAGAAGAAAAAGGGGTTTGATATTGAAGCAAAAGCTTTATACAGCGACTTAAAAATTAATCTTGGCATAAGCGGGCTCAATTCTGTAAGGATCATTAACAGATATGATGTGGAAGGTATTTCAGATGAAGAGTACCAAAAGTCACGCTGTACGATTTTTTCGGAACCGCCGGTTGATAATGTTTATGATGAGACTTTTGATATTAGCAAGGGTACAAGGCTGATTGCTATTGAATATTTGCCGGGACAGTATGATCAAAGGGCTGACTCTGCTTCCCAGTGCATACAGATACTTACCGAAGGAGAAAGGCCTGTAATCAAGGCAGCAAGGCTAATTGCCCTCGATGGAGATATATCGGATGAAGAATATGACAAGATCAAGGGATACTGCATAAACCCTGTAGAGTGCCAGGAGGCTTCCATGGATAAGCCCAAAACACTTGACATGGATATTGTGCAGCCGGAGGATGTCAAGAGTATTGACGGTTTTATAACAGCTTCGGACGAACAGCTTGAAAACCTCATGAGTGAAATGGGGTTTGCCATGTCAATGGAGGATTTAAAGTTCTGCCAGAAGTATTTCAGGGATGAAGAAAAAAGAAATCCTAATGTTACTGAAATAAGAATGATCGACACATATTGGTCGGATCACTGCCGCCATACTACCTTCCTTACCAATATTGACAAGGTGGAGATAGAAAAAAATACTTATTCCGATGCTATTGAATCGGTTTATAAAAAATATCTGGAATCGAGAAAATATGTTTATAAGGACAGAGAGAAAAGCATTTGCCTTATGGACCTTGCGACAATAGCTATGAAGGAATTGAGGAAACAGGGAAAACTTGATGATCTTGATGTTTCCGATGAAATAAATGCATGCAGCATTGTCGTAAATGTTGATGTAGACGGCAAGGATGAGGAATGGCTTGTAATGTTCAAAAACGAGACGCATAACCATCCTACAGAAATAGAACCCTTTGGGGGAGCTGCTACGTGTCTCGGGGGAGCGATAAGAGATCCGCTATCGGGAAGAGCGTATGTTTATCAGGCTATGAGGGTTACAGGAAGCGGCGATCCAAGAGCAAAGGTCAAAGATACAATTCCGGGAAAATTGCCGCAAAGAAAAATATCAACAGGAGCAGCTTCCGGTTACAGCTCATACGGAAATCAGATCGGACTGGCAACAGGCCAGGTGGCAGAGGTTTATGATGAGGGCTTTGTAGCGAAAAGGATGGAAATCGGTGCGGTTATCGGAGCGGTTCCAAAGAAAAATGTTGTAAGAGAGATGCCGGAAGCCGGCGATATAATAATACTTCTTGGAGGAAGAACCGGCAGGGATGGCTGCGGAGGAGCGACAGGATCATCAAAGGAGCATACGGAAGAATCCTTGCTCACTTGTGGTGCTGAAGTGCAGAAAGGTAATCCGCCTACGGAAAGAAAGATTCAAAGGTTGTTTAGAAATCCTAAGGTAAGCACTATGATTAAAAAATGCAATGACTTCGGTGCAGGGGGAGTTTCAGTCGCAATAGGCGAGCTTGCGGACGGACTTGAAGTAAACCTTGACGCTGTTCCAAAGAAATATGAGGGCCTTGACGGGACCGAGCTGGCGATATCCGAGTCTCAGGAGCGTATGGCCGTTGTAGTTGACAAGGAAAATGTTGATGCATTTATAAGTTTTGCCCTGAAAGAGAATCTTGAAGCTACACCGGTTGCGGTCGTTACCGGAGAAAACCGCTTAAAGATGCAGTGGAGAGGAAAAGTAATCGTTGATATAAGCAGAGATTTCCTGAATACAAATGGGGTAGAGCAGCATACTGAAATTTTTCTTGCAGGGCCGGATGAAAAGGAAGATGTCTTTAAAAAGCTACCTGTAGAAATAGAAGATACTATAAATGATGTAAAAAAATCATGGCTTGCTAATTTGCAAAGACTCAATGTATGCAGTCAGAAGGGACTTGTGGAAAGATTCGACAGCACAATAGGAGCCGGAACTGTACTTATGCCGTTCGGGGGTAAATACCAGCTTAGCCCGACAGCGGGTATGGTTGCAAAAATTCCGCTTATCGAGGGGGATACTAAAACAGGAACTGCAATGACATATGGGTATGATCCGTTGATTGCAAAATGGAGTCCGTTCCATGGGGCTGTTTATGCTGTTGTTGATTCGGTTGCAAGGATGGTTGCATTGGGCGGAGACTACAGAAGGATTCGTCTTACACTTCAGGAATACTTTGAAAAGCTTGGAAAGGATCCGATTAAGTGGGGTAAACCTTTCAGCGCATTATTGGGAGCATACTATGCACAGATGGAGCTTGGAATTCCTGCAATAGGGGGAAAGGACAGCATGTCAGGTACATTCAAGGACATAACTGTTCCGCCGACACTCGTTTCCTTTGCGGCAAATACAATTAATGTCGACAAGACAATATCTACTGAATTTAAACGTCAAGACAGTATTGTTGTCCTTGTACCGCTGAGGAGAGACAGCAATGAAATGCCTGACTTTGAACAGATGAGAAAGAATTATTCAAAAATATTCGAATTGATTTCAGAAGGAAAGGTTTTGTCTGCATCTACCGTAAGAACCGGGGGTATTTCAGAAGCGATAAGTAAAATGTGCTTCGGAAACAAGATCGGATTTAAATTTGGTGAAAGCTTTGAAAATAAGGAACTGTTCTCTGCTGATTATGGATCTGTGATACTTGAAATGCCTGGTGACATTGATTTAGCTGCTTCAATGTGTGATATTGAGAATAAGGTTCTTGGCTTCACGATGTCTGAAGAGGTAATTAATGTTAACGGAATAAGCATTAATCTTGACGAAGCTATAGAGAAATGGGAGAATCCCCTTGAACGGATATTCCCGGTACAAACCGAGGAAAATTGCCGGACGCCTAAAAAGTATGCTTACAGCGGTAAGGATATAAGGAGCGCCAATATTGGAATAGCTAAACCAAGGGTATTTATACCTGTATTTCCGGGTACCAACTGTGAATATGATACTGCAAAGGTGTTCGAAAAAGCCGGTGGTTCTGCAGATGTCTTCGTTATAAAGAATCTTTCCTCCCATGATATTGAACAGTCCATAGATCAGATGGTTCAAAAGATACAAAATTCACAGATTATTATGATCCCTGGGGGCTTCAGCGGTGGAGACGAACCAGACGGGTCAGGGAAGTTCATTGCAACCGCTTTTAGAAATCCATATGTAAAGGAAGCTGTAATGAAGCTGCTAAGAGAGCGAGATGGCTTGATGCTTGGAATATGCAACGGTTTCCAGGCATTGATAAAGCTTGGACTGGTACCGTATGGGGAAATAAGAGATATGCATGATGATTCTCCTACCTTAACCTTCAACACACTTGGAAGACATGCTTCCTGCATGGTACAGACAAAGGTGGTTTCAACATTGTCCCCATGGTTCAACAATGTGAAGCTTGGCGATATGCATACAATTGCAATCTCTCACGGGGAGGGCAGATTTGTAGCCGGTCCTGATTTGCTGGAGAAAATGGAGAAAAACGGACAGATTGCTACGCAATATGTTGACTTGGACGGTAATCCGACATATGATATCAGATTCAACCCAAATGGATCTTTTGAAGCAATAGAGGGAATAACAAGTCCTGACGGCAGGATCTTGGGTAAAATGGGCCACTCCGAAAGAATAGGCTCCAATGTTGTTAAGAATGTACCCGGCGAGAAGGATCAAAAGATATTTGAAGCAGGAGTAAGGTACTTCAACTAAATAAGAATTTAGAATAAAGAATTAATATGAAAAAGGGGGAGTATTCCCCCTTTTTCATATTATACAGACCTTGTTCTCACGAAGCCATACATCGACTTGAATAAGATAAGCATACATCTGTGGGGTAGCCATAAGCTGACCGAACCACGGCTTCCCATAATCGGACTTGCCTTCCATCATTGCCTTAATTGCTTTTACATTAATGATTGGCAGCAAGGGTGAACCGGGATCATTTATTATTTCTTTCAGCCATTTGGAGACACCTTTCTCATAATTAGGGTTATGGGTCTTTGGATAAGGACTCTTTTTCCTTTCAATTATAGGCTGTGGCAATATGCCCTCAAGTGCTTTCCTGAGTATTCCTTTTTCTCTTCCTCCCATTGACTTTAAAGACCAAGGAATGTTCCAGACATACTGTACCAGCCGGTGGTCACAAAATGGAACCCTGACCTCCAAGCCATTAGCCATACTCATGCGATCCTTCCTGTCGAGCAGGTTTGCCATGAACCAATAGATATTGAGATAGAACATTTCTCTCCTTCGCGCTTCATGAAAATCTTCTCCTGCTAGACGAGGGACTTCTGCAAGGGTTTCTTCATACCTTTTTTGAACATAGCCTGCAGGATTTATATAGTTTATTAAATCCTTGTTCAGCACCTTGGTTCTTTCCTCCAGAGAACGTGACCATGGGAACGTATTTGAATTTAAAGCGTCTTCCTTATGAAACCAGGGATATCCGCCAAAAACTTCGTCTGCACACTCACCTGATAAAGACACTACATGGCTTTTTTTGATTTCATGGCAGAACAGCAGCAGTGATGAGTCAACATCGGCCATTCCCGGCAGGTCTCTTGCCCTCGTGGCTTGAGTAAGAGCTTCTATAAGCATGGGCGTATCAATTGTTATATAATGATGAATTGTATCAAAGTGTTCTGACATGAATTTTACCCAGGGTGCATCGGAATCAGGTTGGAAATTGCTTGATTTAAAATATTTGCTGTTATCCGCGTAATCGATAGAAAAAGTATGCAATTGCCCCTTGCCGGTCTTTTTAAAATGGTTTGCGGCTATGGCTGTAATTGCGCTTGAATCAAGGCCTCCCGATAAAAAAGTACATATGGGCACATCAGCAACCAGCTGACGCTCAATAGTGTCTTCTACAAGATATCTGACCATTTCGATTGTGTCGGCCTGACTGTCTGTGTGCGGATGACTTTGGAGTGACCAATAACTGTTTATGGATAGGCCATCGGTTCCGTAAGTAAGGCAGTGAGCAGGCTTTACTTCATGGACGTTTTTATACACTCCGTTGCCGGGTGTACGGGCAGGTCCCAATGCTAGAATTTCGGCAAGCCCTTGGCTGTCCACTTCAGGTTCAATCAGAGGGTGAATCAGCAAGGCTTTGAGTTCGGAAGCAAAAATTAACGAACCTTCTCTTATTGCATAGAAAAGAGGCTTTACCCCAAATCTGTCTCTGCCAAGGAATACACACTGCTCTTTCTCGTCCCATATTCCGAATGCAAAGATACCGTTAAAACGCTCTATGCAAATAGGACCCCATTCTATGTATGATACAAGAAGTACTTCCGTATCTGATGTAGTCATGAATTTATGCCCTTTAAGCTGTAATTCCCTTTTTAAGTCGAGAGTATTATAAAGCTCACCATTGTATGTGATAATGTATTTAAATCCCCCATACTCCCTTGCCATAGGCTGGCTGCCGCCTACAGGATCAACCACTGAAAGCCGTCTGTGGGAAAAGGCTGCATGCTCGGACATCCAAAGACCTGATGCATCAGGCCCTCTTTTGGAAAGGGCATCTGCCATTGCGGTCATAACGTCGCCTTGATAATTCAGGTTTACATTAAAATCAATCCATCCGGCGATTCCACACATTTAATCATCCCCTTATAAATTAACCAAATTTATCTTGAAACTTAACAAAATAAGGCACTCTAAAAAAGAATGAGCGCCTTTGCCTTCTGTTTTGCCGTGTTTCATATTAGTAATATATGAAAAAAACTATTTTGAGTGATTATTATTAATAAAAATGTTTGGATGTATTATGGAAAAATCATAATAAATCATATGAAAATAAATGATGAAATATGTAAAAATGTGTCGATGTTGGTTGAAAAAACACAAATTATATGATATGCTACCAATACAAAATAAATTATGGGGGTATAGCATGAACAAGAGAAAAATTCTGGCAATTGTAATGGCAGTAGTAATGGCAACAGCATTTTTGATAGGCTGCGGAAGTAAAAATTCAGTTAAGGATGATTTGATCAACTATGACAAGGAAGCTTCAAAAGCAATTGAGGTAATGAAAAGTTCAAATGTAAGCGACATGGATAAATTTCAGGAATCATTAAATGGCGTTATTAAAAAGATTAAAAAAATTGATATTAAAACAGATGATGTTAAAGATTTGAACAAGTTGCTAATTAAGGCTTTTGAAGGACTTTCAGATGCATATGCAGATTCTGCTAAGGCAACTAAAGATTTGAGCGTTAAACTTGCAAATCAGGCAAAGGATAAAGCAGAAAAAGCCCAAAAGGATATGGAGAGTTTTGAAAAGAAATACAAAGCCCTTGCTAAAAAAGAAGGAGTTACTATTAAATTAACAGTATCCTAAGTCCTTGTAAACCTTATTGGATTATAAATTACAAAGAATAGAAAATGACAATGATTAAATAAAAATCATTGTCATTTTTATTATGGTTTAAATAAAACAATCAGAAGAGGGGAAGGGTTTTTCTCTGTATTTCTGCCCATGAGCCTCTTAATGTTTCAGACTCCAATCCATTTTTCAATGCATCCAGAAATTGTGCACGCGGTATATTTACTGCTCCGAGAGACTCTAAATGTTTTGAATAGACCTGGCAGTCAACCATTTGAAATCCGATGCCGTATAATACCGAGCATAACTTGATCAATGCAAATTTTGAAGCATTGTCCATTGTTGAAAACATAGACTCTCCGAAAAACATATTTCCTAAAGAAACACCGTAAAGCCCGCCCACAAGCTGTCCTTCGTACCAGGTCTCAACTGAATGGGCATATCCCAGGCTGTGAAGCTTACAATAGCCTTCAATCATATCATTATTTATCCAGGTGTCCCCGGTGCGCAAATTTCCGCATTTTGTCATGACTTCTCTAAAACATGTGTCAAAAGTAATATCGAAAATATTTTTTCTTATAAGCTTTTTCATTGATTTTGAAATCCGGACTTCTTTTGGGTATAGTATGAAACGGGGATTAGGGGACCACCACAAAATGGGATATTCCTCTGAATACCAGGGAAAGATTCCATTAGAATACGCTAAAAGGAGTCTTTCCGCAGATAGGTCGCCACCTATTGCTAACAGCCCGTCTTCGTTGGAAAGACTGGGATCGGGAAATATCAATGTACTATTTAACCTATAAACAGCCATTTTAAATGTCACTCCTCTTTCGTGATGACAACCTCGTCCCCTTTAACATCTATAAAAGCAATGCCGCCGTTAGCCAGTGCTCCAAAAAGCACTTCATCTACAAAGTACGTCTTTATTTTATCCTGTACCGTTCGAAGAATCTCCCTTGCACCGAAAGTAGAGGAGAGACCTTTTTCAGCCAGCCAGCTGTAACATGCTTCACTTACCTTAAGCTTTATATTTTTAGGTTCAAGTATTTTCTCAAATTTACTGATTGCCTTTTTAGCTATAGAGACAGCCATGTCAAAATCAATATGGCGGAAGACAACAATCTCATCAAGCCTGTTTCTGAATTCAGGAGAAAAAATCCTTTCAACTTCCTTATTGATTGCACCCTGATCGATTATCTTTTTGTCAAAGCCTATTACAGTCCTGCCAATCTCACGGGCTCCGGCGTTGGAAGTCATAATCAGGATCACATTCCTGAAGTCAGCCTTTTTGCCGTTGTTATCCGTTAATGTTGCATAATCCATTACTTGCAGGAGTATATTGAAAACGTCAGGGTGGGCTTTTTCTATCTCATCCAGCAGCAGGACGCAATAAGGAGTTTTGCGTATGGAATCAGTCAGCAGGCCGCCTTCTTCATAGCCGACATAACCCGGGGGTGCACCGATGAGTCTTGCCACTGTATGCTTCTCCTGGTATTCGCTCATATCAAATCGAATCAAGGGGATAGAAAGCAAAGTGGATAACTGCCTTGAAAGCTCTGTCTTACCTACACCTGTAGGGCCCACAAAAAGCAGCGATGCGACAGGCTTTTCACCTTCGTTGAAACCGGCTCTGGAACGCTTGATTGCTTTAACTACGGTATTAACAGCCTCGTCCTGCCCGAAGATCTCGTTCCTGAGTAGGTTTGCCAGATCTTTCAGGTGAAAAGTTTCACTCTGTGAGACACTCTGCTCGGGAATCTTTGCTATTATGGAGACTGTCTGCTCAATATCTTTTGCCGAAATTTCAATATTTTCATCATAATCAACGGCATTCAGCCTCACATATGCTCCTGTTTCGTCAATTACGTCTATAGCTTTATCGGGAAGATGCCTGTCATTTATATACTTTGCGGATAACTCTGCTGCCAGGCATAGGGCTTCATCTGTAAAGGTGACATTATGGAATTCCTCATACCTTGTTTTCAAACCCTTAAGAATGGTAACTGTTTCCTCAATGGTTGGTTCATTTATTTCGATTTTTTGAAACCTGCGGGATAAAGCCCTGTCTTTGTCAAAATACTTCTTATACTCCTCAAAGGTGGTTGAACCTATAAAGCGGAGCTTCCCGGAAGAAAGAAAAGGCTTGAGGATATTGGAGGCATCCATCGAACCACCTGAAATTGCTCCGGCACCAACGACATTATGAATTTCATCTATATATACAATGCTGTTTCCCTGTTTTTCAATTTCATTCAGTACCTTCTTTATTCTTTCTTCAAAGTCTCCTCTGTATTTCGTTCCCGCAAGCAGTGCGCCCATGTCGATAGAGTAGATTCTGCTGTCCGATAAGGTCCTTGGAGACTTTCCTTCGGAGATTAAGCGGGCAAGGCCTTCGGTAATTGCAGTTTTACCGACACCCGGGTCCCCGACATGAACCGGATTGTTTTTGGTCCTTCTGGAGAGAACCTGGATGGTCCTGCGTATAATATCTTCTCTGCCGATTAAAGGGTCAGTCATGCCGCCGGCAGCCTTTTCAACCAGTTCCACGGTGTATTGCTCAAGAAATTTTTTCTTTTTAGACGGATGAACTTCATTTTCTTCAGGTGCATCACCCTGCGCTGACAACACATCTTCATCTTCTTCATCCTGAGTGCTTAATTTTGGACCGTGTGAAATATACTGCAGAATAGAAAGTCTGCTGACCCCGTTTTTTATCAAATAATAAGCGGCAAAGGATTCATTCTCTTCCAGCATTGAGGCATAGATATCGCCGATCTGTATAGTGTCTCTGCCCGATGAAAAGACATGTGAAGCAGAATTCTGCATAATATTGCCTATGCCTAATGATGCAATGGGTTCTTCACTTTCAACTACCGGAATGTTTTCTGAAAAATATGTAAGTAAATCCTTTTTGAGAGCTTCAATGTCACCGTCACAATTAATAATAATTTCTTTGCCCTCATCAAAAAATAGGGATGAGTATAGTATATGTTCAGGAGTAAAATACTCATGCTTTTGATTCTTTGCTTCATTAAAAGCTGCTATAAATATTTTGTCTGTGATCCGATCCAGCTTAATGTCCATTATTCTTCCTCCATGATAGCTTTCAAAGGAAATTCACTTGCCTTGGCAGCCTCTTCAACCTGAATCACCTTTGTAAGGGCTATGTCGTAGGTATATATACCGACAATACCTTTACCTTTTTCGTGTACATCCAGCATTATTTTTGTGGCTTCAGCAGCACTCTTATGGAATATCCCCATGAGAATTTCTATAACAAATTCCATTGTAGTGTAGTCATCATTCAATAAAATAATACGATATAATTTAGGGCGCCTGACGTCTACCTTAATTTCTTCATTGGTCTCTGTCATTCTTGACATGTTTTTTCTCCCTGCAAACTCTTATTTACGTAGAATTATAGCATAGTGAAGCAAAGGCGGCAACACAGCAGCTAAAGGGAAATAGACAGAAATAAGGAAATATTAATAAGAGCAGGTATAGAAAAAAATAGCTCCCGAGCAAATATTAACAGGAACCATTTTATCCTTTCACTGCTATAAATTAAGTTTTTCTAATCCGCTGAAAGCCTCAAGCGGTTCTCCAGATATCCATAAATATCTGTAAGTACCTTTTTCTCATGCTCTTTTTCACTAACGATTGTATTTATAGCCTTGGTTATGAAAGCTTTATTTTTCAGAGGCCCATAGAGAGTTCGCCGCTCATTATCAAGAAATGCATGTCTTTTATATGCTGCAGCCAGTACTTTAAACTTTTTGGCAATGGATGCATATTCGGCAATTTTTTCATTTAGTATAGATTCACATTGAAACTTCGATGCACAATAACATAATTTTTTATGAAGCATTTCCTTATGTTCTGTAAGAATGTGTATTGCACGATAATCAATTAAATGTTTTCCTTCCAGCAAAGAAATAAGACGCCTGACAACATCGTCATGGGTGTTAATGCCATAAGTCGCATTGTCTCCCCTTTCAACCTTTATATCAGATCTTAGTTGAGAGGAATCCCCAATGGAGAGTATATAGTCATTAAGACTTTTAATAAATTTTTTTTGGTCAAACTTGTATTCCTTATCGGGATTTTTTATTTTAAGAGATACTGCAGTATACTTTTTTACCCATATCGGAAAGCTGTTTTCACCGATTTTTTCGGCTAACTTTGAGTATGCAAGCCTTACATCTTCATACGACTGTATTAGATAACCAAATTCTAGATTTTTCATAAAACCTATGCTCATCAATACCTCTTCCTCGTCATCATATCCGTAAAAGAAGGTCTGCAGCGGATGGTGATAATATGTGAAGCCCCTTCTTCCGGGAAGGCAGAATTCATCAAGAAACAACATGACACTAAAGCCGTTGCCTATTTTTTCCTTAATAAATGAAATAATATCAGGGTTGTCCTTTATGTCGTCGTAATCAAAACTAATTGATTCAAGAACTTCATCTGTATGATCGGTTTCCTCCAGATAATCAATCCACAGGTATTCATCATCAGGACCGGAATTCATACTATAGAGCTGTGTGTAATGGCTGTAAAACCATGGTACCTTCCCGGGATTGCTGAGAATCACGCATAAAGGCAAACTGTAGTTCAGATAGGTTGTAAGTTCCTTTTGAAGCTTGGCTTCTGCCATTATTGCATGTGAACAGGTCTGTCCATGACAATGATTTAATTCTTCCATATTTAAGCCTCCATATTTACTATTATCTTAAGAAAGAGAATAGCGCTATATATTGTAAGTATTATACAATATTTTTAAGATACTAAACCAGGATTTACAATATGTATTAATTATGTATAAAATGCGGCAATATTCGACACGAAAAAGTTTAATCAAAATGCTTCGATTAGGTTACATTTGCTTTACTGAATTATTACATTTCAAAAAGTGACAGGTAAACTTAATGTTCTTGTAGAATTAATATATAAATTACAGCTTATTGTAAAATTCTCTTATAAATCATTTCTTGTGAGGAGTCAACCCTATGAAAAGAATCTTTAAAATCATTGCAGCACTTATTGTTATTACCTTGCTTTTACCTGCTTTTACGACCTTCCGGGACGGCAGCCCAAGCAAGAAGACGGAAATGAGAGGACTTTGGGTAGCGTCTGTTTTAAACATCGACTATCCATCGAAACCGACAACAAACTCTGAAACATTAAAAAGCGAGGCTCTGAAAGTACTGGATAACGCCAGAAACACAGGCTTTAATGCAGTGTTTCTGCAGGTGAGGCCCTCTGCTGACGCTTTTTACAAATCGCAATATTTTCCTTGGTCGAGGTATTTGACAGGAAGCCAGGGACAAGCACCGGATAATGGCTTCGACCCTCTAGCCTTTTGGGTGGATGAGGCTCACAAAAGAGGACTGCAGCTTCATGCATGGATCAATCCCTACAGGATTACCAAAAACCCTTCAGACGCATTGTCCTTGACGCCAACGCATCCTGCCAGACTGAACCCGGAATGGACAGTCAAGTATTCTGACGGTAATCTGTATTTCAATCCGGGAATACCGGAGGTAAGAAACCTTATCATAAACAGTATTCTTGAAATAGTTAAAAACTACGCTGTTGACGGCATACACATGGATGACTATTTTTATCCGGGAAATAACTTCAATGATAAAAATGCATTTACACAATACGGTAAGAACTTCAAAAGTATAGATGACTGGCGCAGAGCGAATGTAAATGAACTTGTCGGCAATATTTCCAAAGCCGTAAATACTGCATCGGAAAAAGTAACCTTTGGAATCAGTCCCTTCGGAATTTGGGCCAATAAATACAAAAATTCATTGGGAAGTGATACAAGGGGAGGAGAGTCCTATTATGACCATTATGCCGATACACGAAAGTGGGTCAAGGAGGGAATGATCGATTATATTGCCCCGCAGCTTTATTGGTACATTGGCTTTTCTGCAGCAGATTACAGCAAGCTGCTTTCATGGTGGGCGGATACCGTCAGAGGAACAGGAGTTGACCTGTACATTGGTCAAGCTGGCTATCTTTCAGGGAACACCAACCCTACAAGTGCATGGTACGGAATATCGGAAATTGTTAAGCAAATGCAGCTCAATTCAAATACACCCGAGGTAAAGGGAAGCATCTTCTTTAGCTATAAATCAACATATTCCAAGCCAGCAGTAACCTCAGCGATTAAAGCGTTGTATGCTCAACGGGATGGAGCTTCAATAAAGAATCCCGTGACAATTTCAAGACCTTCCGAAAATATAAAAACAAGCTATAAGACTTTTTACCTGAATGGAGAGTCTGATCCGGGCAAACCTTTGTACTTGAATGGGAAAGAAATTACAGGACGCTCTGCAAAAGGTTACTACGGAGAGCTTGTACAGCTGCAGGAGGGAGCAAACTTTTTTACTGTTTCACAGGAGGGTTCGTTTTCGTCAAGGGCAATCTACCGGTATCCTGCCCAGGCTCCGGCCCAAATGAGTTCGGCAGCAATTCCTGTTTCTTCAACATTTCCGCAATCACAGGAATATCGGACGTCCGGCGAAAAAATAACATTGTCGTGCCAGGCTCCGATCGGTTCAAGCGTAAGTGTTAAAATCGGCGGAAAGACTTTTACCATGAAACCATCAAGTAATGCTTCCTATGGATCAGGCATTTATCCGACAACCTTTACGTTGACTTATATTATACCTTCCTTTACAACCTATCCCAGAAATATTGATCTCGGAAAACCTGTCTACAGTATGACTTATAAAGGCCGAAAAGTATCTGTGACAGCACCGGGGGCTATAGGAGTAATCATAAAGAACTCACCCTTCTATGCCCAAGTGAACAAAAAAGTTATAGATACCTACGCAGAACCGGTTTCAGGAAACGGAGCTGCCTTTGAACTATATCAGGGGATGACGGATTATATAACGGGGATGACAGGAAGCTACATTCGACTTTCGTCCGGCCAATGGGTAAAAAACTATGATGTAAAGACATATACCTCAAAATATCAATTCAAACCATCCATTGGAAAGGTAAGCTATACCGCGGGAGCTAAATGGGATTCCTTCATACTCAGCATGTCAAATTCACCTGTTGCGACTGCTTCCTTTGATGGAACAGCTTTAAAGCTTGAAGTTTCAAATGTAACCAATGCTCCGCTGCCAACTTCTCTGCCATATGGTTCTCCGTTTTCAGGAGTTTCAAAAACGAAGAAAGGAAGTTCAGTTGAGTATGTGTTTAAACTGAAAAATAATTCAGACATAGAGGGCTATTATATCCAGAAAACTTCATCAGGTATTACCTTATACATTAAAAAGCCTATTGGCGCCGCTTCTTCCAATAAGCCTCTTACAGGAATAACAATCATGGTCGATCCCGGTCATGGGGGCAGCGAGACAGGTGCAATCGGTCCGCTTGGACTCCGGTACTGCGAAAAAGATATTAACCTGAAAACTGCATTAAAGCTGAGAACTGAATTGGAGAATAAAGGCGCAAAAGTGCTCATGACCAGAACAACCGACAATACTGTTTCACTTGCAGGCAGGTTGGGAGCATCAAGGGATGCAAGACCTGATATGTTTATAAGTATTCATGCAAACAGCATGGAGGACAATGTCGATATTTCAAAAATCAGCGGATTTTCTTTATACTACCGGGAAGCCCTTGCAAAGACTCTTGCAGATACACTGTACAACAATGAAATTGAAAGTTTGAACCGCAAGGCGATGGGTGTCCGCAGAGCGAATTACTATGTAACAAGAGGAACCTGGACTCCTTCAATACTGGTTGAAACCGGGTTTGTTCCCAATCCGGACGAATTTGAATGGCTTACAGATGAAAACAGCCAGACTGTGCTTGCTAAAAGTTTGGCAGATGGAGTAGTGAAGTATTTTAGCCGACCAAATTAGTAATAGCCAAGTGTGCAATATGGCAATTAATTTGAACGGCAGACTGTAGGATTAATTAAGTAGTTGTAAAGCGTTTCATATTGACTACCGTCCTGACTGTGTGCTAATAAATAATTGTGAAAGCACTTACAAGCCTGAAATATCTGGCTTTTAAGTGCTTTTTGCATTGCTGTAACTTGTTATTGTAGGTATACGAAAGATACGTGAGGTATCAGTTATTCCATACTATCTGGGGGGTTAGTCCTTTTATCTTTCAGTCTAAATTCAATTCTCTCTAATATGTAGTAATAATATGGCAATATTAACTCACCAGTCGCTTTTGCATTTTTATAGTATTCCCGCCATTCCTGCTCTAATAGATGTTCCTCATCTTTTGGTAAACTATGGTGACAATAAAAAGCTATATTGAATATGTTTTCAGCCGCTTCATCGGTTGCAGCTTCTTTATAAAAACGTACTTTTTTCCTTTTTTCGTTAATCAGCTCTTCCTTTGCAGCAATTTCAGCCATTTCTTTTTCTTCATTTGTCCAATTAAAGAAGTTTGCAAAATGTGATTTTATTTTATTAATCATTTTAGGTTCTCCCTGTTAAATTATTAATAGTTATTTCGACATATTTCCTGTAATTCCTTCTAAATTTTGTTATAGCGAATATTTTTCAATGAAAATAAGAATCCTATAAGGGTTTCTTTTTATTTTCATTAAAGCCTAAATATATCATGGAGATTTTCAACTTCTTTCCTAGCTTTGTGCTCTCTTGTACCTCCATAAATCTCTTGTTCTGCTTTTAATTCATAAGTGAAATTAGGTGTAAAAACATCTCCAACAATTTTATATTCTTGAAATAAGTAAGGGTTATCAAATTTTCCAATAGAAACGCAAATCACTTTTTTAACCTTTTGCTTATACAAAAGGTTTCTGGCTGTCTCAAATGAATTTCCGTGCGTTAAATAATCGTCAAAAACACATACTGATTTCCCTTCTAATCTGCCACGATAAGCGTCGTTCAACATAACAGTATCTAAGTGCCTTGAACAACCTAACTCTCTTCTTTTTTCCCTGCTTAAATAATGACTTTTATTAATGGAAGTGTGTCTGATAAATAAGTTATTTGGGCTTGTTCCATTTTCTATCGCAGGTGGATTGTGAATACCCATTGTAGTTCTAACTGCTTCCTTAAACCGCATTAAATCATCATTATAAGCTTTACCTGAGGATGGAAATATTGCAAATATATCAACATCCCTAAAATCCGGATTGTTAGACATAGAAGCCATAAAATGAGTATACAGTACTTTATAATAATCTTTCTTACCCTCTTTTAATAATCGCTCAAAGCCAACAACGAGCTCTTTTTCTTTTTCAGGGATATATCCATATTTATAATGGGCTGACATTAGAGAATAAACCATACTCTTATCAGGCAATTCAAGTGTGTAAAACCAATTATTTTGGTTGTTTAAAACTTCAATTACCTGCTCAAATTGTTCAATACTAATAATTGGATTCCCATATTTCACCACCCTTGGATCAATGCTTTCAGCCCAAGTTGGATAATACAGAAGAATTCTAAAATTATTGGAAAGGAAAAAGTCTTGATCTTTATTGCCAATTACTACAAATAAGTTTTGTTTATCACTATTAGTTTGAATGACTGTACGTATATGTGTCCTTGTGACATATTTGGCAAAATCAACATCGGTTTCAATCTCTTTTAAAAGTTTCCTATCTTTTGAAATAAAGCAGATAAGATTTCCTCTTTCGTGCATTCCTTTTAAAGCTTGAACAAATTCTTCTCTATCATCGTAACCCAAATCTAAATATACATCGGTAGAAATAATTATCGCTTTTTCCAAATAAATTCACCTCACTTTTTATCTTTTAAGCCATTTATAACTCCTAAGAGAAATCCATTAAAGATTTCCTTCAAAGTCAAATTATTATCTTTAAGCAAGTCTTTAAATTCCGAATATATCTCTCTATTAACGGTAATCCCTGACTTTCCAAGTTCTTCACCCATTTTAAATTTATGAAGTGAATCAAGATCAACTTTTATATTGCTCAAAAGTTTATAAACATTTTTATCCTTTACATACTTTGCCTTTTGTTTGTCCTTCTTTATCTTGTAGCCTGTCCCAGTTATTATGACATCATAATCTTCTTTTGTCGTTACAGGGATAGCCTGCTTACTTTCAATAAGCATTTTAATACCTTTTGTTTGCGCATCATCTCCAATTGGTACAGGACAAAATACCTTTCGTCCTTGCTCTTTTGCAAAATTAACAGTATGCATTGTTCCGCTTTTTTCTTTGCTTTCAAAGATAATTACAGCCTTTGAAAGACCGCTTAATATACGATTTCGACTAACGAAGCGATACTTTTCAGGCTTCGTTCCCACAGGATATTCCGATATAAGCATACCATTATTTTTTAATATTTCCTCCGCTAGTGTTTCATTTTCTTTAGGATAAATGGAATCTAAGCCATGAGCCAGTACAGCAAAAGTTGTACCGCCATGCTCCAAACAAGTCTTATGCGATTGAGTATCTATCCCATCAGCCAAACCACTAACAATAACGAATTCTTCATTAACCATTTTCTCAACTAATGAACTAACAGCACGAAGTCCCATATTAGTGGGCGTTCGTGTCCCAGCACACCCGATAGCTTTTTCATGTTTCTTATAAAAACCTCTACCTTTATAATATAAAACCGCAGGAGCATCCTCCACAGTCTTTAAATTCGCAGGGTAATTCCTGTCATTTATCGATATTGCCTTAATTTTGAATTCTTTATTCTTCTCAATTACATCTTTTGCTTTTTTTAATGCATTGTCTAAAGCAATCCTGTCATTCAAGCTTTTTAAATACTTACTCAAATCAAAACCATATTTCATTTGCAGTTCGGTAAAATTACCATCAAATAAACTTAATATTTCGTTATCAGATAACTCTTTAAGCAGGAATTTAATATCCTTGTTAGGGATATGTAATAAAGTTAATCCAATATAATACTCTAGCAAACTAAGCCCCCCCTAATAATTACGTTCAAATTGCATTATACTAATTTTCTGTATAACTTCCAATGTTGGAAACTATGTTAAATTAAAACAATTTATATTATAGTTCAATTCGACATAATGAAAGATATTCCTTCTATAATATTAAACTGTTTTTAAAATTAGTGAACCAATAAAATCCATTACCCTTAAAGTAAATAATAACATCAGTAAGTTTTCAAACGCGGCGAAAGAGAAGACGGGTGAACTGCTGGATAATTCAGGGGGGAAAACAAAAAAGGGCCTATCTACGTCGAATTTAAAGTCATCCTTTTTATCCATGAAATATTCTGACTACCTTAGACTGTTTCTGCTTATGACGAACAGCGACAAAAAAGTAAAACGGATTGGAGACCTGATACAGCTTCGTACACAAAGGATCAAGGCGGACCGGGAGCATATATCGCTGCCAAGGACAGAGAAAATATAATGCAAGCCTTTGATTTCAGCAGCTCCTCAATTTTCAAGGATAACAAGACTATCGACATAATATATGCTGAACAATTTCTGCGGACTTGGAATCAACAAGATCACAAGGCGGTTCGGGAACATGTCGGCATCGAATTGTTTTAATCTCTGTAGCCAGGGTATGGCATATACAGATCGGACAAATCTTTTGCCTCTTTATAAACAAGCGCAGATATATATGAAATGGATGGGGCTTGTTTTTGCTGCCTACTAAACAGCCATATGCGTAAGAATCACAATTTTAAGGTGTTATTTTTAAGAGAATTAATAGAAATACTGGGTGAAAACACTTTTATGCAATTGGAAATCTATTTATATTAATTAACTGTCCCAGACTACCTACATCAGAGTTAAGTAATGTAGTATGCGCCTTCTTTGAAATTATCCATGATGTAAAAAATTCCTTGTTTAACTTTACATTTGCACTGCATTATGTTATATTTTTACATGGAGAAAATGTAAAATTAAAACTGTTTTCATAAAAATATGGGAACAGTTTTTAGCTAAATAAAGGCTGTTCTAAAATTCGACAATGAATGCACAAATAGCAACAATATGTTTACAAAAAAATAAAACAGCATACTATTTACAATTAGAATGGAGGGATAAATCGTGGTTTATAAGCAACTGATAAGTACAGCGCTTAACACCGTCACTGTATCATTACTGGAAGAATTTTTTACAACTACAGTATGCTTATTGCTTCTGATTAAGTTTGGACTGTTTATTACAGATCAAGGATTAAAAGATTATGGGGTATTAAGTTTAAAGCCTAAAAGTGTAAAACGGTTTTTAGCTGCGGTTTTAATACCTGCGTTGGCTTCAAACATCGCACGGTATGTATTTCAAGCAAGCCCTAGTACGGTATTCATCATCTTTTTAATCTCAATGACAATAGGAATAGTTTATGTATACAAATTGGGGTGTATAAAAAATATTAAGATATTAAAATTTAAAATAAAATTACCGCTGATTCAGAAAGGGTATGCAGTATGTTTATGTATTCTTGGGGCGGTATTTGCAAACCTTATCATTGAAATGCCTTACTCATATTTGGGGTTGTTTTTACTTGGGAAGTCGGTATCACAAATGAATTCCGATATACTGCTTAATACTATTATGGCATTGCCTGAACGTTTGATAGAGTTTACAGTGCTTGCTTTATATATCATAAAGCTCCGAAACAAGGCTAACCAAAACGAAATATATGTAGATTTGTTTAGAACCATCAAGAGGAATAAAGCATTATTGTGCTTTGGCATAGTAACTATGGCATTCAGTATATTCTGGCTAATTAGCTGGGGAACTCTATTTACTATACATAGGTATTCAATAGGTTTAAGCCTCCCATTAATAATACACGCTATTTGGCTTACGGGCATTGTTCTAGTACCGATTTTCATAATTATTGTTTTCCTTTTCTGCGTATATTTTCTACGTAAAGATGAGATTAGAGAAGCTTCGCTTTATAAAAAGCGATTGAGAAGTTATACCAATATTGCAAGGATATATACACAGAGGCAGAAATATAATAAAATTAGCTCAACTTTAGACGATATAGAGAAATTGTACATGGGGGGTTAGATTATGTTTAGGAGAGTAAAACAGGTTATTACAGAGAATATTCAAGATATTAAACAAGTTCCGTGGAAAGAGAAAAAGTGGCAAGTTTTGAAGCTGAGTGTTCTTTTAGTTGCAGCATTAGGGGTTTTGACGTACAGCATGTGGATTTTCTACCAACCTAAAGTTCCCAAAAAATTTTAATGACTATTTGATCGGAATTTATTTATTTACATTTTACTAATATCAAAGGCTTGATATCAGTCCAGCCTCAATACAATTTGCACCTTACTCAATTGTTGTTTTGAAAGTAATCCGCTCTTAATTGCTTTGCTGTAGAAAAACTCTAAAAATTCTTTACTTTCTGGGTTTTCTACCCAATTTCTTACCTCGACATCTAAAAAGTCAAGGCTTTTGCAAGTTTTTTGTTTTTGAACACTATGTTCCAGCATTTGTTCTTCTAGACCTAAATTTCCGTTAATATCTAAGTTTTCCATTTCATAAACATGTTCTAAAAAAGAAGGTAAGGGGTCTTCCAAGCCTTTCTCATACCTTTCTAAAAGTTCAGAGTCTACATTTAGAAAATCAGCAAACTCTTGAATACTCCGATTTCCCCTTATCTTAATAAGGTTTTCATTTACGGTATTAACCTGTAATATGTTTCGATTATTGGAACGACCCATAAGATAATCAACAGAAACATTAAAAAAGTCAGCGAGGCTTTCGAGTATGTTCATACTATCAGGTGTACGGTTACCATTCTCATACATACTTATAGCGGGTATACTCAACTTTACAGCTAAGGCTACATCTTCCTGAGCTAAACCTTTTTCTTTCCTCAATTGTCGTAATCTTTGTGAAAAAGACATACAAAAACCTCATTATTCCAAAGTATTCTAAATAATTATTACACATCATGTGAAAGAAATCAAGTGTACATATGTAGATTTCACCAAAATAACAAGTATATAAACGTAAGTAAAACATATTTTAGTACTATACTTTCACAATATGTTAAATGGGCTTGCCATATTTTACATTCTGTGCAATAATTATTAACATGGTGTAAAATTTAGTTTAGGTGAGGTCAAAATGCCAAGGACAAACAATATAAAACACCTCAGAATGCAGGCTCAAATTAAAACAATAGAAGAAGCGGCAGAAAAGTATGGTTGTTGTGTAACAATGGTTTCCATGATGGAGCGTGGGCAGAGAAACCCAGGTCTGGGATTAACTCTAAGAATGTGCGAAGTATTGGGTTGTAGCTATGAGGACATTCATGGCAAGGAAAAGACGGACAAGCTTAAGGAGTTGATTATTAAAAAGTAGTTATTTACAGCTTTTCGTAAATATATATCAAAGCTGAAGCACAATAGGAGGCAAATATGTATAAAGGATTGAGGATGTTCAGAAAAGCAAAGAATATTACTTGTTATGAAATGGCAGCTATCTTAGGATTGTCAAAATCCAGCTATTGCAAGAAAGAGAAGGGAATAGTCAAGTTTTCTCTGACAGAGGCCAAAACGGTTGCGGATTATTTAGGCTGTTCGATAGACTATATTTTTTTTGAAAGCGAATGCTGGTAATAGAAAAAATGAAAGATAAAAGTTTGAGAGGTGGAAATTATGGAATATGATAAGCTGATAACAGTTCGCTCTATTTTAACCTCTAATCTTCGCTATTTAAAGCGGTGGCTCAATATTCTCTGCAATACGGAAGAATATTATGTCAAGTTCGTAAATGCATATATGGATATAACCGACCTTGAATACTCAATGTTTGAATTCCGTAACTATTTAAAGCATATCGGCAGAGGACAGGATATCACTATCGGTCAATTACAGGAAAGCATAAAAGCAAGAGATAAAATAGAACTAAAGGCCCTGTTGGAGGAATTGCTGCTAATACCCGTCGATAACAAGGAAATCATGAAGGTTTTGAAAATCAAGAGTTATGCGGAATTGCAGGATTTCATAGACAAAACAAAAGTATATTCAAACAACAGATATGCCGGGGTTATTCACGAATACTTCTACTATAACAAAGCCGGATAATTCGGCTATCGGTACATTGTACTTAATATAGATAGCATTTGGGGACTGGGACTGATGT
>JAEXSP010000038.1 GCA_023453795.1 Bacillota bacterium
AATTTTAGGTGCGTGTAGGCTAATTACCTGTACGCACTTTTAATTTTCCCCTCCTAAAAAATCAAAGGGAGGGGAATGCTTTTATGTATTGTAAAAAGGTCGAGCAAGCCGGAAACGGCGTTTATGGAAAGCTTGTCGGAATGGCTTTATCCCGTGGAATTGATGTTTATGAAATCGACTGTCCAGATTCTGTCCGGGGCATCTACCACAACTATCTGGATGAGGGGATCAATGCCAAGGTTATTATGGTAGGCAGGGGCTGGGGGAAAGAATACGTCCTTGCCCGTATGCTCTCCAATTATGTTTTGCAGAAAGGACTGAAGGCTTTTATCCTTTCAGATAACATCCTGGTTACCGAAACAAGTCTTAAAGCCGATAGAATGGCTTTGAGGCTGTATACGTATCTTAATGTGAAGAAGAATAAACTAAACAAAGTCAGCGGAACTGCATTTACATACTAAAACACAAACAGTTGTAATGTGCAGTCTATAGTTAATATAAAAAATCTCTCTAATTAGGGAGATTTTTTATGTCTCCCAATTATATCAACAGAACCGACCCTTTGAGTATAGTGCTTTATCTTATTGCTTTTCCTTTCTTATAACCAAGATTAATGAACCACAAGGAGAAATTTTAATCCGAGCAATATAAAATATAAAAACGAATTTTCAAATTTATTAATAGCAAAAAAACCCAGTGCAATAAAGAACAATATAATAAAAGCTGACCCTAAGGCATAATAAAAAGATGGCTTTTGAACACCGGCTTCACTCCTGTTAGTAAACAACTTCATGCTCATCCATGTTGCCTCTTTTGCAGACCAATCCTGTATCTTATCAATGGTAAAACCTAATTTCCCATAGAAAGGGATGGCGTTCCTGCTGCTGGGGACATAAAGCCAATCTGCATTCCTTTCAAGTGCCCTAACGTAAAGCTTTTTTTCAAAAAACCTCTTTCCAAACCCTTTTCTTTGTTTCTCAGGCTTTACGAATAAATTTGATATACTTAAACGCGGTTTTTCAGGTGTTCCGAAATCTGCTAATCCTCCTACAGCAATGATCTCTCTATCAAACTCAACTACATAAATCTCTTGATCGTGCATTTGCTGAATCAATGCTTCTGGAGTCGTTTGACTTAAGTAATTACTGATGATTTCCTTAGAATGGTAATTATGCATCAGTTCTTTCAAATTACGCTTAATAATGTTTGATACTTCTTCAGCATCATTTTCTGTCATAGGCCTGATATCCATTTTCTACCCCCCCGGTATGATATTGAAATTGTATGCAGCATAGGCAATTTAAGGCAATTTTTCTTACATAATTGTAATATTATATAAATCAGGTGTCAAGTAACGAATCATGCGGTTGGTAATTCGTTTTACATAATATGTTTTCCTTTTAATCAGAAGATGATTTTATGATCCGCTGCTGTATGTCTTCAAAAATATTTTTTGTAACGTTTTCTATTGACAATAAATTCCGAAATAGTGTACTATTTAACTAGGACACTATGACGGATTTGCTAAAACACGGTGAAGTTAATTATTGTTTATGAGAGGTTTTCATGGAAATCAAATTTAATGACAGGGAACCCATTTATTTGCAGATTATTGAAAGAATAAAACAGGATATAGTCCAGGGGGCTTTGAAGGGGGGAGACAAATTGCCTGCTGTAAGGGAAATGGCTGAGTCGCTTAAGGTTAATCATAACACAATTCTGAGAGTATATCAGGAATTGGAGAGGGAAAACATCACGTATACGCAACGGGGATTGGGTTCATACATAACTGAAGATAGCCAGCGGATTTCAGATATAAGAAAAGAGCTTGCTCGAGAAAGCTTATCTATATTTGTTCAAAAAATGAAAAGCCTCGACTTTACAGATGATGAGATCATTTATACTATTACAGAGCATCTGAAAGGGGCAAAAGATAATGGATAATTTAGTAGAAATAAAATCACTGGTCAAAACCTTTTCAGGTAATTATGCAGTTAGTGATTTCAGTTATGGCCTGACCCGTGGAAAAGTATTGGGGCTGCTCGGCCCGAACGGAAGCGGCAAAACAACCTTAATGAAAATCCTCGCAGGACTGCTTAAGTCTACAAAAGGGAAAATCCTTATTGACAGCCATGAACCCGGGGTATATACAAAAAGTATAGTATCCTATCTTCCTGATATCAATCCTTTATATGATTGGATGACGGTTAAAGATGCAGTTAAGTTTTATAAGAAGTTTTTCACGGATTTTGATTTGCAAAAATCCCGGGAGCTTATTCAATACTTCAAAATAAATGAAGATGAAAGAGTATTGAAGCTATCTAAAGGCGTAGTCCAAAAGGTTCTGCTGATGCTAGTCCTATCCAGATCTGCTCAGCTGTATATACTTGATGAACCCTTCAATGGCGTTGATGCAGTCGGTAAAGAACAAATCGTTCATGCAATACTCGGCAGCTATTCGGAAAACAGTTCGGTTATAATTTCGACCCACCAGATGAACGAACTTGAGACTGTTTTCGACGAGGTGGTTTTCATGGAAAATGGAAAGCCGGTATTAAGCGGAAATGCCGAAGAGCTCAGACAATCCAACGGCAAGTCCATTGAAGAATTGTACAGGGAGGTTTTGGGAAAATGTTAAGGGTAATGGCATATGATTTTATTCGAAAACTTAAGACAATCGCAGTAACGATTCTTATTCTGACATGTATCAATCTCCTTGTAGCATTCAAGATTTTTTCGCCTATATATGTGAGCAGTATGGGCTCTGAAATAAAGGGTTCAATTGTCAGCTATTTGATTATACTTCCACTCCTGTTTATTGCGATGAACAATTTCAGGAAGGAAATTTTTGAGAATGACGGTTATCTGATGCTGAGCATTCCTTTGCATCCGGTCAAGCTGTTTGCAGCCAAATTCATTCCGATATTGTTGGAATTTTATACATACTCTGTGCTTACAGGCTTATTTATAAAGGATGTAGATGACAATGTTATGACAAAGGATATTGCGGCAGCCTTGCTATACGGTATTACAGCTCATGTAGGCATGGTGGTAACTGCATTTTTCGCTCTCATTATAACAAGAATCATGTTCAAAAAAACAAAATTCAGTCAAGGACTGTCCATATTGGCTTTTTTAATCGTACTTATTGTTTCACAATTTATTATGGGATTTGTTTGCGGGTTGTGTGTTACCTACTATGCTTTGATAAAGAATCATGGTGCAAGCAGCTTTACATCAGGAGCAGAGCTTCTAAATAAGTATTCTGTTTTCTTTGCAGTTATTTATAATATGTTATGTGTTTGTTTTAATACAGGTTTATTCATAGTCTCGGCTTTATTGTTCGGGAAAAAAACTGAAGTATAAAATTTTGGAGGTAAATTATGAGGAAATTAACTAAAACATTATCTTTTGCATTGCTTCTAACTTTGGTATTGTCAATCTTCCAGCTTCCTGTTGCTCGGGCCGCAGACCAAGCTTCAGAACCAAGCAAATGGGCGGCGGAAGATGTCCAAATGGCTTATTATTACGGGTTGATAGAGGATTCATTTCTGAATGACTTTATGAAGGGGATCACTAGAGAAGAATCCCTAAAATTATGTGATGCCTTATATGAGAAGCTTTCGGGGGAAACCTTGTCAAAAAGCTCAAAAAACCCGTTTAAAGACACCTCAAGTGCTGCTGTTCTAAAGGCTTATACAATAGGACTGGCAAAGCCTGATTCAAAAGGGAAAATTAATCCGAATGCAAAAATAAATAAGGAAGAAGCTTTGCTCGCAGTTTATAATACTATTAAAGCTGTCAATCCGGGGTTAAAGGCAGCTAAGGATATAAAATTGACAGCAAAGGATGCTGCTTCTTTGAAAGAGCCTCTTCTTAGCGCAGTAAAATACCTTTATTCCAAAGGAATTGTTAAAGGCGGGAAGGGTAATCTCGGTTTAAAGGCAGTATGTACACGACAGGAATTAATTGCCATTGCTAAAAGGACATATGACCTTGTAATGCGTGAAAGCGGAAAAGCCTCCAAGGGTTTATTCTACAAGGTCGCAGGGGGTAAAAGTACAGTATATATATTAGGTTCAATACATATTGCAGATGCAAGCATATATCCTTTAAACCAATGCATAGAAGACGCTTATTCAAAGGCGGATTACCTTGCTGTTGAGGCAAACATTAAACCAAGCAATGAGGAGCTTCTTTATCTTCAGCAGATGGCTGTCTATACAAATGGGGACACAATCGACAAACACATTTCGGCTGAAACGTACAAAGCTTTTTCTGAGGTCATGAAGAAATATGGACTTACCAAGGAGCAGTATGATATTTTCAAGCCATGGTATGCCGGCCTTCTTACCCAGAATCTTGGGGCTTCGACAGGCACGGAAGTAACGGGAAATCTTGGACCTGACATGTACTTCCTTTCAAAAGAGGACAAGAAGGTTATTGAACTTGAAGGCATAAAATTTCAGGTGGATATGCTGAATGGCTTTTCTCCTGAGCTTCAGGAAGGCTTCCTTGCAGGAAGTCTTGAAGCAACTGAAACGGAGAATTCCAGTACAGCAGGTGCGGAAGAAATCAAGAAAATGCTTGCTGCTTGGAAAAATGGAGACCTGAATGGGATACAAGGAGTCGAAAATTCAGAAGAAATACCGGAAAGCATAAAGGAATTCAATGATAAGTTCTGGAATGAAAGAAATATAAATATGGCTGAAAAGGTTAAGGGATTTGCCAATGACGAAAGCGTCAAGACTTATTTCGTAGTGTTCGGTGCGGGACACCTTACAGGAGACACCGGAGTTATCAAAACTCTTGAATCTCAAGGGTACAAAGTTGAGCAGATTCTAAAATAATACATATCGTTTCCCGGAATAGTAATATGACAGGCTGATATACAAAGGGAATGTGATGAAGTTTTGGCAACTAAGCTTTTCGATATCAAGAATTATTAATAATTAGAAATGCGGCAGGGGTTGTCCCACTGCCGCATTTTTGTTATTTCTGTGTTTGCTCTGCAACTAAGCCTACCGTGCCGTATTTTTCCCTTAAACGGGGTTTTTCGATCTTGCCGGTAGGGTTGCGGGGTACATTGTCAAAAATAATCGTTCTCGGACGTTTGTAACGCGGCATAGGATGGCAGAATGCACTAATTTCTTCTTCGGTACATTTACAGCCCGGTTTCAGTTCTATGATGGCAGCTGCAATTTCGCCAAGGCGTGCATCCGGCAGCCCGATGACTGCTACATCTTTAATTGCTTCATGTGCACGGAGAAAATCTTCGATTTGTACAGGGTATAAATTTTCTCCTCCGCTTATGATAACATCTTTTTTTCTGTCAACCAGGTAAATAAAGCCATCCTCATCCATACGAGCCATATCCCCGGTAAATAACCATCCATCCTTTAATACTGCAGCAGTTGCTTCCGGATCATTATAATAGCATTTCATCACACCCGGGCCCTTGACAGCCAATTCTCCAACATCTCCCTGAGATAAGGAGTTACCCTTCTCATCAGCAATCTTAACTTCCCAATTATAGCCCGGTATTCCGATAGCGCCTACTTTATGAATGTTTTCTGTGCCTAAATGAACACAGCCCGGACCGATGGATTCGCTAAGACCATAGTTTGTATCATAAAGGTGGTGCGGAAAATACTTTTTCCATCTGCGGATCAAGCTTGGGGGAACCGGCTGTGCACCGATATGCATTAGCCTCCATTGTGAAAGGTTGTAATCCTCCAGATGCACATCTCCTCTTTCAATTGCATCCAATATATCCTGTGCCCACGGGACCAAAAGCCAGACAATGGTAATCTTCTCTTCCGATACTGTCCTCAGTATCCATTCGGGTTTGATTCCGCGCAGCAATACAGCTTTGCTTCCGGAAAGGAAGCTTCCGAACCAATGCATTTTGGCACCGGTATGATAAAGCGGCGGTATGCACAAAAAATTATCATCACGAGTTTGATTGTGGTGCTTATTTTCGGTATAGCAAGCCGACATCAGACTGCTGTGTGTATGCAGAATTGCTTTCGGGAATCCTGTCGTACCCGAAGAGAAATATATTGCCGCATCTTCTTCATCGGTAAGCTTGATCTGCGGGGCTTCAGAAGAGCAATTGGCAGTAAGGCGGTCATAGCTTTCGGCAAAGGTAGGGCGGTTTTCTCCTGCAAAGAAAAGAGTCTTTACTTTAGGTATCTGATCGTAAATCGTTTCCATCCTGCCTATGAATTCCGGCCCGAATACCAAAGCTATAGTGTCTGATAAACTCAAGCAATATTTTATTTCCTCAGATGTATAACGGAAGTTTAAAGGTACTGCGATAGCACCTGCCTTAAGTATTCCGAAATAAATCGGCAGCCACTCCAGGCAATTCATTAAAAGGATAGCTACCTTATCTCCTTTTTTTATTCCCCTTTTAATTAACAGGTTTGCCATTCGGTTTGCTTTCTCGTCAAAAACACGCCAGGTCATTTCTCTGCGGTATTCGCCTGCCGGGTTGTTTTCAATCAGCTCGTACTCCCGCCATATGACATTGTGGCTTTCCTGGAGATCAAGATTAATTTCCGTCAGGCATATTTCCTGACCGTATATCTCGGCATTGTGCGATAGTATTTCAGTGATGGGCATTTTTTCTTTTCCTCCCGTTCTACCAACTTAAAAGAATGTCATTATTCTGCTTTAATAACCCTGACCAGTATCACACCTTCGATTGCTTTGACCTTCTGAACAAGTTCATCTGTCAGATCACCTTCAATATCGAGGATATTGTATCCGATATTGTTACGGTGGTGAGTTACCATATCGGCTATGTTAATCTTGTTTGAAGCAAGCATTGTAGTAACTTGCCCGACCATGTTTGGTATATTCACATTTGCAAAAATAAGTCTTGTTCTGGAAGACAATTCAAGTACGCAATCGGGGAAATTTACGGAGTTCTTAATGATTCCCTTTTCTAGGAAGTCTTTTAGCTGCTTTACAGCCATCATCGCACAGTTGTCTTCGGATTCCGGAGTTGAAGCCCCAAGGTGGGGGATAGTTATTACCTTGTCATTACCGAGCAGGCATTCTTCAGGGAAATCCGTAACGTAGCAGGAAACCTTGCCGCTTTCCAATGCCTCAAGCAGATCCTGATTGTTTACAAGACCGCCTCTGGCAAGATTTATAATTCTTACACCGTCCTTCATCATTGCAAACTTTTCCTTATTGAAGGATCCTTTTGTTTCGCTGTTAAGAGGAGTATGAATTGTAATATAGTCTGATGTCGAAACAAGAGCATCCAGGCTTGTTGCCCTCTGTACACTGCTTGAAAGATTCCAGGCGGTTGCAACGGATATAAACGGGTCATAGCCTTGAACCTCCATCCCAAGAGCTAATGCATCATTGGCAACCATTGCTCCGATTGCTCCAAGACCTACGATTCCCAGCCTTTTGCCTTTTATTTCAGGCCCATCGAACTGTGACTTGCCTTTTTCTACAAGCTTTGGGATTTCTTCGCCCTTGCCGTTAAGGGACTGAGCCCAGTTTATGCCTTGATATATCTTTCTGGAGGAAAGCAAAAGGGCTGTGAGAACCAACTCTTTAACACCATTTGCATTTGCGCCCGGAGTATTGAAAACAACAATGCCTTTTTCGCTACACCTGTCGATAGGAATGTTATTGACACCTGCGCCTGCTCTTGCTATTGCCTTTAGGTTGTCAGAAAGCTCACTTTCGAGCATATTAAAGCTTCTTACCAGGATTGCATCCGGATTTTGTATATCTGAAGCCGTTTCAAAGGATTCTTTAGGCAATAAATCCAAACCAATAGGTGAAATCTTATTAAGTGTCTGTATTTTATACATGTAAATCACATACCTTTCTTATTTGTTTTCGCTTTCAAATTTCTTCATGAATTCTACCAGCTTTTTAACGCCTTCCATAGGCATTGCATTGTAGATGCTGGCTCTCATGCCGCCAACGGAACGATGCCCTTTAAGGGATGCAAGGCCTTCCTTTGTTGCTTCCTTAACAAACTTGTCATTAAGCTCATCAGTTGGGGCAGCAAATGTTACATTCATGATGGAACGGTACTTTTTATCTACAGAAGAAGAGAAGAAGTCGGATTCATCAATGAAATTATACAGGATATTTGCTTTCTCCCTGTTAAGCGCCTCTACGGCCTTGACTCCGCCGATGCCCAGCATGTATTCGAACACAAGTCCGGCAGCATAGATGCTGAAGCAGGAAGGCGTATTATAAAGAGACTTTTCTTTTGCGAAAAGATCATATCTAAGCATTGCAGGTGTATTAGGCAAATGCTTTCCTATTAGATCGTTTCTTATTATTACTATAGTCAGGCCTGCAGGACCTATATTTTTTTGCGCCCCTGCATAAATAAGACCGAATTTGGTGACATCCATTTCTTCAGACATAATGTTGCTGCTCATGTCTGCTACGAGGGGAATATTGCCTGTATCAGGCAAGGTCTTGTAAACTGTACCCTCTATTGTATTGTTTGTTGTTATATGGACGTAGTCTGCATCCTTTGAAAAATTGAAGGTTTCAGGTATGTAAGTAAAATTCTTGTCATCAGATGTAGCTGCAATATTTACTGCTCCGATAAGTTTAGCATCGCTGATGGCTTTTTTGGCGAAAGCCCCTGTATTAATATAATCAGCCTTTTTGTTAACGCTCATCAGATTCATTGGAACCATCGCAAATTGGAGTGATGCTCCACCCTGAAGGAATAATATTGAATAATTTTCTGGTATACTCATCAGCTTCCGAAGCATACTTTCTGTGTTATCAACCACTTCCTGGAAGGTTTTTGAACGGTGGCTCATTTCCAGGATAGACATCCCGGTTCCCTTATAATCCAGCATTTCTTCTGCTGCCTTCTTTAAAACAGTTTCAGGAAGCATTGATGGACCGGCTGAAAAATTAAATACTCTTGACATAATTCCATACCCCTTTTCTTTAATATATATTTTATGATTATTAGATAAAATTAAAAAGGCCATACTATAAAAATATAGAATGACCTCTGTATAAGCAGCATAAAAAGCACACCAAACACAAAATTTACTCTGTCCTTTTGCCTGAGAGATTTTTCCTATAAAAGGAAATTGCCCCTTCGGCGCCATATCTGGTCTCTCCAGAGGTCCGTCCGGTTGAAGTCTTCTTACCTGAGAGTTTAACTCCTTCGGTGAACAATGAAAAACACAATTGTTACTCTCCCTCAACCATCATCCGCTAAATATTAAATTTTGGAATTGTTAATTACATTTATTATAATTTTGACAAAAGCGTATGTCAATAGCCTTTTTTATCATGTTAATAAATTGCCTTTGTTCTTTTTTAACTTCTTTTGACTGTACAAAGCTTTATCTGCACGCAAGAGAAGATCGTCAAACATAATCGGAGCTTTTGGATCAAAATGACTTGAGCCAATGCTTATTGCCAATTTGTATGGTTTGCCGGAGGTTTTGTTGTAATTCTCAAAAGAACTTGCAAGTCTCTTTTTAAATTCAATAAAATCCCGCGGGATTGCGTCAACCATCAATATTGTAAACTCGTCACCGCTTAGGCGTGCGACGATATCCATGTTTCTGAATGATCGGCTAAGGATCTCCGATGTTTTTCTGATCGCAAAATCGCCTTCCTTGTGGCCAAAATTGTCATTAATGTACTTGAGATTATCCATATCGGCATAAAGAATAAGGAAGCTCTTTTGTGAGTTTTTGGCATATTGATAATGCTGTATGCCAAGAGTCATAAAGCCTCTGCGGTTATACAGGCCGGTCAGTTCATCCCTTAAGGACTGATAATGAAGCTTCTTATTATATAGTTTGAGGTCATCGAGGGCGCTTTTGAGCTGTTCTTCGACCTTCTTTCTTGTTGCTATTTCATTTTCCAACTGCTTGTTTGCATGGGTTAATTGTTTTGTCCTAGCCCTGACCTGTTTTTCAAGGTTTTGTGTCTGTTTTTGTATCTTATCCAATAATAACGCGCTTTTGAAAGAAAAACTCAAGCGGTATCTGATGGTTTCCATTGTCTTGAGGGATTCGCTTCCAAGCTGCAGCAGCGCAACGCCCAGATGGGTATCTCCATGAAAAAGGGCTTCAACAATCAACGTAAAGCGTGATGCTTTAAGCATTTTGGCAGCAAACCGTGGAAGAAGGTCACGAGTATGAAAAAGTAGTTTGTTTTTATTCAGATTAACCATTCCGTTTTCATTGAAAGCCACAGCCAGCCTTGAATATCCAAGCGGGTTTGCAGGATCTTCATATAGAGAGATAAGGCCCTTGTTTATTCCGCATTTCGGAAGCTCACTGGCTATAATTTCAACTTGCTGATCAAAGTCAAATGAGGATGTAAGGTTTTCTCCAAATACACCCAGACCTTGAGAATGAATGTAGTTGAATACTAAACACGAGCCTTCGGTTCTGCGTATGGCTTCAACAACCTGAATCCTTGCAGAATGAAATAGGCCTTCTGCTTTCTCAATTTCAGAAATGTCAGAGAGAAAGGGAAGAAATTTTTTTCTAAGCTCAGTAAGTATTTCATCCAGAAAAAACAAATCTATTTTATAGATTGTAGCCCAGAAAATAATCTTTTCCCAGGAGTTAAGGAAATTCTCTTTTTGTTTGGTGCATATCTCATTATAAAGAGATATGATTGCATTTTCCTCAAGTTCACGGAGCCTTTCCTTATGCTTTGCCGGAATAGATAAATCCAGCTTGGATAAGGCTTGCATAATGTTTTCCATTATACTTTCAAATGAGTATGCAGTCGAAACACTTTTTGAATTATAGTGAGTGTTTATCGTTCCTTTTATACTGTCGGGGGTACAACCACAGGAGGATCTTATTATAAGTTCTGCCGGCAGCTCTTCCTGCATTGGTGTCTTTTTTTCCATTATGATATCCATAAGTTTTTTGGCAGTTGCTTTTGCCTGATCATAAAAGGATTGATTTACAGTAGTAAGGGAAAAGTTTTTGCCAGTATCTGAATTGTCAAAACCTGTTATAGGTATTTGAACCTCGCAGTTCCTTGAATTAAGCTCTAAAAGTGCTCCTATTGCCATATTGTCATTAGAAGCCGCAATAGCATCAAAAGCTACTTTGCGTTCATCAAGATATGCTCTGACGGCAAGATTGCCCGAAAAATAATTGAATTCCAAGGTGTCCTGAAATATAAGATCCTCGTTAAAGGATATATTGTGGCTTTTCAAAGATTCACGATAGGCTTCAAAACGCAAGTCGGCTTCATTGTTTCCCACAGGCCCTTTAATAAAAGCTATTTTGCTGCACCCGTGCACTTCAATAAGATGATCGATCACACGTTTCATACCGGTATAGTTGTCAATGGAAACACCAGGATAGCTGTTTAATCCGCTGTTTATTGTAACAATAGGTATATCCCCAAATTTTTTGATAAAATCTAAAGTGCTTTGCTCATTTGGGTTGAATCCAATAGATGCCGTAAGAATGATCAAACCGTCGAGATTCTTTGAATTGATCATGTCAAACAGAATATTCCGCATTTTCTCCCACTCGCGGGTGGCATGAATTCTCCCTGTTACAAAACAGAAGATGTTTATATTGTTTTCTTCAGCAAAGTCATTAACTCCCGACAGTATCGATGACTGATAATAGATAGCTTCTTCCCATCCCGATATGCAATCCACTATTAGTCCGAAAGTAAGACGGGACTTTTTCTGAATGCTCATAAAAGCACCTTAACCTTTTACAAAAAATTCAAAGAGTTTGTATAAAAAATAATTAATAAAACATTTTAATAATTATAACATATTTTGTATTTAAGTTTAAACTAATTATTATGATTATTATTTTTTTTTTAATATGGTATTAAAAACCAACAATTTATGGCATAATCAAATAAAGGAGAGCTGTTCAAAAGCTTTAACCTGCTACATTAACTTATCATTTGGGGGTTGCAATGGGGTGGTATAAGGAAAAATTTTTCAAATATGCTATAGGCACTTTGATTGTACTGCTGATTATCTATATGATGGGGAAGATGGATGTAGTTTTGGAACCGCTTAAGAAATTTTTACTGGTTCTATTTGCTCCGTTAATGATAGCTGGTTTTTTTTATTATCTTTTAAGGCCTTTGGTAAGGATAGCTGTAAGATATCATATTCCGAGGGGACTTGCGATTCTTGGTTCGTTCCTTATGGTTATAGGTATTTTAGCTGCAATAAGCTCTTACGCGGGTACGCTATTGTGGAAACAGCTCAGTCAATTAGTTGCTGATTCTCCGCATATAGCCCAGACTCTTACGGAGAAGGTTAATAAATTTATTAACGACAATAACCTTGAAGCTCTTGTAAACAGTAAGCTGCAGCAGCAAATTGAATCTAATGCCCAAAAGCTTGTTCCATTCTTCCAAAACAGTATAATGGGGGTTGTGTCAACTTTCACAAATGTCCTTACTATAGCTCTAACTATTCCATTCATTCTTTATTATATGCTCAAGGATGATAACAAGCTGAGCAAGGCCATTATGAAATTTGTGCCGTCAAAATATGAAAAGGAAGTCGCTGAAATACTTGATGAAACTGATAAAACTCTTTCCGATTATATTACCGGAAAAGTTATAATTGCATTGATACTTGGGGTGCTTATGCTGATAGGCTATATGATAATAGGGCTTAAATACGCATTTATACTTGCATTATTCGTTGTTCTCACACAGTTCATCCCAATGTTCGGCGCTTTTATAGGGATTATCCCCGCCGGTTTTGTCGCACTGGCTGAAAGCCCCATGATGGTCTTAAAGGTTTTAATTATAATGGTTATTGCTACGAACCTTGAGGGTAATCTCATATCGCCGTTGTTTATCGGTAAAAGAATGGATATCCATCCGTTGACATTAATCCTGCTTTTCCTTGTAGCGAGCGCATTGTACGGTTTTATCGGTATGCTGATTGCCGTTCCGACATATGCGGTTTTTAAGATATTGCTCAAAGGGGCATATAAGATATATCTTATCAGGAAAGAGAAACCCGTTGAATCTCACGCCTCGTAGCTTTCCATCAAAAATTTGTTATAAGACAAGGTACAGGTGGTATTGATAACAATGAAGCATATTCTCAAGTTTTAATGGATTTTGTGAAAAGAGGTATTTACATGTGATTAATTATTTGTATAATTAAAATTAGTTAAATAATTAACAAAAGACTGAGAGCATTTCTGAGATGTTGGGTTATCCTGGCATCAAGGTTTATCAAGGCAGCACCTTGAAGTGTCTTAGACTTATATTTTCCTGACAAAATGGTTAATTCTTATTCGAGGGGGAGATTAAACAGAGAAATCTGTGCTCTTTCTTGGCTATACGCTGGAAAGAGCATTTTTATTTTATGCCTTAGTGCTACCTCCTTTAGAAAATGAGGTAGCAAAACAAGAATAGTTCCCGCTAAAGGGAACATAATTAAGGAGAAAAATATATGGATAATAAATTTTACCTGATTGTTGCAAAAAATACTGCACAGATGCTTCTCATAGAGAAAACGCTGAAGAGTAAAGGGCTTAAGACCGATTTGGTGCCGGCACCGCCGGAATCAGGTACTGTATGTGCCATTGCAATAAGGCTTGAAGAAGAAGCTCTTGATTTGGCAAAAGAAATTCTGATGCAAGAAAGCCTGAAGCCGACCGGAATTTATGAAGACAAAAAGCTTAAGCTCCAGGGTCTCCTTGATAAAAAGCTTAAAATGCAGATAACTCCCCAGTTCTTGTCTATATTAAGTAAAATTCAGGAGGGGGAAGAACTGGATAGAAAAGATATTATATATCTGCTTGCATCCGATAAGTCAAAGGAAGCCGAAGCTATTTTCCATGCCGCCGATCGCATAAGGCATGAGACCGTAGGTGATGCTGTTGAAATTAGAGGGGCTATTGAGTTTTCCAATTACTGTACCAAGAGCTGCAATTATTGCGGCATCAATGCAGCTAATAAGAGTGTCGCAAGATATCGGATGACTTCAGATGAAATAATGGAGGTTGTTTATAAGCTGAAGGCTATGGGAATCAAGACAGTCATACTTCAATCGGGAGAAGACCCGTTCTGGACAATTGAAAAGCTTATTGATATTGTTAAGCTTATAAAAGAAAAGACAGGGATGAGGATAACTTTAAGTGTAGGTGAAAAAAGCAAGGACGATTATCAAAGGCTTAAGAGTGCAGGTGCGGATAATTTTCTCCTTAAGATTGAAACCACTAACAGGGAGCTTTTCAAGGAAATACATCCTGACGATGATTTTGACCGTAGAGTTGAATGCTCGGGCTGGCTTAAAGAGCTTGGGTACATAAACGGTTCGGGCAATATAATAGGGCTTCCCGGACAGACCGTAGAGGACATAGCCGATGACATACTTTATTTCAAAAGCATGGGCATTAACATGATAGGGATAGGACCGTTTATTCCCGCAAAAGGGACAAAGTACGAAAACAACCCCCAGGGGGACATTAATCTCACCTTAAGGACGGTTGCTGTAACGAGGATTGTTTGTAAAAAGGTTTATATACCTTCGACTACAGCCCTGGCTTCTCTTGATAAAGATGCACAGGTTATGGCACTTCAATCGGGCGCCAATACTATAATGTTAATAAATACACCTGAAAGGTACCGGTCAAGCTACAAAATATACGATAACAAATTCATGGTAGATATGGATGCTGCCGTGTATGCTGTCGAAAAGGCGGGAAGAAAGCTGCCTGCGTATTTGAAGCAATATGTCCGGGATAATTAATCATTAACAATGGAATAAAAAATAAACCCGAAGGATTACACCTCTTTTGAAAGAGAGGGCAGGGGTGAGTTGAGGGAGCGTATGGCGGATATGAGAGTTGAACACGATTTATTGGGTCAAAAGACAATTGATGACAATTGCTACTACGGAATACACACACAAAGAGCTTTGGAGAATTTCCGCCTATCCGGAAGGCCTATCCATCCCGAACTGGTAAAGGCTTTAGTCTTGATAAAGAAAGCAGCGGCTTTGACTAACTGCTCGACAGGCTGTCTGGAGAAGAAGCTTTCGGGTGCGATAGTAAATGCCTGTGATGAGATTCTGGCCGGAAATCTGGAAAACCAGTTTGTTGTTGACTGTATGCAGGGCGGTGCCGGAACTTCAGCTAATATGAATGTCAATGAGGTCGTTGCGAATAGAGCTATTGAATTGATTGGCGGTAAAAAAGGAGAGTATTCGATTGTCCACCCTTTAGACCATGTCAACATGTCCCAGTCAACAAATGATGTTTTCCCTACAGCAGTAAGGATTGCCGCTATAAGGCTCCTTGGGCCTGTCAGCGAGGTGTTTGCTGAACTTCAGACTGCGCTTCAGGAGAAGGAAGAAGAATTCTCCGGAATTTTAAAGGTTGGAAGGACACAGCTTCAGGATGCCGTTCCCATAACCCTCGGACAGGAATTTGGGGCCTGGGCTCAGGCTATTTCGAGAGACAGGTGGAGAATCTACAAGGTTGAAGAAAGGCTTAGACAGGTTAATATAGGAGGCACAGCGGTCGGTACAGGAATTAATGCCGACAGGAGATATGTTTTTTCTATGGTTGAAAAGCTGAGGGAATTAACGGGAATCGGTCTGGCACGTGCTGAATATATGATGGATGTGACCCAGAACAATGATGTATTTGTCGAGGTTTCAGGATTGTTAAAAACTGCCGCCGTTAATCTTTCAAAGATTGCAAATGACTTGAGGCTTCTTTCCTCGGGGCCAAGAGGCGGGCTTGGAGAGGTAATTCTTCCGCCTGTTCAGGCTGGCTCTTCAATCATGCCGGGAAAGGTCAACCCGGTCATACCTGAAGCAATTAATCAAATTGCTTTTCAGATCGTGGGAAATGATGCAGCAATAACGCTTGCTGCCCAATCAGGACAACTTGAACTTAATCCGTTTCTTCCTGTTATCGCTCACAATCTTTTTGAAATGCTGGAGCTTCTCCATAATGGATTGAGAATGTTTATAGATAAATGCATCAAGGGTATAAAAGCCGATGAAGCAAGGTGCAGCCGCCTTGTAGAAGAGAGCCTGACGTTGGTAAACGCGCTTATCGGGCATATCGGCTATGAAAAGGCTTCAGACCTGTCAAAAAAATGCCTTGCCGAGGGCAGGACTGTAAAAGAGGTGCTGCTGGAGGAAGGACTAATGGACGAACAAAGCATGAAAAGTGTTCTTAATCCCATAGAAATGACGAAACCGGGAATACCCGGAAAGAGAAAGGAGACTGACAAATGAACTCGACACCGATAGGAAATCGTATGCATATTGCAATATTCGGAAGAAGAAACGCTGGAAAGTCAACGCTGATAAACGCTATTACCAATCAAAATCTGGCTGTAGTATCTGATGTCGCAGGAACTACAACAGACCCTGTCTACAAAGCTATGGAACTCCTTCCGATTGGCCCTGTCATGATTATAGATACTGCAGGCTTGGACGACGAAGGCGAGCTTGGCAGGCTCAGGATTGAAAAAACCTATGAGGTGCTTAGAAAGACTAATCTTGCCATAGTTGTTATAAATGCCGTTGACGGAGTAACCGATTTTGAACTTGGGTTTGTTAAGGAAGTCAAAGAAAGAGAAATACCATCCATTGCTGTAATAAACAAATGTGACTTGAAGAGCATTTCAAAGGATGAGTTGATGCAAATGAAGGATTTGCTTGGGATTCCCGCCATACCTGTAAGCTCTCAAACCAAAGAAGGAATTGAGGAACTGAAGAAATTCATTGCACAGAATGCAAAGTATGATGAAGCCCAATTGAGCATTGTGGGTGACTTGATCAATCCGGGCGACTTTGCTGTCCTGGTAACACCTATAGATAAAGCGGCCCCAAAAGGCCGTTTGATACTGCCTCAGCAGCAGACTATAAGGGACATCATCGAATCAGATGCTATAGCGGTTGTTGTAAAGGAGCATGAACTGAAGGAGACGCTCATGCATCTCGGGAAAAAGCCGTCTATAGTAATTACGGACTCACAGGCCTTCCTCAAGGTTTCCGCCGATACGCCGGAAGATATTCCTCTTACTTCATTTTCAATACTGTTTGCAAGATACAAAGGTGAATTGCTTGAAATGGTAAAAGGCTTGAAAAAGCTGGAATCCTTGAAAAACGGAAGCCAGGTTTTGATTGTTGAAGGCTGCACCCATCATCGCCAGGCCGACGACATAGGAAAAGTGAAAATTCCAAGGTGGATTCGTCAGCTGGCAGGGGGAGACATACAATTTGAATGGGCGGCAGGAACATTCTTTCCAAAGGAACTTGAACGTTACGACGCTGTCATACACTGCGGCGGCTGCATGCTGAACAGACAGGAAATGCAATATAGAATAAACTCCGCAAAGGAACATAATGTCGCAATTACAAATTACGGCATGCTTATAGCTTATGTGCAGGGTATACTCAAAAGGGCGCTCAAACCGTTCCCGGCTGCATATATGCTGCTTGAGGAGGACTGGCAATGATATATCTGGATAATGCTGCTACATCTTATCCGAAGCCTGAACAGGTATACCGTGAAATTGACAGATGCATGAGAGAATATTGCGCAAATCCGGGGCGCGGGGGACATGCAATGTCTATTGAGTGCGGCAAGGCAGTACTCCGGGCGAGGGAAAATATCAGCCGCTATTTCGGAATAGAAAATCCAATGAGGCTTTGCTTTTCCAAGAATGCGACGGAGGCCTTGAATATTGCTGTTAAAGGCATTTTAAGCAAAGGCGGGCATGCAATAGCATCCTCAATGGAGCATAATTCGGTTATAAGGCCGTTAAAAACACTTGAAAAGTACAATGGCCTTGAGTTGACCTTTGTTCGATGCGATGCCAGCGGTATGCTCGACATAGAGGAAGTCAGAAAAAGCATCAGAAAGGATACCAAGCTGATTGCCTGCACTCTTTCGTCAAATGTAAACGGAATAATAATGCCTGTGAAAGAAATAGGGAAAATAGCCCGTCAATTCGGGATTCCATTTCTTGTTGATGCTTCACAGGGTGCGGGAACTCTGAAGCCTGATGTTGAAGAAATGAATATAGATATAATGGCATTTCCGGGACATAAGGATCTATACGGCCCTCAAGGCATCGGAGGAATTTACGTGAAGGAAGGCCTGTCTTTAGAACCTATCATGCAAGGGGGGACGGGAAGCAATTCAGAATACCTCTATCAGCCGGAAGAAATGCCTGATCTCCTTGAAAGCGGTACTGTGAATACACCTGGGATTATAGGACTTGGTAGCGGAATCGATTTCTTAAGCAGTGTAGGAAACAAAGAAATCAGAAATCACAAACAAGCTTTGATCAAGCATATGCTTGAGGGATTAAAGGAGATAAATAATTTAAAATTATACAGCACAGACTCAATTGAATCGAATTCAGGAATAATTGCGATCAATTTTGATGGCGCAGAATCGAATGAGGTTAGCTACGTTCTTGACAAAGCCTACAATATTGCAACGAGGGCAGGACTGCATTGCGCTCCGATGGCTCATGAAACACTGGGAACGATTAAAACGGGCATTGTCCGGTTCAGTATAGGGCATTTCAATACAATAGAAGAAATTGATCTTGCGCTTGATGCTTTAAGAGAAATTTCTGTGAATTTATAAAAGCGGATCAGCCGATCCGCTTTTATGCCTTATTGTCGCGTGGCATTAGCCACCTTTGTTTTTAATTATATGATTGAATCCATCAATTCAAAAAAATATCTTGCTTTATGAGTCTCATTAAACTTATACCAAAGCTCTAGCGTTTTTGGTGAAATTACATCCAAAGCTTTCAGGACATGCCGGGCAAATTCCAGTGGAGCTGTCCCTGTGGCAGTAATTAATTTTCCATCGGTGACAGCAGGCTCATTTTTGTAATGTTTTTCACCATTATAGCCAGAGCACACCATTTTTAAGAACTCCAAATCATTGCTTGTATGCCATCTTGAATCCAGAAGGCCATTCTGTGCAAGTGCTGCTGTTGCACCACATATCGCCGCTACAACGATATTTTCATTTATACACTGTTTTGTTATATTAATTATGGGTTCATGAATTGGCTCCATCCATGAATCTCCGCCAGGCAAAATTAAAGCTTCTGTGTTTTTAATATTACATTCCTCTATTGTGATATCCGGTAATATTTTTAAACCTCCCATTGTAATGACAGGATTCTTTGTAAGGCCCACGGTAACTATTTTTGAAGGAGATATCCCTTTCTTATAATACCTGCCTGAATTTAGTTCGGCAGTTAAGTAACCTATTTCCCAATCTGACATCCCATCAAAAACATAAAGATATACAGTGCTGCTCATTCTAAGTTCCTCCTCTGAAATTTATATCGTAATCGAACTTGCCTAACAAATTAAGCTTACTGCCATAATAGCACAGCTTCACTGACAACTACGGTCAGTGAAAATATCATTTCTGATAATATTCCATTAACTCCGATGCTATAGTAACAAGCTTTTGCTTAAGACTCTGAGGTTCTATTACTTGAATTGATTTTCCATAAGAAAGAAGAAAATTAGGTAAATGCGTATGAATTGATTTTTCGTCCATTAAAAAGACTGCTTGATTTAATGATCTTTCTTTTAGATGATGACTTAAAAACCAATGAATGCATAAGTCATCCAAAGCCTCTGCCCTGCCTCTGATAATTAATGAAATAATATTATTTTTATCGGTAAAATCGGGCAAGAGATTTTGCATAAAAACTCCTTTGGCTGAGAAGGCTTCAGGACGTTTAAATGTCGTTTGCGTTTGTTTTATATGTACAATCCGTTCAACCCTAAAACTACGAATAGCATTCCGCAAATGACAAAATCCGATAATATACCATTTATTATTCCAATATATAATTCCATATGGGTCAATCACTCTTGAACAGGGTTGTTCTTCACTTTTTGTGCGATATTCAATTTCGATGGAATATTCATTTGCTACTGCATGCTCTAATTCCTCTAAGGTCACTTTTACTGAAGCGGGAATCTCCCGGTTTATCACTTCAAATCCAACTAAATGGCGATTTAGTATATTTACCTGCTTTTGATTTGAATACAATTTTAATTTGCCTGATGCTCGGCTTAAAGCCTCGTTAAAGGGGCATCCAGCCTTTTTTGAAAATAAGGCAGCTTGAAGAAGTGCTTTTTGTTCTTCCATATCAAAATGCAAAGGTGCTCTTGTAAAATTTTCCTGCAGGATATATCCGCCGTTTTGCCCTGAGTCCGATATAATCGGTACCCCGCTGGCACATAAAGAATCAATATACCGGTAAACGGTACGTATGTTTATTTCTAATTTTTCTGCTATTTGCTTTGCGGTTATTTTTGTTCCTGAATTAAGCATCCATAAAATTGCCAGCATATTGTCAGTTTTCGCCATTGACACCCTCCTCTGCTACCTCTATTTTACCGCAAACAATACCATATGCAATCTATAAAAATTCATTCTTAATACGGCCGGAAGGGATTTAAGGGCTTGCAAGCCTATGGACTGGCTCACAAGCCCCCTGATAAAATTTATCATAGGTATTTTATTGAGAGAATTACACATCGAACTACTGTCTCGTTTCAAGAATCTTTTTATAAAGGAGCTCCCTGTCGTAGGTTCCTCCTTTATACGGTATCGGGTTTAGCTGTGCGTTCGGATCAAGCAGATTCATTCCGTCCGAACGGTATGAGAACGGAAGGCCTGAAGCATTCAGCAAAGTTGGTGCAACATCCAGGAAGGATGCCACCTTTTTGTTTTTCTTATAATTCTTTTGATCGGGAGTTACAATTATCATAGGAACAAATTCAAAGTACTTCTTGTCATATGTCATTGAACTCATCTTAAATGTGTTTAAATCATTTCCAACTCCGGGAGTATGATCGCCCCATATAAAAATATATGTGTTCTTGAATTCAGACTGAATTTTTTTCACGTAGCTTTTCAGCTGATTGTCAACATAAGACATGGAATTCAGGTAATCCCTTATTGTCTTGTCTTTGACATCATCATACGCCTTATTGTTGTAATAGCCATTTACAAGTGTGAAATTCCCGTGGCTGCTCATTGTTATCGTATATGACAGAAACGGCTGCTTCATGCTCTCCAGCGTCTTGAGGTTATAATTAAATACATCCTTATCGGGCGCACCCCAGACTACATCATGCAGTCCCATTCTTTTTATGTCATAGAAATTCTGAAATCCCATTTTAGGATACGCACGGGCACGGTTGAAGTAGGCAGCTACATTTCCGTGAAAAGCAGCAGTAGAGTAACCGTTATCTCCAAGCACCTTTATCATTGAATTCGGATAATTATAATTGGAAATCTTCATTGCCGGATAATTATCCAAAGGTTCTATGCTGTCAATCGTTGAAAACTCACTGTCTGATGTAGCTCCTGCCTTATGGTAGCTCATAGTATATGGGTAATAAACATTCTCTTGAGCTAATGAATGAAGAAACGGCATTACATATTTGCCGTTGTGCTTTTGATTAACAGCAGCTGCATCCATTGATTCAACCTGTATTATCACAAAATTGGGTTTTGCAGTATTCTGTCCTGCGGACGCGATTGCCTTTCCATATTTTAATTGGCTTGCAAGGACTGTGTCAGTGTTGTTTACGCCCAGGTCAACAAAGCTGTTTGCAAGTGTACCATACCTCTCAACTATTAAGGGCTCGCTTTCTGTATAATTCTTTGAGAATTGCACTAAAGAATACCCTGACAAATAATTAATCCCTTCGAATACAAACAGCACTGCAATGCAAGCAATGATAAGCAGGTTTCTTTTTAACCGTATTCTTGATAAAAGTTCTGCTATTTTTGAATAGTTGAAAAGCAAGTATAAAAACGCCGGAAAGTCCAACGCAAGTGCAAAAAACCACGGATTGCCCGGAATTGCCAGCTGCCCGGCCGCTCGTGTGCCTTCTGTAAAAAGCACTGCAGAATGAAAAATATGCAGATTGCTGTGAAAATAAAGGTAATATGCCAGATTTGCAAACATATAAGCTGCCTGCAAAAGATAAGCCAGTATAAATAAATACGGCTTTCTGAATCTAAATAAAAAAAGGCATACAGATGAAATCAGCAATGTAAACATAAATTTGTACAAAAAACTTGCCGGCGTCTGTGATTGCATAATGTGAAAATCTATAAGTGTTATTTTCAATACATTAAAAAAAGCAAAGCAAATTAAAGGCAAAGCTGTTACTATGTTTGTCTTAACATTTGGACTTCTATATGCAACTGATGCATAATTCATACTCAATGTTTTGTCCATGGTTTTTAATCTCCTGTTTCTAAATAGGTTCTGTTGAAACAAGTATTATGTTAACATATGTTGATGTTTATTTTCTAAGGGAATTTTAACACAATTAACATAATATACCCAATGGCTGATTTATTTGCTTATATTTGTATTGAATTTATTAATTGCATAATAAGTATAATAACCTTGTAAACGAAGTTTTATTAAAAAACCAAAGAAATCGGAGGATAAAAGATGAAACTGAAAAGAATTGCAGTTACTGCCGTTATAATGACATTTTTGATGTCAGCTGCAGTTTTTGCTGAATCAGCGGCAACAGTGCCGGAAGCAAATATCGTAAAACAAAGCAAGCAAGACAGCGTAAAAACAGACCCGGAAAAATGGCTGGAGGCAAAAAAGGCCGAAATACAGAAAAGGCTTTCGGAAGGAACGATTACAAAGGAAGAGGCAGATCGGGCAATCGCCAGAATTGATGCGATGTCTGCCAAAATCAAAGAATTCAACAAGTTAAGTCCGGCTGAGAAAAAAGCAAAGGTTATACGTGATTTTACCGCACATATGGAAAGAAAGGTTCAGGAGGGAAAGCTTACCCGGGAGGAAGCAAATAAAAAGCTGGCGGAATTCAAGGATAGAATAGGCAAGTGGGATGGAAACGGGTACCCTCCTTTTGCCGGAAAACCGCACGGGGTATTCGGACAGGAAAAACACAAGCATATGGAAGACCGTGTTAAAGGCGCATTGGATAAGGCCGTAAAGGATGGCAAGATCACACAGAAACAGGCAAATTCGATTATGGAGTATTTCGAGAAATAATAAACACAAACGGGCTTGAATAAAATCAGGCCCGTTTTGTAGTTCTTGCTTTACTGTTCTTTGCGGATTTTTTCTGCAAGCCGAAGCAGGTCTTCCCGGTTGTTCAGTCCGGGGTCATCAAGGATCATCTCCATCAGAAGCTCAAGCGTCTGCCCCATCTTCTTTCCGGGTTCCATCCCCAGAGCTTTAAGGTCGTCGCCGTTTATCGCAAGCTTATTGAGATTAAGGCATGGCTGACTATGTAGTATATCATCGTATATACGCCGTATTTCCTTGAGAATATCCAGATTTTCTTCCAAATAAACCGGGTTTTGTGCCCTTGAATCCGCTTCCTTGACCTTAAGCAGAGCTTCAAAAATATCTTCGCCGACTGAGTGGATGGCCTTTCTGACTGCTTTAGCGTTTGGTTCGACTGATCGGTCGTGGTATTTTACGAGTTTTGATATGGTTTCAATGCTTTTTTTGTCAAATCTTAATCTGTTGAGAATGGCTTTTGACAATCGTTCGCTTTGAGCAGGATGTCCGTAAAAATGTCCGATTCCTTCTTTATCTATTGTTTTGGTAAGAGTTTTACCTATATCGTGCAACAGCATCGTCCAACGGAGTATAGCTGTGTTCTCAATATTGCTTGTTGCTTTGAGAGTATGCTGAGCAACATCATAAATGTGATGGGGATTATCCTGATTCATATTGAAGCAGGCATCAAATTCAGGCATAATATGCTTCAGCAAGCCGGTATCATGGAGCTGCTCAATTCTGTCAGGATGATCTGAGGTCAGGATTTTTGTAAGTTCATCCCGTATCCTTTCATTGCTTACGTTGTTGATAAGACTGCTATTAAAGGATATTGACTTTAGTACTTCCGGGTCAATACGGAAGCCCAATTGTGCGGAGAACCGGATTGCCCTCATCATTCTTAAAGCATCTTCGTTAAACCTTTTATCAGGATCGCCGACACTTTTTATAATGCCATTCCGCAAATCTTCTATACCTTTGTGAAAGTCAACCAACCCGGAGGAAGGATGGCAGGCAATGGCATTCATGGTGAAATCCCTGCGGCTCAGGTCCTCTTGCAGTGAAGATGTAAATTCTACTTTGTCGGGACGGCGGTTGTCAGAGTAACTTCCATCGATGCGATAGGTAGTTACTTCATAATTATTGCCGTTTAGCACCACAGTAACTGTTCCATGCTTAATGCCTGTATCGACAGTCTTTTCGAAAATTTTCTTTACATCTGAGGGTTGTGCGCTTGTTGAGATATCCCAGTCCTTGGGTTTCTTACCGAGGATGCTGTCTCTTACACACCCTCCGACGATATAAGCCTCGAAATGGCTGTTGTTAAGCTTAGTCAATATTGCTTCAACTTCTTGAGGAATATGTATCTTCATATATATCCTTTCATGAATCAGAAATTCTTGCTAAAAATTAATCCAATAAATCCTCGGATGTCTGTGTTTTCGGGTCAAAACGGACAAAGCGCCTGAATGCCTTTATCAGACTGAAGGGAAGAAATGTTAAGAGTATTACTACAAAACACCCGCAGATAATAAAACGGATTGGGAAAAACTCTCCCAGCACTCCTCCTAAAGCCATAGAAAGCGGCGTAAAGCCGTTTGTGAGCATTGATATGAGCGAAAATACCTTTCCCCTCATGTGCTGAGGTATTGTCAGCTGTATAGTCGTATTAATAAAGACATTAACTATGGTAAACCCGGCTCCGCCTATTGTCAGCAGTACAAGCATCAAGGGGAAGATATAAACAAAGGAGCCGATGATGAAGCTAAGGCATGAAATTACTGTAAATGAAATAAATATGTTAAGCCTTTTTGACGGTGAAACTTTAACAAAGGTTGTAAACAGTACGCCAAGGAGTCCGCCTCCTGTAATAAAGGCCATTGCTATGCCATATTTAAGGGGTCCAAGACTGCTTGTTTTTTGGAACAACGGCAGGAAGAGCACGATTGCTATGTACGAAACAAAGTTGAGAACAGTAAGCATGATAAGAATGTACCGAAGTCCTCTGAAACGCCACACAAAAATATAGCCATCCTTAATATCGTGAATTATATGTTGACTTTCCCGGGGTTTTTCGTGGCGGGGAATTTTAAGAAACAGTTCAATGAACCCTGAAAAAATATAAGAAAGTCCATCAAGCAGGAACATGAAGGACGCTCCAAAAGCATGGTATATAACGCCGCCGATTGAGCTCCCTACTATATTTGAACCGGTCTGGATAATTCCGATTGCGGAATTTGCATTAACAAGCTTTGACTGAGGGACAATATCCGGCAATACCGAATTTACTGCGGGTGAAAAGAATGAACCGCAAATTCCAAGGACTATGCCTGCTGCGAACACCAGGTATATGCTGATAAATCCATTAAAAGAGGCTATAGCTATGAAGACTATAGATATGCCCCTTACGATGTCCATCCAGACAAGCAAATGCTTTCTGTTGTATCTGTCTACAATTACCCCGGCAATAGGAGAAATAATGACCCTTGGGATAGCAGAAGCTGCCATAAGCGTACCCATGAGCGCGGTAGAGCCTGTAAATGCGAGAACCCAAAAACCCAGCGCGAACGAATAAAAGACATCGCCGGTCAGTGAAACCAATTGGCCTTGCCAAAGCAGCAGGAAGTTCAAAGTCCACAGCTTATCCTTTCTTTTTTGCGTTTGGTTCATCTTTTGCCTCCTCGCACTGAATTATTGCATTATAACCCATTTTATTCTACCGGAACATACTTTGCAATTTTTATTATTCCAAAAAATCAAGAAATTTGTCCGGAAAGATTTTAAAATTAAATTTTTAAATTAATTGAAAAATATATGTATATATTATAAAGTAAAGAAAAAAATAGAAATTTGAGGTGTAAAGCTATGAATGCAATAGAGTTTGCAAAGAAAATGACAATCGACTCTTCAAATATCGTGGCTTTTACAGGTGCCGGTGCTTCTACCGAGAGTAATATTCCTGATTTCAGATCAGCCGGGGGTCTTTACGGGAGCAAAAGCAAATATGAATATCCCCCCGAAACAATGTTGAGCCGTACATTTTTTGTTGAACATACTGAAATGTTTTTTGATTATTATAAAAATAATCTGATATTCAAAGATGCCAGGCCTAATGATTGCCACAAAGCACTTGCAGAACTGGAGGCTTCAGGAAGATTAAAGGCGGTAATTACACAGAATGTGGACGGCCTCCACCAGTCAGCAGGAAGCAAAAACGTAATAGAGCTTCATGGTTCGGTTTACCGGAATTCATGTATGAAATGCGGCAAAAAATTCGGACTGGACTATATACTGGCTGCAGAAAAGGTACCGGTATGTGATGCCTGCGAGGGCATTGTAAAGCCGGAGGTGACTCTTTATGAAGAAATGCTGAATGAAGAAGCCATAAACAAAGCCGTAAATTATATAAGAGCTGCGGATGTCTTGATTGTTATTGGTACGAGTCTTGTAGTTTACCCTGCAGCAGGTTTTGTGGATTATTACCGGGGCGGTAAGCTGATACTGATAAATAAATCCGAGACCTCGTATGACAGCAAAGCCAGGGTCACAATACATGACAGTGCCGGCAAAGTTATGAGCGAAATCGTTTCGGGAATTTGAGCGTTATCTTAATGATGCGGTCACAACCAAGTGCTGGCCCGGAAATATTAGGCTGGGATTTGTTAAATAGTTGAATTTTATAATGTTCTCAACTGAAGTTCCATACCTTTTAGCTATCAAATACACTGTGTCTCCCGGCTTAACAGTATGGATAATAGCTTCCGGAGGCGAAAGAGGAATTGTTAACTTTTTCCCGACGCTAAGGATATTGGGGTTTGGAATATAATTAAACTTTAGAATATTTTCAACAGTGCTGTTGAATTTTGCTGCAATTTTATATAACGAATCTCCTGGTTCTACCACATATTCAAGTTTGTCAAATGCTGGAACCGGCTGCCTCGAAAGAAAATAATAAGGATAAAGGGGGAACATTCAATCACCCTGATTAACATAATTATATTACAATGTATTCGAGCAACCTGAAAATTGTGAATGTATTGCATTAACTGTTTTTTATAATAAATGAATCATTGGCGAATATTTCTAAAAGATATGTAAAAATTATAAATGCCTTATAATATAAATTAATAACCAATTAGATAAAGGAGCAATTTATATGAACAATACATCTATCAGGCAGATATTTAAAGATCCCAAGCCATTTCTGAACAAGAACATTACTATTTCAGGATGGGTCAGGACAATAAGGGACTCAAAGACTTTCGGGTTTATTGAATTGAATGACGGTTCCTTTTTCAAGAATTTGCAGATCGTTTTTGATGAAGGTCTTGATAATTTTAAAGATGTTGTAAAAGTAACAATAAGCACGTCTTTGGTTATAGAAGGAGAGCTGGTTGAAAGCCCGGGTGCAAAGCAGCCTTTTGAGCTTAAGGCTCGGAAAGTCTTTATTGAGGGACTTGCGGCTGCTGATTATCCGCTTCAGAAAAAAAGACACAGTTTTGAATATCTTCGAACGATTGCACATTTGAGGCCAAGGACAAATACCTTCTCGGCGGTTTTCAGGATAAGATCTCTTGCAGCTTATGCAATCCATAAGTTTTTTCAGGAAAGGAATTTTGTGTATGTCCATACGCCGATAATTACCGGCAGCGACTGTGAGGGCGCAGGAGAGATGTTCAGGGTCTCCACGCTGGATTACGCGAAGCTTCCCTTCGATGAATCGGGCAAGGTCGATTTCACAAGGGATTTTTTCGGAAGAGAGACCAACCTTACTGTCAGCGGACAGCTTGCGGTTGAAACATATTGTATGGCTTTCAGGAATGTATATACCTTTGGGCCGACCTTCAGGGCTGAAAACTCCAATACGGCAAGACATGCCGCCGAATTCTGGATGATTGAGCCGGAGATGGCATTTGCAGACCTGAGTGATGACATGGATCTGGCGGAAGAAATGATTAAGTACCTTATTAGGTACGTAATGGAAAATGCACCCGAGGAGATGGAATTCTTCAACAGCTTTATTGACACGACTCTGTTTGACAGGCTTAATAATGTACTTAATTCTGACTTCGGACATGTAACCTATACTGAAGCAGTAGAAATATTGAAAAAGGAAAACAGTAATTTCGAGTATCCTGTTGAGTGGGGCAGGGATCTGCAGACAGAACATGAAAGATTCCTGACTGAAAAGATATACAAAAAGCCTGTTTTTGTTACGGATTATCCGAAAGGCATTAAGGCTTTCTATATGAGGATGAACGAGGATAATAAAACCGTAGCTGCGATGGATCTTCTTGTTCCCGGTGTAGGGGAAATAATTGGGGGAAGCCAAAGGGAAGAGAGGTTGGATTTGCTTGAAAGCCGGATTAGCGAGCTCGGAATGAAGAAAGAGGACTATTGGTGGTATCTTGATACCAGAAGGTATGGGACAAATAAGCATGCCGGATTTGGATTGGGTTTTGAAAGAGCAATCATGTATTTAACCGGAATAACAAATATAAGAGATGTAATATCCTTCCCAAGAACAACCAAATCGGCGGAGTTTTAAGTTGTAAATTTGGTTGATATTATGTGGTTTCAATTGACATAGTTGGAAATGCCCTATAAAATTATGCTTATTAGTTATATTTCAGGGGATGAGAAATATTAATAAAAAACTAAAACTGCTTCTTGGCGAAGGGCCTTTCCCTTTTCAAATTGACAAACTTGATTTCAGTTCTATGGTTAACATATTTCAAGGAACCGAAACTGCTATAATTGAATCCAAGAAAGGTTTGTACCTTTTTGAGGGTACTCATTTCCATGACAGTTTTGAATTCACGGTTCCCCTCACCATAATGCCCCCATCACATGCCGGAAAGGCAACCATAGAATTAGAGCGGGGTAAAATATATCCGTTTAATCCATGTCAACCCCATGGACCTGTTGCTGAGATGCATGGATGCAGACTTTTGGGGATACATCTTGATAAAACCGCTGTATACCGGATGGCGTATTATATGTGCGGAAGGTCTGATGTTAGTTTTGAGAATTATGGCACTCCCGTATACAGCAGCCTGGGCAGCTATTTACAGCTTTTCAAGGAGGAAGCTGCTTACAAGCAGACAGGGTATGAATTTGTCATTCAAAGCCTGTCAAATCAGATAATCATTAGCCTGCTTAGGCATACCCATAGTAATATTTCGTCATTCCTGAGCGATAGGAATTATGTTGAAAAGGATAATATTTCAAGAGCAGTTTCTTTTCTTTATGAAAATTATAACAAGGAGTATTCACTCAATGAGGTAGCTAATGCTGCAAACCTAAGCCCCTATCATTTTATAAGAATGTTTAAGGCAACCACCGGCAAAACTCCATACAACTATCTCCTTGACATTAAAATAGAAAAAGCAATCAGCCTGTTAAAGTTAAAAAGGTTTTCAATAACAGAGATATGCTTTCTTTGCGGTTTCAACAGTCTTGAACATTTCTCGACCGTATTCAAGCGTAAAGTAGGCACATTACCGTCACAATACAGAAAAATGATTCGATAAAACAAAAATGCCCCGCCCATCCGGCAATATTCCCGAAATATTGCGCAATAATCCCGAAGCCTGTATTATCCCTTCATTGATATACTTAATGAAGAAAATTGGATTTTAGGAGGGGTTTTACTATGAAAAAGGCTAGGAATTTTATTCTTATTATGATGATTCTTACAATGCTTTTTACCTGCATGTATCCTATTACAATGTCTTTTGCTGAAGATGAAGAGTCAACCGATTCTTATACAGAAGATGAAGAACCAGTTGTCGATAATAGTGATACACAACCAATTACCAGTACAACCAAAGGAAATGGCAGTATCGGGGATTTGGCTGCATACTGGAAATTTGACGGTGATTTTAAGGATTCATCACCTAATAAGAATGACGGCATCAAGATAGGAAATATATCGTTTGTAGACGGTGTGCTCGGAAAAGCGGCCAAATTTGACGGAAAAAGTTATGTTGAGGTAAAGGACAGTGATTCTCTCAATCTTACCAACGGGTTTACATTTTCATTATGGGTTTACAAGGATGAAATGCGCAAGAAAGAATTAATGGATGGCGGAGTACCCTATCTCCTCAAAAACAGTGAACCGGATGAATTCATTCCTTATTCCTTCTGGGAATGGCATACTATGACCCCTGGGGTATATTTCGGTGACCAGTTTAGTGTTAATTCCGATAAACAGGTAGATTTACAGAAATGGACCTTGGTTACTGCCACATACGACGGTAAGACAGTAAAAATCTACAATAATAAAGATCTTGTCAAAAGTACACTTTGCAGTGAAGGGATCGCACATTCTTCTCAGCCGCTTTATATCGGGTTTGGGAATTTTATGACTGTGGATAATTTCTTTAAAGGTATTATGGATGACGTAAGGATTTACAACAGAGCTCTTTCCTATAATGAAGTTGAAAACCTTTATAATGCCTCATCTACCTCTTCAGGAAAAGATCTTGTAAATAAGCCAAATGCGCTGGTTGCTTTATACAAGTTTGAGAATAACGGCAAAGATTCAACAATATTCAAAAATGACGGTACCGTAATAAATGCACGCGGCGGTATAAAATATGTAGACGGTATAAACGGAAAAGCCGCAAAATTCAATGGAGCAAGCTATTTTGAGATAAAAGACAGTGACTCCCTTGATTTGGACAGGGGATTTACTTTCGGGGTATGGATATACAAGGAAAAGAGCAGCACAAATCAGCCGGTTTTTGCCAAATATGGGGAAAGTCATGATAAAGCAGCAGCTTCTTATAAACTTATTGATTGGAATGAAAACTCAGGACAACGCCTAAGTATATTTGATTTTACAGATGAGAGCAATGCGAAGGAATTTGAAACAGATGATATTAATGGCAATTCTGACGGAAGGTGGTTTTACTATACAGCGACCTATGACGGACAAAATGTCAAAAAATACATAAATGGTGTTCTTATAGGGACTGAGCCTTTTGACGGAGACATTTCAAATTCCACCGGTCCCCTTTGGATAGGTGCAACTACAGATTCTGTTTTCTTCAAGGGCATTATGGATGAACTGAGAATTTACAATTATGCCTTGAAACCTACAGAGGTTAAAAATTTGTATAATATGAGGGACGGAATCGAAGCTTTGGTTTCGAAAAAATCAGTTTCTGCGGTTACTTTGAAAGCAAAGCAGACATTGCAGCTTGAAACCAATTTAGTCACTTATACTTACAAACAGACTGACAACCTCAAGCAAAATCCTGCCGGTAAGGATTTGGCATCAAAAACAGGTATTACAAACAATGCCATATACAAATCCGGTAACTCAAAGATAATCAGTATTTCAAAGAGCGGCAGTATCACAGCCTTATCCAAAGGTAAAACTACCTTGACTATAACTTATGGAAGATTCACCAAAAGTATAACTGTTACAGTAAATTAAAGGTTTTCGTTGCCGAAAATTTGGTGCATAAGGTTGACAGCAGAGGTAAATAAGCTTAAAATAAAACTAAATTTAAATATGTTTATTAAATCTTCAGGGCAGGGAGTGTTTCCCGACCGGCGGTATAGCCCGCGAACCTAACAAGGTTGATCTGGTGTGAATCCGGAGCCGACAGTATAGTCTGGATGGAAGAAGGTTACAATGGTTTTATAACTATTTGTATTTTACAAGCCCCTGATTCAGGGGCTTTTTCAATTTAAGGATTTTTATCGGGATAAACGTGGGGCCTTGTGATTTAATCAGGCAAGAATATTAGGGGGGTTATTTGAAATGTTAAATGTAAAAAAAAGAACAACGTATATTGCAAAGGTGGGAATACTGTCGGCCTTATCATTTCTAATCATGTTTGCATTGGAGCTTCCTATTCCTTTTATACCACCGTTTCTTAAGCTGGACTTCAGTGGAATCCCTGCCATGCTGGCTGCTTTTGCATTGGGACCTTTAGCTGCAGTTATAGTCGTGTTAATAAAAAGTCTGTTACATCTGACTATAAGCAGCACGACGGGGATCGGAGAATTGTCCGATTTTCTTATAGGGATTACGTATCTTATTCCGGCCGGGCTGATTTATAAAAGAATGAAAAGTAAAAAGGGTGCTGTCATTTCGTTGATTGTCGGAAGTATATCAATGACATTTTTTGCAGCAGTCTTGAATTACCTGTTATTTATACCACTCTATGGAATAGTACTCAATTTTCCGGTTAATGCGGTAGTAGGAATGGGTAAAAAAGTTAACAGTCTGATTGTTGATTTGAAAACGCTTATTATTTTTGGAATTGTGCCATTCAATATTGTCAAATCATTTATCATATCTGCTTTTGTATTGATCATGTACAAGAGAGTATCTCCAATCCTGCATTATCAAAGAAAATAAATATTGTAAATGTAAAGAAGATGCCCATTTGGACATCTTCTGCTGCAAAGTACTTTGTATTAAGTTTTAGGATTGTCAATTGGCAGTGTGATAATGAATTCTGTTCCTTCTCCAAGTTTGCTGCTCACTTTTATTTCTCCGTTGTGCTTTCTGATGATGTTCTGGCATATGGATAAGCCAAGACCGGCTCCTGTTCCGATACTTTTTGTTGAGAAACCGTAATCAAAGATCTTGGAGAGATCCTCTTCCTTGATGCCGCTGCCTGTATCCCTTATACTAACATCTACACTATTGCTTCCCTGAGTTGTTTTTATGAAGATTTCTCCTTTATCTTCTATGGAATGTATGGCGTTGACAATAACATTCATGAAGACCTGGTTCAGCAGCCCAGGATAGCATTTGATCCTGCATATGCTGCCGTAATCTTCGTGCAGGGTGATTTTTTTCTTCCAAAGATTAGATGTAAGAATGAGCGCGCTTTTTATACCCTCATTCACATCAACCTCCTGGAATTCTGCCTGATCTATCCTTGTGAAATTCTTTAAGCTCTTTATAATTTCAGATACCCTTTTACAGGCTAGAATGTTAATATTATTTGACTCTCTCATCTGGGACAGCAGCTCGGAAGCTTCCGCTTCATTAACGGCAGCGCATTCGGAGAGCGAATTTAAAAGCATATCGTACATTTGCACATTGCTGTTGATTGCTCCTAAAGGAGTATTGATCTCATGGGTTATAGCAGCTGTCAATTGTCCTATTGAAGCCATGTTCTGGCTCTGTACCAAAAGAGTCTGAGCTTCTTCGATCTGTTTTTTCGATTCTATAAGTTCTTCGTTTTGAGCTTCAAGCTCTTCATTCTGGTTCTCAAGAACAATCTTCTGCTTTGCAAGGAGATCGTTGTATTCTTTGTTTTTCTGAATTATCAGGTTTGTCGAGCTTGCTAAAGATTCAATTTCCCTCAATGGTTTCTTCAAGATGATCTGTGAATCTATAGGGCCTTCATGATCGCCGGTTGCGATTGACCTCAATTTATCATCCAGCTGTTTTATAGGTGTCAGAACAGGCATAATAAGTAATTTGCTTATAAGATTGATAACAATAAGCAGCAGAATACCTATAAATATTACCATAAAGATAATTACCAGTTCCATAAGCAGCGGGTAACCGGCATTGACTTGTACAGTAACCGAGCCGATACGATTACCTTTTGAATCATATAACGGAGATACCGAGTCGGCTTTAAAGTACTGCAGCGCTTTCTTGAACAAGCTTGTCCCATGCTTGTTTTTTTCTACAAGTCCGAAATAATTATCGCCATTGTTATTATTGCTGACATAGATTCTTTTGTTATTTATTTTTATTTCCGTAAAGATAATATTGTTAGAGCTGAAGCTGAAAGTAAAGTCAGATGTCTCAATCTCATAATTGTTGTCTGCTTTTACGTCCTTTACAGGCACCTTCAGGCTTTCAAGCCACTTCTTTGCCATAGGTGCTTCGGGATTAAAGTCCTTAAGGTCTGAGATTTGCATTTGCTTTAGAAAATATGTTGAGTTTATAGTGTTTGCAGTGGAACTGCTTATATATTGCGAAAAAGTCAGAGCTTCCTCCTTGAATAACTCAGCGGCAAAAAACATCATTGCTGCTCCAAATAACAAAATCGTTAGGAATATACTGAGAAAAACGGCTCTTCTCACTCTTCTTTTTAGAGTTCGCTTGTTGCATTTATGCCTCAAAAAAAGATCACCAACCCCATTTATAAGTTGAATAATTATAACATTTTTTTATTGAATATTACAGAAAAATTATTACATGTAAACGGAACAAAAGAATATAGCATATTTTTCGGCAGAATCTTTGTTTTTTTTAGGAAATATGATAATATGTAGTAGTATTACGTTACAATTCTTAGACAGATCATTGCATTTTCAAGGAATTTTTAAAAGTTTATAGCAGCAAATTCTACAGAGTTTTTTATATTGTAAGTAATATATTTTAGGGGGCACAGGGGTTTGAGCAAAAACATTTTAATAGTAGATGACGAAAACATGATAACAACGACCCTGTCTGCATTGATAAAGATGGTGCTGAAGCACAGTGTTAAAACATACAATGATCCTTTGCAGGCCCTTCAATCGGAAGACCTTTTGCACAAGAGTGTTGATCTTGTTATAACGGATTTCATGATGCCGGGCATGAATGGTCTGGAATTTCTCAGAAATGTAAAGGAAAAGAATCCGGATGCAGTGACAATTCTTTTGACAGGTTACGCGGATAAGGAAAATGCAATAAAAAGCATAAATGAGGTAGGTTTGTATTATTATCTGGAAAAACCCTGGGACAATAACGATCTTATTAAGGTTATAAAAAACGGTCTTGAAAAGAAAGAGCTATCAGATAACCTCAAGCAAAAATACAAGGAACTGGAAGAGTCAAATAATGAGATACATAGATTGTACGAGCTTCTTAAAAAGGACTACCTGCAAGAGGTTGATAATGCAAAAAGCCTTGTTATTTCGCTGGCAAATGTTATAGAAGCAAAAGACAAATATACTGATGGACATACCCGAAGGGTGGGGCTTATAAGCAAGATTATCGGGGAAAAGCTGGGACTTTCAGCTGAACAGGTTGTAAATCTGGAGATATCAGGAATAGTCCATGACATCGGAAAAGTAGGTGTTCCCGAAAGTATATTGAACAAACCGGGAAAGCTGACTGATGAGGAGTTTGATTACATCAAAAAGCACACAATAATCGGCGAGAATATATGCCTGCCGTTGAATTGCCTTCAATCCTGTCTGGATGCAATAAGGCACCATCATGAAAAGCTTAACGGCACAGGCTATCCGGATGGACTAAAGGGTGATGAACTTTCTTTGGAAGCAAGGATAATAGCTGTTGCCGACATTTTTGATGCCTTATACTCAAAACGCCCGTACAGGGATAAGCTGCCGATGGACAAGGTGAGACAGATTATTATTGAGGATACAGAAAAGGGCTGTCTTGATTCAAAGGTTGTAGGGGCTTTGCTGGAGCTTCTGGATTCAAAGCAGCTTGATGCGATAATGGAAGAATAGATTAAAGGCTTGAAATTCCAGGTGAATTAATAAATAATACAAAAGAAACAGCCATAAAACCTCAAAAAGCTGTGTATTTAATCGGAGGAAAACTTTATGGATAATTCAATGAAAATTAATGCAACGATGGTTTCCTTTCAAGGAAGGGATTCTGTTGAAAAGACTGATAGCTTTTATTTAAACGGAAGATACAGACATGACTACGAAATAGGAAGCATTCAGGTGTCCAGTGAACTAAGTTCGCCGGAATACTTGTTTTCCGTTAGCAGCGGAATGGACAGAGAAGGCACGGAGCAAAGAACTCCGCTTTCAATTGCACGTGATATGGCAAAGCTTCAAGATGGTTTCAGAAAGCATGAAGGTGAGCTTGAAACCAAGCTTGAACAGGTTAAGGAGCATGTGCAGGAGATCAATAACATAATACATACAATGTCTCTGAGCAACCCTGAGGAAGCAATGAAAAGCAAGTCTTTTGCCTGCATACTGATGTCGGGTGGAAAGGCCGCGGCTCTTAACATGGGAAAGAGCAAAGCCTACCTTTATAGGAATTCAAATCTGACACAGATATTTTCGGATGCAAAAAGAACCGATAGGCTTTATAAAATGGGAATACTGACGGACGAACAGGCCAGAATTCTATCGGGTGGCCTTAACTCCATGCCTGAGACAGGAAATATACAGCTTCAAAAGTCTAAAGCCTTTGAACTGCAAAGTGAAGATCTTTTTTTACTATGCAGTGAAAATATTAATGATTTTATTGATGAGCAAAAGATAAGCGAAGTACTTGATTCCAAAAAAGATACAGAGCACATAGCTAACTCAATAATCAGAGAGGCTTTGAGGCGCGGTGCGGATAAGTGCATAACAGTCATAGCCGTCAGGCTTGAGAAAACCGGCTCCTATGAAAAATCAAAACCTGTTTTCAGCAGGAATTTTTCTCAAAAGCTGAATAATAAGAGAGACGGTCAAAACAAAAAGAAAGAGAATATGGGAACTTTTGTTGCTGTTCTTGTAAGCAGTGCTGCAATAATAGGGGTGCTTCTTATGGCGTATTTGCTGTTGTTCACCAAAGGGCGTGACGATAACAGTTTGGTACCTGTGACTTCACAGGCCGCCCAGATAACAGATCAACCATCGACTCAGGGTACAGCCGACACAACAAACCAAGACGGAGAGAAAGATTCCCAAGACGGATCAGATACAGATCATCCCAAAACCTATACAGTCAAGTCGGGCGATACCCTTCAGGGGATAAGCGTAAAATGTTACGGAACTGTCAATAAGTATAAGGATATAATGAAAGCAAATAACATTTCGGATCCCGACAGCATAAGTATAGGACAGGAGTTAACGATTCCGTAGGAAATATGATTGATAGAAGGCCCATAATTTTAAATTGTGGGTCTTGCTGTTTCTATAAGAGCTTTAAAAGCCTTTTCAAAGTTTTCGTCATTTTCCTTAGTTCTCTTTTTCATACCGGAAGCTTTCTTGCCTGAACGCCTTAATTTACCGGATATATGCCTTTCAAATAGAAGTTGGTCCATATTGTTTTCATTGTAAATAAGGCCATTCTGATTGATTGCATAAGCGCCTTTTGCCAAAGACATGGCTGCTACGCCATAATCCTGGGTCACAACTATGTCGCCTTTGGCTGTCCTGTTGGTCAGAGCGATATCAACAGAATCCCTTGCTTTATCTACAGTAACGATTTCTGCAGTCTCATAACTCAGAATATGGCTCGTATCAATAAACATTACGACTTTAATGCCGTTAACTCCGGCAATTCTTATTATTATATCCTTTACAGGGCAAGCATCAGCATCTACTAGAATTTTCATAAGCATCTCCATTCAACTTATATAAGTTGAAAATAATTTGTGTACTCAACTATCGTAAAAACCCCCAGAATCGTTGGATATTTTGCTCGCTTTCGTACTAATTATTTATTGCAACTTATATAGTATAACAGAAAAATAGTTTTTATAAATAAAAGGAGCAAAAGAAACAGATAATACATTTGGGACAAAAAAATAAAAGGTGGATAAAATGATATACATATACAATTGCTATGGCGGAACCCATTCCTCAACAATGGCAGCTGCCGTACATCTGAAAAAGCTTCCTCTTGACAGAACACCTACAAAAGAGGAAATCTTAAATACTGAATATTTCAATACACTGACATACAAGGATATGGGAAGAATCATATATCGCGGCACGGATGAGGAAAACAACAAGGTTTATACCATAGGAAGAGGTACCTCGAAGGTGCTCATACCATGCCTGAAAAATCTTATTACCATCCTTCAGGGCGAATGCGGACTGAAAGAAAGAATAATCATGTCTAATATGTCCCCAACCGTATCATTCTCAATGACAATGGGAGGATTCTTTTCAAGAGGCCTCGGTATCGATTTTATCGGAGTGCCGCTGCTTGTAATTGGAGTTCAAAAAAACTTCCACAAGGTTATTGAAATCGTAAATAATACAAAAAAGACTGCGCATGAGATGAAGAATAATGTAGAAGTTCTTATGAATGAGTAAAAACCGGACCTAAAATGAAGCTTGCAGTGTACCATTTAAGGCTTTATCAACATAGTCGTTAAAATCAGTAGCCAAATCATATCTGCCCCCAAAATCATGGTCATGTACAAATATGGTAGGACTATCGGGTAAGTAACCTATAGGGTTTCCGGAACCATCAACTCCTATAACAACTATATCCTTATATTCCGGAATATCCTCACAAAACACTTGTCTATATTCCAACGTTGTATCTACAAATGAAGGGGTTCCAACAAACTCAGCTTCGCTTAATCCAAGAATAATTGCTCTGCCGACACAACCCGAGCCAAATTCCCTTAAAAATACCTTATATTCATTCGGAAGCTTTACACCAAGCGTATTTTCTGCGTTTATAATTTCATTATCGGTTGCAGGTCTTCCGAAAGTCTCCGGAATCTGGCTGCGTAAATCATTTATCATATCTATATGTTCTTTTCTCATTTTGAAAGTCTCCTGTTATAGTTCTTGGATTTTCTTCGGGAATTTATTTCCTTTCTTATTCTACCATGGCTTGCTGACATTTGAATACATTTTTTAAACCCAAAAGAAACAAATATGAAGGTTCAATTATTTTTTTATGATGTTATAATATACCTAGTACTTTGTAAAATCAAAAGCTTTAATGTAAATAAAGCTTTTACAAATGTACTTCCTATGTTTGTGGACTGCTATCTATAAATTTTAGACTTTACAGGCCACTAGGGGGGATATAACATCGTTTTTGAAGAGTGTATAAGAAATATTATTGAATCGCCATATGATTCCAAATTGATATTAAAGGGTCCTACGGGAAGCGGAAAGTCAACAATCCTTCTTGAAAGATATAAGTATATGGTTGAAAAGCTGGGTATTCCCAGCGAAAAGATACTTATACTCCTTCTGAACAGGACACAGTCGCTTGAGTGGAGATCCAGAACCATTCTTGAAAAGTCAGGCGCCGTATGGAGAACCTCTTATTACGGTTTTATTCAGAATGAACTTAAAACCTATTACCCCTTGGTGGTTAAGAACTCGGTTGAAATACTGAATAAAAGAGTTAAGCCTATTTTTCTTACCTTCGAATCGGCTCAATTTCTGGTGTCGATAGTTATTGAAAAGAATAGAGAAACAAAAGGAATTTTTTCCGGGATAACTTCCTTTAGTGACAGGATTGCAATAGATTTGACAGCCAACCTTGTAAAAGCGACTACCTCTGATATACCGTATAATGAAATCGGGGACAGGCTTTATAAGGCGCTTGAACTTAAGAACGACGTAAAAAAGCAGATATATAAGGACGCAGATGGCATCCTGGCTTCGTATAGAAAAAGGTGCATGGAGCTGGGCATCTTTGACTTTGGGATGGCTGTAGAGTTGTACAACAGCTGCCTTCTTAAGGATGAGCAATACAGGGAACAGCTTAAGACAAGAGTCAGTCACCTGATTGTCGACAATGTGGAAGAATGCACACCGACTGAGATTGATTTTATCGATATGCTTATTCCGGAGGTAAAGTCCTGCATTCTGGGCTTCAACCATGAGGGTGGTTACGGTGAGATTTTCGGAAGTAATTTTAAGTATGCAAGCAAAAAAATTCTTGATAGATATCCCTTCATTGAACTGGTTAAATCCTATACCTCCAGCCTGCCGATGCAGGCTTTCGCAGACAAGCTCTATAATTGCATAGAAAATGGGGAAGCCTCAAAATCGGAATATTCGTCAATAATCGAAAGGAGTCCCTCCTGCGAACTTAGGAGCGACATGCTGGAGGAAACCGGGAAGCTTGTGTCCAGACTTATTATTGAAGAAGGGTATAGGCCATCCGACATAGTCATACTTTCTACTCATGCAGATCCGGTTACAGAATTCGTAATAGGAAGAGTGCTTGAAAAGGAAGGCATTAGCCTGAAAAACCTTGCACGAAAAAACAGGGTAATCGACAATCCTTTTTCACAGGCCCTTATAACGCTTGCTCAAATTTGCCATCCCCAATATGGAATCATGCCCAACAGGGATGATGTGAAAGCGCTCATAAGAATGGTGCTAAAGATAGATCCCATAAGAAGCTCTATTCTTGCGGGCGAGGTCTGCAGCCTCAGACCCTTTGCAGATTTTCCCGATATTGAATTCCCGGGGCTTGTAGAAAGAATCGGCTATTTTAACATAGAAAAGTATGAGTTTATCAGGAACTGGATAAGCAGCTATAAGAAGAGGGAAGGTCCTCTGCCCATAAATGAATTTTTTCAAAGAGTATTCCTTGAGCTTCTTCTTTCAAGGGAAGCTGCCGAATCGGACATTTTGCAGGCTAAAAACCTCATAGACAGCTCACAGTCATTTGTAGAAATCGTTGCAAAGTTCAACAGGAATGCCAGCAGAGATTTTTTGGATATGATCAGAGGAGGCATCAAGGCCGCAGAAAGCATATTTGAGTTGGAGGAAAAGCTGAGCGGAGAGTTTGTGCTGTTATCGACGCCGATGGCTTACCTTTCAAGCCCGTTAAAAAGTAAAGTTACGGTTATAACCAGCCTGAGCAGTGAAAACTGGACTCCAAGGAGTATTAAGGAGCTTACAAATGTGCATGTGCTTTCAAAAACCTGGAATGTGGATGAAATCTATACTGAAGAGGTAGAAGAAAAAAATCAGAAGCATTATCTGGCGGTAATGATGAGAGCAGTTTTGAAAAGGTGCGGTGAAAAGCTTATTACACTTGAATCGAACCTTTCTGCCAATGGGTTCGAAAACAACGGTATTCTTTCGGATTACTTCTATGAATTGATGGAGGATGCTCATGGGACTTAGAAAAGGACAAAAAGAACTGGTTGAGCAATACCGCGGAGGATACTGTGCTGTACCTGCAATTCCCGGGGGCGGAAAGACCCATTGTCTCTCCCTGTGGGCTGTTGAAATGATCGCGCAAGGCTTAAACAAGCCGGGTAAGATATTAATTGTTACTTACATGAACAGTGCCGTAAGCAATTTCAAGCAGCGTATTTCGAGCCAGCTTCAGAAAAGGGGCATTGCAGGCAACAAGGATTATTTTGTCTGTACGATACACAGCCTTTGTCTCCAGATAATAAAGGAAAAACCTGATTTGGTTATAGCTAATGAGGATTTTAATATTATAGATGAGGTTAGAAAAGTAGATATTGTCAACCATGCAATAGATGAGTGGAGAAGAAAAAATGAAGACCGTTTCGCGCATTATCTCGATGAAGCGAATTTGAGCGCCAATAAGATTTCTGATGTCTATAAACGTTGGCAGACAAGGTTTGCAGACATTGTGCTCAGTTCAATCGGAGATTTCAAGTGCAGGGGGATAAGCCCCGTAGAAGCATTGGAAAAGTGTAGGAAGCTTCCTGACAATTCACTGCTGAAATGTGCTTCGGAAATTTACGAGGTGTATGACCGAAGGCTTAAGACCCTGGGCTTTATGGATTTTGACGATATGCTCCACAATGCAAAGAAGCTTTTGCAGGAAGATGCAAGCCTGTTGGAAAAATACCGTAAAAAATACACATTTGTCTGTGAGGATGAAGCACAGGATTCAAACCTTATCCAGACTGAGATACTTACACTTATTGCGAATGGAAATCTTCTGCGTGTCGGGGACAGCAATCAGGCCATTTGCGGAAGCTTTACCAACAGCGACTTCAAATTCTTCAAGAATTTCTGCAGCGATGATAAAACCACGACTTACAATATAACTCAATCCAGCAGGAATACTCGTGATATAATAAATCTTGCGAATTACTTTGTTAAGCTTGTAAGGGAAAGCCATCCGGTGATAGAGTGCAGGGATAGTCTATTGCCCCAGTATATTGAGCCTGTAGACGTCAATGACGAAAGAACCAACCCGGTTACCCCGTGTTACGGCATACGTGCAGAGGTTTTCGAATCCAGAGAGGATGAAGATATTGCAATTGTCAATGAGGCTTGGAGCATGCTCAAGAAGCATCCTGAAAAGACAATGGCAATACTTATTCCGGGTGCGTGGAGAATTGACAGGATTGTAAATATTCTTGATAAAAGGAATATACCCTTCGAGCAGCTGGATAATTCTTCAAGAGAAAGAAACAGGACGATAAGGCAGCTTGGTAGGATAATAGACTTCATAGCGCTTCCCGAAAGCGGGGAAAAGCTTTTTGACATGATGAACGAGTGCTTTCTGCCTGTTAATTATGATATGGGGCAGGATGAAGATAATGAAGAAGCTAATATTGAAGAAATCGTTGATAAAATTGCCGGACAGAGAAAGCTTCTACAGGATTTTCTTAAAGCATACCCTGTTGAGAAGCTTCTTTATCCACGAGGGGGAGAAGTAGAAATCTCTGAAATCCCGGAAGAGCTTATAAAATCTGATGTTTGGAAGGAATTTTCCGAAAAGCTTGAAATGGTGCGTGAATTCCTGGAGTTCCCTGAGACTGTAGTTGAGAAATTGATACTTTACATTTCTGAAAAGCTTGAATACGGAAGGGAAGAAAGAGCGATAGCACAGAAGGTGGCGAGCGATGTCAGGTACCTTATGAACCAAAACCCCCGTTGGAGGCTCAGTGACCTTGCATTTGAACTCCTTAGTCCTAAGAATGTGTTCAATTTCTTTGCAAGCATCGTTTGGGATCTGAAGGGGTATGAGCCTAAGCCGGGCGTTATAACCTTGTGTACCTATCATAAGTCCAAGGGACTGGAGTGGGATGCTGTCTTTTTGGGAGGCTTGGACTTCGAGGACTTTCCTGTGCTGCTGAACGATAAGTTCAAAGGAGAGTACTGGTTCCTGAAACTGCAGTACAGGAATCCGAAGGCTATAGCAAAGGCCGACATGGAAAAGATTATCGAAGGCAAAACGGGAGGAGATTCAATACTGGAATCCAAGATTGAAACCATTTCCGAAAAAGCCAGACTTCTTTATGTTGGTATAACCAGAGCAAAGGAATATCTTTATTTGTCCGGATACCATGCTAATCCGGGAAAAAGAAACGAAATACTGCCTTCCAGATATCTGATTGAGCTGAAAAAATACATTGATGAGCAGAGAGCCATTGAAAATCAGAAGGACGAGGTTTTGCCAATAAATACTAAATAGGTTGGAAAAGCCTGAGGGCCATAACGAAAGGGTAGGATATGAACAGAGACTTACGCCATGTAGATTATTTTCTGTTTACGCAGCATTCGCTTGCGACTTTTGACAACTGTCCTTTGAAATTCAAGAAAAGGTACATTGAAAACCTCAAATGGGATGCTCTTCCTGATGAGAATATCAAAAAGAGAATAGAAATGGGCAACGATTTCCATCTTCTGGCCTACAGGTACTTTATGGGAATAGAACAGGGACTTGACGAAGCGGTTCAGGGCTACGGCGATCTGGAAAGATGGCTTGAAAGCCTGATGGAGCATTTCCCTAAGAAGAAAGGCGTAGTATATCTTCCTGAATATAAAATGAGAATCTCTCAAGGCAGCCTTAAGCTCGAAGCGAATATTGACCTTGTTTCAATCAGCGAAGACTCGGTTGAAATATGGGACTGGAAGACCCATTCGGGTACACCGGACAAAAAGCGAAGCCTGAAATCTCAGAAACTTGCAGACAGTCTCCAGACAAAGGTTTATATGTTTGTTCTTAAGGAACAGATAAAGATGATTACGGGAAGAGACACCGAATGTGAGAAAATTGTTATGAGATATTGGCAGCCCGATCCGCCTGAGGTTATTGCAGAGGTTCATTATAATTCGAATAAGCATGAGGGCTACGGAAGCCTTTTAAAAAATAAAATCAACACAATCCTGGAATATGACTATTCCCTTTTTGACAAGGAGCTCTACAGCGGTCACTGCAAGTTCTGCGAGTTCAATTGGTTCTGTAATAATGCGGGAGTAGACTATTCGGCAATCGAAGAGAATGAAGGCTTTATAGATGAATTGGATTGGGGAAGCATAGAAGAAAAATATTAGCTTTGTATCGACTTGAAAGATTATAAAATTGATGTGATACAAACTACTAGGGGTCAGCATATGAATGTTAAGATCAACATAAAAAATGAAAATATAACAATACCGGAAGAGCTTCTGCAAGTCACCAACGGTGACGAATTGCTTGCACACATATTCTACAACCGTGGAATAACGGATGCAGGCTCTGTAAGGCAGATGCTTTATGAAGAGAGCTATGAACCTACGAGGGTATCTGAATTTCCGGATATGGATAAGGCGGTTGAAATAATATCGGCACATATTATTTCCAGGTCACCGATAGCGGTTTACGGGGATTATGATGTTGACGGTGTTACAAGTACGGCACTTCTGCTGCAGTGCATCAGAAATTTTTCCTCAAAGGTTATATATCATGTGCCTGACAGGTTTTCCGAAGGTTATGGCATGAATGCCGGAGTGATCAGGGATTTGGCAGCAAAGGGGATAAAGCTGATTGTTACCTGTGACTGCGGCATATCGAATATGGAGGAAATTAAGCTTGCTAAAGAGCTCGGAATGGAGGTTGTAGTTACAGACCATCACAACCTTCCCGATGTTTTGCCTCCTGCGGATGTTTTGCTCAATCCGAAGCTTCTGCCGGAGGGTCACAAGGCCAGAGACATTTCAGGCTGTGCAATGGCATATTTTTTATCTCTGGCAATTTTACAGCATTATGGACGTGAAAAGGAAGCCGGAGAATATTTAGATCTTATTGCTCTTTCGCTTGTTGCGGATGTTGTCAATCTCAGGGGAGAAAACAGGCATCTGCTGAAAAAAGCCATACCAAAGCTTTTTAATACAAAAAGGCCCGGCTTGACTGAATTATTCGCTATTATTGAAAAGAACGGTAAAATGCATAATGAAGAAGATATTGCATTCCAAATAGCTCCCAGGATTAATGCGGCCGGAAGGATGGATACCGCACGATTGCCAGTTGAACTGCTTATTTGCAGTGATTTCGAGAGAGCACGCACCATTGCACAAAAGATTGATCTTCTTAACAAGGAAAGGAAGAGAATACAGCAGGATATTATCGAACAGGCTGTGGAATTAGTTGAGAGCTATAAGAAAAACAAGACTGTTCTTGTGCTGTACAGGGAAAGCTGGCACCATGGGATAATCGGAATTGCAGCTGGCAAGGTGTGCGAAACCTACGGGAAGCCGGCGATACTCTTATCCCTGAAGGATGACGGTTCGACAATTGTCGGTTCGGCAAGATCAATAGAGGAGATAGACATATTCCAACTCATAAAGGAATGCAGCTCCAAGCTTTTGAAATTCGGAGGACATTCCCAGGCTGCTGGTCTTTCGCTTAGAAGAGAAGATCTTGAAAGCTTTTCCCAGGAAATTGAGAGAGTTGCAGAGGAGAAATATTTCATAAGAAATGAAAAACAGATAAATGTTGATGCTGAATTGGCATTGAAAGCTGTTGATGAGGAATTATACGAAAGACTGCGTAGGATAGGGCCTTATGGGGAAGGCTTTGAAGCCCCTGAATTTCTTACCAGGGGAGTTAGTGTTGTCAGCGACAGACGAACAGATAAGAATCATCACATCATGGTGCTTGCCGGGGAAAATGACTATAGGATGCAGGCGGTAAAATGGTTTGGAGACGATAGCGACTACTCGGGCAAGGTATTAGACATAACTTATAAGATAGGAAGAAATACTTATAGAGAAAATGACCATTTGCAGATTACCTTGGATCATTTTGACGAAACCTCCGGTAAAGCTCAGGAGGCATTTTCAGGCTGTTTCGCCGATGAAAGAGGCAGCAGTATCCATGATGTGCTGGCCAGATACGACAAACCGGTCATTTTTTATGAGGGAATGCAGTCAGATTGCCCTCTTGAAAATACTTATGACAGGAATAGAATAAGCGCAGGCTGTAAAAATTCCACACTTGTATTTCTATCAACTCCGGCTAATACAAAGATACTTAGAGAAGCTATCGCTTTGGTCAATCCCAAGACAGCAGTGATAAACTTTTCGGTGCTTCCCGATTATTCCTTTAAGAGCTTTATAATGAATTTCATGGGGATTGTAAAATATGTTGTTGCTAAAGAGAATGGCAGAACCAAGCTAGAGGTGCTTTCGTCAAGAATGTGCGTGGAGGAAAGCATGATCAGGGCAGTATTAAAATACCTGAAAGCACTTGGGAAGCTTGAATTCAGCATAGAAGAAAATGAGACAAGCCTGTTTCCGTGCAGCAAAAAGCCTGACAGCAATTATATTTCGATAGAGAACAGCCTTAAAAATGCATTGCTTGAAAAAAATGCTTATCAGAAATTTATATTGAAGCTTGAAATAGATAAATTTATGGAATACATGAAGTAATTTACATAACTTTGAGTACTTACACTATCTATATTGTTGTGGAAAATGGTGTGATTTAATAACCGAAACAGATTTAAATCAGGTAATCATATGGAATTTGTCAGAAGAAAAGAAGATTGGTGACTTAATAGAAAAGCTCCTATATTTTATATTTGAATAACAAAATTGACTCTGAATCAATTGTCAACAATCAGTTACCAGTCCACTATTTGTGAACCTTCCTGAAGGAATGGGTCATTGGTGGTACTCCAATCAGCATAACCACTGTAATAAGCTGTAAAGCGAGTTTCAATTCTGTAAGAACCATCTGAATTGTTATACCTTACTGGAGTAGATGAAGAATTGCTTGTTTTTGGTAGTGCATATTCATCATAAGTGAGATAATAAGCACCTGGAACTTCGTAATCAGTTGTGTATATAATTACATCTCTATATGCATAAATAGCATGTACGGAGGGATGATCTGATGAATTACCCCAACTGAATGTAGTATTAATCAATTGTCCGTTAGCATTGTAGTACTGTGTTCTTAAATTATCATGAGAAACACTGATATACTTGGTATCGGGATATGTGTTACCGTTAATGTCAGTAACTGCAAAGACACAGATTGATGAACTGACAATGCATATAAATACTAACATTGTAACAATAAATTTTGTTTTTTTTAGAATTTTAGTCATTCTTTTTCTCCTCTCATAAAAAAAGCATGTGGGCATTTTGTGAATTGATTCAGAGTCAAAATAAACATATGAGTATCAAAATTAAACTTTATACCCAATAAATGCAAATATTTACAAAAACAATTATAGCAACGGCATAAAAAATGTCACTAAGTAGCAATAAAAGCAAACAAATTAAAATAATAACAAATAAATTACACAAAGTAAGAAGTTTATGTCTATTACAGCTTTCGTGATTCTCGTTTTACTGCAAAAATCTGATGCCACCTTTTTGTTTTCATATCTAAGGATTAATATTTCATTTTGATTACAATTAACTGAATTTTAGAGGAAAAGGGTATTTTTTATCGAAATATTTTGAGTATTAATGGATGGATATAGTAAATAAGTAAAAATGGGGGATATGATGAGATATACAGTTAAAACTATTGTTTTATTAATGGCATTTGTTCTGCTTTTAGACGCTATAAGCATACCTTCAATGGCAGTATCAATGCCTGAAAAAGTAAGAATTGGATTGTTTTATGAAAAAAGTTCAGTTACTTCCTTTAAAATAAGTGCAGATAAAGGTCTGCAACTGGGTTATATTACAAAGGGTAATAACTTCATATCTTTGTATGAAGACCCCTCGAATAATACAGTGACGATAAGAAAGGATGGGTACTTTTTTGTAAATGATGATATTTATAATGAGTATAATCCTACGGACAAAAATATTCCGGAAGGAGATAGATTAGGACCTTATCATATTCAAATAGGGTCAAATTTGAGCGGTATAAAGGAGGCTTCTGAAAAGGTCTTGGAATACAACTCCAGGGGGATTAAAGCTTATCAGGTCTATTCTGATGGGTGGCGGGTTTGGACGGGTTTTTATACTGATTCAAAAGCAGCTCAGAATGATGCTGATAAATTTTCAGTTCTATTAGGCCGAATTTCATGCAATGTGGTTCAACCCTCAGTAACAAGGATTCTCTGCTTATCAGCACAAAAATCTATCTTATTGATGTTCGATAGTGCCTCAGCCGATTTTCAGATTCACCCTCGCTCAGAAAATGTCCCATATTTGATTAATGTGAACGGAAGAAGATATAGAGGGGACATTGAAGTTATCAGATTTAAAGGAAGTGACATGACGGTAATAAATATTGTGCCTTTTGAGGAGTATCTATATGGTGTTGTACCGTCTGAAATTGGAGCAAACTCCCATATTGAAGCATTAAAAGCCCAAGCAGTTGTTTCAAGAACGTATGTTGTTAACAATTTGGGTAAATATAAAAAATGGAATTTTAACTTGTGTAATTCAACGGAAAGTCAGGTATATAAGGGTTATGATGGGGAGACTGCAATTACAAACAAGGCGGTAGATGATACAAAAGAGAAAATATTAACTTACAACGGAAACTCTGCATGGGTCTACTATGGCGCATCAAATGGCGGAATCACGGAAGAACCCAAAAATGTTTGGAATTCCGAAGTGACATATCCATATATAAAAAGTTTTGTTGATCCATATGATCCTATGAAAGAATACACAACATTATTAACTTCTGATAATATAAAAACAATCACCAAAGGTGAGCTTGGTAATATTGTGAACGTAGAAGTAACAAAACGGGCAGAATCCGGACGTGTTATAGAACTTATAATTAGCGGCACGAATGGACAGAAGAAAACTTACTATAGAGAGGCGTGCAGAAGAATTTTTGGACTGAAGAGCCAATTGTATACAATTTCGACCGATGCAGACATAATTATCAAAGGAGGAAGTGGAAAAGCTCAATTACCGGGAAAAAAAGTTATTACAGCATATGGAGTGAGCTTAATAAAAGGATTAAAAGCTACAGTTATTGGTGCGGATGGAAAGAAAAGAACAGTGCAGTCTATTCCGACTGTATATATATTTACTCAAAAGGGGTATGGACATGCAGTTGGAATGAGCCAAGAAGGGGCAAAGGTAATGGCAAAAGCCGGTAAAACATATATTGAAATTTTGAAATTTTATTTTTCTGGAACAGAGGTTGAGTAATTATATAAAAAGGACATAATAAACCTTGTTAATAACACCAAAAAGCTAAGGTGAATTGTCATTAATGAAAAAGCTTTGTGAGAATTTAGACTCTAACGTCAATGCTTCCGCCCTTGTGAGGAGTGACTGACTGTTCCATAATTCTCGTATTGGCAGCCTGCATTCCGTCCAGAAGGGTTGCTACGGTTTGAGCGTCCTTATTCATGGATTTTCTCATCATGGTCATATTTATTGCCTGCTGTACACTTTGAAGGGCTTCTGTTGACGCGTTTCCTATTTCCATGAAAATACCCCCTTTTAACTGATTATATCATGGATATTTAATAGATAAAATAGGCAGAAAGTAGGATTGTTTATAAAGCAAACTTGCAGTTTACCATACTAACATTTATAATGCACTTGTAGGAATTTAAATAGGTTTGGGGAAGATTCAATGATAGGCATATTTTTAAATTCGCTTGCAGTAGGTTATTCAGGTGCACTAATGCCTGGTTCGCTGCTGACATATACAATTGATAAAAGTATAAAGAAGGGTGCAAAGTCGGGATTACTTATATCCTTGGGGCATTCTCTGCTTGAGTTTTTTCTCGTACTGCTCCTTTTTCAAGGATTAGGGCAGTACCTTAAGGCAGATATCCCCCAGATAGTGATAGGACTAGCCGGAGGCGGACTGCTTGCGTTTTTCGGCGCAGGGATGCTTAAGGATGCCTATTTCAACAAATTGAAAATAGACTTCAAATCGGGCGAAGCCTCACGTGAAGGCAGTATGTTCATAGGAGGGGCTGTAATTAGTGCGACCAACCCATATTTTATAATTTGGTGGGCAGGAATAGGTCTTAATCTTATACTTAATGCCTACAATTCCGAGGGCATATTAGGGGTTTTAGTTTTCTACATCGGACATATACTTACGGATATATCATGGTACTGCTTTGTTTCAGCCTTGATAAGCAAATCCAGAAATTTTATCAATGCAACTGTTTATAAGGTTATTATAGTGATACTTGGGGGATTCATGATCTTCCTCGCAGTGAAATTCATACTGAATAGCATAAAGCTTATTATGTAGAGGGAAGACACGGAGATTGCATGACTTATTTTATGTTAACAATGTCTGCGCTTCTTTCATAGAATAGACTATGGAGGAGGCGTTTTTTATGTTTTTCACAGGTATACCGGGCTATTACCCATATAATATGCAAAATCCTATTTATTCTGCAAGACCTGATCCTTACAATTCAGCGGTGGCATATATCCAGGGAGGGCCTCTTGCCCCCAATATCCGGGGCACTGTAACTTTCAGAGATGTACAAGGCGGAACGATAGTATGCGCAGACATTTACGGACTTCCGGAATATCAGCCTGCGGCTGGAGGCAAATCTCCGATTGGTCCTCACGGATTTCACATTCACACACAGGGGGATTGTTCACCGGGAGATGCTCAGAATCCTTTTCCCTCGGCTGGTGAACACTGGAATCCGTACAACCAACCGCATGGCAACCATGCAGGAGATTTCCCGGTGCTGTTTTCAAATCACGGCAGGGCGTATATGTGCTTTTTCACCGATAAATTCAAGGTAGCCGATGTCATCGGAAAATCAGTTATAATTCATGAAAATCCGGATGACTACAGGACGCAGCCTGCCGGGAATTCAGGCAAAAAGCTTGCCTGCGGAGTTATAGCAGGCGTTTGACAGACAAATAATAACGAATGGGCACCCAACCCATTTATTTTTTTTGTTAAATTATTGTAAATACACTATAAAACAAGTAAGATTAAGAAGAATAATACTAATTACCGGAGGCACTTATGAACGAATTATATAAAGACAGCTCATATACAGCAGAGCAGCGGATCCAAGACCTTATTTCAAAGATGACGATAGAAGAAAAGATAGGCCAAATGGTACAGATAAGCCTATCAACCGTCACAATGGAGGAAGCGGAGGAATGGGTGACAAAAAGATTTGCCGGTTCTTTTCTGTACGCATTTGATAATGACGTAAAACACCTGCAAAAACTTGCCTTGAATACCCGTCTGGGTGTTCCCCTTATATTTGGTATTGATGCGACTCACGGACATTCATTACATAAGGGAGCGACTATATTTCCTTCACAGCTTGCAATGTCGTGCAGCTGGAATCCGGAATTGGTCGAAAGAGCCGGAAGGGTTACAGCCAGAGAGACAGCGGCAGACGGCATACACTGGACTTTTTCTCCGCTCCTGTGCATAGGAAGGGATTTGAGATGGGGGAGGATCAATGAAACCTTCGGTGAGGATCCATACCTCATAGGAGTTCTTGCATCAGCTATCATTCGCGGTTATCAGGGGAATGCGCTTTCTGATGAGGACAGCATCGCGGCATGCGCAAAACACTATATTGCTTATGGCGAAAGTGTCGGTGCAAAAGACGCTTACGATTCGCAAGTCAGCATGCGAAAGGTAAGAGAGGTTTTCCTGCCTCCGTTCAAGGAAGCTGTCAAATCAGGATGCGCAACCTTTATGGCAAGCTACCAGTCAATAGATGGGACGCCTGCTTCGGCAAACAAAAAGCTACTTCGGGATATTTTGAAGGAAGAGCTTGGGTTTGACGGATTTGTGGTCACAGACTGGGACAATGTCAACGCCCTCGTGGTTAATCAAATGGTTGCGTCCAACCTGAGAGAGGCGGCAAAGCTTGCGATTGAGTCCGGAAATGACATGATAATGAGTACACCTGCTTTTTACGACGAAGCGGTAGCTTTGGTCAAAAGCGGAGCTGTATCGGAGAAGCTGATAGATGATGCAGTAGAAAGAATCCTGAAAGTCAAGCTTAGGTTAGGCTTGTTTGAGAACGTAAAATTGTCGGGAGATCAGTCAAATTCGAGTATTTTCGCCTGCCCTGAGCATTTGGATGCCGCTCTGGAACTGGCACGGGAGTCAACCGTGCTTTTGGAGAATAAAAACGATACACTGCCGTTAGGAAAGAACATAAAGAAATTGGCTGTAATCGGGCCTAATTCAGATGACATACAGTCACAATACGGTGATTGGACTTACCTTAGCCATGTTCACTATGAACCGGCAGATATTAATGAGCCTGCTGCAGTAACAATGCTGAGGGGAATCCAGGACTTGGCGGAAATAAAGGGAATAGAGGTTCTGCATCAAAAAGGCTGTGACCTGATGGATGAAGCCGATGAGGATATAGCTAAGGCTACAGCCTGTGCCATGGAAGCAGATGCGGCTGTTGTGGTCGTGGGTGACGGAATAGCGCAAAACGGTGAATTCAAGGATCGTGCTGACCTTTCCTTGTCAGGAGCTCAACAGAAGTTGCTTGAAGCACTAAAAGCAACCGGCAAACCGCTTATAGTCATTTTAGTAAATGGAAAGCCCCTTTCAATACCCTGGGTTGCCGCAAATGCAGATGCAGTTATAGAAACCTTCAATTCCGGAATGCTGGGCGGGAAGGCAGCGGCGGAGATTCTATTCGGTGAAGTGAACCCGAGCGGCAAACTCTCGATTTCATTTCCCTACCATTCAGGACAGCTGCCTGTTTACTACAACCATCAGCCGGGGTGGCACAGCAAAAAGTATGTTGATTTTCCTGCAGAACCGTTATACAGCTTCGGTTACGGACTGTCCTACACGACTTTCAAATACGACAATCTAAGACTTTCTAAGCAAAAGTGCGGTAAGGATGATACTGTTTTGGCAAGTGTGGATATAACCAATACAGGCAAAGTTGACGGAAAAGAAGTAGTGCAGCTGTATGTCAACGATATGGTAAGCAGCGTTATAACTCCGGTCAAAGAATTGAAAGGGTTTTCCAAGGTTGAGATTAAAGCGGGAGAAACACGGACAATAACAATTCCGCTGGAAGTGTCAAGTCTTGCAATCATAGACCAGGATGAGAATAAAAAGGTTGAAGCCGGGGAGTTTCAAGTCATGGCAGGCCCTGACTCACGGGATGACGTTCTTCTGAAGATATTGCTGACTGTTGAGTAGCATTTAAATAAATTTTACTAGTAGTGCGTTCTCAAATTACCTGTGCAAAAGAAAATCCGAGAATCTTGATGCTTCAACGGGTTCGCAGGATTTATGTAGAATAAGTATTTGAGAAACACTATACTGGTTTTTTGGAGGATATCTTGGAATCAAAAATATTTGAAGGCCTTCCGATTATTGCAACAGAGAACTTAATTATAAGAAATTTTAGAATAAAGGATACGGAAAATTATTTTTACTACCATAGTATATCCGATGCTGTAGAATTCTATGATTGGAAGCCCGATACTTTGCTTGCCGCAAGGGAAAACATTAAAGAAATAATCGATGACTACAAAGAGCTGCAGAGTATACGATGGGCAATAACTCAAAAGGGCAGTGATTTGATAATCGGTGATTGCGGTCTACTTACAGACGGTTCAAAAGCGGAGATAAGCTATATACTTTCAAAGGACTATTGGGGAAAGGGTGTAATGTCAGAGGCGCTGAAGGCTGTTATTTCACTTTGCTTTAAAGAAACGGAAATATACAGGGTTCAAGCCTTGACTTTGCCTGAAAATGTACCTTCCGGCAGGATACTTCAGAAATTGGGTTTCACAGAGGAAGGCCTGCTCAGAAAATATGGCTATAATCCGTTGACGGACAAAAGGATAGACCTCATTATGTGGTCACTGCTGAAAGAGGAGCACGAATTGACTGATTATGAGGTCATAGCCACCAAAAAGTACTGACTATTATTATTTAATGCATAAGAACGACATTCCTCCCAACTTATCTTAAAGGTTTGGCTAAATATAAAATATTTCATAAGACTTTTTAATAATACCTACGTATATTTAATTGTAAGTCAATTGAAACTTTTGGGAGGATTACATGGAAAAACAAGCTAAACCTTTGGAAAAATTTTTAACTGAGTTCTTTTTGTCTGTCATAAGACCTCAAAGCTATAGGAACATATTCTATTTGCTGTTTTCATTCCCTTTGGGGATAATATATTTTACCTTTGCTATAACCGGACTATCGGTTGGAGTAGGGTTAATACCTGCATTCCTAATCGGAATCCCCATATTGATGTTTGTACTTCTTACATCAAAAAGGATCATGTCATTTGAGAGAGGTCTGGTTAGCGTTTACCTTAAGCTGGAGCTGCCTGAGTACTTTCCTGCATCAACGCCATGTGACAGGTTGATAACCAGAATAAAAAATGAGGTTACTGATCCTGTATCCTGGAAAAGCATAATATTTCTATTAATGAAGCTTCCGATTGGAATCTTTAACTTTACAGTTGTTGTAACTTTCTATTCTTTAAGCTTGGGATTCCTTGCTGCTCCTATTGTCAATCTGGTTGCAGGGCACGAAGCAGCAATAAAAGTATTCGATAATGACTTATTTGTTTTGCTTTCCATAAACATGTCACCGGAAGCCAAATCAGCTGTTTATGCGGTCATAGGATTTCTGCTGGTATTTGTTTCTGTATACATTTCCAATTTACTAGCGTACCTCAATGGGAAAATAGTGGGTTTAATGTATGAAAAGTGGTAAAAGGCCTTATTTTTCGTTTAAGTGTATAAGCCCCTGATCGAAAATCTGCTTTACATGCTCATCATCAAGGGAGTAGTATACTACTTTGCCATCCCTTTTTGATTTTACAAGTCTGGCTTGCTTCAAGATCCTCAATTGGTGGGAAATTGCCGATTGGTTCATGCTAAGCAGTGCAGCAATATCGCAAACGCACATATCCGAAATAAACAGGGCATAAAGGATTTTGATACGTGTTGTGTCACCGAAAATTCTGAAAAGCTCTGCAAGGTCATATAGATTTTCTTCTTCGGGCATTTTGCATTTTGCAGCTTCAACCAGATCTTTGTGAATTATCGTGCAGTCACAGCTGTCAGGGCTGGGTGTGTTATTAGCCATACAATTTCTCCTTTATCGCATGAATGTATGTTCACGTGTTTGTAAGGTATATTCTATTCCAAAAGAAAAGATAAGTAAAGGCATGGAAATTGTTTACTAAATATAAATATGAACGGGAAAGGTGAAGAAGGATTTGCAATAATCAAGGCAAAAATGTGTGAAAATTGTCGAAATATGTTATCATTAAAAGGTAACAGTAATTTTCCTTTTTTTCTTCACTAAATAATGGAGAGTAAATTTATGTCTATTTATAATTGTCTTATTGTTGACGACGAAGAAGCTCTGTCGCAGAGTACATGTGAGTATTTTAACATGTTTGGAGTTAAAACCTTCTGGGCTGCGGATGTGTCGGCTTGCTTCAATTTTTTAAAACACAATGAAACTGATTTGATTCTTCTGGATATCAATTTAGGTAATGTATCAGGTTTTGAAATCTGTAAAAAACTAAGAGAGACTACCAACATTCCCATACTGTTTATCAGTGCCAGAACAAGCGATGACGATGTGTTGCTGGCGCTTAATATCGGCGGCGACGATTACATTCAAAAACCATATTCACTTAGCATATTGCTTGCAAAGGTTAAAACGGTTTTAAAAAGATATAAGCATGATAAATCAAATGTGCACATCTTCGGTAACTTTTCGTTCGACCCTGATACCGAAAAACTCAACAAAAACGGCGAAGAAACAAAACTAAAATCAATGGAATCCAAACTGCTTAATTTTCTGCTGCAAAATAAAAACCGTATCATATCAAAAGATGAACTCTTCAGCAAAGTCTGGGGTGAGGCAGTAACAGGAGATAATACGCTGAATGTCCACATCCGCTGGCTTCGCGAAAAAATAGAAAAAGATCCAAATGAACCCCAATTCATAAAAACTGTCTGGGGCACCGGGTATATTTTTGAGGATAAATCATGAGTATAAAAAGAATTACTATTATAATCACGATTATTTTATTCTTTGCCCTCTTCGGTATTTTCTACCTGTTCCGCAGTGCAAGTGAATCCAAACTAGACCTGGTGAAAGTCAATGACATAGTTCAGTCTGTTTCCGAGCAATGGGGCAAATTGGGTACAGCAAGATTACCATGTTTGGAATACAAACTTGATTATGTTGTAATCAATGAAAAAGGAACTGTGATTGCGGCCACACGGAAGGGGCTTGATGAGGATCTGAGTTCTGCCGTTGCAAATCGGGATACTGTTGTTGATATCAGTAATGGCGAGTCACAGGTCGGAAAAGTTATAATTTATAATGACATCACCAAGCGCTGGCAAAATTATCGCAATAATCTGTTTATTATTACATCAGTGATTATTGTGCTTATCGTTTTATTCATTTTGATTTATGGGCTATACATTGACAGGCTTATATTCCGACCATTTCGTAAGATGCAGGCATTTGCAAAAAATGTTGCCGAAGGAGATCTAGAAATACCGCTTATTATGGACAAGAGTAATATGTTCGGGGCATTTACAGAAAGCTTTGACATGCTTAGGGATGAACTTGCCCTTGCAAGAAAGAACGAGGAAAAAGAAAAACAAAGCAAAAAGGAGCTGGTGGCCTCTCTGAGCCATGATATAAAAACACCTGTTTCTTCTATCAAGGCTGTTTCGGAATTAATGGCTGTTAAAACCAATGATGAAGCACAAAGAAAACAGCTTGAAATCATTAACGCCAAAGCGGATCAAATCAATGCTTTGATTACCAATATGTTTAATGCTACTCTTGAGGAAATGCAGGAACTCAGAGTCAATGTAACTGCACAGCCAAGTGATGTTTTATATGAGATTATCAGCCAAGCGGATTATAATAACCGGTCGTTTATACCACACATTCCGGAGTGCAAAATTTTAGCTGATAAACTGCGCCTCACACAGGTTATTGACAACATCATCACAAATTCATATAAGTATGCCGACACAAGCATTGATGTATCGGTACGTATTGAAGGGGATCATTTAAGGGTTGATTTTGCCGACCACGGTGACGGTGTTTCAGATGAGGAAGTATGGGGGCTGCTTCATAAATTCTTCCGAGCAAGCAATTCAAAGGGCAAAAGCGGCACGGGGCTTGGACTCTATATCTCCAAATACCTTATGAACAAAATGGGAGGCGAAATCAGATGTGAAAATGTCCCTGGCGGATTTTGTGTCAGTATATATTTAAGAATTGGTTAAGGATTGATTAAAGACTCATTAAGAATTGGTCGGCTATAATGTGGTTAAAAGATCCGCAGTTGGCACTTATGTGCTAACCACGAAATTGGTTTAGTCACTTATGTGCTAAACCATGAAATTGGTTTAGTCACTGTAACTTAATTTTTATATAACGAAAGGAATGTTTTATATGGATAAGGTAATTATATCAACAGATAAGCTTTGCAAGACCTTTTCTACCGGCGGGATCCAGCAGCACGTACTGAAAAATCTTGATATAGAGATATTTGAGGGCGATTTCAGCGTCATTATGGGAGCATCCGGATCAGGAAAATCAACGCTGCTCTATGCATTATCCGGTATGGATAAACCTACCCTTGGTACCATCAAGTTTTTTGAGACTGAAATTGCCAAGCTTAACAATGATAAGCTGGCTGTATTCCGCCGTAAAAATTGTGGGTTTGTGTTCCAGCAGATGTTTCTATTGGACAATATGAGCGTGTTGGATAATATCCTGGCAAGCGGCCTATTGGTCAGCAACGACAGAAAAGCAATCGTAAGCCGGGCGAAGGATTTGCTATTGCAGGTAGGCCTTGACGAAAAAATCTGGAACAAGTTTCCGACACAGTTGTCCGGGGGAGAAGTTCAGCGTGCTGCAATTGTTCGGGCGCTTATCAATCAGCCAAAGGTTGTTTTTGCAGATGAACCGACCGGAGCCCTTAACTCTGCTGCCGGTGATGCTGCTCTGGATGTTTTAACAAATGTAAACAACAACGGTCAGAATATAATCATGGTAACTCATGATATAAAATCAGCTCTTCGCGGAAACAGAATCCTTTATATTCGCGATGGCGTCATTTGCGGTTCCTGTGATCTTGGTAAATATGTAAAAAACGACAGAACACGTCATGATAAGCTTCAGGCTTTCCTAACAGAAATGGGGTGGTAAGCATGAGGAAAATTTTTATGATCAGCTTCGCCAACATCCGTAAAACCAAAAGTCATACGGTTACGCTGGTACTGATGTTTATTATTCTGGCAATGCTTTTAAACCTCGGTTTTCTGGTAACACTGAATTTCGGTACTTATTTTGACAAAACTGCAGAAGAATTGCATTCAGCCGACATCTACTATATTATGCCGAGCAAGCTTTACACGCCGGGTGTGGAGCATTATCTGCAAAACAGCAAAAATGTCACTGCTATGGAGAAAAGGGAGGCTTTTATGGTTTCCTCCGATGTTAAATATGGCAGCAGTAACCGCCGTGTTACCTTCCTGATGACAAGATCCGATGTCCCGTACAGTATTTCAAAGTGGAAGACTATGGGTGATGTTCAGCCGCTTGGTGCATCTTTTGAGGAGATGCCGATCTATCTCCCGAATTCATTTGAGTTGAACGGCGGGTATAAAGTCAACGACAAGCTCACTGTTAAGAATGGCAATAAATCCGTGACATTCACCATCAAAGGCTTTACTGAGGATGTCTATTTTAGCTCGTTGGATATGGGATGCATGAGTGTATATATGACACAGGAGGTTTATGAAAAAGCCTTTGCAGAACTATCTCCGAAGGATCATACCACTGTAGTCTTTGCAAATCTGAAAAAGGTGGATAAGTCGGTTGAAACAGGTATTCGTGAAATAAATCATGGCTCAGGCCTTTCAATAACACCGGATATGTCAGAATGTTTTTTCAGCTTTGATTTATCCATTGTAAAGATGTCAAGAACGATGATGGCAACCGTAACTGCCGCAATGATGGTTATTTTCTCTATAATTATTGCAATTGTATGTCTCATGATTGTCCGGTTCAGAATCAGAAACAGCATTGAGGAGGATATAACAAAAATAGGCTCTTTGAAGGCTGTTGGGTATACCAGTTGGCAAATCATGTTTGCCATAATCGAACAATACGGAATCATTGCACTTGCGGGCTCCTTGCTGGGAATATTGATATCCTATCTATCCATACCGGTCGTATCCAATGTGTTTGCTGTACAAACGGGATTAAATTGGAAGCAGGGTTTTGACGGCTCCATTAGCGGGTTTGTGTTATTCTTTATCTTGCTGATGGTTGCTGCAGTATCATTCTTTGCAGCACGCCGTGTTCGTAAAATCAACCCGATCGTAGCTCTGCGCGGCGGAATTGTAACCCACAGCTTCAGAAAAAATCATATGCCCCTCGAAAAAAGCAGAGGGAATCTTCCTATAACACTAGGTATCAAATCAAATCTGCAGAACATGAAGCAGACCTTGATGATTATTATCATTATGATTGCAGTTGGGTTTTCCGGTACTTTCGGTCTGGTTATGTTCTATAATACCGTAGTCGACACAAGCACTTTTGCCGAAACACCGGGCATTGAGTTGTCTAATGCTGTTGTCGTCTTCAACCCGGCGCTGGACAATTCTGAAATCGTTTCAGCGATAAGAAATATGAAGCATGTTCAGAAAGTACAGTACGTAGATACTGATACTGTTAAGATCAATAAAAGTGATACCAGTGTTACTGTGATGAAAGACTACAGTACAAAGAAAACGGACACCGTCTATAAGGGCTGGTATCCCCGTCATAAGAATGAAATCGTGCTTGCCGGCAGCCTAGCTAAACTGATTAATAAAAAGATTGGGGATTATGTCACACTTGTATATGGAGATAAACATTTAGAGTTTATTATTACCGGTTTTTCTCAGGGTGCTGCAATGGGGGGGCTGAACGCTTCAATAACGCTTGATGGTATGAGGCGGCTTTACCCCGGTTTTCAGCAAACAAGCTTGAATATTTATCTTGATAAAGGCACTGACGCAGCAGAGTTTACCGATACACTTCAGAAAAAATACGGGGATAAGGTTGTTTCGGTAACCAACGGAGATAAATTCTTAGAAGAAGGAATGGGACCATATGTTGACATTGTTTCTAAAATAGGAGTGGGAACAATTATTATAACAATTGTGGTTGTGCTTCTTGTTTTATATTTCGTCATTGTTTCAGCAATTATCCGGAAGCGACGTGAGCTTGGAATACAAAAAGCGATTGGTTTTACTACCTTGCAGCTGATGAATCAAATATCGATCAGTTTTGTTTTCCCGATTTTGATAGGCATAGCGCTTGGATGCATACTTGGTATGACTCAGACAAATCCGGCTATGACACTTGCACAAAGCTCGATGGGCATAATGAAAGCAAACTATGTAATAAGGCCTGACTGGATAGCCCTTTTTGGTATAGCCACGTTGATCGTTTCTTACCTGTCATCTATGTTGATTACATGGCGTATTCGTAAGATTTCTGCGTATGCACTGGTAACCGAATAATTCCTTAAAAATGAACTGCCTCAAAATATACTTTGAGGCAGTTCTTTTACGTTTTCCTGTATTTCTTGAGAGCCAGCGTATTAAGCACCAGGAAGAGAATGGCATAGCCTACCAGGATATATATGTCCAGCTGAATATCTGTAATGCCCCTTCCACGTATCATTACATCCTTAAGAGCATCTGCTCCGTAGGTAAGCGGAAAGATTTTTGACAATACGTATACCCATTGCGGGGCTGTGCTTAAATCAAATATGCCGCTGAAAAGGATTTGCGGAACTATTACAATCGGGATGAACTGGAAGAGCTGAAACTCGTTTCTAGCAAAAGATGAAAGCAGCGTACCCAATGCAAGGGATTGTCCTGCAAGTATGAGATTTAAAAGAAGTATGAGCCAGAAGCTTCCTTTATTTACGACATTCATGCCGTAAACAATGAAAAGCTGAATCACAATTGTTTGCAGCACTACAAAAAGTCCGAAGCCAAGGAAATAACCCAAGACAATTTCCCAACGGCGCAAAGGAGTTGCAAGAACCCTTTCGAGAGTGCCGCTGATTCGCTCCCTCAGGAAAGAAACACCTGCAATGAGGAATACAAAGAAGAAAATGAAGAAGCCCATGAACATTGGTGCCATATAGTCGAAGGTAGACATATCCTTTGAACCGTAAATGAATTTCATTTCTGGCTGAAACTCTTTTGACCGGGCCGAAGGGCTTGGATTTGTGCCGGGTACTTCTGATGCATTATTATATAGGGTATTTTTTATTACATTCATTATCAAACCGGTGACGCTGGGATCAGAGCCCTCAAGAGTGATTGCAGGTTTTAAGCCCGTGAAATTTATGTATGCATCAGCCTTTCCGTCCTTTAAGCGTTTAAGTGCTTCCTTCTCGCTAACAACATTTTTTACGTTGGCATCCTTTTGCAGTGCCTGAACAAACACTCTTGGAGCTGAAACGATGTCGATGTCCGGTGTTGATTTGGCTGATGAAAGTATTATGTTTAAAAGAAATATGACAAAGATAGGAGCCAGAAACATCAGCCCTATTGCCCTTTTATCCGCAGCAATCTGCTTAATGAGCCTCTTTGCAACAATTAGCGCTCTCATATGGCTTTTCCCTCCTTCTTGTCCTGTCCATAATATAAAAAGGCTCCTTCAATCGTTGTTTGACCTGAGCTTTTCTTTAATTCATCCGGGGTGCCTGATGCGATTATATTTCCGTTTCGGATTAGAGCAAGACGGTCACAGTGTTCGGCTTCATCCATTACGTGCGTTGTAATTATTATAGTTGTACCTTTAGCCCGAAGTCTTAAAAATTCATCCCAGAATTGCTTGCGCAGAACGGGGTCGATTCCTACTGTCGGTTCATCAAGTATCAGCAGCTCCGGATTATGCAGCAGAGCTATAGCTAAAGATAGCCTTCTTTTCATACCGCCGGAATATGTACGAACCGATCGCTTTGCATGCTCCTTCAAAAGTACGAGCGACAAAACTTCCTCAGCCCGCCTTTTTGCTTCATTTCCCTTCAGATTATACAATGCACCGAAAAAGAAAAGATTGTCATAGGCATTAAGGTCTTCATAGAGAGCATCTGACTGTGCCATATACCCGATATGGTCAACAATGGAAAGAGTAGGCATATCCTTCCCGAGAACTTTTATTTTGCCTGATGTTGGCTTGAACATGCCGACAATGGCTCTTACCAGAGTGGTTTTGCCCGACCCTGAGGGGCCCAGAAAACCGATTATTTCACCTCTTCTGACATTCACATTTATTCTGTCCAGGGCCGTAAATTTACCAAATTGATGATTAACGTCCGTAACTTCCACTACCGAATCCATACTCAAGCAAAAGCACTCCTTTCATTTTTGAGATATTCCATACAACAGAACATCGATCATATCATCAACTTCCTTACCCATATCCTCGACTTGGAATTTATCACCAAATAGTTTTCTTTGTAAAATCATTATGAACATATTTCCTACAGCGCTTCTCATTACTGCTCTTGACTGTAATCCCTCACGAATCTGACCGTTTTCAACCATATTGTCATAGATGCTTTCAAATACATCCACGGCCTTCGATATTACATTCTGATAGAAGGCTTCGCGGACATCTTCGTGATACAGCGCTTCGGTAATAATTATTCTTGTCATCGGAAAGATGGAATCCATTAGCTCCATACGGTCATAGAAAATCTCTTTCAGGAGAGTCTTCATGTCTTTGTCTTTTGCGTCGGCAAGAATTTTTTCAATGGGCTTCATTACGACTTTTCCGCCGATAATCTGTATCATTTGTATAAGTATTCCCCTTAGAATGTCCTTCTTTGTCTTAAAATATCTGAAAATTGTTCCTTCCGCCACACCGGCCTTTTTAGCAATTTCATTGGTAGTTGAAGCGCTGAAGCCCTTCTCGGAAAAAATAGAAATTGCAGCATTTAATATTTTTTCTTCCTTTTCGGATAAACCGGAGCCTGAAAAATCAATGTTATCCAAGTGAAAGCCTCCTTTGTAAAAATAAAAATGAGTGAGTACTCACTTTAAATTATAAAATATTCCAATATAAAAAGCAAGGGTATGCAAAGAATAATTTTATTGCCGCCAAGATTTAATTAAAATAATTCAAAGCAGGGGTAGTTTATTGAACAATAAGAAGCATAAATCGATTAAAAGATATTCAAAGTGTGCTGTTATAGGTCTGGTAACGGGTATTGCCAATGGTTTGTTCGGCTCAGGGGGAGGAACCATTGCAGTTCCGGCAATGGTTCTGCTGCTTGACACTGAAGAGCATAAGGCACATGCTACAGCTATATCCGTAATACTTCCGCTTACACTTTTAAGCTCGTTCTTTTATATTTCGAATAACTACGTTAACTGGAGTCTTACTGTAAAAGTCATACTGGGTGGAATGGCAGGCGGATACATAGGTGCGAAGCTGCTTGATATATGTCCGAGCAATCTGCTTAGAAAGGTATTTGCCGTAGTTATGTTTGCGGCTGCTTTGCGAATGTTAATCTAAGTTTTACAAGGAGGACAATGTGATTCTTTTTTTGATAGGTTTGCTGTCGGGTGTAATTAGCGGCATGGGTATAGGCGGCGGAGCGATACTAATACCTGCGCTGGTTTTATTTGTGAGGCCGGATCAGCATACGGCTCAGAGCGTCAACCTGCTTTTTTTTATTCCAACTGCCGTGATTGCTCTTATCATACATATAAGAAATAAGAGGATAGACTTCAAAATAGCAATTCCTATCATAATCTTCGGTTTTTTAGGGGCCTATGCAGGATCGAAGATGGCGATGGCTCTTTCGGGTGCAATGCTCAGAAAATGGTTTGGAGTATTCCTTTTATTGATGGGGGCTTATGAAATGTTCAGAAAGGGAAAAAAACAGAAAGAAGGCTGATATAGTTAACCTCTGAGAATGACGGCTGTATTGAAAGTGGGAAAGTTGTGTTATTGACATTTATTTTAAAATAGCATATATTTAAAAATCATGGATAATGCTATTTGTTAAGCTTATTCATGTAAATTTTATATCACGGAGGCAATATGCGGAAGACACTATATGTATCTATTATAACAGCTGTTCTTATAACAATGACCGCTTTCATTTCGGGATGCTCCAAAGAGGTTGAAAACGAAGGAAAGACATGGGAGAAGGTAACGATACCTTGGAAGGATTATGAGGAAGCAAGATATTCTATTACAAACGAAGGAAAGCCTACAGCTGACGTAATACATACTATTGAAAAAGTATCTTCCAATGGTCAGACTACATATAAGATCAATAGCAATTATATGCAGAAAAAGGGTGAATACAGGACGGGAGCTATCGTTTCTTATAAGAATTTAAAGCCTATCAGCTCCTTTATTTATGATAATCCGGGAAAAGCCGATAGTAAGTTGGTTGAACTTTCGGGTGTTTATGGGGAAAAGCTCAATATTACCGGAAAGTTTGGGAAAGAAACCAAAAGCAAAAGCATAAAGCTTCCGCCGGTTTTCTATGATAATGAAACACTGCTCCATATTCCAAGAGTTTTTCCTATAAAGGAAGATTATTCAAGGAGAATCAGGACATGTGTGCTTAATTCTGCAGCGATAGAACCTTTCCGTATTGTTGTTGTAGGAAAGGAAAAAGTGACTGTTCCTGCAGGCACGTTTAAGTGCTTTAAGGTTAAGCTGCAATACATAGGCCTTACCGGCTATCCCAATATATACGCATGGTACACTGCCGATAGCAGCAAAATACTTGTAAAGTATCAACAGAGTAAAGCTATGTTCAAGCTTAAAACCGTAAAATATCAAAAATAATTTCAACATAAAATTTATACAGGCTCAATTGAGCTTTTCTTTTTGCCGGTAAGAGTATTTGAAATTGCAGTGCACTTTTTGGTTCATCGGCTAAGGGCATATATGGAATTGCTTAAGTGTTGTAATTGTTTTTAAGCAGTGGTAATATATTATCATACTATCAAAATTTGGGTTATCATCCCTGAATAGAAATGGAGAAAAAATGAATAAGCGTCTAAAAACATTCCTTTTAATTCTCACTGTTCTGACAATTATTACAGCAAGCTGTTCGTATGTTTTTGCTGCAAGCTCATCAAAGGCAATTAGTATTGTAGTTAATCCCGTTACAGTGAAGTTTGGCGGAAAAATCGCTAATATTGACAGCTTCAGTTATTCCGCAAAGGTTTATCTTCAGCCACAGGATATTTGTAGTCGCTTAAATATTGATTACATATATGATTCAAAAACCAAGACAATCAGTATTACAGATAAAAAGCCTTTAAAAGCAGTTATGCCGGGAAAAGCGAATTTTAAATCGGTAAAAAAACTGACGACTAAAAAAATAAACATAATATTAAATTCCGTAATAATAAGGGTAAACGGGAAGCAGCTGAAGGCAGAAAGCATCAGCTATAACGGAAGCATATATGCTTCCGCTAAGGATATTGCAGGTGCTCTTTCAAGAGAATATAATCTGGATTCCAAAACCACGGTGCTTAATATCGGGAACAAAACCGTTAAAACAACAGTCCCGAATGTCAATCAGAATCAAACAACACAGGATGTGAAAGTTGAACAAAAACCGCCTGTTCCGGTTTTGACACAGGACAAAACGGATATGACAAAAGGGAGTGTAACAATTACCATTTCTAATTGGGGAAATGCAGAAAAAAAAGAGTACTGCATAGACAATGGAGCGTGGCTTACATATTCTGAACCATTAACTTTAAGTTCCAATTGTAAGGTATCTGCAAAAGGTACAAATAAAGACGGTATTTCTTCAGAGGTCGGAGCGATAAAAATTACAAACATAAGGAAACTGCTTGGAAAAACCGAAGTTTCTGAAATGCGTTCGGGCGTAGTAAAGATAATAACATATGACATTAACCATGTTGAGGTAGGTAGTGGAAGCGGTTTTATAGTATCGGAGGATGGAAATGTTGTTACAAATTATCATGTAATCGATATGGCTCCTATCCTTGAAGTAAAAACTGCAGATAATGCTATATATCAAGTCGCCGGTGTTTTAAAATATGACGCTGAAAGGGATATAGCCATTTTAAAACTGAAGGATGCAGAATCGATGCCGAATATGTCTCTTGGCGATTCAGATGACCTTAAATACGGTGAGGATATAGCTGCTATGGGGCATCCGCTTGGAATGTCGCTTACTGTAACCTTTGGCAACATAAGCAGCCTCGATTCACCCGGAGGATTAACAAGAAAAGAATACAATGATATTCAGTTTTCAGCACCGATATCTCAGGGTAATAGCGGAGGCCCTTTGGTGAACATGTACGGGGATGTTGTAGGAATAAATTATTCGGTAATGGTTGAAGGACAAAACCTCAACTATGCAATTCCGATAAATGAATTGAAACCTATGCTTGACGGTTTAGGGCCTGTTAAAAGCCCAGCGGCTGTAATAAAAGAGGTCTATCCTGAAATGACTTATAACGAGTTGGCTTATTACATGTATCTCAATTACCCGGTCTACAGTGTTGATGGCTATAATTTTAATTTCGACAACTTTTTGATTTCCGAGTACAGCAAAGATCCTAACGAAGTGGATGTATACGTTCAATTAGGAACTGAGAAGTATAATGAGTTGGTTAAAGCCGAAAAAAACGGAGGTAAAAGTGCTGCCGAAAAATGGTGCCGGGACATTTACGATACTGTGAAGGCTGCATTCCCAAATAAAACGGTAGATGTTCTGATCTGCAATATTGATTTCTTTGATAGTAAGCCTTCGGGATATAGCGACGACGAAATTTATTATGATGAATCAACGGGAGAGTATATAGTAGTCAAACTTAAATTGGAGTTCACAATTGTGGACTCAACCAACAAGGTTCAATGGATGGATTAATCTCTAATCTGCAGGGACCTGGTGGGAAATAACAAAACAGGATATGGATAAAATCAAACCCGTTCGACAGTAAGCTAAATAGAGTCGAAGCCATTAATAACTATTCAAAAAACAACTGAAAATTGAATAGTGAGAATATTTACCAAGAGCCATATGTAAAATAATTACATATGGCTCTTGGTTTTTTATCTGCCAAAGTAAAATACGATAATAGTTCTTTTCTACAATAAGGGGGTGGCTTAATGATAACGGATAAAAGAGACATAACTGAAATGCTGCTTAAGGAAAACAAAATATCTTCAGAACAACTTAAAGAGGCATTGCTGTTGAAATTACAATCAAAAAGAGAAATTGAAGATATCATTGTTGAGCAGGGCTATGTTACGAAGAAAGACATAATACAGGCCAAAGCCAAAAAACTTGAGGTAGACTTTTTAGACCTTGAGGAATATGCAATTAAGGATGTTGTCAGAGTAATCTCATTGGTACCGGGAAGCATAGCAAAAAGGCATGCAGCTTTACCGATTGAGATAAATGAAGGAGTTTTGACCGTTGCAATGAAAGACCCTACAGATATATTTGCAATCGATGACCTTCATCTGGCTGCCTCATTGGAAATAAGACCAGTTTTATCAGACCCGGACTTAATTAGGGAGAAGCTTAAAAAGTTCTACCCCGATGAATATGAAACTACAGGATACACTCATAAAGCTAACAATTCTGACCAATCACATGAATCTTCCGTGAAAAAAGTGATTACCCCTGAAAGAAATTTTAAAAAAGAGATGGAGCTTGAACGGGAAAGCGCTAAGGACAGGATCGGAAGACAATTGACCGATTCGGGCATCATATCGGAAGAACAGCTTAAGACAGCCCTTGCGATTCAATCCAAGGATGGCGGGAGAATTGGCGAAATATTGGTAGAAAGAGGGTATCTTGACTTAAGAACTCTCTATGAATTTCTTGAAAAGCAGCTCAAGGTTCCTTTTATTGACCTTGAGAATGTTGAAATTCCTGAAGAAACAGTAAAGCTGATTAGCCCCAATATTGCCCGCAGATATACGCTTGTGCCTATTCAGAAGGATGATACCTTTTTAGAGGTTGCAATGAGCGATCCTATAAACATATTTTGCATAGATGATTTGAGACTTGCGACAGGAATGGAGATTATTCCATTGCTTGCAAGCTCTGTTCATATCAACGCTATCCTCGATAAGCATTACCAAGCCTCTGAAACTGATTCAAAAACAGGGAGCGAAAAAAAGATAATAGACTTCGAGGAAGAAATAAAGAAAGTCAATCAGGAAATTGCAATAGAAATAAATGAAGCATCGAAGGAAGAAGATACCCTTGAAATCAGCGATGTAGAAAATGCACCGATAGTCAAGATGCTGAATCTCGTATTCAACAATGCCGTTGTCAGCGGAGCGAGCGATATACATATAGAGCCTTATGAGGACAGTGTCCTTATAAGGTACAGGATTGACGGTCAACTGGTTGAAACAATGAGGTATGAGAAAAAGATCCTTTCCCCGCTTGTTGCAAGAATCAAAATAATAAGCGGGCTCAATATAGCCGAGAAAAGGCTTCCGCAGGATGGACGCATAAGTCTGAACATAGACGGAAAGGAATATGACTTCCGTGTATCTGTACTTCCTACAATGTTTGGGGAAAAGGTTGTTATAAGGGTTGCCGACAAGCAGGGCTTTAATGTTCCTAAAAAAGAGCTTGGCTTTACTGACACAGATATCAGGAAGTTTGACGACATACTTTCCAACCCGCATGGAATAGTTCTTGTAACAGGGCCTACGGGAAGCGGTAAATCAACCACGCTGTATACTGCTTTGCGTGAATTGTGCAAACCGAATGTCAACATACTTACTGTTGAAGATCCTGTCGAGTGCATAGTCAGGGGCGTCAATCAGGTTCAGGTCAATACCAAGGCAGGACTTACCTTTGCAACGGCACTCAGAGCCTTTTTAAGGCAGGACCCGGATATCATTATGGTCGGTGAAATACGCGATGCCGAAACGGCGCAGATTGCAACCAGGGCAGCTATTACAGGGCATTTGGTTCTAAGCACCCTTCATACCAATGATGCTGCAAGCTCCATAACGAGAATGATAGACATGGGGATAGAACCATATATGATTTCATCGTCTGTAGTTGGAGTTATTGCACAAAGACTTGTGAGAAGGCTGTGTGTCAAGTGCAGGGAAGAGTATATACCTACACTTAGTGAAATGGAAGCCATGAACATTGACAGAAGCAATAATCTTAAGCTTTACATGCCCAGAGGCTGTCCCGCCTGCAATAATACAGGCTATAAGGGCAGGGTGGCTGTATTTGAAGTCATGAGCATAGACCGTGATTTGAGGGGTATGATAGCGAAAAATGCTGCTGCGGATTCTATTAAGGATGCTGCTGTCAGCAACGGCATGAATACCTTAAGAGATAACTGTATCAACATGGTTACAGCCGGAATAACATCTATTGATGAAATGCTGAGAGTTACACATACCAAAGACTGATGGATGTGGGGGTTGGTTATATGAATTTAAACAAGCTTTTGGAAAGTACTGTTCTGAACGCTGCTTCAGACCTTCACATATGTGCAGGTATTCCTCCTGTTATCAGGGTTAACGGAGACCTCCGGTATCTTGATCAGCCCGTTCTTGTTCCTCAGGATTGTGAGAACCTTATGAAGCAGTGCTTGTCTAATGAGGCCTATGAAACTCTTTTGAACAAGGGAGAGGTCGATATTTCCTACTCTTTGCCAAGCAGGGCCAGATTCAGGGTAAATGTTTTCAAGCAGCGAAACACATATGCAATTGCAATAAGGGCGATACCGTCAGATTCTCCTAAAATAACTGAATTGGGGCTTCCTGAGAAGATATGTGATCTGGCGTTTAAACAAAGAGGGCTTGTTCTGGTCACAGGGCCTACCGGAAGCGGGAAGACTACCACCCTGGCATCAATGCTTGATTACATAAATGACAACAAGAAATGCCATATAGTAACCATCGAAGACCCCATTGAATTCCTCCATAAGCATAAAATGAGTGTAATTAATCAGAGAGAAATAGGAGTTGACACGAACAATTATTCAAACGCACTGAGAGCAGTATTGAGAGAGGACCCTGACGTGATTCTTATTGGCGAGATGAGGGATCAGGAGACAATAGCGACAGCTCTGACAGCTGCTGAGACAGGACATCTTGTATTATCTACGTTGCATACCGTTGGAGCGGCAAAGACAATCGACAGGATAATAGATGTATTTCCGCCTCACCAGCAGTCACAGGTCAGAAGCCAGCTGTCAACGGTTTTGGAGGGCATAATATCCCAACAGCTTATAAAAAAGGCAGACGGAAGCGGACGTGTCCTTGCAACCGAACTAATGCTGTGGACGCCGGCAATAGCCAACATGATACGTGAAGGAAGGGTTCATCAGATTAATGCATACATTCATACGGGAGTTCAATTCGGCATGTTCTCAATGGACAGCAGCATAGCAGGTCTATATAAGTCCAAGCTGATCGACTGCCAAAGTGTGGCACAGTATGCTGTAGACATAGACAACGTCAAGAAGCTTCTGGCCCTATAAAGGAATATGAACCCTACTAAACCGGAATATCGTGATTAAGCTTCTATACTTCAAAAAAGTGTCATAAATTAATTTCGTCATTCATATCGTTAAATGGGGGATAAAATATGCCTTTATATAATTACAAGGTCAAAAATGAGTCCGGAAAGATTTTCACCGGGCAGATCAAAATCGGCAATAAGGGAGAACTGGAAGCTCTATTAAGCAATAAGGGATTAACACCGGTTGAGATACAGGAAAGAAATTTCGTAACAGACATAACTCAAATAGGGATATTCAAACGAAAAGTAAAGCTTAAGGACCTGGCTGTATTCTGCAGGCAATTTGCAATTGTACTTGAAGCCGGAGTGTCTATTATGTCAGCAATGGAAGTTATAAGGGAAGAGACCTCCAACCCTACACTGAAGGAATATCTGATAGATATTGAAGAAGATATTCAAAAAGGCATTTCTCTTTCAATGGCAATGAAACGCCATACAAATGTTTTCCCTCAGTTGCTTGTAAATATGGTGGATGCAGGAGAAGTAAGCGGTCAGCTAGATAGAGTTTTTAAAAGAATGGCTGAATACTATGAAAATGAAGCAAAAGTTGTACAGAGAATAAAAGGAGCGATGATATATCCAATCATTGTATGTTGTGTTGCGGCTGCCGTACTGATAGTAATGTTATCTTTTGTTCTCCCGCAGTACTCTGCCGTCTTAAGGCAATTCAATGCTAATCTTCCATTGCCGACTAGAATAGTTGTCGGTGTCAGCGATATATTCAAGAATTTTTGGTGGCTCATTATCCTCCTTATTTTCGGGATGGTATTTGGTTTGAATCGATATGCGAAAACTAAAGACGGACGGATGATGATTGCAAAACTTACTTTACATATACCAATAACAAAAAAAGTTATAAGAAACATAACGACAGCCAGGCTTGCCCGAACTTTAGGAACGTTGGTTTCAAGTGGAATATTATTAATACAGGCGCTTGAAACAGTCCAAAAGATCATTGGTAATGCCGTTATTGAAGATAAGATTAATGATGTGATTGCAGAGGTTAAAAAAGGCAGAGGGCTTACACAACCATTAAACAACATAAGATTCTTTCCTTCGATGCTTATATCGATGGTAAGAGTGGGAGAGGAATCAGGGGAACTGGACTTTGCACTTGAAAAATCTGCAGATTTTTATGAGCGGGAAACAGAGATATCGCTCCAGAACCTTACAACCATTTTTGGTCCTGTAATAATAATCATTCTGGCTATGGTAATAAGTTTTATTCTTTTAAGCATTCTATACCCAATGTTTAAAATGTATCAAAGTATACCTACGTAAAATGATGGTATTAATAGAAATATTAATATATAAAACTTAAAAATAGGGGGAGATAATATGAAAAAATTTAGCGGAGATAAGCAACCCAAAAGGAAAGTGAAAAAAATGTGGAAAGTATCAAACAACAAGGGCTTTTCATTGATTGAATTATTAATAGTCTTTGCAATAATGGCAGTTATGGGGTTAATTGCATTCAATATATTCGGGGGCATGGTTGAAAACTCCCGGGTTCGTGCGGATGAACAGCAGGCTCAAAATATCGAAAAAGTTTTAACTACCTATATGGTTGATTCAGGAGATTATACACTTGAGAAGATATACACTACTTCAGCAGCTGCAATAGCAGGAACGGGAGCGGTAGATACAAATAATGGTACTGCAACCAATAACTTTATTAAGGTGCTGCAAGATGTAATTTATACAACAACTGCAAATGGGGATTTGAAGCAATACGGACCGTTGCTTACACCACCTGCTGGACATAATCCTGACTTCGATAATTTTAAACCTCAGTATAAATCTTATAACGGATATAATATTCATGTATATACTGACAAAAAAAATGTTAAGGTTACGCCTTCAGCAAGCAATGTATTTGTTAAATAACCTATAACTGTTAATGTGGGGGCGTTGGTATTGCTAATGTTCCCACTATACCTTTATAAAATGGTGGATGATATGGAAATACGGGATAAAAAAGGATTCACTCTAATTGAACTTATTATGACGGTTGCTATTGTATCAATTACATTACCACTAATTTTTACATTTCTTATGTATTGCTTAAGAACGAACACAGCATGCTCGAATTATATAAGCCAGCAGGACAAAGTTACTGATGTAGTCCAGCGTATCAGAAAAGACGTTGAAGAAGCAAAGATTGTTACGGACGGTGGGATAAAGAACAACAGCATTACTATAATACTTTCAGATGAAAGTAGCACAACTGAAACCTGGAAATTCTCTGACGGGACTCTTAAGCTCAATGGTTCAATAGCCGTAGACATGCTCGATACGTCAGAAAGCAGCTTAAGTATAAGTCCTGATGGAGACAGACTTGTACTCAAAATACTTCCTGAACGCACGAATAAGGACATTTCAAGAGAAAGCAATGTTTGGGAGCCGATAGTTACAGAGTTTTCAATCAGATATAAAAAATAAGAGATACAAGGGGGGAATTAAGTGAGAGATATTAATCTTCTTCCGGAAGATAGTATGACACCGGAAATGCCAAAGCAAGCGGTAAAACAGTTTGTTTCAGTTAAAACAGTCATTATAGCAGCTGCGGTTGTAATATTCGCAGCCGCCTCTTTGTTGTTTCCCGGTATATATGTGAAGACGCTTAATGCCAGGTTGGATTCAATCCGGGAAAAATTGAACAGCCGGACATATGAAGAGGTAAGGACGGTCAATAAGCAGCTTGATGATGTTAACAATTCAATCAACAGCAAGATAAATATACTTAAGGACATAGATACAAAGGGCTGTTCCGCAAACGCTGTTCTTAATACAATAATGCAGTGTCTGCCCGGAGGTTGTTCTATAAAAGAAATAGGTGTTAATTCCGATTTGGTAACAGTTAGCGGGGAAGCGCCAAACGGTTTGACAGCGGCAGAGTTTCTGCTCAATGTGGAAAGGCTTGGGTTCTTTGAAACCTCCGACAACCTCGGAAATTTCTCTGAACCAAATAATAATGCAAAATACAATTTTGAGTATACATTTACCATGAACGGGAAAGGTGGTAAATAAAATGAAAATCGGCAATAGGGAAAAGATCCTGTTAGCGGTTCTTGGGGTAATTCTATACGGCTTTATATTTTATAAGGTTATTTTAGTCAATGTTCTTCCTGAGGTAAGAGACAAAAAGCAGGAGATTTCATCCGCACTGGATCAAAAAGCACTTCTGGACAAGCAGCTGAAGGCCCTTCCCAATACAAAGGCAGAGCTTAAAACCAAGACAGTCAGCAATGAGCACATGCTGGAATACCTGGGTGCAGGTGAAAATCTGATTGATGGGATAGATTACATAGAAAAGCTTGCGGTTCTTATAGGGAAGCAATTGTCGGGAATTACAGTCAATAGCCCGCTTTCTGTTGAAACGGCCGGTAAAGATAAATATTACGAACTTAATATTTCTTTCAATACAATCCTCACCTATGAAGAGATTCGTAATCTCATCGATTATATTGAGGGCGGAACTAATAAAGCACGGGTGGTCAGCTTCAAAATGTCGCCGACAGCAAAGCAGGTTAAGGCAGAAGCAAGCGGGAAGTTTGATGCTGCAATATCTCTGAGCCTTTATTCCTTAAGTAATGAAAATGCTGACAAACTATATGAATACAGCAGACATAAATTCAGTAAATTCCTTGAAGGCTCTGAAACAGCAGCCTTGGCAGCCAACGCTAATTCTAAGACAGAAACGGGCAATAATAAAACGAGCAGCACAGTCAATAAAGCAGCCCCCTCTAAAACTATGAGCGATGATGTAGACATAGCAATTAATGAACCAAATACAGGTAATAAAGTAGGTGGAAGTAATGAGGACGCTGGGACTGTAAAGGATATTACAAGATGCAGCAGCGTTATGGATTCGGATATAGCAATCTTTGAAAAATCGTTCTTCTATCCCGGGGACAATCTTCAGGTTCATGGAATAAGAAGACCTTCGGAATTAATGAGTATAACGACAAAGTCTATGAAGGATGTGAATGTCAACTTTGCCAATGACGGGTATAACATAAGCATCAAAAACGATTCGAATGAAGTATACAGCATTTCCGGAGCTTTACTGAAAAATGACTATGTAAGGCTGTATGTCCAGGCTGATTTTGATACAAACGTAAAGGAAAACAGCGATCTTGGACTAAATATGGCTATTTCAAATAATTCTGCTAAAAAGGTTTACATCACACTTTCGGACCGGCCGGGAAGGGTGAAAATCACTGACCGTATAGGCAATCCTATTGTCGGAAGCAATAAAGGTGAAAAAGTATATATAGTATAGGGATTTTGGTGAGAGTATGTTAAAGAAACTGATTTCCGGGAAAAAAGGAATGACATTGATAGAGGTTCTTGTATCTATTGCCATATTGGGGATAATTTCTGTTCCGCTCCTTGCAATGTTTACAAATTCAACATTAATGGTCAGGCAAAATGAAAAGCAGATTAAGGTCAGCGCCCTTACAAGGACGATCAAGGAAAATGTCACCAAGGCTTTGAAGGAAGGCAATAAACTTACAACATATGACGGAGGTAATTATGATATTGCCTCGCTGTCTACTGTCAACTCCGAATCGGATTTTATAGGGATAACAGGCTCAAGTGGTTCAATGACGAAAGATTACAAATATAAGATAACATTTCTCGGTCGTCCTGATGCAACAAATGCGGCTAGCACTAAAGAATACAAAATAAAAATATATAACAGTTCGGATAAGCTGATACAAAGTATTGTAGTCGATATAAACTCTTTACCGTGAGGTCTGTGAAAATGTTGAAAAGCTTAGTTAACAAAAAAGGTTCCAGTTTTACGATAGTACTGACTGTACTATGTGTAACAACCGTTATAGGCATTGCATTAATAAATGCTGCTGTACAGGGTCTTCGGGATAATAAGCTCCAATCTGAAATGGATTATGCCTATTATGCCGGGGAGTCGGCTATAGAAAGGTGCTTCGACAGCATTCAGGGAAATTGTGTATCGGCGGATTACACTGCGAAGATTAAATATGATGGAAATAATCTTAATTTTGTTAATGGGTACATTGATCAAATATGTAATGACACAAAGGTATCAAAAAGTTTTTTGAATTCCAATGCTATTGATGTCGGTGATGGCAGTAAAGCCGAGGTAACAATACATATACCCAAAAACCCTGTATTTAATGAAAAGGATGGAAAATTAACTATTGAGTTAGGCTTGAAAGCGGAGATCAATTATAAGAACACAGGCTATAAGATGGTATATGCAAAAAAACAAATTGTAGTTACCCTGCCAAGCAGGTATAAGCTTGAAACAGCTGTAAATACAATAGGAGACCTTATGGTGTGTGGAAATATTAGTGCCACGATAACGGGTGATGCAATTGTTTATGGTACTTCTCCGGAGAAGAAAAATGAAAACAATCAATACTATAATGGCGGAATATATGCAAGGTCTAATGCAAAATTAAAGATAGACGGTTATGCATTATCAAGGAGCTTTATCAGGGCAGGACCATATAATAACATACCAGACAACAGTAGGATTGACATAACCAAGGATGCCATTGCCAAGTGTATTCAGGTTTTCGGAAAGAATGATGAGTTGATTGTCCGCAGAAATGCGTATACAACAGATGACCTTGAAATGAACGGCGAAAACTCAATAATTGCAGTGAATGGCAGCTACTTTGGCTTGTCTGAGGGGGATGCCATAAATCATGACAGTTCAAGTGCTATAGTCAACAGTGCTCCGGTACATTTCGGATATTCACCGGAATCCCTTCTGTCACGCATTGTCATAAATGGGGATGTTTTTATCAACGGTGCAACATTCAAGCTGGAGGGCGGTTCAGCTAAGGGCAAGATCGAAAATTCTTCAATACTTTGGGATAAGGTTGCAAATAAACCTTATTACAAATCGTACTCAGGCCTGTGGACTCAATATAATGATAAGCTGAAAGAAGATTATAAGGCGCATTCAAGCTTATATTCAGGATTTTTAAATCTATTCCAAGTGTGGGATACGGTAGATGCAGAAAGTGATCAGAAAATAGAAGATTGGATTGGTTATATTAAAGCTTGCAGACTTCCGGAAGGCGGAAATAAATTGCCTGATGCAAATCTAAAAACAAAGCTTCCTTTAACGATAACCGGTCTATGCAAAAATTGCATGGCTGCAAATGACAGACTTTATCTCTTTAATCAGGGTGCTGTTACTCAAAGTGATATAGTATTTGACAGCCTTCTAGACAAATATGATGTGCCGGAACCAATCAGTGATGTAAAAAATATTAAAAACTTCTGGATAGATAGAAAAGAGCCTGGCAATCCATCGTCTACCCCGTGGTATGGATATTGGTATGAAAAAATGCCAGGCAAACTCGGTGAACTTAAAGGATACCTGACGAAATGCTGTGAAAATCTGGTTACAAGAACCGATGACGGCCCGGGAGATACCATAACCCACACGTTTGCCGCATCTCCTGACAGCACTAAGGGGAGCAACTTGTTCCAGTACATTGTCAACATGGCTGTGGGTGCTGAGAGCTACGACCCTGACTCAGTAGAAATATTCGGGGGCATAAGGAATTTAACAAGTGAGAAGGTGGAAACACTGCCAAAGATGGATGACAAGTCTTATTTTATTGTTAATAGAGATCCGTTAAGAACGATTGTTGTAAATGATTTTTTTAAGGGAATTATTATCAGTATGGGCAAGGTAGTCGTGGGAAGAGGTGCGAGTATATGGGGCTCAATTATTGCAGCCGGACGAGGTTTTGTAAATAATGGAAGCTTCGTTGGAGGGTCGGCTGCCGATGATACGGATCATATACCCAGAGTGCTTTCTGGCGGTTCCAATTTAGGCAATCTGGACAATGGAGATTATGCTGCGGTTCTTATTACAGATATATATAACGGACAGGTATTTGGCTCTTCGACAGATGAGACAAAAATAGATTTTCCCGGAAGGGATGCGCTTCTGAATTCATTTACTGATACTAAACTGAAAGAATACTTGTACAGCATATTTTAGGTTTAAATGAGGTGTAAAAACATGTATAAAAAACTATGCATAATAACAATTGTAGTATTAATGCCCATAATTGCGGCGGGGTGCGGCTCAGGAAAAAAGGCCAAGGACGATGCAGTTATCTCACCTGGTGAGTATGTAATAGCGGCATCTGACAATGAAAGCATCAGCAAGCTTATTGAAGATTATTACACCAAGCTCTTTGCATCTCCGCCGGAAAGCTATATTACAAATAGTGTCACAGGAACTGTCCCTGAAAAAATTAAGGGTTTCGTTGCTAAGGAGACAATCGATGAAGGGCAGGGCAACCCCGAAATCGGACTGCACTATCCTCGTTTTGTCAGTGTTAACGGCTTTACCGCAGTAAATTATCAAATCATAAAGGGAAAAGAAAAGCCTTCAATAAAGTCAGAATTCATAGGCATGGACGGAAACAACTATTTGTATTTTGTGAAGATAGACCTTATGGCCAGGTGCATCCCGGACGGTATTTTTATCGGCATGTACAAGGAAAATCCCGCTGACAGGACTTATACAAAGACTGGGACTTTGGACGGCAAGCCTGCTTCAAAGATGAGAATTGAAGCAAGATATGACGTACAAATAATCAAAGATGACGGTGAATTTAAGATACTGAAGGCTACTGAAGCTGCAAACCAGTATGGGTATAAGAACAGGCTTTTCAGGCTGAACAACGATTTTATCTCCAGACTTTCATGCCTCAACCTTGAAAAGGATTCCTCGGGTTCATACATAAACGGGAATGACGGGAAACAGTATGAACAGGAAAAGAACCTGATTCAGGATTTCTTCAATAGCCTGAAGAGCATTGACAGTGACAGAATGCAGCTTTTAAAGGTTAAATGGAATAAAGGGCAGGCTGATTTTCAAGGCTTGTTGGACAAATTTAAAGTTGCTGCAGGTAAAAAGGGTAAAACTATAATTGTGGTCGGCTCTGACTACAAGCAGAAATTTGACGTTGACGCTTTCCCCTTGCAGCCGATAATGCAAAGAATTATTAATTTTAAAGGCTTTGAAATTACACCTCATCCAACCTATACAAACGGAAATAAAAAATACATAGTGAAGATGGAAGCTGACGTCCGGCAAATTAACGGAATCAGCGATAAGACAGATACATATAAGTACGATTATTTTGTGACCTTGTCAGGTGACGGTGACTATTTAAAAATCAGCAGTATTAAGCTAAACGGGTATTTCAAATAGGATGACTAGTATAGTTAGAATGCACTACTAGTTAAAAGTTTTTCAAAACAAAACCACAGGAGCGACAAACGCTTCCTGTGGTTTATGAGCTTACTGAACAGTATAATCTATTTTACGATTTTTCTGCTCTCGAGATAGAACCTTTTCTCTTCGGCCTCTCCCATGGAAAACGTCTTTTTAGGTAGAACTCCGTCAAGGATGACTGTCTTGAAAAGATCATTCTTATTCATCGGCGGAAGGTAAAAGCCTATATTGCCTTCGGCTAAACCAAGGTTGTCAACCACATCCTCACCATGAATGTAATCTATCCTGATGCTGCTGTTTTCCTTAAGGTATTCCTCCAGAAATGCTTGGAGTGATCCTACTTCAAGAGTGCAGAAAGGAGATTTGACATTTATAGTTCCAAAAGTATCTTTGGTTACGAAAGCAATGCTGTGTGCCTGGGATGCCGAAAGCTTTTCCATTTCAGACTTCATTTCAGGCTTTGTAGCATGCTTGAGTATTTCAGCTTTGCAGCCTTCTTTTTCAAAATGCTTAACCATACTTTCAAGAAGCTGATTTGGGTCTACATTGAACACAACACGGTGAATCGGCTCGAATTCCAGTCCCTCATCATGCACGTTAACCAACTCTACTAAAGCGAACCTTGCGGGGTGTTCAGCCTGTTCAGCTTCAGAAAGCCCTTGCTTGACATTTTCCCAGTGACCCTTTGCGGAAGCGAGAGAATGGTTCCCATCACCGACGGCAAACAGAAGAAGTCCTTTGTCATTTCCGACCTTGTACTTTTCTTCAAAGGTGCGCTGATCGGCAAGCTTCTGAAGTGCATTTATAATTGATGAAAGCATATCCTCGGAGTCCACCTTGTAACCCTTGATATGACCGCCTCCGAGCATCAACTCGAAGTCATAGAGTTTATCCAACTGTTCTGCCTTTTGTGCTATTGGTTCTATAACCGTTTTTTCAGGGTCATCAATAAGAACCATTATGTGAGGCAGCTCAACAGATGCATTTTGCCTTATACGTATCCTTGGAGGCAGCCTGTCGACAACAGTGCCTTCAGTTGCACGTATCAGTGTCTGGGAGCCCTTCCTGTAATCATATTTTTCAAGATCCAGTGCGACTATCAAACCTTTTCTGGATGCGGCATGGGAGGTTTTCCTGTCAATAAGTATAAAGCCCGGCTTTTGTGGGACAAGTAAATTGTCTGCAAGATAACTTTTCATTGCTTCATTTATTTTGGATATTCTTTCTTCGGAACCATCCTCTTCAAGATATACCTCCGGGAATATTAAGTGAAGAGTTGAGGGTACGTCACCTGCAAGCTTTTCGACGTCATGCCAGTAATCAGGCTGCGATGTGTATTGGTCGCATGCAACAACAGCCCATTTAGTTAAATCTATACTTTCATCCGGCATTAAAACAGTCGGCAGCTCTAAACCGAGTTTTCTGAATTCGTTAATCATAATGCTCCTTTTGTTTCTTTATTATTTTATACTCTTTTTAACTTTGTATTTTATATTCTGATGTAAATTTTGTCAAACATCTCAGTGCGAATTTTTTTACAGCAAGATGAGATAATAATGTACAGATAGAAATTTAAATTACAGTTATTTTTTGATTGGAGAGATTGGCTTGGAAAGGTATAGTGAGGTTTTGGGACTGCCTGTAATATGTGTTGAAAACGGCAAAAAAATCGGGATTGTCGAGGATGTTATTTTTTGTCCGAAAACCAAGGAGACAAGGGCTTTCATTCTTCAGCGGAAAGGCTGCAGTATTGATAGGAAGGTCATACTTGTAAAGGATGTTTTAAGCCTTGGCAATGATGCACTTATTGTGAACGACTGTACCTGTGCTAAAAATTACAAAACCGTTAAAAACTCAGAAGAGCTGAAAAACAGGGGAGATATTCAGGGACTCAAGATTTACTCAAAAAACGGCGAAAACGTAGGAACTGTAAAAGACATATTATTCGATTACAGAACAGGTACGATAGAAGGCGTGGAGATTTCAGACGGATTGATTCAGGATATAGTGCAGGGCAGAAGAATTTTGCCGTTGTTCGGCAAGGTAGAATTCAGTGAAGAAAACATTTTGGTAGGTAAGGAGGCGCTCGATGAAATGAGTAATACGGGCGGCGGCCTTAAAAAATTACTTCTTGGCAAATAATATTTTGGCAAGATCAGGAATAAAGAGATGGAATTATACTAAATGAAAGGGTGAAAATTATGCATAACAGTTTTACTAAAGGACTGATAGTCGGAGGGTTTATAGGCGCATCGATAAGTGCCATGATGAATTCAGACATGATGAGCAGCAGGAACAAAAAAAGAATGATGAGGAACAGTAGGAGTCTGATACGGAAATCAGGACATGTTATCGGTGATGTTGTAGATTTGTTCAGATAACAGCAGGAATAGAGTATCAAGTATATTAAGCATTGCTTCCAAATGATCGAATGCTTTAATCCTCAAAAGACTGGGTAACTCCAGTCTTTATTATTAGATTTTATTTATTGGCGAAGCATAAGAAATTAAAGGAGTTTGGGCATGGTTAACAAAAAAAGACGTGCTATATTTTACATAATATTTTCGATAATCATTATATCCTTATTATTTTTTATCTATATATTCAGGAAGAGATTTTACCAGATTATTACCCCCTTTTTTATAGCTGTAATTATCGCATACCTCGTTATCCCTTTGGTTCAAAGGCTTGAGGCCCGGAAGCTTTCACGTACTGTGAGTATTATTTTTATATATGCCTGCTTTTGGATTGTATTGATCACCACAGCTATTTTTATCGTTCCGGAGATCATTAAAAACACTAAGGAACTGATGCTTACTTTGCCCCAGATTTCTGACCAGTATCAAGGTATTTTTAAAGGAATAGTATCATTCATCAAAACCAGTAACTGGTCGGATGACATTAAAACCGCGATATTCAAGGAAATAGGAAATAGTATTACAACAGCACAAAATTATATTATGTCAATCCTCAAAAAGTCATTAGTTACGCTTTTTGAAACTATTACCATGTTTTTTGATTTTGGACTTGCTATGGTAATTGCGTATTATTTTATAAAGGATGCGGAGTTTTTCAAGGAATCAGCACTTTCCTTAGCCCCGAGAAGGTGGCGCAACGGGCTTATCGGCGCCGGCAGGGACATCCATAGGATATTGTCCAAATTTATTCAGGGACAACTCCTTACGGCCATGATTGTAGGGACTCTTGAAATAATAGGCCTTATTATAGTAAGAGTTAAATACCCGTTTGTATTAGGCTGTATAGGCGGAATCGCAAACATAATACCTTATTTCGGCCCGTTTATAGGCGCAATTCCGGCAGTAGCCATAGCCCTTATTGATTCTCCCATGAAAGCAGTATGGACCATTGTAGCTTTTTCCGTTGTACAGCAAATTGACAACTCTTTCATATCGCCCAAAATAATTGAGGGCGGTTTGGGGTTGCATCCTGTCACAACAATACTTGTAGTATTAATCGGGGGGGAGTTTTTCGGCATTTTGGGCATGCTTACAGCCGTTCCGGTAGCCGCCATAATAAAAGCACTGACAAAAAGGGCTATCGAGGCCATCGTATAATAATTAACATCTGATTATGAATATTCAAGCCTCGAATTCCCTACAATTTATGTTCATTCTTGACACTTGTGCCATACTTTTATATATTAAATATGGATGTTAGTCAGAAAGAGTTGAAAATTGACAAAGTACAGTTTACTTAAAACAAAAATTATTAAGTTGAATTTTATATTATTATATTGATAACTGAGAGGAAGATTCACCGATGCAGAAATTAGGGTTGAACGAACTACGCGAGAAATACTTGAAATTCTTCGAGAGCAAGGGCCATTTGAGGCTTCCGAGCTTTCCGTTGGTACCGCAGAATGATGCGAGCCTTTTATTGATAAATTCCGGTATGGCTCCTTTAAAGCCTTATTTCACAGGAAAAGAGGAACCCCCGAGGAAAAGGGTGACAACTTGTCAGAAATGCATCAGGACGCCTGATATTGAAAATGTAGGCAAGACAGCCAGACACGGTACTTTTTTTGAAATGTTGGGTAATTTCTCATTTGGTGACTATTTTAAGACGGAAGCTATTCCATGGGCATGGGAGTTTGTGACTGAAGACCTGAAAATGCCTGTTGATAAATTATGGGTCACCATTTATGAAGATGATGATGAAGCTTTTGAAATATGGAATAAGAATGTTGGAATTCCGGCAGACAGAATTGTAAGAATGGGAAAAGCGGATAATTTCTGGGAACACGGCACAGGCCCGTGCGGTCCATGCTCGGAAATATATTTTGACAGAGGTGAGGAAAAGGGCTGCGGCAAACCTGATTGTAGGGTTGGCTGCGATTGTGACAGGTATGTGGAATTTTGGAACAATGTTTTCACACAGTTCAATAAGGACGAGGCAGGAAACTACACCAGACTTGCACATCCCAACATAGATACCGGAATGGGACTCGAAAGACTTGCCTGTATCTGTCAGGGCGTCGACAACCTATTTGAGGTTGACACTGTACGCAACATACTGAACTATATCTGTAAGATAGCAGGAGTGGAATACAAAAAATCCGAAAAAACAGATGTCTCAATTCGTGTTATTACAGACCATATAAGAAGTACTACCATGATGGTATCTGATGGTGTTATACCTTCAAATGAAGGCAGAGGCTATGTTTTGAGAAGGCTTCTCAGAAGGGCTGCCAGACACGGAAAACTTCTCGGGATTGATAAAAACTTCCTGTATGAAGTAGCCATGGTCGTAATTAATGAATCGAAGGAAGCTTATCCGGAGTTAGCTGAAAAGGCTGCTTATATACAGAAGATTATAAAAATTGAAGAAGACAATTTTCAGAAAACAGTCGACCAGGGATTATTAATACTCAATGATTACATTCAGGAAGTGAAGAGCAGCAATGGGAATATGCTGGATGGGAGCATGATATTCAAATTACATGGCACTTATGGCTTCCCATTCGACCTTACCAGAGAAATAGCTGAGGAGAATGGCCTAGGCGTAGACGAAGCAGGCTTCAAGAAGGAAATGGATATAGAAAGAGAAAGAGGAAGAAAAAACAGGGCAAACGTAGCCTGGGGCGACGATACATTTGCCAAGCTTGATAAGAGCATTAAAACTGAGTTTTTAGGTTACGGCAGTAACGAATGTGAAGCTGTAATCAAGGCGATTGTTAAAGACGGAGAAGCTGCCGATAACGCTCAGGAGGGTGATGAAGTCACAATTATACTTGACAGGACTCCTTTCTACGGAGAAAGCGGCGGACAGGTAGGGGATGCCGGTTATATTACAGGTAAGGAAGGCTCGGTTAAGATTAATGATTGCAAGAAGCTCCCTGATGGTAAATTCCTGCATATCGGTACTGTAGACAAAGGGCTTATTGAGCTTGGGAGTGAGGTCAAGGCCAGTATTGATTTAAAGAGAAGGCTTTCTATTGCAAGAAACCATACTACGACGCACTTATTGCAGAGGGCTCTCAGAAATGTACTGGGAGATCATATCGCACAGGCCGGTTCATTAGTTGAGCCGGATAGGTTGAGATTTGACTTTTCTCATTTCTCTGCAATAACTCAGGAGGAACTGAAGAAAATTGAAAACGAAGTAAATGAAAAGATCATGGAGAATATTCCTGTCGACGTCAGGGAAATGCCAATAGAGGAAGCTAAAAAACTGGGTGCAACGGCTTTGTTCGGCGAGAAGTACGGCAATATCGTCAGGATTGTTAAAATCGGAGACTATAGCCTTGAATTCTGCGGAGGTACTCATCTTGGAACTACTTCACAAGCCGGGCTTGTTAAAATATTGGGTGAGAATGGAGTTGCTGCAGGAGTCAGAAGAATTGAGGCGTTAACAGGCGAAGGAGCAATTTCGTATTTCAATGAGAAAGAAAAGCTTCTTAACGAGGTTGCTGCGGCATTGAAATCAAGCCCTCAAGACTCAATAAGGAAGGTTGATTCGCTTAATTCCGAAATCAAGAGTGCACAAAAGGAAATAGAACAATTGAGGAATAAGCTTGTAAGCAGTTCTGTTGAGGATGTTATATCCAATGCAGCTGTAATAAAAGGTATTAAGATCGTTACAGCAAGGTTTGACCAGCTTGATATGGATGCCTTGAGAAATACGGGTGACATGCTTAAGAACAAGTTGGACTCAGGAGTCATCGTACTTGCTACGGGCTATGGGGATAAGGTCAGTTTTGTTGTAATGGCTACGAAGGATGCGGTTGAAAAGGGTGTCCATGCGGGGAATGCCGTAAGGGACATTGCCAAAATAACAGGCGGAGGTGGAGGCGGTCGTCCTGATATGGCTCAGGCCGGCGGCAAGGATTCGTCAAAAATAAATGAAGCTTTGGAAGCAGCCTTGAAAGTGATTGAAAACCAGATAAAGCAGTAGGCTGCAGATTTCCGGATAAAGTTTATATTTATTAAATTTATAGACAGGTATAACTAAAAAGGAGTGAAGACAATGAATGACTGTTTATTCTGTAAGATTATAAAGGGTGAGGTACCCTCAACAAAAGTTTATGAGGATGACAGGGTGTACGCATTTCAAGATATAAAGCCTGTTGCTCCAGTGCATGTGCTGATTGTTCCGAAAGTTCATATAGCAAATGTAAAGGAAATAAACCCTTCAAACGGCAGTATACTTGCGGATATTCACATAGCTGCAAATAAGATAGCTGAAAAGCTTGGCATTGCCGAAAAAGGCTACCGCCTTATCAATAATTGCGGAGCAGATGCGGGACAGACAGTTTTTCATCTCCACTATCATCTAATAGGCGGTAAGGATTTGGGACCAAATTTAATATAAATAACTCAAATACAGCAAAAATATTATTGTTAAAAGGCTTTTCTATTGACTTTAATTTCAAATTTAATATATAATATAATGTGTGCTGTATTTAGTTTGGTTCCCATTAGAATTTGCGCTAAGAGATGTAGCTTATTCCTGGCACAATTGTTACCATCGGAGGGAGGGAAAAATACATGTCTGAAGTTAGAGTTAAAGAGAATGAATCTTTAGATAGTGCTCTTAAAAGGTTTAAAAGGCAGTGCGCTAAATCCGGCGTATTGGCTGAAGTCAGAAAAAGGGAGCATTATGAGAAGCCCAGCGTTAGAAGAAAAAAGAAATCTGAGGCTGCAAGAAAGAGAAAGTTTAAATAATCAGGGAGGCTTTAACTATGTCCCTTAAGGAACAACTGCTGGAAGATATGAAAACTGCCATGCGGGATAAGGATGTCATCAGGAAGAATACTGTCCAGCTGGTTCGATCAGCAGTGCTTCAGGTTGAAAAGGATAATAAGATCACTCTTGATGATGATGGTGTTATAGAGATTATAGCCAAGGAAGTCAAAAAAAGAAGAGATACGCTGCCGGAGTACGAAAAAAGCGGCAGACAGGATCTTGTAGATAATTTGAAAGCCGAAATAGACATTCTGCTTCAATACTTACCGCAGCAATTGACTGAAGAAGAGCTTGAAGTGATAGTAAAAGAGGCGATTAACGATACCGGGGCATCTTCGGCAAGAGACATGGGAAAGATCATGCAGGCAGTTATGCCGAAAGTTAAAGGCAGAGCTGATGGCAAAATGATCAACCAGATAGTTAAAAAAATTTTAGGATGACTTAAAAAGCTCGATATTATATCGGGCTTTTTTGTTGCACTTTTTTAGATAAACTTGACAGAAAAGCTGACCGAGACAATAATAGAATCAGGGAATAAATGGTGGGGTATGAAAACGTATACAATTACCTTAGGAGATTAAATATGCTGATAGCTCATATTCCGGCTGGATATATCACAACAAGGTATTACAATAGAATAGCTGGCGAAAATATATCATTTTCAAGATATGGCCTTCTATTCAGCATATGGCCTGATTTTGACCTGTTGTATTTCTATCTGGTTGATAAGAAAGCAACATTTCATCATCTGTATTTTACTCATATTCCTTTATCAGTAGTGATTGCTTTCGTGTTTATAGTACCTATATATTTATTGGATAAATCAAAAAAGTTATTCAAAATTTATCTTTTATTCTTGATAAGTTGGTTTCTTCACTTAATTTTAGATACGCTGACTGGAGGAATAGCTTGGCTTTATCCATTAAAAAGCAGTGTAATAAAATTGATTGAAATACCTTCGCAGCATTCGAATTGGATAGTTAATTTTGTTTTCCATTGGTCATTTTTAATTGAAATTTCAATAACTGCTTGGGCAGTAATATTGCTATTTGCTGACAAGCGTATACATATTTCATATAGTAAGGCAATTAAATAAGGTTGCAGTCTCTGTATTACAAAAATGGATAATGAAACTTGTGAGGATATTCAAGATCCCTATAGAAAGATTTATGCTATACATCAGAAATTAGGGAGGGGACTATGAAAAATATATCAATAAAACTTATGTTACTAGGTATTACAGTTATGTTGGCAGGAATTTATGTACATCTTGAACCAGGTTTAAGCCAAAATTTGAATGGAAGAGAGTTTTTCATTGTTCTTATTGGATTTATAGTGTCGGTGGTTAGCTTCATTGCCGATTTGTTTCCCAAAGATACTTGTAATTGATGTTGTAAAGGAAATTCGCATCTGTGTGTTCAACATCCACCTCCAGGTAGATGGGCTTCGCAGGTTAGGCTCAAGGATGTTGTATATGTGGGACGTTCTCTGAAATACGGCAGAAAGGTGCGCTCTTCAGTGGGTTCTTTAATAATAATTTAGGGAGGTCAGTTATGGAAGATAAAATGGTATGTCCATGTGGACTAACATGTTGTGATTGTTTATTCTTTAAATCAGAGATTTATGAAGCAGCACGCAAGTTTAAAGAAATTCTAGAAAAGTATCAATTCGATAAGTTTCTTAAAATATTAAGCAATAATAGCGCATCTGAAGCTATGAGGAAACACCTTGATCTTGATGAGGTTGAAATGTGGAACAAAGTTGGGAAGCATTTTGAAGTGTTTAAAAACATGCCTGAGTTTATAAAAACACTTGAAGGTATAATAAGTTTACAATGTAAGAGCACATGTAAGGAAGCATCAGGATGTTCACTTGCAGGGGAAACCCATAAATGTGTTGCACTGAAGTGCGTGCAGGAAAAAGGATTTAGTGGATGTTGGGAATGCGAAGATACAAAAGAGTGTGAAAAGTTATCCTTTTTAAAACAAAGTTACGGGTATGTGATAGAAGAGAATTTAGAAATTGTGAAAAATAACGGTTCAAATGCAGTAGAATCAAGGACTAATAAATATTATTCTTGGCAAAGGATATAAGGTGCAGCCGTCTGTGGCCGCTGGGCTTCGTGGGGTGCCATCCATCAATATAACAATGCATCTAGCGCAAGGACACAAGTACCGGGCTCATTCAGTCTTCATTGACGTTCATCCAGAAGTGCGAGCAGTGCAACACTGATTCGCTGGGCTGGTCGTTCCGCTCTACTTCACTGCTCGCCTATGCTTCCTAGGTGACGAACACCGTCAGATAGATGTGCTCTGTGGGTACGGTTCATATGCGTCGTAGAAGTGTAACGTTATGTGAAAGATAATGCATAAGGACACCCCAGTCAACTGGGGATTCTTAGGGAAGTTCGGTAGGGTAGCTATAAAGAAAAGGAGGCTTTATTATATGAGTGATTTAGAAAATACAGAAGATGAGCTTGAAATAAATTGGATAAATGAATTGAGTGAATATATTATTAATACAATACAGCTGTATTTGCGATATCATGTTATGGGAGAACTCAAACATATACGATTATTACTGACAGAACAGGATTCACCCCAAATTATACTTACTATTGGTAAGCAAGAATATACTGTAAATTTTAATGAATTTAAAAATGGTACAGATGAGAATAATAGGGATGATCACAGAGAGTGTTATTATAGAGATGAAAGTGTATGGTATGAATATAGGGAATTTGACACTAGCTTCAATCTTACTACTGCGGGAGAGGGCCTATGTCATAAGTTGAAAGAAATTTTCCATGGTGTAAGTATCGACTACGGTATTACTTGATACTTAAGGCCAACATCGGCGTTACTTCATAGGGCACGCGACTTTGCATAATTTGTGCCTAGGGGACGGTTAGTGTGAAAACTTTTTGTTTTCATCTGTTCTGCTGTGTCGGAAAGTCATGGTTGTTCTTTGATACACAAGGTGGACAAGGGAAAGTCATCTGGCAGTATGGGCTTCGCGGGTCCAATTCAAGGATGTCTCAGATGCCTATGTTAGCAGAAATCAGACGAAGATGGACACGTAATCGTGCGCTATACTTAAAGAGGGGTAATTGGTGATCCAAATGAGAATCATGAATATTAGATATTCAAACAAGAAAAAAGTGCGTGGTGCAAAAAGGAAATGTCACTCGATGATTAGTAATATATATATGTTAACTGAATATTTTCCCGATTCGAGTAACCACAGAGAGTATTGGCATATGCATCTTCCGGTTGCACAGACATTTATTGACTCAACCAAAACGCCTGCTTTTGCAAGGAAAGAATGTATTCAAACATTAATAAATAGAGTCAAGCATCTTATTGAGAATAGGCCTGAGAAAGATAGTAAAGCACGAGTTGTTGTATGTATTAACTGGCCAAATTTATGGCATTCTCAAATCATTGTTTTTTTTAGTGAGGATTATTTTAAAGGCTTTTTTGATCGGAATAATGATTATCAAAAATGGACTCAATTATCTCAAAAAAGGAGCTTGTCAAAAGAACTGAACTTGATTATTCCTGAAGGTTTTATGGAAAATGGCTACTTAGAAAAAATTTTTGACGAGGATTTTAAAAGTGTTAGTGAGCTATGGTGTTATGGTGAACTTGTTTAGGTGGTTTAAAGAGCTCCAATCCGTGGCCGCTTCTGAGTCACGGGGCGTCTTAGCCGCATCTGGGGGTCTAGTGCATTGGCGTCGTAAAAGTAGACCGTTATAAGAGCATCGGATGAAAAAGCCGCGACATTGTGTTGCCGAAATATAATTTAGACGATGATAAGCATGTTAATTGGATAGGGTGAGGAAAAAATGAAAAGGCTGGTGTATTTTGGATAATACGCTGAAGTTTACAGGAAGGGCTGCAGTTTATGCAAAGGCAAGACCAAATTATGCAGCAGAATTTATAGATTACCTGTATAATGATGCTGGAATGAATAGTACATCTATTATTGCTGACATTGGTTCTGGCACAGGTATCTTGTCAAATGCACTGCTTGAAAAAGGTAGCACTGTATATTGTGTTGAGCCGAATAATGACATGCGTAAAACAGCGGAAAATAACTTGTCTGATTTCACTAATTTCCATTCGGTCAGAGGCACACAGTGCCATTATGTCTCTAGCTTCGCTAGGCAACACTTGAAAGAAATTATTAGCAATTTTGAGGGGGCTTCATATGAAGGGAAAAATAAATCAATTTTTAGCATGGGCTAAAGAGAAGGGGTGGAAGATTCAGGACAGAACGTGTATAGACCCGGATTTTCCAAGTAACATAATTGCTCGATACAAAAAAATTCCTGATGAATTTATACAATTCATAAGTCTAGTAGATGTTTGCGCTATGCCAGATGAAAAGTCTTGGTTTTTGTGTATTAGCGATTATAGCGAAACATCTGATTCAGCATTTAGCTGGAATGAATATGAAAAGATGAGTTTGGAAGCAGCAAAAGATGATTGTGAATGGAAAAAGGAAATAACCGAATATTGGGATAGACACTTACCTGTGGCTTTGTGTGTGAGAAATGACTATGCTTATTACGCATTGGATGTTGGGGCTGATTTTGGTGCAGTTTTGTATTCGTTCGAACCCTATTTTGAAGAGGGTGAGAAAGTTGCATCTTCATTTTTAGAATTTTTAGATGGGATTATGTCTGGTAAAATTGATTTTTGATGAAAGATAAGTATAAGGGTGGTGCTTTATGATTGAGTTTGATGAAAAGAGGATTTCTATTAATACCGATAAAGCTGGGTTTGAAATTCTTTGGGACGAAATCTATAAAGTAAATTATTATAAGTATGACTGTATAAGTAAAGAAGTTGCATGTTTATGTTTTGATTATGAATATGGAGAATTTGTTGAAGTTTTTGAAGATATGCCAGGTTGGACCTCTTTAATAGAGAAGTTGCATGAACTACTGCCTTTAAAAAATGAAAAATGGTATGATGACTTAAAAAATATAAGCAGTAAAGATGAGCCCATTGAGATTTATAAAAAGATAGGCCCTGAAACAATGCAAAAAAGTATTTAAATGGAGGGCTAAATTTAAATGCCTGAAAGTTTACAACAACTGATACAAAAGCTGACTGATAACATATCAAATGAAAACTTCATTGATGTAGCCTATGAAGTTACTGTTTGAATAATGTCTAATAAAACTTTTAGGAGTGTTAAAATGAAAACAGACAAAGCATACAAGATTGACTTATTTAGAAGCCGTAGTTGTTTAAGTCGCGAATTAATGATAATTGCCCTATGATCCAAAATGGAAGATGAGGATTTCTAAATTTAATACTGCCGTTTGAAAAGTATAATTGTAAATGTAAAATGCATATTGAAAAGCCAACCTCCAAGTGAGGTTTGTTTTTTATCTTTTCAAATGGTAAAATATAGATTAGTTGTAGCATTGCAAACGGATTTTCGCTGTTTATATTCAAGATTCTTCAGATAATTAATAAGTTGAGGCGAATGCTTGAAGAAAAGGATAAAGAATGGCTGTTAATAGTTGCGAAAAGCTTCGGCACAGCTTATTTTAAGTGGAAGGACAGATATAGTGGCACTTGACATAATTGAATATGACAGCAAAAATAATAGAATTGGATATTTGGAATTTACATGTGAATTACATCATGCAATTTTCTTTGAGACTACTTTATGGAGCAGTTATTTATATCTAAGAAAGCTAAAAGATTATTATAGTAGTGTCTGTTTCAAAAGAGATGAAATAAGAGAGCTTGTGGATGATTTAGAAAATTATAAAATGTATATTAATATGAAATACATAGTTGATTATAATGCTTTGATAGAATTTTTGAAAAACGATAAGGCTGAAAGAGCTGTTTTTGAAGGTGATTAAGTAAAAAGGGAAAGTGATAAGAGAAATCGAGTTGAAAGGGCTGTTGAATGAGAAGTATACTTGATGTTGGTAAAGATATAGCAACTGAATTAATAAAAACGGAGTTGCAAAAGTTTAACTATTATGATTTTTTTGGAGGCTATTATGGGTATTTCGATTTATTATGCTGCGAGGCGTGAAAAGCCGCTAACTGATACAGAACAGAAGGAGATTGACCGTTTAATAGCTGAGTATTCGGTAGATAAAGAAATTGAGGATTATAATAATTGGGAAACGTTCTGCGTTTATGACAAAGAGGATCCATCGGAATGTAATATTATTTTTGAAGGAGCAACAAGACTTCCTGACAATTCTAAAGAAGCATTATGGGAAGGGGTTCAGCACTGGGGTCTTCTGCTTGCTGCGATTCGAAACAGGATCCAAAACGCAGAATGGCATGTTCATGTTGATGACCATGAGCTTGTGTGGGATGAAAAGTATTCAGAGTACGATTTGTCTAAGTAGCTTCAAGTATTATAAGTTTAATAATAGGTGGTGAGATAATAATGAAAATGATATTTTTAGTTGATGGAGATAATGATTTGTCAAATGGCTTGAATGGTGTCGAAATGCTCTCAGAGGAAGATACTGTTTTGATTTTTTACAGTAAAGGCATGCAGCTCGCAAATGTAAAAAATCGTTGTTCAGCAAGTAAGGCGGACATTCAGTTTATTGAAAGTGTTAAACCGGGCAAAAATTCGGTTGACTTTCAGATTATTGCTGAGTTAGGTGTTTTAGTGGGCAGGAAAGAGGTTGAGTACGCATACATAATAAGTAAGGACAAGGGATATGAAGCTTCAATAACCGCAATGAATAAAAGATATACAGGGGTATTTGAGGAAATTGCACTAAAAAATAGTATTGAAGAATGTTTGAAGCTTACATTTATGCTAAGAGCTAAAACTAAACATGAATTATATACTGCTTTGGGTAAGGAATACGGAAATGCGCATGGAGCCTTAATATATAACAATCTTAAGCAAATATTCAAGTCAAATGCGGACGAACCTAAGATAATGGAATAACAGAGTACCCATTTCAGCAATATTGAACAATATAAAACGGGAGGGATGCAGGGTGAGAAGAAAAGACCGGGAAGTACCAAATATTGAGGATATAAAGAGTATTATTGAAAAATGCAAGGTATGCCATCTGGCAATGGTGGATAAAGGCATGCCGTATGTTGTGCCGTTGAATTTCGGATATGTGATTGATAATAATTCATTAACATTATATTTTCATAGCGCAAAAGAAGGACGCAAAATTGATATTTTGAATGAGAACAATACTGTATGCTTTGAAATGACATATGAAGGTAAGCTTGGTTATATTGAAAATCCGTGTAATTCAGGGTATTACTTCGAGAGTGTTCTTGGGTTCGGGCATGTGGAATTTATAGAAGATATCACTGAGAAGTGCAAAGCCTTGACAATTCTAATGAAACATCAGTCAAAACAGGATTTTACCTTTACTGAAAAGCAGGTAAACGGCGTTTGCGTATATAAGGTCGTATCGACTGATTTTATTGGAAAGAGAAAATCAAATCCCAATGGACATACCAGCTAAATCAAAATAGGGAGATACATATCGGAAATAGAAATTATGAGTATGTGAGAGATGAAAAAAATGAAATCGGAGATTTAACTATGGATTACACTTCAGAAGGCTTTGTATCATTTTGGTTGGGGTATTTAAAATCTGAGGAGCTGCTCGAAGAGCTTATGCAGGAAGATTATTCAGATGATGGGGATAAGATTTTTTCTGATTTTTCGAAGTTTTTTAAGACTGGTAGGTATGATGAGGATTTTCGTGAAGCACGTTATTTTCAAAACGGAATTAATAGTATTGCTGAGGCGTTGGATTCATTTTCATACAGCGGGGAGTTCATATCCGATTTAATTGATAAGGTAAATAATGAAATCGTTGAGAATTATAATGTAATAATACTTCTTTACAATTTTAAATACACAGGGGAAATTAAAGAAATACCTGATGAAAAATATGGGTTCCTTAAATATATCGGTTTTACACGATATGATTATTCAAGGGAAGCAGTACATTCTGAAGTGCTTGAAACATTAGGTGAAATTCCTTGGGAATATGAAACCAAAGTTTACAATCTTTCAGAAAATAAGCGAAAAAACTTAATAAAAAATATTGCAAAAATAAAAGAACTTCATGACCTGGATTGCTATCTGTAACTAAATAAACGGTCTTTGAAAAATAAAAAACTTAAAAAAAGGAGGGTTCTAATGAACAGTAAATTGGAATTCGACTCGGAATTCTGTAATGTAAAGTACATAGAGAAAGATAAGGCAGTGCTCTTAACTTGGAAGAAATTTTGCTGCCATGAGGATTATAGAAAGCCGGCAACTTATGCACTAGAGCTGCTAAAACAGTATCCAAGCAATTTGATTGTAGATGCAAGAAATGGTTTTGAAGATGAAAAGGAAGATGTTGAATGGGGATTATCAATTCTGCTTCCGGAAATGGCCAAGACTGCTTGTAAATATGTAGTGTTCATAATGAATGAGGTTACGGATATTGAAGAAGAGATGGATATGTGGACGCGGGAATTCGGAAAATACTTCGGAGTCTGCAGAACTGCTTCCTATGAGGATGCCGTTAAGACCATACATAATGAAATACTTATGCATGTGACATACAAAGTTAAAAAAGGGAAGAGGGACGAGTTTCTTCAGAAGGTGAAAGAGGCGGATATTATTACAGCTTCAAAGCAAGAACCGGGGAATCTCTTTTATGAGTATTACTATCCGGTTGATGACAAGCACAGCTTATTGCTTGTTGAGTCATGGACAAATGCAAGCGCACAGGCAGCTCATGGCAGGACTGAGCATTTTAAGAGGCTGTCGGAACTTAAGAAGGATTATGTTGAGGAAATAACAATAAAGAAATTTAATGCTTCAGATATAATTTGAGTGGTGTAAAAATGCGCATTTTGGCGGAATATTGGATAAAAAGACGATTAAGCAGATAGAGTCAAGAATGCAGTGATTATATGTAACAGTGAAAACATATCAAATAGTGAACCAGGAGAAATGATTATGAACGTTGAAATTGCAACAAAAGAAATAATTCCTGAGTTGTTGGAATTGGCTCGGGAGATGGAGCCTTTATTTGAAGCTCCAATGGCTGACAACCCTGAGTTTAAGGCCCATATTGAAGACAAAATCGAAAAGAATGAAGTTTTAATAGTACGGGATAAAGAGCATTACAATGCATTAATGGGCGGGATAGTTATCTCACATAGCAACAGCGAGATATTATGGTTTGCGGTATTTAATAAGTACAGACGCAAGGGTGCCGGGGAAAAACTATTGGATTACGCAATTAACGAGTTGGGCAGAGATAAAGTAATTGAAGTCACAACATTTCAGGAAAATAACTTGGAGGGAATACCTGCACGACGATTATACGAGAAATTTGGGTTTGCCGAATGTTCGACGGTTACAGTGTATGGGTTTTCCAGAAGCCTTATGAAGAGACTTCCCAAATAGAGTAATATGAAGAGGACTATGAGTCAAGGTCTGGATTTATAAAAATAGATTGATTAACAACCAAGGAGCAGAATAATTTTCTGTTCTTTTTTTGTCGGGAAAAGTTGACTTAAAAACTTGTCAACATAATTCCATTTAGCATAATTTAATGAATTTTATATAAAAATGTAAAAATAAGTTGAAAATACAGGCAATTGTGGTAAAATTGGAATGTACAAATAATGCTTCAAGTAATAACCATAAAGTGCAAAATAATTCACAAAAGAGAATGAAAAGACTCCCACAGTACAGGTTTGAGGAATATTGAACTACTTCCGGAGTGGGTGATTATGTAAATGATGGAAGATGCCTGGGACAAATAAAAATTGATTTTTAAAGTGTTATATAACAGATTGTTGCAAAAAATGTAATAAAATATAAAAATATATTGAAAAATTGTACTAATATAGTAAAATTGACAGTATAAATTAGGTTTTATTTAAATAACCATAGTTGGAAAGTAATCCAAAATGCAGCTGAAAGGTTTTTAATTTATATCCTGCAAAGGGAGATGAAAATGCTAAAAGACCGGATTAGAGAATATGAACCTCTTTGGGGGAGCTGGTATTTTGAGGAGTTTCTCGGCAAAGGAAGCTTTGGAAATGTCTACAAGATATCAAAAGAGGAATTAGGCTATAAGTATACCTCGGCAGTGAAAATCATTTCTATTCCTACTGAGGACCAATACAGGGAAGCTATTGCCAATATTAGTGCTGACCGGAAAGTAATGCATGCCTATTTTTCCGATGTAGTAAAAAATATCGTCAATGAAGTGAATGTACTGTATAAACTGCGGGGTAACACCAATATTCTAAATTATGAAGACCATATGGTTATTGAGAAGGAAAATGAGTTTGGGTGGGAGATTCTGGTCAGGATGGAGTTGGCTGATTCACTGCCTGAATATTTGAGCAAATCAACATTTACACGTGAACAGGTTGTAAGACTTGGTATAGATATATGTTCAGGACTCGATGCTTGCATTTCTGAAGGTATAATTCACAGAGATATAAAAGAAGAAAACATATTCGTTACCGGTAAAGGTGTGTTCAAGCTTGGTGATTTCGGCATAGCGAAGGAACTGTCCAAAAGCGGAAGAGCGGCATCATCAAAGGGAACACCGCTTTATATGGCACCTGAAGTCTACAAAAGGGAAAAGTATGATAACACAGTAGATATCTATTCCCTTGGTATGGTTATGTATAAGCTGCTGAATAACAACAGGCTGCCATTCATGCCGCCATACCCGGAGGAAATTAAATACGTAGATAACGAAGAGGCACTTATAAAACGACTTTCAGGAGAGCCTATCCCATTGCCGCAAAATGCAGGGGATATGGTTAAAGGCATCATACTTAAGGCATGCTATTATGATCCAGGCATGAGGTATCAAATTCCCAAGGACATGAAAAGAGATCTCGAGACGGCTTTGGGAGAAATGAATGCAGAAGAGAGAAATGAAACAGTTTCGGCTGTTAGACCCAAAAAAGCTTACACCGGAACTGAATTTATCAGTCCTCAATCAATAGAAAACATTGAAGATACAGTACTGATGGATGAAATGGTTTCTGATCGAAGTGACAAAGCCGAGGTAATAAATCCGGAGAAAAAACAAGAAATCCAGTCAAAGATGGCCCAGGACAAAAATCTAAACACATCCGGTACAGAAAAAGTGATCGAGAGGATTATAGGAACTCAAATAATCGCTGTCGCAGGAATCATGAATAGGGTAGGTACAACGCATACAGCTATTAATATTGCCCAATTCCTGAACGGTAAGGGTTATTGTTCTGCTCTTTTTGAAATGCATGAAAGCCAGACCTTTCAATCAATCAGGAGGGCTTACAAGGAAGTAGAGGATAAAGAATTGGGCTTTTCATTGGCGGGGATTGATTATTATCCTTACAGCCAGTATACAAAAATGAGCGACCTTATGGGCCGGGGATATAATTACATAATACTCGACATGGGAATATATGAGGATTGTGACAAGGAAGAGTTCAGAAGGGCAAATCAAAGGATAATTGTCAGTGGAGCCAAGGATTGGGAAATTATGAGGCTTGAAGAAATGTTGAAAGTAAGCGGCGGCCCCGATACGTGTGCTTTTTACTTTACATTTGCCGATAAAGACAACTTCAGGATCATAACAAGCGGTATGAAAGAGAATAAATGCTTTCTGGCACCATACAACCCGCAGGTTTTTGAAGTCAGTGAAGAGACTGCTGTTACACTTCAGCAGATGCTTCAGGAGGTTCTGCCTGGATCGGAAAAGAAAAAGAAAAAAAACAGGGTTTATACCATTCATAGAAACCCGTTATCGGCCGACAAAATGAGGCCGAACAGCAAAGAGCAACTTTATATTTATGATGACCGTTTTGAAATAATATTACCTTCAAATAAAAAAGGACGTTTTACTACTTTAAGATACCTCATTATTGTTTTAACTATAACAGGCGGAGCAACGCTCTTAATATTTCTGATAATGCTTGTGCTAAAAGGCAAGCCTGAATTTGATTTTAGTTTGTTTTAAGGAGAGGTTTTAATGGCTAGAGTTAGAAAGAGAGTAACTGTTAATGTAACATTACTGGTAGCACTGATAGCATTCATTATGATTGCCGAGGCTGCAGGAAGCACTTTGTTAATATTAATGAAGCAGAATAATTATGATACTCGCATAAGCAGTCTTACAACTGAAATAGCGAACAATAAGAAAGTCGTACTGATACCGGTTATTGACATAAAGGCAGGGCAGGAACTGACCATGAACATGTTTTCAAAGTCAATGGTATATGCTGCAGGCCCACAGAGTGCTTACCTGTCTCAGGAGGATATTCAGGGAGGAATTGAGAAGGAGTCCGGAGAGATTAAGACAGGATCCTGGGCTCTTATAGATATCGATGCAGGAACTCCTGTTACAAGGAAAATGACTTCGGATGAAAAGATATCTCATGACTTAAGGAGGGAAGAGTACAATTCATTTCTGCTTCAAAGCGATATCCTTAAAGATCAGTTTATAGACGTAAGGATATGCTTCCCGAACGGTGAAAATTATATTGTACTGAGCAAGAAAAAGGTCAGAGACCTATCCCTTGAAAAGAATACCATATGGCTATGGCTTGATGACAAAGAGATACTATCCGTAAGCAGTGCAATTGTTGACGCATATATACATAAAGGCTCCAAAATATACACCAACACATATGTTGCTCCAAGCATGCAGAAAGTTGCAATTCCAACCTACCCGGTAAATCAAAACGTGCTTGCGCTGATTAAAAGCGATCCTAATATACTGCCGGAAGCCAAAAAAGGACTCAATGGGCAGGTAAGAGCCTTATTGGATGCCAGACTCGGAGGGATTTCTCCCGTGCAGATTGCAAGCATTGAAGCCGGAGTAAATCAGGAAGAAGCAAACAGAAATGCCAAGATACAGAATGACTCTGCAGCAAAGCAGGCGCAAGTGCAAACACAGCAAGCGCAGCAAACACAGCAAAAACAGAATGAAAAAGATAATAACAATACCGGTTCAAAAAAAGAATTCTTCAATTGATGGAGGGGCTAAATGTTTAAAGTCGGTTTTGTGGGAGCAGATAACATAGATGTAATATTATACCTGACACGTATATTTGCAAACCTTAAGTATAAAACGTCAATTATTGAAGCATCGGATGAACAACTTTTAAGATACAGCGTTCCTGAGGAATGCGGCGATGAACTGAACTATCGCTGCGTAGATATCTACTTTGATAAGAATACTTCAATAAAGCTCGAAAACGTTAATTGTGATAAATATGATGCGGTTATTGTTAATTATGGATTCAACCATGAATTGATGGAGGACATGAAACGGTGCGATTCATTAATAGTCTTAACTGATTTTGACAGAGTCCATGTTCTCAAACTTAAAGAAACCCTGGATAAGCTTGATAGCATGCCGATAGTGAAGATTTATCGGAATGTTTTAAAAACAAAGATATCTTCCAAGTATATTGACACAATATTGAATATTAAAAAGTTTGAAATCGAAAAGGAATATTTGATACCCTTCAGCAGCGATGACCAGAAGGCCAGACTTATCAGCCAGTATGATGACATATTTGCCTTTACGGACATTTCAGATAAGCTGCTCGATTTTATGATTAACTTGGTTGAAACACATATGAATTTAGATAATAAGACATTTTCAAAAGCACTAAAAAAAGCTGAGAAGGGGTGTTGAAATGCAGATAGCTTTCTGGAGCCCTGTTCACGGACAGACCGGTACAACCTCGAATACAATAGCTTTAAGTATAATGACCGCACTTGACTATCGATATAAGATTATGGTTACTCATACCCATTTTGATAAAAACAGCCTTGAGGCGACATTGCTGGATAAGTCATATCTTAAGGGTGACTTATTCGAGCTTACGGATACGGGCATTGATGCTTTAAGCAGATTCTGCAAACTGAAAAAGCTTGACTCCGAAATGGTGAACAATTATGCTACAACACTTGTTAAAAACAGGCTTGATCTGCTTATCGGTACATTAAGCACGCATAGAGAGCTTTACATGCACAACATGGAGGACGTGATAGATCAAATCATTACTGCTGTAAAAGAGTGCTACGAATTGGTAATGATAGATTTAAGCTCAGGCATGGGTGAGCTTACAAAAAGAATAATAGATAAGTCTGATCTGACCGTTATCAGCTTGTGTCAGAACTGCCATGTTCTCGATGAGTATTTTGACAATTACAGAAAGGACTTTGACGGCAAAAAAGTAATATACCTGATAAGCCGATATGACACTAATTCAAGAATAAATATAAAAATGATAAAAAAGAAATATGGAGTCAAGGAGATTATATTGCCTATTCCTTACTGTATTGAATTTGCGGATTCCATGAGCTTTGGCAGGGCAGTTGAATTCTTTTTAAAGGAAAGAAACTGTTCCGAACAGGATATTAATTATGATTTTATACAGGGTATCAGAGAAGCGTCTGAAAAAATGTTTATTACGATGGGTGTTGACTACAGCTATAAATGTGAGATTGGAATGTAGGGGGGACAGAGAGTGGTAAATGCATTTTTGATTATTGTAATTATAGCTGCAGCAATTGCTCTTTTATTTCTGTTTTATAGAGGGATACAAAGAAAGGGAAGTGCTGAAACGACTCTGAATGTAGATGAAGACAGATTTCGACTCCAGGTAATTACTGAATATATAAATGAGACATTTAACAACATACTTAGGATAAACCTTTATGAATTGAACCTTTCCAAGGAAGAGTTTCACAAGAAGGTACGAATTAAAGAACAATTGAGAAAAGCTCTGAAGTCGTGCTCATATGGAAATCTGAGCGAAAAGAATTATGTCAAGGACTTTATCAGGGACATAATACTTAAGCAGTTCGGTATAAATGAATCCAACATCAATAAGGTAATGAACTTTGAAAACCCGAAAGAGCTATCAGCGCAGGATAAATTCGAAATCTGCATGTATATGTATAAAAAAGATTATGGCTACCGGGCTATCGAGAAAATGATAGTGGAGAACAAGCTTGACGAGATGAAAAAAAAGACAGATGAGGCTGCAATCTCTTATTATATCTCAGCTGAGGATATTGAAAGGGTGTATTTAGAAAAGGTAAAAAAGGTCGAAAGGTTTGAAGACCGTATAAATATAATTGTCCAAAGAGTTTATCAAATGTATAAAGGCTTTGGAGTAGTAGATGAGATCAGGGACATGAAGATAGACGGTGTAAGCGGCGGTGTATCCGGCATACCTGAAACATTTTACCTGGAGGGTGATGACGCCGACCTGTCAAAATTTCCGTCATCCCACGATTCGGTGTGGATATTCTTTAAGGGAAAGACTATACACCTGCCTTTTCTGTCATTTGGCAGCCAAAAAGAATTAATGAGGATATGCAAAAATATATACAGGTACAACAATCCGGGACAGCTTAATGAAACAAGAGGCTTCATGGTAAATGAGATGATGGATGGAAGCCGCATTGTAGTAGCAATACCGCCATTTTGTGAGTCCTGGATATTCCTTGTAAGAAAGTTTGATTCCATAAAAGCCTCCAAACCGGAGGAACTTATTCGGGACAAGAACAGAGAGCTTCCTATAAATACAATGAAGTGGCTGATTAGGGGCTGCAGGGTTATAGCACTTACAGGAGGACAGGGTACAGGAAAAACGACGTTGTTGATGTCTATAGTGCAATTCATAAATGCAACCTTTACTCTGCGTATACAGGAACTTGCTTTTGAGCTCCACCTGAGAAAGCTGTATCCGACCAGGAATATTATTAGTTTCCGGGAAACACAGAGCATATCCGGTCAGGATGGATTGAACCTGCAGAAAAAAACTGATGGTACGGTCAATATTCTTGGGGAAATCGCAAGTGCTCCGGTAGCCTCGTGGATGATACAGATGGCACAGGTGGCAAGCCTGTTTACATTATTTACTCACCATGCGAAAACTGCAAGAGATCTGGTGCTGTCTATCAGAAACAATTTGCTTCAGGAGGGTATATTCAGCAGTGAAAAGGTAGCAGAAAAGCAGGTTGCAGACGTAATCAATTTTGACATCCATCTTAAGTCGGAACATGGTCACAGGTTTATTGAACGAATAACTGAAATAATACCGATTGATCAGGATAAGGAATATCCTGATGGATATAAAGATGCTGACAATTTTGAAGAAAAGGTCACCAGGTTTATGGACACCATGAACGAGTATTTTGTCAGGATGACTGACAGAAAAACCTTTGAGGCAAGAGATATAATAAGGTTTGAAAATGGAGAATACATAGCTGTCAACCCTATTAGCCAAGGTACTATTGATGCAATGATGATCCTTATGCCTGAAGAGGATAGAAAGGAATTTTCAGATTTCATTGCACAGCATTGGGGAGCAAAGGTGGTGACAGGATTTGCAGGATAAGACAATGCTTTATATTCTTATAGGGTTGCTTTGTGTTTTTATTACAATATTTGCAGCAACTCTGATAATTTATTTACAACTGAGGAATTCAAAATACAAGCTTAAGGTTTCCACGAAAAGAAAAAAAGATTTTCTTATGGAGTCATATGATTTCTTAAGCAGGTTTGTCATTACCCGGCGTTACATGAACCGCATACGTTCAAGGGTTGAGATGCTTGAGCTTTCCGATAATAGAACGATATCCAGAAAAACAATGAGGTATACGTACATTGCGATGGGTATTTCCCTGACTTTATTCATTCTTATACTGCTTATCAGTAGGGATATATACTACATCATAGTCGGACTTTTGACTATCTATATTATAAACAAGCAGATTCTTGTATCTCTGGTGGACAAGCTGGACAACAAGATGCTGATCCAGTTTGAGAAATTCACTTCAGACATGAGACATAATTATCATGAACACAACATGGTCGATGAGGCGATATATGACTCTACAGAAACATGCCCCTATGAAATGTCTCTTCATGCTCATAAGATGTATGACATATTGACCTCCAAAAATGTAGAAGATGAGATAGAAAAATATAATGACCAAATACCTAACAAATATTTCAAGACATTTCTGTCGTTATGCTATACGGTTCAGAGATTCGGGGATAAAATCATCGATAATACATCGATGTTCATAAATAATCTTAATTATCTTAAACAGGAGATAAATCTTGAGCTTTTAAAAAGAGAAAAAATAAGATACATATTCAGTTCGCTGGCCATAACTGCGATAGCTCCCGTTTTTGCGCTTAAGCTTTTAGAAAAGTGGTCGGTTTCAAATCTTCCTGAATTGTCCTCCTTCTATGAAGGCCCATGGGGGTTTGTCGCTCAGATTGCAATGTTCATAATAGTTTTTATAACTTATGAGGTTATAACAAGGATGCAAAGGATAAACGAGATTGAAGAAAGCAATGCGGCAGATTCAGTTTGTGAGGCTATTTTGAATGTAGCATTTGTCAGGAAGTTTTTTGATCTGTATATTTCAGCAAGGTACAGTAAGGCACAAAAAATGCACGAAATGCTTAAAACCTCAGGTTTGAACGGTAAGGTCGAGATTTTTTATATGAAAAGGGTTTTGTTTGCAGTTACGGCTTTTGTAATTTCACTTCTTGTTGTGATAAATGCAAATACAATTGCAAGAGATAACATAATCAACTCGGCAGCTCAAACCGTACAGATGCAAAATGAGGTTAACAAGCTGTCCCAGAAAGAAATAAAAGAAATGGATAAAAGGTATATCATTTCTTTTAAGGGTAAAAAAGTAACCTTTGAAGAAGTCAGGGCTAGGATCGTTGGGGAAGATAACATGGATGAAAAGCTTGCGGGAATAGCGGCGGAGAGAATTTATAAAAAAATCCTCAACTATAACAGTATATATTTTAAATGGTGGGAGCTCCTTATATGCCTGATAATAAGCATAATAGCCTTTCAACTTCCGTATATGCTTATCATACTGAGAAAAAAAGTAATGCAGATGAATATGGAGGATGAAGTCAAGCAGTTTCACACAATAATACTCATGCTGATGCACATAGAAAGGATGTCTGTGGAAGACATTTTAAATTGGATGGAAACTTATGCGATTGTTTTCAAGGCTTCCTTACAGAAATGCATTAATAATTTTGAAAGCGGAGATATAGAAGCGTTGGAACAGCTTCAGATCGATGAGCCGTTCACGCCCTTTGCACGAATTGTTGAAAACCTTAAGACTGCGTGCGGCAAGATACCTATTGAGCAGGCATTTGATGAACTGAAAATGGAGAGGGGGTATTATCAGGAGAAAAGGAAGCAGGACAATGAAATGATGATTAACAAGAAAGGGGCATGGGCCAGGTTGATTGCATATATACCGATCGGTGCCGTTATTTTTCTTTATCTCATTTTACCGTTTGTCATGTATAGCATTGAAATGATGAACCAATATTCAGGCAATATTAGCGGGGCACTTTAAATTGGCAGTAAGAAAGGGTGATTCAAAATGAAAGACGGAGTTGAAAGCGGAATTAAGACCGTCATGATAGCAGCAGGTATTGTAATAACCTTGATAGTGGTTACGATAGCATTTTTTATACTCAATCAGGGTAAAAACACTATAAGTGCAGGCGTTTCCAAGGTTGACAAGATGAACAATCAGATGGCCGAGTCTGATATAACAATGTATGATGGGTTAGAGGTTTCCGGAACTGATGTAGTTAACGCAATCAATAAGTTTAAAAGTGACAAAACAAGATTGGCTGTTTATGTTGAGACAGGCAAGAATACTGCCGGGGGCGGAACATGGTATTTATACAATGGAAATACAATAGATAGCTTATCGTCATCCTCCTCAAATCTTTCTGATGCTACAGACCCTACAAAGAATTCAACCTACGTAACACCAAACGGGCGCTTTAAAGGGACTGTTACAAGAGATTCGAACGGTACAATTGCAGTTCTTTCTTTTAAACAACTCCCATAGTTTCTCCTCATCGCTTATTATTTAAATTCATGCGACAAAGGCAGTAAACCATGCCACCTGTCTTTGCCGCAAAGAAGGTGAATACTTGGAAGAAGGATTGACGAAGCTGATATTCAGGGTTGGAGTTACTGTTTTGTTTATTTCTGCATTAGCGGTATTTCTAATCCTTTTCTTTAAGACGCAATCGGTAAATAGACTGATTCAGGATGATCTTGTCAACCAAAAAGCAATAACAGACAAAGCCACCGGAAATGAAGATGAATTCGTGTACGGAGCGCAGATAATAAGTTCTATTATGAACGGACTTGAGACGGACATAAATGTAGATGGTACTGAAATACCTAAAACCGTTGATACAAGTACATTTAATTATGAATCAATTGATGCTCCCTCGATTTATGATTTAAGGTATAGTATTGGAAATGATGGGGTAATTGCTGAAGTAATATACAGGCATCGTTAAAATATTCTTTCGGAAATAAATATTTTGCCGAGCCATAAAAAGAGGCCTTGATGAAAGGAAAAATAAATGGATGATATCTTTGGAAAGATTATAGCATTAATTTTAGCCGTTCTTTTGCTGTTTGTAGCACCTATTCTTCTGACGTTTGAAAACCAGGATGAGACCAGCAGGATATATGTCCTTTCTGAGACTTCAAAGTTTGTGGATTCGGTAAGAAGTCTTGGCTATATTTCGCCTACCTTTTACGAAGATTATCAGAAAAAGCTTTCGAATACCAACAATCTTTATGAAATTAAGATGGAGCACTATCACTTAAGCCATGATCCCGTTTATACAGATTTCTCTGATTCCTCAACGTTTCAAAATGATTTCAAAGTAAATTATAAAGCGACCTATAACCAGGACATACTTGATGAGATTTACCCTGCTCCAGAGACGAGGGGCGTATACAAAATGTCAAAGGGTGATTACTTCTGTGTGCTGGTATATAATAAAAACAAGACCTTTGCGACAAAAATACAGGAAATGCTTTACAGCACTCCGCTGTCGGCATCAAAAATTGTTGTGAATTATGGCGGGGTTGTTAAAGATGAGATTAACTGATTATCTTATTATATTTGTCATTATTTTAATACCCTTTATGGTTGTTTCTAACTTGAAAACGAAAGAACTTCAGTGCGTTGAATATAAGAAGCTATGTATGGATAAAATGCTTGAAGCGGCTGTTGATGACGCAGCTTCTCAAATGGTTGAAAAGAGTGAAGACAATAAAGTTTCAATAGATAAGGAAAAGGCAATTAACTGTTTTTTCAATTCCTTATTTCTTAACATGAGAATCATAGACGATGAAATAAGGCAAAAAGAAGTAACAGGTTATATTCCTGTCATAGCTATAACCGATTACACAGGCTATTATATACTTTCAAATGAAATATACACCGCGGCTGACGGCTCAAAAAGAATAGAACAGATATGGCATCCTAAGAAAATGTATGCCGTAAGCAGAGACAATTATGTAATAAACTTTGCACTTGACCTGAATTATGTATCCATATACGACAGCACCTCTAGGGTTTTAACCGAGGGAACTTACGAGGATATAAAATCATCCTTTACGGAGACATATATTCAGAACAAGGATGAATTTGAACAAATGAGACGGGATGTAATAGTAAATTCTCTTCAAGCCGATGTTAATCAATGTATAAACAGGCATAATGAATTAGCAAAGCATTTCGGTATTGCATATAATTTCACATTGCCCAATATTGAGAAAAATGCATGGACAAGAACTATCAGCGATTACGGAATAATTGCATTCTTTCAGGGGATGCCTGTTGGGTTGGGACAATACTATAATACATATGCCCTAGGCGGGGCAAGAGTAGTTAAAAAAAATCCATTGTTTATCGAAGGCGATCCTGCAACAGGTTTCAAATATTACCATAAGCTAAGCTGTACAACTACATCACCAACCGGCATAACAGTAGATGATGCAAAGGAAGCTGCTTTGGAAGGTGCGCTGCCGTGTCCTGATTGCAAACCGTAATTTTCAAGGGGGTTGCTATGTTCCCAGCTGTATTCTTAATTGTATTGCTGACACCGCTTTCAATATTTATAGCTTCAACCCACAGCACTCTTGCGCATGAATTAAGACACGTAAAGGAATTCAGTTCTTTAAACATTCCATCCTATATAGTTCTTTTCAGAAGAATTGAGGATGAAAAGAGGAAGCTTTTTGAAGAAAACTGGAAAGGGTGTATTTCGTTACACATCAGAAAGCTGAATACGACCATCTATTTTCCCGGTGTTTTCAACCGGAATTTCAGACTGACAGGTTTTTTTAATACAAGATACAGAAGTATAGAGTATGTACCCTTGGAAAAGGTCAAAAAAATTGCTTCCGCCCCTACCAATACAACAATGCCGATTGTTTTACCGCTTTTTGGTGCTGTTATGAGCATAGTTATATTGCTTTGCTCCGCATCAATCTGTAACCTGCCGTTGATAATCTTATCTGCAGAATTTCTTTTATACACAGTTATATTAACCTTGTTGAATTTAAGTCATTTCCTATTAGGCAAGCCCAACAAAAATACAAAAAATGATATGTATTACTATGAGAATCCCAGCGAATGGTACGAAGACTAAATAACCGTCTTGCTGGTGGCGGTTTCAAAATCCATTGTAGAAGTGGAACATTTCCAACTGTATCGCCATTTAGGATTACAATCTGTAAACATGGACCTCTTCATTGTAATAATTCCAATTCCTTTCTAATTTATAAGGTATTTCTGGATTCTAATTCTTTATTGAAAAAAGCAAAAAAGGTATTGACAAATATTAATAGTAATATTATGATAATAACAGATAGAAATTATCATATAGATTATAATAAAGTTTAAAATATATAGATAAATTATGAAAGGAAGTATAAAAAATGTTTTACCCTGAATTAAGTAAAAAAATATCAATTGCATTAAAAAAGGATCCTTTTAAGTACAGGCTTGAAATGAATTCGAAAGGATTTGTTCCGATTAAACAGCTTTTGTACTCAATACGAGAAAAGGAAAACTTTGCTACCCTACAAATGTATGACATATACCATGTGGCAAAAAACCTGGATAAGGGGAAGTACGAGATAATCGGCGATAAGATAAGGGCTTTGGATAATGAAGGACGGTAAGGATACCGCCCTTTATTAATTCTAATCGTTGTAATTAAACCCGAAATGGCACTTAATGCACATAAAACTATGTTTCCCGGCGTTCCAGTAAACGATATACATCGGACCGCTGCATATCGGACAATTTGCGCCGGTTCTTTTCTTGAAAGGCTGTATAACTCCACTCATATTGACACCTTTTTTCTTTATTATGATAATCTATTCTGCTCAAAAATCGTAAATATTATAAATGCAAAAACGACTTTTCAATAATTTATTTTAGAGAAAATTTAATGACGTTGTTGTTTTATAAAGTGAATTGATATATCCTGAATTATATGAGTTGAATTAAATAATTAGTACGAAAGCAAGCAAAATATCCAATGTTTCTGGGAATTCTCGCGAAGGTTGCCGTGCATAAATTATTTTCAACTTATATAGCAAAAAAATATCGGAGGTTGAGCATATGATTAAAAAGGCTGAAGAAATGGTATTGGAAATCAAGGAGAATATGAGGGGCGGAAAAGGCTCCATCGAGATTTTGCATATTTTAAAACAGGATGAGCTAAAGGGAAAATGCCGGCTTTTTGCAAAAATTACTGTAAATCCGGGCTGTTCAATAGGTCTCCATGAGCACGAAAGTGAAGAAGAGGTATTCTATATAATCAAGGGAAAAGGAATTTTCGATGATAATGGAACAATAACAGAGCTTAATGCCGGGGACTCAATTCTGACAGGGGGCGGGGCAAAGCACTCGGTAGAAAACAAGGGCGGGGAGACGCTGGAAATGGTTGCAGTGATACTATTGTACTGAGTATACTGAGATTAATTGCCATAAACTGAATTAATAACGGAAGAAGTAAAAGGGGCATAGTGTAGGGTTCCTTATAAGGAACCCTACATTATTGAGTTGAGTTAATTAATTAATTATCCGGGTAAACAAAAGAGATATCGTCTCTATCTATGTAACGATAAGTATATTTATTATACTAACACTGGCTAATAGTGTCAATATGCATATAGTCCTATTTATTAAGAAGCAAGTGGTTTTCAACAGTAAAAAAGTTATTTGTATTTAAGTATTCGTACACGGACTATTTCTTTATCAGGATATAAGTACATCAGAAAGCTGTCGGTTACTTTAATACTGCTTGAGGCTGAGTACCTTTTTGCATCAGGTAGAGTAATCTTGAAAAGTTTTTTTCCATTATAGACGAATCCGTTCCTATATCCCGGAAGTATGGCACAAACAGGGCCAGCCCCATAAACATAATTACATACCACATTATTGCTTTTATCAGTAAATTCTAAAGAATATCCATAGTTATCAGCCATGTAAAGTCCATTGCCTATGTATTTTTTCTGTATGACTGAAGGTATTATTTTATTGGTTTTAATGTTAAATAAATATCTTTTACTTATGTCATTATCCCTTTGGGTTGTGTATATGAAGAGTTTTCCGTCTAATATCTTGTAATTAGCTATGTCGCTTTTTATTCCAATGCTTTTGTAGCTGTTCAGGTCATATAAAGTTACAGATTCAGCCCACTGATCCATCATGCCTGCATTTCTGACATCGGAGCGGAACACCATACGGTTGTTAAAGAAGGAAATATCTAAAGCATCCTCGCTAACAGGTATATACTTTTTATTATCAAAGATAGTCAGGTTTGACATCCAATGCTGCTGTGCTTCTTGCTGATTAATATATAAAAGAATAAGGTTCTTGTCAGATGGAATAAACATAACACCGTTATAACTGTTGTTCATAGCGAAAATTTTAGACTTACCTGCTTTTAGGTCAAAAAGTATAAAGCTGTCAGGTGAATTGAGTATGCACAATTTATCTCCTTTTTGGTTAATGCAAAATGCATTTTCCGGCAATTCAGATGTGGTTTGCTTTAATGGTTTTAAAACGCCTGCCTGATGAGTGGTACCGCCATGCCTCCAGTAAAGCAATTCCCCGCTGCTGTATATATCACCGTACTTATCAGATTTCAAAAAATATTTTACATCGTCCTTGTTTGTTTTTTCTGTATCTTTCAAGTTATAAATATCTTTCGAGCTGAGATTTGAAGCAAGCAGCTTTTTGCTGCCGCTTTTTACATCTATGGAATATTTATCATAATGGATACTATCGGGCATTAAAGTATAAACAATAAATGATTTTTCAGAAAAGACAGTTGAACTACTTTTGGGAAGAGAGTATTTACCGGATAATTTCATGGTTCTTTTATCAAAATACCAGACTACATTGCATGAAGTCGAATACTCATAATATATAATAGAATTACCTGCTTCATATAACTCGTCAAGGGAAAACTCACTGATTCTTCCTTTTTTTTCAAAAGTGATGCTTCCGGAAGCGAATAAATGCACGGGCAATAAACTTAAAATTAATATTAAGCATGTGATTATTCCGAATAACTTTTTCATAAGTAAACACTCCAATCAAATATGTTTGTATTTTAAACCGTATTAGTAAATTATACTTTAAACCAGATATAGAGTCAAATTTTGACTTCTTTGATAATAGTTATAGTAAAATTTGAATTGAAGATTGTATTCAAATAACATATAATTATAAAGTTAGTTATATAGAAATTAGCTGTTGGAGGCTAGGATGCTGACAAATAAGATATGGGTTTACAATGACGTACCCGAGGAAAGTGTTGGAAGAATCGCCAAAGAAGCAGGCATATCGGAACTGATGGCAAGAATCCTCATAAATAGAGGGCTTGAGCAAAGCAGTAGAATAAACCGATTTATAAACCCGTCAATTGAAGACATGCATGACCCTTTTCTGCTTTGTGACATGGATAAAGCGACGGAGAGAGTAATTCAAGCGATTAAAAACAAAGAAAAAATTACCGTATATGGCGATTATGATGTAGACGGTGTAACAAGCACTTCCATCTTATACCGATTCCTGTCGGAACAGGGAGCAATTACAGATTACTATATTCCGGACAGGATAGAAGAGGGCTATGGTCTTTCAAACGGTGCAATAGAAAAGATTAAAAAAGCGGGAACCAGCCTTATTGTTACTGTCGATTGTGGGATAACATCGATAGATGAGGCTGAATATATTAAAAACATTGGAATGGAAATCATAATTACAGATCATCATGAATGCATTGATGTGTTACCGGATGCATACGCAGTTATAAACCCTTGCCGGCATGATTGCAAATATCCCTTCAAGTCATTAGCAGGAGTAGGGGTCGTGTATAAGCTCATAGCTGCAATATGCAAAAAAATGAATTTGGGAGCTATATACAATAACTACCTTGATCTCGTAGCACTTGGCACAGTTGCTGATGTTGTGCCGCTGATCGATGAGAACAGGATTATAGTAAAGTATGGAATAAGTAAAATGCAGCATACTTCAAATATAGGTCTGAAAACAGTGCTTGAGAGCTCAGGACTGACAGAAAAGCCTATAACCACATACAACATAAGCTTTGGTATTGCTCCAAGAATCAATGTTGCGGGCAGGATAGGCGATGCCGGAAGGGCTGTAAGGCTTTTTACCACTGAAGACAGACAGGAAGCTGTACACATTACCGGGGTTTTAAATCAGGAAAACAAGTACAGACAGGACACAGAGGCTGAAATAATACGGGAGGTAAGAGAACGTATTGAAGCTGATCCTGACATAAAAAACCGCAAAGTGCTGGTCGTTGACGGAGAAGGATGGCATCAAGGAATAATAGGTATTGTTGCGTCAAAGATTACTGAAAAATATTATAAGCCTTGTATTCTGATAACAAGGGAAAACGGGAACGGAAAGGGATCGGCAAGAAGTATAGAAGGGTTTAACCTTTTTAAGGCTTTAGATAATTGCAAGGAGCTTTTGGATAAATACGGCGGACACGAATTGGCGGCCGGCCTGACCTTGAAGGCGGAAAACATTGACGCCTTAAGGAGGAAGATCAATCTTTATGCAGATAATACTCTAAAAGATTCCGATCTTATTCCCAGAATAAAAATAGATGTAATTCTTGATAAAAACCAGATGAACATTGAAAATGTACGGGAAATAGAGAAATTGGCCCCGTACGGTGCCGGTAATCCGGGCCCTGTTTTTTCCTGCACCGATTGGAGGATTAATGAAATACGGACAGTCGGAGAGGACAAGCACTTAAAGCTTAAGCTTGGAGGAGGCGGCTTAGATATAGAGGCAATAGGCTTCAACATGGGAAGCCTTGCCAGTATTTTTGACAACTCGGATGTCTTGGATGTGGCATGCCATCTGGAAATAAATTCATGGAATTCTACCGATAGGGTGCAGCTCAACCTTAAAGATATTAAACCGAGCCAGGAGACCTTAATGGCAATTAATTACTACAAAAGCCTGGATCAAAGCCTTCAAGCGGTTAGCTGGCCCATGATCAAAACGGTGAAGGGCCTTAAGCGCGAAGGAGATGTTTTGAAATCGGACAAAGAGCTAGAAAGCTTGTTCAACGACTCGGTAAGTAATGATTACAAGTGTGCGATTCTGTTGAACTCGATAGCAAGCGCAAGAAATCTGCTAAAAATATTGAGAAAATCTGCAGCCGGTATTAAAAAAGATTTCAAAATTTGTTATACTGATTGTAACAGTCAGCTTGATTGCAGAATATATGCTATTATTAATCCTATCCCGGAATATATTGATTTTACATACTTTCAAAAGGTAGTGATTTATGGATTCTGGGCGGATGAATCATATTTAGGCTATGTTGCGGAGAAACTTAATGGAAGCCAAGCTGCATATTATCTTGATAAGGATGGATCTGATACTACGCTTGAAGAAATTGTACCGGAACGGAAGGATCTGGTAGTTGTCTACCAATATTTAAAAGCCAGTCTTAGCACAGGCAATACATTAGATAACTTATTCATTCTTTCCAAAAGGATTTCCGGCAGCTACAAAATGACTTTTAACTATTTTAAGGTAAAAAAATGTATTGAGATACTTGAAGAATTGGGTCTTTTTATGGTTGAAAGGGATACCGGTGACGGCTTTAAGGTTAAAACGGTTCCTGATGCAAAAGGAAAAGTAAATATAGAAAATTCATTAATATACAGAAATTTACAGGGGTTAAAAAAAGGAGGTTAAAATATGGATTTAAAATCAAAGCTTAGGCATGTCATGGATTTTCCCAAGGAGGGAATCGATTTCATTGACATAACAACTGTGCTTCAGGATGCACAGGCTTTAAAAGAAGCCTTGGATCAAATGAAAAACTTGATTTCCGGGTTTGGTGATTTTGATCTTATAGTAGGTCCCGAATCAAGAGGGTTTATATTCGGAACACCGCTTGCATATGCTATGGGCAAGGGTTTTGTTCCGATAAGAAAGAAAGGAAAACTGCCATATAAGACCATTAGCGCAGAATACCAATTGGAATATGGAACGGATATACTGGAAATGCATGAGGATGCAATTGCACCGGGGCAGAAGGTGGTTATTGTCGATGACCTGCTTGCAACCGGGGGAACAACCGCTTCTAATATAGAACTTGTCGAAAAACTTGGGGGAAAGGTTGTCGGAATAGTTTACTTTATTGAACTTACTTTCCTGAACGGAAGAGAAAAGCTGCCAAAGTTAAATGTTGAGTCAGTGGTTAAATTTTAAGCGCAATTCTAATGTCAATCTTGTTCGGGGGAATTTAAATGCCTGATGACGGTTATAATCGGTTAGTTGAAAAAATAAAAAAGTATAATCCGGGCTGTGACTTCACATTGGTTGAAAAGGCCTACAATGTATCCAGGACTGCTCACAGCGGACAGCAAAGGAATTCAGGCGAGCCTTTCATCATCCATCCGATTGAAGTTGCTTTTATTCTTGCTGAGCTTGAACTTGACTGCACTTCTATGGTAGCAGGCCTTCTTCATGACACTATTGAGGATACTACATTCACTTTCGACCAGCTTAAAGAAGGCTTCGGATTAGAGATAGCAACCCTTGTTGACGGTGTTACCAAGCTCGGTAAAATTCCGTATACAACTAAGGAAGAGCAGCAGGTTGAAAATCTAAGAAAAATGTTCCTTGCCATGGCAAAGGACATAAGGGTTATACTAATAAAACTGGCAGATAGGCTTCATAACATGCGCACCTTGAAGTACATGCCGGAAGACAAGCAGCTTGAAAAGGCGAAGGAAACTCTCGAAATATATGCCCCTTTAGCCCATAGACTTGGTATATCGAAGATAAAGTGGGAGCTTGAAGATATATGCCTCCGTTATATTGACCCGAAAGGCTACTATGACCTCGTTGAAAAAATAGCAAAGAAGAGGAAGGAAAGAGAAGCCTTCATAACGGAGATGCTTGAGACGCTTAAATTTAAAATACATGAAATCAACATTGAGGGCGCGCATATTGACGGAAGACCTAAACATTTCTACAGCATATATAAAAAGATGGTCGATCAGAATAAAACTATTGAACAGATCTACGATCTTTTTGCTATAAGAATCATAGTGAACTCGGTTAAGGACTGCTACGCTGTGCTTGGAATGGTTCATGAGCTTTATAAGCCTTTGCCTGGCAGATTTAAGGATTATATAGCAATGCCGAAGCCTAACATGTACCAATCCCTTCATACTACGCTGATAGGTCCCGAAGGGCAGCCTTTTGAAATACAGATAAGAACATGGGACATGCATAGAGTGGCGGAAGTCGGTATCGCAGCTCATTGGAAATATAAGGAAGGACATTCAGAAAGCAGCGAGATGGACAGCAAGCTGGCTTGGTTGAGACAGCTTCTGGATTGGCAGAAGGACATGCGTGATGCTAAAGAGTTCATGGAAACGCTGAAAATAGATCTGTTTACCGACGAGGTATTTGTATTTACGCCTAAGGGGGATGTAATGAGCCTTCCTGTAGGCTCAACTCCGATAGATTTTGCTTATGCCATTCACAGCGCTGTCGGAAATAAGATGATGGGTTCCAAGGTAAACGGTAAAATTGCCACATTGACACAAGAGCTGAAAAACGGTGACATCGTTGAAGTGTTGACTTCTTCCAGTGTTCACGGCCCCAGCAGGGATTGGCTTAAGATAGTTAAGAGCTCACAGGCAAAAAGCAAGATAAATCAGTGGTTAAAAAAAGAAAAAAGAGATGAAAATATAGTAAGAGGCAAAGAGCTTATTGAGAAGGAATTGAAGAAAAGCGGGCTGACTCAGGATAAGCTTTTCAGAAAAGAATGGATTGAACCTATGCTCAAGAGGTACACATTCAACTCTCTTGATGATCTGTATGCCGGCATAGGTTATGGTGCAATAACTGCAACCAAGGTTATTTCCAGACTGAAAGAGGAATACAATAAGACGCTTAAGCCTGAAGAGCTTGAACTTCTTATAGCGAATCAGCAGCAGAAGCAGGATAAAAAGAAGAATTCGATACCGGAAAACGGTATTGTGGTAAAAGGAATTGACAACTGTCTGGTTAGACTCTCCAGATGCTGCAACCCCGTACCCGGTGATGAGATTGTAGGGTATATTACCAGAGGAAGAGGCGTATCGGTGCACAGAAAGGACTGCCTGAATATAGACAATATGGCAAACGATGAAAACAGACTGATTGATGTCAGCTGGTATAAAGCAATAAATGTTGCTTATAAGGCAGACATCACTGTTATGGCGAATGACAGGACTGCATTGCTTATGGAAGTCACCAACGCAATAGGAGAATCCAAGATACCTTTGAAAGCAATCAATGCAAGGACTACAAGAGAGCAGATAGCGATAATGAACATTACTCTTGAGATTAACGATACGGAACAGCTTGAGAAAATAATCAAGAGGCTAAAAAAGATAGACAGCGTATTTGAAGTAAGCAGAAATAAGCAGTAAGGGGGAGATCCTTATTCGTGCGGTAATTCAGAGAGTTACTGAGGCCAAAGTTTCCGTCGATGATAAAGTAATCGGTGAGATTAAAAAAGGACTGGTTGTTTTGCTGGGAGTCGGACAAGAGGATTCAGACACCGATATTTTATGGCTTGCCGATAAAATAATAAATCTCAGGATTTTTGAAGATGAAAGTGACAAAATGAATCTATCCTTGAACGACATAAACGGGTCAATGCTTATAGTATCTCAATTCACACTTTACGGGGACTGCCGAAAAGGAAAGAGGCCAAGCTATGACAAGGCTGCACGTCCTGAAGCTGCAGAAGCTCTGTATGAAAAGTTTGTTGAGTATTGCAGAAGCAAGGCTGTAAATGTACAAACAGGAAAGTTTCAGGCAATGATGATGGTTGAAATACATAATGACGGTCCGGTGACCTTGTTGCTGGACAGTAAGAAAGATTTTTAGAATAAAGGTGATGTTATGATTTTTAAGTGTTTTACTGTAGGCATGTTTGGATCGAACAGCTATATCCTTGGGAGCCAAGGTGAAGGAATTGTGATAGACGCGGGAGTGAAAAGCAGCTACATAACCGATTTTGCCGAGAAAAACGATTTGAAGATAAAATATGTTATCCTGACTCATTCCCACATAGATCACATTTGCTATGTTGATGAGATAAGGAATATAACCGGTGCGCTGGTTGCTGTTCATGAAGAGGATGCCAAGGGATTGGTTGAAGAATTATATAATTGTTCGGCTTTGGCTGGAATGAATAAGGCCTTCGGCAAAGCGGATATTCGCCTGAAGGAAGGCAACTCCCTTGAGGTTGGGGACTTGAGGTTTGATATAATTCATACTCCCGGGCATACAAGGGGAGGCATATGCGTAAAGTCGGAAAAGATGCTTTTTACGGGTGATACATTATTCCGCATGTCAGTCGGAAGGACCGATCTTTCCGGAGGAAGCAGGCAGGAACTCGAAAATTCAATATTAGATAAGCTTATGAAACTTGAAGATGATACTGTTGTATATCCGGGCCATGGAGGATCAAGTACAATAGGTTATGAAAGGGAGCACAATCCGTTTATAAAGTTCGGTTTTTAGTAATTTAAGTTGAATTAAATAATTAGTACGAAAGCTATTATTTTTCAACTTATTTAGCAGCTAATATGGAGATAAAAATGCTTTACGTAAAATTTGACACCGATTTGTTCAGGTACGATATCGAAGACATAATAAAGCTTTTTTTTGAAGAAGAAAAAATAGAACCGGTTGACCACGAACCTCCGAGCTTGAACGGAGGCATTTTTCTTAATAGCAGCCTTATAGAGGAAGAAAAAGGTTTGTTTTTATGTGTGGAAATAAAGGCAATTGAAGAAACAAGGCATGAATTGAGCTTTCCGATTGCATCAATAGCCAATGAAAATGTCTCATATCCGGAACAGAAAAACATAAAAAAAGAGATAAAAAGAAAGGTATATAGCATTCTGTCTGCTTTAACGGGGAAAGAGCTTCCATGGGGGATATTGACTGGGATAAGACCTGCCAAGATAGTACATGACATGCTCTGTGAAGGCAAAAAAAAGGAAGAAATTATTAAGAAGCTTAATGAATACTATATGGTTTCAAATAAAAAATCGGAACTGCTTTATAAAACAGCAGAGGCTGAAAAGGAAATACTCAATAATACAGAACAGGATTCTGTAAGCATATATATTGGTATTCCGTTCTGCAAGACCAGATGCATTTACTGTTCCTTCACTTCATATTCAGTGGATAAATACAGCCACATGCTGAATGCATATCTTGAATCCTTAAAGAGGGAAATCCGTTATGTTAGTGATTTCATCAAGACAAAAAATATTAAAATCCAAAGCATTTACATTGGAGGGGGTACACCGACTTCTTTGGACTTGCACCTTCTATATGACCTTGTAGATTGTCTGGAAAAAAGCTTCAACTTTGACTATATAGAAGAATTTACATTGGAAGCAGGGCGCCCGGATACGATTGACAGAGATAAATTGAAACTGGTGAAAGAAAGCAAAGTGGACAGGATCAGTATTAACCCTCAGTCTATGAATGATACTACCTTGAAACTTATTGGAAGAAACCATACTTCAGCTGATATAATCAACGCCTTCAATCTTGCAAGAGAGGTCGGAATTGTTAATATCAACATGGATGTTATTGCCGGACTTCCCGGTGAAAGCCTTTCGATGTTCAAGAAGACGATGGACGGTATATCATTGCTTTGCCCTGAAAGCCTGACAGTACACACAATGGCTGTCAAACGGGCTTCAAGGCTGAAGGAGGAAGGAAAATCAGACAGCCTGAGGCCTGATGTTGTAGAGGGAATGATAGATTTGGCACAGTCCTGCGCTTCGGAAATGGAGATGCATCCGTATTATCTCTACAGGCAGAAGAACATTCTGGGCAATCTTGAAAACATAGGCTACTGCAAGCCTAGGCATGAAAGTATATATAACATACAGATAATGGAGGAAAGGCAAACTATAATTGCAATGGGCGCAGGTGCGATAACAAAGGTTGTATTCGGCTTAGAAAACCGGATCGAACGGGCATTTAACGTAAAAAGTGTTGAGGATTACATATCTCGGACAGATGAAATGATCGACAGAAAAAGAACTCTTCTGGAGCAATTATATAAACAGCAATAGAGGGATAAAAAGGTGGCAAGCCACCTTTTATCTTCTCGGCAATACCCTGAGTTCCATCCAGTCTATACCTATCCAATCGTTCGGACCGGCATTTGATGTGTTTACAATGGTGATTCTGTTTGTCCTTTGAAGGTTCCTTATATCAAGTGTCAGCGAACGCCAATTGTTGAATCTGGTACCAAATGGCACTCCATGTTCAAACGGAACCGGTCCGTCAAATGCAATACGGTCATTGATTGTTATTCTCATAGAATATCTGTTTGCAGGAATAGCAGCTGCATCGTCAAGCACGCCCCTTATTATGATTTGTCCTGTTGCAAATCCGGGAATTACTATAAAATTAGGCATATCGAAGGTCCATGTGCCTCTGTTTCCGGTGTAGAGAATATCTGCATTACCGCTTGGATTGCCGTAGTTGGGATACCCTGTAAGTTGCTTGAAAAGTGAGACAGTTCCCACTGCAGGATTGTTGGACAATATCGGAGGAGGATCTGCAGCAGCAGATTTTGTTTTGGTAGCTGTACCCATTGGACTGACAGCACTTGGTTTAACAGTTTCCATTACGTTCATAGGGCTGACAGCATTAGGGAACATGTTGCTTGCGGTATTCATGGGACTGACAGCGTTAGGGTACATATTGCTTGCAGTATTCATGGGGCTGACAGCGTTAGGGAACATGTTGCTTGCAGTATTCATGGGACTGACTGCGCTAGGGTACATGTTGCTTGCAGTATTCATGGGACTGACTGCGTTAGGGTACATGTTGCTTGCAGTATTCATAGGGCTGACAGCATTAGGGAACATATTGCTTGCAGTATTCATGGGACTGACAGCATTGGGGTACATATTAGGTATAGTATTCATAGGGCTGACAGCACCGGGATTCATAGTATTCATAATATCCATAGGACTGACGGCTGTCATAGGGTTCATATTAAACATATCGTTCTGATTCATTGCAGCAGGTGATACAGCCCCCGGGAAAATATACATGGGAAGTGTGATTTCCTGAGGTATTTGCATGAATGGCTGCGCCGGATTAGACTTTTGTACTGGAGATACAGGAGCTTTAGCTGCTTGTGTCGGTAAAACAGGAGTGTTCATTTTAGGTTGTTCAATCGGAGCCACAGGTGTTTTAGCCGCTTGTACCGGTGAAACAGGGTTTGACTTAGCTGCTTCTATCGGTGCAATAGGGTTTGGCTTAGCTGCTTGTATCGGTGAAACAGGGTTTGCTTTAGTCTGCTCAATCGGCGCAATAGGCGTTTTTGCTGTCTGTATCGGAGCAGCAGGCTGATTCATGTTTACTGTTTGAACAGGTGCAATAGGTTGAATAGGATTAGCCTGCACCGGTGCTATAGGTGCTTTGGTCTCGACCGGAGCAGCCGGTGTCTTGGTTTCAACCTTTTGAACCGGAGCTTGCGGCTTATTTGTCTGTATTGGCGCAATGGGCTGTACAGGTACTATTGGTATTTCACTTACAGGTTTTATTGCCGGGGATGTTCCGGGCAAAGGCATTTCTGTCGGCATGCCGGCTTTATTCCTGCTGTTTATCGGTTTGTAGTTAAAAAGAAATGACATAATATATCCTCCTTAAAACAAAGTAAACATTTCCATATTTACATTGTATTCGGAACAAATATATTATGTTACCCGCATGTACTGAAATGGAATAGTATGAAACAATAAAATATTATACAGGGTAGGACTTGTGTTCGCATTATGGACTGCTTTTCACCAGACGCAGTGTATACCTTGAAATGGAATCAGGTTTTACTTCGACTGTAATTGGCGGCGGCAATTTAAATATTGAAGGGAACTTGCTTGCTGCAAAGGATATATTATAGTTTCCCTCGCTTATTTTAAATGAAGCAATACCGTCAGAACCGGTAATTGAATATATGTAGTCAGGGTATCCTTCGGCGGCCGCTCTGCCAAGAACTTGAAGCTCCAAACCGGAAACAGGATTGTTTTTCTCATCCAGCACTTCAATTTCTGCTATCCCGGTTTTAAACATTTCTTTTTCTTTTGCTTCATTAATACTGGAGGTAATAATTGTTGTACCGGCGGTCTTCAACTCGAAGAAATATGATGCAGGTATCTGAAGTCCTGTCGGAAAATCCGCAGTCAGGTAGCTTAACCTGAATTCGCCTTTATCCAGGCTGAATTTGGCAATGCCTGTCTGATCTGTAGCTGCTGTTATATCGTAGGTTTTTGAAGTTATTGCCGATCTGCCGCTTACATTGACCTTTAAGCCGGGCAGGGGTGTATCTGTTTTGCTGTCTACCGCTTTAACCTGAAGGGTGTAAACAGCCTCGTTTTTTGCTGCAATAACCTCGGTAACTGCATTTGCGTTTCTCAGGTAATTAAATGCATATGAAAAATCGTTCTGTTCAAAGGTTCTTTTAAAATAGTGGATTTTAAACCCGATACCGGTTAGAATGGCTGCAATCAGTACAATATAGACATAATTGCTGTAATGATGCTTCTTTACAGCCGGATTGCCGGTATCTACGGGTTCGGAATTCGCTTCCTGAAGCTTTTTCACAAATTTGAAACGAGAGTTTATGTTTGTGCGTTTCATCAAAAATCGCGGGATAAAGATTAACACAAAAAACATACAAATTGATATTACGCTTACGGCTGAAAGCGTTAGGTACAGCGGAGAAAAACAATCATGAAAATAATCCAGTATGACATTTTTACCCAACGGCAATGCCATTTCCAAAGGGTAAATGCTACTCGGAAGTATGGAATATGAGTAAGTTATGAGAGCTGCCAGCAAAACAGCACACATTATCCCAAGCTGAAGCAATGTGTAAGAAAGCCACTTGAATATTTCACTTGGCTTTTTGCAGAGGATCAGACCCACTAGCGTGAAAAATACCAATCCAAGAAGAAAGAAGCCCGGAGTGACATTTACGATATAATAAAAAAGCTTCAAAACAAGAATGCAGTTGCTGATGTCATCTCTATTTACGTACTGCAGGATAGTACTCAAGCTTATTTTGTTTATTCCCGAAAAGGAATCCAAAGGTATGCCGGTTCCGTTATAAAAGCCTGAAAAATCCTTGCCGGAAAGAAACGGCTGGGTATTTACGCGTATATCCGGAAGAAATTTTCTTTCACCCTTTAGATATTGGAAAAGCTCCTCCCTTACCGAATCAAGATTGTGTCTGACATCTTCGGAGGTAATGGATTTCTGAAGTAGCATAAGAAGTTCCTTCTGCTTTGCAGAATCTTGAGTTTTTACTTTATCCAGTTCTGAAATGTAGTAGGATACTGTTTTGTTCAAGGTGTTTTGGGTAACCGAATATATTTGATTTTTGTCAAAAAGATTCTTATGGAATTCTGATTTTAGGGTTGTTTCCTTGACGGTCATAAAGAAAAGCAGCATGACAAGACACAACCCAGCAAGAAAGGTTGTTGCAATAAAAGCTCCTTTTCTCATAATTGATATAAATGACCTCATTGACCCACCTATTGTGACCGACATATTTGTCCTCTTCAACACACCATACATTATAACATGATAATAGAAATATTGGCTGATCAAATTTTGGCTTTGCAGGTGAAAACGGGCCTTATGTTTATAGTTATCTGTTTAAAAATAAAATTTTCAAAGCATGTAATATAAATTCATTTTCTTAATATTATGAAAATGTATAGCAATTTTCTCAACTGTATTTCATAGGATAAAATATTGCGTTTTAGATTTGCGCATTATGATTTTGGAATAAAGGGGGCAATCGGCGTGGCAAAAAATGATATCTCAAGTATAATACGCAAAGACAGGGAAGAAAGGAAAAACGGTCATTTCGAGGGTTCGTTCCTCGAATACGTCAGCCTTGTTAAAGCTGATCCTGACATAGCTATGCTCGCGCATCAGAGAATGTACGACCTGATAACGAAACAAGGAGTGGAAGTGATAAAAACTGAAGAGAATCCCAGATTGAGAAGGATTTACGGTAATGATACCATCAAAAAATATAACTTTTTTGAAAATGATTTCTATGGAATAGACAAGACAATAATGAAAATAGTAAGATACTTCCATTCGGCTGCAATGATGGGGGAAGAAGCTCGCCAGGTATTGTATCTTGTGGGTCCTGTGGGTTCAGGCAAGTCCTCTTTGATGGAGGCTTTGAAAATCGCTCTGGAGATGAGTCCGAGTATTTATGCGCTTAAAGGCTGCCCGATGAGGGAAGAGCCTCTTCATCTTATTCCAAAGCATTTGAGAGGTAGATTTGAAGAAATTTTGAATATCAAGCTTGAAGGGGATTTATGTCCGGTTTGCCGCTACAGGCTCAAAAATGAGTATGATGGAGAGTATGAAAAATTTCCTGTTGAAACTGTCAATTTCTCTATACGGTCAAGAAAAGGCATAGGGGTGGTACCGCCTGTTGATCCCAACAATCAGGATACCTCGGTGCTGATCGGCTCAGTCGATATTTCAAAGATTGACCTTTATCCGGAGGATGACCCCAGAGTGCTTTCACTCAATGGAGCTTTCAATGTCGGAAACCGTGGTTTGGTGGAATTCATTGAGGTTTTTAAGAATGAGACGGAATACCTGCATACCATGATTACGGCAACTCAGGAAAAATCCATTCCATCGCCCGGAAAGGGTTCAATGATCTATCTTGATACAATAATTCTGGCACATTCAAATGAAGCTGAGTGGAATAAATTCAAATCGGATCACACAAATGAAGCTATACTCGACAGGATAGTCAAGATCGAAATCCCTTACTGTCTGGAACTGAACGAAGAAATCAAAATATATGAAAAAATACTGAAGAAGAGCCGTTTTAATGCGCACATAGCACCCCATACGATCGAAATTGCTTCAATGTTTGCGATACTCACGAGACTTTCCCAGTCAAATAAGGTTGATCTGATGACAAAGCTGAAAATTTATAACGGCGAGGAAATTGTTGAAAAGGGCTTCACAAGAAAGATTGATATAACTGAGCTTAAGGAAGAAGCGTCAAGAGAAGGAATGTCGGGAATTTCCACCAGGTTCATCATGAAAGCACTGGACACTGCCCTGTCCGAATCGGAACACAACTGCATCAACCCAATAACAGTAATGGAAACACTGGTCAAATCCGTTAAGGAGCTGTCTATTGGGGAAGAGGAAAAGGAAAAGTACTTAAGGTTTATTCAAGACAGCATAAGAAAGGAATATAACAAGATCCTTGAGAAGGAAGTTACAAAAGCATTTATACATGGATACAAGGAACAGGCGGAAAGCTTGTTTAACAACTATTTGGATCATGCCGAGGCTTTCATAAACAAGACAAAGATAAAGGATCAAAATACCGGGGAAGAATTGGAGCCCGATGAGAAATTCATGAGATCCATAGAGGAGCAGATAGGAATCACAGATTCGGCAGCAAAAGGATTCAGAGCCGATGTCACGGCCTATATGTTTTTTGTTTTGAGGAATAAAGGAAAACTTGATTATAACAGCTATGAGCCTTTAAAAGATGCTATTGAGAAAAAGCTTACCGCATCTGTAAGAGAATTGAGCAGGATCATAACTCAGGCAAAGGTCAGGGACAAGGAGCAGCATGAAAAGTACAATACAATGGTGGAGGAAATGAAAAAGAACGGGTATTGCGACAACTGCTGCAACGTAGTTTTGAAATATGCAGCAAATAACCTGTGGAAAGACTAGCTGTAAAGGAGGGGTAGGGGGGATTAAGAATGGCAATTTTTAAAGATGCTGCGAATGTGGGAAAAGATAGATCCACTGAAGATAGAAGAAGGCACAGGGAGCTTGTCGAAGACTCAATAAAAAAGAACTTGGGGAATATTATTGCAGAAGAAAGCATCATCGGTCAAAACAAGGATAAAAAGATCAAGATTCCTATAAGGGGAGTAAAGGAATATCAATTCATATATGGGAAAAATGTTCCCGGTGTGGCATCCGGTGACGGCACTGAAAAAAGGGGAGACCGGATCGGTGAGGATAAACCGGGGCAGAAGGGCAAAGGCTTAGGGCAGGCAGGCAATCAGGAGGGTGAAGATATATACGAAACCGAGATAACAATAGAAGACTTGATCAACTACCTTTTTGACGATCTGAATCTGCCGGATATAGACAAGAAAAAGCTTTCGGAATCCGAGTCTATCAGATCAGTAAAAAATCTGGGCTACCAGCGCAAGGGAATACCGCCTAGACTTGCCAAAAAACGTTCTGTAATAGAGAAAATCAAAAGGAAGCAAGCTTTTCTAAGAGACCAGCCGGAGTATGGAACAGATGAGTCTTACCCTGAAAAGAATGGGGAGACTTGCGCTCAAAACACAGACGAAAGAAAAAGATTTCCCTTCACTGAGGAAGATCTCAGGTACAGAAGGGTCAGAGAAGAACATAAAAAAGACTTTAATGCCGTTGTCATATGCATCATGGATGTATCCGGCTCAATGGATCAAACAAAAAAATATATTGCCAGAAGCTTTTACTTCCTTCTTTATCAATTCATCAGACTGAAATACTCAAATGTGGAAGTGGTTTTTATAGCACACACCACTACGGCAAAAGAAGTCAATGAATTGGACTTCTTCCATAAGGGAGAGTCCGGCGGAACATATATAAGCAGCGGATATGAAAAGGCTTTGGAGATTATTGAACAAAGGTACAATCCGATTAATTGGAATATTTATGCGTTTCATTGCAGCGATGGCGACAATTGGCTTGAAGACAATAAAAAAGCCGTTGAATCGGCTTTAAGGCTATGTGATGTATGCAACCTGTTTGGTTATGGTGAGATTGTTCCGGGATATTATTCTTCAAGCAGCACTATAAAGACAGAATTCCATAAGAACATAAAAAAGAAAAACTTTGCCATAGTCACAATGTCCAAAAAAGATGATATATTTTCGGGAATAAAAAGACTGTTGGAGAAAGACAGTGAGTAGGGAGGAGATAACTTGTCCGATTACAGCCTGAAAGAGCTTGAACAATGGAATAATAGAATTGAAAGAATAGCCCGCGATGCAGGGCTTGATTATTATGAACAGGAATTTGAGATAGTCAGCTTCGAAGATATGATAGGTTATGAAACATATGTGGGCATGCCCTCTCACTATCCTCACTGGAGCTACGGAAAGGCATATGAAAGAACCAAAACCCTTAATAAATATAATCTTTCAGGACTTCCTTACGAAATGGTAATAAACTCAGATCCCTGTATAGCCTACCTGATGAAGGATAATACCCTGCTCCTTCAAATCCTTACAATCGCCCATGTATACGGACATAATGACTTTTTTAAGAACAATCGCATGTTTAAGACGGGAACAAGGGCTCGTTATACGATAGAAATGTTTAAAAACCATGCGGACAGGATCAGGGAATATGTATCCGATCCCAGCATCGGTTATAAAAAGGTTGAAAGGATTCTTGATGCAGCACATGCGCTTAAATACCAGACTGTTCGAACCGTCGGTGAAAGGATTGCAACCGATGAGGAAAAGCGAAAAAGCATTTATGAAAGGCAGAATGAACCGAAGGATGATTACTATCTGTTAAAACCAAAAGCCGGTAATATCGAGCCAAAACCGGACTTAAAAAAGATTCCGCTAGAAGCTGAAGAAGATATTCTTGGCTTTCTTACATCTTACGGAAGGCTGGAGGATTGGGAGATTGACGTAATCAATATTGTCAGAGAAGAAACTTCTTATTTCATTCCGCAGATAGAAACAAAGATAATGAACGAGGGTTGGGCAAGCTTCTGGCATTACAATATTCTTAAAAGGCTTGGGCTTTCGCAAGGGCTTCATATTGAATTCCTTAAGCGGCACAATCAGGTAATAAAACCCGTCGAGGGGAGAATCAACCCGTACTATATCGGCTTTAAAGTATTTGAGTATTTATATGGCAAGTATAAGGATAACCCTCATAAGATATTTGAAGTAAGAGAAATTGAAAGGGATCAGTCTTTTTTGCGCAGATACCTTACATTTGACATGTGCAGGGAAACCAATCTTTTTGAGTATGCACGCGTTGGGAATGAGTACCTCGTAATCGAGACCTCCGATGAAGAGGGATGGGAAAAAATAAGGAATACTCTTGCCGATTCGGCAGGCATGGGCGGACTGCCTGTCATAAGAGTCATTGAGTGGGTTGTAAAGGATAATACTCTCATTCTTGAACATGTTTATGACGGCAGGGAACTCGATATTAATTATGCATGTGAGACCTTAAAGCATATTGCAGACCTATGGGAAGGAGCCGTTATCCTTTCAACGATGGTGGATGATCGCCGTACCACCATAACCTGTGATGAATCGAAAAAAATCACCACCGGAATGATATAATAAAGAAAACGAGGGGATTTGCACTTTATTGCAAATCCCCTTTGATGAACTCCTAATCAATTTCACTGATAATTGCTACGCCGGAGCTTGCTCCGATTCTGTCTGCCCCTGCGTTAATCATCTTTACAGCGTCTGCAAGCGTCTTGATACCGCCGGATGCCTTTATTTTCATATCGTTTCCAATTGCTTTTCTCATTAAGGCAATGTCGGCCGTTGTGGCGCCGCCTGTGCTAAAGCCGGTGGATGTCTTTACGAAGGCTGCTCCCGCTTCCTTGGAAAGCCTGCATGCCAGAACTTTTTCATTGTCCGTGAGAAGGCAGGTTTCTATTATGACTTTAACGGTTTTGCCGTCTGCAGCTTGCACGATTTGCCTTATTTCTTCCCTGACATATTCATAATCTGCTGATTTTACGGCACCTACGTTGATTACCATGTCAATTTCCTGAGCTCCGGCTTCAATCATTTTTTTGGTTTCAAACACTTTGGTTTCGGTAGTATTAGTGCCGAGCGGAAAACCCACAACGACACAGGTTTTGACATCCGAGCCTTCTAAAAGGCTTGCGGCCAGACTGACATGGCATGGGTTGACACATACGGATGCAAAGCCGTTATCAAGGGCTTCCTTGCATAGCCGGATGACCTGTTCCCTGCTGGCATCAGGCTTTAATATTGTATGGTCGATCATAGATGCTATCTCTTTTTTATTTATTTCAGACATCGGAATCACCTTTAAATTAATATTTTTATGGCTATTACCTAATAATATTAACACAATTTAGATTATAATTAATAAAATTTGTTGTACAAGTCATAATTATTTTTTATAATTAGGTATAGACTTTGAAATGGAGATGATTAACAATATGATACCTACTCCCCACATTCAAGCCGATAAGCTCGGTGTTATTGCAGAAACCGTTTTATTGCCGGGAGACCCTTTAAGAGCTAAGTTTATTGCTGAAAATTATCTGGACAATCCGGTTTGTTTTAATGAAACAAGAAATATGTTGGGATATACCGGAACATACAAGGGCAAGAAAGTATCGGTAATGGGCACCGGAATGGGAATGCCTTCCATAGGAATTTACTCATACGAACTTATACATTTTTACGGTGTTAAGAATCTTATAAGAATAGGTACGTGCGGAGCTTTACAGCCTGATGTAAAAGTAAGGGATATAGTAATAGGCATGGCAGCATGCACGAATTCTAATTTTGCATCACAATATGAACTGCCGGGCAGCTTTGCCCCCACGGCATCCTGGGAATTGCTCAGTAAAGCTGTTGAAGCGGCAAAAAGCAGGAATGTAAGTTTAAAAGTAGGAAATATTTTATCTTCCGACACATTCTATAACGACACCGTTGATGCATGGAAGAAATGGGCGAAAATGGGCGTGTTGGCAATAGAAATGGAGGCTGCGGCATTATATATGAATGCAGCACGCGGAGGAGCTAATGCCCTGTGCATACTGACTGTATCGGATTCACTTGTTTCCAGCGAATTGACTACGGCAGAAGAAAGGCAGAAAACCTTTACGGATATGATGGAAATAGCCCTTTCCATTGCTTAGGAATCGTAGCTTCAGTTTGCCTACAGGGGGACGCATATGAAACATTTATTTTCTTCAGGGGAAGAAATTTATAAGAAAAATATTAAAGAACTGGAACAGGGGACTTTTACCGCTGAATATCTTAACTATGACAAGGTTGAGGAGGACACCGTTTTTGAAGCCGTCGGAAAGCTTGACAGCAAGCCTGTTTCGGTAGAGTTCAGGATAAGGAAGGACAGCTTCGGTGATGTAGGCTTCAGGTCGCAAATAGGGATATTGATGCAGTCCGATATTATAATTGCAGACTGGGATTTTTACAGGATAAAGGAATTGTAATTATCTAATGCTAAATTTCATTAGGTAAACACGTTCAGACTAAAATTCAAAGGCAGATCCGTGAGGGTCTGTCTTTACTTAGTCTTTCTGCATAAACTCAGCCGGTTTTTTCAACATATCTTTTGATCTTCTTCGTTGTTGTCTTTGCAAATTCCTCTTCACGTATTGTAAATTGTTTAATGTGCTTATAGAGTGGCATCATTTTATTAATTGATTTTACTTCCGAATTGACAAACCTATAAATGTCATCCTGCGATATCTTATCGGTTTTAAGCCTTTCCTTGATTGCATCAATGTCGGGAACTATCTGAGCATGAACCAGTGTTTCACCAGAAAGCTCTTCATGCTTTCCCCAAACTAACGATTCAACTATATAAGGGCTGTTATTCAGGTATGCTTCTACTTCTTCGGGGAAGACATTCTTTCCGTTTTTTGTTACAATGACGTTTTTCTTTCTTCCGGTTATCTTTATAAATCCATCTTTGTCAATGCACCCCAAGTCCCCTGTATACAACCATCCGTCTTTCATTACTTTTTCCGTTGCCAGCTGATTCTGGAAGTATCCAAGCATAACTATAACGCCTTTTACCATAACCTCGCCGATTCCGCCTTCGCCGGGTGAATCTATTTTGACTTCTATCCCCGGAAGAGGCTGTCCGATCGTATCATGCTTGAAATCGGATTCCCTGCTTACCGATACTACAGGTGAGCACTCTGTCAGCCCATAACCCTGAAGAAGGTTTAAGCCCATTGAATGAAAACTTCTTGAAATCTCAGGATTAATTGCTGCGGCTCCTGAAATAATAAGCCTTACCCTGCCACCAACGTTTTCATGGATTTGCCTGAAAAGCCTTTTCCTTATATCAATCTTTAGAAATTTATAAATAATGTCACTGACGGTCAGCGCTAGCTTTAATTTGGTCTTTTTACCTGACTTTGCCGCCTGCTCCCATATCTTCTTATGCATATTCTCAAGTATCAAAGGTACAAGTACAAGAACAGTGGGTTTTACTTCCTTTAGGTTTTTAGAAATATGTTTTAGCCCTTCATTGAAGGAAATTGTACACCCTCTGTAAATCATAAAAAGAAAATCGGTTGTACATTCATATGTGTGATGAAGGGGAAGAATGGAAAGGGTTAGGTCTTTTTCATCAATGTAAAGAGTTTTGCCGATTGCCATAATGTCTGAACAGAGATTTTTATGGGAAAGCATAACACCCTTTGCCAAATCTGTTGTTCCTGAAGTGAAAAGCAGAATGCTAAGTCTTTCATTATCAACCCTCGTGTTAATATATGAACAATCACCTGATTTTATATGCTCCCTGCCTTTTTTCACAAGCTGCCGGAAGGAAAGAAAGCCATTTCCATCTTGATCTGCGTCCATATTTATATAATATTTGATTGAAGACAGGACAGGCATGATTTTCCGAATTTCCTTTTCCAGCTTGCCGGAGAAAACAACAGCTTCAGCATTGGACCTGGTGAGGAGATTCTCTATTTCGGCGACAGGCAATTCCTTGTCCAGCGGAACAATAACACCTGCTCCGTTTACGGTTGAAAGGTATGTGACACACCATTCATACCTGTTTTCGCCTATGACGGCAATGAATTTATCTTTAAGTTCAAGGCCTAATAAGGCTGTACCGAATGCATCAAGATCATTTTTAAATTCTGTATAGCTGATTCCTTTATACGTGTTTTCGCCGGATTTTACAAGAAAGGCATTCTTTGAACCGAATTGTTTTTCACTTTCCGATATCATTTCTTTCAGATCCCGTATAGTTCTTACGTCATAAACAGGCGTATACTCCATTGTAAATGCTCCTTCCAAGTATCTTCTATACCAATCCATATTATATATTAAAAAAGCAAGATATAAAAGGATACATTTAAAATTTATTCATCTGTTTCATACTTATAACTATATAAAAGTCAAGAAGACAGGGGTTTACTGCTTCTTCAATTCTTCTGCCTGTTTTAATTTAACTTCCTGTATACTTTTTTAAGCACCGGTTTAAGAACTAAGAGAGCACCGGCCAATATTATGAGTGTTATGACAATTCTGACGAAAAGTTTTAATTGAAAAATCCCACCAAATGTATCCCGGACTTTTGCTGAGAATTTCTTGCTGACTGATTTTGATGCAGTCAAATCAACTTTTCCCAGTATTATTCCTTTACGCTCGTATTGTATATAACCTAAAGTGTCTCCTTTTTTTACAGGAGCTTCAATGTTCTTCTTTATTTGTTTAACAACCTTAAGGTCCCACTTGCTTTTATCCTTTGGAAGCACAGTGCTCAGAGACTTTGCCGCTATGAGATCAAGAGCTTTTTCATCGGAAGAATCGGCAACTTTAATGCTTTTTACAACTTCTTTTCTTTTAATGATGCTTTGCACTGAAAAGTTTTTGAACCCGTACTCCAATAGCTCCTTTGAGTATTTTTCCCTTTCTCCGTGAGCAGCTCCAATCAATACTGCAATCAACTCCATGCCTTTATCGTTGACTGCATCGGAAATAAGGTTATTGCCGGCCTGGGATGTATATCCTGTCTTTACGCCTATAACCTTTGTATAATATTCGGATTTGCTGAAAAGAAGCTTATTGGTGGTTACCATTACAGGCCAGCTTGGATGCTTGCCGGTAACCGGCATTGTAAGATATTTCTCAGATACTATATCCCTGAAGGTCTGAAGCGTCATAGCATACCGGGTGAATTTTGCAAGATCGTTTGCGGTAGTATAATGATTATCATCATGGATTCCGCAGGCATTAACAAAGTGGGTGTCCTCAGCGCCCAATTCCTTTGCTTTTTTATTCATAAGGTCAATAAAATCCTGTCTTTTGGGACAAAGGTTTTCAGCAATTATGTTTGCTGTTTCGTTTGCTGATCTGATTAACAGTGCCTTTAAAAGATCTTTCATGGTAAATTTTTCACCGGCCAAAATGCCAATGTTAGAGCCGTTTTCACCAATGTCATTGACAGCAGCAAGACTGGCGGTCATAACCTGATCCGGTTTTCCGAGCTCCAATGCCACTATAGCAGTAACGATTTTTGTAGTGCTGGCAGGAAAAATTCTTTTATCTCCATTGAAATCATATAGTATCTGACCGGAATGCTTGTCTATCAGAACATAAGCTTTGGCATCCAGATTTAAGGATTCAGCAAAAACGGCTGATATGTTCAGAATTATTATTAAAACTATTGCAATAAGCGCTGCGGCCTTTTTCATATTGCCCTCCGCCTGTGTTGAATTAAGTAGTTTATCTTCAAAGTAAATAAATACAATAAAAAAAGTATACCAGAAAATTAGTAAAAAAGAAGGAGTTCACGAAAAAAACATAGTGTAAAAAAAAGGAATTAAAAGATATTAGGAGAATACATAACAATATGTATTATAAATGGACAAAAATAGATAAAAGATTTTAAAAACAAGGGGGATTCATGTTGAAATTTAAGCTTTTTGGAAAGGAATACTGTATAAGCAAAGTGGTGCTGTTTGCCGTAATATTGCCTGTATTCCTTGTGATCGCCGCTTTCATATTTATTACCGGACATTATATCAGCAGGAGTAGCGGAGGAATAATTGTTGAGAAACAATCGGTAGAAAACCTGCCGGATGAGTCTTCGGCTGCAGATAAAACAAATATTGTGCGGGAGTCTTCCCAAAATAGTATCCCCAGGATAAAGGTTTATGTTGTGGGGGCTGTTATGCATCCCGGCGTTGTGGAGCTTGAGAAGGGTCAAATAATTGAAGATGCAATAAAAGCCGCAGGAGGGGCCAAGCCCGAAGCTGATCTTGAAAATATAAATCTGGCATATATATTAAATGAGAATGTAATGATAAAAATTAAATCCAAAAATGAAGTCAAGTCAGAAAAGAAAGCTGCAGGCGGTAAAACAAATGCACATCAGGACAGAGCTGTTGAGGGGATAACGATTTCTAAAGACAGCAAAGGAGCCATAGCCGGCGAAAACACTTCTTCAAAAGAAACAGAATCAAAGATAAATATAAATACGGCGACTTTGGAGGAACTGGATAAGCTGGATGGGGTAGGGCAGGCAACTGCAAAAAAAATAATGGACTACAGGGAGAAGAATGGTTCCTTCAAGACAATCGATGACATTAAAAAGGTGTCCGGAATCGGCGATGCCAAATTCAATAGCTTTAAGGACATGATTACTGTCGGATAAGCTATTTCCCCATTGAAGGCAGTATAATTGCAGCAGTGATAAAATAGCCGAGAATTATTGACAGGCATGGAAATGCTACGCCGAAAATTATTATTTTTTGGGCTTTTCTTCTTCTATGATTTTTAAACTTTTCAACTCTTTTAACTCTCATAATATCCTCCAATATTTACCAAGTACATTATAGCATAAACTTTTTTATTATAGTATTACCTGGAAATACAGGATGGATTCATTATTGCCTCAGATTTTCTCTTTGTGGATATCAAGAGTTAAATTATCATAATCCTCCATGACCTTTTTTACTGCAATAAGATTATGGGTGATATACACCGTTTCACCGCCAAGGTCCTTTTCGGTTCCCGAAATAAGATTTTTCTGGCGCAATTCCCTTACAAGGACAGGAATATCACGGGTATTCCCGCATAAATCAACAATTGAAAATTTAACCAAGCCAATTCCCCCTCCGGTATAGTTGTTATAGTTATATATTACCATGTTTGCATGAAGTAAGAAATGATCTATGAAAAAATAATGAGTATAAAGGGCATTGACATTGATAGAATAAAGTCTATAATTATATATAATTTATAAAAAACGACATTTAGCTGTGACGGGAAGAGTAACCCGGGTATTTTCTTTCAAGAGAGAAGGCATCAAGGCTGGAAGTGCTTTCATTGAAACCGGTTGAAGACCACCCCTGAGCTGAAACGCTGATTACGTTATAATCTAATGAGTCCAAACTAGGGTGGAACCACGTGAGATTGCTCTCGTCCCTTATATTTAATATAAGCGACGGGAGTTTTTATTTTCTGCAAAAATAATGTAGATTGCAGAATAGAGAAGATAACGAAAGGAAGGCATTGAAATGATTAAAATTACACTTAAGGACGGAAGTTCAAAGGAATACAGCGAAGGAACATCCATCATGGAAGTTGCGGAAAGCATAAGTGCCGGTCTTGCAAGAGTTTCTCTTGCCGGTGAAGTTGACGGTATTGTCAAAGATTTAAGCTTTAAGCTTGAAAAAGACTGCAAACTTAATCTTCTCACATTTGACAGTGAAGGAGGCAAAAATGCATACAGGCATACAACCTCCCACATAATGGCTCAAGCCGTGAAGAGGCTTTATCCGGAAGCAAAGCTGGCTATCGGCCCTTCGATTGAGAACGGATTCTACTATGATTTTGATATAGACAAGACTTTTTCGCTTGAAGAGCTTGCGAAGATCGAAAAGGAAATGGAGAAGATAGTTAAGGAAGATCTCAAGCTGGAAAGGTTTACCTTGCCGAGAGATGAAGCAATAAAATTTATGGAGGAAAAAAATGAGCCTTACAAGGTCGAATTAATAAGAGATTTGCCTGAGGGGGAAATAATTTCTTTCTACAAGCAGGGTGAGTTTGTAGATCTCTGTGCAGGGCCTCACATTCCTTCAACAGGGAAAGTCAAGGCTTTCAAGCTTACTCAGGTAGCAGGCGCATACTGGAGAGGGAATGAAAAAAATAAGATGCTCCAAAGGATATATGGAACGTCATTCCTTAAGAGAAGCGAGCTTGATGAATATATTGCCAAGGTCGAGGAAGCCAAGAAGAGGGACCACAACAAGCTTGGACGTGAACTGGAGCTATTCACTACTGTTGATTATATCGGACAGGGCTTGCCGATATTGATGCCCAAAGGTGCAAGGATTATTCAGATACTACAGCGTTTTGTTGAAGATGAAGAAGAGAGACGAGGTTATTTGCTTACCAAGACTCCGTTCATGGCAAAGAGCGATCTGTATAAGATTTCAGGGCATTGGCAGCATTACCGTGAAGGAATGTTCATTATGGGGGATGAAAACGATGAGACGAATGAAGTCTTTGCATTGCGTCCAATGACATGCCCATTCCAGTTTCAGGTTTATTTAGCCAGACTCAGAAGCTACAGAGAGCTTCCAATGAGGTTCAATGAAACTTCTACCTTGTTCAGGAACGAATCGTCAGGGGAAATGCACGGCCTCATAAGAGTAAGGCAGTTTACAATATCCGAAGGCCATCTTGCATGTATGCCGGAACAGCTTGAACAGGAATTTGCGGGCTGCGTTGACCTGGCAAACTTCATGCTGAAGACTGTCGGGCTTGATGAAGATGTAACTTACCGCTTCTCAAAATGGGATCCTAACAATAAGGATAAATATATTGGCTCTGAAGAACAGTGGGAAGAAGTTCAAAATAGAATGAGGCAGATATTGGATCATCTCGGAATTAAATATACTGAGGCTGAGGGTGAGGCTGCTTTCTACGGGCCGAAGCTCGATATCCAGACAAGGAATGTTCATGGAAAAGAGGATACGCTAATAACTGTCCAAATAGACTTCCAGCTGGCTCAGAAATTCGGAATGCAGTATATCGACAGAGACGGGCAGAAAAAGTATCCGTATGTAATCCACAGGACTTCTATCGGCTGCTATGAAAGAACCCTTGCATTACTTATAGAGAAATATGCAGGTGCTTTTCCGACATGGCTTTCACCTGTACAGGTAAAGGTTCTTCCTTTAATAGAAAAGCATCACGAGTATGCTTTAGAAGTAGAGAACCTGTTAAGAGCAAACGGATTAAGGGTGGAAACCGATCTGAGGAACGAAAAGATAGGTTATAAGATTCGTGAAGCCCAGATGGAAAAAGTCCCGTACATGATCGTTATTGGGGACAAGGAGATGGAGAATCGTGCAGTTGCGGTAAGGTCAAGAAAGTCTGGGGACTTGGGCTCGATGCAATTGAATGACTTCATGGAAAAGGTTCTTGAGGAAGTAAGAACAAGGGCAAAATAGGTTGAATCATGGGAAAAGCTCTTCATCTCTTATATTATGTAAGAGACGGGGAGTTTTTTTATTTAAATTAAGAGGAATCAATGCCTTCAAGAATTTTTTAACTTTTTTATGATTTTAATATTTCATTTTAGTATAGTAAAAGTTATAATCTATATAGTGTGAATTCTATCATTCTGCACAATATTTTTCATCATGAAAGCAGATGAATAAAAAGCAAGGAGAGATCCGGCATGGAAAAAAGAATAAATTCAAGAGTGAAATTTACCTCCAAAGCAATAATCAATTACAATGGTGAATGCATTAATGCCGAAGTGGATAACCTGAGTTTGACAGGTGCGTTGGTAAAAATGGATGAAGTACTTGACATTCATGAAAACCAGCTGCTGGATATGGAGCTTTTGATCTCCGGTGTCACGACCGATACAAGAATTAATTTAAAATGTGCAGTTGTAAGAATAGATGGACAAAACATCGGTGTTAAATTTGACGTTATTGACATAGATGCGTTTATTTTCTTAAAAAACATCGTTGTATATAATGATGGGGATGATGGTAAGATCATGAGGGAATTTACAAACCATATCCAACAAAGGAACAATTCTATAAAAAACTAAGGAAATATCGCAACCTTGAGACATGAGTGGGGTAAGTTGCTATGAGTAAAGCTGATAATATTTTTATAACAATGTGTAAGGATATCCTTGAAAACGGAGTATCCTCTGAAGGTGAGACTGTAAGAGCCAAGTGGGCTGATGGCACCCTGGCCCATACGATTAAAAAATTTGCGGTTGTTAACAGGTATGATCTATCAGAAGAATTTCCGATCCTTACTTTAAGACCAACAAACCTAAAAGCTGCAATTGATGAATTGCTTTGGATATGGCAAAAGAAATCGAATAACATAAAAGATCTCAATAGCCGTATTTGGGATAGCTGGGCTGATGAAGATGGGTCAATAGGTAAGGCATACGGATATCAATTAGGGATTAAGCATAAGTACGGTGAAGGGGAGTTCGACCAGGTAGACAGGATTATTTACGACTTAAAGAATAATCCTTATAGCAGAAGGATTATTGCCAATATGTACAATCACAGTGACTTGCATGAAATGAACTTATATCCTTGTGCCTATAGCATAACCTTCAATGTTACAGGCAGGAAGCTTAATGCAATACTTAATCAACGTTCGCAAGATATTTTGGTTGCTAATAACTGGAATGTAACACAGTATTCAATTCTTGTGCACATGCTGGCACAAGCAAGCGGTCTTGAAGCTGGAGAATTTGTTCATGTTATTGCTGATGCACATATATATGACAGGCATATACCGTTAATCACAGAGCTTATACAAAGGAATGCATACCCGGCACCGAAGTTATTGATTAATCCGGATAAAAAGGATTTCTATGACTTTAAAGTTGAAGATTTTGTGTTAGAGGGTTATCAGAGAGGAGCACAAATCAAAAATATTCCTGTTGCTATATAGAAAGAAATGCATAATTTAAAAGGAGTTATTTCAATATGATTTCGCTTATTTGGGCTATGGACAAAAAACGGACCATAGGCAGGGACAACAGGCTTCCCTGGCGGTTGCCGGCTGATCTTGCTTACTTTAAGAAGCTTACGGTCGGACATAAGGTCATTATGGGAAGAAGGACATATGAATCTATCGGCAAGCCTCTTCCGAGCCGGGAAAACATAATTATAACAAGTGATATGAGCTATAATGCAGAAGGCTGTGCAGTATGCCATAATCCTCAGGAAGCATTAAGACTTGCAAGGGGAGAGGAAGCTTTCGTAATCGGCGGTTCGAAGATATATTCGGAATTTTTACCATATGCAGATAAGCTTTATATTACTCAGATAGAGGATAACTTCGAGGGGGATGTTTTTTTTGATGAGTTTGATTTAAACGGTTGGAAGCTTATTTCCAAAACAAAGGGCGAAACCAATGAGAAAAATCCGTATGAGTATTATTGGCTTGTCTATGAGCGGAAAGAATAGCTGACTCACCCCAGCCCCTCTCTTGGGTGGTTTTTGAAGTCCTTATACCTTACACGTAGCTTTAAAAATAAATAAATTTTTTATAGACAAAAATAAATATATATGCTATGCTATATAAGCGAAATAAAGAAGAAGTCATTCCACTTCTCACCTTACGGATTTATTCGCTAAGGTTAATAGTAAAGTTTTAAGGTATATTTAGACTTTGCCTATTGGTGGATTGATTTATTCGATCCACTTTTTTAATTTTACGGAGGTGTTTGATTATTAGCAAAAATGAATTAATGATTAATGAGGATATTCGTGATAAGGAAATCCGTCTTATTGATGTTGATGGGGCAATGCTGGGAATTACGCCTATAAAGGATGCTCAGAAACTGGCTAGTGACAAAAATCTGGATCTTGTAAAGATCGCTCCCCAAGCCGTGCCACCGGTATGCAAAATAATGGACTACGGTAAATATATGTTTGAACTTGCCAAAAAGGAAAAAGAAGCAAGGAAGAACCAAAAGGTTATCAGTATCAAGGAAGTAAGGATTTCACCTTCTATCGAGGACCATGACTTTAACTTTAAAATGAAGAATGCATATAAATTCCTGGAAGATGGCGATAAGGTTAAGGTCAGTGTCAAGTTCAGAGGCAGAGAGATGAACTACACCTCATTAGGCGAAGAAGTGTTGACTAAATTCGCCGACGGCGTAAAAGAAGTGGGTACGGTCGAAAAGAAACCGAAGCTTGAAGGTAGAAGTATGATTATGATACTTAATCCAAAGCAGTAAAATATATAGGTTATTTTAGGAGGAGAAAAAAATGCCAAAGTTAAAAACTCATAGTGCATCAAAGAAAAGATTTAAACTAACCGCAAACGGCAAGATCAAGATGGGCCATGCGTGGAGAAGTCACAGATTGGTATCGAAGGATACTAAAGCGAAGAAACATCATAGATTGACTGCATATGTATCCGATGCAAATAAAGCAACTGTCAAAAAACTTATTCCATACGCATAAGAAGGAGGATTTTAAAGATGTCAAGAGTTAAAGGTGCGGTTAGAACCCGTGCAAGACATAAAAAGGTATTAAAACTTGCAAAAGGTTATTTTGGAGCTAAGAGTAAGCTCTTTAGACTTGCCAATCAGGCAGTAATGAAATCATTGGTATATTCATACAGAGACAGGAAAGCAAAGAAAAGGGACTTCAGGAAACTATGGATTGCCAGAATCAATGCAGCAGCAAGAATAAACGGATTGTCATACAGCAAGTTCATTAGCGGATTGAAGAAGTCCGGTATCAATTTGAACAGAAAAGTATTGGCCGATATGGCTGTAAATGATGCAGCAGCATTTGCTCAATTAACTGAAAAGGTTAAAGCATCAATATAAATACAATATTCTTGGACAGGGGCCGATAGGCCCCTGTTTTTAAATTAACGAAACATGCGCAGTGTTCAAAATTGAATAGGCTCGCCTATGAGATTTTATTAGGAGCAGAAATATGAACATGATAACCAGCAGCCAAAACCCACTTGTTAAGGATATTAAAGCTTTAAAAATACGAAAAAACAGAGAAGAAAGTAAAGAATTCTATATTGAGGGTGAAAGATTTATTGAGGAGGCTTTGAAGGAAAAGGAGCAGATAAAAAGGGTTTTCGTTTCAGAGTCCTTTTTGAATAAGAGGGCTTATAGTCCGATATTTTCAGCCTTGGAAAAAGAAAAAGCTGATAGTTGTATTGTCCCGGACAAGCTGTTTCGGGAAATCTCCGACACCGAGAATCCCCAGGGAATAATCGCTGTGATGGAGATGAAGCAATGCGGCCTATCCGATTTCATTAATTCGGAAGGCTTTGTGATTATCCTTGAAGCTTTGCAGGACCCCGGAAATATGGGCACAATAATAAGGACGGCGGATGCTGCGGGATGCAGGGGAATTGTAGTATCAAAGGGCTGCGTGGACATATACAACCCTAAAGTGCTTCGTTCTACAATGGGCTCGATTTTTCATGTTCCGATATGCTTTAGTGACAGCCTTACTTCAACAATTGTAGAGATAAAGTCAAAAGGCTTTAGAGTATTAGGGGCACATTTATCTGGAGCGTTAACCGTATATGAAGCCGATATGCGGGGAAAAACAGCTATAATCATTGGTAATGAAGCCAATGGTATGAGCGATGAAGCTGCATTACTTGTGGATCAGCTTCTGAAAATACCGATGCCGGGAAGGGCTGAATCACTTAATGCGTCAGTTGCTGCAGGTATATTGATGTATGAAGCGGTCAGACAAAATGTACGGAATATAAATTAAAATATAAGGAGTGTTCATTTTGTTTATTGATGCAGTAATGCTTGTTATCAGTCTTGCGGTTATCCTTTTATCATGCTTTATATTTACAAACTCAATTGAATGGCTTGGGAAGAAGCTCAAGCTTGGGGAAGGTGTTGTAGGAAGTATCCTCGCAGCTGTCGGGACAGCTTTGCCGGAAACTATCATTCCAATAATAGCAATACTTTTTTATAATAATGCAAGTTCTGAAGAGGTTGGAATCGGGGCAATTGCAGGAGCACCTTTCATGCTGGGAACACTTGCTTTCTTTGTGACAGGGCTTGCAGTTGTTATTTACGCTTTGCTTGGCAAGAGAGAAATGAAAATGAATGCTGATCCGAAAGTTATCTCAAGGGATTTGACATTCTTTATAATAATTTATGGAATAGCAGTAGGCACAACTTTCATACATCAGTATACTATACTTAAAACAATTGTTGCAATCTGCCTCTTGCTATCCTACCTACTCTACCTGAAAAAAACCTTTTCAGGGGAATGCGAACAATGTGAGGTGCTGGACAAGCTATATCTTTCCAGAATATTCAAAGTCAAGACAAACCTTACATGGATAATAGTACAGGCTTTGCTTGCTCTTGCCGGTATAGTTATAGGGGCACATTTCTTTGTACAGTATGTTGAAGATATGGCAAATCACTTACATATTGCACCTTTGATTCTTTCAATCATAATTACGCCTATAGCTACTGAACTCCCTGAAAAGCTTAATTCGGTCATATGGACAGGAAGGAAAAAGGACACTCTTGCTTTAGGTAATATATCAGGCGCAATGGTGTTCCAAAGCTGTTTCCCGGTTGTATTTGGAATTATATTTACTCCATGGGATCTTAAAGGTCCAACCCTGGCTTCGGCAATAATTGCATTGACAGCAGCATTAATAAATCTTGTATGGATTAAGCTCCGGAATACAATCAATCCATTGGTGCTGCTTTTTGATGGAGTATTGTATGCAACTTTTCTGGTGATTATCTTTAGCTGATGTAATCATTATCCGCCAAAATTAATATCATGTAATATATTGGTTTTGGCGGTGAAATTATGAAACTACCAAGGTTTTTTATTCCTTTTATAATTTTTTTTTCTGTTATTGCTATTGTCATATGTTTTGAACTCCTGCTGGCATGGTTGTACAATTAAGGAATAAGTTATCTTATAATAAACATTCGTAATGAAATCTGTCTTATTAAAATATACTTAATTGGGATAAAACCGAGAAAGGAAAATATACATGTTAATCAGTATAGGAAGCTTAGTACTAAGCTTGGGAATTATATTACTCAGCTGTGAATTGTTTACGAACGGTATCGAATGGCTGGGGAAAAGACTGAAATTGGGTGACGGAGTTGTAGGAAGCATTTTTTCAGCGGTAGGAACATGTTTGCCTGAAACAATGGTGCCAATCATAGCTATTTCCTTATCAAGCAGTACCGCTGAAAAAGCTAAGGAAAATGTGGACATAGGAATCGGGGCAATTATGGGAGCTCCATTCATGCTGAGCACACTTGCATTCCTGGTCACCGGACTAAGTGTTCTGGCTTTTTGGAAAAGAAGAAAGACAGGCTTTGTTATGACAGTAAACAGCAGAATTCTAAGCCGGGATCTTGGATTTTTTATTATTGTCTATACAATCGGTCTGGCAACAAGCCTGGTGAATATAAAATTCATAAAATTCATTGTAGCGTTATTCCTTATAGCTTATTATATCTACTATATTATTCTGACTGTCAAGCAGGATACTACAAGCCACCAGGAAATAGACCCCCTTTATATAGTCAAATATATTAAACGAAGGCCGAACATGGCAGCTATATTGTTTCAGACAGCGTTAGCTCTTTCGGGTATTGTGTTCGGTGCCCATTTATTTGTTCAGAATATTGAGGTGCTTTCAGATGCTCTAGGGATACCGGCACTTATTCTTTCACTTATTATTACGCCTATTGCAACCGAGCTGCCTGAGAAATTCAACAGTATAATTTGGATAAGCAAAAAGAAGGATACCCTTGCCCTTGGAAATATAACAGGGGCTATGGTATTTCAGAGCTGCATTCCTGTTTCAATAGGTATAATATCTACTCCGTGGAAGCTTGATGCCATATCTGTTCTCAGTGCAGTATTGGCTATGCTGTCAGCACTGACAGTCTATACATATATTAAATTGAGAGGAAAGCTTACACCTTTTCCTCTGCTTGCAGGCGGCGTATTTTACCTTGTTTTCATAGGTTACTTGATAATCAAGTAAAACACTTCAATAAATACATTTGGAACGAAGCTGGGTTTGTTAAATATTCAAAGCAAATCCAGCTTTTTATAGTTTATGCTGGAATGAGGCAGGGGGGCAACTCTGACTTTTATAATATGTTTTTCAAGTTAAAGGATTCTTTCTCGGGTATATGCTTTATATACTGTCTTAAATTCGAAGATTCAGCCAGAATTTCCGTAGAGTCCTTTGATCTGATAAAGGATGAAAGCCTGGATATTGAATTATCTATGTTATCAATTTCGATATGGTCTATGAGGATGCTCCAGCCCGTACCGATTTTCTTCCACTCCTTCTTCATATTTGACAAATCAGAGTCTGCTTTTTTCCAATTGCTGCTCTTAATATTTGTTTCAATTCCCGAGATATAGCTTTCAATCTTGTCAGAGGATTTTGAGAGATTATGAGAAGCAATAATTCCAGTGGTTATAATCAATAGGGTAAGAATTATTGCAGCAGCGGCAATTTTAATCGTATGCATTAGTATTAATCCTTTCCTTTCAGTTTTGGTTGAAAGTACAATTTGCCATCAGAATCCAGACTGGCAAAAAGAACTTTTTTAATATCCATTACACCTTGTTTCAGGAGTTCTGACTTAAGCCAGTTTTCGTCAAGGTCTGCTTTGATTAAATTCTTCTGACTAATGTATCCGTCAACAATTAAATCTAAGGGAAGGCCTTCGTACTTGGTATGTATGTTTATATCCTCGGGATTTAAAGGCCTCTTTTGTGATTTTGGTATAACGCTTAGCTGCCCGTTGGTTTCAAGTATGGCGAATTCTACATCTGCAAGGTTGGGTGTGTTTTTGCTGCGGAGCTGTTCAAGAAGATCATTGATGGTATACATTTCTTTGCGGAGCACATTTTCGTTAATCTTTCCGTTCTCAACAAGAATGCTGGGTTTGCCGCATATTATACCCCTGGCTTTGGTGCTCAGTAAAGTTATTACCGACATTGTTATTTGTGCTGCGAGAAGGGTTAGAATCGGGATAATACCATAAACAAGAGGTATTCCTGTATTACCCATTGGCACTGCCGCCAATTCGGAGATCATTATGGCAATGACGAGTTCAAATGGCTGGAGTTGGCCAATCTGACGCTTTCCCATCAGCCTCATTGTTATTACTACAACTGCATATAGGATCAAGGTTCTTGTAAATACTACGAGCACGATATCATCCTTCCCTAAAAATTAAATTAGCTTGATTTAATTTTTCCGAGAAGTTTTTTTATTATGCATTAGAGATAAAAAAGAAGCAGGTACAGGGTACTTATTCCGATTGTAAGAAGCGTGAGGGGAAAGGAGACCTTGAAATACTGCCGGAAGGTGATTTTATGTCCCATTTCTTCAGCCATTCCTGATGCCACAACATTGGCGCTTGCACCGATTATTGTCCCGTTTCCTCCAAGGCAGGCACCTAAAGAAAGTGCAAGCCATAAGGGGGTTAAGGAAATACCTGTCAGAATTCCGATCTTTTGAATTATGGGTATCATCGTGGCGGTAAACGGAATGTTATCTAAAAATGCTGATGCTATTGCAGACAGCCAAAGTATGGATAATACCAGGAACGTCGTATTTTCTCCGGTTGCATCGACAATGTTCCTTGCAATAAAATCAAGCAGCCCTGATTTTTTAATTCCCTCCACCAGCATGAAAAGGCCGGCAAAGAAAAATAGGGTTTTCCATTCTATCTCCTTAAATACCTTCTCTGTTTTGATCTTTGAAATTAATAGAAGTATAACAGCACCGGCAACTGCTATTGTTGAAGTCGGATAACCCATTGAGCCTTTAAAATGAAACAGATTGTGCCCGTATACAGTATTGACCAGTTTTAAAGGATAAGCCAGTTTATCGTGCAAAACAAACCCAAGGACGGTCAGTCCTATTATAATTAAAGATTTAATCATCAGGGACTTATCCTTGATTGCTTCTTTTTCATTCCTTTGAAGCACTTTTTGCTTATTTTCGGGTTTGGCATGAAGCTGTTTTCGATAAATTACTAGAAAGCTGAATATTGTAACAATCAAAAGTAAAAAAACCAATGGCGCATTGTTTTTAATGAAATACATAAAACTCCACCCGGAGCCTTCAGCAATCATTATATTTGGAGGATCGCCTATCAATGTTGCAGTACCGCCAATATTGGAGGCAAACACAAGAGAAATTATAAAAGGGGTGTATTTTAGCCTTAATTCTTTGCATATGTCAAGAGATACAGGTAAAACCAGCATAATTGTTGTAACATTGTCAAGCACTGAAGAAATGACAGCTGTTATCACTGACAGCAATACGAGTATTTTCCATGGCTCGCCCTTGGCCAGCTTGACCATCTTTATTGAAATGTATTCGAAAATTCCTGTACGGGCAGTAATCATGACAATAACCATCATTCCTATGAGCAGTGACAGCGTGTGAAGATCAATTGCTGAAAAGGCTTGGTCTTGTGTTAAAAGATTCAATAGAACCATTGCCAGCCCTCCGGCTATAGCTACAATGACTCTGTCGATTTTTTCCGTTATTATTATTATGTATGCAATAACAAAAATTATTGCAGATAAAGCCATACTGAATGTCATTATTGACCTCCCTAAAGAAGACTATTAAACATTATATCATAAATGAAAAAAGGCAATAAAAATAGCTGAAGTTATTCACTCCAGCTATTTTTTATATAGATTTCAAACGTATTTGAATTAATTACTTTTTGTTACTTATTATAATTGTTGCCTGTATAAGATTCAAACACCTTTTTAACTATATTTCCACCTATTCTGCCTGCGTCCTTTGCTGCGATGTCACCATTGTAGCCCTGCTTCAGGTTAACTCCTACTTCTTTTGCTATTTCATACTTCATATTATCAAATGATGTGGTGTTGTTATTATTTCTTGCCATTATTATCACCTCCTCGATTATTATTATTACTAAATTGTAATCGATTATGAGTAGAAACATTTGGCTCAACATTTGTCGATATTTTTAAAAAATTATTATCTAAGCTGCGTTTTAGTCGAATTTTCAGTAGACGACTTTTATACGTTATGATATACTTGTCCGTGGTAAAATATCACTGTTATAATTCTAAAGTTAAATTGACTTATATAATGTGAAATATCTGCTGAAAATTGATGTTAATTCGCTTGACTTGCAACTCCGAAGCCTTTCAAGTTTTAACGCAGGAAAGGGTATCCTGCTTTAAATAAATTTATTATTTTGGAGGGGAATTTTTTATGCAGAGAAAGATCATTCAGGTCGAAGAAAAAGTACCGCTTCTACAGGGACTGCCTCTAAGTTTTCAGCATCTGTTTGCAATGTTCGGTGCATCAGTACTGGTACCATTTCTATTCAATAGCGCAGCTCAGGCAGATTATGTTAAAAACGTTCTGCACACAACATTTGAGGCTATCAAAAATAATCAGGAACTACTGGATAAGGTTAACTCAATCACTGTTATTGATCCTGCCCTTGTATTGCTGCTTAATGGTATTGGAACTCTGATTTACCTGTTTTTATGTAAAGGTAAAGCACCTGCATTTCTCGGATCAAGCTTTGCGTTTCTTGCACCTGCATTTGCTGTAATCACCAGTACAACAAACTATAATGCGAATTTTAAAGATGCTCTGGGTGGGTTTATATTATGTGGTGTTATTTTTGCCGTTACTGCCATTATAATTGGAAAAGTTGGAACGGGATGGCTTGATGTTGTTCTTCCTCCTGCAACAATGGGTCCTATCGTAGCACTGATTGGGTTGGAATTAGCAGGCACTGCTGCCGGTAATGCAGGTTTGCTGCCTAATGCCAATGGCGGCTATGACACAAAGGCGGTAATAATTTCATTGGTTACTCTGGGAATTTTAATACTTGGAACACTTCTCTTTAGAGGCTTTTTGTCGGTAATACCTGTATTAATAGCTGTTATTGCGGGATATGGGCTTTCATGGGCAATGGGCATTGTAAATTTCGATACAGTTTCATCAGCTAAGTGGGTTACACTGCCAACCTTCGTTACCCCTTCATTTAAGTTTAATGCTATGTTAATAATTGCCCCTGCTGCGTTAGTTGTAATTTCCGAACATATAGGGCATTTATTTGTAACAGGAAAAATAATTGAAAGAGATCTTATTAAAGACCCGGGTTTACATAGGTCACTGCTCGGAGACGGCATTTCAACTATTCTTTCAGGTTTTTCAGGATCTTGCCCGACAACTACTTATGGAGAAAATATGGGGGTTATGGCTATAACCAGGGTATATAGTGTATGGGTTATTGGCGGAGCTGCTGTGATTTCAATAATACTTGGTTTTGTCGGAAAGCTTTCCGGAATAATATCAAGCATACCGTCTCCCGTTATGGGCGGTATAACTCTCTTGCTTTTTGGAATAATTGCATCGTCAGGTATAAGAATGATTGTTGAAGCGAAAGTGGATTACAGCAAATCCAGAAACCTTATCCTTACAGCAATTGTATTCATTATTGGGCTAAGTGGAATTTCTATAAAGCTTGGTGATGTTCCGTTGAAGGGTATGGCACTTGCTACAGTAGTAGGAATGACTTTAAGTTTGATATTCTATATATTTGATAAATTAAAGTTGACAAATGACCAGGAAGCTTAAATGAATTTGAACAACTTAAAGGGGCTTGATGAAAATCAAGCCCCTTTAAACTTCAAGAGAGAAAGTGACATTTATGCTTTTTCATCAAGCCTGTTTTATTTCACCATCCTGAAGATAATATGTTGATGCAAGCTGAACTGCTGTTAAATCAATTTTGTTTCCTTTAATTATTAGAGTGCAGTTCGGAAAAAGCTTTTTAGTTACACACACTTCACCGTCACCCTTAGCTTTAAGGTATCCGAGAATATCTCTTCTATTTTCATCGATATCTTTGATTTTTTGCTTTATCATAACGATTTTGTCATAAGCCTCGCTGTGTTCCTTCCGCTGGATAGGATTGAGCTGTCCCTGGCTTTCAAGGGAAGTCATAAGCTGTTTAGATTTCTGCTGTTCGCTTTTCAGTTCGGTTATCTGTTGTAATGCCTGATCAAGATATTCTTTATATTTTTCCCTGCTAAAGCCTTTTACAATGACAGTAGTCTTTTTTTCCATCTCAGAGCCTATTACGGGTGAAAGTACTTTTATATCAGCAGTGATGGTACCGCCAATAATCTTTCCGTTGGAAGAATCAAGTATAACTTCAGCTGCACTGACATTGCTGTTAATACAGTAAAAGCCTATATGAGCTGTTCCGCCGCATTCGATGACGGTATTATCTACGAACTTGGTAAATACATGTTTGGCAGCTTTAATGAGAGAGCTTCCCTTGGATGCTATTCCGCCTTTAATGAAGATGCTTCCTTTAGTGCTGGTGATGCCTTTAATATGCCCAAGACCCAGAGAACTGTTGATTTCAATGTCATTCGTGGCTTCTACATGAAATCCGTCGGCTATTGTACCTTTGATGGTCACATACCCGTCAAATTTTATGTTGCCTGTTCTAAAATCTACATCACCGTCTATTTCAAGATGATTTGATACGCCAATTCTTCCGTCAAAGTAATTTACTGCGCCGGATACTTTGGAATATAAAACAGACTTTTTGTTTTCAATGACTTCCTGAACAGTGCTCTTATCATAGTTTAAAGGAAAATTCTTGCCCTTTATGGGATTAATGACAACACCCCTGATGGATTTCCCTTGTACACCATCGGTTGCTTCAATCCGTTCACCAAGCCAATCGCCCTTTTGTACTCTGTTAATAAGCTTTAGATCGTAAAAATCAACGTTCCCGTCTTTATCGATTTCAGGTTTGGATTCCTGAAGTTCATACATTTTTATAATGCAGTCGGTTCCATTAACAGGAGGAAGGCCTTCAGCAATGACATAGGATTTACCGCTTTCCAGTACCTCATGGAAAAGGTCTTTCTTGATGCCAAAGATTATGCCCTTCTCGTTAAGCTTGCTGAGAGTTTCTCTGATTAAGCTCTCTCTATTGCTTTCATCCAGGTCTTCGGTAGGAATATTGAACTTGATATGAGCCTTAATATTGTCGTTCTGTATTTCTAAAGATATCCTTTCTTTGACGCTTCCGATTTTTTCCGGCGGTCTGGGGGCATTTATGAGAGCACTTTTTATGGCAAGAAAATTGGATATCTCAAGCTCGTGGTGAGTTGAGAAAATTGATTTAAATTTATCGAGTGGAAACCCTTTCATATAGGTTTCAATATAAACGTCGTTTTGTTGTATGTATAATTTCAGGTGATCATCAGCATAAATGATTTTATCATTCATAACTTCACCCCCTCATTAGTAATATCGGGTGTTTTATGAAAAATATTTACACTGAATTAATTTATTGTAAATCTCTGCTTGATTATTATGCGAAAATTGGGGTTTTAAAACAATACCCTGCAACATATATTTATAGCAGAACATGACTGACAGAATATTCATAACAGGTTGGGATGAAATGAAAAAAATTATTGGTTTACTTATTGGAACTGTTTTAACACTCAATATTCTTATTTTTTCAATGTCTACCGCAGATGACTATAATGAAGGTATTTTCAAAGCTAAACCCGTAACGGCAGACAATATCATAGCTACAAGCAAAAAGCCTGCTGTAAGCGCTATGGCGGCAATAGTTGTCGATATGGAGAGCGGGAGAGTGCTGTATGAAAAGAATGCTTACTCCAAAAGAGCAATTGCAAGCACTACAAAAATAATGACAGCAATTGTTGCTTTAGAAAATGGAAATTTAGAGGATGTTGTAACGGTAAGCAAAAGAGCTGCCAATACGTGGGGATCATCCATAGACTTGGTTGAAGGGGAACAGCTTTCATTGAAGGAACTGCTTTACGGACTTATGCTTAGTTCAGGAAATGACGCAGCTATAGCTATTGCAGAGCATATAGGCGGTTCTGTTGAGAGCTTTGCGGATATGATGAACGAAAAGGCAAGAGAACTTGGAGCAGAAAATACCCATTATGTCACACCGCATGGACTTGATATCCAGGACCATTATTCAACAGCATATGATCTTGCCCTTATAAGCAGATATGCGTTAACTAACCCTGTATTTGCTTCAATTGTAAGCACGAAGACCATGTCAATAAAGGGGAGACAGTTATATAACACAAACGAAATGCTTGGTATGTACCCTGGAGCAGATGGTGTAAAGACAGGTTATACAGGGCAGGCAGGAAGATGTTTGGTGACATCGTCAACAAGGGACGGATGGAAGATAATATCCGTAGTCCTCGGGTGTTCAACCAGAACTCAGAGGGCAGTCGGCTCTCAGTCCATTCTTGATTATTCTTATCAGACTTTTAAATTATGCAATCTACAGAAAGAGAAAGACAAGATTAAAGATATTAAGATAGTTAAAGGTATAAAAAAGAATATGCCTGTACTTGCGCTAAGCGGCATCAAATATCCGTTAAAAAGCGACGAAATCGGTTTGGTTAAATCTGAAATCAGTCTTCCAAAGAGTCTTAAGGCACCGGTTATTAAAGGAACCGAAATAGGGGAGATAAAGTTTATGCTCAATGGTAACATAATAGCAAGTTCAAAGCTCATATCCGGTGAAAGTGTCAGGCGAAAAGTTTTTGCGGATTACCTCGGGGATATATTTACTGCTTGGGGAAGGCTCATCAAAAGCAATTAATAATTTGTAAAGGGATAAGAAAAAATTAATCGTGAATTGCATATGATGGAATGATTCATATTTAAAAGGGCAATTAGGCTGATAGCTTTCCTAACTGCCTTTTATTGATTGTTTTTAACACATATGATAATATTATCCTGACAAGTAAATATATACATAAAGCTGAGGCTGGATAAACGAGAAAATGCAAAATAACAGCCGGAGATGGGGAGGTTCTGTATGAAAAAAAAGCTGTTGTTGATAGCTGTTCTATGCATATCTGCAAATCTTGGATTTTCTTTTTTATATGCTGCCGGATCGGGTAGCGCTTCACAGGATAAGGCTAAACCTTTGTACGGCTTGAATTTCAGCCCATACCTTGAAAGCCAGAGTCCGGATCAGGGTTCCAAAATCAGTGAAGAACAGCTAAAGATGAGGCTGCAGATAGTAAAACCATATACTCAATGGATTCGGACATTTTCCTGTACCAACGGATTGGAGAACATCGGCAAAACAGCTCACGGGATGGGTTTAAAAACCCTTGTAGGTGCATGGATAGGGAAAGACTCCCAATTAAATAATCAGGAAACAGATGCAATTATCAAGGTTGCAAAAAGCGGGGGTGCTGATATAGTCGCTGTAGGCAATGAGGTTTTGCTCAGGGGCGATTTAAAAGAAGACCAGTTGATAAGTTATATAAACAAGGTAAAAACAGCTGTTAAGAAATATAATCCCAATATCAAGGTTTCAACTGTTGATGGATATTATGCGTTATTGAAGCATCCGAAGGTTATGGAGGTTTGTGATGTTATACTTATAAACTGCTATCCTTTCTGGGAAGGCTGCAGGCTGGAAGACTCCATAGTGTCACTGAACAATATGTACGAAAAAGTCAAAAAAGCCGGCAGGGGAAAGGAAGTAATCATTTCAGAAACGGGATGGCCAAGTGGCGGTAAGAGCGTCGGCAAAGCGGTACCATCTAAAAATAATGCACAAAAATATCTTAAAAGTGTTTTGGAATGGATTAAAACCAAAAAAGTCAAGTGTTTTTACTTTACAGGTTTCGACGAGTCATGGAAAGCAGTTCATGAAGGTGACCTAGGTGCTTATTGGGGAATTTTTGACAACAATGGTGCATTAAAATTCGATCTGGACAGTTTCAAGGGCTTATCGGTAAAAACCATGCCTAAAGGCAGTTATTTGCCGATTGATGGAATATTCATTCCTTCGGGGTATATGGGGAGTACTGAAAACATCAAACTGGAAAGGGTTGGAGCTAATTCGGGGGATATCAGAAAATATATGAAAATCAGTCTCCTGAATAAGAATCAAAGCGGAGACTGGTCGGGAATATATTGGCAGTATCCCGCCAACAACTGGGGAAGTAAGCCCGGCTTGAATTTATTCAACCCCAAAAAGCTTACATTTTATGCAAAAGGGGATAAGGGAGGAGAATATGCAGAATTCAAGGTCGGCGGGATAAGCGGTGATTTTGCCGATTCTATTAATCCCGCAGTCGGTACAAACCTTGTCAAACTTTCAAACCAATGGTTAAAGTACTCCATAGATATCGGGGAAAGGGATGCAAGCTCAGTAATAGGTGGATTTTGCTGTGTTGCAAGTAAGGGATATAATCCTTCCGGATGTATAATATATCTGGCAAATATACAATTCGAGTGGTAAATGGGGGATAGAGTATGAAGGAGAATCTAAAGCTTGATTCATCTAAAATCGGTTTTTGGGACAAGTTCAACAAAATACTGCCGATATCGGTTTTGGTTACTTTACTGCTGTTCATATTAACTCAGGTCATGACAATAAATAAACTGGAGATAAAAATCGGACAACTTGAAAGTGGTGTTAAAAACGACAGCCCATATAATGAAAAAAGTTCGCCTAAAAATTACAGCAATGAAAAAACCCGGCAGGGTATTCTGGATCTCGTCGACAGGGAGAAGAGGCTGGCTGAAGATGTTAACTATGAAGAGCTGAAAGAGGTATACACTCAGGATGCGGAATATATTAAAAAAGTCGGCGGCAATACATACTCAAGCACCGGTTACGAAGAAATATACAAGAGGTATAAAGAGCCTGATTTGAAGATTGATGAATCCAATAAATTTAATTTCAGAATTTATTATACTAAGTTCGGTCGTAAACAAAAACCTGTAGAAGCCAATTTGGTATATGATATGTTCATAAAATATTCTTATAAGAATGTAGAAAAGTATGAATTAAAAAACGGAAAAGAACTTATGAAACTAGTGTACGATACCAATAAAGGTGTATGGCGTATAAAGTATTTTTTCATAGAATCGGCTTGATGGAAAATCCATATGGTATAAAAATAAAATTGTAGAAATTCCCTCCCGGCATTATTGATTTTTGCCAAGGAGGGAATTTTTTGTCAAAATACATTTGATTGAGATGTTCTATTTTGGTATAATTGAAAAAATGTGTTTAGAATAATCAGAAAGCTCCGGACTAATGAAAATGTTTAAAATTCCTACAATATTAAGAAATCGATCTCTTATACAATTTCTGCTCGGTAGAATACTGATAGTATTTGCATTTCAGATGATGACAGTAGCGATAGGCTGGCAGATATATTCTATTACCGGCTCGGCGTTTTACCTGGGGCTCGTAGGTTTGACAGAGTTTTTTCCCATGTTCATGCTTACTTTGGTTGTAGGCTATGTAGCAGACCACTTTAACCGAAAGCTCATTATATGCATATGCCAGACGATATCGGGCATCGGGATTCTAACGCTGTCCGCAGGAAGCTTTGGGGGATGGATATCCAAAGAGAGTATACTTATCACAATATTTTTCATAGCAGCGGCAAATGCGTTTCAGGGACCGCCTATGCAAGCCCTGCTTCCCAATATTGTCAGCAAGGAGGATTTCCCACAGGCAGCGGCCTGGTCTGCATCGGCTTTTCAATTTTCAGTAATTGTCGGGCCTGCTTTTGGAGGCATTCTTTATGTATTCGGTGCAGGAGCTGTATATCTTGCTGCGGGGGCTATGGCAATTCTTGCGGCTTTTATGATTTCCTTCATTTCCGTAACTAATGAGCAGACAAAACGTGAGCCTGTTTCCTTTAAATCTTTGTTTGCAGGCATTTCTTTTATCAAAAGCAAGCCTACTATACTTGGGGCGATTTCGCTTGATTTGTTTGCCGTTCTGTTCGGAGGAGCAACAGCTCTGCTGCCTGTTTATGCAAAGAGCATTCTGAAGATCGGACCGTTCGGGCTTGGAATATTACGCTCAGCGCCTGCCGCAGGAGCTTTGATTACCTCTGTTTGGCTGGCCAGGAGGCCTTTAAAAAGAAAAGTGGGCGTGAAAATGTTTACTGCCGTTATTATCTTCGGACTTTCAACAATTTTGTTTGCTGTCTCAAAATTATTTGTGCTTACGCTTGCAGCTCTTTTCGTTCTGGGGGCTTCGGATATAATCAGTGTTGTTATACGCGCCACCTTGATTCAGTTAGAGACACCGGACAACATGAGGGGAAGGGTAAGCTCGGTAAACCAAGTGTTTATAGGCACTTCCAACCAGCTTGGAGAATTTGAGTCAGGCTTGACTGCCTTCTGCTTCGGGGTCGTTCCGGCAGCTTTAATAGGGGGTATTGGGACAATCCTTGTGGTTCTGACGTGGATGAAGCTGTTTCCTTCGCTTTTGCACAGGGACAAGCTTGAATCTGCCTAGAATAACCTTTTGTTATGTTTTTTAAGAGGTGTAATTGAAAACCTTTATATTCTATTTATGATTTATACATCTCACATCAGAGTTAAGTAATGTAGTATGCGCCTTCTTTGAAATTACATATTGTAAAAAATTTCTTGTTTAACTTTACATTTACATTGTTCTGTGCTATATTTTTACATAAAGAAAAATGTAAAATTAAAACTGTTTTCATAAAAATATGGGAACAGTTTTTTGGCTAAATAAGGGCTATTCTAAAATTCGACAATGAATGCGCAAATAGCAACAATTCGTTAACAATTAGAATGGAGTGATCATGGCAAATGGATAAGATGAATCTATTTAATATTTTAACTGTATCCGCTCCTGAGTTTATATTAGACTTGTTACTTGCATTTTTATTATTCGGCGAAAAACAAAAGCTTCTGGGAAATAAAACAGCTATTATAAAATATATTGCTTCAGTAATTCTTATGTGCATTCCATCCCTTCTAGTAAGAGGATTTATTCCGTTTGGAGTGCAGACTGTTTTTATTCAGATGCTAATGTACATACTTATAATTAAATTAATGTTTTATACGAAATACGATTCATTCAGGGAAATAGTCAAATGCGGATGGGGTAAACCTATATACGGTACAATATTCTTTATAGCAGTAATCATGTTTGCTGATATTATTTATGCAGTACCTTTAATGGGCTATTTAAATAAATCCTTTAGGGATATATTCAGTGATGATATATTCCGTCTGCTTGGAAGTCTGCCTGAAAGGATCATCCAAATTTATGTAGCAATATTTTTATGGAGCTTTAAAGCTGTAAGATTGGATATTAAAAAATATGCTCCAATACAAAAACTTTGTTATACGATTTTAGTTTTTTTATGTATTTTTGAAGGTATTTTCACGTTTACTTTTATTAAATTTTTTGCTATTATGGAAATATATCTAAGAATTGTATTATTTGTGGGCTGTTTGCTGCTTGCTGCCTTTAATATATTGATTTTCAAGTTTATATCAAGGTATACCGAGACGGTAGTAACATATGAACAGGCTAAAATAACAAGTAAAATAATGGATATAAATAGAAGGATAAGAAACATAACGGGGGAGGGGCAAGAATGAAATATAAGGTTTTATCCTTTATTGCAGCTTTGCTGGTATTAATTAGTTTAATTACTGCTTCATCAGCATGTACATGGTTATGGTATCAACCAAAAGCTCCTAAAGGTCTTTGCAAATAAAACCTCAATAGGGTGTTTTCTTATTGTTGGATATTAATCCGTCAACATATGCATTTATTACTTCAAGCGAGATATTATTCTTGTTTATTTTATCGATTAGCTTAATGCCATCAGCATTATCATCCACCCATTTTTTAAGAGATTCAATTTCCTTGTCCAATGAACCTTTAATGTCGGATTTTCCCAGCAAGTAATCTGTTGTTACATTATAATAATCTGCAAATTTCTTTACAACTTCAAAATCAGGCTCTCTATTTCCTTTTTCGTATTTATTCAATGTTTGTTTCAACAGCTTAAGATCATTAGCGACCTCTTGCTGCTGTTTGCCGGAATCTATCCGTAATGACCTTAATCTATCTGAAAATGTCAAAAGAATCACCTCGTTTTCAACATTATATATGCAGCTTTGATTTTTCGCAAGATATTTACTTACCCTATGTCTTTATCGTACCCTGCTTTTCAGTCAAAGCTTAATCCGAAAATAATTTTAGTCAAAATGGGGATAAACTTTATAATATTAGATAAATTTTACAAATGATACTTGACAGTAGTCAAAACGGCTACTATACTAAAATTATAAGTCCCCATAATGGCTACTTGCAGATTACGCTACTTTATAGAACAAAACTGAAACACAATGGGAGGCAAATTATGTATAAAGGCTTGAGGATGTTCAGAAAAGCAAAGGATATTACATGTTTTGAAATGGCAGCTATCTTAGGATTGTCTAAATCCAGCTATTGCAAGAAAGAGAAGGGAATAGTCAAGTTTTCTCTGACAGAGGCCAAAGCTGTTGCGGATTATTTAGGCTGTTCGATAGACTATATTTTTTTTGAAAGCGAATGCCGGTAATAGAAAAAATGAAAGATAAAAGTTTGTGAGGTGGAAATTATGGAATTTGATAAGCTGATAACGGTTCGCTCTATTTTAACCTCTAATCTCCGCTATTTAAAGCGGTGGCTCAATATTCTCTGCAATACGGAAGGATATTATGTCAAGTTCGTAAATGCATATATGGATATAACCGACCTTGAATACTCAATGTTTGAATTCCGTAACTATTTAAAGCATATCGGCAGGGGACAGGATATCACTATCGGTCAATTACAGGAAAGCATAAAAGCAAGAGATAAAACAGGGCTAAAGGCCCTGTTGGAGGAATTGCTGCTAATACCCGTCGATAACAAGGAAATCATAAAGGTTTTAAAAATCAAGAGTTATGCGGAATTACAGGATTTCATAGATAAAACCAAAGTATATTCAAACAACAGATATGCCGGGGTTATTCACGAATACTTCTACTATAATAAAGCCGGATAATTCGGCTATCGGTACATTGTACTTAATATAGATAGCATTTGGGGACTGGGACTGATGTGGTTGAGACTTGAAGGGGAGAAGTGCCAGTAAATGAAGCAAGACCAGTAAAA
>JAEXSP010000007.1 GCA_023453795.1 Bacillota bacterium
AGAGAGTGTAAATAGTTTTGTGTAAACCTTCAGGGTGATATAAAATAATATCAAACTGGAGGTTTTTTTATGCAAAAGAAACGTTTACCAAACGAGCTTCTTGATCAGCTCATCAAGGAGTACAACATCAAGGATACCGATGACATTAAAAACATGCTCAAAGACCTTATGGGGGGCACCATTCAGCGAATGTTGAATAGTGAGTTAGATGATGAACTGGGTTATGAAAAGTATGACACTCAGAACAAAGAAACCGACAATTCCAGGAACGGCTTCAGTAAAAAGACTGTCCGCTCCGAGTTTGGAGAAGTGGACCTGGATATCCCTCGAGATCGCTACGGAGAATTCGAACCCCAAATCGTCAAAAAACATCAAACCGAAATCAAAGGGATTGAAGGACAGATCATATCAATGTATGCCAAAGGCATGAGCAATCGGGATATTGAATCCCATCTCAATGAGCTTTATGGCATTGAAGTTTCACCCACCCTAATATCCAAAATCACTGATCGGATCCTGCCAGAAATCAAGGAATGGCAGAATCGGATGCTTAAAAGTGTCTATTCCATCGTTTTCATGGATGCTATTCATTACTCTGTCAGGAAAGACGGTGTTGTAGTAAAGAAAGCCGTTTACATAGCCATAGGAATAGATCTAGAAGGCCAGAAAGACATTCTGGGTATGTGGATTGGCGAGGCCGAAAGCAGCAAGTTCTGGCTGGGGATCATGAACGAGATACGGAACCGAGGCGTAAGGGATATCCTCATCGCTTCTGTGGATGGTCTCAATGGATTCCCCGATGCAATCCGGGCAGTATATCCTCATACAGAAATTCAGAGGTGTATCGTCCACCAGATTAGGAATTCGACCAAGTTTATCTCCTACAAAGATTTAAAGGCCTTTACCGCTGACCTCAAACCTATCTACAAGGCACCGACCGAGTCTCTGGCTCTGCAGGAACTGGATGCTTTCGATGCCAAATGGGGCTCAAAATATCCCAATGCAGTACGCTCATGGCGGAACAATTGGGAAGAACTCAGCGTGTTTTATAAGTATCCCCAAGAAATCCGAAAAATCATATATACGACCAACGCAATAGAAAATTTCAATCGGCAGCTACGAAAAGTGACCAAAACAAAATCGGCATATCCCTCCGATGAAGCACTGATGAAATCGCTCTACTTGGCTGTCCGTGATATTACTAAAAAGTGGACTGGCCGGGTCCAAGGCTGGGGAACGATCCTTGATCAACTCATGATTTACTTTGATGACCGTATCACAGAACGGGATGTTTGACAGCTACCCTCTATAAAAATCCGTATTGACGACCTAAAAAACAAGTGATAAAGTACAAATGACCAGATGTAAGGAAAAATCCGGACATCTGGTCATTTAAAAAATATATTATCCCTGAGTTTACACAAAATTTAGGACACTACCGATGCCTCCATTTTTTTGGCAACTTTACTTGTTTTTTTGCTGGAAAAACTGAACATTAAGGCCGTTTGGATCTTTGACAGTAAAAAATTTAAAGGCAGGAGTCTCAATCGGGGCGCCATGTACGGGAATATTTTTGCTTTTTACCGTATCCAGCATTGCGTCAATAGAATCAACTGCAAAGCCAATAGATACGGACTCGCTGTGTTTAACCTCATTATTGCCGTTGTCTGCCATAAGTTCAACCAATGTCTCGTTTTCAATACCGTTACCCATAAAAGCTATTTCTCGTCCCGGTCCCGCCGGAAAACGATTCAACATTTTAAGGCCTGCCAGTTCGGAATAGAAAGTAATCGACTCCTCCATATTTTTTACGTTGATTGTTGTCCATAAATACTTCATGTATAATCTCCTCCATTTTTATTATATTTAGCTGCTTTGCAACTCTTTATAGAATTATGATAATTCAAGGCTTATAATATAAATAGGAGCGAAATTATGCTAGTATAAATTGTAATAGGCAGGATTGATGAATTTTGAACAATGAGAAGCATAGGTACAAGGAACTGGCAGATTTTTTAAAAACCCGAAGAGCAAGAATTTTACCTTCTCAGGTAGGACTTTCTTCAGCGGCCCGCCGACGTACTCCCGGCTTGAGAAGAGAGGAAGTGGCGCAGTTGGCCGGAATTGGCCTGAGCTGGTATACATGGCTTGAGCAGGGGAGGACTATTCATGTTTCAACTCAAGTGATTGAAAGTCTATCCAGAGTTTTATTGCTTGATAAACAGGAACGCATTCATCTTTATCTTTTGGCAAACCAGCCGCTTCCGTCGGACATACCGGAAAATCAAGTAACAGTGAGCCCGGCGCTTCAACAAGTTCTGGATTTTTTAACGATATGCCCTTCGATGGTTACTGATCAGCGTTGGAATGTAATTGCCTGGAATGAAGCGGCATGCGCGGTGCTTGGTGATTTTAATAAAATGGATGACCGTGACCGGAATATTGTTTGGGCAATGTTCACTGATATTAAATATAAGCAACTGCTTGTTAATTGGGATCTGCATGCCAAGGCTTTACTTGGCAGGTTTCGTGTGACCTGCGGACAATATATTGAAGACTCCTGGCTTACTCGGTTTATTGATGATCTTAAAACACAAAGCACAGAATTTAATTTGTGGTGGCCTTTGCATGAAATCCAGAACAATACTGTGAAATATAAGCAAATGAACCATCCTGCGGTGGGAATATTGGATTTTGAGGTCAGTAATTTTGATGTTTCCGATCATTCCGGTTTAAAAATGATTGTTCATACCCCATCAGCAGGGACGGACACGGCTGCAAAAATGAAAGCCCTGCTGGGTGCAAGTCATCTGAAATAAGCTAAATACTTCAAACTTCGGAGTTTTTGATATCATATTTATAAACCGGATAAAAAGGTAAATAAAAATGGAAGCATAGTATTGGCCGTTTTAAGCTATGCTTCCTTGCTTTTGGAATTATTACCCATTCGGGTTGCGCTAAATTAAAAGGATTATCTGAATTACCCCTGACCATCGATTGACTCTTCCGGAGATTCATCTAAATGGTCGATTCCCCTGATATTATGTACCTTTCTCTGTTCCATTACCTTGTTGGAGATCAGCTGCTTTACTTCTCTTGGCTTCTTAATACTTATCAGCTGCAATTCCCTGTCTGTAGCATCTGATGTTACCAGTTCAACCGTTCCTACCCGGAATATTCTCTGCGTAAAACGCAATTTTATTTTAAAGTCAATGATTCTAAAGAGCATAACTTCATTTTCAACAACATTTAGAAAACCCTTGGATGTTATCAACCTGTCCTCATACAATCTGTACCTTGTAAAGGATAAAGGCAGTCCGAATATAGTTCTTTTTCTATCCTTCCACAGAATTTCCATTTTCGGCAGATCCATTTTTTTAGCCATCTGACGCAATTCCCCTTTCTATTACTGTTTGTCGCTTAAGTATTTACCAAACAGTGATATTAAGAATGTTAGCATATCTACTATTCTATCAATAAAAAACAACACATTCAACAATACATTAAAATTTAAAAGACTTGACTACTCAAGTCACAACGTCTTAATCGGAAAGTACAGATCGCACTCGCAGTACTGCTTGTTGCACCGTGCATAATTCACATATTCAAATCGAAAGTTCTCCTTTAATTGAAACTCTATTGTAGGTACCCACTTAGTACGTATAAAATCCCAAAGCTCACGCAGATTTCCGGATGAAATCTCTTCAGGGCGATGCAGGCCCATATAGGTAAAAACTCCGTATTTATGTGCCGGTATGTGTGAGACGTTCATTCCGGGAGGAATAATGCTTGCTGAATCTACCTGAATAGACGGCTGGTAATATGTATAAGGCACATCTTCGGCAGGAACTGTTGTATACCCGTAATAAACATCTTTTCCAATCGGATTCAGCACTTTCAGGCGGTGCTGATAAAAGAACTCAACGCCCAGTTGATTGGCTGTTTGGTTCTTCATGTTGTCTTCAATGTCTACTTCATAGGTTATTCCTGCAATCGTAAAAGCCGGCAATACCATGACGGATTTCAGAAAGATCAAACCTTCTCCAGCAATACTCATAAAATCTGCATTAAAACGGTCAAGTATATTGAGGGCAACAGGATTTTTACGCCATTTCGCAGGAGTAGTGCCGAATTCTTCCTTAAAAACACGATTGAAAGCACGCTCGGAGCCGAAGCAGTATTTGTCCGAGATAAAATCAATCGTATTCAGCGGGCTTAGAAGGTCGGTTAAAGAAGATGCAATCCTGCGTCTCCTGACATATTCCATCAGTCCGGTTCCTGCAGCACCCTTCCAGATTCGCAGTAAATGGAACTTGGACATATTTACATTTTCCGATATGGTATCAAGGGTCAGCTCGTCATAGAGATGACTCTCAATAAAGTCGGTAGTTTCTTTAAGGATTTGTAAAAGATAATGTTCCATTTTTGGCAGCCTCATCAGCAATTTTTGTCCTGTTTAAAGGAATACATGCTTGTATAATGATTCTAACACAGGAAGGTTATAGGGCATAGGACAAAAATTGCTTAAATTGAGAGGAGTGCGTTATGAACGATATTGAACAAGCAGCGCTGAAAAGCCGGTATCAAGAGGCAATTGACAGGTTCGTCTGTAAGCTTAAGGATGATATAAATGTCATTGCTGTTATCATCAGCGGCAGTGTGGCTTATGATGTAATATGGGAAAAAAGTGATGTCGATGTAATTGTGGTTGTTCGGGACCAGAAATTAAAGAGTGATAACCTGAGTATTATTGAAGACGGTATTACCTTTAATTTATTCCTTATACAGAGAAGCTCATTTAAAAGGGGAGCAGAAGCTGTCTTCGGGGGCTCTTTTTTTCAATCCTATCTTTCAAACGGCAAGATTGTTTATTCAACTGAAGAGAGTTTTTATGAATACTTTGAAGACATCAGGAAAATTGGAGAGGACGATATGGCCTTAACTGTGCTGCAGCTGGCCGGGGAATTGATTTCGATAATGCACAAGGCACAGAAATGGATGACTGCACGGAAGGATTTGATGTATGCCCAGTATTTCTTCCTGAAGGCTGCAGAAACAATAGCCCATGTTGAATTATGCATACAGGGACTTCCGAATTCCAGAAGTGCTATACAGAAAGCCTTAAAACTAAATCCTGAAATAATGAAGACCTTTTATCAGGAGCCGATGCAGCATCTGCTGACGGAAGAGGAATTGTCGAGCGGCTTGAGACAATTGGACGGCTATATAGAGAGTAAAATGGATTTGTTTAAGAGGCCGATTATTGAATACCTTTCGGATCAGGACATTAAAACAACGACGATGCTTGCAAATCGTTTCCGTTCAGAAAGCCACATGATCATTGATGTAATGGATTACTTGACCGAAAAAGGAATAGTTGAAAAGGTATCCCAGTTGATCAAGCTGACGCCTAAAAGCCGCTCAACAATAGAAGAGATTGGTTTTTTATATATTCCGTGACAACATTTATTATTTAGATTTGGAAAGGAGCATGTAAAATGTCCATTCGTACAACCATAGAAGTTTCGGGTGCAAAGCAAAACAACCTTAAGAATGTTTCAGTCGAAATTCCGAGAGACAAGCTCACCGTCATAACCGGAGTATCAGGTTCAGGTAAGTCTTCTTTAGCATTTGATGTTATTTACGGCGAGGGACAGCGCCGCTTTTTGGATTCAATATCGACCTTTGCCAAGAGCCGTATCAGTCAACTAAAGAAGGCAAAGGTGGATTATGTGCGAGGCCTTTCGCCTGTTATAGCTATTGAACAAAAAAAGAGCAACAATAACCCCCGTTCCACCGTAGGCACGGTAACGGATATAAACGATTATATGCGTATTTTGTTTTCGACGGCAGGCGTCGGGGAATGTCCCGAATGCGGACATTCATTGAAACAATTATCTGCTGCGCAAATCGCCGAGCATATTATGACGCTTCCGGAGGGAACGAAAGTTGAACTTAGGGCGCCGGTCTATAAAATTTACGGCGAGAACTATGCTTACACATTTCACCAGCTTCGTGAAAAGGGATATAAGAATCTGCTAGTGGACGGGGAAGTATTTTCTTTGGCGCAAAAAAAAGAATTGGATGAGAACAGGGATTACCGTATTGAACTGATTATAGATAAATTTACCTTAAAAAAGGATTCATATATACAATTGACCAAGTCTATAGAAGCCGCCATGCTGGCATTGGACGAGGATATCATGATTAAAGTGGAAGTAATGGGTAATGTAAATAAAACATTTTATGACGGTTTTGCATGTCCGGAGCACCATTATTCATTGTGTGAGATGCAGCCTTTCCATTTCTCTTTTAATACGCCTGCAAGCGCTTGCCATACCTGTATGGGAGTCGGAATGTCCTATGTGGTTGAGCCGCGGTTCCTGATTGTTGCGCCTGAAAAAAGCATTAACAAAGGCGCATTTAAGAGTACGGTATTTAATCCCTCAGGCAAGGACAGCTATAGAACAGTTATGATGTACAGCTTATCCCAAAAGTACAACTTCAGCCTCGATACACCTTTTAACGAGCTTCCCAAAGAAATCGTCCAAATACTGCTTTACGGGACTAAGGGTGAGACGGTTGAAATGCTGCAGCCGCCGTTTTCTCAAAAACGTAATTGGCTTATTGGCAAAGACAGGCCCTTTCCGGGGTTTGTGCATGAATTTGAGCATTGGTACAAGCAGTATATCCGCAGGACTGCAACATCGGAAGCTTTTGAACCGGCATTTATCAAGGACTGCATGATTGAGAAAATTTGTCCGGAATGTCATGGAGCAAGGCTTAAAACTCAACGCCTGAAGGTCAAGGTCGGAGGTAAAAGCATTGATGAACTAAGCAGGCTGCAGCTGCCTCAGCTTTTTGAATTTTTGGAGGAGCTTCACTTTGAGGCTGATATCGATGATGTTGCAAAAACGATTGTCCATGAGATTAATAAACGGCTTAAGCTTTTGATTGATATAGGTTTGCACTACATAAATCTGGGACGCAGAAGCGACAGTATTTCCGGCGGTGAAATGCAGCGAATCAAGATGTCAACGCAGATCAGCAGCGAGTTGATGGGTATGCTCTATGTCATGGATGAACCGAGTATCGGTTTGCACCCAAGAGATTCGGGACGTGTAATCGACACGATGAAAAAGCTGCGTGATATCGGCAATACTGTTATTGTAGTCGAACATGACGTAGAAACAATTATGAGTGCAGACCATGTAATTGAAGTCGGACCGGGCCCCGGTGTACACGGCGGTCAGATTGTGGCACAAGGAAAGCTTGAGGATATTATTAACGCACCGGACTCAGTTACCGGTAAATACCTGTCAGGCCAGGCGAAAATTCCTGTTCCGAAGAAGCGGCGCCCATTAGGAGACTTGTTTTTATCGATCCAAGGCGCTAGCGAAAATAACCTTAAAAATGTAGACCTTGATATACCTTTAGGCGTTTTTGTTTGTGTTACAGGCGTTTCGGGTTCGGGTAAGAGCTCTATGATAAATGAGATCCTGTATAAGCAGTTGAAAATTGATAAAACCGGAGCGCGTATCGAGTCAGGTAAGCACGATTTTCTATTCGGCGCGGAACTCATAAATAATGTTATCAACATCGACCAGACACCAATCGGAAGGAACAGCAAATCCAACCCGGCTACCTATATCGGGCTATTTGATAAAATCCGCCAGCTGTTTGCGGCGGAGCCTGAAGCCGTTGCCAGCGGATACAGTGAGATAGACTTCAGCCTGACTCATGCGAATGGCACGCGATGTGAACACTGTGCCGGAGACGGGATTATTGTAACGAATCTCCAGTTTATGTCGGATGTCGAAACAGTCTGTCCGGTCTGTAAAGGTATGCGCTTCTCCGATGAGGGCTTGGGGATTGCCTACAGGGGCAGGAATATTGCCGAAGTTCTGGATATGACGGTTGAGGAGGCTTTGGTATTTTTTGAAGACAATCGTTACTTGAAACACAAATTGGGTATCATGAATGAACTGGGGCTTGGTTATATGCGCCTGGGTCAAAGCTCAACAACCTTGTCCGGCGGTGAAGCGCAAAGAGTAAAGCTTGCATATGAACTGTCAAAAATAAAAAAAGGTGCACATAATCTCTATATATTGGATGAACCGACAACAGGTCTTCATCTGTCTGATATTCAAAAATTACTGGATTGCCTTGGAAGACTTGTTGAGGCGGGGCATTCCGTTATTGTAATCGAGCATCATCTGGATGTTATAAAATCGGCGGATTACATAATAGATATGGGGCCCGAAGGCGGTAACGGCGGTGGACAGATAGTTGCTGAAGGAACGCCGGAACAGGTTGCGATGGTAGAAGCATCACACACCGGGAGGTATTTGAAGACTATACTATAAATTTAGTTGATATTTATCTTAACAGCTATGCAAATAGCTGTTATTTTTTTACGAGTTATGTGAGAAGGCAGGATTGTTGTGGGAGCCAAGGCCTTGTTAAGCTGAGTAGTTAATATATACTGTATTTCTGCATACAAAAATAAAAAAATAATTAAAAATTGACAGTTATATGAAAATAAGATATAATTGCATTTATAAATTAAATTCTGGATATTATTAGTAAAAATGCTTTTGGCCATTTCTGGAAGGTTGTATTCTGAAAGTTACTCTGTATCTCCAAATTAATAGTTACTATTAGCAAAGGAAGGCTATTGCTTCTGTAAGGTAAAGTTCAATTTTTTTTGTAGTTAATTTGAAAATAATTAAATAATTAACCTAAATAACCATTTGCTTTCTATAATGCTATCAAGGCAATTCTGATTGTATCTTTTCCTGCCTACAACATTGTTATGAATTATTAAATTATTTTTGATGTATATTTCGTTGTAACTTGGATGCTCTATTAATTGTACTAAATCATTATACTAAAAATAATAAAAATGAAAGGAGCAATGTATATGGCAGAGGCAGAAATACAGGGACTTATCGACAAGGAAAAATTGTCCCACCGCCGAATTTGAACGGCATCGGTACTAAATATATAAGCGGGATTGGAAAGGCAGGGAATGAAGTCAAACTGATTCTTAATTGTGAAAAACTTATGGCAGAAGATGAAGCAAAAACTTTAGACTATATTAAACAATAATAGGAGGCAGAGATATGAAATGGTTTTATAATTTAAAGATAAGTGTGAAACTTCTTGCAGGCTTTATCGTTGTAGCTTTAATTGCTGGTGTAATAGGACTGATGGGGGTTTTAAACATTAATAAGGTAAACCGCCTTGATACTAAGCTCTATGAAAAAATGACCTCGCCGTTGGGCGAACTTGTTGGACTAACAGAGAAATACGAGGGAATGAGGGCTTCCTTGAGAGACGTTATAATTTCAACAAGCATAACTGATATGGCAAAATATGAAAAGAGCTTTAAGAATGACAGCTTGGAATTTGATAAGAAGCTTGCAGTTTTTGAGAAAACTCTTTTAACAGAACAAGGGAATCAATTGGTTTCTGATTTACGTGCTGCAAAGCAATCCTATGTAGATAATGCAAATAAAATTATTTCAAAGACAAAAGCAAATGATCCGAAAGGAGCAATATCCGTATTACGCGGAGATGGCGTTACTGCAGCAGAAGATGTGGATAAAGCCATGCAGTCCGTTAAGGAAATTAAACTGCAGCTGGCAAAGGAAGCATCGGATTATAATAATGAGACAGCTAAGAGTTCAACGATGTTTACATTAGTTTTAATGCTTTTCGGCATATTGGTTGCAATATCTTTTGGCATATTTATTTCCAGAATTATCAGCGGACCTGTTAAAAAACTCTCGGAAGCAGCCGATAAACTTGCACTCGGTGATGTAGATGTTAATGTGAAAGCGGATACGAAGGACGAAATCGGAAGCCTGATGGTGTCCTTTGAAAAAATGATAGCCAATATCAGGATTCAGGCAGAGGAAGCCAATAAAATCGCTATCGGAGATCTTAAGGTTGAAGTAAAGGTCAATTCAGACAAGGATATCCTGTCAAAAAGCTTGAAACAGGTAACAGAAACTCTGCGCTGCCTGATAGGTGAGATGGATCATATGTCTATGGAACATGATGAAGGGGATATTGATGTTTTTGTAGAGGAAGAAAAGTTCGACGGTGCTTATAAAACGATGGCTCAGGGTGTCAATAATATGGTTAAAGGCCATTTAGCTGTCAATAAGAAAGCTATGGGTTGTATTGCAGAATTTTCGAAAGGTAATTTTAATGCGGAGCTGGAAAAATTCCCGGGTAAAAAAGCTTTTATAAATGATAACATTGAAGCAATGAGAAAAAACCTAAAGGATGTCAATTCGGAAATCCGCAAACTGATAATTGCATCCAATGAAGGCAAGCTGAATGAAAGGGCAGACATTAAGGCTTTCGACGGTGACTGGGCTGAATTGATGAAGGGCTTGAATGGTCTTATCGATGCTATTATCGAACCTGTACAAGAGGCCTCTGCCGTGCTGGAAGAGATGTCAAAAGGAAATCTGCAGACTAGTGTAAAGGGAGATTATAAGGGTGATCATGCAAAAATCAAAAATGCACTAAACGATTCAATCAGCACATTATCATCCTATGTCAGCGAAATTTCGGAAACCCTGACACAGATGGCAAATGGCAATCTGGACGTGGTAATTAACAGGGATTACAGGGGAGATTTTGCTGAAATCAAGAATTCCTTGAACAATATAATAAATTCATTTAATGATGTCCTGAACGATATAAGTAATTCGGCTTCACAGGTTGCGTCCGGCTCAAGGCAGGTATCAGATTCTGCCCAGGCACTTTCTCAAGGTTCTACCGAACAGGCTAGCTCTATAGAAGAATTGACTGCTTCAATGGAAGAAATTGCGGCACAAACGAAACAAAATGCAGCCAATGCCAATCAGGCAAATGAATTAGCTGTGTCGGCAAAGGTAGACGCTGAAAACGGAAACAATCAGATGAAGGGTATGCTGAGAGCAATGGATGAAATTAATGAGGCTTCAGCTAACATCTATAAGATAATAAAGGTTATTGACGAGATTGCATTTCAAACCAACATATTGGCCTTGAACGCAGCAGTGGAAGCTGCCAGGGCGGGACAGCACGGAAAAGGTTTTGCCGTAGTTGCGGAGGAAGTAAGGAATCTAGCCGCAAGATCGGCTAATGCAGCAAAAGAGACTACAGTACTTATTGAGGGCTCCATGAAGAAAGTGGAAGGCGGGACAAATATAGCGAATGACACAGCGTTAGCATTGAATAAAATTGTTGATGTTGTTGCCAAAGCAGCTTCTCTTGTAGGGGAAATCGCTGCTGCTTCCAACGAGCAGGCGACCGGAATTACTCAAGTCAACCAGGGAATTATGCAGGTATCATCAGTTACACAAACAAATTCAGCAACATCAGAGGAAAGTGCTGCTGCAAGTGAGGAACTTTCCAGTCAGGCAGAGCTTCTGAATGAAATGGTAGGAAAATTCCGCCTGAAAAAATCATCATCGAACATGTACAGTAAATTAGAGGGGATTAATCCTGAAGTCCTTAAGATTATTGAGAATCTCCCTGCTAAAAAGGGGAAGACAAGTTCAAAAGGTACACAGCAGGGAAGCGGTAAGAGGATCTCATTGGGTGAAGTGGACTTTGGAAAGTATTAAGGGAGCCGGAGATATTGAGTCCATTCATGTGTAGGTTACATATTGCAGAGCAGGGAGAGACATTGCAATACTCTCCTTGCTTTGCTGCTAAAACTAAATGTGCACTCGAGAAACACTTTCCTAATTTATAAGCCTTAAACGCTCATCAATAATACCTATCAATGCCTTTTGCTCGGCGGTTACCTTGTCTTTGAGCTTGGCAGCTGCTACCGGGAGTATCCATACATCAATATCTTCATTACCTGCTTTGCTTAGATGAAAGTATTCTTTTAAGTATATTTTATGAGCAAGCCACCTGGGGTCTTGAAGATTAGAAGCTAATTTGCCTGCTTTTGAAAATAAAATAGGTGTATTCATTAGAAGGCTCGTTCTGGCAATATCTCCGAAAGGATTCCCTTTGTAAGCATTCGCCCAGTCGATAGGGACTAAGGCGGAGCCAGATATGATTATATTATGAAAATGAAGGTCTCCGTGGCAAACAACGTTACTGTCAGGCAGCGTATCAAGGTAATCTATAATACGTTTTGTTTTATTTTGTCCGAGTATCTTCTCTGAGCGTTCTATTTTCAGTGTGAACCTTTCTTTTTGACTGGGTAACCCGTTGCTGCAAAACTGGTGTATCCCATAATGGAGCTTTGCAATTTGTTTAGCGTATGTGAGCATTTCTAATGGGTTAAATTTGATTTTCTCTAAAACGGATTTACCCCTTATGCGTTCAAAAATCAATCCCACACGTCCATTGACATCTATGATGTCGAAAACCTCAGGAGAAGGCAGGCCTGAAGTATGAATCATATTTCCAATTTCCGCTTCGTGCATTGCCCGCTCATAACCATACCTCTTGAAGTAAAGCTTTAAAGCCTTGTCGTTTCCCCACTCATAAACTTCTGCTGTTTTGCCTTTCCCAATAAGTTTCCCTTTATGCATATATACGTTCTCCTCCATAAAACAAAAAATGGTATATGTATTTAAGGAGTCTGTATGCGGTCTATATCTGTATAATATGAATGGATGAAATATAAGGTTACATATAATTGATATTATGTAAAGTATGTAGTACAAGAGATTTTATAGGAATCAACTAAAATGAGCATAGAAAAACACTACTATGCAATAGGGTAGAATCATTCCATACTAGTGTTTTAAAGTAAGACGAGGTATGAATTTTTAGAGAGGCACTTCACCTTACTACTTAACATAAATTCGACTTATTTTTATAAAAACCTTCTTTTTTCTCAGAATTTTTTTAAATTAATTTTTGGAAAAATTCAATTTAAATGTTTGATATATGTTTTTTGATTAATTTGATATAATATAGCTGCGTTTGTGTATTAAATATGTTATAAAAAAACTCTTTTCACAAATAATAAATAGGATGTGATGTGAATGAACAGAACAGTAGTAAAGTGGATTGCATTGATAACCGTAATTGCGTTTTTGGCTACATCCATTATCAGTATAGGGTACTCAATATTTGCCGGAAGGTAGTGTTGTATGGGAAATATAATTAATTCATACATTTTCCCTCATCCTCCCATAATAATCCCTGAAGTCGGGAGGGGAGAGGAAAAGGGAGCCGAAAAAACACTAAATGCCGTAAAAAAAGCGGCTGAGGACATAAGAAATGACAGACCTACTACGATAATCCTCACAACACCGCACGCACCTATCTTTCAAGACTACATTTATATATCTGACGAAGATAAACTGACAGGAAATCTTTCAAAATTCGGGGCGGGCAATGTTAAATTAAGCTTTATGAACAATACAGGCCTGGTGAGCAGCATAATAACATACGCTGCGGAAGAAGGAATATTTTCGGGCGGGTTGCCGGAGGATGTGGCAAAGAAGTACAGAATATCGAAAGAACTTGATCACGGAGCATTGATACCTTTATATTTTATCGGTAAGGAACTTAAGGATTTCAAGCTTGTGCATATTGCTATAGCCGGACTCCCTTTCATTGACCTTTACCGTTTTGGCAGCTGCATTGCCAAAGCCGTTGAGAATTCCGACGAGAAGGTTGTATTTGTTGCAAGCGGAGACATGTCTCACAGACTTACTCACGAGGCTCCTAACGGATACAATGAAAAAGGAAAGATATTCGATGATATCCTTGTAGAAAGTATTAAGAAGGTTGATATAGAAAGACTTTTGAATATAGATGAGAATCTTTGCGAAGAAGCCGGAGAATGCGGCCTGAGGTCATTTATAATGATGTTCGGAGCGTTAGACGGATATGATCTTAAGCCGGAGGTATACTCTTATGAAGGGCCTTTTGGCGTAGGGTATTCCATAGCGAAGATTGCAAAGAGCCAGCCTAATGATAAAAGAAGGGTTTTGAAAATAATAGAGGAGAAGGATTCTGCCAAGCTCAAAGAATTGAGAGAGAATGAAGATGTCTATGTGGCTTTGGCAAGGAACAGCCTTGAAACCTATGTAAGGGAAAACAGAATAATACGTCCGGCAAAGGTTTTGCCCTCCGAGATTATGGAAAATTCTGCAGGAACCTTTGTCTCAATTAAAAAGCATGGACAGTTAAGAGGGTGCATAGGCACCATAAGCCCTACAAGAGAGAATATTGCACAGGAGATCATCTATAACGCTGTCAGCGCCGGGACAGAAGACCCGAGATTCAATCCTATCGAGGAAAATGAGCTTCAAAGTCTGGTTTACTCCGTTGACGTGCTTAAGGAGGCTGAACCCATTGACTCCATAAAGGAGTTGGATACAGTCAGATATGGTGTGATAGTCAAAAAAGGCAGAAAATCCGGGCTGCTGCTTCCAAACCTTGAAGGAGTGGATACGCCGCAGAAACAAGTTTCGATTGCGCTTCAGAAGGCTGGTATAAGTCCTAATGAAGATTATAGCATGGAGCGTTTTGAAGTAATAAGGCACAAGTAGGTCAGAGGGTGATAACCATAAAGCATGCAATGTACTATGAAAAAATTGAAGCTTCGAAGGTTCACTGTTACCTTTGCCCGCATAATTGCATTATCAAGCCTGGGCACATTGGAGCCTGTAAAGCAAGAAAGAACCTGAACGGCGATCTTTATTCGTTAAATTACGGGAAGGTGGCATCTGTTGCACTTGACCCGATAGAGAAAAAGCCCTTATACCATTTCCGCCCGGGGTCACTAATCCTTTCTGCGGGTACCTTCGGCTGCAACCTGAAGTGTTCGTTCTGCCAGAACTGGACTATTGCACATGAAACACCTGATACAGTCGATGCCTCACCGGATATGCTTGTAGAAAAGGCTGAAGAGCTGACATGCGATGGAAACATAGGGATTGCATACACTTATAACGAGCCGTCAATATGGTATGAGTTTGTACTTGAGACTGCAAAAGCAGCTAAAGAAAAAGGGCTGACGAATATTATGATTACAAACGGGTTCATTTCTGATGAGCCTCTTTTGGAAATCCTGCCTTACATTGATGCAGTAAATATCGATCTGAAAGCCTTCACTGACAAGTTATATAAGGATATTTGTTCCGGAGGCTTGGAAAATGTTTTAAATACTATTAAAACGGCTAACAATTATTCGCATTTAGAGGTTACAACATTACTTGTTAACGGTTATAATGATTCGCCTGAAGAGATAAGATCACTCTCAAAATGGATTTCGGATATAAATGAGTCTATTCCGTTGCATCTTTCGAGATATTATCCTAATTATAAATTTAAAGCTGATCCTACGCCGCCGGAAAAAATAATTGAATGCAGGGAAATTGCAAAGGAATATTTAAACTTCGTATATATCGGTAATGTCCAAGGTGTTGACAATAATACCTATTGTCCGAAATGCGGCGAAATTATGGTCGACAGAAGCAATTACAAGCCTGCTGCCCGGGTGAAATCCAATAAATGCCCGAAGTGCGGGGAAAGCATTAATATCATTTTATGACCAAAGTATTACCCTCCATAACCTTATCACCTCACTATTTGGGCAATCCGTCTTATTATTAAAACATGCCGAAACATATAGGATATAGGGAATATTTTTGATAAAAGTATTGACATATATTACAGCAGGTATTAAAATAAACCTATAAATCAGATAAGTTTACTATGAATTAATTATAGTGGAGGTGATAGATAAAAACACCAAAGAATTATAAATTATCCAAGGGGGGTACACTCCCCTTAAAATTTACACAAAACCATACAAAAGCTATATGAATTCTAGTGTAAAAAATATGTTGTGTTGAATAAGGCTCTTGCCTGTTATTCAAATAAAAATTTATCAAAGGAAGGAAATTGAACATTATGAAAAAAATATTGCCTTTATTGATCCTGGTAACAGTTTTATTTGCTTTTACAGCTTGCTCAGAAAAAACCACAAGCTCTATAAATTCTTCCCAGTCCGGCGGAGCTGAACTTACGAAACTAAAGGTCGGTTTTTGCCCGGGCCCGTATAGTGATTTGTGGAAAAAAGCTATTGCTCCTCAACTTGAGGCAAAAGGATATGATATTAAGTATGTTGAATTCAGTGACTATGTTCAGCCAAATCTTGCCCTGTCAAATAAAGAAATCAATGTAAACTTATTTCAGCATTCTACATATCTTAAAAACTTTTCAGAAGAGCATAATCTTGAACTAAGTCTTGTAACTGAGGTGCCTACGGTTGCAATGGGAATATGGTCCAAGACAACCTCTAAAATATCCGAGACAAAAAAGGGTGCGGTTGCCACAATACCCAATGATGAAACAAATATGGCACGCGGACTTCGTGTACTTGAGGCAGCAGGGCTTATAAAGCTTAAGGATGGAATAGATAAATCCAAGGCAACTATTGATGATATTAAAGAGAATTCCCATGAGCTTAAAATTGTGCCTACCGAAGCAGCGCAGATTCCGCGCACCCTTGACAGTGCCGACCTTGCGGTAGCAAACGGCAACTTCGCCATAAGTGCGGGGCTTGATCCGGCAGATTCTTTATACAACGAAGTGCTGGGTGAGGGCTATGTCAATGTTATTGCAGTAAGAACAGAGGATATTGACAAGCAGTTTGTCAAGGACATCAAAGAAGCTGCAACAAACGAAGAGTTTAAAGCAATTGTAAATGACCCTGAGAATGGGTTCAGCGGTTTCCAAAAGCCTGTCGGATGGTAATAGTACGAAGCATAATTAATGATGGGAATGAAGAATATGATAAGATTTGAAAATTTAAGCGTTAGTTTCGCACAAAAGACCGGGCAATTACATGCGGTGAACAATGTCAGCCTGAATATTGGAAAAGGTCAGATTTTCGGACTTGTAGGGGCAAGCGGTGCAGGAAAAAGCACCCTTCTCCGTACTGTTAACCTCCTTGAACGCCCTACTTCCGGCAAAGTGTTTGTGGATGGAAAGCTGATTAACGAGCTTAAAGGAGAAGAACTAAGGATATACCGCCGTAATATTGGAATTATATTCCAACACTTTAATTTGGCTTTCAGTAAAACTGTCCGGCAGAATGTTGAATTTCCGCTAAAGGCGGCAAATGTTCCGAAAACACAAATAAGGCAGAGGGTTGACGAGCTTTTGGAGCTTGTAGGTTTACAAGACAAGAGTGATGTTTATCCCTCAAAATTAAGCGGAGGTCAGAAGCAGCGTGTCGGTATCGCACGTGCACTCGCCAACAATGCCAGTATTTTATTGTGCGATGAGGCTACCAGCGCTCTTGATCCTGAAACCACCAAATCGATCCTTAACCTTTTAGAGGATATTAACAAAAAATACGGCATCACAATAATTATCATTACACACGAAATTGATGTGGTGAAAGCTATTTGTACCGAGATGGCGGTTATGAATTCGGGACATGTGGTGGAGCAGGGCAAGGTAATTGACATTATTTCAAACCCGCAGGATTCATTTACAAAAAAGCTTATTTCTCATACCGAGAACTTTAATTTACCGGAGTATGTGGTAAAACAGTTCGGCAGTGACAGTATTTTAAGGATCACCTATTTAGGTGCAGATGCCACAAACCCGGTACTTTCTGAAGCAACTAAGGCCTATAATGTAAAAATCAGTATTCTCCACGGAAAAATAGATTACATAAACCATACCCCTGTCGGAACGTTGATTGTCAGTATAAATGGTGATCAGGAACACGTTCAAAGTGCGATTGAGTATATCAAAAATAAAACTCTCAGAGTGGAGGTGGGTGCTAATGAGCTTTAATTTACAGGAAGCACTTAAAACTGCACTGCTCGAAACCTTTTACATGGTTGGTATTTCACTGGTGATTTCTGTAGTTTTCGGAGGAATCCTGGGGCTGTTTTTATACCTGACCACATCAAGAATGTTTTTTAAAAATGTTATTGTTAATCAGATTTTTAGTGTTGTTGTCAGTATTCTTCGTTCCATTCCGTTTATCATCCTGCTTGTATTGCTGCTTCCGTTTACAAAAGTAATTGTCGGGACAACAATTGGTGCAAAATCAGTAGTTGTTCCCTTAACCGTAACCGCTATTGCTTTTTATGCCCGGCTTGCTCAGGCGGCTTTTTCCGAGGTTGACAACGGAGTGCTTGAGGCTGCCAATGCATGTGGAGCTCACCCTGTCAAGATAATTCTTTGGATATTGATTCCTGAGGCAATGACGGGACTGGTTAACGGCATTACTGTTACCGCCATATCCCTTATCGGCTATTCGGCAATGGCCGGAACTGTCGGGGGCGGCGGCATAGGCGATCTTGCAATCAGGTATGGCTACCAGCGTTATGAAACAGAAGTTATGTTGGTGTGCGTTGCTATTCTGATTGTGATTGTCCAACTTGTACAGCTTACAGGTGATTCAACAGCAAAAAAAGTAAATAAAAGGTAGATTGAAATTTGATGTAAGAGGGAGCTTTGGAGGGCAAAAATATGATTTTAGTGAGATGGCACGGCAGAGGCGGTCAGGGTGCTTTTACAGCAGCAAAGCTGTTAGGTGCTGCATATTCATCCGGCAATAATAGATATGCGCTGGCTTTTCCGTCATTTGGACCTGAAAGGCGCGGTGCTCCGGTCAGAGCTTTCACAAAGCTTGATAATAAGCCGATCAGGGATCGAAGTGAAAGCAAAAAATGTGATTTTATCATTATTCTTGATGAGACCCTTTTTAACAGATCTTATCTGAATGAACTGAATGAAAAAGGAATTGTAATTATAAACTCCAAATACGGGTTTGAGGACAATCGCATTTTGTCCCTTGATGCACTGAAAATAGCGGAAGATGAGTTGAAAGCACCCATTACCAATACTGCAATGCTGGGGGCCTTACTGGGGGTATTGAAAGATATTACTGAAGAACAGGTTTTAAAAGCGGTTGAGGATTACATGCCTGAAAAAATCGTTGAAAAGAATAAAAAAGTCATCCGACGTTCAGCTGAGGAAATAAGACAAAAGGGGGCAGCAATATGAAGCCGTCATTAAAAACTTTTATTAAACCCACACATATCAGTGAGCTGCCCAACGGTACCTATTTCGAGGCGGGGCATCTTGTAAGTAAAAATTCAGGCTGGCGGACAAAACGGCCGGTAATTGAAACCACGAAGTGTACAGGATGTCTGCAATGTTATCTTTACTGCCCGGATGGTGTAATCGGAAAAGCAGACGGAAAGGTAGCCATTGATTATGATTTTTGTAAAGGCTGCGGTATATGCGTAAAGATTTGTAAATTTGGTGCAATTGAAATGGAGGGGGAACGATAATGACGAAACACTTCCTTTCAGGCAATGAAGCTTTTGCTTATGGTGTAAGTCTTGCAAAGCCGGACGTAATATCTGCATACCCCATTACACCTCAGACGGTAGTTGTAGAGAGGCTTTCCGAAATGGTTGAAGACGGTTCTCTGAAGAGTGAGTTTATTCATGTGGAATCCGAACACTCGGCTTTGTCCTGTGCAATAGGTGCAAGTGCAGCCGGTGCAAGAGCATTTACAGCAACATCGTCCCAGGGACTTTTATATATGGCTGAGTGTCTGCCATATGCATCAGGTGGAAGGTTTCCTATCGTGATGATGAACGCAAACCGTTCAACTGCGCTGCCGTGGAATATTTACGGAGATCAGCGGGATTCCGTTTCACAGCTTGATTCCGGCTGGATTCAGGCCTATGCAGAAACTGCACAGGAAAGTCTTGATTTTGCCTTGCTGGCTTATTACATAGCTGAGGACAAACAAGTTATGGCACCAGTTATGGTTAACCTGGACGGGTTTGTTCTTACTCATACCTATGAAGTTGTTGATGTACCGCCGCAAGAGCTCGCAGATCAGTTTCTGCCACCTTATGAGACAGAAAACAGACTTGATATGGCTTCACCGAAAAACTTAGGTTACTCGGTTGGTCCCGATTTAAACACAGAGTTTAAATATTTAGAGCACATCGGCGTTAAGAATGCGGCAAAGGTAATTGTCGAGGCTGAAAGCCGGTTCGCTGAAATATTCGGGAGAAGCTATACTGGACTTGTGGACGCCTACCTTTGCGAGGATGCCGAATACATTATGCTCACTCTCGGCACCATATCCGGACTGTGCAGGGAAACAGCCGACTTGCTCAGATTAAACGGTATAAAGGCCGGTGTTTTGCGTTTACGATATGTACGCCCGTTTCCAAATTCAGAAGTGGCTGAAATTTTGAAAAAGGCAAAAGCAGTCGGTGTTCTGGAGAAGGATATTTCCTTCGGGAATGAGGGTACTATTTATACCAATGTAAACTCTGCGCTTTACAAGGCTGGTTTGAATATACCTTCCTATAATTTTATCGGAGGACTCGGCGGGCGCGATATTACCAAGGAAAATATAACAGATGCTTTTCGTCATATGGCAGACGGCGGTAAGAAAGTGAATTTCATTGGCCTGGAGGTGAATGTTAATGAATAATTTAAACGCAAAAACACTCTCCGAAGACGAATTCTTCTATGGCCATAAGGCATGTGCCGGGTGCGGCGGAAGTCTTGCAGTCAGAATAGCTTTAAAAGTATTGGGTAAAAAGGCTGTTGCTGTACTGCCTGCCGGATGTATGTCGGCAGTCGGGTTTAACTTTCCGCAGCTCTGTTTTGCAAATAATGCAATTATCTCTACATTTGCAGGAACAGCTTCCATGCTGACCGGAATAGAAGCCGGGCTGCGAGCAAAAGGTATTGATGATTTTATTGCGGTTGGCTTTGCCGGAGACGGCGGTACTGCGGATATTGGTATACAGGCTTTACTTGGTGCGGTAGACAGAGGTGATGATATTCTGTATATCTGTTATGACAACGAGGCTTATATGAATACCGGCATTCAAAAGAGTTCCCTGACGCCGTTTGGTGCAAGAACCACTACTACACCCGCAGGTAAAAATATTCGTGGAAACTTAATGCGCAAGAAAAATATGTTTGAAATTGTTTCGGCGGCTGAGCCTGCTTATGCCGCAACAGCCAGTATAGGATATTTAAACGACTTTATGGCTAAAGTTCAGAAAGCGTCGGAGAGGAAAGGCTTTAAATACATCCATGTTATTGCTCCATGTCCCGCAGGCTGGGGAATTCAGACCGACGAAACGGTTGATGTCTCAAAAGCTGTAGTAGACAGCGGTCTTTGGTATTTGGCGGAATATGAAAATAATAAATATTACATAAATCATATCCCAAAGCAATTCTCCGATGTAGGAGAATATCTGAAAAGTCAGGGCAGGTTCAGACAGCTGACAGATGAAGACATTGCAAAAATAGTGTCGGAACGGGACTTGAAATGGGAATTGATTCGGAAAAACTGGAAGAAAGGAAAAGTATAGGGAGGAAAATTATATGAGTGAGAAAATATACTGGGATGAAAAAATAGAAACAATGCCGAGAGAGGAGCTTGAAGCACTTCAGCTTAAGGAATTGAAGGAAATTGTAAAGTATTCCTATGAGACATCCCCTTATTATAAACGGGCTTTTGATCAGGCCGGTGTTAAACCTGAGGATATTCAGACACTTTCGGACATTGAAAAGTTTCCGTTTGTTGATAAAATAACTGAACGAGAGACCCAGGGGGTCGGCAGTTTTCTAGGTGAAATGTGTTCGGTACCTGAGGATGATGTGGTATTTGTATCTGCATCAAGCGGTTCAACAGGAGTTCCTACACTCAGTCCGTTTACCAAAAAGGATTTCGATGAGTGGCAGGACGTAGAAAGCCGTCTTTTCTACGCTGCAGGAATGAGAAAGTCCGATCGCTATGTCCATGCACTGAATTTTACTCTTTTTGTTGGCGGACCGGATGTTATCGGTGCGCAAAACTTAGGTGCCCTCTGCATATGGTCAGGTACGGTTCCTTCTGACCGCCTGCTGTTTATTTTGAAGGAATTCAAACCCACGGTAATTTGGACTACACCGTCGTATGCATGGTACCTTGGAGAAACCGCAAAGAAAAACGGCATTGATCCGGCTAAGGAGCTTTCAATCAATAGAATAATCGTTGCAGGCGAAGCCGGCGGTTCTATTCAGGCTACCCGGGATGCTATTGAAAAGCTGTGGGATGCGAAGCTGTATGACTTCTTCGGTATTTCGGATATTTTCGGGGCCTGCGCTGGTATGTGCGAGGAACGAGACGGTTTACATATAGCCGAGGATCATATTTTAGTTGAGGTTGTGGATCATAGAACCGGTGAAATTGTGCCTCCCGGTGAACGCGGTGAATTGATCATGACAACCCTCAGAAAACATGCGAGACCTATGATCCGTTTCAGAACAGGTGATATAGGCTATATCAACAAGGAAAAGTGCAAATGCGGCAGAACACATACAAGAATCAATATTGTCGGAAGGAAAGATGATATGTTTATCGTCTCCGGAGTGAATGTCTTTCCTAGTGATATTGAGTTTGTCATCCGCGGATTGTCCGGTATAACCGGTGAATATGTTATCCGTGTATTTGAGAAGGATTTTACTGCAAAATATAGAATACAAATAGAAAAGTCCCATAACAGCAATGAAACGGATGAGGAACTTTCAGCTCGTGTTTCGGCAGCTATAAAAGCAAGAATTGGTGTTAAGCCTTATGATGTGGAAGTCCTGAAGGACGGAGAACTGCCGAGGGCTACACATAAGGCAAAACGCCTGATAGACGAAAGAAAAATAGACTTTTCTATTTAATCGGAGGGATACACCATGCCGCAATTATCACAAAGAACAGCTGGCTTCACAGATTCGGTTATAAGACGTATGACACGAGTCTCCAACCGGTACGGGGCAATTAACTTGTCCCAAGGCTTTCCGGACTTTGACCCGCCAAAGGAAATACTTGACAGGCTTGCGGAAATAGCACATTCTGGGCCGCATCAGTATTCAATAACATGGGGAGCAGACAATTTCCGAAATGCTCTTGCAAAAAAACAGTCTGATTATATGGGAAGAAAGATTGATCCCGACAGCGAGATCGTTGTAACCTGCGGAAGCACCGAAGCAATGATGGCGGCCATGATGACCGTTACAAATCCGGGCGACAAGGTAATTGTATTCTCGCCGTTTTATGAGAATTACGGTGCTGATACGATACTTTCCGGTGCGGAACCGATTTACGTACCACTTTATCCTCCCGAATTCAATTTTAGGTATGAAGAACTGGAAGCTGCTTTTCGTCAGCAGCCAAAGGCATTAATCCTTTGCAACCCATCTAATCCTTCGGGTAAGGTTTTTACAGAGGAGGAACTCAAAACAATTGCATTCCTTGCAGAAAAATATGATACATTTGTTATCACCGATGAGGTGTATGAACATATTGTTTATGAGCCTTATCGTCATGTTTATTTTGCTTCTCTGCCCGGTATGTTTGAACGTACCATATCATGCAGCTCACTTTCCAAGACCTACTCAATAACCGGATGGCGTCTTGGTTATATAATTGCACCGGCACACATTGTCGATGCAGCAAAAAAGGTGCACGATTTTCTGACTGTGGGTGCAGCGGCCCCCCTTCAGGAAGCGGCTGTAGTCGGTTTGGAATTTGATCGGTCTTACTACGATGCTTTAAGAGCAAAATACACTGAAAAAAGAGAATTATTCCTGAGAGGTCTCAAAGACATCGGCATCTCACATACCGATCCACAGGGAGCTTATTATATCATGCTTGATATATCGGAATTCAAATATGACGACGATATTTTATTCTGCGAAAGGCTTGCAAGAGATGTTGGAGTCGGTGCGGTTCCAGGGTCGAGCTTTTTTAGAGAAGATGTGCATCATCTTATCAGGCTTCATTTTGCAAAGAAGAATGACACCTTGAATGAGGCGCTTAACAGGCTGGAGCACTTCAAAGTGAAAATGAAGAAATAGAAACCGTCTGTGAAAATGCTACATAAAAACTTGATAACCTTATATAAAAATAGAACTATTCTTTGATTAGTTCTATTTTATTTTCGTGGTTTTTGCTTCTCCATAAAATCTTCACATACTCCTGTTACTATTTTTTTATCAAATTAAAAGGTGGGAGTACAATGTCTGATATAAAGCAAGGTTTCAAAAAAAATAAGGAATCCGGTAAATCAAAAAAGGTCATAGCTGTTGCAGCAGGCATTGCTGTTGTCTTAATTATATCGGTATTTATTGCAAAGGGAAGTATAAACGGCAGAAACAGCAGCAGTGAAACGGCTCCTGCCGGTGGGGATTTAAAAATTCCCAAGAGCGAGATAACAGAAACTGCAAAGTTCTATCCATACAATGTCAAAGGAACCAAGCTGGAGATTTTGGCTGTTAAAGCCGGTGACGGTTCAATAAGGACGGCCTTCAATACGTGTCAGGTGTGTAACGGCTCACCGAGGGCATATTACAAACAGGAAGGCGATGTTTTAGTATGCCAGAACTGTGGAAACAGGTTTGAAATGGATATGGTTGAGCAGCAAAGAGGCGGCTGCAACCCAATACCCATAATGCAGGATGAAAAGAAGGATGACGGTACAAGCATCGTTATCCCGGAAGAATTGATTGTCAATAACAAAGACTTGTTTACTTCAAACTGGAAATCAGAATAGAACCTCCGCAAAATTTTCACAATTACCTGTTTGAATAAGAAAGATGTTTTAGTGTAGGGTGACGGAGGTATAACTATGAATGAAAAGCTGGCACGAAAAGTCCTCCATATAGATGGAATGACTTGTACAAGCTGTGAGATGAGAATTGAAAATACACTAAATAAACTTGACGGTATGATTAATGCTAAAGCTATATACAGCAGTTCAAATGTTTATGTCACATATGATGAAAACAGGTTGGAAGCGGGTAAAATAATTGATGCTGTAGAAAAACTGGGTTACAAGGTTATAAACGGTGCTGCCGCAACGAATATAAATCATAACGAAAAGGAGAGCGGCAGGCCGGCAAAAAATGAAAATAAAATGGGTGTAGGGCAGTTAATAGGTATAGGCATAATCATCCTTGCCCTATATATGATTGTTAAAAACACCGTCGGATTTAATTTTATACCTCAGGTGAACCAGTCGATGGGGTATGGTATACTGTTTGCAGTCGGACTGTTAACCTCGCTTCACTGTATTGCAATGTGCGGTGGAATCAACATGTCCGTATGCATGAAATATAAGGCTGATTACAGGCCGAAAAAGTTTTCTGTGCTGAAGCCAAGTGCTTTATATAACTTGGGAAGAGTGCTGTCTTATACGGTTATCGGTGGTATTGCCGGTGCCCTCGGAGCTGCGGTTGGTTTTTCCGGTACGGCAAAGGGTGTAATTGCTATAATATCCGGTATTTTTATGGTTGTTATGGGTTTGAATATGTTGAATATTTTCCCGTGGCTCAGGAAGATCAATCCCAAAATGCCAAAAAGCTTCGGGAAAAAAGTATTTAACAATACCGGTGAAAAAGGTCCTCTTTTTATCGGAATGCTAAACGGTCTTATGCCGTGCGGGCCTCTTCAGGCAATGCAGCTTTATGCGCTTGGAACAGGAAGCTTTGCTGCCGGAGCGATATCGATGCTTTTGTTTAGCTTGGGAACTGTGCCGCTTATGTTTGGCTTTGGGGCGGTCAGTACATTGCTCAGCGGCAGGTTTACACACAAAATGTTAAAGGTAAGTGCAGTATTGGTAATGGTTCTGGGAATCATCATGTTAAATAGGGGTCTGAATCTTTCAGGATACAGTTTTGCCGCCGCATTAGGCAATTCCGGGGGTTCGGGCAGCATTGCAAGAATAGAAAACGGTGTGCAGTTGGTCACTACAAAGCTCAAAGCAGGAAGCTATACACCTATTGTTGTTCAAAAGGGAATACCTGTAAAATGGACAATAAAAGCAGATGAAGGAAGCTTGAATGGCTGCAATAATGCAATAACCGCACAGGAATTCGGAATAGATAATAAGAAATTGGCTGTTGGTGATAATATAATTGAGTTTACGCCGGATAAGGAAGGAAACTATGTTTATTCTTGCTGGATGGGAATGATAAGTAGTAATATAAAAGTAGTTGACGATATAAAGAAAGTGGATTTGGATGATGAGAAAAGAGATGTTGAAGGCTATAAGCCGGCGGCAGCCTCAAGTGGCTGCTGCCACTAATGCAGAGGAACATCTATAAAAAATTTTGTATGAGGGAAGTGGCAACGGGGTGGACAGGAAGGAATCGTTTAAAATATCAGGTATGTCATGTGCTGCATGCGCAGCAAGAATTGAAAAGGGTTTAAATAAATTGGAGGGCGTTAAGCAGGCAAATGTTAATTTTGCTGTTGAAAAAGCTACGGTTGAGTTTGAAGATACGGTTGTAAACAGCAGCCGGATTGGCGAAGCTGTAAAAAAGTTAGGTTATGAAGCGATTAAAGAGGATGTAAATCAAACAAAAATAGAGCTTAAAATAACAGGGATGTCATGTGCAGCCTGCAGTGCTAAAATCGAAAAAAGACTCAACAAAGCAGAAGGGGTTGTCAAGGCATCCGTAAACCTGGCAACAGAAAAGGCCAGCATTGAATTTGACCCTGCTAAAGTCAAGAGTGCGGACTTGATTAAGACTGTTGAAGCACTTGGGTATAAAGCCGAGAAAATCGAAAATATTGCGGAAGACAGGGAAAAGGAGCAAAGGGAAAAGGAAGTAAAGAGGCTGAGGCTGGAACTAATTACCTCGGCAATTTTAAGTTCTCCTCTGATAATGGCTATGCTGCTTACGCTTGTAAAGCTTGATATAAGCTTTCTGCATAATGAGTATTTCCAGCTTATTATTGCAACTCCTGTGCAATTTATTATCGGCTTCAGGTTTTATAAAAATGCTTATCATGCATTACGGGCGAAGAGTGCCAACATGGACGTTCTGATTGCAATGGGTACATCTGCGGCTTATTTTTTCAGTATATATAATGCTTTCTTTGCAGCACAAAAGCCCGGTATGATGATGAAGGAACTGTATTTTGAGGCAGGTGCGGTAATTATCACTCTGATCCTTCTCGGAAAGTATTTGGAAGCCGTAGCAAAGGGTAAAACTTCAGAGGCTATTAAAAAACTTATGGGGCTCAAGGCAAAAACCGCAAGAGTAATCAGGAACGGTGCTGAAGAGGACATTCCGGTTGAAGATGTAGAGGTTGGGGATATAATTGTAGTAAGACCGGGAGAGAAAATTCCTGTTGACGGAAAAATAATCGACGGCAATTCTTCAATCGATGAATCGATGCTTACCGGGGAAAGCCTGCCGGTTGAGAAGAAGGCCGGGGATCCGGTAATCGGAGCAACCATTAATAAATTCGGAACATTCAGGTTTGAAGCTACCAAGGTCGGAAAGGATACTGCTCTTTCCCAGATTATTAAGATGGTCGAAGATGCACAGGGTTCAAAGGCGCCTATACAAAAAATCGCAGATCAGGTATCAGGTATATTTGTTCCTGCCGTAATAGGGATTGCTTTTCTGACATTTCTGATATGGTACCTGGCAGCGGGTAATCTTAATTCGGCAATCGTTAGTGCCGTATCGGTACTGGTTATTGCCTGTCCGTGTGCTCTTGGGCTTGCAACGCCTACGGCTATCATGGTCGGTACGGGAAAAGGAGCAGAAAACGGAATACTGATTAAGGGCGGAGAACACCTTGAAACGGCATATAAACTAAACTGTGTTGTACTGGATAAAACCGGGACAATAACAAAAGGCCAGCCTGAGGTTACAGATATTGTACCTTTGGGGAAAATGGAGAAATCTGAAATTTTAAAGATAGCTGCTGTATCAGAAAAGTCTTCCGAGCATCCTTTAGGGACTGCCATTTATGAAAAGGGCAAAAATGAATTCGGTACAATACCTGATCCGGATAAATTTGAAGCCATTCCCGGCAGAGGTATATTGTCGGTAATCGGGGATAAGACCATATATATAGGCACAAGGAAGCTTATGACTGAAAAAGGTATTAACGTTTCGGATACCGAAGCGGCTGTTTTGAAACTTGAGGATGAGGGCAAAACAGCAATGCTGGTAGCGGTAAACAATGAGATTGAAGCAATTGTTGCAGTTGCTGATACCTTAAAGGAGCATTCAAATGAGGCAATAAAAGAGCTGCAAAAGATGGGGATTGAAGTTTACATGCTCACAGGGGATAATAAAAGGACTGCAGCTGCAATAGCAAAACAAGTCGGAATAACTAATGTATTGGCTGAAGTGCTGCCTGAGAATAAAGCGGAGGAAGTCGAGAAGCTTAAAAAACAGGGGAATATAGTCGGCATGGTAGGTGACGGCATTAATGATGCACCTGCGCTGGCAACAGCAGATATAGGCATGGCTATAGGAACAGGAACGGATGTAGCGATAGAAGCTGCCGATATAACCCTTATGAGGGGCGATCTGAGGTCAATACCGACGGCTGTAAAGCTTTCCAGAAAAACAATGAGAAAAATCAAACAAAATCTTTTCTGGGCATTTATATACAATATCATAGGTATTCCGTTTGCAGCATTTGGTCTCCTAAGCCCGATTATAGCAGGAGGTGCGATGGCTTTCAGCTCTGTATCGGTTGTAACGAACTCTTTAAGCTTAAAACGTTACGAGCCCGGGAATTCAGCCAGGATTAGCAGTACGGAGGAATGGGCAAAACAAGAGTGGAAATTAAATAATAAATAATGGAGGTATTTGTATGGCAAGTGAAGTAAAAACCTTAATTGTAGAAGGTATGTCCTGCAGCCACTGTGAGAACAGTGTTAAAAAAGCAGTAGGGGAATTGAACGGTGTTTGCGGTGTAGCGGTTGACCTGAAGGGTAAAAAGGTTACAATCGAATTTGACCCTGATAAGGTTAGTGTTGAGACAATAAAGGATACCATAGAAGATCAGGGTTATGATGTTAAATGATACTTAACGTAAAGTCAAGAAAGCTCCGCAGCAACAGCTCCTGTAAATAGGGGCTTTGTTTTTATTCATCAGGTAAATATTATGAGAGCCGGGTAGGATCTGATAGTTTACCCAGGAGGCGATTAAATGGTTAACTATTCTAAAAAGGTACTATTAGTAGATGATGAACCAAAAATCATTGAAGTAGTGAAATCATATCTTGAATTCGGCGGATATGAAGTATATGAGGCATATAACGGAAAACAAGCTCTTGAGATATTTGAGAAAACAGATCTGTCGCTGATAGTGTTGGATTTAATGCTTCCGGATATGACCGGTGAAGAAATCTGTAAAAAGATAAGAAAGCAATCAAGAGTTCCTATTATAATGTTAACAGCTAAAGTTGAAGAAGAGGACATACTGAAGGGACTTAATATTGGAGCGGATGACTATGTAACAAAACCGTTCAGCCCAAAACAGCTTGTTGCACGAGTAAAGGCGGTACTCCGAAGAACGTCGGAAGATCCTGTGCCGCTTTCAGATGTATTTTCCTTTAACAATGGAGAGCTTAAAATAGATAATTTGAGTTATGAAGTTCGTAAAAACAATAAAGTAGTATTCCTTACACCTAATGAATATAAAATTTTAATGACTATGATTAAATATCCCAAGAAGACATTTACAAGGGAAGAGCTTATCAGTATGGCCTTGGGCGATGATTTTGAAGGGTATGACAGAACCGTTGATACTCATGTGAAAAACCTGAGACAAAAAATTGAGACAGACCCCAAGGTTCCGAAATACATTTTAACTGTTCACGGTGTAGGCTACCGGTTCGGTGGAGAATAGAAAAGGAGATTGTCATGAAATACAGTTTGAAAATCAAGCTTTCTTTTTCATATGTATTTGTTGCACTATTGAGCGTGGCTCTTATAATGGCTTTAACCAATATATCCCTCGACAGGCATTTCAGAGAATATGTTAAACAGAATCAGGAACAAAAAAACAGGCAGGTAGTCTCATCAATAAGCCAGCAGTACCGGAACAACGGGAAATGGAATGTGGACATGGTAGAGAATATTGGTGTCGGTGCACTGGAAAATGGCTTGATAATAAAGGTGAAAGATGAAAGGGGTAAGGTGATTTGGGATGCAACGGTTCATAATAACGGCATGTGCCAGCGGATTATAGAACACATGGCTCAAAACGTGAACAGCCGGTATCCGAATGCAAAAGGAACTTATTCAGAGATCCCCTATCCGGTAAATTATAAGTTTGCCAAAGTCGGTGTTGTTGAAATCGGATCATATGGCTCTTATTATTTGAGTGATAATGACCTTGCCTTTATAAACACCTTAAACAAACTCTTTATAGTGGTCGGTGTTTTCTCACTGCTTTTTTCACTGGTTTTAGGAATCATAATGGCAAGAAGGCTAAGCTCTCCAATATCCAGGGTAATAAGCAGTGCACAATCAATTGCTAAAGGATACTTTTCAGACAGAATATCGGTAAGGTCAACCACAAATGAAATATGCCAGCTGACATCGACAATTAACAATCTGGCTGAAACCCTTGAAAAACAAGAGATACTACGAAAAAAAATGACTGCTGATGCAGCACATGAGCTCAGAACACCTCTCGCTACTTTGCAAAGTCACATGGAAGCAATGATTGACGGTATATGGAAGGCTGATAAAGACAGACTGAAAAGCTGTCATGATGAAATAATCAGGATAAGTAAGCTGGTTGGAGATCTTGATAAACTTGCAAAATACGAGAGTGAAAGTCTTGTTTTGAATAAAGAGCAGTTTGATGTATCCGATTTGATCCGGAACATCGTCTATAACTTTGAGGCTGAGTTTAAAAACAAAGAGATTAATATTTCTTTTGAAGGAGTAAAGGAAGAGGTTTTTGCAGACAGGGACAAAATCAGCCAGGTAATGGTCAATCTTATTTCAAATGCCCTAAAGTATACACCCCATGGCGGGGAGGTCAGAGTAGGTGTTAAAGGTTCCAAAGATATTACTGAGATAAGTGTAAAAGATAATGGGCCGGGTATCCCGAAAGAGGATGTGCCGTTCATTTTTGAAAGGTTTTATAGGGCGGATAAGTCACGAAACAGGATGACAGGAGGCTCAGGTATAGGACTTACTATTGTAAAGGCGATTACCGAAGCACATAAAGGACGAATAGAGGTTAAAAGTAAAATTAATGAGGGCACCGAATTTGTAGTAATACTGCCTAAAGGAATATGCAGCTGACAATTAAAATTATAATGTCAGGTCAAGAATAGCAAGTAGAAAAATTCAGGAAGTAGTTTAAAAGACTACTTCTTTGCGTATGTTAATAAAATTAGGTCATACTAAATAAGACCGACAATATCAAGAAAACCGGAGGCAAGAAAAATGATAAATAAAATCGGAAAGATTACGATTTATGTAAACAATCAGGAAGAGGCTAAAGATTTTTGGGTGGGGAAATTAGGATTTGTCGTAAAATTTGAACAAGCAATGGGTCCGTCTGCGAAATGGCTGGAGGTTGCTCCAAATAGCGATGAATTCACTACATTTGTTTTATATGATAAAAATTTAATGCTTAAACAAAATCCAAAAACAAATGTTGAACACCCCTCAATCATATTGAGTACAACAGATATTGAAAAAGCTTATGGGAAAATGAAGGATAATGCAGTTGAAGTCGGAGAGCTTCAGGCTATGCCATACGGAAAGATGTTTACTTTCAAAGATCAGGATAGAAATGAATACTTGGTGAGAGAAGATAAATAAGCGCAATGAGGGTCAAAGTTGAAGCCCTTCGTAGTTTTGCAGAGGTTTTTGTTAGTTTTCCATGTTAAATCAAATAATTGCTTTGCTTAACCGATCAATAGCTTCTTTAATCTTATGCGGCTCTACTCCGGAATAATTCAGTACCAGGATATGTCCAGCACCGGGAGTGTCTTTGTGATAATATTTTGACAAACAGGAAATGTTCAAGCCTTCTTGCCGTGCTCTGCTGATTATGGTATCGTCGGACAAGGCAGTGCTTATATGCATAAGAAAATGAAGTCCGGAATCTTCTTCTTTTATTTTAACGGAAGAGGATATCGGGCTATTTTTGATGCAGTCTAAAATGAAGTCCCTCTGATTGCGGTAAAAGTTGCGCATTCTGTTGATGTGTTTTTCAAAATAGCCATTCTTAATAAATTTTGCAAGAGTATATTGCTCGAAATTTGATACTGTACAGGAGTAAAACCCAAGCTCCGAATAAAACTTCTTTAATAGATGTTCAGGCAGAACCATATAGCTTATCCTTATGGTTGATGCAAGGCTTTTGGTAAATGTATTCATATAGATAACCTTTTCCATAACATCGATGCTTTGGAGGGCAGGAATAGGTTTGCCCAGGAGACGGAACTCACAATCATAATCATCTTCTATAATGTAACGGGATTCCGATTTTGATGCCCAGCCTAATAACTCATACCGCCTGCTGATAGGAGTTATTATACCTGTCGGGTAATGGTGGGATGGTGAAATATGAGCAACATCAGCCTGACTTTCTTCAAGGTCAGAAATACTGACGCCGTTTACGTCAAGGGGTATGTAACAGCATTTTACGGCATTGCTGCCATAAATCTGGGCAATTTTCTTGTAGCCGGGATTTTCTACGGCAAATGTTTTATCATGTCCCAGCAATTGAATAAGAAGTCCGTATAAGTACTCTGTACCTGCACCGATTACTATTTGGTCCGGAGATACATTCATTCCGCGAAACTCATGTAAATGTTCCGAAATCGCCTGTCTTAATTCTATAATGCCGCTGCAGGGGGAATTGGTCATGAGAGCTTCACTTTCCTCCGAAATTACTTCCCGCATTATTTTTGCCCAGATTGAAAAAGGGAAGTTGGCAGGATTTGTGCTGTTGCTTAAAAAATCTGCGAAGTACCCGGATTGGTTTACAGCTGCGGTATGATTTTCGGGAATTGCCTCTTTTTTTTGCAGAATTGAATTTGTGATATCCGATACAAAGTACCCCTTCTTTGGAATGGAATAGATATAGCCTTCAGCCATAAGCTGAGCATAGGCATTTTCAATTGTAATGGTGCTTATGTTCAGATTCTTTGCAAAACTGCGTTTGGACGGTATTTTGTCTCCGGGTATCAAAGTGCCCTGCAATATATCGTTTTTGATACATTTGTATAAATGCTGATAAAGACTATCTGACCCTATAGCGGCAAAAGAATATGTTAACATCTGAATAACCTCATCAATCTGACCATTCTGATTATATTCAAAATGGATATTTCAATATGGTCACTTATGATTATAATGGTATTAATAATTTTTGTAAAGGAAGGAAGATTTAAATGGAACAGAAACGTTATGAATTAAATAAAGAACTTGCACAGATGCTGAAGGGCGGAGTTATAATGGATGTTACTACTCCGGAGCAGGCGGTAATAGCGGAGAAAGCCGGAGCCTGCGCCGTAATGGCATTGGAAAGAATCCCTGCAGATATCAGGGCTGCCGGTGGTGTGTCCAGGATGAGTGATCCCGGAATGGTTAAAGGAATTCAGAAAGCGGTATCAATTCCTGTTATGGCAAAATGCCGTATAGGCCATTTCGCAGAGGCACAGATACTGGAGGCAATAGAAATAGATTATATCGATGAAAGTGAAGTGCTTTCCCCGGCAGATGATGTGTATCATATTGATAAAACGAAGTTCAAGGTGCCTTTTGTATGCGGTGCTAAGGATTTGGGAGAGGCATTAAGACGTATAAATGAGGGCGCTTCCATGATAAGAACAAAGGGAGAACCGGGAACGGGAGACATAGTCCAGGCAGTACGCCATATGAGAATGATGAACCGGCAAATTGCAAAAATTGTATCAATGAGGGAAGACGAGCTATTTAATGAAGCAAAAGAATTACAGGTGTCATACGAATTGGTTTTATATGTTCACGATAACGGGAGACTGCCGGTTGTAAATTTTGCGGCAGGAGGAGTCGCAACACCGGCAGATGCAGCACTTATGATGCAGTTGGGTGCAGAAGGAGTATTTGTAGGCTCAGGTATTTTTAAATCGGGCGACCCAGAGAAAAGAGCGAATGCGATTGTGAAGGCAGTAACCAATTATACTGATATTAAAATGCTGGCGGAGCTTTCCGAGGATCTGGGTGAAGCAATGGTTGGTATCAATGAACAGGAGATAGAGCTGCTTATGGCTGAAAGGGGCAAATAGCAATGAAAATAGCAGTCTTGGCAGTTCAGGGGGCGTTTATTGAGCATGAAAAAATGTTGAACAGCATGGGAATAGAATGTTTGGAACTCCGTAAAAAAACTGATTTGGAAAATAGTTTTGATGGATTGATTCTTCCAGGCGGAGAAAGTACCGTACAGGGGAAGCTGCTTAGAGAATTGGATATGTTTGACGGACTTAAGGAAAGAATTGAAAGAGGAATGCCTGTATTAGCTACGTGTGCAGGGCTGATTCTACTGGCAGGAAAACTGAGTAATGACGAACAAACGTATTTCGGGACATTGCCGGCCGTAGTAAAAAGGAATGCATACGGAAGGCAATTAGGCAGCTTCTACACGGAAGTAGAGATGGCGGGATTGGGCAAGGTTCCTATGAAATTTATCAGAGCTCCCTATATTGAAGCCGTTTCCGATGAGGTTGATATATTGTCAAAGGTAAATGGGAATATTGTAGCTGTAAAATATAAGAAACAGATAGGTTTGGCGTTTCATCCGGAATTAAGTGAGGATAAACGGGTTCATAAATTATTTATTGATATGACATAACATTTATTGACAAAACTGTTGTTTTACATTATAATATTATTCATATGGGATTAGTATGAATATAATGTTAGGCTGAAGTCATCCCGTATGTATCAAGTTTAAAGTTTACGAAGGAGTGAAATAGGACCTGCATGGTTGAGATAAGAAGAGGTAATATCGATGATATCGATTCGATTGCGGCCATTGAAGCAAATTGCTTCCCGGCATCTGAAGCTGCATCCAAAAGCAGCTTCACAGACAGAATGAAGGTGTTCCCGAATCATTTTTATGTAGCACATATAAACGGCGAAATGATAGGCTTTATCAATGGCTTCGTCAGTAATGAAAGAACAATCAGCGATGAAATGTTTGAGGATGCCAGCCTCCATAATGAGGAAGGAAAATATCAAATGATATTTGGGTTGGATGTACTGGCAGAGCACAGAAGAAAAGGAATTGCAAACAAGCTGATGCAGGCAGTGATAGATTCTGCAAAAGAAGAAGGAAGAAAAGGTGTAGTTCTTACGTGTAAGGATGAATTGATACCTTTTTATGAAAAGATGGGTTTTAAGAATAGAGGGATTTCAAAATCGACACACGGCGGTGCTGCCTGGTATGACATGGAGTTGTTGCTGGGATAGTGTTAAACCTTAGCTGTCTGTTTTTACTGCATGTATTATATTTTCAGTTGTTTAAATCCTTGAATAATGTTTCCCCCATGGGGTGGATATGGAATCCGCCCCTATATTTTTTTGTAAAGATATTTAGCCGAACATTTTAGTTATATTCTGATTGACAGGAATGTAAATCGGTGTTAAAATACACTTAACCTATAGAAATAGTATGAAATAGAAAGAGGGGGTGTATTTTGTGCCCAACGCTAATAATTACGAAAATTTGAAAAGCTCACATCCGTGCTTTGGAGGCCATAAAAGCGGTAAAGGAAGGATTCACCTTCCGGTCAGTCCCGGATGTAATATACAGTGTAGGTTTTGTGACAGGAAAATCAATGATACCGAGCAAAGGCCGGGGGTAACATCACAAGTAATTACACCTGAGGATGCACTTAATGTAATAAAAAGAGCATTGGAATTATGTCCGGACATTACCGTTGCAGGAATAGCAGGTCCCGGTGACACACTAGCTACTGACAATGCTTTGGAGACTTTCCGCTTGATAAAAAAGCATTACCCGAACCTAATAAAATGTATGAGCACTAATGGCCTTTTATTATATGAGAGAGCAGACGAGATTATAGAAGTACATATTGATTCCCTTACTGTAACTGTGAATGCGGTTGATCCGGAGATTGAAGCTAAACTTAACTCGGCTGTTCTGTATCACGGTAAAAGGTATGAAGGAGCAGAGGCAGCTGAAATCTTAATAGAAAATCAGTTAAAGGGCATTGAGAAAGCAGCCGGGGCTGGGATTACGATAAAGGTAAACAGCGTACTGGTACCGGGAATTAATGAAGAACATATTGAGGATATTGCAAAGGCAGTAAGCAAAGCCGGTGCATCTATTTATAATATAATTCCTCTCATTCCGCAGTACGAATTAGCCGGAGCGCCTGCACCAACCTGTGCACAAATTGAGGCAGCAAGAACAAAAGCGGGACAATACATAGATGTGTTCAGACATTGCCAGAGATGCAGGGCTGATGCGGTAGGCGTACCTGGTATTAGTGACTTTGGAGACCGGATATATCAAAAAAGAATATCCCATAAAGATACTTTTTCACACGGATGATTTATAACTAGACGGAACGGAGGGGTTTTATGCCATACAAGATAGCAGTCGCATCAACGGATGGTAAAGTGGTCAATCAGCATTTTGGAAGAGCAGAACAGTTTTATATTGTCAAAGTTGATTCAAAAGGCGGGTATGAGCCCATTGAGTTAAGAAAATTACAGCCGGTCTGTCATGGTTATGACCATGATGCTGCTGCTATGAAAAGAAGTGTAACGGCATTATCAGACTGCAAGTATGTCTTGGTAAGCAAAATAGGACAGGAAGCTGAGAATGCCCTTGAAAAGCAGGGAATCGGTGCATACGTGATACCTGATCTTATTGATAATGCGGTAAAAAAACTGATAGCTTATATTCAAATAAATAAACTGATAGATGATATTATCAAGCAAAATACCGAGTGAGTAAATATTTCAGAGTAAATATTTCATGGTTGACAAATAAGAAAAAAGTGGATATAATTCAAAGCGTATAATTCCTATTAAAAAAATATGAATAGTAAGATTTAAATGATAGAATCTATAAGTTATGGGGGATAATAAAATGGGAAAACTTAGACAGGTTGCTATATATGGTAAGGGCGGAATCGGAAAATCTACCACAACACAAAATCTGACGGCAGGACTGGTAGAACTCGGCAAGAAAGTTATGGTTGTAGGGTGCGATCCTAAAGCGGATTCTACAAGATTGTTACTTGGTGGATTGGCACAGAGAACAGTCCTTGATACAATAAGAGATGAAGGTGAAGCAGTCGAGCTTGGTTTAATTCTCAAGACCGGATATAAAGGAACCAGATGTGTAGAATCGGGGGGACCGGAGCCTGGGGTCGGCTGCGCCGGACGGGGTATCATTACTTCAATCGGTTTACTGGAGCGCTTGGGTGCGTATACGGAGGATTTGGATTATGTGTTTTATGATGTATTGGGAGATGTAGTGTGCGGTGGATTTGCAATGCCGATCAGGGAAGGCAAGGCCAAAGAGATTTACATAGTTGCAAGCGGCGAGATGATGGCGTTGTATGCAGCAAACAATATTGCAAGGGGTATTCAAAAATATGCTAAAAAGGGAGGCGTAAGACTGGGAGGAATTATCTGCAACAGTCGTAACGTAGACCGTGAATTGGATTTACTCCGTGCTTTTGCAAAAGAATTGGGAACGCAGTTAATATATTTTGTTCCCAGAGACAATATAGTACAGAGAGCAGAAATCAGAAGAAAAACGGTAATTGAGTATAAAGCGGATGCGGATCAGGCAGAAGAATACAGAAATCTTGCAAGAGCGATTGAAAATAATACTATGTTTACTATACCAACGCCTATGTCACAGGAAAGACTGGAAGAGATTCTGGTTGAGTATGGATTGATGGATTTGGCGGATGATTACCGGATTTAGGGCTCGGCTCAAATATTAGTTCCCGGTTCTTTTTTCGGAATACCCAACGAATTTAAGGGTTTCTGCAAAAAGATTACCTGAAGTTATATTTTAACGATGCAAGTATGTGAATCTTTAGTAAGTATTACTAAATGGATAATGTGAAAGGAGTTATGTGCTATGGCAAAAATTTATGAAAGTGTATCGGAATTAATAGGAGGTACCCCTTTATTTGAAGCAAAGAATTATGCCAGGGCAAGAAATATTAATGCCAGACTGATTACCAAGCTGGAGTATTTTAATCCTGCAGGAAGCGTTAAGGACAGAATTGCTCTTGCAATGATCGAAGCTGCTGAAAAAGCGGGCTTTCTAAAGGAGGGTTCGGTTATTATTGAACCTACAAGCGGGAATACGGGTATCGGTCTTGCAGCGATTGCAGCTTCAAAGGGATATAAAATTATTTTAACCATGCCTGAGACTATGAGTGTGGAAAGAAGAAATTTATTGAAGGCTTATGGTGCCGAGCTTGTATTGACAGAGGGTGCCAAGGGCATGAAGGGAGCAATAGCCAAGGCGGAAGAATTGGCGAAGGAAACACCGAATTCATTTATTCCCGGACAGTTTGTCAATCCTGCCAATCCCGAAATACACAGAAAAACAACCGGACCTGAGATTTGGACGGATACGGACGGAAAAGTGGATATTTTTATTGCAGGTGTCGGTACAGGCGGAACAGTAACAGGTGTCGGAGAATATCTGAAATCGCAGAACAATGCGGTTAAGGTTATAGCAGTAGAACCCGCCTCTTCTCCCGTATTATCGAAGGGTGAGCCGGGAGCGCATAAGATACAGGGTATTGGCGCAGGCTTTGTTCCGGATACACTCAATACAAAAATATATGATGAAATTATAACTGTTGAAAATGAGGAGGCTTTCGCGGCAGGAAAGGCTTTCGCAAAGGCAGAAGGTATCCTTGTGGGAATTTCCTCAGGGGCTGCGTTGTATGCTGCAGAAATCATAGCAAAGAAACCTGAAAATGCAGGAAAGAATATTGTTGTATTGCTGCCGGATACCGGAGAAAGATATTTGTCTACACCGTTATTTACCGATTAATTTACGATGGGAATTTATAGTCAGCGAGGGTAACTATGAATTCCCGTTTTTTGAAATTTAATTCATACTTAAACCATATGATTAATAAGGAAAAGAAGGGGGATATTCGAATGCCAATAAAATTGGACATTTCCGATATAGGAACCAGAGAAAGCAGGCTTGGCTCCATCACAGGATATATGGGGGATTTAAAGGATTTGGCGACTCAGAGCAGATGCGGCTCGCTAAAGGGTTGTTCAAGGTGTTTTTCACAGTCAAGCACATGCCTTTCAAGCTGTGCGCTCTCACAGCTGGCAGGGATACGTGATGTAGCGGTTATCCACCATGGACCGTCAGGCTGTTCTACAACAGGCACACAGATTTATACAGTTACAAAGCAGGTAGCGGCAAAAAGGGGAATAAGTAATAATTCCGTTTATATCGGAACCGATATGAATGAGGAAGACACTATTTTCGGTTCAGCCGAATCATTGAAAGATATTGTGCTTGAGACCAACCGAAGATATCACCCGAAAGCTATTTTTGTAAGCAGCTCCTGTGCAGCCGGAGTTATAGGAGAGGACATTGACAGTATTGTTGAAGAATTGAAAGAAGAGATTGATGTACCTGTTGTAGCAGTGCATTGTGAGGGCTTTAAGTCCCGTATTTGGGCAACCGGCTTTGATATCTCCGATCATGCGGTTTTAACCGGCATTGTTCAGCCGCCGGAGCAGAAACGGAATACGATCAACTTTAAAAATTTCTACGAAAGTGCGAGAAATGAAATTATTGAGATCTTTAAAAATTTCGATGTAGAGCCTGTTCTGTTATATGCAAATGCAACTGTTGAGGAACTGTCTCATATGTCGGAAGCTCTTGCTACTGTATGTATCTGTGGGACTCTTGGCAATTATTTGGGTAATGGCTTGGAAGAACAGTATGGAGTTCCATATGTCAGAACTATTAATCCGCTGGGGGTTATCGGATTTGAAACATGGCTCAGGGAAATCGGAAAAGTTATTAATAAGGAAAATGAAGTTGAAAAATATATAGAAGCAGAGAGAGCTAAATACCTGCCCGCGATTGAAGAGGTTAAAAAAGAGTTAAAGGGCCTCAGAGCAGTACTGGGTATGGGGCCGGGTTATACCTTTGAGGTATCGAGAGTTCTTCAGGAATTGGGTATTGAGGTAGTCTGGGCAGCAGCCTGGCATTATGACAAACGTTATGAAAACGGCGATGTGCCGCCTTCAATGGAATACCTGCTTGAGAACAACCCGAACTTTGAGGTTGGTGTGGCAGATCAGCAGAACTATGAGGTGCTCAACATATTGAACAAGTATAAGCCGGATTTGTATTTGTCCCGTCACCCGGGTTCAACCGTATGGGCGATAAAACAGGGATACCCGGCAGTATATGTTGCAGACGAATATATGATATTCGGATATAAAGGAACTTTAAACTTTGCACATTCAGTTCTGGATACTATTCGTAACAGAAGCTTTGAGAAAAATCTGGCAAAGAGGGTAAAGCTTCCGTACACCGATTGGTGGTATAAGCAGAATGCAGGTTTGTTTCTGGAAGAATAATGCCTGATATTTTGAAGGCAGTTAACTTCTATCGGGCATATAAAGTAGATTTGGAGGTCAAATCAGATTATGGCAAAGATATTGGATAAGCAGAGATATAAATGTGCGATGAGTGCAATGTCAACCGTGCAGGCAATTGAACGGGCAATACCGGTGCTTCATTCCGGTCCCGGATGTGCACAGAAATTATCTAATTCATCAGGGAGCAGCGGATATTTTTCACCAAACATTTTCCCCTGTACAAGTATTAACGAGAAGGATGTAGTTTTCGGAGGAGAAAAGAAGCTCCGCACAACCATTGAGAATTCACTTAAGGTGATTGATGCGGATTTGTATGTGGTTCTTACCGGATGTACCCCTGAGATTGTTGGTGATACGGTGGAGGATGTGGTCAGTGAGTTTGCAGATTCTGAAAAACCGGTAATATTTGCATCTACACCGGGATTTAAAGGCAACAACTATAAAGGTCACGAATGGGTTGTAAATGCAATTATTGACCAGTATTTAGAGCCGGCAGACAAGAAAACAAAGGGCCTTGTAAATATTTGGGCTGATGTGCCTTATCAGGATGAATTCTGGTTGGGAAATCTAAGAGAGCTTGAAAAGCTTGTCGCTGAACTTGGATTGATTCCGAATACCATATTCGGTTATAAGAGAGGAATAGAAAATATTAAAAGAATTCCGGAAGCTGAGTTTAATCTGCTGGTTTCACCTTGGGTCGGTATTGAAAATGTGAAACTTATGGAAGAAAAGTTCGGAACACCTTATTTGCATTACCCGACACTTCCCATAGGAGCATTCGAAACAGGCAAATTCCTTCGTACGGTAGGAGAGTTTGCAGGTGTTGATAAGGATAAGGTAGAAGCGCTGATTAAGGAGAAAGAAGAATATTACTACTATTATATTGAGCGTTTTGCCGATTTGTTTCTTGAAACAAGAGTAATGTCAAAGAAATTCACCATTGTAGCAGATGCGCAGTACACATTGGGAATTACAAAGTTTCTGGTAAATGATCTTGGGTTGTTTCCAGCCAAACAGTTCGTTGTAGACGATACACCGAAGGAATACCAAAAAGCAATTGAGGGCTATTTCGAGGATTTGAACTATGATATCAAGGCGGAGGTCAGCTTTATTACAGATGGCTACAGGATTCATAAGGAAATTGAAAGCACGGATTATCATGGATATCCCCTGATTCTTGGAGGCTATTGGGAAAAAGAAGCTGCGGCTAAAACAAATGCACATTTCCTGAATGTTTCTTCTCCGGTAAATGAACGTTTAGTGATGAATAGCTATTATGTAGGTTATGATGGCGGTTTAAAACTTATAGAAGATATTTATTCGGTTGTAAAAACCAGATTTAATTAGAATTATAGGAGGTCATTATGAGCGGAATTAACAAATCAATTGCGGAATTGGTCGGAAAGACGCCATTGCTTGAGCTGGTGAATTATGAGAAGCAGAATGAATTGGAGGCTGAGCTTGTAGTTAAATTGGAATATTATAACCCGAATCAGAGCGTAAAGGACAGGATAGCTTTAGCTATGGTGGAAGATGCCGAAAAGAAAGGCTTGCTGAAACCCGGACATACAATCGTTGAAACAACCAGCGGCAATACCGGAATCGGATTGGCGGCTATAGCAGCCTCGAAAGGCTATAAGTTCAAGGTATACATACAGGATAATGTAAGTATTGAAAGATTTAAGGTGATTCATGCTTTTGGCGGTGAGACAATTAAGCTTTCGGAAGAACCTGTTGTTGCAAAAATTCTTGAAGAAACGGGCGGAGATTTTGTGGCAGCAATAAAAGCATTGGAGGAACACGTATTATCAAAGGAAAAAGATATATTCTTTGTAAATCAGGTTGCAAATCCCGCAAATCCGGAAATACATAAAGCTACGACCGGACCTGAAATATGGGAGGATACGAACGGAAAAGTGGACATTCTGGTGGCTGCAGTCGGTACAGGCGGAACGGTATCCGGTACAGGCGCATTCCTGAAATCGAAGAATCCGGACCTGAAGGTAGTTGCTATTCAGCCGGGCCCAGGTTCACTTCCTAGTGATGAGAATCCTCACCCGGAAGAGATTACAGGTGTTCATCCTTTTGAAGGCATACCCAAGGAGAGGATTCCTGAAATTATGGATTTAAACATATACGATGAGAAATTTGAGGTAGAGACTTATCAAGCTTACGAAGCTGCCAGAGCAGTTGCAAAATCAGACGGAATATTAATTGGTACTTCATCGGGTGCAATAATCCATGCAGCAACACAGATAGCCAGAAGACCTGAGAATAAGGGAAAACGAATTGTAGCTGTATTACCTGATACAGGACTTCGTTATCTGTCAACCGGTTTGTTTGAATAGTCTCAGGAGTAACTTATTAAAATGTTATTTATAAGACGGAAATGAGGCCTTTATGACATATAAAATAGCAATTGCGTCCAGTGACGGAATATATGTGGATACTCATTTTGGAAGTGCATCCTCTTTTCTGATTGTTGAAGTAGATGGTGATGGAAGCTATTCGGTTAAGGAAGATAGAATAGTTCCAAACCCAGCTGAACATATTGAAACAAATTCTTTATGCAGCAGCAGAAAAGCTTGCGGAAGCAGCTCAGACTGCACAGGTAAAAAGGAAAGCGGATGCGGTGGAGGTCATTCCGAAGCACAAATTGATTTGCGAGTTTCATTAATTGCAGACTGCCGCTGTTTGCTTTGTAAGAGGATAGGATCAGGCGTGGAAAGGCAGTTGGAGCGAAAAGCTATAACAACCTTCCAAGTGGATAATAAAATTGAAGAAGCACTGAAAAAAATAACCGAGTATTATAGAAAGATGGATAATCATATTTCGCTAAGAAAGAATAAATAAAAATGGCTGTTTTGCACAGTAAAAGCTGAAGCAAAACAGCCATTTTTTATTATGCTTATTTAGAATGAATTGCCTGTTCCAGGCTTGTAAATGCCTTTTCCAGTATACTCCTCGGACATGCGATATTGATCCGTTCAAATAATGCCGTTTCTTCCCCGAAGATTATGCCCCCGTCCAGCCATAACTTGGCTTTGTCTATAACCAGCCTTTCTATTTCTTTATAGGTTAAGCCTAACCCACTGAAGTCAAGCCAGACCAGGTATGTTCCATCCGGTTCCACCAGTTTGATTTCAGGCAGATTTTCCTGTATAAAGGTCCTTACATAATTAAGGTTGTCATATAAATATGCCTTGAGCTCACTGAGCCATTCGCCGCCCTTTGAATAAGCTGACCGGCATGCAGCAAGACCGATTGTATTAAGCTGGCTGTACCCGCTGGCATACAATTCCAGGAGAAATTTAAGCTTCAGAGATGTGTTTGGAATAAATATGTTGGATATCTGTAGTCCTGCCATATTAAAGGTCTTACTGGGTGCAGTGCATATGATCGAATTCATGGCAAATTCTTCTTTTATTGAAGCAAACACCGTATGAAGGTGGCCGGGATAGGTAAAATCACAGTGTATCTCATCGGATAATACTATGACTTTATGCTTCAGGCAGATATCACCGATTCGTGTAAGCTCTTCTTTAGTCCATACACGTCCTGTAGGATTCTGAGGACTGCAAAGGAGAAACAGCTTTACGTTTTCTTTAATTATCTTTGCTTCAAAAGCTTCATAATCGATGCTATACCTTCCGTCCTTGTAAAGTAGTTGATTATTGACCGGCTTTCTCTTGTTGTATACTATACATTCGGTAAAGGGATAGTAGACAGGCTGTTGAATTATTACTGCATCACCTTCATTGGTAAAGGCCTTAATAGCCAAAGCAATAGCAAAGACAATACCTGGCGTTTTTATCAGCCAATTTTTTTTTGTATTCCAATTATAGCGGCTGTGAAACCAGTCATAAAGAACATGAAAATACTCGTCTTTTACTTCGCTGTAGCCGAAAATACCGTGATTGACGGTTTTTTGAATATCATCAAGAATTTCATCAGGCAGGCGGAAATCCATATCTGCCACCCAAAGCGGCAATAAATCATCTTTTCGCTTGCGCTCCATTACAAAATCATATTTTAAACTATTTGTTTCTCTACGGTCTATAACCGTATCAAAATTATACTTCATAAGAGTGTCCTCCGTTATAGCGCTTGTTCCAGATCACTGATCAAATCCTCGACATCCTCGATTCCAACCGAAAGCCGTAAAATCCTATCGCTTATGCCGTTTTTTTCCCGGTCCTCTTTGGGAACATCGGCATGGGTCTGAGTCATGGGATAGGTAATCAAGGTCTCCACACCGCCAAGACTTTCCGCGAAAATGATTAATTTAACAGATTTGAGTAAATGTAAAGCTGCTTCTTCATTTTCCACTTCAAAAGTCAGCATACTTCCGTAGCCTCTCGATTGCTTCCGGTTAATTGTATAGCCTGGATGCTCGGGGAGTCCGGGGTAATAAACATTTTTTACTTTTGGATTCGTTTGCAGCCATTTTGCTATTGCCATTGCATTTTCCTGCTGCTGCTTCATACGGATGGATAAGGTTTTTATACCCCTCAGAATCAGCCAACTATCGAATGGCGCCAATCCGGAGCCTACTGTTTTCAGGATAAAGCGCAGCTTATCCGATAATTCGGGAGAGTTTACCACCAGGAAGCCTGCTAATGTATCATTGTGCCCTCCAAGAAATTTGGTTCCGCTATGTACGACGATATCTGCACCAAGATCAAGAGGATTTTGAAAATATGGAGACAGAAACGTATTGTCCACAATTAACAATAAGTTGTGTTTTTTGGCTATAGCAGCTGCTTCACCAATATCAGTGACATTCATCATAGGATTGGTAGGGGTCTCAACAAAAATGGCTTTTGTGGAGTCAGTTATATAAGCTTCTATGTTATCCTTGCTGGTATCGATATAGTCGAATTTCAATTGGTTTTTCCTATTGATGCTGTTAAATAAGCGGATTGTACCGCCATATAAATCATTTCCGGAAACAATGTGGTCACCGGGTACAAATAACTCCATCAATGCGGTAATAGCTGCCATACCGCTTGAAAACGCCAGTGCGTCATAGCCGTTTTCCAAGGAGCAGACTACCTTTTCAAGCTGTTCCCGGGTTGGATTCTGCAAACGGCTGTAATCGTAACCTGTGCTGTTTCCCAAATCAGGATGGGAAAAGGTTGCAGTTTGATAAATGGGAAAGCTGACGGCGCCGGAGCTGTCGCATGAGGAAATGCTGTTATTTCCATATATACATTTAGTCGGGAGTTTATAATCCATTTACAGGCTCCTTTTGAAATTATATTTTAAACGTTTTTTATATGCAAAAATATCCTATAGAATATATAGGATTAATATAAATATATAACATTTAAGCGCATACGTCAATAAATAATTCATATTGACTTAGTATGATAAGTGTGATAATAATGTATAGTGGGAACAATATAGGAAAATTTAATTTAATATAAAACTGTTATTTACAAGCTGTTTTTTGGCATACTTTGGGAGTGCGGTAGGAATAATGTTTCCGGATGTCAAGATAAAAGCAGGAGGATTTATATGAAAATATCTACAAAGGGAAGATATGCATTAAGGTTGATGTTGGATATGGCTCAGCACAGTAACGGTGATTTGGTAACAATTAAGGACATCGCCGCAAGACAGGACATTTCCGATAAGTATTTGGAGCAAATAGTGTCGGCATTGAATAAAGCAGGTTTTGTCAAGAGCATCAGAGGCCCTCAGGGGGGATATCGTTTAACAAAAGATCCCGAACAATATACTGTAGGTATGATTTTAAGAATCACGGAAGGAAGCTTGGCACCGGTAGCCTGTATGGAAGACGAAGTGAATGAGTGTCAAAGGAACGGCGATTGTATAACACTTCTCCTGTGGCAAAAGCTTGATGAAGCAATAAAGGGCGTTGTCGATACGGTTACTCTCGCTGACTTGATAAAATGGAGACGATAAAGGGTATTGACAAAAATATGAAATAAGTGTAGTATTGTTATTAATCTTATAGGATTAGTTGGAATTGAGGCGATATAGTGAAGTTATCTACAAAAGGAAGATATGGGTTGAGAGCGATGGTAGATCTTGCCATACATTCCGGTGGCGATCATGTAGCTCTTTACAGCATAGCTGAGAGGCAGAATATTTCAGAAAATTATCTTGAGCAGGTTTTTTCAATTCTGCGTAAGTCGGGACTTGTTAAAAGTGTTAAAGGTGCCCAGGGTGGTTATACAATTGCAGACAAATCCTCAAACATTACTATCGGAAGGATTCTTAGAGCACTTGAGGGAGATTTATCGGTAGTCGATGAAGCATCTGAGAGTAACAATTCCGATGAAAACAGTATTCAAAGGTGTATAAAAATCAATGTATGGGATAAGATGACGGCAAGCTTGAATTCTCTCGTGGATCAGATGACACTTGAGGATTTGGAAAATGAATATAAGAAGATGAATGGATTAGAAAATATTATGTATTATATTTAAAAAATTTTAAGTAAATTCCTACAAAAAACATATGAATAATAATAATTGTATAAACTAAAAAAAGTCTAGAAGGGGGATATATTATGAGTGAAAGAAAATTAAAGTTTGATACTCTACAGGTTCATGCAGGACAGAAGCCTGATCCTACTACAGGTTCGAGGGCAGTACCTATTTACCAGACAACCTCTTATGTATTCAACGATGCAGACCATGCTGAAAACCTTTTCGCTTTAAAAGAACCGGGGAACATATATACACGAATCATGAATCCTACTACCGATGTTTTTGAACAAAGAATAGCGGCTCTTGAAGGTGGGGTGGCTGCTTTGGCGGTCGGTTCAGGGTCTGCGGCCATAACTTATTCAATACTCAACATAGCAGGTGCAGGTGATGAAATTGTGTCGGCAAGTACCTTGTACGGCGGTACATATAATCTTTTCCTGGTTACCCTGCCTAGATTAGGGATCAATACAATTTTTGTCGACCCGGATGATCCGGAAAACTTCAGAAAGGCAATAACCAACAAAACAAAAGCTCTGTATCTTGAAACTATTGGCAATCCGGGAACAAATCTGGTCGATATCGAAGCAGTCGCTAAAATAGCTCATGAGAATAAAATACCTCTTATAATTGACAATACCTTCGGAACGCCGTATCTTATAAAACCGATAGAATTCGGAGCAGATATAGTTGTCCATTCAGCTACCAAATTCATTGGAGGACACGGAAGTTCGATAGGTGGAGTTATTGTAGATTCAGGCAAATTTGACTGGATAGGGAGCGGTAAATTTCCCGGACTTACAGAGCCGGACCCCAGCTATCACGGCATTAATTATGCAAAAGATGTCGGTGCGGCTGCATATGTACTAAAAGCCAGGGTACAGCTTCTAAGGGATACGGGTGCGGCTTTAAGCCCCTTTAACTCATTTCTTTTCCTGCAAGGTCTCGAAACGCTTTCGCTGCGTGTAGAGAGACATGTTTCAAACTCGATAAAGATTGCCGAATTCCTTAACAGCCACCCAAGCGTTTCATGGGTGAATTATCCGAGCCTGAAGGGCAACAAATACTATGATCTGGCACAGAAATATCTTCCGAAGGGCGCAGGTTCAATATTTACATTTGGAATAAAGGGCGGGCTCGATGCTGCCAAGAAGTTCATAAACAGCCTTGAAATATTCTCTTTGCTGGCAAACGTTGCCGACGCCAAGTCATTGGTTATTCACCCTGCAAGCACAACCCATTCCCAATTGTCAGGGAAGGATCTGGAGGCAGCGGGGGTAACACCTGACCAAATCAGGCTTTCAATCGGTATTGAGGATGTAGATGATCTTATTTATGACCTCGATCAGGCATTAAAGAAAGCGGTTGAATAAGCTGTTCTTAAACATACATGAATTAAATGAACATGCTGACTGGAAAAACCGGAGGCTGTGTTTCTTTATCAGGAAACACAGTCTTTTATTTTTATATTAAAAGGGGTATCAAATGAATATTACAGAGATTGCAGAAATCATAAATAAAAATAAAATTCACACTGTTGAAGTCGGATTTGCTGATATTAACGGGGTACTTAGAGGGAAAAGACTTCCTTCCAGGCATTTTCTAAAGGTTGCCGAAGCCGGTACCGGTCTTGCAAAAGCTCCCTTTGCTTGGGATGTGCAATGCGGGGTCTATGATGATATAAAGTTTGCCAACTTCGGAAACGGTTTTCCTGATATGATTGCCAAACCGATTCTTTCAACCTTTAGAGAAATACCATGGAGAGAGGGAAATGCTTTTGTTTTGGCAGATACTGTAAACGAGCATGGAAAATCTATCGATGTAAACCCCAGAGAGGTTTTAAAGGGTGTGTTGAAACGTTACGTTAATTTAGGGTACAGACCATTGGTTGGTTCAGAGCTGGAATTCTATCTTCTGAATCAGGACAAAAAGCCTGTTTTTGATGGGGTACAGTGCTATTCACTATACAGAGGGGCAGAACTTGAATATGTTATTGGAGAGATGCGGACCGGTTTGGAGGACTTCGGAATAGAACTGGAGGCTTTCCATATTGAGTATGGTCCTGCTCAAATCGAAGTTATACCCGAGTATGGCGACGCTCTGGAAATGGCTGATAAAACAGTTTTGATAAAGAACGCTATTAAGGAGATTGCTCATAAGCATGGGCTTTATGCGACGTTTATGGCAAAACCGTGGGCTGGGGAATCAGGAAGCGGCTTTCACGTACATCAAAGTCTTTGGGATTCTGACCTAAAAAATAATATTTTCAATACGGACAGTCGAATAGCACAAAGTTATCTTGCCGGCCTTTTGAGACACTCAAGAGATTTCATGGTACTGGGTTCGCCCACAATTAACTCATACAAACGATTTCAATTGAATTCATTTGCTCCTGTTAATGTAACTTGGGCCTATGACAACAGAACAGTTTCCACGCGCTCCCTTCTTGGTTTGGGGAATGGCAGCAGGTTCGAACATAGAATAGGATCAGCTGATGCAAACCCATATTTGATTATTGCTGCAAGTTTGGCGGCAGGAATATATGGGATAGAAAACGGACTTTCCTTACCCGAAAACAGTGAAAATTCTACGCAACAGCTTCCAAGAACACTGGACAAGGCATTGGAATTCTTTAATGAAAGTGCAGCAGCAAAGGAATATTTCGGGGAGAACTTTGTAGACCTTTTTGTAACATTGGGAAGGCATGAAGTTGAGCTTTACAATAGTGCAGTCACCGATTGGGAATGGAACAGATATATGGAAATCATTTAATAATAAAAAGAAGGAAGAAAAACAAATGCCCGATAAAATAGTTTATGACGGCTGGCTGAAGCTATATAAGAGGCAGCTTCAAAACAGGGAATATGACATTCTGAAGGATAACAATGCTGTCGCAGCAATAATCGTTAATGAACAGGATGAGATACTCCTGGTAAAACAGTTTCGTCCTGCACTCATGGAAGAGACTCTGGAGATACCCGCAGGGAATATGGACATTGATGGAGAAAATGAGTTAGAGTGTCTCATAAGAGAGTTGAATGAAGAAACAGGACTCAAATTGAGATCGGATTGCCTGAAGCAGGTATTGTCATACAAACCCAACATGGGCTTTAGCAGCAGTGGGATGAAGGTTTTCGCCTCAAGAATAATTGCCGGTGAATTGAAAATAAATGAAGGCTTAAATGATGAGGATGTCTATGAGGTTCTGTGGATGGGGCTTGATGCTTTAGGAAGGAAGATTGCCAAAGGAGAAATACTTGATGTAAAAACGATATTGGCTTATTATTTCATCAAAGCAGGGGACTTTTTTAAATAAGAGCTTCGCTAACCTTAGAAGTATTCGGACAAGCATAAAATAGTACAATTATATTGACAAATTAATAGACAAGAATCCGGAAAGAGTGCAGGCATTGGAATTCTTTAATGAAAGTGCAGCACCAAAGGAATATTTCGGGGAGAACTTTGTAGATCTTTTTGTAATATTGGGAAGGCATGAAGTTGAGCTTTACAATAGTGCAGTCACCAATTGGGAATGGAACAGATATATGGAAATCATTTAAGGGTTATCAAGTTTTCAAAAAGAAGGAAGAAAATCAAATGCCCGATAAAATACTATATGACGGCTGGCTCAAGCTATAAAAACGGTACACTTAAATAATTATGCATACCGCCCACATTTCAGAGTACATATGATGGAACTTCTGTACATTCTATATTTAGAGTTATATAATAATTATAGCTTCTTAATTTTAAAGTATCATTAAAAGTATATTTTTTTGTGAGGATGTTATAGTTTGAAAGCTAATATTCTATTTAGCAAAATATATGAAAATAAAAAGCTTTTATGGCTGGTTTCAGTCATAGTTATTTCTACAGTCCTTTTTGAAAAATTATACTTATTGGAACCTTTTTTCAGTCGTGTAATCAGTACTTCAGAATACCTTTCGTGGCATACAATATTTGAATTTATCAGCATATTGATATCTTTCTGTGTTTTTATCCTGCCATACTATGCATACAGTCAAAGCCACAGGTTAAGGGGCATACTTATGGCAAATGTTTTTTTGACAATGAGTATTATAGATACATTTCACACCTTAAGCTTTAAGGGTATGCCTCATTTTTTAATTGAAAACACTGCTGCAAACAGGGCAACAACCTTTTGGATTATTGCAAGACTCATAGCAGCAATAGGAATAACATCAGCAAGCTTTATTAAAATAAACAGGAAATCCTATATAGATCGAAGAGTTTTTTCGGGTATTGCTGTTCTGTTTTCTCTTTCTGTTTTAGTCATAGTGACATATTTCCCGAATGTTATTCCTGCCATGTACGTTGAGGGAATAGGAGTAACCCAAATAAAGAAAATCCTTGAATATGTGGTTATAATATTCCTATGCATTGCAGGAATTTTATTTTTGCGCCAATATTTAAAAAACAGAGACAACTCAAATCTTATAATTGCAATTGGAATTACTATCGGCATATTCGGTGAAGTGGCATTTGTCAGATATTATTCCGTCTATGATATATACAATTATGTAGGACATGCTTATAAGTTTATCTCTTACTTTATGGTTTTCAGGGCTACTTTTATTAAGAATATTGAAAAGCCATACCTGGTATTATTTAAAGCTAAAAATAGGCTGGACAAATATGCCGGACACTTAAACGGGCTTGTTGCTGAACGTACCAAGGAATTACAACAAGTAAATGAGGAATTGAGTCAGATGAATCAAAAGCTATTGGAAGACCTTGACTATGCACGTGATATTCAGAAAGCAATACTGCCGGATAAGCTGCCTAATAGTGATCAGGTGATGTTTGAAGCAAAGTATTATCCTGCTGAAAGAGTAAGCGGGGATTTTTATAATATTTTCAAATTGGATGAAGATAGAATAGGAATGTATATAGGAGATGTTTCGGGACACGGAGTTCCGGCTGCAATGCTTACGGTGTTTTTGAACCAAAGTATAAAAACCGTACAGGAATTGGATGGGAGCAGGTGTGAAGTAATCAAGCCCTCAAAGGTTTTGGAAAATCTTTATGAATCATATAATAGAGTAAATTTTAAAGATGAGGTCTACATTTTGGTTTTGTATGTAATTTATAACATAAAAACTAAGGAACTCACATATTCATCTGCTGGAATGAATGCACAACCGCTTATAGTAAAAAGAAATGGTGAAATAATAGAAATCGATACTACAGGTCTGCCCATTTGCAAGCTTATTAATATTACTCCGGCAAATTATACGGATAAAACAATTCAATTGGTAAATGGGGATAAAGTGTTTTTTTATACCGACGGTTTGATAGAACCCTATGATAACAAAACAGGGGAAATATTCACATTGGAATATTTGAAAGAATTCCTGTTAAAAAATAATGGCAGTAGTTGCTCGAAGCTTTATAATGAAATAGATAAGAAAATCAAAAATATTTCCGGCAATAGCGGGCTCAAAGATGACATTACATTTTTTACGTTACATATAAATTAAGCCCTTTGAACTTCATTGGAAAAGGTACAGTATTCTTTTCATGTAGCAATTCTTTCTATTAATTATTCTTAATAATTTCAATTCAACAATTTGCAACCTAAAAACAATCCATCGTAAAACCATGACCATATAATATACAGCCTTATTTGAATCCGTAATTATTGTTTAAAACAATATAGCCGGGGTATAAATGAATCAAACTAGAAAAGTAAGGTAATAAGAAATATAATTTTCAAAATAATTTGGAGGTGTCAATTATGTGCAAAAAGGAAACAAATATGAAAAAAACAAATGCGATTAACAATGCGAATAACAATGAGGAGTTCGTAATTCCAAATGAAGCAGCATGTTCTCCCGAATTTTCAGAAGGTTGTATTATAGCGGAAGACGAGACCGATAATGAACTTGAAGAAAAGTAAAGGCGCGTCATAATATGTAAACAAGAGGTGGAGTCGTGAATTACAATATTCTGATAGGTGGATCTGCAGGACAGGGAGTTGATACGGTTTCTGCAATTTTAGAAAGAATTATAAAAAGACAGGGCTTCGAGGTTTTTACTATAAGAGACTACATGTCAAGAGTAAGAGGCGGGCATAATTATATACAAGTCCGTTTCGGTAATGAGAAAATTTATTCGCATAAGGATGAAATAGACGGTATTATAGCAATGAATGATGAAACCATTGAAAATCACATTGATAGGCTTAATTCCAGTGGTTTCATCATTTGTGACGAAGAAATCAACTATGAGGACGATAAAATTCTTAAGTTATCTTTAAAGCAAACAGCTAAAGCTTCGGGGAATATTAAAGCATTTGGAAGTGTTGCAATAGGTTCTGCTTTGGAACTGTTTGGGATAAGTGAAGCAGGAAGTGAAAAGGTTTTCGGGGAATTCTTTAAAGAGGAAATCGCAAACCAGAATTTCAATGCATTTCAGGCTGGAAGAAAGCTTGTGTCTAAAAGGTTTGATACTCCAACCGTAACAAAGGACCGCAGTATATTAATTAATGGTAATGAGGCTGTGGCACTTGGAGCGCTTGCATCGGGATGCAAATTCTATTCAGCTTATCCAATGACACCTTCGACAAGCATTATGAATTATCTTGCAGCAAAAATGAATGATGCTGAAATTGTTGTTGAGCAGGCTGAAGATGAGATAGCTGCAATCAATATGGCTATCGGAGCGTCGTATGCAGGAGCAAGGGCAATGACTGGGACTTCGGGAGGGGGCTTTTCCCTGATGGTTGAGGGATTGGGCCTGTCAGGAATGCTTGAGGTACCCCTTGTTATTGCTGAAGTACAACGACCTGGTCCAACTACAGGGTTCCCGACAAGGACAGAACAAAGTGATCTGAAATTTGTGATTTCTGCTTCTCAAGGAGAATTCCCGCGGATGGTTATTGCGTTAAGAAATGCCGAAGATGCTTTTTATCAGACCATTAGGGCATTTAATATCGCTGATAAATACCAGATGCCGGTGATTCTTTTGAGTGATCAGTTTTTATCAGACTCGACAGTAACATTTAAGCCGTTTGATTTTGATATTGTTAAGAATGATGCTTTTATAAGTACTTATGAATATTCGGATGATAAGCCGTATAAAAGATATGAAATTACACCGTCAGGTATTTCACCAAGACTTATACCCGGCCTGAATCCAGGGGCGACTGTTCTTGTTGATAGTGACGAACATGATGAGTGGGGTCATATAACTGAATCTGCATCTGTCAGGAACCATATGGTTACTAAGAGAATGCGGAAGCTTGAAATGTTGAAAGAAGAGCTGCAAGAGCCTTTATTTATAGGTGAAGAGGATTGTGAGGTCCTGTTACTTGCGTGGGGTTCGACATGGGGGCCCGTAACTGAAGCAATCAGCAAGCTTAACGAAAGTAAGGTTAAAAAATACGGTGCTCTTGTCTTTGGAGATATTTGGCCTTTACCTGTAAAATCGCTTATTGAAAAAGCAGGAAAAGCAAAAATGGTAATAAATGTTGAGCAGAATGCCACCGGTCAGCTTGCATCAATTGTTTCGGAAATAACAGGCATATTCTGTGATACCAGTATTCTTAAATTTGACGGACGTCCGATGAGCTCCCAATACATTTACAGGGAAGTAAGGGGGAAGAAATAAACATGTGCGACTTGAATTTTAAAATATCAGAAACTGCATGGTGCCCCGGATGCGGAGATTTTGCCATAATAGAATCATTAAAAGCTGCGCTGGAGAAGCTGGGTAAAAAACCACATGAAGTTTTAGTTGTAGGTGGAATAGGGCAGGCTGCAAAGACTCCGCAGTATATCAATACAAACGGTTTTTGCGGTCTTCATGGGAGGGCACTTCCCCCGGCTGTAGCTGCAAAAATTGTTAACAGCGAGCTTACTGTAATTGTCGATACCGGTGACGGCGATTCTTATGGTGAAGGCGGAAATCACTTTATTCATAATATAAGAAGAAATGTGGATATAACACACTTTGTTCATGACAATCAGATATATGGACTGACCAAAGGCCAGGCATCTCCGACTACAGATATCAGTCATATTACAGATGTTCAGGTAACTGGAAATATAAATGAACCATTAAATCCAATGCTTTTGGCAATATCCATGGGTGCAGGATTTGTTGCAAGAGCTTTCAGCGGAGATATGGAGCATTTGACTTCAATAATGATAGAAGCCATAAAATACAAGGGATATGCACTGGTTGACATTCTTCAGCCTTGTGTAAGTTTCAATAAAGTAAATACTTTTCAGTGGTACACTAAACGTGTCTATAAGATTGATGAGAGTTACGATCCCACTGACAAGCTAAAGGCCATGGAAAAGGCTATGGAATGGGGTGACCGCATACCTTTGGGAATACTGTATAAAAAGGAGAAGCAGGTATTTAACGACAAAATTGAATTCTTAAAAGGAAACCAGGTTCTTATTGAAAAGGAAACGGATATGAAAAAAATCCGAAGCTATCTCAAGGATTTTGAATAATGATATTTCAGAGAAGAATTAAGTTGTTAATAGTGTTCAATTCGCTAACCTTAGAAGTATTTAGCCCAAGCATAAATTATTACAAATATATTGACAAATTAATGAAGAAGGATTAAAATAAATACTACAAAACAAATATGATTACTATGGTTTAAAACTTCTCATAATAAGGTTGACCGGAAATACTGGAGACCAAATTTTTCCCTCGTAGATACGATGGTGAATTTGGTTTTTTTTATGCAAAAATACATAGCAAACTGATAGAAATAGTATGGTAAGTTGATGTATAAAAGTTGAGTGCAGCAGGGCACATTTTAAAGCACCGATAATAACCAACGATTGGAATCTCGTATAAATTAATATAAAACAATACGAAGAGCAGAAAGGTGGAGTTAAAATGAAAAGAAGTAAAAAGTTAAGCTTTCTTGCAAGTGTTCTGGCTGTCTCGTTAGCATTAATAGTATTGCTTACTCAGCAATTTGCCAGTGCTTCAGGCACCACAACAAAGTATAAATACGGAAAGCTAAAAATCCAGGCGCTGGGAGGCGGAGCCTGCGGTGCACCATCCTATGTTGCATATGAAAAAGGCTTCTTTAAGGAGGAAGGCTTGGATGTCCAGCTTGTAAGCGGAACCTTTGATGCACTTAGAACAGGACTTGGAACAGGTGAATTTACTGTAGCAAACGGTGACTTCCAGTTCTTCCCCTCAATTCAACAGGGACTTAACCTAAGAATAATTGGAGGATTACATAAGGGCTGTATCAGACTTGTTGTTCCGAAGAATTCTCCAATTAAAACTTCTAAAGACCTGAAGGGCAAGAGAATAGGGGTTGATGAGATTGGCGGCACACCAATGTCGGTTACCACCATTGTCCTTGCAAATGCAGGAATAGACTCTAAAAAAGGAGTTACATGGAAGCCGTATCCGTTGGATCAGATGACTAAAGCAGTAAGCAAGGGAGAGATAGATGCCTTTGCTGCATGGGATCCTTATGGAGTACTTGCAGAGAAAAACGAAGGCTACAGAACTCTTTCAGACATCTCTACAGATCCTCTTTTTGCAGGCAAGAGCTGCTGCTTCCTCTATGCTTCTCAAAAGCAGATAGACAAGAATCCGGAAAGAGTGCAGGCGATTGCAAAGGCTTATAGGAAAGCTACCCAGTGGATCAAGGCTCATCCGGAGGAAACCGCAAAACTTGAAATAGAAAAGAAATATGTAGCAACGAAAGATCTTAAGCTTCTTACGGAACTTATCAAATCATACAACTATGAGTATACAACAACAGCTGCCAAGGCAGATACAAAGTATTTTGTAAAACAATTCAAGAAGACCGGTTTTCTGAAGAAGGACACTGATGCTGATAAGTTTGCCGATAAGGTTTATTATGATGTTTTTAAGAAATTGACAAAAAAATAATTATAAAGATTCCAACCGCTTGTTTTGCCGTTGTAATGATTAAAACAGGCGGTTTTGGAGTCGGATATGCTCATTAGCCTTTTAGAAAAGGAGGATGAATTTATGAGCACTTTTGAAGAAACTATTGAGGAAATTGACAGGATTCGGAGTATACAGGAGCCGGATGTAAATAACAAAAAGAATAAAGTATTTTCCAAGGAGTGGTATGCTCTTAAGGAGAAATATTGGAAAAAGCCCTCGGCTGTATGGCCGTTGCTGCAGATTATACCATTCGGGGCAGCGCTTGCAGTCAATTTTCTGCTTCCTACTGTACAGGAGGTTGAAGTGTTTCCCTACAGGGTTTTCCTTGTTATGGTAATGGCCTTTCTTGGGGGATCTTATATTTTGTCTTTCTTCAATAAAAAGATAAAACTGATTATCAATCATAAAGCACAGTTCTATTTTGCCTTAGGCTTGATTCTTATTGCATGGGATGTTCTTACAGCCAAATCAAATACACTTCCGCTGCCCTTTTTCCCAAGCCTCGCTCAAATAATCCAGGTTATGGTCGAGGATTATCAAACACTGCTGATCAGTACCTTTTATTCACTCAGGCTGCTGGCATTAGGATTTGCTATAGGTACTGCTTTAGGACTGATAACCGGTGTTCTTGTCGGTTGGTATAAGCAGTGGGGGTATTGGTTCTTTCCCTTCTTGAAGGTAATAGGAATTGTGCCCGCTATTGCGTGGATCGGCATTGTTATGTTTATATTTTCTTCTTTTTATACCGAGGTTTTTCTGATTGTGCTCTGCGTATGGTTTCCTGTTGCTTTCATGACGAGTACGGGAATAGTGAACATTCAGAAATCCTATTTTGAGGCTGCAAAGACCTTAGGCGCAAATGAATGGTTCCTGATATTCAAGGTTGCTTTACCTGCAGCAATGCCTTCTATATTCGTAGGTATTTATACAGCTATAAGCGTTTCCTTTGCAACACTTGTAGTATCTGAGATGATAGGCGCGGTTGCAGGCCTTGGGTGGTATATAAACTGGGCGAAAAGCTGGTCGGACTATGGAAAGGTATTTGCTTCAATCATCGTAATGTTTATTGTATTTTCATTGGTTATGGGACTTATCTTTAAAATAAGGGACAGAATTTTAATCTGGCAAAAGGGGCTGTTAAAATGACATCATTATCTTCAGCAGTAAAACTTGGCAATATTAAGATTGATCATGTCTGCAGGACGTATATCGATGCAAACGGCAATATGGTAGAGGCATTGCAGAACGTAAGTATGGATATACATGCAGGTGAATTTGTTTCTCTGATAGGACCGTCCGGCTGCGGAAAAACTACTTTGCTGCGTCTGATTGCAGGACTGGATAAGCCTCAGTCAGGGGAACTGCTTCTGGATGGAAGTAAAATAGAAGGTACGCACCATGAGAGAGGGTTGGTTTTTCAGCAATCCAACCTATTTCCGTGGGCGACGATTGAGAATAACATATCTGCAGGACTGAAGGCTAGAAAGGTTTACAGAGAAAAAAAGCAAGAAATTGCACACTATATAGAGATAGCCGGATTGAAAGGCTTCGAAAAGTCATACCCCCACCAGGTTTCAGGCGGAATGGCTCAACGTGCGTCGCTGGTCAGGGGTTTGATTAATGATCCCAAGGTTTTGCTGCTTGACGAACCTATGGGTGCATTGGATTCCTTTACAAGGATAGAGCTTCAGAACAAGCTGCTTGAATTATGGCAGGAAAGAGGGACGACTATGCTTCTTGTAACACATGACGTAGATGAGGCTATCTACCTAAGCGACAGGATTGTCATAATGACCCCCAGGCCGGGGAAAATAGAAGAAATTATCGATGTTAAGCTGGCAAGGCCGCGTTCCAGAAATGGTGTGGATTTTATGGCGCTTCGCTCCATAATACTTGAGAAGCTGCACCTTGTGAGTGCTGCCAGACAGCTGGAATATTATCTGTGAGCCGGATAACTGAACGTTTTCCGGCCCAATGCGTTAATGATTATTTGATTTTAATTAATGAGCTGAAATCCAATGAATCGATTACAGTTTTGTCCGAGCTTTCTTTATGCCCGCTAATGTTGAAAAACATAAATTTAATTTTAACTTTTTTGTTTTCATCAGTAAATATCATATATTTTTCTTCAAGTGCGTTATTATAGTTTTCATCGAATTGCTCATTGAGCTTATCCGCATAAACTTTGAGGTTTTGCCGGTATATTTCCTTTCCATTATAGGTAAGAGTGTACTCATTACTTAGCCGATCATATTTTGACTTCAGCTTATAACCTTTAAATAAGGCTTCTCCGGTATATGTTGAGTTATACATGAAGTCATAGCCCTTAACCTCTGAAATGTTTGAATATTCCTTCACATAGTATGAAAAATATTTCTCTAGTAGGTAATTATTCTTTTCATAAGGTATGCCGAAGGTTTTCCTCAAGGTTTTATCATTCAGTTCGAAGTCCTTTGGAAGATATCTTACATCTCTTAAACTATGGTTTTTATCAAAATATTCAAGTATTCCTATTATTTCTGTGCCATCCTTTTGGTTTATTTCCCTCTTGGGTTTTACTATCCTCGAGTCGGTTAACATTCCATATTTGACAAGTATCTTGGAAAATCTCTGGTTCTGGCTGAATTTCGATATGGTATAAGCGCTGGTAGGTCCAACTATTGAAATAAGCATAACGATTGAAAGTGAAACAGGAATGATAATATTTCTTTTGATTTTGGATAAATTCAAGTAAGTCATAATTCCTGTGACCCATAGAGCAGCAAGGATTACAAAGTATCTGTATTCAGTAATGCCATACGAACTTATCCTTATCCAGACAGCAATGTACAGCATAATTAACAACGGAATGACCAATTTCGGAAACCAGAAAATAAACGTTTTAGCCCACTTGCTTCCTTCTTTCAGGGGGGATGCCAGAAACATGACTATTATGCTTACCATGCAGTACCACAAAACCAGCTGCGCTACAAGCCCTACAGGCCACTTCAGGGTTATTATGATCTTGATAAAATAGATGTACAAAATTGTTGTATAGGCTAAGATCAGGGGCATTACGATGTATAGGAGCAGTATCCTGAGTAAAGCAGGTAAACTGTCGGAATCCAGGTTCTGGGTTTTTAAAGGTACTCCGGCAAGAAAGTGGGTTGGTGCAAAGATGCCTGCAAGTACCAGAAAGACGTAGAAATAAAGTTTATCATATACTTTAATATCAAGAAGTGCATCAACTGTAAACAGAATCAGAAATATTCCGATCAGAAGGACCGCAGAGAATAAAACAGATGTAAAAAACCTTGTAATAAGCCTGACAACATATAGTTCAAAAAAGTCTCTTCTGTAAAAGTAAGGTATGACAATAGCTGCAAGGTAGAAAATGGCTGACAGTATAATATATCTTGTTATAGGTACCATATCGAAATCTGTTAAGAAGAAAAAGTAATATATGGCAAGGAAAGCGGCACTGCACAAATAAAGCACTGCTTCATAAATACTTTTTATATTCTCCTTTTTTTCAATAATGAATTTTACAATTAAGGATACCGGGATACCCATTGCCAGTATAAGAGTTATTCGTATCAGGTATTCTTCCAGGCTTCTGCTTATATCTGGATCGAGCTCAATGATTGTAATCAGCATAACAGTTACGGAAAAAGTTAAAAACAGCGTTGCAGGAAACCGTATAATACTTTTGTAAAGTGCAGCCAGAGTTCTTTTTATAGTCTCTTTCAGCTTCATCAAATTGCATCCTCCACATTCATAAACCTTTTCTTAATTATACTCTATAATGTTGTTATTTTTCCTTAAAATTGTGCTATTATTAGTAAGGACGGCGACGCTTGTTGTAAACCTCTCCGTCAGTCTCCGTCTGCCACCTCTCCTGCAGGAGAGGCTAATTCAGGCTCTACCGTGGGAGAGCTGTCACAGAGTGACTGAGAGGGTTTTAGTGCCGTTCATGGCATATCCGAAGCGTGAAAGCATTTTATACTGCGCAGGGTATTGCTACGTCTCGACTTAACGGCGGTTACGAGGGTTATTACTTCGCTGAAGCGGTCTAAAGTGAGCAAAAATGTAATTTAAAATATAATTTAAAGTTTACATCAGAACCAAATGTGCTATAATATAGATGAGGACGGTGACGCTTGTTGCTGTCAGGTTATAAGATGACTAATTATTTTAAACGGTTTTTATTGGACCGTTTTTTTCTTTGTCTTCCAGGCTGTGGTTGAAGCAGCTTATCTGTAATTATCTTCGTAATGACCGCTACTCCAATCGGTATGAATATGTATTTCACACAACTCACAGCAAAAATACCGATATTCGTGTAAAATTCTCTACCCATATCAACCACCTCCTTCCTTAGTAGATTCCCTGCAGCAACTATAACGTCACCGCCCCCATGTGCGGGAATCTATAAAAAAGGAGCCTGTATAGACAAACCACCATCTAAACCTGATTGCTTGCCACACGTAAATTATATCCTAATGAGGTAATATATTCAATAATTATTGCAAACATTTGTTCTTTTATTTATGAGTAGCCTGTCTTTTACCTAAAAGGTTGTACTAACCTGTTTATAACTGAAAATAATGGGTATAAATTATTGCCAAATAATTATCATTAATATGTTTATAGAAAGGGAGGTTTATTATTTATGCGCTGCTCGGATTTGAAGGTTGTTAATTTGAATATTACAGAAGATAACTATGAATATATCGGAAGATTTAGGCTATGTACTGATAGTGCTTGCATTGACGTAGATCTGGATAGAGCTTACGATAATGAAGTTCTTGAAGAGATTAAAAAAAGCTTTTCCATCGAAGAAAATATTGATGAAATGAAAGAAATTATTATGCAGAAAGTTATGGAAGCTGTAAAAATTGAATCCAGAATTGTTGAAGGCGAAAAATACTGCAGTGAAGTAGAGGATGAAAAAAAACAAAGGATTATAGATTCTTTAAACATGTCTTAGAATTAACTATGAAAATAAAATAATAATTTTTTATGGAGGTGCTGGGATGTCAGCTAATATTATAATGGCAATAACTGTAGATTATCGTTCAAAAAAAGCAGAGGATATACAGAAAATATTTTCAAAGCATGGATGCTTGATTAAAGTCAGATTGGGTTTGCATGAAGCCGGTGATGTATGTTCGGAAAACGGTTTGATTATTTTGCAGTTAATAGGTGTAATGTCTGAAATTGATTCTTTAAAAAACGAACTGAGTTCAATTGACGGCATAAAAGTTAATATGATGGAAATATAAGTTGCGTGAAATAAGTGTTAAGCATATGATACACCAAGTAGTTTGTCTTTTACCAACGATGAAAATCTGAGCCTAAAAGTCTTCGACAGGAATATCGGCTGCTTGTATAAAATGCTTTTCATTAAACCCATTATAGATAGGTGAACCTTGTATTTGAGACTAATGATGGTTCACCAACTATATCAAGCTAACCCTATGACATAAAACCTCTCCGTCAGTCTCCGTCTGCCACCTCTCCTGCAGGAGAGGCTAATTCAGGCTCTACCGTTGGAGAGCTGTCACAGAGTGACTGAGAGGGTTGGTGTGATTCCAGAGTGTGAAAGTGTTTATCCTGCATAAAGTCTATCAGATTATATATGATTGTCTTGTGAGATAAATTTATTGAATAAGTATATTTCTTGTGAAAATTATGGATGCAAAAATAAAAATTTAAGTTTACACTAAATCCAAATGTGTTATAATATAAGTAAGGACGGCGACGCTTGTTGCTGTCAGGTTTGATGAATAGGTATTATTTTAAACGGTCGTTATAAGATCGTTTTTTTCTTTGTCTTCTAGGATGTGGTTGAGATACTCTATCTGCAAGAATCCTTACAAAAAAAGCTATCCCAAACGGTATGAATATATATTTCATACACCAAACAAAGGCAACCCCAATTTTGATGTAGAACTGATTACTCATATCAACCACCTCCTTCCTTTGTAGATTCCCTGCAGCAACTATAACGTCGCCGTCCCTATATGTGGGAATCTAAAGAAAGGAGACCTCACAAGACTAAACCTCCGTCTCAAACCTGATTGTATAATACTCGTCTATTATACCTTGTTATGTAAAATTTTACAATATTATTTTAGAACAATTGTTCGTTTTTGCATAAAATCTGCATCACAAAGTGACTGGAGGATGCTGACACTTCGCTGAAGCGGCCTAAAGCCTGTCTTTTTGAAAATGTAACGAAAAATCGCTCTCCATTTTAAAAAACCTCTCCGTCAGACTCTGTCTGCCACCTCTCCTGAAGGAGAGCTAATTCAGGCTCTACCGTGGGAGAGCTGTCACAGAGTGACTGAGAGGGTTAGTGCCATCCGTGGTATGTCCGAAGCGCGAAAGAATTTTATTCTGCATATGAGATAAAATTATTGAATAAGTATATTTCTTGTGGAAATTATGGATGCAAAAGTAAAAATTTAAGTTTACACTAAATCCAAATGTGTTATAATATAGATGAGGACGGTGACGCTTGTTGCTGTCAGGTTATAAAGAGGGTGTTTATTTTAAACGGTTTTTATTGGACCGTTTTTTTCTTTGTCTTCCAGGCTGTGGTTGAAGCAGCTTATCCGTAATTATCTTCGTAATGACCGCTACTCCAATCGGTATGAATATGTATTTCACACAACTCACAGCAATAATGCCGATATTCGTGTAAAATTCTTTACCCATATCAACCACCTCCTTCCTTAGTAGATTCCCTGCAGCAACTATAACGTCACCGCCCCCATGTGCGGGAATCTATAAAAAAGGAGCCTGTATAGACAAACCACCATCTAAAACCTGATTGCTTGTCACACGTCAATTATATCCTAATGAGGTAATATATTCAATAAAAATTGCAAACATTTGTTCTTTTATTCTTTTTCTTTATTGATAGTCGCACAAATCTCCAGCCTGTGTTTTACCTTTTCAGCGATGAAAATGTAACGAAAAATCGCCAGTTCAGCGGCGTGGGGTCTGAGCCGAAAAGTCTTCGACAGGAATACCAGCTGCTTGTATAAAATGCTTTTGGATTTTACCCATTATAGATGGTGAACCTTGTATTTGAGACTAATGATGGTTCACCAACTATATCAAGCTAACGTTCAAGATTTCAGCAAAATACAACTTTTATTATTCGTTAGCTGTCTTTCGCCTCCTTGCTCAATAATGGGCGATATGCCATCCATGGCATATCCGAAGCGTGAAAGCATTTTATCCTTCGTAGGGTATTACTATGTCTCGACTTAACGGCGGTTGCTAGGGGGATGCTTCGGGTGTCATTGAAGTGGCTTGAGTGGACTTCGTAATGCCTTTGCTTTGTGCGAGGGGAATTCGGAAATTGCCCCAAAATGTCTTTATGTCTTATTCTTTTTATTTTTATCAGTGAAATGTCAAAAACGTTTCTCATATTACCTGGGTTTGAAATGTACTTTAACGCTGCGTTGTGGATGAATCCTGCCTTGGAACTGTCCCTAGACACTCTTCAAACTACCTATCCTATAATAAAATACCTAATTATAGAAAATAGTCCAATCCCAATAGATAAAGAAGCCGGAATAATAATCAATTTGATTCTTGGTATATTCGATAATGAGAAATATTCCAATGTTTTTTTACCAAATAAATAATATACAGAAGCTCCAGTCAGAAAAAATATTATGAAAAAGTATATAAAAGTTTTTCCGTTATCTAAGTTTTGAACTATAATTGTATTTTGAATTATGTTACTAATGCAGCCTATAAAGAGTATTGAAAGAAAACAGGTTCCAATCCACCAACCCCATTTTTTGCCTAAGAGAATACCAAGTCCTGAGCAAAGGAAAAGACCAGTTACGACTAAATCCATAATAATTAATGATATACTTACTGGTCCTGGCCCGACTAGCATCAATAATTCTAATAATCCTGAGAAACCACTTATAACTATCATTATTATAGACATAGCCTTAATAACACCTGGCTTTTTCATAGAATCTTCCCCTTTATTTTTCAAAAGTATTTTGTTATGCAATTCTGCCTACCAATAACTATTTACTTGTATAAACTTCGTAAAGGCAGCTACTGTTATCTTCTGATACGAAGTTCGGCGAATCAACTTAACTCACTCCTAATTCTACCATTCATCACGACAAAAATAAACATATAATTACAAAAGTTTACTCCTTTTCAAACTCAATGAATTAAGCAGCACCGACAGGGAGCTTAACGTCATTGCGGCGGCTGCTACAACCGGATTGAGGTGCCCCATTGCTGCATATGGAATCCCTATGAGATTATATATGAATGCCCAAAACAGGTTCTCCTTTATTTTTAACATTGTCTTGGAGGATAATTTGATTGATGTTGCGATATTGACAAGGTTGTCTTTCAGCAGGATGATGTCGCCGGTTTCAACCGCTACATCTGTTCCGGTCCCTATTGCAAAGCCGATATGGGCTGTTGCCAGCGCTGGTGCGTCATTTATGCCGTCTCCAACCATTGCGACGATTTTCCCCTGTTTCTTAAGCTTTTCTATTTCCTCAGCCTTGTTTTCAGGCAGTACTTCGGCTATGACGTTATCTATACCCACTTTTTCTGCAATATATTGTGCCGTCCTTTTGTTGTCTCCTGTCAGCATATAAACCTCAATACCCATTTTTTTGAGCATCGATACGGCTGCCTTCGAGCTTTCCCTCAAATCGTCGGAAAGCGATATTACGGCTGCCGGTTTGCCGTCAACAGCCATGTAAGCCTGTGTAATTCTTTTGGCATCCTGAGACACAGATATTAATGGTTCAAAGGCTTCGGTTCCGATATGATTGTCCCGAAGGAATTCGAGTGTTCCGATAAGAACCTTTTCCTCATTGATAACTGTACTCACACCTTTACCGGGGTAAGCTTCGAACCTGTCAGGCTCCTGCAGCACCTCTCCGGATTCTCTTTTTACACTTTCGTATATTGCTTTTCCTATGGGGTGCTCGGACCTTTTCTCTGCAATAGCAGCAAGAAGCAATAGCTTCTTTTCTGCTGAATCGGAAGCTTCTTCTACAAGACTGATATTGCATACTTTTAATTTGCCGGTAGTTATAGTACCTGTTTTATCAAAAACAACAGTGTTTACTTTGCTTGAGATCTCCAGTGCTTCGCTGTTTTTGACCAATATACCCTTTTGCGCACTTCTGCCTATGCCTACCATCAGGGCTGTGGGTGTAGCGAGCCCCAATGCGCATGGGCAGGATACAACAAGAACTGAAACAGCATATATTATTCCCTTGTCTATAAAATAAGGATTACCGTCAAACACTAAGAAATACCAGTAAAGAAAAGTGAGAAGAGCAGATAGAAGAACAATGGGGACAAAAAAACCGCAGACTGTATCGGCAATTTTCTGGATATGGGCCTTTGAGTTCTGTGCTTCTTCTGTAATTCTGACTATATTGGCGAGTACAGTATCGTTTCCGACCCTAAGAGCTTTGAATTTAAAGGTTCCGTGCTTATTTAGGGATGCTCCGGTCACCGGATCTCCGGCCTGTTTTTCAACAGGTGCCGATTCTCCTGTGAGCATTGATTCGTCTACAGATGAGAATCCTTCGGTAATAACGCCATCAACAGGTATCTTTTCACCGGGGCGTACTACCAGAAGGTCTCCTGTTTTGATTTCATCTATGGTAAGGTATAACTCGGAATTACCCCTTAAAACACAGGCTGTTTTAGGCTTTAGCTCCAGCAAAGCCTTAACCGCTTTTGACGCCCTGCCTTTAGCCAATGCTTCGAAGTATTTCCCCAGCAGTACAAGAGTTATTATAAGTGAGGAGGCCTCAAAATAAATGTTTTTCATGCCGGCATAAACAAGATTTGTGTCATGGAGTGAATTATATAGACTGTAAAAGTATGCAGAGGTTGTTCCGATAACCACCAGAAGATCCATGCCGGCTTTTCTGGCCCTCAATGAGTTAAAGGCATTTCTGTAAAACCTGAACCCGATGATGAATTGTACCGGGGTTGCTAAAGCGAGCTGGAATTTCCAGTTGTGCAGATAGTGGGAATAGTACTTGACCTTGGCCACGAGTTGAGCAATTTTATCGGTGTTTCCGGGGAAAAGATAGTCATGGCAAAAACCAATGCCCGCTACCAGCATGGACAGCAATAGGGGAAAACTCAATACAGCCGAAAATACTAATAGAATCTTTAGCTTTCGCAGGCTCCGGTCGTACTTCGGCTTTTTATTATTGCCTGTGTGTTCACTTTCCTCTATCGAAAAACCTAAGGACTCAATTGCTTTCTGTATCATAATGAATTGAATTATCTCCGGATCAAACTGCAGTGCTGCTTTTTCAGATGCATAGCTTACCGTTGCTTTCTCAATACCGCTCATGTTTTCGAGCTTTGATTCAATGACCGCCGAGCACAAGGTGCAGGTCATTCCGCCAATCTTCACAATTTTGTTTTCCATTTCAATCCTCCTGTATTATAAATAAAAAGGCAAAGCTTAATCTTATAAAGAAGAAACTTTGCCTCCGGTTATCCGGTTGACATACAATATGTAGTAAACATATCGATATAGTATGTATTTTATTGTATGAAATAATATCCTATATGTCAATATTTTTTGTGCGTTTTTTGGCAAAAGTACAATGGAGGGGATATCCAAAAGTTTAAACAAGGTATTGACATTTATTCTAATACCAAATATAATTAAACCAAGAAAACTAATAAGAATACTAGGAATAATGAATTAATGTAGTCGATAAGGTTTATAAAGGGGGAAAAATAATGCCCTCTAATAAAATAATTTAAATCCGACTAAACATATATAAATAGTATAAGGACATGTTTAGGGGTATGATGTTATGACTGAGAATTTGTCGGAAATAAGAAAAGAAATAAAAAGAATAGAGAAGCTTTTGGAAGACTTGCATAGTACGAAAGAACATAGGGGTGCCGAAGAGCTGTTCAAAGAATTGGATAAACTGAATTACCATTATTTTAAGGCATTTATGAGACAGATGCGAGACTTAAACGGCGATGGTGATGGTATTTAATATTCGAGGTAAGAAGTATAAACATAAAGGATTATTAGATTATTTAGTAACGTAATACATATGGAAATAATAGGTAATGGGGTGATAGATATGCAGAAGGCAGTTGAAATAATCAGCAGAGGCCTTACGTTAAGGGGAATGCTTCACACTCCCGACAATATGGTGGACAAGGTACCGATTGTACTGATTTTCCACGGTTTTGCAGGTAATAAGATGGCCAATCATTTTATGTTTGTGAAGTTATCCAGAAGGCTGGAAAAAGAGGGTGTTGCAAGTTTACGGTTTGATTTCGGCGGAAGCGGTGAAAGCGATGGGGACTTTATTGACATGACGATTGCCGGAGAGCTGACTGATGCCAATCGTATATTGAATTTTGCAAAGGAACTGGAATTTGTAGATCGGGATAGAATTGGTGTCGTAGGCTTAAGTATGGGCGGTGCGGTAGCAAGCATGCTTGCAGGGGAGAGAAAAGCTGATATCCGTTCCTTATGCTTATGGGCGCCGGCCGGAAACATGGGTGAAATCGTTTTGGAGGATTTTATTGGAGATAAGTATGAGGATTTCAGGTCTAAGGGCTATCTTGACTACTCAGGGCTTTTGATGGGCAAGAATTTTGCAGATGGTGTAATAAGTACTGATATTTATAGAAAGGCTTCGGGTTTTGATAAAAATGTTCTTCTGATCCATGGTGACAATGATCAGGTTGTACCCTTGAGTGCTTCGAACTTCTACGAAAGGATATATAGTGGAAGATCCGAGTTGAAGATTATACAAGGAGGGGATCATACCTTCGATAAAAAAGAATGGGAAGAAGAAGTTATTGCACTCACAGTAGATTTTCTAGAAAAGGATTTAGCCCCGGAAAACGTATTCTGCTTGGACTAGTATAAAAATCCAACAAAAACGATAGGAATAAAAATATTTCTTCAAAAGCTATTGACATTTATTTCAATTAGAAATAAAATACCTATATATCATATAAGAATACTCAGAAATAAGTTTTTCAATTTATCAAACTAAATCAAAACATATGGAGGGGTCAAAGATGTCAAAAATATCAAAGAATTTAACCGATCTTATTGGAAATACTCCGCTGCTTGAATTGTCAAACTATAACGAATACAACAAGCTTGAGGCAAAAGTAGTTGCAAAGCTTGAGTATTTTAATCCCGGGGGAAGCGTTAAGGACAGAATCGGCTATGCAATGATAAAGGATGCGGAAGATAAGGGCTTGATCAATAAGGATACGGTCATTATTGAGCCGACAAGCGGAAACACAGGTATTGCACTTGCATTCGTTGCTGCAGCAAAGGGGTATAGGCTGATTATAACCTTGCCTGAAACTTTCAGTATAGAAAGAAGGAACCTTTTGAAAGCACTGGGAGCAGAATTGGTTCTGACACCGGGTTCGGAAGGGATGCCAGGAGCAATAAAACATGCTGAGGAGCTTGCAGCTCAGATTCCGAACTCTTTTATTCCGAATCAGTTTAAAAATCCTGCTAATCCTGAAATTCACAGAAAGACAACTGCGGAAGAAATCTGGAGAGACACTGACGGCGAAGTAGATATTATTATCGGAGGAGTAGGAACCGGAGGAACTATTACGGGTGTCGGGGAAGTACTGAAGAAGAAAAAGCCGAGCATACAGGCTATAGCTGTTGAACCGTTCGACTCGCCGGTTTTATCCGGAGGAACAAAAGGTCCTCATAAAATACAGGGGATCGGAGCGGGTTTTGTACCTGAAGTATTTAATAAAGAAGTAATTGATGAAATATTTAAAGTTAAAAATGAAGAAGCTTTTGAAACTTCAAGGAATCTTGCAAAAACAGAAGGTCTCCTGGTAGGAATTTCTTCAGGAGCAGCAACTTTTGCAGCAACACAAATTGCAAAGAGACCGGAGAATAAAGGCAAGACGATCGTAGTTGTTCTTCCTGACACAGGCGAAAGGTATCTGTCTACACCTCTTTTTCAGGAAATTTAAATATAATGTGTTGGATAATAATTAAGGGGAGAGCTCCCCTTAATTATTTAATAAGGTAAGCTCTAAAAATTACTGATAGAACCTTAGATACTGAAATCTCCTCTAAAACATGACAAAAACCATAGGAATACTGCCTAAAAGTTGCGGTTTATGAATCAAGCCAAGTCAGGAGGAATGAAAATGTTGAAAGCTGAAAAAAAGGTAAAAAGGCCGGTAAAGATGACCAAATGCGAGCTTGCAAGGACAATACTCAACAGTGCCGAGTCTATTCGGGAAGGTTCTCTGACCATTATAATACAGGACAACTGTGTCATACAGATAAATAAAAATAAAAAAATAAATCTACTGTAGTATGAACTTGAAGGGAGGAGTAAAATGTCTGAAGCAGTAACCTGCAAAAAAAATAGTGTTATATCAGAGCCGGATTTCAAAAGACTTCTGGAGCTTATTGACAGTGTAAGCTTCGGATCCGTTACTTTAATTATTCAGGACGGAAAAGTAGTACAAATTGAAAAAAATGAAAAGGTAAGATTGGTTTGATATCAGTATCATACCATAATTAAAAATGAAGTTGACTGAACATTCCAGAGGCTTTTAGCACTTTTTATAAAAACGTGTTGGAAGCCTTAATTATTGCCATGGAAGGAAGTATGGAAGAGCTTATATTTAACAAATAACTTCACAAATAAAAATTATCGGAGGGATTTTTCATGAAAGGTAAAAGAAAAAGAATTACAGGAGTACTGCTTTCACTGACTGTATTGTTCAGTGCGCTGACAAGTTTTGGAACAACTGCCTTGGCTGATATACCTGCGGTTCAGACCTGGACAGGATGGATAATTGACAGGGATTGTGCAGGGGTTATACCGATTAACCATTCCAAAGGCTGCAATCTGATGGGTGCAGAAAAAACTCTTCCGTCAGAGGGCTGCTATAGCAGTGGTCTGGGAATCTACACCAAGATAGATGCCCCTACCGAAAGCTCGTCTTTGAAAGATTACCTTGTGTTTGACGGACCCAGTAAGGAGCTTGCAAAAACGTTTTTGAACAGTCTGCCGGCAGCATGGAAAAAAAATATAACAGTCAAGGTAACTGGTTATACGGTTGACAATATTCCGGCAGGGGGAACAGCCGGGCAGAAAGGCTACGAAGCACGGGTGCCGGAAACAGATCCGACACAGGTTACACACTATTTAAGCGGAATTCATGTTACAAAGATTGAAGCTGTATACATAGACGGTGTATCAACAAATGCACTTCCATCTCCCAATACTGAAGTTGCTGCGGCTAATACCATTGGACTTTCGGAACAGGTTTCGGGCAGTACCTCAACAATAGGAGGTCAGAATGAGAATTTCAACTTGTTGCTCAAGGATTTCTCAAAGGTATTGCAGACATTGATGACAATGGAGCTGTTGATATTGCAGATATTGTATTGCAAGTAAACTACTTGGGAAATAGCATTAAGGGGAGAGCAGTATGAAAAAATAGGTGAGAAGCATTTAGGGACGATACCTTTTAGGAAAGAGTAAAAAACTTACCTGCTGAGGATTTCCTTAAAGGATTTGTCCAGATAATCAAAGCCTGCTTCATCCAGGGAAAAAATATCTGTTGAACTATCTACTTTTGCATAGAATTCACTTCCACTGACTTTTTCATTTCCTATCAAAAGCTTTTTTCTATCACCTGAAATGGAGAATTCCAGGCTGTATGCAGGATATTTTAGGCCGTATTGATCAAGCTTTATAGGGTTTTCATCGATGAATTCCTTTGCAGTAACTCTTACAATGGAATCAAGAATCGGTTTAAGGACACTTTCGTCTATTTTGATCTTTAAGGGGTAGGTTAACTGCCAGCTGCTTTCGTCTGACCTGACAGCTGAAAACACCTTTTTCCCTTTTCGCTCAAGGGTTACACTGTTGATCTCATCAATTTTATTGTAAATTTTCTTATAGTCATGCAAAGCCAGAACATTCTTATCTTTGATGCTGCTGCTTGTAATAAAAAAGGGAGCAGCTTTCCCGCTGTTTAACAAATAAACGGTATTGCTGCCGCTGACCCTTGCATAGCAGCCTTCACCTGTTGCTGTAGGGCTTCCTATTTCCAAAACTGCTGCCTTCTCATACGGGTACCTTACAGTAATCCTTAACGGATTATTAAAACCATAATTTTCGGGGTGCTCTGCTTCTTTCGCAATCAGTTTGTCTGCAGTCAAATAGTAAAGGCTTAAAGGCAGAGCGTCGATAATAGACTGATCATACCTTATATCAGAAGGTTTTTCTAAAACCCAGTTATTGCTGTGTTTAGCTATGATGAAGCTTTCACCCTTATTCTCGATAAATATTGTCTTAATGGCTTTTAAATCAAGATCAAAGATTTTGAATGAATTCACGTTTCCGGTTGCAGATATTTGTGAACTGCTTTTTTTGTCATATGAGAAGTAAGCTGCTGCGAGCAGCAGAACGATAATTCCAAGTATGATTGTATTTTTGTAATGCTTCATAAGTAACGCCTCCTCTTCCATACATAGAACCCCATGCTGAGAATGGCAAGGGGGACGACAGCGATTACATATACTCCTACAAGATTAGCGGTAAATTGGTTGATTTTGAGCTTTTGGTTATCATATGCTTTTGGAGAAATAACCAAATCGTCGGTTTTGTCCTGGAGCCACCCGAGCGAACTTACAAAGAAGTATATGCCGCTGCTGAAGTTGGGTGAATACTGCTGCCCTGCACTTTCGCCGAGAAAGGTGCTGTTTCCTAAAACAAGTATTTTTGAATGTCTTCCGGGTGCTTTGCTTTCTGCGGCGATTCCAAGGGTCAATGGCCCCTGGAGATTTCCGCCCTTCTGCTTGTCAACAGCTTCACCCACTGAATGTATACTTGTGCTGATCAATGGTATAAGGCTGACTGATGACTTTACATTCTTTAATGTCTTAATACTTCTCGAATCCGGTAAATAAATCTCAAAGTCTATAGGAATTACAGAGTTCTTGCCGACACCCTCCAATATCCCGTATTTGTTGTTGGGAACATGTTTTGAGGCATCATTTTCCTTGACCTTGTCATGATTTATAGAGAGACTGTAGCTGCTTAAGATGCTGTCAAATCGGCTGAAAGCGGGATCGGAGGCGATATAGTCGAAAAGGAAAGCAGCTCTTCCGCCTTTTTTAAGGTATTCATTGACTTTTCCGTATTCGTTTGAAGAGAGATCCTTTTTGGGAGAAATAAAGAGTAATATCTCGGCATCTTCAGGTATGGCCTCAGCCTTGGAAATGTTGATTTTTTTTATATTAAAATTATTTTTTTCAAGGTACTCTTTAAGTGTTTTGTACTGAGTATCAAGTTTTCCTTCCTCATGGCCTTCCACAAAATACAACGAAGGGGTTTTATCAGCAGCGACATATTTTATTGCTCCTGTAAAGCCTTGTTCGGCAGTAGACCCGGTTTTATAGCGTGCAAAGGTCTGTTGGTCAATTTCAAGCTTAAACAGGTTTTCATAGGACAGTTTTTTGGACTTGGATCCACAGGCTACAATGAAGTCATTCTTTTTCAGGGCTTTTGAGCCGTCGGGATCCAGCTTCTTGATTATTGAAGCATCAATGTCGGGATCTATGTACTTTACTTTAATATGCCTTGAATTGCCGGTGTAGCTTTCCAGCAGATCTTTAACCTCTTTATAGTCGCTGTCGATTTTACCGTCATCGAAGAGGCCGTATATGACAATGTCCTTGTCGAGCTTATCCAGTATAGCTTCAGTTGTATTGCCTATAGAGTAAACCTTGTTTTGTGTAAGATCGAATTTGAAAGTAAACTTTTCCGCAAATAGATTTATAAAAACAAGGATGGCTAATACGCCGGCAATAAGCAGAATTGAATTGGTCCCGTATTTAAAGTTCCGGCTTCCGAGCAGATTTTTTAACTTGTTTTTTTCCATTACTCTGATTGTAAGAAACAAAAAGAAAAATATGAAGCTGAAATAATATAAAACTGTATTTAAATCAAAAATACCTCTTGTGAAGTCGGAATACCTTGAAAAAACAGAAAACCAGTTAAGTGCCTTTGAGATTGTGCCTCCTGTCTGGTATCCGGCAGGTTGGAGCAGCAGCAGAAAAATGAAGCTTGTAAAACTGACGGTTGCTGCAACAACCTGATTCTCGGTGATCGAGGAAGCAAATATTCCTACAGCAATCAGTGCGGCACCCAATAGAATGAAGCCTGTATATGCTCCAAGGAGGGAAAGCAGTGACTGAGAAGAAAATAATAATAAGGTAAGCGGATAAATGAGGGTAATGCCTGTAATAACAAGAAAGAAGAGCAGTATGGCCAGATACTTTCCTGCAATAATTGCTGAAATTCTGGTAGGGGAAGTGACAAGCAGTACTTCGGTGCCGCTTTTTTTGTCTTCAGCCAAAGACTTCATTGTGATTATCGGAACAATAAACAGCAGCAGAGTGCCCATTGAATACAACAAAGCGTTTAGATCAGCAGATTGGGCATTAATATTTCCTACCCAGAAGAACACAGCTGTGATCAATATGAAAAGTCCGGTTACCACATATGCAAAGGGAGAATGGAAAAAAGCCTTAAATTCTTTTCTTGAGGTTTTATAAATGGAATATATCAATGTTTTTCCTCCTTCCCGCCGTTTATAAGTTGAATGAAGATATCTTCCAACGTTATGTCGAACGATCTGAGTTCGATAATGGGATAGCCTGATTTTGCAAGTGCAAGGGATATGTCGCCTCGTGCAGCAAGGCTTCCGTTTGTTTCAACGCTATAGCTTGCAAGCCCCTCCTTTTCACCGATAAATTCTATATTGGTGATACCGTTTGCAGATGAGATGATTTTTAGCACCTCCGGTTTCGGGCCGGCTGCTGAAAGCACAAACCTTGAAGAACCGCTAAAGCTCCTGGAAAGGTTCGCAGGTGTATCCTCCGCAATAATACTTCCCTTGTTTATAATGACGACACGCTCACAAACAGCACTTACCTCAGGCAGAATGTGCGAACTCAGAATTACTGTATGTTCCTTGCCCAGAGCTTTGATAAGCTCTCTGATTTCTATGATCTGTTTCGGATCAAGTCCTACGGTAGGTTCATCAAGAATAATCACTTCCGGTGCACCTACAAGAGCCTGTGCAAGTCCTACCCTTTGCCTATAGCCTTTGGACAGGTTCCTGATGAGCCTGTTTCTTACTTCACCAAGACGTACTAGGTCAATAATATCCGAAAGCTGGTTTTTTCGCTGCTTGCGGCTTACGAATTTCAGGTCGCTGACATAGTCCAGATAATCAATAACGGTCATATCCTGGTAAAGAGGAGGCTGTTCGGGTAAATAACCTATATGTTTTTTTGCCTCTCTTGGACTTTCCAGTATGTCATATCCGCAAACTTTGACTGTTCCGGCCGTCGATGGAATAAAGCCTGTAATAATGTTCATGGTTGTTGACTTACCCGCACCGTTTGGTCCTAAAAAGCCGAGTATCTCACCTTTATTAACTGTGAAATTAAGCTTGTTCAAGGCCTTGATATTTCCATAGTCCTTAGTAAGATTTCGTATTTCGATCATTGACGCATCTCCTTCTTGCTACCTCGGCAGAACCAGATTCGGCTCCGGCAATATGTTTGTCGATACACCGTCAATATAGGCGGCTTCTATCTTATTGATGTGAATTCCCTTGAGATAATGGTCAACCTTTAAAGGATCCGTTTCAGGAAAATTTGTTTCATCTGTATTGACGGGAATATTATTAACCTGATAACCCGTTATACTGATCGTAATATTGTTGACCCAGCTATCAGGAAGGCTTTCAAGAAATAGCTTTGCAACCGTTCGGCTGGACTCGTCAAACATAAACAGCTGGTCAAACGTATTATAAGCTGTATAAGCCTTCCCCGGAACATAAAGAAGAATACCAAGCCCGCTTGCATAGCAGGAAGCAGGGGGCGTATCCTCGGAACCCATAAGGTTGCAGGCTGCCGTGTGTTTCAAGGGGTTGACCCCGATGCAGTCCCTGTCTATGATCCAGCCGGTCCAGGTTTCTATCTGCTTGGAGCTTTTATCCTCATTTTTTGCAGGAAGCAGCTTGTCGACAACGATGGTGGTGATTCCGGAATCCTTCTTGCCGTCAGGAGTCCATACAGGTTTGACTTGAGCCGTTGTACCGTCATTAGCTTTGGGCCTCTTTTCTGCCGCTTTAGTATTGTTTAGCGGATATGCATTTTCAGCTGTATTGCCCTGTGATACCTGAGCGGGATTGACATTTCCGGCAGATAATGTACCTTTGGTTCCTGTTTCGGATTTTTGGTTCGTGAAGTTCTTTGTAGCTTTGATGTTTTCGGCAATTTGTTTTTCTTTAAGTAACTTTTCTTTATTTTCATATGCCTCAGCCTTTGAATCCGAATCATTTTGGTTGTAAATATTTCCAATCATAAAAAAAACTGATGTTATAAGAATAAATAATACTAAAATTACATAAGCAACAGAAGGATTAGAGAATATTGACGTTTTTTTTGAATTTCCGCTCATTTTTCTCCCGCCTTTCCAACTATTTTATCGATGACCTTAATTTTGCTCTTAATCATGCCCATCCAACAGGTATAATTGATTGTGCCCGTCTTTTGAGGTGTAAATAAAATGAAGTTGTCTCCAACCTTAAGATTTTTTTCGATCTTGAGACCGGGCACTACAATAGCGTTGTTGCAGTCGTTATAATTTTTTTTCTTCAGATGAAGATTCCATTTTACAGGAATGCCTTTTTGCACCACTATAACAGGAAAACTATCTGTAAATGCTTCTGAATCAACAACCTGAATATTGCCTGTTACTTTTGCAGTGTATTCGATCGGATTTGAGCCTCCCATCTTGAGGAAAGGCATTTCGATGTTGATGCCTGCAAGAGACAGGCCTCTTTGGATCATAACAAAGCCCAATAAAAGCACCAGAGCGGCACTGACCTTTATGATTCTACCGGAAAGCTTTTTGTTAATAAGCGTATTAAGTATCCCAAAGGTAAATAGCAGAGGAACAGTCCCGAGAGAAAAAACAAACATAGCTAAAGCTCCGTAAATTATGCTCTTGGTTCCCAAAGCATATATCTGCACCATCTGAAGAGGACCACAGGGCATGAGAGCGGTAAACAATCCGGCGATGAGAGGGCTGTGGCTAAGCTTTCCGTGAAAAACCTTCCCGGCAAAAAATTTAGGAACCGGCAGAGTGAACCTTCTTAAAAAGCGGAATATTCCCAATAGATTAATGGCCATAATGATCATGAGAATGCCGCATAAAATCGGTATAAGGCTTTTCCATATTCCTGTAAAGCTTATGATTTGACCCAGCCCTCCTACCAGCGCACCTATGGCTGTATATGAAAGAACCCTTCCAAGATTGTACATTGCAGAGGGAATTAGTATACTGTGGCTATCTTTACGGGAGCTTGGTATTGTCTGTGAGATTGCGATTCCGCCACACATTCCGACACAATGAAAGGAGGTTAGAAGCCCAAATAGGAAAAGCAAGCCGAAGCTTGCTTTGCTTCCAAGGTTAGGAAGATATTTGAGCATGAACAGATTTTTGAAGAATTGAAGGATGTCTATATGCCAGATACTGTTTATGACGTACAGAGCATTGACTGCTGCTGTAAGAATAACAAGAGCATATATTGCCGTCATTAATCGTGATTGCTTTTTTTCTTCCTTTTCTATATCATTTTGCGGCTTTTCTTGGGTAGACATAGTTTTTCTCCTTTAACAAAGTAAACCTATAAGAATAATATAGCATGATTTTACAGTAATCGAATAAAATTGTCAATACCTATAGGAAAAATAGGAATTGACAAATTTAATTACTTTTTTATGGAAATTAAAAAAAAGCTGACAAATAGCATTAAAACAGGGTATAATTCTGATAGAACATTTGCTGGCTGCTTCAATTAATAAATAGCTATAGGCAGATAACAATTACGATATTAGTTAAATAATTGTCAATTTCATATGTCATTTGAGTGCAAAGAGCGGTGTTTACACATTTATGAGGGTGTGAGGTTTTTTTGAATAATTTTCTGGATAATTTGAAGAATATATTATCCCAAATAATAGCCTATGTTGATTTCAGGAGCCCGCTGGATTTAATCCGGGCCGTAGTCCAGATAGGCATAGTATCTTATGTCTTTTACAAGCTTATGCAATTGGTTCGGGAAACCAGAGCGATACAGCTTATTAAAGGAATCATTGTCATCATTGCTACATATTATTTGAGCAAAATTTTGGGATTAAAGACGATAGAATATATATTAAGTTCTACAATTCAGGTTGTCGGCTTTGCAGCGGTTGTACTCTTCCAGCCTGAACTCAGGAGAGGCCTTGAAAAGATAGGCAGAAGCAGGTTCAGTGATTTATTTAATTTTGAAGAGGAGACTACTCTCGTTCAGACAACTGCAATGATTGAGGAAATAGTCAAAGCTGCAACTGCCATGTCGGCTTCACAGACCGGTGCACTAATAGTTATAGAAAGAGAAACAAAGATCGGTGAAATAATAAATACGGGAACACAGTTGGATTCAAGCATTTCATCAGAACTCCTTCAAAACCTGTTTACACCAAATACGCCTCTTCATGACGGTGCGGTTATAATAAGAAATAACAGGATAAAAGCGGCTGCCTGCTTCCTGCCCTTGACGGATAACCCAAACCTCAGCAAGGAGCTTGGAACCAGACATAGAGCAGCGCTTGGAATAACAGAAATATCGGATGCTATTTCCATTATTGTTTCCGAGGAAACCGGAAAGATTTCCTATGCCTTGAATGCCGGCCTTACAAGAAACCTTACTTCGGATACACTAAGAAAAGCCTTGAATAAAAATCTTCTTGAGAAAAATACAAAAAATAAAAAACTGGCTTTATGGAAGGTGAAATCCAGATGAATGAGCTTCTCAAAAAAGATATTACAATGAAAATAATATCCGTACTGTTCGGGATAATCATCTGGTTCTCGGTTCTGGACAATATCAATCCCTACAGGACAAAGAGCCTGAGTGTGCCTATAACTGTAGAAAACGAGACTATGCTGCAGAACGGCAATATTATAGTTAAAAAAGAATACACCCGGTATGTTACGGTTACTATAAAGGGGAGGGAAGCGAAAATCAACAATGCTGTGCCCTCTGACTTTCTGGTCAAGCTTGATTTTTCCAGGGTTAAAAGCCTCAACGACAGCACCATTAAGCTCGATGGTCCATATTATGTAGGTAAGGACGGACTTTCTGATTCCGACATCAAGATTGAGATGACACCCAAGACATTGAAGCTTGAGATGGAAAAGGTAGTTAAAACTTTTTTTAAAGTGGAAGTTGATTTGTCGGGCAAGCCCAAAGAGGGGTACCATATAATAAAAGAGTCCATAGAACCGGAAACGCTTTCGCTTCAAGGACCGGACTCGCTGTTGAAAACAGTAGGGTCAGTCAAAGCCGTTGCGGATATAACTAACCTTGACAAGAATATTACCTTACAGCAGGATTGCAAGGTATATGACAAAATGGGGAAGGAAATACTGCAGTTAAGTAAGAATCTAAGTGCCAAAGTAAATATTTCTGTAGCAAAGGAAGTTGATATAAGACCGGTTGTAAAAGGGAAACCTGCGCCGAATTATACAGAGGTTTCCCGGGAGGTCAATCCGAGCAAGGTTCTGATAACAGGTGATCCGTCCATCTTAGCTGAGATTACAGAATTGGAGACGGAGCCTGTAAGTATCGAAGATATTAAAAATACCGTTGACCTTACGGGGAAGATAATAGTTCCTAATGGATTAAAACTATATAATCCTCCAAAGAATATTACTGTGAATGTTAAGGTGGAACCGCTGATAACCAAGCAGTTTTCGATAACTAAGGATATGATATCCTTAAATAACACTGAAATTGACAATTCCCTGAATTATCTGATCCAGACCGAAGGACTGAAAATAAGCATTAAAGGGCCTCGTTCGGCTATAAATGCCCTTGATGCCGAAAGCATAGCCCCTTATGCTGATGTTTTCGGACTGGGTGAAGGAACATATAACCTCCAGCTTAAGGTTTCACTTCCTGATAACTGCAGGGCGGTTGGAGATTCTCATATTGATCTGCTGGTGCAAAAGAGAGGATAGCAAACAAGTGAAGTATATTATAAATAACATAAGATTATCGCTGGATGACTCCGACGAGGATTTGAAAAGTGCTGCAGCCCACAGACTGAAGACAAATGTAAACAATCTAAAGAGCTTCAAGATAATAAAGGAATCCGTGGATGCGAGAAGGAAGCCCAATATAAGCTTGATTTATTCCGTATCCGTAGAGATTGACGGTAAAGCCGGTACTTCAAGTAACCCTGATGTAAGGCTCCTGGAAGAACAGGAGGTGCAGCCGCTGATTCAGGGTGATCAAAAAATGAAAAATAGACCTGTAATAGTTGGAAGCGGGCCGGCAGGATTGTTTGCCGGTCTTGTTCTTGCGCAGAACGGATACAGGCCGTTGATACTGGAAAGAGGCAAGGATGTAACTGCACGTTCTTTGCTTGTAGAAGAGTACTGGAAAAGTGGAACCCTTGATCCTGAGACCAATATTCAGTTTGGAGAGGGAGGAGCAGGAACTTTCTCCGACGGAAAGCTTACTACAAGAATCAATGACAGGCGATGCGATAAAGTCCTTCAGGAATTCTTTCTTTCGGGGGCTCATGAAGAGATTTTATATAAATCCAAGCCGCATATAGGCTCTGATGTTTTAAAAAAAGTTATAGTGAAAATGCGGGAAAGGATTGAGGAGGCAGGCGGTGAAATAAGGTTTGATTCCAGGCTTACATCTCTTATTATCAATAACGGCAGAGTATCAGGTGTTGTGATTAATGAGAAGGAGCAAATACCCTCTGAGGTTGTTGTTCTTGCTATAGGGCATAGTGCGAGAGATACGTTTCAAAGCCTTTTGGAGCAAGGCATAAACTTCATACAGAAGCCGTTTTCAATAGGTGTACGAATCGAACATCCCCAAAGAGATGTCAATGCGGCCCAATATGGGATTGCGGCAGGCCACCCGAAGCTTGGTTCCGCTGATTATCAGCTATTCTGCAAGACCGGCGGCAGAACAGTATATTCTTTTTGCATGTGCCCCGGAGGAGTTGTAGTTGCTTCAGCCTCAGAAACCGGATCAATTGTTACAAACGGCATGAGCGAGTTTGCACGGGACAAGGAGAATGCCAACAGTGCACTTGTCGTATCTGTGGAACCGGAAGACTTCGGGGGAAAGCATCCCCTTGCAGGCGTAGAATTTCAAAGGACTTGGGAAAGACTTGCGTTTAGTGTTGCAGGCGGAAATAATTCTGCACCGATACAAACGCTTGAAGATTTCGTTCTTGGCAGAAACAGCGGGAGGATTGGGGCTGTTAAACCAAGCTATACTGGCAAAACAACTGTTTCGGACATTAATTTATGCCTTCCTTCGTTTGTAACCGATTCAATGAAGGAGTCTATAGCTTATTTTGACAGGAGACTCAAAGGCTTCGGCAGGAAAGATGCCCTTATGACGGGTGTAGAAACCAGAACATCATCTCCTGTAAGAATTCCAAGAGGTGAAACGCTTGAGGCGATTGGGGTCGGCGGACTTTACCCCGCAGGAGAAGGCGCAGGATATGCTGGCGGAATAGTAAGTGCAGCGGTAGACGGCATAAGGGTAGCGGAACAGGTGATTCGGACATATAGGCCTTGCGGCAGTTGACATTTAAAAACTCTTTATTAAGTAACAATCGTACCCAACCTCAATAAACTGTAATTGGAAAATACACTTGTTTAATTAATTTCATAAAGCTATAATATAAACGTTACATTTCTATAGATCAGTGATGGTTTTTGGGTTTAACTGTAAACTGTCCACTATCAACTGTCAACTAAAAAGCGGGGGGTAATTAAGTGAGAAGATTATTTGGAACTGATGGCGTAAGAGGCGTTGCAAACATAGAATTAACAGGTGAATTAGCATATAAACTAGGTCAGGCGGGTGCATATGTCCTGACTGCCGAGACAAAGCATACTCCAAAGATTTTGGTAGGAATGGACACAAGAATATCGTGTGACATGCTGGAAGCTGCCCTTGTAGCTGGCATTTGTTCTGTCGGTGCTCATGCAGTCTGCCTTGGGGTTGTACCTACTCCGGCAGTTGCATATCTTACAAGAGCATATAAGGCAGATGCGGGAATAGTTATTTCAGCTTCTCATAATCCATTTGAATTCAACGGAATAAAATTCTTTAACAATAATGGCTATAAGCTTCAGGATGCCATAGAAGACAGGATAGATGCTATTATTCGCCAGAAATCCGAGGTGCTTCCTCAACCCACAGGTAAGGATATTGGAGTAAAAACTGTTGCGGAGGATGCACTCGACGACTACATAGCCTTTGTGAAAACTACTATAGCCTGTGATTTCAAAGGAATCAAGGTTGCGCTCGATTGTGCAAACGGTGCATCATACAAGGCAGCTCCGCTTACACTGTATGAACTCGGTGCGCAGGTTTCAGTCATTCACAATGAGCCGGACGGCGTCAATATAAACAGGAACTGCGGATCGACGCACCTTCAGGAACTCCAGAGGTTTGTCCTTGAGACTGGTTCTGATATAGGACTTGCTTTTGACGGCGATGCCGACAGAATGCTTGCAATTGATGAAAAAGGCAATACCATAGACGGCGACCAGATCATGGCTATAATCGGTCTTGAACTGAAGAAAAAAGGAAAGCTTGCAAAGGATACCATTGTTGCTACTGTAATGAGCAATCTCGGGTTTGATATTATGGCGAAGCAAGAAGGGCTTAATATTGTCAAGACTAAGGTCGGAGACAGGTATGTGCTTGAAGAAATGCTCGGTAAGGGTTATGTTCTCGGCGGAGAGCAGTCAGGCCATATTATATTCCTTGAGCATAACACTACAGGAGACGGACTTTTAACGGCATTGCAGCTGTTAAGCGTTATAAAGAGTACAGGAAAGAAGGCATCGGAGCTTGCATCTGTCATGCAGATACTTCCTCAGGTCTTGAAGAATGCCAAAGTTAGAAACGACAATAAGCATAAATACCTAGAAGATGAAGTAATAGCCAAGCTTTGCAAGGACCTCGAGCAAGAATTCCATGGAGAGGGAAGAGTGCTTATAAGACCCTCAGGAACCGAGCCGTTGGTCAGGGTAATGATAGAAGGCAAGGATCAGCAGTATATAACGAATAGGGCAGTAGAGCTGGCAAAAATCATTGAGGAAAGACTGGGTTAAATAACAATACATTATTGAAAAGAACTAAAGGATTCAAGGGGTACGGATATTAGGTTCGCACCCCTTAATAAATTTCTGGCCTAACTTATATTTCAATTGACATTTTTACTTTTAATGCATATATTATAAATGGAAGACAATATAATTATATGGAAGGCGGTGGTGAAAAACATACAGGGTTATTGATACTGCCCTGAAAGGAGGCAAAATCGAAAAGGGCATAAAGAAAAGCGCCAGGACTGGAGGACGAAGTCCGGTTGACAGTTACAGTTGACAGAGGACAGTTTAGGCTTTTAGAATCCAGTTGACGAGGAGAAGGGAACTATCGCAGTTGACAATTGACAGTGAACAGTTAAAGAAGTTAACTGAGCATTGTACACTGACGTGTAGGATATCGAAAGATTCGGCGGATACCTTCCGGTTTGTCACAAACCGAAAAGACTCTTAAAAACTACAGGCAACTGTAGAACAAATGGAGTTCTGAGTGATTAATCCTGTAAATTGCACATTCCGTGCGGTAATAGGTTATAAGTTATTGTTCGGGTAATCTGTACATATAACTCTACTTATTATTTTCTTAATTAAATTCTCGGATTACTTTAAAAAGTGTAAAGATTTGAACACATTTGTTTTTATGTGTTTATTAAGGTATTGCTTTAATGTGTACGGGTTATGCCTATCACATTAATCATTGCCAGATTTTGTATAATTTATTTTGTAAAGGAGCGTACTATATATGTGCGGTATTGTTGGATATATTGGAGATAAAAGTGTTGTACCTGTTCTTATAAACGGATTAAGAAAGCTTGAATACAGGGGATATGATTCAGCCGGGATTGCTTTGTTCAACGATGATGGTCTAAGGATTATAAAATGCAAGGGAAGGCTGTCTTGCTTAGAGGATAAGGTCAGCGGAGAGGTGCTGGAAGGCAATATAGGCATCGGCCACACAAGGTGGGCGACCCACGGAGAGCCGAACGATGTGAACTCGCATCCTCATATCAGCCAATCAGGGAATATTGCCGTTGTACATAACGGAATTATTGAAAATTACATGAAGCTTAAGGAGTTTTTACAGAACAAGGGCTACCAATTTGTTTCCGAAACAGATACCGAGGTCGTTGCACACCTGGTGGAATACCACTACAAGGGCGATCTTGTTGAAGCGGTAATGGAGTCGATTAATGAAATAGAAGGTTCTTATGCTTTGGGAGTAATATGCAAAGATTGCCCCGACAAATTTGTAGCAGCAAGAAAAGACAGCCCTCTTATAGTAGGACTTGGCAAGGGAGAAAACTTTATTGCTTCGGATATTCCGGCAATACTTGAACACACAAGGGATATTTATATTCTTGAGGACAAGGAAGTTGTGGCCCTTGAAAAAGACCAGGTAAAGATTTTTAATATTCACGGAGCCGAAGTCAAAAAAGAAATATTTCATGTGAATTGGGATGTAACGGCAGCAGAAAAGGCCGGTTATGAGCATTTCATGATGAAGGAAATGTGCGAAGAGCCGAAGGTTCTGAGGGATACCATCAACCCAAGGATCAAGGACGGAAAAATCGTGCTCGATGAAATCAAGCTTTCCGGCGAGGATTTGAAGGAGATTGACAAAATCTATATTGTAGCATGCGGAACGGCTTATCATGCCGGGGTAGTCGGGAAATACATCATTGAAAAGATGGCAAGGATTCCGGTCGAAGTTGATGTGGCATCTGAATTCAGGTATCGTGAACCATTGGTTGGAAAAAGGAACCTGGTAATCATAATCAGCCAGTCCGGTGAAACACTTGATACGCTTGTAGCCTTAAAGGAATCCAAGAAAAAGGGAGCACGAACACTTGCAATAGTCAATGTTGTAGGCAGTTCTATTGCCAGAGAGGCTCATGATGTGCTTTATACCTGGGCAGGTCCGGAAATAGCAGTTGCATCCACCAAGGCATATAATACTCAGCTTGCGGCTCTTTATCTAGTTGCGCTTGATCTTGCATGCAAGAAAGGCGAAATCTGCGGCAAGGATTGCGAAAAAATCATAAAAGGCTTGGAAGACGTACCCGGGGCAATTGAAAAGATACTGTCCGATAAGGGGGATATACAGAAATTTGCCGCACAGCATTATAATTCAAAGAGCATATTCTTCATAGGAAGAGGCCTTGACTATGCGTTGTCGATGGAAGGCTCGCTCAAACTGAAGGAAATCTCCTATATCCACTCGGAGGCTTATGCGGGCGGGGAATTAAAGCATGGGACGATAGCCTTAATTGAAAAGGGTACACTTGTCATCTGTCCGATGACGCAGGACAGCCTGCTGGATAAGATGGTCAGTAACATCAAGGAAGTCAAAGCCAGAGGCGCAGTAGTATTGGCTATTACAAACGAGGCAAATGTAAAAGAGGTAGCCAAGGTAGCGGATATGGTCATACCCGTACCAAATATCAATTCCTTGATAGCTCCGGTAGTAGCAGTAACGCCGCTCCAGTTGTTCGCCTACTATATGGCAGTCCAAAAAGGGTGCGATGTCGACAAGCCAAGAAACTTGGCAAAATCAGTTACGGTTGAATAGTAAGGATTGTTGAATATAAACCTCTGTCATGGTATTATTTACCTTGTACAGAGGTTTTTATTTTTAGGTCAAATTTTTTTGGAGTCCTGTGACATTCATTGAGAGGGGTAACATATGAAAAAAATGTTGAGATACTTTATAGTATCGGCAGTAATAGTATTTTTACTAATTGTTATAGGCTATATTACCTTTGTTGTCATTGGAAGGCCATTTCCGGCAAGAAACTTTGCCGGCGGCGAATATGAGAGCTTTTATGGAATTGGATACGTTGCAGAGAGGTGGTATCCATTGCTGCAGGCAGGAGAAGTATATACAGGAGAATTAAGCCGGTTCAGCTTGAGTTACATTACTATGATAGCAGGTATGGTATCTGTCATCGTAATACAGTTTATTATTGACTCAATAATAAAAAGCCTGAAGAAAAATAGAAGTATACAAAAATAATGGAGATAAGTTAAGTTGTAGGGAGATTTGTTTTATATGATGAGAAGCGTTTTGGCGATTATTAAGAAAAGTAAGCATAAGATTAGAAGGGCTTTCCTGGTAGCTTTGGCGGCTTACCTGATTTACCTGACCTACCTTACTTTTTTTGACCGGATGTACGGAAGAGTATTCTTCCACAGAAGTGTTAATTTGATTCCTTTCAAAACAATAGGATGGTATATAACGGCCTCAAATAATCGTACACTTATTCTAATCAATATTGCAGGTAATATAATAGCCTTTATGCCTATGGGGTTTCTGCTGCCACTGGTTTCAGAAAGGATGATAAAATGGTCAAAAGTTATGCTGACGGCGTTATTCGCAACACTAACGATCGAAATAGTGCAGTACGTTTTAGGGGTCGGAGTTACAGATATTGATGATGTAATTCTGAATATGCTTGGCGCAGGAGCGGGATATTTCTTAAGTAGGATATTGCTTGGGGTGTATTTTAAAGTGCAAAAAAGTTTTGGATGTGTAGAATAAATTTCATTACCTTCGCCAACTATATCGCAGTCCAAAAGGTTGCTGTGTTGGTAAGCAAAATTAATTAAAGTTGAATAAAAACCTCTGTTATGGTAGCATTTACCTTAAATAACAGAGGTTTTATTTTATGGAGAGTACCGAAATGTGTTGAGGAAACGCCACCTAATACACATGAAAAGGCATATTTGAAAGGGGATACTAATTTGAGGAAAATAAAAAAATTACTGCTTGTTATTTTGACTTGTATATTAATCAACTGTTTTATAATGAATAGTGTTTTTGCGTTATATAAAGTTGAGTATAAGGAGTTTGGGTTTGCCAACTTAAATTGTCAGGTAAATGATATGGCTGTTAGTCCAGATGGTACTTATGTTGCTGTGGGCAAAGATGGTACGGTTTGCTGCTATAAATATTCAGTTGAATATAAAGCTTCTTGGAATATTAACAAATTAAAGGGTTATGAGGCTACAACTTTTGAAAGGGTTTCTTGGGCAAAAAATAAGTTTTATGCAACAGGCTGGGATAATAAGTCTGGCACAATAAAAGGTTATATTTTAACATCTGAGGATGGAAAGAGCTGGGACAAGTGCTCGTTTAATCTGAATAACAGTACAAAAGATACTTATGACGGAGAAATTGGACGTGTAAGGTATGAAGGTAATAAGTTTTGGGTTGCATTCGGCAAGGATTTTTATTCATCGGAAGATGGTGTTAACTGGACAAAGTGTCTTGAAGAGATTGCAGATATAACTTATAAAAAGGGATTATATATAGCAATAGGTAAAAAGTTATATTACTCAGTTAATGGTATAAATTGGCATGAAAGCACTCTAAAGGATAAAGCGACTGAGAAAGAAAAAGCATTATTAGTAAACGGATATCAAGATGTGTTATTCAATGGAAATATATTCGTTTGTATTGGCGGTAATACAATACTTTATTCAAACAATGGTAATGACTGGAATAAGGCATTGTATCCGGGTGAATCCATTCGATTTAATCAGCATGCGGTCTGGGATGGAACGCATTTTATCATTCCGGTAGATGATAAATTATTGATTTCAAGCAACGGAATAAACTGGAGTGTTCAAGAAAGCAAAAATGATTCATTGAAAGGTATTACAAGACTTATATGGGATGGACAAAAAATGCTTTTAATGAAGGATTCTGGTATTAATCAGGTCGATATATCTTTCAATCAAAAGGTACTCCCTGATATGAAAGATCTTCAATTGATAAGTTCAGAAATTGTTTTTGAAGGGAGAAGTCTTAAAACACAGAAATATGTGATTACAAATAAAGGTGTATTGTTGTTGCCTGTCACATTATTTCAAGTATTGGGTGACAAGGTTGAGATTAATTCGGGGACACATCAAGGTACAATAAAACATGAAATAGTAGATGATGAATTTCGAACAGTTGAGATTGGGGAGGGTGATCAATCCGTAATAATCAATGGATTCAGCTGTGATCTGGATTATCCAATAGCGTGGATTAATAATACTCTTTATCTTGACAGCAAGGTGTTAAATATGCTCCATACAATAGGCTATAAATGGGTCAAGAAAGATAATAAGCTTTATATTTATGATTCAATGGGCACTTTTGACAATACTATTAATAGTGTTTTTTATAACGCTATTGGTTTTAAGGTGAATTCTCCATGTGCATATATATATGATGATATAGAAAATAAGGATTCGCTTATTTTTATTGACCCCGAAAATATACATGCCGTTCCTTTTAATAAAAACAATAAAGTTTTTGTTCCGATAGATTTTGTTATAGAACATATTGGTATTAATAGTGCAGATTATAATTCCAGTACAAAGACCTTTAGGATTGAGTCTGGCAAGAAGGTTATAAGCGTTAGTGTAGGTAAAAATACTGCACAATTGAATAAAAGCAAGGTTACTTTGGATGCACAGCCCCAATTGATTAGTAATCATGTTTATTTATCAATTAACTCTATTCAAAAGTTGATGGGTTATAAAGTTTTTTATAAGGATGGGGTAATATTGGTGGATTCCAATACTATTACAGAAATGCCGAAAGAAAAAGCTTTTGAGCTTTCGAAAAAAAGCTTGGAGGTTCTTACCAGTAAAACAGAGCCGATTATAAAAGAGAAAGCTTTCATATCAAAATGCAAGGCTATCCGGATGGAAGAAAAGGGTCAGTATAATGGGTATTATGTTGCTATGATGGGTCGGATGCGTGATCTTAAAAAGATAGCAAAGGATAGGTATACTTTCTATATTGAAGGCTATGCGGTTGCAGATTATGGTGATTATATTGGTGATGCATTTAAAGTGAGCACTCTTGTAACATATAAAGGGAATCTGTACAAGAATATAAAGAATTCCGTGTATGTAAGAGTTTATGGCAAACTACAAGGTGGTACATTAAATGCTTCTTATATTGAAGTAGATAAATAATAAGGATCACAAGATATTTTAATCGATTCGGTTGATAAAAAGGATGGGGATTTGAGGTTATAAAAATTTAAAAGGCAACTCTTAAAAGCTGCCTTTTATAAACTCGCTAATAAGAATTGCCAGTAATACTCCTGCCAGCCACTGGAGTATGCTTCGAATGCTTTTATGTAACAAATATTTGTTTACGTAAATTACATTCTTTTTTACTCCAAGGTAAAGAGCAATCAGCATTACTACTACCAGAATCATTATCTGTTTCATAAGACCGCCTCCCAAAAAGATAGCTTGTTAAACTATAAATCGGGTGTACATTGATGTGGCATCTTTTGTGAATAGTAATGTTCATTTGTAGATATTGTTAGTATTAACCAATAAGTGTATTTTATTCATATTCAAGTGTCAGTTAATGCAGTTTTAAAATAATTTGTAATTTACGAAAAAGTGTTTTTCTTGATTTACCTTACTTTTTTTGACCGAATGTACGGAAGAGTATTCTTCCACAGAAGTGTTAGTTTGATTCCTTTCAAAACAATAGGATGGTATATACACTTATTCTAACCATTATTGAGGGTAATATAATCGCCTTTATGCCTATGGGATTTCTGCTGCCGCTGGTTTCAGAAATGATGAAAAAATGGTCAAAAGTTATGCTGACGGCGTTATTTGCAACTCTAGCGATTGAAATTGTGCAATATGCTTTAGGTCCCGGAGTGACTGATATTGATGATGTTATTCTGAATATGATTGGCGCAGGAGCGGGATATTTATTGAGTAGGATATTGCTTGGGGTGTATTTTAAAGTGCGGAAAAGTTTTGAAAGTGTAGAATAAGTTTGACAGTGGTGTCAAGATTTATTTACAAAAACCTTTCTAGATTTAGCCGAAAAATCGAATTGCAGCGCAGAAAGGTGTCCCAATAAGAGTTCTTCCCCCTGTAAGTGAACCATCTACATGGACATTTAGAGGTCTGGAATATAAGAATCATAGACTGATTATGGAACTTACTTTTCAATCTGATCTTGAAATCCCATTTTCAGTTATTGAATATTCGCATCCAAAGCCTGAAAGGCTTGAAGTAGATAAAGAGCCAAGATATGCAAAAGACCCAAAGAAGAAAACATCAAAGGATAAAGAAGTCGAGCTTGATACTACAGGTCAAGGCGCTGAAAAGAAGCAAAATCACATTATAGTCGACCAACCTCCCATTGCCTTTAGCTTTAAAAAAACCGATAATAATAAAAAACACGAATAGGTAGCGATGTTATCTCATAGGTACAAAGCAAGTCGGAGAAAATGAAAAGAATGTCGGAACAACCCAGGTTTGGGTTCAAGGAGGTACAATACCGCAGATTGAGTTTTCACCTTTAAAAATGGTTGATGCTAGCTTAGCCAAAGGGCTTGAGGATTTTTAAGACTTATTAAGTACATCCAAACACATCATAAAGAATTTTCGCTGTCTTTAAATATCGTACCCTTGCCACAATTTAAAAGCTTTTCTAGGTATGAGGACGGAAGTATACGAACTTGCGCTATTGCCCGGATAGAACGACAAAGGTATATACCTTGCTATATATTTGAGGTTGCACGGGTTGACAATGGGTTGATTTCTACATTGATTGTTAAGTCAGTTGGAAGGGAGACTTCGGACATAATAACGTTTGAAGGTTTTACTCAGAGGCTTTTGAGGGACTTAGTATTTAACAATGGACATTGGGAACGTGAATTTTTTAGAAATGAAAATGAGTACATATTTGATACAGCCAAACATATGTCTGAGCAACCGATAATACGATGGGCCGAAAGAATTATTGAAAAAGTATGGTAGTTACTCGGTATTTATGAATTTTTGAAAATTAATTTTCAAAAACTCCTGGACTTATATACAAATTATGTTTATAATGGAAGTAAGGTATTTTTGTCCTGGAGGGAAATAATTTGAGTAATGAAATGTTCTTAAAAAGTGTTAAAATTGATACAGATATATGGGATATTAATCTCGATTATGCGGATAAAAATAATGTCACTTCTTTATTTATTTCTGAAGGTAACATTCATCCTTATCCCGCAAAAGCTGTAGCAAATATGGTACACGATTTATTGTATAAACTTAAGGATGCTTATAAAGTAGAAAGTGTCTTAGATCCTTTTGTCGGAAGCGGTACTGTAGCATTAGAATCTAAATTGTTAGGTTTAGATTTCTATGGTTCAGATCTTAATCCATTAGCAGTATTACTAGCAAAAACAAAATCACTTACGATAAAAGGAACTCCTTATATTAGAAAGAAACTTGAAGAATTTACTTTAACTATAAATGTTGACAATATGAAATCAACGCTATATGAATTAGTAAGTTTTAATAATATTGATTATTGGTTTAAGCAAGAAAATATTGAGCAACTTTCATATATTAAATGGCGTATTGAGTTATTTTTAAAATCACTTCCTACTCGTTATAAAACAGCGCTAAGTCTCATAACTTTAACTGCTTTTAGTACAACTATTCGTGAAAGTTCTTTATCAAGAAATGATGAGTTTAAATTATATAGGTTATCGCCTGGGGATAGAGAAAAATTTACGATAAATTCTATAGAAGTATTTAGTAAAAGGATAGTAGAATTATTAAATATGATACAAGATGTAAACATTGAATTTAGGGGGGATACGAAGTCAGAAATATTCTTAAAAAATGCTAAAGATTTATCATATTTACGTAAAAATAAAGTGGATCTTATTTTTACCTCACCTCCCTATGGAGATTCCCAAAGTACTGTTGCATATGGTCAGTTTTCAAGGCTTTCATTACAATGGATGTTCGATTTAATGAAAAATTACTTAGGAATCGAAACCGTTTATCAAAATTGTGATGAATATTTGTTGGGAGGTAAATATTCAGTAGTTAATAATTTGAAAAATATAGATGCTCTTTTAAATACTTCTAGTACATTTAAAAAACTAGTAGATGATATGAATCAATTAGTAAAAACTGAATTGCAGGAGATTGATTTAGATATATTAAAATTAGGAGAAATTAGACAAAAGATAGAAGAAAATAATTTTGACTTTACTGTTTTAGCTGATGAGAGCATAATTTCAATTCTAATTAAAGAGAGGATTAGGTTATACAATTATAAAAAAAATAACGAAAATATAAACTTAGAAAAGAAAGAAGTAAAAAAAATAACTATTAAGGAAACAGAAAAATTCTTATCGGATTTGTATACACGAAATGGTAAAAATTGTGATGAAAAAATCGAAATATTAAAAAATACTATTTTACCAAATGTTTTAGAAGCATTAAAACGAAAAAGGAAGTTTCTTCCCAAGAGAGTTAAAGAAGTAATAGACTTTTTTATAGATCTTTTTAAAGTTACTGAGCAGACAGATATGGTGATAAAAAATGATGGTATTCAAGTATGGATTGTTGGGCATCGAACAGTTCTCGGAAGTATTGAAGTAAATATGGCAAATATTTTAAACGAATGGTTTAAAAGTAGAAACTATTCACAATTAGCATTAATTACAAGGACCTGTCACTTTAAAAGACTACCGATGCATATTAACTCGACAGTAACTAGGGACAAACAGATTAAAACTATGGCTGAAGAATATGTACTTATCGTTAAAAAAGATTAATTTATTAAAGCACTTAGTTACTAATAGTAGCTCAGTGCTTTATTTATGTAGCTTTTTAATTTATTTTCTTATGGTTTTCCATTTTTATTATCATATGGTAAAATAAATAAGTATATTTATATTCATTTAATTTGGTTTGTAATTTTTAATAAATTTCAAATAAATCAAGTTTTGATGGAATGAAAAACAATAAGAATAACACCTAATAATAAAGGGGTTGAACTAAATTGGAGATAGACAAAAACCTAACTGGAACTAAAAACATGAGTATTTCTGCAAGAGTAATATATCAACTAGGAGAACAATTAATAAAAGATGAATTTGTTGCACTTACAGAATTAATTAAAAATTCGTATGATGCAGATGCTACTGGAATAAGAATTACAATAGATACAAGGGTTAAAACTCAATATGGTCAAGGAAGAATAACTATAGAAGATAATGGCAATGGAATGACACGATCAATATTGTTTGATTCGTTTTTAAGAATATCGACTAACTTTAAAGTAATAGAAAAGTTTTCCCCTGTATTTGAAAGAAGAACTTTAGGTGAAAAAGGTCTTGGAAGATTAGCAATGCAAAGGTTGGGGGAGTATGTAATTGTTTCGACAAAGCCTAAAGTCAATGAACCAAAACTAATGAAGATATTCAGTACAAGTGATATAGAATTTCATAAAGTATATGATACCACAGAGTTACATATAAATTGGGCTTCCTTTAAAAATTCAAATGAAAATTTTGATGATATGAATATAGAATATAAGCATGTTTCAAAATTGGAATTAAAGTATGGAACAAAATTAGTAATTGAAGGTATTCGCAATGTGAGTTTTTGGAGAATAGGCAGAAAAGAATTAAATCGTTTTAGAAAAGAGTTATTTGGTTTAGTAAATCCATTTACACAGAACAGTGATCTTAAATTTAACATTCTTTTAGATATTGATGGCTCTAGGATTTCAAATGAACGTATTGATGAAAATTTATTAAAAATCATGAGTGACATTAGTGTTGATTTTAGCGTGAAAGATTGGATACTTACATTAAATATAGACTCAAAACCAAATTATGTTGAACGTCTATGTGCTGGTTTAATATATAGAATGAGTAGTTTAGGATTTGACAAATATACCCGGTTTGAAGGTAGAAATAGTAGGTACTCAAACTATATTGATAATATTATAATAAACTTAAATGATAAGCAATTTACCAATAATTATCCTTATTTAAAAGATGTAAGATTAATGGAGACTAAGAAAATTAAAGATAAACCTCTTAAAATTACAGTGAGTAATCTTAAAGTTCATAGTTTAAGTAAGAATGTATATAAAATAAAGTATAATTATGAAAAGTGGATTAGAATAATATCCGACTCACTACAAAGGAAAACTGAATTGGCATACCCAGGAAACTTTTATGGGAAACTATATGTTATGGCGGGAGATCCTGATTCAATAAGAGAAGCAATATATAAACTTAATAACAATGGAATTGTTTTTAATACTCAAGCTGAAATTAAATCAATTTGGGATTCTGCTTCAGGTGTCAAACTTTTTAGGGATCACTTTAGAATATTCCCATATGGAGAGTTAACTGAAGAAGGTATAAATGATTGGCTGAATTTTACTTATAAATCTCAAAGAGGTAGAGCAACTGCATACAAATCTCATACAGTTGCGGGTTATGTAAATTTAGATGGTGTTTCAAGCGAAAATATTCAAGAGCAAACTAATAGGAATGGGATAATCGAAAATGAATTTGGAAAGAATTTTTTAAGTATTGTAAGGGATATAATTGCTGAAATTGTATTCCAACGTGATCTTGCATTAAGAGGTTGGTTTGCTACTCCGGAAATAAAAGAAGATATGACTGAAGTTAAATCTAAGGATGGACATCTAGTTTTCAGTAGGGAGTTAACAAAGCCTCATAATGAAGAGGAGTTGCAATCACTAGACAAAACGGTAAACGAATTAGTTAATAACGCAAATGTTGATGATGCTACAAAGAAAAAAGTTGAGTTTGTAAAAAATAAAGTAAATGATATTATTAAAAAGGAAATTAATAGGGAGAGAGCGAGAAAACAAGCAATAACTATAAGAGAACAAAGAATTAGTTATCTAGAAAACTTAATTGGATTAGCTGGTCAAGGTATGATAGTAGAATCTCTAACGCATGAGTTAGAAAGAATTGAAAAAAACATTTCTCATTATGCAAAAGAAAGCAAAATTGACTTATTTAAAATAGAAAATATTAAAGGACAGTTTGGATATATTATTGAAAAACAAGAGGGTATATTGCAGCAAGTCGTATTTTTGCAACAGCAACTTGAGCATTTAGAACCAAATTATAAAAAAAATCAATTTAAGAAAGATATTGTTAACATCAAAGAGTTTTTATGTGACTTATATATAAATAAAGGACCAATGGCAAATAAAGCTAAGAATAAAGATGCCGAGATTACTGTAGATTCAGATGTAGAAGGTAATTTAGAACTAAATACAAATAAAGGAGTATTAATAACAATCTTCGATAATATTTTCATTAACTCATTATATTGGCTAGAAAATAGCAAGAATAAGAAAATTGTATTTTTTGTAGATTCAAGAAATAGAACAGTAACGATTTATGATTCGGGACCAGGAATTCATAGAGATAGAGAGTTTGATTTATTTGAACCAGAAAAGAGTTCAAAGCCTAATGGAAGAGGTTTAGGGCTGTATATAGTAAAAGAATTAATGAGTTATTTAAGAGGGAATATTTATTTAGATACTATTAATAGAAATTCATTTGGAAATTTATTTAAATTTGTTCTACAGTTTCCAGAAAATAATGTTTAATGGGGGTACATATGAATTCATTACTTGAGGAAGTAACTTCTGATTCAGATTTTAAGGTACTTTGTCAGAGACTTAGTGAATATGGAGTTACAAAGATTATTTCTTATGATGACGAATGGGAAGATATAGGTAAAGAAAAAACACATATAAAAAGAGAAGATTGGTTGGAAAAAGATTTATTTGAATTTAAGGAACTTTTTATAGAAGAAGATGAGTTCTCAGTGGAACAATTTAATAGTATAAGGGAGATAATAGACTTTGAATTAGAATCTTCAAAAATTAAGTATATTTTGGAGTCTGATTTAAGTGAACTTGGATTATTAAAGGAAATATTGAATAAGAAATTTAATAGTGAAACTACAATCGATATGCTAAAAAAACTAAAAGAATTATTAGAAATAGTTGAAAAAACTACAGGAATCAAATGGGAATTTAAATCTAGAAGTTTTTTTAATACGGATATTAATAGTAGTGATGAAAGAATTTTGTTTATAATAGATAAAGATATGAGTAGAAATCAAGGTCCTTCTGATTCAATAAAACAAGTCATTCCAGATATAAATACAGCTAGACCCGATCATATGGATTTGATGTTAGTGTATACTAATGATAATATTAGTAGTCTATTAAAACATGAAGATAAAATTAAATACTTCTTAAATGAAATGGAAAATATAAATCCAAGTATTACAGAAGAAGATGCACATCTATTAGCTTATCAACTGTGGCCATTTAACAAAACTAATGATAAGAACCAATTGATTAAAGATTTAAAGAAGATATTAGAAGATGCTTCATTTGGACACTCTTTACATGATTATCTAAGTTATAAACTGAATTACAGAAAACAAATGAACTTAGAAATTTTAAAGATTTCTGAAGATGCATTTAAATATTTATATAGAGATACATTTATTGAAGGATGTTTGTTTACTGATACTTTGCAGGAATTGGAAAGATGTATATATAATCGAGTAAATTATGAATCAATAAAAAAGAACGACAAATATAAGCAAATAATTGGAATAATTAATTTTCAAGCAAATGAAGTAAATAATCAGATTTTAAATGATATAAATTCTATTGAAGACAAAGAAAATAATATAAAAAAGTATAGAGAAAAGCTTGTTGTAGATAAGTATTCTGGCAAATTGCATGAAAATCTATCGGAATATGGGATTGTAGATTATTCTATCAACTCAAATTTATTAGATATATCCTGTGGCGACATTTTTATATTAAGAATCAAAGAAACAGGAGAACTAAAATATGGTATTTTGATAAATCAAGAATGTGATTTAGTAGTTAGATTTCAGGGCACGGGAAGTAGAAAAATTGGAAGAGTTGCAAAAAAAGCGGATTTATTACTTTGTGATTTCTTCGCAATAAAGGAAACAACGAAATTTGAGGATTTAGAGGATAAATTATGGCCAATAAAATGTAAGCGAGACAAAATAGCTTTAGATGTTTCAGATAAAAATAGAATTTTATCACTAGATATAAAATTATTAGATTTATGTACTCTAAACGATAAAGGACAAGCAAAACTAAATGTTATTGAAGATAACCTTCACCTTAAGACATATCATTTTCAACAATACTTTAAATCTATAATAAAACCTTGGATAAGTAATTTAGAAAATATCGAATATCTTGAGCATAGTTATAACGTATTATATGAAAATTTGTCTCAACATTTTAAAGGCAAAAATAACCATGTCAAGAAAGAATTTTTGAAGTTTATAAAGGAGCTGGAATATAAAATAGAATTTAATAAAAATCAAAATGAGTTTAAAATAGAAAGAGTTGGGAGATTAGAAAGGAACAAACTGTTGTCTATTATCCAAAGTAAGTATCATAATATGAGCAGAATAGGGGTTCCAGCAACACCTTTGATAAGTTAAGAATTGCATCATAATTAAGGGGGATTATTATGGAAGGGTTTAGTGATAAGGAATTAATTAATATGATGAAACAAGCAACTGAAAAACTTTGTGATGAGGCTATAGAAAAGTGGTGGGGCGGTAAATATACTGACAATGAAGATGAAATTAGGAAAAATATTAGTTTGTGGAAAGATAAAAAAAGAAGAGTCGGCGAATTGTGCGAGATGTTTAAACAAAGCAAATCGAGTTAGTATCTAAGAAATGATAGTCTACTCATATAAATGAATACTTAATACGTGGAGAAATTTATAAGAAAATGACACTTTTAAAAGAAAAATTAATTGAAGGCGAATTTTTAAGTGAAATCAAAAATCGCTTTTTATGTAAAGTAAGTATAAACAACTTAATACATGAATGTTATGTTCCGAGTTCCTCTAGACTTGAAAATTATTTAAACTTAAAGAATAAAAAAGTATTATTAACCATAAATAAAGGAAAAGATACTCGAACAAAATATAGTGTATTCGCTGTAAAATATCGAAACAAATATATTATTCTCAATCTACATTATGCAAATAAATTATTCGAGCCAATGCTTAAAGAAGCCCAATATTCAGAATACAATATACATGGGACTTATAGAAGAGAGATTAATGTAGAGGGATATAAATCAGATTTTTTTTATGAAGGTAGTAAAAAAATAATTATAGAAAATAAGTCTATAATTAGTACTGCAAATGAAGTTTTGTTTCCTGGAGCATACTCGTCAAGAGGAATTGAGCAATTAAAAATATTAAAAATACTACTTCAGAAAGGTTATCTGGTTAATTATAACCTTATATCTTTAAGTCCTTTTGTTAAAAAAGTAAAAATAAATCCTAATATTTCCGAATTTCGGGAGAGCTTTTTAAGATGTATAGAAAATGGTATGAAAGTTTATGGATATAACCTTTGTTTCTCATATAACGATATGACAATAAAATGTAATAATTTGAATGTAATAATTGAGTAAAATTTTTTGGAGATACTGTTAAGAATAGAGCGTGTCGGGGGACGGTTTGAGCCCCGGTCAGTAAAAAAGCTGATGATCTTTTGATCACCAGTAGTAGACGTTACAGAACTCGAACTCCCGATTAATTTATATCTGAGAATAAATATATTCCTTGCCATTTTTAACCCAATAATATATAATTTTGTTGGGGGAAAATTAAATAGTTGCCGTGACCCTCAAGTGGTGGTACACTTGAAGGCTCATGCAGGTAGGGGTACTACCCACACGTACGGACATCGTCCGCCACAGCAACCAACACTATTATACTTGCTTTTGTTTATTATTGCAAATTTTAGGTGCGTGTAGGCTAATTACCTGTACGCACTTTTAATTTTCCCCTCCTATAAATCTAAGGGAGGGGAATGCTTTTATGTATTGTAAAAAGATCGAGCAAGCCGGGAATGGCGTTTATGGGAGGCTAGTTGAACTGGCTTTCATTCGTGGGATTGATGTCTATGAGATTGAATGCCCTGAATCTGTCCGGGGCATCTACCACAGCTACATTGACGAGGGAATCAATGCCAAGGTTATTATGGTAGGCAGGGGCATGGGAAAAGAATACGTCCTTGCCCGTATGCTCTCCAATTATGTTTTACAGAAAGGACTGAAGGCTTTTATCCTTTCAGATAACATCCTGGTTACCGAAACAAGTCTTAAAGCCGATAGAATGGCGTTGAGGCTGTATACATACCTTAAAGTGAAGAAAAATAATTTGAAAACACAGGGATTGAGGAAATAGCTGATATTGGGGATACGCCTTCATAGACCGCAAAGTTAATAAAAAAACTGGTAATCTATTGATTACCAGTTTTTTGGTGGGCGTTACAGGACTCGAACCTGTGACTTTCACCACGTCAAGATGACACTCTACCAGCTGAGTTAAACGCCCGTTTGTATATCCATTTTAAAGGCAATCGGGACTCCTGTCAAGTGTAAAAATCAACAGATCATAAAAAATCAAGCAGTGAGGCCTTTAAACCTCCAAGCAATTATGGTAGAATAACCACATTAATACACCCGTAGGAGGATTGAACACAGAGATGCTGTTAGCTGATGACTGGAAAGACTACGAATTGATTGATACAGGCGGGGGTGAAAAGCTTGAACGGTGGGGGAAATTCATATTGAGACGTCCCGATCCGCAAGCTATCTGGCCTGTTATAGATAAAAAAGGTAACTGGAACAGGATGGATGCTCATTACCACAGAAGCAAAAGCGGGGGAGGAAGCTGGGAATACCTTAAGAAGCTCCCCAAGAGCTGGATTGTCACCTATGGGGACTTGAAATTCCATATTGAACCTACAGGCTTTAAGCATACGGGACTTTTCCCTGAGCAGGCTGTAAACTGGAAATGGATAATTGATAAAATAAAATCATCCGACAAACCTGTCAGGGTGCTCAATTTATTTGCCTATACGGGAGGAGCAACTGTTGCTGCGGCTTATGCGGGAGCAGAGGTTTGCCATGTGGACGCTTCAAAGGGCATGGTTACGAGGGCAAAGGAGAACTTAAATCTTTCGGGACTGGGGGACAAGCCTGTCAGATTTATTACCGATGATGTAATAAAGTTTGTGCAGCGTGAAAAACGCCGCGGCAAGGTCTATGAGGGAATAATCATGGATCCCCCTTCATATGGGCGCGGACCCGATGGGGAGCTGTGGAAGCTTGAGGACGAGTTGTATCCGCTTATTGAGCAATGTGCAGACATACTGGCTCCGAAACCCCTGTTTTTCCTGATAAATTCTTATACAACAGGCTTATCGCCGGTGGTAATAAAAAACATGCTGAAGGTTGCAGTTGAATCACGTTTCGGCGGCTCCGTAACAAGCGACGAAATAGGACTTCCGGCATCAGCATCGGAGCTTGTGCTGCCATGCGGCTCATCGGGAAGATGGGAGAGGTAATACCAAAACGGTGCTTTTACCCCTCTTTTGAGAAGAGAGGGGCAGGGGTGAGTTGGCAAACTTGTTTCACCAAACAAAAACAAACCTTAGCACGATTGTAGCTGATGGTTTACAAAGTAAACGTTGAAGGTTTTTCAAGGGCTGAGCAGTTAAATAAGAAAAAAGAAAATGGTGCTTTTACCCCTCTTTTGAGAAGAGAGGGGGCAGGGGTGAGTTGGCTAACAAATTTTAAAAATCCAGAAAGTTGAGATGTTTGCGTGAAAACACCAAGAATCATATTCGAAGACAATCATCTATTGGTCGTGGAGAAGCCTGTAAACATCCTCTCTCAGGGGGATGAGACGGGAGATGCCGACATGCTCACGCTTCTTAAGGAAGACATAAAGATCAGGTATAATAAGCCAGGCGAAGTGTACCTTGGACTGGTTCACAGGCTTGACAGGCCTGTCGGTGGTGTCATGGTTTTTGCGAAAACCTCAAAGGCTGCTTCACGACTGTCCGATCAGGTAAGGCAGCATACCTTCAGAAAAAGCTATATTGCTGTAGTTCATGGGAAATTGGATAATAAGACAGGTACATTAAAGCATTACCTCCTCAAAGACAGCAGAACCAATACCGTTAAAACTGTACCAAGTACATCCGAAGGAGCAAAGGAAGCTGTTCTTGATTATTCTGTTATCGGTGAGAAGGAAGGCTTAAGCCTTGTAAGCATTGATCTTCATACGGGGCGGTCACATCAAATCAGAGTCCAGTTTTCCACTATAGGACATCCTTTGTATGGTGACCAGAAATACGGTCAGGAGGTAAACAAGCCGGGGCAGCAAATCGCCCTCTGGTCAGCAAAAATCGTGCTGACCCACCCTACTCTAAAGGAAGAAATGGCCTTTGAGTGTCCACCGCCGGGTACACATCCATGGAATCTATTTCTTTAATTTTTCTTCAATCTCTTTCAACCTTTCATCGATCTGTTCCTTTGTCACGGAACTAAGGAAGTTCAAGTTGAAGCCGGAGGTCTTCTTCAAATATTCCTTCGCCTTATCGAATTTTTCAAGTGCAATCAGCACCAAGGCGTAATCGTAGTATGCAACAGGGAATCCAGGCTTGATCTTTGCTTTAATCATGCTTTCGTAGATTTCTTCGGCTTTAGGGTAATCGCCCAGATAATAATAGTTCAAACCAAGATTGTCTCTTATTACCATGTCGGCGCCATTATACTGATATGCGTCCAGATTGTATGACAGGGCTTTGTCAAGGTCACCTTTCAGGATGAGAAAATATCCGAGACTGCCTAAAATTAACGTATTTTTTTCGGTAGAATAATTCTCAAGCAGAGTGATAGCTCCGTCAAGGTCATCTTTCTTCCACAAAACTAAGGCGGAATTTGATACATGCATTATCCTGTCATATTCATGGAGCTTGCTTGTATCTATTGCACGCAAAGCTTTATCGGCTTCTTCAACCATGCCTGATTTAAGGAGAAGATAGGAATAGGAGATTGCTATCCCCGGCTTGGCTCTCTTGCATTTGCTTGCTCTCCTGTACCATTTGACAGCGCTCTTCAGGTTGCCTCTGCCATGCTTTATATTGCCTATGTTAGTATACAGGCCTACCTTGGTCAGATTAAAAACATATATAAAAAATGCGATCAAAGCAATCAAGCCCAGTAAGTTGCTGATCAATATTGCTATGATCACCAATGCCAAAGCAGCTATGATCTTGAAAAATGTGCTTCTGAGAAAACGTTTCATAATATCCCCCGTGATTTTAGCATTATGCGGCTGAAACAATTATATCTAATTAAATAATCGGGTGCAACTTATAGTGAAAAAATCATAATATGAGTATTAGAGTATATCTTTAAGGCAGGGGATTGCATGAAACAAGCAAGACGCCTTGATAAAGCACCGCCTTACCTGTTCGTTGAAATCGAAGAAAACATTAAGAAAGCGGAAGCTAAGGGGATAGATGTCATTAACCTTGGTATCGGTGACCCGGACATACCCACGCCGGACTTTGTTGTCCAGAAGATGATTGAAGCGGTTAAGGAGCCGAAAAACCACAGGTATCCGGAATATGACGGCTCCATCGAGTTCAGGACTGCAGTTTCCGATTATTACAAGAGAAGGTTTAATGTGAAACTTGATCCTGAGACCGAAGTCGTGACTTTATTAGGATCTAAAGAGGGCATAGCACATATATTCTTTGCATTGGTAAATGACTGCGACTTTACACTTGTGCCTGACCCGCAATATCCTGTTTACAAGATGGCAAGCGCTTTAACGGGCGGCGTTCCGTATCCTATGCCTTTGACAAAAGAAAATGGATTTCTGCCTGACATGTCTATTATCCCGAAAGAGGTTGCCAGGAGAAGCAAAATATTGTTTGTGAACTATCCGAATAATCCCACAGGAAAGGTAGCAAATATAGATTTTTATCAAGGCATGGTAGACTATGGAGCCAAAAACAACATTGTAGTCTGTAATGACAATGCCTACTCCGAGTTTACGTATGACGGCATTACGGCGCCAAGCATCCTTCAGGCTGAAGGAGCGATGGAAACTGCTGTAGAGTTTCATTCACTGTCAAAATCGTACAATATGACAGGATGGAGACTGGGGTATGCGGTAGGCAGCAAAGAAGCGATATCTAAACTAAAGAAGATGAAAAACAACATTGACTCGGGAGTATTCACCGCAATCCAGGAGGCAGGAATAGAAGCCTTGAATAAGGGTGACAGCTTTATTAAGCATATGAGGGGAATATATTCAGCGAGAAGAGCCCTTGCAATGGAGGAATTGAACGGGCTTGGGTGGAATTATGAGGTGCCGCAGGGAGCCTTTTATATTTGGGTTAGAGTCCCGGAAGGCTATGACTCCCGGAGCTTAACTGCATTTCTGCTGGAAAAGGCAGGTGTTGTTGTTGCTCAGGGCAGCGGGTACGGTGAATATGGAGAAGGTTACATAAGAATTTCATTGACTATTGACAGCATAAGGTTGAAGGAAGCTTTTGACAGGATAGGGGAACTTCATATTTAATGGCAAAGGCCGGAGTTTGATATGCTCCGGCCTTTGATTTATATTATTCTATTTTATCCTTGTGATATCGCTGACATAAGAGTCGGTCAGCCTGATTGCCATTCCCTTGTCGGCATCGTCGCTTGAGATGACGAACAGGTAATACAAATAATCGCCTTTATCGGCTGCTTTGCTTTTGTCCTTGCCTTCAGAGTGTAATGTTTCAAAATAGAGCTTCATGGAATAAATGTTATTTTTGTCCTTAGTGAACTTCTTATACACTCTATTAAACTCTTCATCAGTGAGGTTAACGTCTTTCATTGCAGCTTTTCCCCGCAAGAACTTTAATGGCCCCTTGTAATAGTAGTCAGACGTGTCGTTTTTATCCTTATAGAATGCATATCTGCCGTCTTCGGTAAATTCAAACATAGCACCGCCCTTTGTCGCCCATTTCCCGTAAATCAATGGTTTCACTTCTTTCCTTACAGTTATGCCCATACAGGATGAGAATGACAACATCATAAGCATTGCAATAAATATGGCTGCTAATTTTCTGCTCATTAATAAACCCCACCTTAAAATAATTTATTTAAACTAGTTTTCATTATATAAACTTACCGGCTTTTCTTCAACTGCCTCTTTCGGAGTTTCATCATTTTGAATTGAATCAGCAGTTTTGCTTTGATTCTTCCAACGATTGTTAATGTAGGAGATCGTGAAGGATATTATTCCAAGTATGAAAAGCACCAATATTTTGTAGATGGTTTCGGAACTCCAGAGGTTTATGAATATTGTTTTTACTGCTACGATGCAGAGGACTGCGGAACCAAACCAGCGGAACATTGCCTGTCTTGTGTATGCGCCCCACAGGAACAGAATCAGTGCATAAATGCTCCAGGATATTGATAATGTGAGACCGAGATCCATGAATTTAAGATCGTAATATTCCCAAAGGTTGTCTATTTGGTATGTCAATAAACCGCCGACAATCAGGTGCCCTGCTACTGCAAAGAAGCCTGAAAGAAGTCTGTCACTAAGCGTATCATGGCTTTTTGCGGGATCTCCGAATTTGACGCTGACCGAGAAGTAAAAGCCTATCGCTGCAAGTACAACCCAAGCCATGCCCGACCAGTTGAATACGGGAACAAAGGTGTTGAACCATATGCCCAGTGGTGTAGTCCAAGTGGTTGTAAACCAATAAATGCCCGAAACAAACCATACAATAGCAGCAATCAGTTTTAAAACATCAAGTTTCTTGTGTTGGCCTACTGCCAGAAGGAAAATTGTGACCAGTGACCATAAGTAAACCAGAACCATAGGATTTGATGCATCGCCCGTGCCGAATTCCGAACCGGATATCATTATAAACAGAAGACCCCCGAAAAAGTTTGTTACAACTGAGGCAGAATACTTGCCTATAGCGCCATATGTTATGAATGAGACACCCAGGTAAATTAAACCCATTGTTGAGAGAATCAGATAATAGGGCATTACACCACCCATTATTGCATATGACCAGATTGCAAAGGCAACAGCATTTATTATTCCCAGATAAAGATTCAAGCCGTCAAATTTCAGGTTATCCTTCCAGGAAGATGCCATGAATGCAGCAACATAGAACAAGTATGTAATTACGGCATACCTGAAAGGAGTTGCCCAGGCAGAAGGCTGAAAATAGAGGTAATATGTTGTAAATAAGGTCCAGGTGCCTAAAAATGATATCAGTCGAAGTTCTGTCCATTTTTTATATACGCTTACAAAGAAGAATACTGTGTTGATGACAAGCAGGTAGAGAAAAAGTGTGAAGACTTGATCGCCTTGCGCTTGCATGACTAATGGTGCGATTATTGCTCCAAGCAATGAGATGTTCATCAAAATGCGAAGTCTAAATTTGAAGGAATAAACCGATAATGCAAGTGTGACAACTGCCATTGAAAGAAAGACTGTCATCGGGGTCCACATGGCATAATAGATTCCTGCAAAGGAGAAGGTTGTATAAAGCAGTGCCACGCCCAAGCCGTCAATAATCTGGCCTGAGATGTTTTTATGCTTTTGCTGAAGAGCTATTCCTGCAAGCACGAAGCCTACGCCGGCTGCTATACCTATTCCGATTTTTAGCTCATTTGAAATCCAGCCCTTGTCTACTGCAAATTTAAAAAGGTACGAGAAAGCGAGAAATGTAAATACTGCACCGAGCAATGTAATCCAATGTTTCCTGAATAAATCTTTCATATAAATCATCCTTTCCGGTATTAGAAAAATGTAATTGCTGATTACAAGTTCATTTTAATACCAGGTGATAATTTATGTTAGATATAGAAAGTCACTTTGCATTGGAGGATGGTCATTATGTTTTTATACCCAAAATGACTATAGTCATTTTTACACCAGCTTGTTTTTGACTGCGAAGACTGCAAGCTGGGTTCTATCCTTAAAGCCTAATTTATCAAGTATCCCTGTAATGATATTTTTTACAGTCCCTTCTGATATAAAAAGGACGGCTGCAATTTCCCTGTTGTTTTTGCCGTCAACAATCAGTTGGACAATGCTCAATTCTCTTTCCGTCAGGTCAACTTCTACAGCCGGTTCCTTCTTTGCTGCCGGTTCGGAAGAATTCATCCGGTTCACAAAAGTATCAACCGCATTCTGATGGAATACGCCCATTCCTTTCGAAGTGCTTTTTATGGCAAGTATCAGCTCATCCGGCTTTAGATCCTTTAATATATATCCGTCGGCTCCGTTCTTCAGTGCCTTGGAGATGTTATCCTGGTCATTGAAAGTGGTAAGGATGAGTACCTTGATGGAACTGTATTTGGACTTTATAAGCTTTGTACCTTCCACACCGTCGCAGCCGGGCATCATGATATCCATCAACACGATGTTGGGAACCAATTCATCACACATTTTCAAGGCATCCCGCCCATTTCCGCAGCAGCCCACGACTTTGATGTCACTGTCCTGCTCTATAATAAATTTCAAGCTTTCCCTGAGAATTACCTGATCATCGACCAGCAATACATTTATCATCTGATATCACCCTTTCAATGGAATTTCAACATGTATGTTGAATCCGCTTTCACCGTCTGAACCGTATACTATGCTTCCGCCAAGCTCCTTCACCCGCTGTTCCATGCCCTTTAGGCCAAACCCTTTGTTAATGTTCTTGCAGCCGCAACCGTTATCGAAAATGAATAGTTTAGCCAATCCATCGTTAAAACGCAGTATGATGCTGGATTGAGTGGCCTTTCCATGGCGCAGCGAATTGGTGAGCGATTCCTGGCATATCCTGTATATTACATCTGAATATTCTGTGTTCCTGTAGCCGTCTATTCCTTCAACGCTTAAATCGATAGCCATTCCTGACGGTTTATAGTCTTCAATGAGCTTCTTCAATGCATTAAGCAGTGAGGATGCTTCAAGCTGTTCGGGTACGAGACCGGATATAGAGCGCCTTAATTCTTTAAGGCCTTCACGAGAGACTTTAAGTGCTTCGAGCAGCTTTTCTTCAGTTTGAGCCGGGTCTTTTCTGCAGGTAATCGTACTCACTTCCAGAAGTGCGATGAGCAAAGCCATTGAATGCCCCAGCGTATCATGTACATCATGGGCTATACGGTTTCTCTCCTTGGTCAAGGTAAGCTCCTCGACCGTAGAAGCGTACTCTTTCAACCGAAGGTTTGCTTCGCCAAGTTCAATGTTTTTTAAGTTCAATTCGTCCAATACTTTTCTATACTCAGTTACATCATTGAAGGAAATGATTCTCCCGATATATACCTTCTCATCAGTTATGATGGGCTGAATGTTTACCGAGTAGCTCTTTTTCTCCGGTATAGTTAATTTGAGTTCTCCTGCGTAAGGTGCATCCGAACTGCTTAGAAGTACATTTGCGATTTCTGTAGATGTGGGATCATCCTTGATTTTTTCGCTTATCCCTTCCACAAAATGCCGGATATCGCTATTATGCTTCAATGAAAGGGACTCAATAAAATTGGAGGCAAAAGCTTCGTTATATTTGATAATTCTGTTTGTATCGTCAACAACTATGAAGGATTCCTTCATATTGTTAATAATTCTTCTCATCGCAATAGGCAGGATACTTAGGAAACGGTATCTGAACGTGGCAAAAACAAGGAGCAGCAGGGACAAAGAGAAGCTTACCGGCGTTATATCAAAATCGTAACTGGTTATTTTAAAATTGTAAAGTACATTTGAGAACAGCGGCAGAAGCATTGCGGAAATGAGAACGATTGACTGCTTGCGTGGATTCCCGGCGTTCTTCATCAGGTGTTTTATAAGCACTGCGGCGCCGATAATGCAATAGGAATATTGAACAAGTACATTGATCCAGAAGAATGTGTAATGTATCGTACCGAATTCAAGTTTTTTATAAAAAAGGTGATGGTAGCTGTTTGTAAGAACCAGGGAGTATAATGCTGCCGGCAGAACAAAAAGAAGGATTACATTTTGTATATTCTTTATAAAGGGATGATTTGTGTAATGGAGACATAGCAGGAGCCAGGAAACACCGATGAAACAGATTGAAACATACATGATGCGGTCAAGAGTCCATTTCAAGTCACTATCTACAGTCATCAGTGCAAAAACCTGCCCCAGCGACCAAATGAAGACCAGAACCTGACAAACGATATAGAATAAAAGTGTTTTTGACTTTCTGCCCTTTGCAAGAAAAAAGCTGATCATAAAGAGAGAAAGCAGTACGGATACAGATTGAATTACTATTTCCGGGGTGATTGCAGGTTTCATAGTGTCCCAAATCCTTTAAGTATAATAATTGGTACAAGGATATATTAGCATAAATTATGTTTTATAAAAAGGAATATAAAATTGAATGATCGGATATGATATAAAATTAATTGCAGTAAGATTGTATAAAGGAATATTTTGTGTTATACTATATGAAATAATCATGGAAAAAGCGATGAAAGAGAAAAGTAGATGGTTTTGATTTATTCAGAGATAAGATACCACCGGCTGAAAGTATCTTTATAAGGATAACCGTTGAAGTTCCCTCTTGAGCTGCGCTGCTGAACATACAGGTAATCCCTCAGACTAAATACATCGTTTTGAGGTGAGTACCCTTAACTTATTAGGCAGTGCCGGAGCAAACCCGTTAGTTTATTTGAGAGCTTACCTGCTTTGAAAAGAAGCAGGCGAGAATTTGGGTGGTACCGCGGAATTATGCCTTCGTCCCTTGTGAGACGAGGGCTTTTTATTTGCACTTAAGTGCAGCAGCAGGTTAAAGGTAATTGTTGTTAATCAATTATCAATTGTTTTTTAAGAGAGGAGAAGTAGATCATGAAGGAGCAATTGAACAGCATAAAGCTGCAAGCTGAAAAAGAACTTTCTTCCGTACCTTCTATACAGGAACTTGAAAACCTGAGGGTGAAGTATCTTGGCAAAAAGGGAGAACTGACCTTGGTATTAAGGGGAATGGGGGCGCTGTCTTCCGAGGAAAGGCCGGTTATCGGACAACTCGCAAACGAGGTAAGGCAATTTATCGAACATTTGCTGGATGAAGCAAAGACAGAGCTTACCAAACAAGAGAGGGGTCTGAAGCTTCAAAGTGAAATCATTGATGTAACCATACCCGGCAAACTGAAAGGATTGGGTAAAAAACATCCTTTAAGCATAGTTCTGGATGAAATCAAGGATGTTTTTATAGGAATGGGGTATGAAATCGCAGAAGGCCCGGAGGTAGAAGAGGATTACTACAATTTTGAAGCTTTGAACATACCTTACGGCCATCCGGCAAGGGATGCGCAGGATACTTTCTATATTAATGAAAAATTTCTTCTGAGGTCGCAAACCTCTCCTGTACAGATCAGGGTCATGGAGAAGAAAAAGCCTCCTATAAAAATCATATGTCCCGGCAGGGTTTACCGTTCGGATACGGTTGATGCAACGCATTCTCCAATATTCCATCAGGTTGAGGGGCTTGTGGTTGACAAGGGCGTGACAATGGGCGATCTGGTCGGAACCTTGAAGGTATTCGCAAGAAGCCTTTTCGGAGAAGATACCGAAATACGCTTAAGGCCGCATCATTTCCAATTCACAGAGCCAAGTGCAGAGGTGGATGTATCCTGCTGGACATGCGGAGGAAAAGGCTGCAGGGTTTGTAAAAATGAAGGGTGGATTGAAATCCTGGGAGCCGGAATGGTACATCCCAAGGTGCTCGAAAATTGCGGCATTGACCCGGAAGTATACAGCGGCTTTGCATTCGGTCTCGGAGTTGAACGAACTGCAATGGGCAGGTTCAACATCGATGACTTGAGGCTTTTATATGAAAATGATCTTCGTTTCTTGAAGCAGTTTTAATAAATTCAGGTAAGAGGCGATAACCATTGAAACGACTGAAAGGAGTTTGATATAACATGAAAGCACCGTTAAGCTGGCTTAGCGATTTTACTGATATAAAGGTTAGTCCGAAGGAATATGCCGACGCAATGACAATGTCGGGATCAAAAGTTGAAACTGTTGAGGTACAGGGCGAGGAGATATCCAATGTAGTTGTAGGCAAAATAATTGAAATAAGCAAACATCCTGATGCGGATAAGCTACAGGTTACAAAGGTTGACGTAGGGACCGAAGTGGTTCAGGTTGTTACAGGGGCCCAGAACATAAAGCTTAATGACACGATTCCTGTTGCTCTGGTTGGGGCAACTCTTCCTGAAGGGAAAAAGATTTCAAAAGGCAAGCTCAGGGGAGTGGAATCGTTTGGCATGATGTGCTCCATCGGCGAATTGAATCTGACGAAGGAAGATTATCCTGATGCGGCAGAAGACGGTATATTCATACTTGAGGATGGCCTTCCGCTTGGCAAGGATGTAAAGGAAGTGCTTGGATTAAACGAGACGGTAGTCGAGTTTGAGATTACATCCAACAGGCCTGACTGCTTCAGCGTATTAGGTCTCGGAAGAGAATCAGCAGTTACTCTTGGACAAAAATTCAGAAAGCCTGATATAAAGGTGAAAGAACAGGGCGACGATGCAAATAAATATGCAACAGTTCAAATAAAGGATCCTGATTTGTGTCCAAGATATGCAGCAAGAATAGTCAAGGATGTCAAAATCGGACCCTCGCCCGACTGGATGAGGAAAAGGCTCAAGGCCGCTGGGGTCAGGCCTATTAATAACATTGTTGATATTACCAATTATGTAATGCTTGAGCTTGGACAGCCGATGCATGCCTTTGATCTTACTGATATTCACGGCAGCAGCGTCATTGTCAGGAGAGCGGCAGACGGGGAGCCCATGAAAACGCTTGATGGGCAGGAAAGGAAGCTTGACTCTTCAATGCTTGTTATTGCAGACGCAGATAGAGCCGTAGCAGTTGCGGGAGTAATGGGCGGTGAAAACACTGAGGTTAGAAACGATACCAAAACAATATTGTTTGAATCTGCAAATTTCAACGGCATTTCAGTAAGGCTTACAGCTAAAAAGCTCGGACTCAGGACAGAAGCGTCGGGACGTTTTGAAAAGGGTCTGGATGTTGAAAATGTTATTGCTGCTGTTGACAGAGCTGCACAGCTTGTTGAAGAGCTTGGGGCCGGAACAGTCTGCAAGGGAGTCATAGATTGCTATGTTAATAAGCCGGAAGCAAGGAAGATCAAGCTCAGACCGGATAAAATCAATGCACTCTTAGGTGCTTCCATCAGTACGGAATTTATGCTTGCTACACTCAGAACACTGGAATTTGAAATAGACGAAAAAAATATGGAAGTAACAGTGCCAAGCTTCAGGCCGGATGTCGAAAGAGAAGCGGATATTGCGGAAGAGATTGCTCGTTTCTATGGATATAACAATATCGAAGCTACATTGCTGTCTGGAAAAGCATCTTCCATGGGCAAAAAGACCCACAAACAGAAGGTGGAAGACATTATAAAGAATACAATGAAGGCTTGCGGGCTGTATGAAATATACACATACTCCTTCACCAGCCCGAAGGTTTACGACAAAATTAACCTTCCCAAGGACAGTATGCTTCGCAAACCGGTTGTAATCACAAATCCTCTCGGAGAGGACTACAGCGTAATGAGAACAACTACTCTTCCCGAGATGCTTGATGTTATAAGCAGGAATTACAACAGGAGGATAGAGGCAGTAAGGCTCTTTGAACTGTCGAACATATATCTGACGGATAAGCTGCCTGTTGAAGAGCTGCCTGAGGAAAAAGAAATATTGACTCTCGGTATGTACGGAAATGTGGATTTCTATGATCTCAAGGGAGTAGTTGTTGAACTGATGTCTGTATTGGGAATAAAAGATTATGATTTTGTACCTGAAACGGATAACCCAACCTTCCATCCAGGCCGTACAGCAAGTATACTTGTGAAGGGGGAGAGAATCGGAACCATTGGTGAAATCCACCCTGAGGTAATTGAGAATTTTGAAGGGCCTGACAGAGCGTATGTTGGAGTTATTGAAGTCAAGGCACTTATTGACAATACATTGATTAAGCCTGAGTATAAGCAGCTTCCGAAATTCCCGGCAGTTTCAAGAGATATTGCAATGCTTGTAAGGGACGAGATAATGGTTAAACAGATTGAAGATATTATAAAGCAGCGTGCAGGAAAAATTCTTGAAGATATAAAGCTTTTTGATGTCTATAAAGGGAAGCAGGTTCCGGAAGGCATGAAGAGCGTAGCATACTCCATAACTTTCAGAGCTGAAGACAGAACCCTGACAGATGAAGAAGTCGGCAAGGCAATGCATAAAATAGTTGACGGACTAAAGAACGGTCTTGAAGCGCAGCTGAGGGAATAACAATATTGAAAAATTATAAAGGCGGATAACCCCATAAAGGTTACTCGCCTTTCTTGATTTAATCTGTGTTTTAGTCATGCATGCATTTACTGCTTCATTTGGCTTTCTGCCATTGCAATCATTCGCTTCACCATCTGGCCGCCTATGGGTCCGCCTTCGTGACCGTTAACCTTGGCCGGTACATCACCTTTATAATGGTCGTTGTTTTCCTTTACATATTGCAAGTGCCCGATTTCCTGTGCACATTCCATTTTAAATTGTGTTAATGCGTCCCTGCTTTCGGGAACCAACGGAGTTCTGGGTCTTGACATAATATCACCATCCTTTTTAAACGAGAATGAACTATGTATTTAATATCTTCACAAAAAGACTGTTTAACCGTATTAAATAATTCATGAATTAGAAAAATGAACAAAGAAAAAGGATAAAAAGTGCTTTTAAAATCAATATTTAGATGGTATACTAACAAAGAGTTAGCATTAATTTCTAACTCTTATTTTATGTATATTAATTTAGGAGGTTATATATATGCAAAAATTGAGATTTGACTACTCAAAAGCTTCGGATTTTGTATCTGCAAATGAGGTCGGATATTTTGACAGCTTCATTAAATCTGCTCATAATATGCTTCATGAAAAGACAGGTGCAGGCAATGATTTTCTGGGATGGGTTGACCTTCCGGTCAGTTATGACAAGGAAGAGTTTTCAAGAATTAAAGCTGCAGCAGAAAAGATTAAATCCGATTCAGATGTACTTATTGTAATAGGAATCGGAGGCTCTTATCTTGGAGCCAGGGCAGCAATCGAAATGCTTTCCAACACATTTTACAACAATCTTCCGAAGAGCAAGAGGAAAACACCTGAAATCTATTTTGTAGGTAACAACATAAGCTCTACTTATCTTTCAGACCTTCTTGAACTGATCGAAGGCAAGGAAATATCCGTAAACGTTATATCCAAATCAGGAACTACTACTGAGCCGGCTATAGCATTCAGGATTTTCAGAGAATACATGGAAAATAAATACGGCAAAGCTGAAGCAAGCAAAAGAATCTATGCTACGACAGATAAGGCAAGAGGAGCTCTTAAAAAGCTTGCTACTGAAGAAAAGTACGAAACTTTCGTAATTCCGGATGATGTAGGAGGACGTTTCTCTGTCCTTACTGCAGTTGGCTTGCTCCCGATAGCTGTATGCGGCGCAGATATTGATGAAATCATGAAGGGTGCTGCTGACGCCTACGAGACATATAAAAATACAGACCTCAACGAAAATGATTGCTATAAATATGCTGCTGTAAGGAATGCTCTGTACAGGAAAAACAAAACTACAGAGATCATGGTCAATTATGAGCCTGCTCTTCACTTCTTTACCGAATGGTGGAAGCAGCTTTACGGTGAAAGTGAAGGCAAGGATCAGAAGGGCATATTCCCTGCAGGAGTTGATTTCTCTACTGATCTTCACTCAATGGGACAGTACATTCAGGATGGGTTGAGAAACATATTTGAAACTGTATTAAATGTTGAAGCTCCAAAGAAGAAGATTACAATTAAAGCAGATAAGGACAACGTTGACGGCCTTAATTTCCTCGCAGGCAAGGAAATGGATTTTGTCAATAAAAAGGCATTTGAAGGTACACTTCTTGCGCACACTGACGGCGGAGTTCCGAATCTTCTGCTCAACATACCCGAATTAAGCGATTACTGGTTCGGAAATCTTGTTTACTTCTTTGAGAAGGCTTGCGGCATCAGCGGTTATCTGCTTGGAGTCAATCCTTTTGACCAGCCTGGAGTTGAAGCATATAAGAAGAACATGTTTGCTCTTCTCGGCAAGCCGGGTTATGAAGAAGAACGCAAGAAACTGGAAAGCAGACTGTAACCACGATAACCACGTTTATACATTTTACGATTTTATAAGGGACGTATCTTTGATACGTCCCTGAATTATATGCAAAATAAGGATTATGATCGAAATGCCTAAACCGATATTTTGAGGTCTATATATAATATACCGTGATTTCAGGCCTTGAAAACAGTCTCAAAGGGAATGATACATTCCCCAGGCCTCTGTTAATATAAACCTTGATGCCGTTAATTTTGTGCAGTCCTCTTCGTATCCCTTTTTTAGGAAGCTTGTCTTTGCGCAGAAGCAGGAATTCCATATTGAACGGCGCCCATATCTGGCCTCCGTGAAAGTGACCGCAGAAGAGGTAATCAACTGCATTAGCCGGCATTTCAAGAACAGTATCCGGGTTATGTGCAAGGGCAATATCAACAGAGCATTCATTGCTCCGGGAGGCTAAAGCTTTGCGAATATCGTGGCGGTTATATCTGATATCATCAATTCCGATAATATTAAACTTCCTTGTACCTTTTATAAAAACTTCGGAGTTGTTGGACAAAATTGTTATGCCTCTTTTCCGTATTTCATTTTCGAACGAGACAAATCCCTTTGGGTCCTTCATAAAAGCCTTATGATCATGGTTACCGTAGCATAGATACATTTTGCTGCCGTTTGCAATTTTATCCAGAAAGTTAAAAAAGGAATATGCCTGAGAAGGCTTAATAATATAATCCCCGGTCAATAATATCAAATCCGGATTTTCCCTTGAGATCAACTTCTTCACTCTTTCCACAGAAACCCTTAGAAAGGGAATATGAATGTCGGATAAATGGAGAACCTTCAAGCAAGCGTTTTCCTTTGAAAAGCGTATTCTTTTTAATTCAACGAAACCGGCTTCAAATCTCATGTACGCAAGCGCTGCCAGTCCAAGTAACAGTATTATTATGATCAATGTGTAAATCAAAATTATCCTCCGTTAGAAAAGAATGCTGGAACCATACCTTTCTACTATATCAATTGAAAAGCCAATAATCAACAATAATGAGGGATAATACGCGTTATTACCGTAAAAACCGGGCAATAAGGCAAAATTCGGGAATGAATATGGTTGGATGAGAGGGGCAATTTATTATAAAATAATGTTTAAACATAAATTAGACTTATTTGCCAAATGACTTTGAAAGGAGTTTTGACAATGACATCATTATTTGAAAATGTTAGAGATAAGGTATCCAGTGCCGCAAAATCGGCAGTAAAAGCATCAAATGAGCTCATTGAAGTAACTAAACTAAACTCGGCAATAAATTCCCAGAAGGATAAAATGAAGGCGCTAATGCTGGAAATAGGAGAATTGGCATATAACACGTATAAGGACGGAAAACCGCTTGATGCTGAAATGAGCCTAAAGTGTGAGAGCATTGCGGAATGTGAAAAAAACATAGAAGAAATAAAAGAAAAGATTTTAGATATCAAGGACATGAAGAAATGCAGCAGTTGTTCTGCAGAAGTAGATCACGATGTTCTGTACTGCCCAAGGTGCGGTAATAAATTTGAAATATAAAAATGATTCAAAAATAAATGACGTATTCGGAAGAATACGTCATTTGATTTTTGTGTCTAATTTATTATTTTGCAAGAACCCTTTTCAATTTGGCAAACCTTGGGAGTCCGTTTTCCATCGGAGGCTTGGATTCACCCTGAATCAACGGCAATGCGTACTTGATATATTCTTCTGATAATCCGGTACCATCATTGATTATCCATTCTGCAGGGATTTTCTTTTCAGTATTTGCAACATCTGTTAAATTGATGAGCTTAATGTTGCATTTGTATTCAGCGCCTTCAGCTCTTTCAAAAGCAACCATGTAGTCAGTCTTGCCTTCAACAGCATATTTTACTGCCATTTGACCGGACAAATATGATTCGTTTACGTCGGTCAGGGAACCGCAGTGTGAAGCACATCTCTGGAGCAGGCTGAATTCGATTCCGCGAACCTTTGCACCTGTTTTTTCCTTGGCGAAGTTTGCAAGAGTTGATGCAAGTCCGCCCAACTGGGAATGTCCGAATGAATCTTTTGACTGAGCCATATCGGAGCCGTATTCAGAAATGTACTTGCCGTTCTTGTCTTTAATACCTTCGGAAACAGCAACGATGCAGTTGCCATTCTTTTTGTAGATCTCAGCTGCCTTTTCGAGGAAGCTTTCCATGTCGAAATCGACTTCAGGAAGATAAATGAGATCAGGTCCGGCACCTTTGTATGCAGCCAAAGCTGTAGCAGCGGTGAGCCAGCCAGCATTTCTTCCCATAACCTCGAGAATGGTAATCATTCCCTTGTCATATACTCTTGCATCCTGGTAAACTTCCATTGTAGAAGTTGCAATGTATTTAGCGGCACTGGCATAACCCGGACAATGGTCAGTTCCGAACAAGTCGTTGTCTATTGTCTTTGGAACACCCATTACCCTGCACTCGTAACCAACCTTCTGCATGTACTTGCTGACCTTGTTGCAAGTATCCATTGAGTCGTTTCCGCCATTATAGAAGAAATATCTGATGTTGTATTTTTTGAATACTTCAAGAAGTCTCTTGTAATCAGTTTCATCCTCTTCTGCCTTTTTGAGCTTGTAGCGAACAGAACCGAGAGCAGATGAAGGAGTAGTCTTCAATAGATCAAGTTCATATTGATCTTCCTTGCTCATATCATAGAATTTTTCATCAAGAATTCCTTTGATTCCGTGAGCTGCACCATATACAGCTGTTATGCAATCCTGTTTTAAAGCTTCTTGTATAACACCTGCTGCGCTTGCATTGATAACGGAAGTTGGTCCCCCGGACTGTCCGAATATAGCTGCACCTTTTAATTCAGCCATTTTTTATTCCTCCTTAATATAATTAATATTTTGAGAATCGATATGTAGTAAAATTCTCTTTATTATTTTTACCAATAGCCTTGGGCATAGTCAAAAGAAGCCTTCCAGCTATTAACACAATCATAAAAAAATATAACATAATTGAGGATAAAATGCAATTATGCATGACAAAATTTTAACATGTTTTAGCACATAAATTCAACTATGGAAGGGCTTAAGGGTATAGTTTTGCGATATACGATAAATAAAAGATTGATTTGAAAAAAGAATTTGAACGACTTTAAAAAGCAAAAAAATACCATAGTACTAACTACAAGAACTGTAGAAGTACTTACAGAACAATTTCTTATGGTGTGTAATAAAAAGAATTATAGAATGTGGGATTATAGCATATTATACTCACGCAACAACTGATGCGCTTTTTCAAGCTGATCCTTTTTAACCAATACTGCCGGCGGTAAGCCACCTGGTGCTGCCCCTGAATTTTCTCCCTGAATATAATAAACGATACCTTCACTATCAAAAATCGATTCGATTTGAACAATCTCTGTAAATCCGTATGTGGCCATAAGCAATTCAAAATCATTATATTCATATTTCAGATTTTGGGCCATTTGGCTTGTATCTGTCGGGAGCGTTTCAATAAGAGGAATATTACAATTTGAACAAACAGTAAAACCTACCCTGAATTCATGTTTACATTTCGGGCAAAACATTATACCTCACTCCTCACTGATAAAAAGATTATATATGAATATTATACCATTAGTGGATTTATTATCAATAAAAAAGTAAAAATAAGCCCTCTTACTTTAATTGTTTTGATTAATTGAATAAAATGGATTCAAAATCTTTGTTTCACGTACCCTATTGCGGTATAATATGGATGAGTATTTGCTTAATTAAAAAAAGTGTGCCCGGCACGTATGCCGAGCACGTAAAGGGGGTCAAAATGTATTTTGTGAGGTCAGTAATATTATTGACCCATAGTCAAAATAATATACATCATTTTTTATTTCTTTTCAGTACCGAAAAAAAACTACTATACAACCGAAGAATTTCTACTTTGTCTTCGAACACCTTTATGATACCCTATATTTATAATTAAGAATCCCGGTCAACTCTTTATTAGCAGTTTCTTTAGAATTCAAAAATACTTAGGGGAGATTAAATTATGAGAATCCTAAAAAACAAATCGATTTTTCTGGTTTTAATTCCAATTATACTTACTATTGCACTTGCTTTGTTCGGTCAGTCGGAATCTAAAAAAGATAAAATCAACGTCTTAATTAGCCAAGGCAATGAGGCTATGCTCGAAGGCAGGTATAATACTGCTGTAACATTCTATGAAACTGCGTTGAATAAGGACAGTGACAATATTGAGGCGAGAATAGGTTTGGGTAGGGTTTATAAGGCTCAAAAGCAATATTACAACGCTGAACAGATTTTAAGTGAAGGAGTTTCCATCGGAAGCAAGAAACCGGACATTTACATGTATTCCGCCGAAGTTCTTGCACTGATGGGAAGAGATAAAGAAGTTCAGCAAACATATAAGAAGGGTTATGAAAAAACAGGAGATGCAGGGATAAAAAAGGCAATGGATGAAATGAAAAAGCATCCGGAAAATATTAAGACCATTGTAAAAAATGCTGTCAGTAATATGGAATTGCAGAACAATGAAATTAATGGCGGTATGTTTACCGGAGTTGCAGCAGGTCCATATCAGGTAATTGTTATAAAAGAAGATGGAACGATATTGACTTGGGGCTATAAGAACGATTATGGGCAATATACGGTACCCAAAGGACTGAAAAAAGTCAAGGAGGCTGCCGGAGGCTGCGAGCATGCGGTAGTATTAAAGCAGGACGGAACTGTCATTGCATGGGGTAAGAATGATTTTGGTCAGTGCAGCGTACCTAAAGGCTTAAAAGATGTTAAGGCCATAGCTGCAGGTGATTTCCATTCATTGGCTTTGAAAAATGACGGAACGCTTGTTGTATGGGGACGGAACGATAAAGGAGAATGCAGTATACCTGCGGGATTGAAGGATGTTAAAGCCATAGCAGCCAAAGGCGAATTCTCGGCAGCATTAAAGGGGGATGGCACTGTTGTGGTGTGGGGTGATAACAGCTCAGGTCAGTGCAATGTGCCTGCGGGATTGAAAAATGTCAAAGCAATTGCGGCCGGAGGTTCATTCATGATGGCTTTAAAAGAAAATGGAACATTAATCGAATGGGGTGATAACTCCAGCGGACAATGTAATGTACCCGCTGGATTAAAAGGGATAAAGGCAATAGCAGCCGGAACGGAGCATTCTGTAGTTATGAAGGAAAACGGGGAGATAATGGCTTGGGGAGATACCTCTTATGCACAAACCAGTATTCCGGGAGGATTCAAAAACATTAAAAAAATGACCGCGGGCCGGGGATTTACTATTGCCTTAAAGAATGACGGTTCTATAGTAATATGGAGTAGGCTTGACTTCTTGAAAGTGCCTGCGAGCATGATGTAAGTTAGCGCTTCGAAAATCAGTTGGGAGCTGCTTGGACAATGAAGAAAAAAATTATATATATCTTGATTATATGTGTCGGATTTACTTCAATAATATGCTTTTCATGGATGTTGTATGATCATCTTCAATTGGGTAGTGGTAATAATGAAGAAGTATTAATCAAAAAATATCCCGGTAATCAGACTGCATTTAAGTTTATATCATCCAAGGGGGTTAAGCTGATTTCTGATCCTTGTTATTTAAATGAGACAGTAAAGGCAGATGTAGTTACAGAAGCAAACAACCATATTGATCATACAGAGACATCCAGGATAACAGGGAATTTCAAGCTTATTAATACGACTGGCAATTTTAATATAAAAGAAATACATATTGCAGGATATCCCGGGATAAACAGTAAAGGGGACAATTGGACCAGCAATATAATTTATGTCTATGACATTGACGGAATACATATCGTCCAGCTTTCATCCCAAGGGGAAATGCTTGACGAAGATACTCTGAAAAAGATAGGAAAAACGGATATATTGATTATTCAAATTATTGATCATTATACAAAAATGGGACTGAACGAAGCATATAAAATGATAAAGAAGCTTGAAGCGAAAATAGTAATACCAGCCCATGGCAATCAGGCTTTAAATCCCGATCTGGCGGCCTTGTTCAAGGAAGATGTTGACTATAAAAGCTCAGGTATTATTATGGTCACAAGAGAAATGCTTGAAAAAATAAAAAAACCTAAGATTCTGGTTCTTGACAATGGGGATTGAACGGATAAGAAACCGCCCGTATGCTCCCTGTGAGTTGCTTATGGAATAAATAAAAGAGTTGACATTAAATCCCGGTATAGTGTACTATGTTGCTAGGACACAATACTGGGATTTTAAATTTAATTTTTCGGTCAAAATTAAGAACTTTGAAAATGAAGGGCGGTGAATGACAAACATAGTGTATGGGAAATTCGGATTTTGATATAATTTAGTCAGACATTCTTTTATTATAAGCGTATTTTTATATTGGGTAAGCTCTTAGTAACGTTGCGAGGGAGGAAATGAATTGAAGAAACCTGTTATGCAGTTAAAAAATGTAAAAAAAGTGATCGGTAAGAAAACGATAATTGAAAACCTTTCATTTGATGTCTATCCGGGGGAGGTTTTTGGATTTCTTGGGCCTAACGGAGCCGGTAAAACTACTACGATAAGAATGATTGCAGGTCTTATCTCTATGACCCAGGGTGAAATAATAATAAACGGCTTTAGTGTAAAGAAAAATTTTGAAGAGGCTATGACTCATATCGGGGGTATAGTTGAAAATCCCGAAATGTACAAATATCTGACAGGATATCAGAACCTTATCCATTATGCGAGAATGCACAAGGGGATAGGCAAGGAGAAAATTGATGAACTCGTAAAAACTGTCGGACTGGAGAACAGGATTAAAGACAAGGTCAAGACCTATTCGCTAGGAATGAGACAAAGGTTGGGGCTAGCTCAGGCTTTACTGCATTCACCTGCGGTATTGGTTCTGGATGAACCAACAAATGGACTTGACCCTGCAGGTATCAGAGAAATGAGGGATTACCTCAGGAAAATTGCAGCAGAACAAAATGTCGCCGTTTTTGTTTCAAGCCATTTGCTGTCGGAGATGGAGCTGATGTGCGATCGTGTAGGTATAATTCAAAACGGAAAGCTTGTCGACATTAAGCAAATAAATGACCTGCTTTCGCAGAATGGAGAACAGCTGCCAGTAATCATTAAGGCTGAACCTTCTGAAAAAGCAATGGCTTGTATAAACAAAGTTTTTCCGGGCAAGGAAGCTGTTGAGAAGGAAAACGGAATAGAGATTATCCTCGAAAACGAAGAAATTCCTAAGGCAGTTGCTGCTTTGGTACAAGAGCAGATCAAGGTTTATGGCGTTCAGACAGTAAATAAGTCGCTCGAGGACAAATTCTTGGAATTGACAGGAGGGAATCAAATTGCTTAGTATGTTCAATATGGTCAGAAACGAGAATATGAAGATATACCGCCGCATCAGCACTATAATAATGATTGGGATATTGGTTTTAATTGTATTGGCCGCTGCACTGATCATTAAGTTTGTTGAAAAGGATTCAAAGGTTGATTGGAGAAGTGACCTGATTCAACAGAATCAAAATTATGAAAAGACACTTATGTCGCCCGGGATTCCCAAGGCTACAGAAGATTCGCTTACAAGCCTGATTAAAATAAATGAATACCGTTTAGCCCATAATATACCTCCGGAAAGTGATAAGAGCCTTTGGGGTTTTACAAACGGGGCAAAGGGTATAATTTCTTTGATTTCTTTATTTGTTATCATTCTCGGATCGAGTTCAACAGCCAATGAGTTTTCTTCAGGAACCATCAAGCTGCTTCTTATCCGGCCGGTGAAAAGATGGAAAATACTTCTTTCAAAGTACATATCAACACTACTTGCTGCGTTGCTGATGCTGATAATACTCTTTGTTGTATCACTTCTGTTGGGAGGAATATTCTTCGGGTTTAAAGGAATTTCACAGCCATACCTTGCTTATTCCAACGATGTGGTAAGGGAAACAAATTATGTTATGCAAATCTTCTTTGAATACGGCTTGAAGTGCGTAGATATGCTTATGATGGTTACATTAGCTTTCATGATTTCGGTTGTATTCAGGAACAATGCATTGGCAATAGGGATTGGGGTATTCCTATTGTTCTCAGGCTCGATGATCGTAGCAATCTTCAGTCAATATGATTGGGTAAAATACATCCTTTTTGCAAATACCGACCTGAAGCAGTATTTTGACGGAACTCCTTTGGTAAAGGGCATGACGCTAGGTTTTTCATTGGCTGTTCTTGCTATCTACTTTGCCGTTTTCAATATAATTTCATGGACAACGTTTATTAAGAGGGATGTTGCTGCATAGTATATAATAAAAAAAAGACCGAAAGGTCTTTTTTTTATACAAATTTACGGTAATCCGATTGCTTTTTTTTCTTCTTTTTTCAGTTTTTTTATTACTTCCGTATACGAATGATCAATCATGCGGAGTATTATTTCATCCGGAATACCTTGATCAAGATAGATGGTATTCCGATATTTTTTTTGACTGCTTGGAACGTGGTACCCCGGAATAACAATGCCCGGATATTGGGTCCTGTAGGCTTCAGCCAAAAACGGATCACATTTTAAAGTAATTTTACAGTTTCCTTCATTGGGATATACTTCGGCAAAAATTTTGCCGCAAACCTTTATTACTGCCGGTATAGCCCCGAAAGGGAAGTCCAAAAAAGCTCCGCTCTTCTTAAGACAGTATTCAATAATGTCTTTCGGATCCATTTTTTTCAACTCCTTGACCCTGAATTCGCATTCATTATACCATAAAATAACTTTTCGAACACAGTCCTTCTGCCAGTTTCTGCAATTTATATTGCAAAACCTATATCGAGTATAACTTTCATCCGTTTTTTTTGCAAATTACCTTGATTTTTATATTTAAACTGGTAAAATTATAATGATAAAAACTTAACAAATGAATCAGTTAAAGGAGTGTATAGAAAATGCCATTAGTTACTTCGACAGAAATGTTCAAAAAAGCTTACGAAGGCGGCTACGCAATAGGTGCTTTCAATGTTAATAACATGGAGATCGTTCAGGGTATTACAGAAGCTGCCAAGGAAGTTAAAGCTCCGTTGATCCTTCAAGTATCATCAGGTGCAAGGAAGTATGCGAACCATACATACCTTATGAAGCTTGTAGAAGCTGCAATCATTGAAACAGGACTTCCGATCTGCCTCCACCTTGATCATGGTGATACTTTCGAACTCTGCAAATCATGTATTGACGGCGGATTCACTTCCGTTATGATAGATGGTTCCCATCATTCATTCGAAGACAATATCACTTTAACAAAGCAGGTTGTTGAATATGCACATGCTAGGGGCGTAGTTGTTGAGGGTGAATTGGGAAGACTTGCAGGTATCGAAGATGCTGTAAACGTATCTGATGCCGATGCTTCTTACACAGATCCTGCACAGGTTGAAGAATTCGTTACAAAGACCGGTGTTGACTCGCTTGCTATAGCAATCGGAACCAGCCACGGTGCATACAAATTCAAACCGGGACAAAACCCACAACTCAGGTTTGACATATTGGAAAAGATTGAAAAGAGACTTCCGAACTTCCCAATCGTTCTTCACGGAGCTTCATCCGTTATTCCGATGTTTGTTGAAATGATCAACAACAACGGCGGAAAAATGCCTGATGCTATAGGTATTCCGGAAGATATGCTGAGAAAGGCTGCTTCAATGGCAGTTTGTAAGATCAACATCGACTCTGACTTGAGACTTGCTATGACAGGTTCAATCAGAAAGTATTTTGCTGAAAACCCAAGCCACTTTGATCCAAGACAATACCTCTCACCGGCAAGAGCTGCCATAAAGGAACTTGTCAAGAACAAGCTGGTTAATGTTCTCGGATGCGACGGAAAAGCGTAAGCAATGATAAATTTTATTATAAAATTAGTCATAACAGTATAAATAAAAGGGGCTGTCTCAAAATCAGATAAAATCTGATTAGGGACAGTCCCTTTTTATTAGTGAAACAATGCCGTAGTATGTGTTCAAAATCTCTAAGACTCGCTGTCCTCGAGATTATATTTACACTCCTTATCAACTATCCTATTATCTGAAATTAGTAAGGACAGGTAAATTTTTGCTATCTAAAAAATACTATAAAAAGTGCTTATGTCTTCATTGTTTAATGTTCACAAAGAAATTATAATGTTATTATGTAGCATTAAATTTATGAAAGGGTATGTGCTTTATCGTGTTGAGCGTTGAAATAACCCGAAGATCGCTGCTTGTAATATCTATATTAATATCTTTATCGTTTGTCGGTTTTACGTTGATAAAGGGCAGGAAGAATTCTCTCCTTTATGTACATACCTGGTATCAGTTTATGATACTGTACTGGCTGGTTCTTGAACTGATCCAGTCGACCTGTACGAATTTGAGTTCAATATGGCTGGCCCAGCAGTTCAAGTATTTATCTATATGCTTTGTTGGCTTGGGCTGGTTTGTTTTTTCAATGTTTTATGTTGATCATCCAATCATCCGTAAAAAATATATAGTCAGTCTTTTTTTCATTCCGCCGGCTATATTTTACATCATTATGCTGACAAATGAAAAACATTATCTCTTTTTTTCGAACTTTAACTGGCCGTACATAAAATTTGGAATAGCCTTCTGGCTGCACATAGTTGAAACCTATGGCTACATTATGATCGGCAATATACTGATTATTTATCACTCGTGGAAGAGAGAGACCGACAGAAAGCTTGCTTTTTTAATTACATTAACAACAATTTTTCCTATTGCTATTAACTGCATCTGTATTTTCCGAATCGTAAATCCCGGCTTTGATTTGACACCACCGACGACACCGATCGCAATGATCCTTTTCGTTCTTGTTACATTTAAATACAGGTTTTTGAACATAGTTCCCATGGCTGTCAGGGATACCTTCAATAACATTGATGAAGCGGTTGTGATTATAGATGATTTTACAAACCGTATATTAGATTATAACAAAACATTTTCAAAGACCTTTTCTGTATACACGGACTTAAAGAAGAACATCAGGATCGAGCTGTTTGTTGAGCATATAAAAAAGTATATGCTTGAGTCACAAAATGTTTTTGATGTAAATATTCTTAATCAGAGAGTTGAAAAGCATATTGCAGGGGAATTGATTTTAGATATGTCCACAAAAAGAAGCTATGAGCTCAATATTCGGCCGATCACGAGCAATACTAATAAAATATTGGGACGGATAGTCACATTTTTGGATATTTCCAAATATAAGGATTTACTCGATGAAATAAATCAAAAAAATGATGAACTGATAAAAACAAATAGTGCCTTGGATGAAAACAATAAAAAGTTAAATAATTATCTTGAAACTGTAGAAAAGTTGGCTGTTGCGAATGAGCGTAACAGGGTATCACAGGAGATCCATGATACACTTGGGCATACCCTTACGATCATGATTATGCTTTTGAAGGTCGGCAGATTATCCTGCGGAAATGATCCCGAGGAAGCCAGGGAAAAATTCAGTGAAGCTATTAAACTTGCTCAGGATGGGCTGGGGGATCTGAGAAGGGCGATAACGAACACGGTGCATGAATATATAACCTATGATAACATGTTGTATAAAATAGAACAGCTTGCTTTGGAAACAACCAATTCAGGAGCGTTAGTCAAATTCAGTGCCCTTGGTGTTGAATACAAGGACATTTACCAACTGGAAGAAAGCTCCGTTTTGATGATTTGCGATGCCATATATAAGACATGCAAGGAAGCAATCACAAATTCGATAAGGCATGGAACTGCCACTGAGATCAATATTATTCTGCGCTTTACGCAGGAGCTGATAAAGCTGTTTATCATGGATAATGGCATTGGATGCAAAAAAATTGAAAAGGGCTTCGGACTAAAGGGAATAGAAGATAGGATCAGTCGCGTTGGAGGCAGTATTGCATATGGCTCGGATGGTGAAAGAGGTTTCAACATCCATATAGAAATACCGGTGAAGGGTTGATTAGAAATGATTAAAGTATTGGTAGCAGATGATAGTATGATCATCAGGAAATCTTTAAAAACACTCATTGAACAGGATAAGGAAATAAGTGTTATAGGTTCTGCATCCAATGGAGCGGAAGCCTTGGAAAAATGCAAAGAGCTTGCACCCGACCTGGTTCTGATGGATATCAGGATGCCTGTTTGTGATGGGGTGGAAGGCACAAGACTGATCAAGGAATACAACGGTGAAACCAAAGTGGTTATACTGACGACATTCGATGACAGTGAACTGGTTGCGAAAGCTTTAAAAAACGGAGCGGATAGTTATGTTCTGAAGGACATCGGAGATGATGACCTAATCATGATCATCAAATCAACGATGAACGGCTTTGGAATATTTCAGAACAACGTAGTCTATAGTATAAAAGAAGCATATAATTCAGCGAACAGCCCAACAGGGAAAAGCTTTCCGGATAACGGAGATTATTTAACACCACGCGAAAAGGAAATTGTCAGAATGATTGTAGACGGAAAATCCAATAAGGAAATTTCTTCGGCGTTAGGCATTGTCGAGGGAAGTGTAAGGAACATGGTTTCAAACATTCTCAGAAAATTGAAGCTGGGGGATCGTACACAGCTTGCATTATATGCCGTTTATAAGAATCTTGTATAGAAGTGCCTTTAAAGTAAAGCAAAAAGCCTCATTTGTAAATCCATATAGACAGACTTGTCAATTTTGCTGATGTAAAAGCGTGCTGCTGCTTCTTAAGCTCGCTTATTTTTTTTCTCATTTTTTACTGCCCTTATACTTCTTTCATATGGTCGGTATTTTTCTTTTTTCACTCTTATTTCTTTCAATATTTTGGTGAAAATTAATTAAATGTACCAAAGCAGACACATTATAAATGTAATGTAGATAATTACTTATGTAATGGGTGTTGCTGTTACAAATGTGATCTACAATTCCAATAAATAATTGATATATAATGTAACATAATGGTAGAAATAGTATAAAAATATCGAAAAATAATAGTGTTTTAATCATGAATAATTCCTAAAAACGGGAAGTAGATGTCATTTATATACTGACTATTAAGGGAATAAACGGTACTGAGGGATGGTTATATGGAGGGAACAAATGAAATTTGATAGCATACAGGATACTATAAACAATATCGTTGAAAGAAACTCCGGGAAAACAGCAGTTGAATTTGGAGACAAAAGCTATTCTTATGCCCAAATTAATCATGACTCGGATAATATTGCAGGTATTCTTAACAGTATTCAGAATATAGGTGAAAACATCCTTGTTTTCGCTGAAAAAAGACCATTTCTCATAGAAGCCATCCTTGGGATTATAAAAGCCGGGAAGGTTTTCATTCCGGTTAACGAACGAATTCCGAATAACAGGTTGAAAGTCATTATTGAAGAGACAAAGAGCAATTGGATTTTATCTGAGGCTCAATATCTTGACAGACTTGATCAAATAGCTGCATCACGTTCGGGAAAAATAAATGTTGTTATAGAAACTCCAATCACAATAGATTCACATGAATACGTTCATCTTAATGTTTATTGTAAAGAGGACTTTCTTTTTTATGAGGCAGAAAAACCTTCAATATTTAATGACAGCTGTTATATTTATTTTACATCCGGCTCGACAGGAAAACCGAAGGGAGTTGTTGGAAGGCATACAAGCCTCAAACACTTTATTAATTGGGAGATCGAACAATTCGGGGTTGATGAAAGTTTCAGAGTAAGCCAGCTGATTACGCCTACTTTTGACCCTTTCCTGAGAGATATATTCGTGCCGCTGTGCTCAGGTGGAACGATCTGCATCCCTGAGGATGAGGACATGGTAATGAACCCCCGAAAGCTTGTAAATTGGATAGATGAGAACGATATTACACTGATTCACATGGTTCCGACATTATTTAAGGCAATGGTCAATGAACTTCAGGATTCAAAGCATTTCTATAATCTGAAATACATATTATTGGCCGGAGAACCTTTAAGAGGAAAGGATCTTGATAAATTCTACAGGCTGTTCGGCTCAAGAATCCAACTGGTAAATATGTACGGCCCTACGGAAACCACCCTGGCTAAAGCATACTATATGATTGACCCCACAGATACAAGCAAGATCAACATACCAATTGGGAAACCCATATCAGATACCGAGCTGCTGGTTTTAGACGACCAATTGAAGCCTTGTCCGCAGGGAAACACAGGAGAAATTTATATCCGGACACAATACATGTCTTCCGGGTATCTGAATGACAAAGCACTGACGGACAGTGTTTTTATCAAAAATCCCTTTAGTGAGAATACAACGGATATTATTTATAAAACAGGTGACCTGGGGAGGATACTCCCCGACGGCAACATCGAGTGTCTGGGCAGACTGGACAATCAGATAAAAATAAGAGGAATGCGGATAGAATTGACTGAGATTGAGGCGGAATTGCTGAAGATAGGGTCGGTGCGGGAAGCAGTAGTAATTGTCCATGAGAACGATGATGGGGATAAAGCGTTATGTGCCTTTCTGACAGGAGATACCAAACTTGATAAAATCGCCGTCAGGGAGCTATTGTTAAAGGAACTTCCTGATTACATGGTTCCTTCTCATTTTGTTCTGATGGATAAAATACCTTTACTTCCAAATGGTAAGACAGACCGCAAATCACTTCAAAAATTTGAATTGGATACTGATGCCGGGATAAACCTGGTGAAGCCCAGAAACAATGTTGAGGAAAAGCTTTTGTCAATCTGGAAGGAAGTCCTGCATATAAGGAATGCAGGGGTAACAGATAACTTCTTCCTGTCAGGGGGACATTCCCTTAAAGCGGCGTTTCTTGTGTTAAGATTGCAGAAGGAATTCAATGCAGACATATCGGTCAAAGAGATATTCACAAATCCAACCATTGAGGCATTGGCAGGGTTTATTAACAGAACCGGAAAGTACAATTACACCCCAATACCTAGGGCACCTGAAGCAGAATACTATCCCGTTTCTTCCGCCCAAAAACGCATGTTTCTTATCAATCGAATCGATGACCCGGGAACAGTCTATAACCTGACTGAGGCATTATTGATAGAAGGATGCGTTAATAAAGAGCTGCTGAATAGTGCATTAAGAACCATAGTCACAAGGCATGAAGCCCTGAGGACATCTTTTGAGCATATTGAAGGGGAAATAGTACAGCGTATTCATAAGGATGTTCAATTCAAAATGGAGTATTTTGAAGAGGATAAGCCATCTGAGGGTATAAGGGATATGGATGAGCGGATTAACGACATGATGAAGGATTTTGTACGTCCTTTTGATCTGAACAGTGTACCGCTTTTCAGAGTGCGTCTTGTGAAAATCTCCGAAGACAAATACATTCTTTTTCGCGATATGCACCACATTATTTCTGACGGCATATCGGAAGAGATACTTAAGGCTGAGTTGGCAGCGCTTATCAGCGGAAAACAGCCGGGTGAAGTTAATACACAATATAAGGATTTCACCCTATGGCACAATGGGCTTCAACAATCGGAAGCAGTCAAGCTGCAGGAAGAATTCTGGCTGGACGCATTATCGGGAGAAATTCCCGTACTCGGGATGCCAACCGATTATTCAAGACCACTTTTGCAAAGTTTTGAAGGTGATAGAGTAAGGGTTGTCTTTGACCGTCAATTTAGAGAGAAATTATCAAGGCTTGCGGCTGAAAATGGAGTGACGCTGTACATGCTGCTGCTGGCTGCCTTTAATGTACTGCTGTCCAAATACACCGGACAGGAGGATATTCTGGTAGGAACTCCTTCAGCGGGAAGAGGTCATAATGATCTGGAAAACGTTATAGGAAATTTTGTGAATACTGTAGTGATGAGAAATCGCGCCGATAGCAGTAAAACCTTCAGGGAGTTTCTAGAAGCGGTAAGGGATAATTCCATCAAGGCTTTTGCAAATCAGGATTATCAATTTGAGAATCTTGTTGAAAAGCTGAATATATCAAGGGATATAAGTAGGAACCCGCTGTTTGATGTCATGTTTGCCATGCAGAATATGCACTTTGAGGATATGAGCATTGAAGGCATCAAGGTAACAAAGCTGGAGTATGACAGTAAAACATCCAAATTTGACATCACAATGACCTTTTTTGATGAAGAAGACGGCATGGAGCTTCACTTGGACTACTGTACCGGGCTTTTTAAAAAGGAAACGATAGAGCGATTTGAAAAACACTTTGAAAATATATTAATGCGGGTTGTTGATAACATCAATATCAGACTCTCAGACATTGATATGCTGTCGGGGGAAGAGAAGGATCAGCTGAAAAATGTGTTCAACAATACCCTTGCCGAATATCCCAAAGACAAGACTATTCAAATGCTTTTCGAGGAACAGGTTGAAAAGAGCCCTGAAAACACAGCAGTGATTTTTGAGGGGGATAGGTTAACCTACAGGGAACTTAACATAAAATGCAATCAACTGGCAAGGCTTCTCAGGGAAAATGGAGTTGGAAGAGACAGTATTGTAGGTATTGTGGCTGAGCGTTCCTTTGAGATGATAATAGGAATAATGGGGATATTGAAGGCCGGAGGGGCTTATCTTCCAATCAGCCCGGATTATCCACGGGAAAGGGTTAAATACATCCTGGAAAACAGTGGAAGCACTCTGCTGCTGCAAAGTACAACCGGAAGAGTACAGCTGCCGGAAAGTGATAAGGCTATAGATGGCAAGACAATAAAAGTGATCGACATTACTGATAAAACAATATACAACGGGGACGGTTCAGACCTGGAACACATCAATACATCAAGGGATCTGGCCTATGTGATTTACACTTCAGGTTCCACCGGGAAGCCCAAAGGCGTCATGATCGAGCATTATTCGGTGATTAACAGGCTTAACTGGATGCAGAAGCAATACCCTGTTTCAAGTGGAGATGTAATACTTCAGAAGACAACATACACATTTGATGTTTCGGTTTGGGAGCTGTTCTGGTGGTCTTTCCAGGGGGGCGCTGTGTACATGCTGACTCCGGGCGGAGAGAAGGACCCCGGGATGATTGCAGAAGCTGTAAGGGAGAATGGAATTACAACCATGCATTTTGTTCCTTCCATGCTTAATGCTTTTCTGGAATTTATCGAGCTGCAGAAAAATATTTCGGGTTTAAAAAGCCTCAGACAGGTTTTCGCAAGCGGTGAAGCACTGACCTTGCAGCAGGTCGAAAGGTTTAACAGGTTACTGAATGCCCCTCTTGGTACAACACTTCACAATTTGTATGGCCCGACGGAGGCAACTGTTGATGTTTCATACTTTGATTGTTCCACCGGAGAGATATTGAATACAATTCCAATAGGAAAGCCCATTGACAACATCAGGTTATATATACTTGACAAAAACAACCTGCTTCAGCCGGTCGGAGTTGCCGGGGAACTGCATATCGCGGGGGACGGCCTTGCAAGGGGCTACATCAACAGGCCGGAGCTGACTGCGGAGAGGTTTGTTCCCGATCCTTTTATAAGCGGAGAAAGGATGTACAAGACAGGAGATCTTGCACGCTGGCTGCCTGATGGAAATATTGAGTACCTTGGCAGGAGTGACCACCAGGTAAAGGTTAGGGGATTCAGGATCGAGCTGCAGGAAATAGAAAAGTGCATACTGGAATGTAATGGTGTGAGCAACAGCCTATGTGTGGTGAAAGAGGATGGTTACGGCAACAGGTATCTGGCTGCATACTACATTGCTGAGAATGAGATTCCTATATCAGAAATGCGCAGCCACCTTTTCAGATACCTTCCGGACTATATGGTGCCGCAATGCTATACCTTCCTAAAGGAATTTCCGATGACACCCAACGGCAAGATAGACAGAAAGGCACTTCCCGAGTGTAATACAGATACCGGTGTAAAGAGCAATTATCAGGCACCAGGAAATGTAATTGAAGAAAGGCTTGTTAAGATTTGGAATGAGGTACTTCATGTCAATAACACAGGGGTAAAAGATAATTTTTTCCTGGCCGGAGGACACTCACTAAGTGCGGTGAGCCTTGCTTTGAAGCTGCAGAAAGAGTTCGGCACGGAGATTACGGTAAAGGACATTTTCAGAAACCCAACTGTTGAAGCGTTGGCTGTACTTGCCGGGAAATCTGAAAGGGCTGATTATTCTCAAATACCTGCTGCCCCAGAAATGGAATACTATCCTGTTTCATCAGCTCAAAAAAGGACTTTCCTTGTCAATCTGCTGGAAGATACCGGAACCGGTTATAATATGCCAGAGGCATTATTACTTGAAGGTCAGCCTGACAGGGAAGCGATTGAAAAGGCTTTTGGAACTATAGTTGCAAGGCATGAAGCCCTGAGGACATCCTTTGAGCTGATGAGTGAAGAAATAATACAGCGTGTACACAAGGATATTAAGTTTACATTGGAATACATGGAATCGGACAGCCGGCAAAAGGATATGGGTGACACGGATGCTTTGGTTAATGAGCTGATGAGTGACTTTATCCGTCCGTTTGATTTGGGGCTGGCTCCGCTTTTTAGAGTCCGGCTGGTAAAAGTTGCAGAAGACAAGTACGTTTTACTGCGAGATATGCATCATATCGTTTCTGACGGTATATCGGAGGAAATACTGAAGGAGGAGTTCATAAAGCTTTATAATGGCAAGCCCCTCCCGGATTTAAAAGCCCAGTATAAGGACTTTGCTCTCTGGCAGAAGAATATTCAGCAATCGGAAAACGTGAAGCGGCAGGAAAAGTACTGGTTGGAAGCATTTTCAGGCGAAATTCCCGTACTCAAAATGCCAACTGATTTTATAAGGCCTCCAAAGCAAAGCTTTGAGGGGGACAGATTCTGGTTTGAACCGGAAAACCGGCTTGTCCAGGCATTGAGAAGAACCGCAGCTGAAAACGGTGTGACACTATACATGTTTCTGCTGGCAGCTTTCAACGTACTGCTTTCCAGATACACGGGACAGGAAGATATCCTTGTGGGTTCTCCCGTGGCAGGCAGAGAGCACACAGATATGGAAAATATAATAGGCGCTTTTATAAACACCATTGTTATGAGAAACTACCCATCGGGCAATAAAACTTTCGGAGAATTCCTCGGGGAGGTCAGGGAAAACTCCCTTAAGGCATACGAAAATCAGGACTGTCAATTTGAGAGTCTGGTTGATAAGTTGAATCTTGCAAGAGACATGAGCAGAAGCCCCTTGTTTGACATAATGTTCACAATGCAGAATATGCATTCTGAGAAGTTTGAAATTGATGGGCTTAAAGTAACGGAACTAAAAACTGAGCGAAAGGTCTCAAAGTTTGACATTACACTGAATGCTGCAGAGAAAGGGGATCGTTTGGAGTTCTACCTTGAATACTGCACAGAGATCTACAGCAGGACTACAATTGAAAGACTCGCCGGACATTTTGTAAACCTTCTGAAGCAGGCTGCCGGAAATGTTGACATCAAGCTTTCGAATATGGAAATGTTGTCCTCAGAAGAAAAGGAACAGATAATTTGCGGCTTCAACAGAACCTCTGCGGATTATGACTCTGATAAAACAATTCATCAACTTTTTGAAGAACAGGTTGATAAGCACCCTGAAAAGGCCGCCCTTGTCTTTGGGGATAAAAAAATGACCTACAGGGAGCTTGATAAAGAGTCGAATAAACTGGCAAGGATACTCCGTAAAAAAGGTGTCAAGGCAGACAGTATTGTTGGTCTTGTGTTACATCGTTCCTTTGATCTGCTAGTCGGAATTATGGGTGTACTTAAGGCAGGAGGGGCGTATCTTCCCATTGATCCCGAGTATCCTTCCGAAAGAATAAGGTATATGCTTGACCACAGCGGGGCTGGTATTCTTTTGATGCAGAACAGCATGGACAAAAGTGGAAGAGGTATAGCTGTTATCGATCCTGGTGATGAGTCCTTGTCATGTATTGACGGGTCTAGGGTTGAAAATATAACCGTACCTGAAAATCTTGCCTACGTCATATATACTTCCGGTTCAACAGGCAAGCCCAAGGGGGTTATGATTGAGCACAGGAATGTAGTCAACCTGATTAAGGGAATAACGGACAAGATAGATTTTTCAGAAGACAAGACTGTTTTGTGCCTTACAACTGTTTCATTCGACATTTTCGTACTGGAAACACTTCTGCCCCTGGCAAAGGGAAACACAATAGTAATTGCAAATGAGGAACAGCAGCTTAATCCGGGTGCGCTATGCGATCTGATTAAAAGTAACGGAGTTGATCTGCTTCAGATTACTCCTTCAAGGCTTCAGATGCTTCTGCAGTACGTAAAGTCAATAGAGTACCTTAAGAATATAAAGGAATTGATAGTAGGGGGCGAGGCGTTCCCTGAAATGCTTCTTGAATCTCTAAGGGAACTTAAGAATACAAGGATTTACAATGTATATGGCCCTACTGAAACTACAGTCTGGTCTACAATTAAAGACGTTACAGGCTGCAGGGAAATCAATATCGGAAGGCCCATTGCAAACACCACGGCTTACATTCTTGACACATATAACCGCATTCAACCGACTGGTGTAGCCGGGGAACTTCATTTGGCTGGTGACGGACTTTCAAGGGGATATCTGAATATGCCGGAAATGACTTCTGAAAGATTTGTCAGAAATCCTTTCAATTCCGGACTAATGTATAAAACGGGTGATTTAGCCAGGTTCCTTCCAAATGGGGAAATTGAATTCATCGGACGGATGGATTCTCAGGTCAAAGTTAGGGGTTACAGGATCGAACTGTCGGAAATAGAGAAGTGTATGCTGGAATTAGGCTGCATAAAAAATTGCCTATGTGTGGTAAAAGAGGATACCGATAAGAACAAGTACCTGGCATTGTACTATATATCTGATGCTGAGATACCAGTTCCTGAGATACGCACGCATCTTTCCAGGTATCTGCCGGACTATATGGTGCCTCAAAATTATACCTTCCTTGAAAAATTTCCAATGACACCCAACGGCAAGATAGACAGGAAAGAGCTTCCGGAGCCTGGTAGGATTCAGCAAAAACCGGAAAGTGAATACACTGCTGCCATGACGGATACTGAAAAAGCTGTAGCAGCTGTTTGGAGAGAAATATTGAAGCTGGATTCCATAAGTGTAAATGACAACTTCTTCGAGGTAGGAGGCAACTCACTAAAGCTGGTTCTTATGCTTAACAGTCTGGAAAGTCTTTTCCCGGGCAGGGTGGGGGTCGCAGACATATTTGCCAATCCGACGATTTCCATGCTGGCAAGATTTATCAGCATCGATATAAAGGCATCAGTGGGTGAAAGTATTCTTCCATTGGAATTTCCGGAGGAATATCTTGTTGATATTGATGAAAATGAAGAGAGCGAAGATACGGTTTTCGAATATGTAATTAGTAATGAGTTTTATGAGAGCCTGATGGCGCTTAATGAGAACGGGTTTGAAACGGAAGCTATTCTGTTTTCTTTCTATTCATATCTTCTGGCAGAAGTGACTGGGCAGGATAAAGTCGCTGTCCAGAAGCCGGTTGACAGAAAAAATGCCGTTCAATTGATAGTGGATCTGTCTGAGGTTGAAAGTATAGTTTCTCTTTTGGAAGAGGTAAGCAGCAGTTTAAAAATGAGCGGTTCAACCGGTTCATATACTTTGGGGGCTTCAATCGCAGGAAAGGCGGCTAAAGAACACAAGCATGTAATAGCAGCCTTCTCGTGTATTGAAGAAGTCAATATCAGAGACTTCGGTGTTTGTCACATATTGCTCAAGGCTGTAATAAACGATGGGAGTATAAACCTGGAATTCCAATATGATTCAACCAGGATTAAATACTCCAAAGCGGCAGAGTTGTTCAAATTGTTTGTAAAAACTGCGGACGTGACTATAAATAAAATTATAAATACTTAATCTTTATAGAGGTATGAAGGGTGGATGATTAATATGACTAAACTGGCGTTATTATTTCCCGGGCAGGGGTCACAGTATGTAAAAATGGGGAAGACCCTGTATGAACAGTCTGATTTGGCCAGACAGACCTTTGATGAGGCTGATGAGGTATTGAAATTCGAATTGAAGAAGCTGTGCTTTGAGGGGGATATTCAGGAACTGACTCTTACACGTAATGCACAGCCTGCCATTTTGACAGCAAGCGTTGCCGCATACAGGGTCTTCATGGACCAATTTAAAACATCGCCGGTATGCGCGGCAGGACACAGCCTTGGAGAGTATTCTGCGTTGGTTTGCAGCGGTGCGGTCAGATTTTCTGATGCTTTGAGGATCGTGAGACAACGAGGGGTATTTATGCAGGAGGCTGCAGATGCACTCGGGACCGGGGCGATGGCTGCAATCGTGGGACTGGACAAGAAACTGATAGAAGAAGAGTGCGGTAAAATATCAACAGTGTCTCAGATTGTTGTTGTATCAAATTATAATGCTCCAACCCAGACAGTCATATCCGGAAACAAGGAAGCAGTTGAAAAAGCCGGAAGCAGGCTTGGTGAGATGGGAGGGACTGTAACCTTCTTAAAGGTGAGCGCGCCTTTTCACAGTCCACTGATGAAGCCCGCAGCAGACAGGTTGAAAGAGGAGCTCTCTAAATATGAATATGGTAGCTTTAACTATCCGGTTATTTCAAATGTAACTTCACTGCCATACGAGAGTGAGAGGGAAATAATCGAAAACCTAACCGTACAGCTGGTGGCACCGGTTCAATGGGTTGCTTCCATGCAGTACCTTGAAAAAACGGGAGTCGATACAGCTGTTGAAATCGGTCCGCAGACTGTGTTGAGAAACCTCATGAAGAAGAATGCACAGAGCATAAAAACATACTCATTTGATAAAAGTGAGGATGTTGAGGCATTGTCAAAAAGTATGAAAGAACAGTCAACCGACAGCATTAAGGCTGAAGGGCCTACTGTAGTTACAAGGTGTATGGCTGTGGCTGTTTGTACGCGTAACACCAACTGGGACAACGAAGAGTACCGGACAGGAGTAATTGAGCCTTATAAGAAGATGCAGCAAATGCAGGAGGAAATAGAAAGCAGCGGGAAAAGGCCTACAGTGGAACAAATGAAGGAAGCTCTTTCAATATTGGGACTCATATTCAGAACTAAGAAAACGCCTGTGGAGGAGCAGATTGAAAGGTTTAACCAGATATTTGATGAGACTGGCACACGTCAGCTTTTTCCAGATTTCAAAATGCCGGGTAAGGAATAGTTTACATCAGCTTTTTAGCTCTTAAGGGGTGTACAAAGTGCAGAACAAATTACTGAACCTGAATGAAATAAGGGATGACGGCAGGGATGTGACCTTGTCCCGGAAGGTGGAGAAAACTTCAAAGGCGGACATTGCAATTATTGGAATGAGCGGTAAATTTCCGCTTGCTCCAAATATAGCAGAGTTCTGGGAAAATCTGAGGCATGAAAAAGACTGTATCAGGGCATTCCCGGAGAAGAGGCTGAAGGATGCACTCCCCTTATTGCCGAACGGTTTTATGCCAGAGGATCCTCCAAGTTTATGTGAAGCGGGGTATCTGGAAGATATAGACAAATTTGATTATGAGTTTTTCAATCTTTCTCCAAATGAAGCCAGATTAATGGATCCTAACCAGAGAGTGTTCCTTGAAACAGCATGGAGCGTTATTGAGGATGCGGGCTATGGCAGCAGCAGGATTAAAGGCTCAAAAACTGGTGTTTACATTGGTCACAGCAGCGATATGAAATATGAATACCACATGTATGTTAATGCGGCTGATCCCGGTATATACAGGGATATTTCAGTCCCGGGGAATGTCAAATCCATTATTGCAAGCAGGATTTCATACATCCTGGATCTGAAAGGCCCAAGTGTGGCGGTTGATACAGCATGCTCATCAGCACTGACAGCAGTGCATCTAGCTTGCAAGGGGATTATTAACGGCGATTGTGATATGGCGGTAGCCGGCGGTGTAAAAATAAACATAATGCCTATCAAAAAAAGTGTGGATGAAGACATCGGCATTGGCTCACCCGGGGACAGGGCGAGAACCTTTGATGACAGCTCAGATGGAACAAGCATGGGAGAAGGAGTTGCGGCTATTTTGCTGAAACCCTTGAAAAAAGCCGTATCTGACGGTGATAATATTTATGCCGTAATAAAAGGCAGTGCAATCAATCAGGATGGAAACAGTATTGGTTTGACAGCGCCGAATTCAGCAGCTCAGGAAGAGGTAATACTAGAGGCCTGGAAAAATGCAGGAATCGATCCTGAAACGATTTCATACATTGAAGCGCACGGAACAGCCACAAGGCTGGGTGATCCAATTGAAATAAGCGGCATTGAAAGGGCATTCCAAAAGCATACAGACAGAAAGAATTTTTGTGCCGTCGGATCTGTTAAGACAAATATCGGACATCTGGACAATCTGGCTGGAATGGCAGGCCTTTTCAAGCTTGTATTGGCGCTTAAGCATAGGGAAATTCCGGCTAATATACATTTTAAAAGACCTAACAGAAAGATTAACTTCATCAACTCGCCAGTATACATAAACGACAGGCTCACCAAATGGGAAACAGACGGCTTCCCGTTAAGGGGCGGGGTAAGCTCCTTTGGACTGGCAGGAACCAACTGTCATGTGGTCATCGAGGAGTACAGACATGTAGAAAAGAAACCGGAAGAGGAAGTTCAGCAGGAGGTTCAGGTTTTCACCTTATCCGCAAGGAACAGGGAAGCTTTGACCAGACTCGTCAATGATTATAAAAAGTACCTTGCCTGGAATGAAGAGGTACTTCTTCAGGATATATGCCATTCTGCTAATTCCGGCAGAATGCATTACAACCACAGGTTGGCTATAATGATAAATTCAAGGGCCGAATTAATAGAGAGGCTCAATGGCTTTGGCTATAATCCGGATAGAGGTAAGGGAGTTTACTATAAAGAATTCAAGATAGTTTCAGGAAATAAGGAATTAAGGCACAATGAAATAAGCGAGGAGGCCGCAAGAGAGTCGGGCAGGCTCGCAAATGAGCTTATTAAGGGATATCAGAGCGCTGGTGGGGGACTTGAAGCTGTTCTGGACAAGGTGTGCAGGCTTTATACAGAAGGGGCGGAAATAGACTGGGATCTGCTGTACAAAGGAGGCAGAAAAAAAGTCAGTTTACCAACATACCCGTTTAAGCGTTCACGCTGTTGGGTAGAACCGAAGCTTCAGAAAACCGGGCTGCAGGCAGTTAAGGATAAAGAGTTTGAGCATCCCCTGCTGGACAGGTGTGTCATAAAATCCCCCGGTCAGGAAATCTATGCGGCAAACTTCAATACCGTTGACAATTGGGTGATCGGTGAGCACAAGGTAACCGGAAAGTGCGTCATGCCCGGAACAGCCTATCTGGAGATGATTAGGCAGATTTACTCCAAGCATCTGATCTACAGTTACCTTGAATTGGAAGATGTTTTATTTCTATCGCCATTTGTATTGAACGAGGGTGAAAATAAAGAAATTCAGATTATTTTAAGTGAGAAGGATAATTGCTGTGATGTTCTGATAGCCAGCGAATCACAGGCAGGGCACGGCTGGAACAGGCATTTGGAGGGCAGAGTACGGACAGTCAGAAAAGACAATGTTCCGGTTCTTTGTGTAAATGATATCATATACAGTTCCAATATGAAGGAGATCCCTGATGACAAAAAGGTATTTGTAGATACAGGGCCAAGGTGGACGGAAATCAGAAAGAAGATGTATGCAGGTTCAAACGGGGAATATCTTGCTTTTTTTGAATTGCCTGAAGCATATGCAGATGATTTGGCAAGGCTTTATCTCCATCCTTCTCTGATGGATCGCAGTGTAAATGCGGCAAATTCACTGATTGGTGAGGGCTCGTACCTTCCGCTTTCCTATCGGAATATTATTGTTTATGGGACGACCCCGGAACGGTTCTACAGCTATTTGAAAAGGAAGGACCTGGAGAAAAACAGTAATGAAACTGTCCGCTTCGATATTTTTCTTATAAGAGAGGACGGCAGGGTTTTCGTTGAAGTAAAGGACTATGTAATCAAAAGGGTCAGGGAAGATGAGTTTAAATACAGGCAGCTGAAAGAAAACAGGAACATTTTCCATGAAATAGGCTGGAAATTGGAAATGTCAAAAGAGAATGAAATGGAAATGCCTGAGGGAGAAACTCTAATCTTCTTACCAGAGGACAAATTCAGCCATGAATTGGTAGAGAAGCTGAGAGCTGCGGGTGTCAGCCTGATTGAAGTGGAGATGGGTGAAGTATTCAGCGAGGTCAATAAGAACAGGTATGTCATTAATGGAGAAGAAGACGGTTATCAAAGCTTGCTGGAAAGATTAAGGGGGAGGAAGCTTTCTCGTATAATCCACCTTGCTGCTCTCTCACATGGCGGAAGGGCTGAAAGTACGGCTGAGCTTTTGCGGCTTCAGAAATCAGGGGTTTGTAGCCTCTTCCATTTGACCAGGGCACTGATTTCAAATAAATTCAATAATGAAATTGATATTGTTCTTGTTGCAAGATATGCAAATGAAGTGACAAAAAGCGAGAAGACGATAAATCCGCATAGCGCTTCTATGTTCGGGCTTGGAAAGGTAGTACGCCAGGAATATACGAATTTGAAATGCAGGTGTATAGATATTGATGATGACACGCCACCTGAAAGCGTTATCCAGGAGCTCAGGCACGGGGGAAATTCCTATCAGGCTGCTTACCGTGGTACGAAGAGGTACATAGATGAGTTCAAGAAATTGAACCTTTCTAAAATCCATAGCCACAAACTGGACATCAAGGAGAACGGCCTCTATATAATTACAGGGGGTATGGGTGGATTGGGACTTGAGGTTGGAAAGTATCTTGCTTCAAGAAGCAGGGTGAAATTGGTTCTTATCAATCGGACAAAGCTGCCTTCCAGAGAGGAATGGGAGGGTGTACTGGAATCCGGTCTGGATAACAAGCTTATACGGGCGATAAGAGCAATACGTGAGATGGAAAAAGGCGGTTCCGAGGTTCTTTGCTTCAGTGCCGATGTATCGGAATTTGATGCAATGAAAGTCATTATTGAGGAGTTAAGAGGTAAATTCGGCCCGATCAACGGAATAGTACACTGCGCAGGGGTGGCGGGAGATGGCTTCATCATAAGAAAGGAAGAAGAGAATTTCAATAATGTCCTGGCTCCGAAAATACAGGGAACCTGGAATTTGGATAGGGTTACTGAAAATGACAATCCTGACTTTTTCGTAATGTTTTCATCAATAACTTCCATAATGGGGGGACAGGGTCAGGGAGACTATACAGCAGCTAATGCATACATGGATTCATTTGCGGCCTTTAGGTCCAAACAGGGAAAGAGAACCCTTTCAATAAACTGGCCTTCCTGGAGTGAAACGGGTATGGCAGTGGACTATGGGGTTGACGACTCGGGTAATACCTTAAAGGGTATTACAACTGAAACCGCAATATTTTCACTGCAGGAGGTTCTTGGTAAGCAAACCCACAGGGTGATAATTGGGGAATTGAATTATGGTGTAGTTGCAGGCTTGAAGGACATGCTCCCATTAAGTCTGGCCGATGAAACGCAATTAATGATAAATGAGTATGACTCTTCAATAAAAACCATCCAGGCAAGTGATGTTGAAGCTTCTCAATGCATCATGGTGACGGGCGGAGAGGACGAACCTGCATTCAGCACTACGGAATTAAAGGTTGCAGCAATATGGGGTGAGATTCTTGGGTTGGAAGAAGTCAACATATTCGACAGATTTGGTGAAGTTGGAGGAGACTCCATACTTGCCACAAGACTTTTAAGAAAATTGGAAAACGAGTACCCGGGTATGATTGACATCGCAGATGTATTTGCATATGACACTGTCAATGAAATGGCAGCTTATCTGGAAGGCCGCATGAATAAGATGACTGCGGAGGAAACTGCCGGCATTCAAAATGAGGAAGACGAGCTTGATAAACTTCTGTCTAAGCTGGCAAAAGGTGAAATTTCTGTCAGTGACGCTGAAAAATATTACTAGAGAAGTTGGTGCAAACATATGGAATCGTTGAAAAATTACATTTATAAGCAGGTTGCAAGCCAGAACATTTCACAGGCTGAAGCAAAGCAAATGCTGCTTGAGTTGAAGGAAAAGCCACAGGGGCATGATGAAGAAATTGCAATCATTGGTATGTCCGGGCGGTTTCCCAAGGCGAAAAACCTTGAAGAGTACTGGGATAACATCAGAGATGGAAGAATTTGCATAGACGAGCTTCCAAAGAGCAGAATCAAGGATACGGAAGCCTATTTGCTGAAGTTTCATCACCAGGAACTGGTTGAAGAAAACGCTATCAGGGAAGACGGACACCTTGACTTGAAATACGAAACAAGGGGCTTTCTCGATGAGATAGACAAGTTTGATGCGGCATTTTTCGGCATTCCCCCAAGGGAAGCAAGGACAATGGATCCTGATCAGAGGATGTTTCTGGAGGTTGCATATGAAGCCATAGAAGACGCAGGATACTGCGGGGACAGGATATATGGTACAAATACCGGGGTTTTTGTCGGTTTGGACCATGTCTCGGAGCTTAAATACAAGCAGATTGCTATCTCCGATCCCATGGTAGTGACAGGCACATGGCCGAGTATTCTTTCAAGCCGGATTTCATACATATTCAATCTGCATGGTCCAAGTATTGTTATAGACACAGCCTGCTCCTCCGGACTTGTCTCCGTTCATACCGCATGCAGCTCAATCAGGAATGGAGAATGTGAAATGGCAATAGTCGGCGGTTTGAGCAGTTTTAATTACCGCCCGAAGAATTTTAAGAGTCAGCTGAATGAATTGGACTCTGTTGAATCGAGTGACAATACAGTAAAGACCTTTGACAAGAAAGCAAACGGAACAGTATGGGGAGAAGGATTGGGCGCTGTAGTATTAAAGTCCTTAAGCAAGGCACTTGCCGATGGCGACCCTATTCATGCTGTTATCAAGGCCAGTGCGATAAACAACGACGGTGCGTCGAACGGGATTACCGCTCCTGATGCGGGAGCGCAGGAGCGTCTCCTTGTGAATGTCTGGAAAAAAGCAAGGATTAATCCGGAATCAGTAGAGTATGTAGAAGCACATGGAACCGGAACCGTACTTGGAGATCCCATAGAGATAAAGGCTATGACCAATGCCTTCAGAGCATTTACAGATAAAAGGCAGTTTTGCGGAGTTGGTTCGGTTAAAACGAACATAGGGCACCTGGTTGCAGCCTCGGGCCTGGCGTCCTTGTTGAAGGTGGTTATGATGCTGAAAAATAAGAGTATTCCACCCAGCAATAATTTTACCGAACCAAACCCATACATAAACTTTGCGGACTCTCCCGTATATATAAGCGACAGGCTGCGGAGATGGCAGAAGGGTGAATCTCCGAGAAGGGCCGGTATTAATTCTTTTGGCTTCAGCGGAACCAATTGTCATGTATTGCTTGAGGAGGCCCCTCAACGCATACAGGGAGCCGATTCAAAGAACAATGACTTTGAAATATTTACAGCTTCAGCAAGGAATCAACAGGTTTTAAAGCAGATTGCAAGAAATCTGCAAAGAGAATTTTCATCAAAAAACCATGACATCAGTGATGTATGTTATACAAGCAATACGGGAAGAGGCCATTATAACTGCAGGATAGTAATGCTGGTGAAGGATTTTGAGGACCTTCAGGAAAAAATTAATTATGTTGCAGAAACGGACTTTAATGAATTGAACAAGTTCGGGGTGTATTTCGGGGAACACAGGATTGCACCGGATAATAAGACAGTTCGTGAAAAAGGAGAAATTACAGAAGGTGAAAGAAGAAAAATGAGCAGGGCCGCTGAAGCGAAACTCAGCCAATTGCTTCAAAATTACAGCTATCCGGCGGCAGCAGAGCTGTGTGACCTTTATGTAAAGGGTGCAAAAGTAGAGTGGAAGGATTTGTATAATGGTCAGGGTAGAAGGAGAATCAATCTCCCTTATTATCCGCTTGAAAGGGTGCGCTACTGGTTCGAGGACAAGAGTGCCGGCAATAATCCGTCTAAGGAAACCGGTGTGAAAAAGGTCAAGGAAATTGCACATCCACTGGTGGATATATGTCTGGCCGAATCGCTTTATCAGGACATTTACATGACAGAATTCAGTGTGGACAGGCATTGGGTGCTGAAAGACCATAAGATAATGGGCAACTATGTGATCCCGGGAACTACATATATTGAAATGGCAGTAGAGATTTCAAAAAAATATTATGGCAGCAGCATAGAGATAAAGGACATCATTTACCTCACACCTGCTATTGTAAAGGAAAACGAAACAAGAGAAATCCATACCATTCTGTCAAAGCAGAAGGGACATATTGAATTTACATTTGCCAGCAGAATCAATCCCGGGGAACTGGATGAACAGTGGATCAGACATGCTGAATTCAAGGTCTGCAAATTAGACGAAATTCAAGAAAAGGTGTCCGATATCAAGGATTTAGAGAGAAAACTCAACTCTGAAAAGGGTGAAGACGGAATAATCGATACAAATCCAAGAGAGAGCGTAATCACATTGGGCCAAAGATGGCACAACGACAATATCGTAGCTGTAGGCAAGAGTGAAGCACTTGTGGAGCTGGGACTTCCTGAAAGCATAGTTGATGACATCGGCAAGTTCAACCTGCATGTTGCAATGCTGGACAACGCTGTAAATGCAATCAGCCAGAGGATCGGAAAGGGGCTGTATCTTCCTTTCTTCTACAAGAGCCTGAAAGTTTACGGAAAGATGCCGGGCAGGTTCTACAGCCATATAAGGGTGAATGAAAAGACCTTGAAGGGTATGGAAACCGTGACTTTTGACGTATCCCTTATAGATGAGGGCGGTAGAGTTTTCGCTGAGGTCAGTGACTACAGCATTAAAAAAGTCAGGGAGGATGAGTTCAATCCCGGAGAAATGACTGAAAAGGGCGGCGTTTATTTCGAAATTGCCTGGGTCGGCAGTGAACCCGACGATAGCAATAAAGACATTAAGGCTGGAAGCATCCTTGTTCTTACAGACAGAGCAGGATACGGGGCAAAGCTTGCTGGGAAGCTCAGGGCTGACGGCTGCAGTGTTATTGAAGTGGAAGAAGGCGGCGGCTTTGAAAAGCTCAGTGACAGCAAGTACCGGATAGGCAGAAAGGAAAGTGATTACAGGGCGCTTTTCTCAGAATTGTCGGACAGGAACCTGACTCGTATTCTTCATATGATGACCCTGTCAAGGAGAGAAGTCATGAGCCTGGAGGATATTGAGGATGAGCAGGAGCTTGGGACTATTAGTCTGCTTTATCTGACAAAGGCACTTGTTGCATGCAAATACAGCAAGGATATTGAAATCCTGCTGGTTTCAGAACATGCTAACGAGGTTTCAAAGAGAGAAAAGGTTCTAAAACCTATGAATTCGGCTTTTTTGGGCATGGGGAAGATCATTGCACTGGAGCATGAAAACATTAAATGCAGAGGCATTGATATTGACGAGGCTACAGGAATTGAATGCATCCTGCATGAGATGAAAGCTCAAAGTAGTACCTACATGTCATGCTACCGCGGGAATAAAAGATTTGTTGAAGAGTTAAGAAAGGTTGATCTGGAAAAGGTTCAGGGCAGTGAACCTGTGATAAGGGAAAACGGTGTCTATATAATTACCGGAGGTATGGGCGGGTTGGGACTTGAGATCGGCAAATACCTTTCGGGTAAAAACAAGGTAAAGATAGCTCTTATAAACCGGTCTGAGATGCCTGAAAGGGGACAATGGGATTCAGTGCTTGCAAAGGGTGAAGATAAAAAGCTTTGCAGGGCGATTGGGGCGGTGAGGCAAATAGAGCAATCCGGAAGTGAAGTAAGCTGTTATAGTGCAGATGTAGCAGACTTACATGCCATGGAGGACATATTGAACAATATACGATCCTGTTACGGCGCCATAAACGGTGTTATCCACTGTGCAGGCATCGCTGGCGACGGCTTTATGATGTTCAAGGAGAAGGAGATGTTTGAAAGGGCTGTTTCTCCGAAGATCAAGGGAACATGGCTGCTCGACAGCCTGACCGATAAGGATGAACTGGATTTCTTCGTAATGTTCTCTTCCATACTTTCAATTTTCAGTGATCCCGGACAAGGCGACTACACAGCAGCCAATTCGTTCCTTGATTCATTTGCAGCATTACGGTCAAGGAAAGGCAAGCGGACTATTGCAATAAACTGGCCTGCGTGGAAGGAGACAGGCATGGCGGCCGATTATGGCATAAGGGAAGGGGATACTCCTGTTTTGCCAGTTTCTACAGCAAAAGCCTTAAGGTACTTTGAAGAAATTCTGGGTTCACAGACTCAAAGAGTGATGCCTGGGGAACTGAACTCTTTAAAACTTGTTAAGAGTAAGGAAGGGCTGCGCTTCAGGCTTTCAGACCAGATAGAGGGTGTACTGGAAAAACACAAGGCAAGACTTGCTTCTGACAATAAACAGAAGGTGCTTGAGGAAAACAATGAGAAAACCCATATAAAAGGAAGAGTGGAAGAAAGCTATAATGACACGGAAGGCAGGATGGCTCAGATCTGGTCGAATGTACTGGGGCTTCAAGAGATAGATATTTTTGACAGCTTTTCTTCCCTTGGGGGTGACTCCATGATGGCAATACAATTACTAAAGGAAGTAAACAAGGTTTTTGAGGGTGCAATTGATATTTCGGATGTCTTTTCATACCCTTCGGTTCAGCAAATGTCTGCATATATAGATGAAAAGCTCGGGATAACCAAGGCGGAAAAGAAAGTAAGCAGGGAAGAAAATATGGAAATCACCGATGACAGCATCAAGACACTTCTGGACGGACTGGAATCGGGAGAGACCTCTATTGAAAATGCATTAAAGATATTGGGCGGGAACTAGGCAGGAAGCTTTTTTAGCGGAAGAACCATGGATTGAGAGGGGCAGTGTGGGGATGAGTAACAAGGATACCATTAATAGGTATATTCTCGAAGAGAATAAGAAGGGCAATATTAACAAGGAAATGTCTTTGCTCATACTAAAAGAGATAAATCAGAGCAGAGAATTTCAGAGGGATGAAATAGCAATTATAGGTCTGGCTTGTAAATTCCCATGTGCTGATAATGCCGATGAATACTGGTTTAATTTGAAAAACGGAGTGGAGGTCATCCGCAATTTTCCTGAAAAGAGGGCTAAGGAGCAGGGAAAGGGTATCAACATGAAAGCCGGCTGGCTTGAGAGCGTATCTGGTTTCGATGCGGGATTTTTCAGAATTTCTCCAAAGGAAGCTATTTCCATGCACCCAACTCAAAGGCTGTTCCTTGAAACTGTATGGGAGGCAATTGAGGATGCCGGTTATTCGAATGAAGGAATATACGGTTCGAAAACAGGTGTTTATGTAGGTATTGATCATACCTACCAGATGGAATACAACAAAATGACCGAGCATCAGGATCTTTTGGTAATGACAGGCTCAATGACTTCTGTTCTTGCAAGCAGGATATCTTATATACTCAACCTTCACGGTCCGAATCTTGTTGTGGATACTGCATGTTCCTCTGGACTGGTAGCTACTCATCTGGCGTGTAAAGCTCTAAAAAACAAGGAATGTGATATGGCCGTTGCAGGTGGCATAAATCTGATACGGCAAATAGATGCGAATTTCGACAGCGTTGAATCAGACGACGGAATACTTTGCGCTTTTGATAAAAAGTCAAAAGGCACCGTCTGGGGAGAGGGTGTAGGCTTTGTTATTCTCAAACCACTTGAAAAGGCTGTGAAGGACAGGGATAACATATATGCTGTAATCAAGGGAAGTGCAATCGGAAATGATGGTACAACTAACGGAATAACGGCTCCAAGCGCAGAAACACAGACTGAAACCATACTCAATGCCTGGGAGGATTCGGGTTTGAATCCAGAAACCATTTCATATCTTGAAGCCCATGCTACAGGTACGGTACTTGGTGATCCGGTAGAGGTGAAAGGCATTAAAACCGCTTTTGAAAAATTCACAAAAAGAAAGCAGTTTTGCGGAATCGGCTCGGTGAAGCCGAATATAGGCCATGGCGTGAGTGCGGCTGCAATTGCCTCGCTCTTAAAAGTTGTACTGGCAATGAAAAACGGTCAGATACCTCCGAATATCAATTTTACAGAACCGAATCCTTTTATAGATTTCTCCGAATCTCCGCTTTATGTGAATGACAAACTGAAAAACTGGGACAGTGGTGACAACCCGAAGCGTGCAGGAGTGAGCTCCTTCGGTTTCAGCAGGACAAATTGCCATATGGTTCTGGAGGAAGCTCCCAAGTTGCCTGAAAGTACAATGAATAATGGACCCTTCGTGTTTACATTGTCAGCAAGAAGCGAAAATGCCTTAAAGAATTATATAAGCAGATATTGCAAATTTGTCAAGGAATCCGGTGAAATAGGTCTGGGTGATTTATGCTTTACAGGAAGCACAGGCAGGATGCATTACCAAAGCAGATTGGCTATGCTTGTTAAAGACACAGGGGATCTGGCTGAAAAGCTTAATATACTAAACGATGCAAAGTTGGACGAAATACATGACGCAAATATTTTTTACGGCGAGCATAGAGTCGTATCGGACAATATGAGGCAAAACCTGCCGGGAGAGATCACTAAAAGCGAGAAGAGGGAGATTGATAAATACACTTCCGAAATGCTTGAACAGCTTGAGGACTTGAAAAACAGGTCAATTGACAAGGAACTCCGTGAAATTTGCAGCATGTACATAAAGGGAGCGGATGTTAAATGGATGGAGCTCTACAAAAACTGTACATATAAAAAGATCAGCCTTCCTACATATCCTTTCGAACATAAGACATATTGGATTAAACAACAGACTGATAAAGAAGTATCAAAGCCGGAAGCAGGGGTGAGAATGCATCCCTTGATTGACAGATGTCTTGTAAAAACTCTTGATCAGGAAATTTACCTGACCGAATTCAGTGTGGACAGGCACTGGGTTTTAACCGAGCATGTCATTATGGGGATGAATGTCATACCGGGTATCACATACCTGGAGATGGCAAGAGCAGCAGCAAAAAACTCTTGCGGTGGGATATGCGCAGAACTTTCGGATGTTGTTTTTTTAGCTCCGCTTGTAGTGGATAAGAATGAGACAAAAGAAGTTCATACGATTATCAGGAGGGAAAAAGGGTTATTAAGCTTCAAAATAGCCAGCAGGAGTAAGCCTGAGAATACAGAGGCTGAAGAAACATGGCTGATACATGCAGAGGGAACGATATGTCCGGAAACAAAGGAGGACAAGGGAGTTGTAAACCTGAAAATCCTGCATGACAGGTGCAGCAAAGAGGAGCTTAATGTAGACATGAGCTCACCAATGGGCGGTTTCACTTTTGGCCCAAGATGGAGAAACGTTAAAAGGGCACTGATCGGGGATGGAGAGGTATTGACAGAGCTTGAGATAGATAATGCCTTCAGTGATGATACGAAAGAATATGTCCTGTACCCTTCCCTACTTGACAATTCTGTGAACCTGGCAATAGAAAAATTGGCCAATAGGGTGGAAGAAGGTTTATATCTCCCCATTTCCTACAAGAGCCTGAAAATATACAAGCCGATACCGCCAAGATTTTTCAGCCATCAGAAAATAAACGGCGTTTTGGAAAAAGGCATGCAGACAGTTTCGATGGACATAGCACTTATAGATGAAAATGGCGGAATTATCGCAGATATCAAGGGGTATGTTATAAAAAAGGTATTCAAGGATGCTTTCAAACCATCGGTAATGAAAAAAGAGCAGTATCATGTTACCGGATGGTCCCTTCAGGACATCAAAATGAAAAGGGCGGCAAGCGGGAGTGTTTTGTTATTCAAGGACGAAAATGGGATTTCTGACCAGGTTGCAGCCAAAATGAGACAGGAAGGAAGAAATGTAATAGAAGTAAGCTACGGTGACGGTTTTAAGAAGTTTGGAGGGGACAGCTTCCAGGTGTCTAATGATGAAGCAGGTTACATGGACTTGATGGAAGGAATCAAGTCGAAAAACATAACTCAGATCGTTCATATGATGAGCATTGTACCTGAAAGCGAAGTTGACTCTGTTGAGGCTATTGAGGACAGGAAGAACAGGAGTTTATACAGCATGTTTTACCTGGTCAGGTCTCTGATTGCCAACAAGATGGCTAAGGACCTGGACATCCTGCTTGTTTCGGATTATGTCAACGAAGTCACAGGAGAGGAAACCCGTATCAATCCCCACAATGCGCCTTTGTTTGCAATTGGGAAGGTGGCCCGGAACGAACATGAAGGGCTTAGCTGCCGGAGTATGGACATAGATGTCAAAACTACCGCTAGTGATATTATAAACGAGATTTACAGTGAGACTCTGGATTATATGATTGCTTACCGTGAAGGAAAAAGGTATGTTGAAGAGTTCAGTGAGATAGCAGTTGAGACTGTTCCTGCTTCAGGAACTGAAATCAGGGATGACGGTGTATACCTTATTACAGGCGGTACCGGAGGGATAGGTCTTGAAGTTGCAAAGCACCTGGCATCAAAGGCCAGAGTGAATATAGCTTTTGTCAACAGATCGTCACTGCCCGGAAGGGATGACTGGAAAGAGATACTTGAAAGGAATGATGACAAAAAGCTTTGCGGTAAGCTTAAGTCAATTATTGAAATAGAAAACACAGGGTCGAAGGTTGTTTGCTGCAGTGCAGATGTTACATCCTACAGTGATTTAAAGGTGGTAATCGATGAGCTGAGAACCGAATTCGGAAGGATAAACGGTGTCATACACAGCGCCGGAATTGCAGGAGAAGGGCTAATAATAAGAAAAGACGAAGCCAGGTTCAGAGAGGTAATCGCTCCCAAAGTGGAAGGAACCTGGATTTTGGACAGACTCACAAGACAGGATAAACCCGATTTCTTTATTATGTTCTCATCAATCCTGTCATTTGCAGGCGTTATGGGACAGGCCGATTATGCCGCTGCAAACTCATATATGGATTCATATGCGGCATACAGAAATAAAACCGCAGGAAAAACCGCCGCCGTTAACTGGAGTGTGTGGAATGAGACAGGAATGGCTCAGGATTATAACATGGATGAAGTAAGGGGCTTGTATAAAACGGTAACAAATGACATGGGGATGGAGGCCTTTGAAAATATTCTGAATAAGGACATAACAAGGCTTGTAGTAGGAGAATTGGATTATGGAAGAATAGCCCTCAATGAGGGCGGGCTGGGAATAAACCTCTCAAAGGAACTAAAGGAGAAGGTTTTAAGGAAATGTGAAGTAATAAAAGCAAAAAATTCTGCCTTAAACAGGAATCAGCCACAGAAGGTGGTTATCAGTAATGTTGCCGGGGCAAGCGGGGTAGAAACGCAAATTGCTCAAATCTGGTCAGAAGTAATGGCATTGGAGGAAGTAAACCTGTTCGACAGCTTCAGTGAACTCGGAGGGGATTCAATTATGGCTGCAAGCCTTATGAAAGCTATAAACAAGGTGTTCCCCGGTGCGATGGACATTTCTGACATATTCACATATCCGACAATAAAGCTGATGGCAGAGCAGGTCGGCAAAAGGCTCGGAATTGACCCCGCTCAAGATGGAAAGTCAGACACCTCTTCAGAAATCAGCCGTGATTCGGAGTCTGAAATCGAGGAGATAATGAACCGTCTGGCAAGGGGCGAGATTTCAACTTCAGAGGCAGATGAACTAATTGAAATACACTCCGGATCGGGAAAATAATGCTGAGGGTTTCAGGGGGATTTACAAGATGAGGTCAGTAAAGAATGTCCTGTATAAATTGATATCAGAGCAGAAAATTGCACCTAAGGACGCCATGCTGATTTTTAAGGAAATTGAAAACAGCACAAAATACCTGGATGACGACATTGCGGTCATAGGTATGTCCGGCAGACTCCCAAAGGCCGGAAATCTGCAGGAATACTGGGAGAATCTCAGGAATGGCATCAACTGCATATCGCACATTCCGGAATCCAGAAGGGAGCATATTGAAACAATTCTGACGGAGGAAGAGAAAAATACAGTAACATATCGTCCGACCGGGTTCATGAAAAATGTAGACGAATTTGACGCCTCATTTTTCAGAATATCACCCAAGGAAGCAAAATTCATGGAGCCTGAACAGAGAATATTCATGGAGGTTGCCTGGGAAGCCATAGAGGATGCAGGTTATTCTGACATGATCTATGGAACAAAAACAGGCGTTTTTGTCGGACATGACCATGTTTCGGGATCCATATACGGCAGATACACCGGCGGTTTACTAAATGCAGACACGCTGTCCCTGACAGGCACATACCCGTCGATACTTTCAAGCAGGATATCATACTTTCTGGACTTGAAGGGGCCAAGCATCGTCTATGATACTGCATGTTCATCAGGACTTGTAGCAATACATCAGGCATGCCAGGCAATCAAAAACCTGGAATGCGACATGGTTATAGCAGGGGGAGTAAGCTTACAGCTCTGGCCTGCAAAATTCAATTCCTTTAAAATGGTTGAAACAGATAATGAAATAGTGAGGACTTTTGACAAGGATTCGAGTGGAACGGTATGGGGGGAAGGGGTCTGCGTCTTTTTGCTGAAACCGCTTTCAAAGGCTTTGGAAGACAGGGACAACATCCACGCAGTCATTAAGGGAAGCGCCATAAACAACGATGGAATTTCCAGCGGTATTACCGCTCCGAATGCAAAAGCACAGGAGGATGTCATAGTAAAGGCCTGGACAGAAGCAAAGCTGGAGGTTGAAACGCTTTCATATATTGAGGCCCACGGCACGGGAACGGTCATGGGAGATCCAATAGAAATTAAAGCCTTAAGGAATGCATTTTCACAGTTCACAGACAAAAGACAGTTCTGCGGCATCGGTTCCTTAAAGCCGAATATCGGTCATCTTGTCAGTGCTTCTGGTACTGCATCGCTCCTTAAGGTGATTCTTGCCATGAAGCACAGGGAAATACCGGCTACAATAAACTTCAATGAGCCGAATCCATATATCGATTTCTCCGAGTCACAGCTTTATATAAATGACAAACTGCGGAAATGGGAATATGAAGGTCACCCCAGGAGGTCTGCGGTGAACTGCTTTGGCTTCAGCGGAACAAACTGCCATATGGTTCTGGAAGAAGCTCCACCAAAGGTAAAAAAGCAGACGGAAGAAAATCAGCAGCCTGATTTGCTTGTTTTGTCCGCACGCAGCCAGGGGACTCTCAAAAACATAATTAAGCGGTACTGTGAATATCTGGACGGGAATCCCGGAGCAACCCTTGAGGATATCTGTTATACGGCTTCAGCGGGAAGACGTCATTATGAACACAGAATTGCACTGGTTGCAGGCAGCATTGATGAGATGAAAGAAAAATTGAATGCTACTGGTGAATTAACACACCAGAACTTGGACTCAAAAGGAATAAGCTATGGAGTGCACAAATTAGTAAGCAGGCATACAAGTGAAAAGACTGAGAATGAGCTTACGCAGAATGAAAAGGTACAGCTTGACATGGAAGCTAACCGGAAGATCGGTGAGATGCTTTCAAACGGTGAAAAGCACGGACAGGTTTTGGAGCTGGTCAGTGCTTATTACACAAAGGGAGCAGACATCAACTGGCATGAGAAATTATACAAAGGGAGAAAGCCGGGAAAAACCAGTATACCAGTGTACCCGTTTGAAAAGACAAAATACTGGTATTTACCGGAGCCTTTTGAAAAAAACATAGATTCAGAAAACAGAGACTGCTATTTTGAGACTGCCTGGATAAATAAAGAGCTCCATGAAATAGAAACCGCATCAGAAAGTGCATATGTGCTTGTTTTTAACGATGATAGCGAGCTGGTGAGCGATTTAATAAAAGGACTTGAGGGAAAAGGCAAAGGTGTTGTAAAGGTAAGCCTTGGGACAGAATTTAAAAGGCTTGGCGGCAATAAATTTACTATTGGACTGTGTGAGAAAGACTATGCAAAACTACTGGCAGAGATAAAGAATTACAATATAACACAGATGCTTCACCTGGGTACAACCGGAAATAAAGCCGAAGCCAGAGACTTAAGGACTCTTGAAGATCTTCAGGATAGGGGCATTTTCAGCCTCTTTTATCTGGTGAGGGGACTTGCGGCAAATTCATACGATAACCACATTGATCTTATATTGATTTCGGACTATGCAAATCAGGTAGATATGAGCGAGGCCGTGATTAACCCGCATAATACGGCGTTTTTTGGCTTGGCGAAGGTTGTGTCCCTGGAATTTGATAACTTGAGAACAAGGTGCATTGATATTGATGACAGTACTTCGAGTGAAACCATATTGAAGGAGTTGTCGGCAAAACACAGTGATAACCTGGTGGCATACAGAAACGGGAAAAGATACACGGACGAGCTGAGAAGATTCGATTTGGGGATGTCTGAGGAAAATACTCTTGAGATAAAGAAAAAAGGGGCTTACCTGATTACAGGCGGAACAGGCGGAATTGGACTTGAAATCGGCAAGCACCTAGCATCCGAAAACAGAGTTAATTTGTGCCTTGTAAACAGGACACCCATTCCAGGCAGGGAAAAGTGGGATGGAATTCTGGAAGACGGCTCAAATGAGAAGCTTTGCGGCAAGCTCAAGGCAATCAGGGCTATTGAAAAAAACGGTTCGAGGGTGCGGTGCTACAGTGCCGACGTATCAAAGGAAGATGAAATAAAGCCGGTAATAGAGGGTATCAGGGCGGAGTTCGGCAGAATTAACGGGGTATTCCACTGCGCCGGTACTGCCGGAGACGGTTTTATGGAAAGAAGGTTTATTACCAGAAAAAATGAAGAGACCTTCAGAAGCGTAATTGCTCCAAAGATTAAGGGTACGTGGCTTCTGGACAGGCTTACGGAAAAGGATAAGCCCGATATTTTTGTCCTGGCTTCTTCCATTATTACATTGATGGGTGCACAGGGTCAGTCTGACTATTGTACTGCAAACTCCTATCTGGATTCCTATTGTGCATACAGGAATAAGAAAGGCGGAAAGACAGTCACTATCAACTGGACCGGATGGAAGGAAGTCGGAATGGCTGCAGAACAAGGCCTTGGAAAAAGCAGCGGAATGTTTAAAACAATAACAAACAAGGATGCAATATACTCCCTGAAGGAATTATTGAATCGGGATGTGAAGAAGGCAATCATTGGAGAACTTGATTTTGAAGCTCTGTGCCATATTAAGGACAGTCTTAGGATCAACCTTTCTTATGAGATAAGGGACCTTATTGAAAGGGAAACTGCACTGCTGAGCAAGGGCAATGGTTTGGAAAGCAGAAAGAAAGTCAGTAAGATTTCAATAACAGGAAGGTCTGAAGGCCAACCTGGAGTGATCGAAGAAGCTGTGGGGAGGATTTGGGCTGAAGTTCTTGAGGTGGAGGAGATAAACGTTCAGGATTCCTTTTATGACATGGGGGGAGACTCAATACTTGCCACCCAGCTGGTTAAGGAAATTGCCCTGGAATACCCCGGGATGGTAAGCATATCGGATATATTTGACAAACCGACAATAGAAGAGTTGGCAAGGCTTATCAGCAAAAAAAACGATGAGGCTGCAATGGAAGCAAAGACCTCGGAGGATTTTGACCGGAAACTGAAAGAAATGCTTGACGGATTAGAGCTTGGAAGTGAAACCGATGAGAGCGTTTTGGCCCTATTAAATGGCTTAAGGAGAGAGAATGATGAGTGATAAAACAGTACCAGAAAAACGGATAAGTATTGTTATACCTACTTACCAGAGCAAAAAACAGTTGGGAAACACACTCAGGGCCTTAAACCGGCAAAAGGGTGTAGCTGACGAGGATTTTGAAGTCATCGTTGTAGATGACGGTTCTTCAGATGGAACCTGTGAGTATGTAAAAGCAATAGAGAAAAACTATGATTTCCACTATATCTATCTGGAAAGAACCCAGGGGTCGTCAAGATCAAAAACCAGAAACACGGGCATCATGGCTGCCAAGGGTGAAATTATTGTTTTTCTCGATTCCGACATACTCGTCAAGGAAGACTACGTAAGTCAGGTGCTTGGGTATTTTGCAATTGATAAGGATATCCTTCTGGTTGGACACAGGATAATGCTGACAGAGGAGGTTACACCGGAGGATCTTTCTGAGGACAACCTGTATTCAGGTGAAAAGTTCAGAATTAAAAGCTTTGATAATTTTGAAGTAAGGCATGCATTGTTTCTAGACGCCTCCTATAACTCAAGGCGCAACAAGTATCCCTGGATACACGTTTACAGCTGCAATATGGCTGTCGGAAGGGAGCTGCTTGACCGTGCGGGTTATTTTGACGAAGCCTTTAAGGGTTGGGGACTTGAGGATCTTGAGCTTGGCTACAGACTGTACAAATGCGGCGCCAAAGTGATCACCGGTGTAAAAATTGAAGTTTATCACCAGCCTCATACAACAATTATCAATAATGACAGTAAGGCACAGGAGGAGAGAGAAAAAGAAGTTGAAGCCAATACATTGTACTTTATAGAAAAGCATCCTGAAGCGTTTGATTACCCAACTCCTGTGGTTCTGGACTATTTCAAGGGAAAATCAAATGAAATAAGGCTTGATATTGAATATGGAGTGAAAACGGAGATTGAAATAAATTTCAGGGACAGATCCGAGCTTGATTCTGTGAAAGCCGGGATTCTTAAAAGCACTGACAGGGAAAATTGTGCCGTGGTGGTTTATGATTATGTTGAAGATACTGATCTGGATATATGGATACAGCTGCTGGAGGGAGTTAAGACAATCCCCAGGTATTATCCCGAGTTGAGGGGCAAAATCATAAGAAATATCGGAGATGCTGACCCCAGGGTGGAAATATATAAGATTGATTAAGGGATGGTATGCAAATATGAACAGGATAGAAGAACTTAACAAGTATATCATTGACCAGGTCAAGTCAGGCAGTATGACTAAGAATTCGGCCTTCATCTTTTTAAAGGAGCTGAACCGGAATAATAAGGCTTCTGGTCTTAATGCCATTCTGGGCGAAATAACAGGAGGATCGGACATTTCTGCCATACTTAAGGAGATATCTCTGGAAGAGCTGTTTCAGAATATTGATCAAAGGATCAATATTGCTCCAAACGGTGTACATCCACATTCTCCTATTGAAGCCGTAAAGGAAGCTGAGTTTTATCCCCTGTCCTCCGCCCAGAAAAGATTGTATGTAATAACCCAAATCTCTGATGTCGGTTTAAGCTACAACCTGACTCAGGTAATTTCCATTCCCGAAGGATCGGAATATAAAAGGGAGAGACTTGAAGAAGCCTTGACAAAACTTGTACAAAGGCATGAAGCTCTGAGAACATCCATCAAAATTGTTGATGGAGAGCCTGTGCAGGTAGTACATAAGGAAACAGGGTTAACACTGAAGTATTATGAAATTGAAGAAACTGAAATTTTAAGCACCGTTAAAAACTTCATATCCCCCTTTGACCTCAGCAAAGCGCCCCTTGTCAGAATAGGACTTGTTCAGGTGAAAAATGGAAGACAGATTTTAATAGTAGATACTCATCATATCATATCTGATGGTTTTTCCATAGACCTCTTCTATAAAGAACTTGAAGTATTGTCGGCAGGCGGTCAGCTGCCTGAACTTAAAATTCAGTACAAGGACTATGCAGCATGGCAAAACAGGCTTTTTAATTCCGAGCTTTTTGTAAAACAGGAAAATTACTGGCTGAAGGTATTCAAGGATGAGGTTCCTGTACTCAATTTGCTATATGATTATAAAAGACCTCCGGTTCAGAGCTTCAGTGGAGGTCATGTGAAGATAAATGCCGGTGGGGAGCTGACCGGAAAAATCAAGAGTATTTCAACAGAAAACAAGGCTACAGTCTTTATGACATTGTTTGCCGCATACAACATACTGCTTAACAAATACACCGGTCAGGAAGACATTGTTGTGGGTTCTCCCATATCTGGACGCCACCATCAGGGGACTGAGGACATACTCGGTTTGTTTGTTAATACACTTTCCATGAGGAATTACCCAAAAGCTGAAATGACATTCAATGAGTTTTTGGAGTGCGTTAAGGAAAACGCTCTGAATGCATATCAAAATCAGGACTACCCTCTTGAGGCCCTTGTAAACAAAATCAATTTGCCGAGGGACCTTGGCAGGAATCCCTTGTTTGACACGGTTTTTGTATTGCAGAACAGTATGGAAACAAAGGGGTCAAGCCTGATAGAATTTGAGAACAATTCCGCAAAATTTGATATATATGTTGATGCGAGGGAAGTTGACGGGGAGCTGGTGTTTGAATTCGAATACTGTTCCGATCTTTTTAAGGCTGAGACGATACAGAGGTTTGCAGGGCACTATATAAAAATATTAGAGGAGATTACAGCAAAACCCTCTATAAGACTTGCAGAGATAGACATGCTGTCAGGGGAGGAAAAGAGACGGATACTCATGGAATTTAACAACACAAGGGTTGAGTATCCGAGGGAAAAAACCATTCACCAGCTTTTTGAGGAACAGGTGGCAAGGACTCCGGAAAGTATTGCGGTTTCCTGTGGAAACACGCAGCTTACCTACAGCGAATTGAACAGCAAGGCAAATCAGCTTGCAAGAAAGCTCATCGAAAACGGAGTTACAAGGGAAAGCATTGTCGGGATTATGACAAAGCGCTCCGTGGAGATGATCATCGGCATACTGGGTGTATTAAAGGCTGGAGGCGCCTATCTCCCGCTGGATCCTGAATATCCCGGCGAAAGAATATCCTATATGCTGGAGGATAGCGTGTCAGGACTTCTGCTGACACAGAGGACCATGGACAATGAAGGGCTGGAAGTTGAGAAGGGCAGTCAAATCAGAAAAGTGTACCTGGATGATGAGGAGATTTATTCGGGAGACTGCTCAAATCCCAGGATAAGCGGTTCTTCGAAAGACCTGGCGTATGTGATTTATACCTCGGGTTCTACAGGAAAACCTAAAGGGGTTATGCTGGAGCACAGGGCTGTGAGCAACTTCATCAAGGGCATTACCGGCAGGATAGAATTTACTCCGGGCAAGAGTATCTTGTGTGTGACGACAATCTGCTTCGACATATTTGTTCTGGAAACCTTACTGCCGCTCACAAGAGGGTTAAAGGTGGTAATAGCTGATGAAGAACAGCAGAGAGACACACAGGCACTGAGTGAGGTTATACTTGCTAATAAAATCGATATGCTTCAGATGACACCGTCAAGGGCTCAGTTATTTATGAGGGACAGCCGCAGTACGCCCTGCCTTGAGAATATAAAAGAAATCATGATAGGGGGGGAAGCTTTCCCCAAGGCTCTGCTTTGTGATTTGAAAAAAGTAACACGGGCCAGAATATACAACATGTATGGACCGACAGAGACAACTGTGTGGTCCACTGTGAGTGACCTGACAGGCTCAGATTCTATTGATATTGGAAAACCGATTGCAAATACTGGCATCTATATTCTGGATCAGAACAAGCGCCTTCAGGCTGTGGGGGTACCGGGGGAATTGTACATAGGCGGCGACGGCCTTGCAAGAGGGTATCTTAACAGGCCTGAGCTCACTTCTGAAAAATTCATACCGAATCCATACATGGATAGTCAATTGCTTTATAATACGGGAGATGCAGCAAGATGGCTGCCTGACGGCAGCATTGAATGTCTGGGAAGAGTGGACCACCAGGTGAAGATAAGGGGATTCAGGATCGAACTGGGTGAGATAGAAAATCAAATGTTAAAGCTCGGGGCTATAAAGGAAGCTGTTGCAGCTGCAAAGACTGATACTGAAGGAGGCAAATTCCTGTGTGCATACTTCACAAGTGAACAGGAAGTAAATGTAACGGATTTAAGGAAACACCTTTCAAAAGGACTCCCCGATTACATGATACCTTCTTACTTCATAAGGCTTGATAAAATTCCTGTCACTCCCAACGGTAAAATTGACCGCAAGGCACTTCCGGATACGGTAGAGGATATTGATACCGGGGTAGATTACGTGGCTCCGCGCAGCAGGACTGAGACGGATTTGACTGCCATATGGCAGGACGTGCTTTGCGTGAGAAGGGTTGGAATCCATGATGATTTCTTCATGCTGGGCGGGGATTCCATGAAGTCGCTGAAAGTACTGTCAAGGGCAACTGCTCAGGACATAAAAATTACGCTCAACGATATATTCAAACACAGGACTATCGCTAAAATAGCAGGAGCTATTTCTGATACAGACCAGAATTCCTTCTGCGAGAAAACGGCTTCATGCACATACATGCCTATTGAAAAGGTGAAGGAGGCAAAGTATTATCCGCTGTCTGCCGCACAAAAGAGATTGTTTGTCTTAAGCCGGATATCCGATATCGGAACCAACTATAACCTGACGCAGGTGATGTACATTGGAGCGAGGTATTCGAGGGAGCAGCTTGAAGAGGCTTTGAACAAGCTGATTAAAAGGCATGAATCCTTGAGGACTTCCATCGTCATTGTCAATGGAGAACCCGTGCAGGTAATAAATAAAGAAGCAAAAATAAAGCTTGAGTATTATGAGACTGAAGATGAAGAAATACAGGAAATTGCAAGGAGCTTTGTGCGTCTTTTTGACCTGGAAAGGGCTCCGCTTTATAGAGCAGCACTGGTACAGCCGGGAAGCGGCAGGCAGATACTGATGGTGGATATCCATCACATAATTTCGGACGGCTTTTCAATCAATCTTTTCTATGAAGAATTACAGGGGATATTGGACGGTAACTCCCTGCCAGAACTGAAAATGCAGTATAAGGATTATTCAGCCTGGCAAAGCAGACTGTTTGAAACAGAGATATTTGACAAACAAGAAAGCTATTGGCTTGATGTATTTAAGGGGGAAATTCCTGTACTTAATCTCACTACCGATTACTTGAGGCCTCAAATCCAAAGTTTTGAAGGAAGCCGCGTAAAAATCAATGCAGGAGAGGCATTGACAGAAAAGGTCAAGATCATTTCGGCAGAAAATCAGGCTACAGTTTTTATGACATTGTTTGCGGCATACAATATACTGCTGCATAAATACACCGGTCAGGAAGATATAGTGGTTGGTTCTCCCATAGCCGGACGCCATCATGAAGGGACAGAGAGCATTATCGGGATGTTCGTAAACACACTTGCCATGAGGAGCCGGCCGCAAGGCGGTATGGCATTTGATGAGTTTTTACAGGCTGTAAGGAAAAATGCACTGGAAGCTTATCAGAATCAGGACTATCCGCTTGAAGCACTTATAAACAAGCTCAGCCTGCCAAGAGACCTGGGCAGAAACCCATTGTTTGATACTGTCTTCGTGATGCAGAACAGAATAAATACAAACGGAGCAAGCTTAATTGAAATCGAGAATAATTCATCAAAATTTGACATTCAGGTGGATGCAAGGGAAGTTGACGGCGAGCTTCTGTTTGAATTCGAATATTGTACAGCACTTTTCAAGCATGAGACGATCAAGAGATTTGCCAAGCACTTTATAAAAATTATAGAGGAAATTTCAGCAAATCCATCTATAAGGCTTGATGAGCTTGACCTGCTCTCCGCAGAGGAAAAGAGGCAGATACTCACGGAATTCAACAACACCGGCGTTGAATATCCAAAGGAAAAAACCATTCACCTGCAGTTTGAAGAACAGGTGGAAAGGACTCCTTCCAATACTGCTGTTATATTTAATGGGAAAGAACTGACATACAGGCAGCTCAATGAGCGCTGCAATAAGCTTGCAAGTCTTCTCAGAAAAAAGGGAGTTGGAAGGAACAGTATTGTTTGTATCCTTTCTGAACGCTCATTTGAAATGATTTTTGGCATAATGGCTGTACTGAAGGCTGGAGGCGCTTATCTGCCAATCAGTCCGGAGTATCCTGCCGAAAGGATAAAATACATTTTAGAAGACAGCGAAGCAGATGTTTTGCTGGTGCAAGGCAAAGCCGTAAGGAGACCGGCGGCTGTAGATATTGAAAAGCACCCGGAAGTAATTGATTTGTGTGATGAAAAGAATTATCAAGGGGATGGAGCCAACCCTGTTCATATAAATAATTCAAGGGATCCGGCTTATGTCATTTATACTTCTGGGTCTACGGGGAAGCCGAAAGGGGTTATGATCGAGCACTATTCCGTGATTAACAGGCTCCATTGGATGCAGAAGAAGTACCCTGTCTGCAGTGGTGACGTAATTTTGCAGAAGACACCGTATACTTTTGATGTATCAGTATGGGAGCTTTTCTGGTGGTCTTTCCAGGGGGCTGCAGTGTACATGCTGGCTCCGGGTGGGGAGAAGGACCCCGCTGCGATAGCGGATGCAGTGAGGAGGAATAGTGTTACCACAATGCATTTTGTGCCCTCAATGCTAAATGCTTTTCTGGAATATATGGAACTACAGAAAGACGTCATTGGGCTTAAATCACTAAGACGGGTATTTGCAAGCGGTGAAGCACTTACACTGAAGCAGGTAGAGAGGTTTAACAGGCTGATTAATGCCGCGCTTGGTACAACGCTTCATAATTTATATGGTCCGACAGAGGCAACTGTTGATGTTTCATATTTTGACTGCTCGACCTGCGGTGAATTGGACACAGTTCCAATTGGAAAGCCTATTGACAATACCAGCTTATACATACTTGACAGGAATAACAGACTGCAGCCGGTTGGTGTTCCAGGGGAACTGCATATAGCAGGTGATGGTCTTGCCAGAGGATATATAAACAGGCCTGAGCTGACAGAGGCGAAGTTTGTCCCTGACCCTTTCAAAAAAGGAGAAAGGATGTATAAAACGGGAGACCTGGCAAGATGGCTTCCGGATGGAAACATTGAATATCTGGGGAGGCTGGACCAGCAGGTAAAGATAAGAGGATACAGGATAGAACTGGGAGAGATTGAAGCCCAGTTACTAAAGCATGAATCTGTGAGGGAAGCAATAGTTATCGTAAAAGAAAAAGCAGGAGGAGAAAAAATCCTTTGTGCATATATTGTATCCGACAGGCAATTGACTGCAGACGAGCTGAGAGGATATTTAAAACAGAATTTACCAGATTACATGACACCTCATCAATTTATTAAAATTGATACAATACCGCTGACTCCGAATGGAAAATCCGACAGAAAAGCATTATTGAGCCTTGGAGAGGATATGTTGACCGGGTCGGAGTACATTCCGCCATCAAATATGGTTGAGGAAAAGCTTGCTGAAATCTGGAAAGAGGTTTTAAAGATAGAGAAGGTGGGAATCCTGGATAACTTCTTCAGCATCGGAGGAGATTCGTTTGCTGTGATAAAGGTGCTTTCAGGGGGCATTTCAAATAATTGGGATGTCACAATGCAGGATTTTTACAAGTACCAGACTATAAAGGATTTGTCTGATAAAATACTGGGACACTGCAAGGAGGCTCCGAATCCCATAGATGACATGAACACCTTCAAGCACATCATAAATGACAACCCGTATACCATTGAAAAAGCCGCAAAAGCAGATTTCAGCGGCATACTCCTCACGGGGGCAACAGGCTATCTGGGGATTCATATTCTTGACCTTGTGTTAAGGGAAACCAATGCGGATGTTTACTGCCTTGTCAGGGGGGATTGTGCGGAAGAGAGACTGCTTGACCTATTGGAGTTTTATTTTGGTGGGACACTCAAAAAAACGCTTAGCAAAAGGGTCTTTGTGGTAAATGGGGATATTACTCTGGATAAATTCGGCTTGTCTGATATTGACTACAGCTCATTGGGCAACAGTACTGGACTGGTCGTCCATACCGCTGCTAATGTCAAGCATTTCGGTGTTTATTCAGACTTTGAAAAAATCAACGTTTTGGGTACACGGGAAGTGCTTGAGTTTTCCAAAACATTTAATAACAAACTGGTTCATGTTTCTACAATGAGTGTTTCCGGGAGTTTGGCAGACAGCCGGTATGGAAGCGACCTGTTTACGGAAAATGATTTTTATATCGGACAGAATTACATGGACAGTGTTTACGCAAGGAGTAAGTTTGAGGCGGAAAATTTTGTCTTCAAGGCAATTGAAGGGGGACTTGAGGCGAATATCTTCAGGGTGGGTAACCTTACTGCAAGGTATATTGACGGGCATTTTCAGAAAAACATAACTGAAAATATGTTTTACAGGGTGATCAAGTCGATTGTCGAGTTGGGCGCCGTGCCTGAGGAGTTTCTGGATAGGGATATGGAAATGACCCCGATTGATTTCTGCAGTAAAAATATAATTGAATTGGCTTTAAATTTCAGTTTTAACGGAAAAGTGTTCCACCTTTACAACTCAAAAACGATAAAAGTTTTCGAGATGATCAGGCTTTTAAACGCCGGAGGTTATAAGGTAAAGATAATGAAGACGGAGGCCCTGGGGAATTTCATCAGAGAAATATCCAAGGACATTGAAAAAAAAGCTTCACTTACAGGTTTGGTGAACTATTTTATCAAAAAGGACGAGAATGGGAAGAAGACTGTTAAAACAAGCTGTAGAATAACCCAAGCTTATCTTGATCAGATAGGGCTGTCATGGCCACAAATTGATGAGGGCTATGTCAGAAAATCGCTGGATTATATGAAACGGGTCGGGTTTTTGAACAACAGCTGCAAATAAGTTTTTAATATGGGAGGAGAAATCGGCATGGATAATGGTAACAGCAGGCAAACAGAATTAATATCGGACTTGAAGAGGCTTTTCAAGGATAAGCTTTATGACAGTATTTCAGGTAAGGTTTTGGGGGGGATCGGCATTAAGTACATAGCTGCTCTCAACGCACCAGAGGATATTGTCAGTTTGAAAAAATACCTGGATGAAAAACCTGATTTATCCTATACGGAAATAAACATAGCTTATTTTGATGCGGTATATATTGAAGCCACGCATGATTTTGCCTTCTTTATACTCAGTGTAAAGCGGGAGTATATTACCATAGACCCAGAAGTGATGAACTACAGCATGGATCAAAAGGTATCAGAAGCTCTGACAGAAGCGATTCGAAATCTGAAATTAAAGGCGTTTGAACACCCGGACCAGGACTCCCTTTTCAGCATTGCAGGGGCTTTCATTTTAAATATTGCCAACTGCCTTAACATATCGTTAGATGAATTCAGATATATAGTATATAAAAATTCCATAAACAATTATTTAAAGATATACAATGACTTCAGAAAGGAACCGGAAAGTATCAGGGATTTCAATTGGGACAGCTATGACCATATGAGATACTTTGGACTTTGGTATTATGCCATGATAAAAGTTATGTCAGACATCTTCAAATCGGGAAGGTACGATTCCGGCTTTATCATACATGATGCTGGAACCAGCGTTGCACAATTTCCGGTAATGCTTGCAGCATCCCGGAAAGAGGAGCTGATGGGACTGGAAGTCGGCGGAGTAATAGCTTCCGACATACATATATTGGGCATGGAATACGCCAAACTTTATCTTGACGGGATTACAGATGCCAAACCGGCAAATTTTATTAGTTGTGATTTCCTTGATGAAGAAAACGAGCTTCCCGAAGCGGATGTAACCATTTTGAACGATGTACTTGAGCATTTCCAGACAGAAGAGATTTCCTTCCATGTAATGGAAAGGTTCTGGAACAAAACAAGGAAGCTGCTGATCGTTCATGTACCACAGGAGGAAGAGCCTAATGAAGTATGGGGGCATTATATATCCTTCAATAGGAATAAGCTGCTGGAATGGGCAAACCGCCTGAAGGGTCACCGGTTGCTTGCAGAAACCTACAGATTTAGCGAAACCTGTACATATATGGATGCCGGATTCTTAATACTTGAAAGGATATGAAGAATAGAAGGGGGAGAATGCAATCATGAAGGTTACTTTTTTTAATGGAAGTCCTAAAGGAAAGAACGGAAATACCAACATTATTATTGAACTTTTGATTGAGGGGATGAAGGAGGCAGGAGCTGAGGCGGAAAGCGTTTCTCTTTCAGAGAAGAGGATCGAACAATGCAAGGGTTGTCTGTCGTGCTTTACCGCTACTCCCGGCAGATGCTGCATCAATGACGATATGAGCGGGCTGCTGGTCAAGTATATGGATTCTGATATAGTAGGGTTTGCATCACCGCTTTTCAGTTGTAATATGACCGGACTTTTAAAGAATTTCCTTGACAGGACCATCCCACTGAAAAGTGCCCAGACGGTAAAGGATGAAAACGGTGATTTTTATCATCCGACTATTCATGTCAATTTTCCAAAGGTAATTGCAGTCTCCAATTGCGGATTTCCCGGCGAAAACAATTTCTGGGTGCTGAAGCATGCCTTCAGTGTATACAATCCGATTGCGGAAATCTATAGAAATGCCGGGGAAACACTGAGAGCAGATGGCGGAGGAGTAGGTATCTACGGAGCGGACATAATCCCTAGAATTAAAGAGTATAAGGCGAACTTGAGGAAAGCCGGATATGAGATCATCAAGGAAGGGGCAATCAGCCAAAAGACCATGGATGACCTCAATAAGCCACTTGAAGACGACGAAAATATTATGAACAGTCTGAATACCTATTTTGAAAGTGAGCAAAAAAATGAGAAAAGAGGATAATATGAAATATAATAAGCGTTTTAGCATTGTTATACCATCGTATCAATCAAAAAAGCAGCTTTCAAATACTTTGGAAGCTTTAAACCGCCAAATCGGCATCTCAGGTGACGATTTTGAAGTGGTGGTAATAGATGACGGCTCCACAGACGGAACAGGTGAGGTCATAAAAGGCATTCCTAAAAATTATGGCTTTCAGTACATTTATTTGGAAAGGACACCCGGGTCGTCACGGTCAAAAGCAAGAAATGCGGGGATTATGGCTGCCCAAGGAGAAATAATCGTTTTTCTTGATGCCGATATAATCGTGAAGGAGGACTATATTTCCAAGGTTGACGACTATTTTAAAGTGAACAGGGACATTTTGCTGATAGGTTTCAGGGTAATGCTGACCGAGGAGGTCACACATGAGGAACTGTCGGGAACCAATGCCTTAAAGGGTGAAAAATTTAAGATCAACAAGTTCGGAAAGCTGGAATTAAGGCATTTTTTATTTGAAGGCTCTTCATACAATTCAAGATGTAATATGTATCCTTGGATTCATGTTTTTAGTTGCAATATGGCTGTAAGTAAAGAGCTTCTTGATCGGTCGGGTTTTTTTGACGAGAATTTCAAGGGCTGGGGCATGGAGGATGTGGAACTCGGCTACAGGCTGTACAAATGCGGAGCAAAAATTGTTATCAGCAATAAAATAGAGGCCTTTCACCAACCGCATACACCCACTGGCAGCAGTATGTCAAAAGAGGAAAGAGATAAGGAAATTGATACCAACACCATTTACTTTATAAATAAGCACCCGGGTGCAATGGATGAGCCCGTCCCCACGATTCTGGACTTTTTTAGGGGTGCCGGTGTAATAAATTTTGATGTAATCAGGGAATTTGAAGATGTTGTTGCAATAAATTTCACAGATAAATCCGAATTGGATTCTGTTAAATCCGAAATTCTGAAAAACTCGGAAATAGAGAAAAAAGTAATCATGGTGCTGGACTTCGTTGAGGATACGGACCTTGATATTTGGATTCAACTATTGGACGGAGTTAAGTCGTTTCCAAGATATCTGCCGATGTCAAAGGGGAAAGAAATGGCCATCATACCGGATTCGCCAAGGTTGGCCTTTTACAGGGAGTGGGAGGAAAAACTCAGAATCGAGTGATCCAAAAGTCCAGGCCGATTATTCATATAAGGGGTGGAGAAATGACGGAGACAAAGCCTGCATCAATGAAGTATACGTTAAAATGGCTGTTCATGTCGCTGTGGTCACAATTCAAATGGTTAAGCATTAACATTGCCGGTGCATTTTTCGACTCGGTACTTGTAATACTTATTGCCTTTTATATGAGAGAAATAATTGATACTGCACTGATGGCGCATGGCGGAGAAAAGCTTGCTTCCAAAATAGCAGTGTTTGCAATATTGGTTTCAGCAAGCCTTGTGGTAATGTATGTCAGGACTTACAGTGCCGGCAGGATAAGCACCAACATAATGTTTGATTTGCGAAGTCATTTATATAATCATATTGAGAGACTTCCTGTGTCATATATGGACAAGCATCATACCGGGGAATTATTCTCAAGTGCCATAAATGATGTACTGAAAATAGAAAATTTTATTAACTTCAAGCTTGGAAGAGCATTATACATACCGCCGGCATTTATTATTACCTTTTCCTATATGCTGAGTTTCCGGTGGAATTTGCTTCTTGTTAGTCTGGTCGTAACACCTCTGGTAATTTTGGGTTCCATGCTGATAGTAAGAACGATAGGACAATCTACCTACAAGATTCAGACGATTGTCGGTGCGAGCAATGCTGTAATTCAGGATGCAATATCCGGGATTCACATATTGAAATCCTATAATCTGAAAAACAAGTTTCTTGACAAATACAGCAAATATGTTTACGAAGCATTTGAAAAAAGCTTGGACATTATCAGAAGAAGCGCTTTGATATCTCCGCTTCTGCATGTTTTAAAACAAGTGCCTTCTTTGGTGTGTGTTGTCTATGGCGGCTACCTTATCGTTATTAAGCAAATGTCTCCGGGAGAATTACTGGCATTTGTTTATTTGTTGAATATCCTTGTAGGGCTTATAGCCGATATTCCTGATTTAATCGGAGAGGTTATCAAATTGGATGGCGCATACGGGCATTTGAAAGAGATTTTGGATAGTCCGGTCGAAGGGATATTTGAAACAAAGTCGGAATGCAAGGGCATTTACACAGAGCCTCTCCAAAACCCTGACCCGATTTGTATGCATTCGGTTTCTTTCGGCTACGAAGGGGGAAAGGAGATTGTGAAGGAGCTTTCTTTTACAATAAAGAAGGGAAGCATAACAGCCTTTGTAGGACCCAGCGGGGGCGGTAAAAGCACCATTTTCAAGCTTATCTGCGGCTTTTATCCTCCCAGTGGCGGGACAATTGAAATCTTCGGCACACCAATCAGTTCAAAGGAACTTTTATACATACGAAGTCAAATTTCGCTTGTTACACAGGATGCTTACCTGTTTCCTGTAAGTGCTGCAGAGAATATTTCCTATGGCAGACCGGAAGCTGGGATGGACGAAATAATCGCAGCAGCGAAAGCTGCAAATGCGCATGATTTTATCATGGAACTGCCCTCCGGTTATGACACGATGGTAGGGGAAAGAGGTGCCAGGCTTTCAGTAGGCCAGAAACAGAGGATCTCAATTGCAAGAGCAATTCTGAAAGGAGCACCGATACTCCTGTTTGATGAACCAACATCTGCCCTGGACAATCAATCCGAGGCGCTTGTTCAGGATGCTCTGGAAAAGCTGAGGAGAGATAAGACAATCCTGATCATTGCTCATCGGTTGTCTACCATAAAAAATGCAGATGAAATCATTGTTATTAACGAAGGAAGTCTGGAAGAAAAAGGGACACATAATCAACTGATGGAAAAAGGCGGGTTTTATAAACAACTGTATTTAAAACAATTTGCAAGTAACGGAATTCCGGAATAGGAAGGGAGTGTTTTCATTGCCGCAGGAATCAGGCAAGTCGTCTTCATTACGGCAGTTTAAGAGAATAATGGCATTGATGGAGAAAAGAATATGGATTTATCTTGTCGGTATGATAGGGCTTGCTGTAACGATAGCTGTATGCCTGCAGCTTTTTACCGCCTACAAATTCAAGTCGCTTTTTGATTCTGCTCTGAACGGAAATATATCGATTGTAAAAAGAGACGCTGTTGAAATCGCAATAGCGATTTTGATTGTGAGTATTTTGAGCCCGATATTCAGTTATATATGTGAATTAACCATACAAAAAACTATGGCAAGGATTCGAATCAGGGTATTTGAAAAAATTGAGCGTCTGCCTATGAGCTATTTTGACAAAATGCACAGCAGTGAGATCATGTCTTTTCTGAGCAACCACCTGAGTGCGATGGAAGGAGCGTACTTCTGGCCGGTATTAATGACATTGATTGCTGTAATCCTTGGGGTAGGTTCAACAGTCATGATGCTGCAAATGAATTGCTGGATCGCTGTTTTTACGCTGATTATGGGAGTTATCTCGAGCCTTGCTAATACAAGGTTTACCAAACCCATGAGAAAAATCAGCGATAAAATACAGGAAAGCTCCACATCTGCGTCAGCATGTCTTGTTGACTTGTTCTGGGGTTTCAACATAATCAAGATATTTAAAATCGGAGAAATACTTGAAAAACGTTTTCGGGAAAGAAACCGGGAATTTGCAAATACCTATATGAAATTCTTTAAACTAAATGCCGTGATAAACGGGGCAAACAGTGTTATGGGGAACATTACATCCATAGGCGTCATTGTCATGGGGTCGATTCTGATTGCCAATTCAAAAATGAGTATCGGTTCTACAATTGCATGTACACAGCTTTTTGGGGGTGTCAGCTTTATGTTTGTGCAGCTCGGCAGTTTCATGACACAAATGCAGAGGTCTCTAGCCGGTGCAAGCAGGATATTTGCACTGTTAGATGAGCAGGAGGAGTCGAATGGAACCGGCAGCTTGTTGTGTACGACAGATGACATGATAGCATTCCAGGATGTTATTTTCTCCTATGATGAGGGTAAAACTGTTTTGGACGGCTTGAGCTTTTCCGTTCCCGCCGGAAAAACAACAGCTCTGGTTGGCCGCAGCGGTTGCGGTAAAAGTACCGTCTTTAAACTTTTACTTCGCTTTTACCGCCAAAATTCGGGGTTGATCAACATTTACAGAAAACCGATTGAACATTTTACGATCGAACAGATCCGTGACATGATTGCCTATGTTCCGCAGGATGCCTATCTTTTTCAGGGAACAATCGAGGAGAACATCCGGATCGGAGCCGAAAAAGCTTCAAGGGAGGATGTCATTCAAGCAGCCAAATCAGCATTTGCCCATGATTTCATCATGGAATTGCCGAAAGCTTATGACACCCTGGTAGGGGAAAACGGCGCACGGCTTTCAGGCGGACAGAGGCAGCGAATCGCAATCGCGAGAGCAGTTATGAAAAATGCACCGATTTTGCTGCTGGACGAAGCCACATCAGCACTTGATTCGAAATCCGAGCAGATTGTGCAGCAAGCCTTGGATGCTTTGATGAAGAATCGTACCACAATTGTGATTGCACATCGGTTATCTACAATCAGTAATGCAGATATGATTTATGTTTTTGAAAACGGAAAAGTAACAGAACAGGGAAAGCACAAGGAATTGTTGGAAGCCGGAGGAGTATACAGCCGCTTTTTTGACTTGCAGTTTCACGGAATACAAACATAGACAGCTGATGAAAAAGGCATTCAGTCACAAATAACATAAGTATAAATTGCCAGCCAATAGCCAATAATAACTTCTGAGGTGCTTTGTATGGCAAAAAAAGTGGGGATACCCAGGAGTTTATTTTATTATCAATACTATCCATTGTGGAAGACATTTTTGGAAGAGCTCGGAGCAGAACTTGTTCTCTCGGATTATACTTCAAAAAGCATTACCGACGAAGGCATAAAGCTTTCTGTAGATGAGGCATGCCTGCCGGTAAAGATATTCCACGGGCATGTGAATGATTTGAAGGATAAGGTTGACTATCTGTTTATTCCACGTTTTACAAGTGTGTCCAAAAATGAATATATCTGCCCGAAGTTCGGCGGACTTCCTGATATGATAAGACATTCAATCAGTGATTTACCGCAGATCATTGATGCTGAGGTCAATCTCAGAAAATCAAAAAAGAATGCTTTAAAAGCTGCATTTGAAATAGGCAGCTATTTTACCGACAACAAAAAGAAGATAAAAAAAGCATACGGAATGGCCTTGAAAAACTACCGCAATTTCAGAAAAAAGGTTGAGGGAGGAGCGCTGCCGGGCGATTTGCTCGGAAACAGGAAGACTATAATGAAAAAACATGGCGGCGACGAGCTTAATATTGCTGTGATAGGTCATGTTTACAATTTGTATGACAATTTTGTCAACATGGATCTGATTTATAAACTAAACAGCAACGGTGCCAATGTAATTACTATGGATATGCTCGACACCCAAATAGTAAATCGAAAGCCCGGCATGCTAAGAAAAAAGATGTTTTGGAACCATGGTTCCAAAGCAATAGGCAGTACTTTCAACATTTTGGAAAGAAATGACATAGACGGTGTAATATATCTCATGTCTTTCGGGTGCGGAATTGATTCCTTTGTAGCGGATATGGTTGAAAGAAGGATTCGTCAAAACAGCAGTCTGCCCTTTATTGTGCTTACCATAGACGAACATTCGGGAGAGGCGGGTTTCAATACGAGGCTTGAAGCATTTCTGGATATGATCAGGTTTACACAGCCATTTAACGCAAAATCTATACTTTCGACCTGAAAGGGCATTGTTATGAAACGGGAGGTTTACAATGACAATCACTTTCCCGCATATGGGAAACACATATATTACTGCAAAAGCCTTATTGGATGATTTGGGCACAGACTATATTGTTCCGCCGTTTAATAACCAAAAGGCTCTTGAACTCGGTACAAAGTATGCGCCCGAACTTGCATGCCTTCCACTGAAAATTAATATCGGAAATTACATACAAGCGTATGAACAGGGTGCCGATACCATTATGATAACCGGAGGGCGTGGACCATGCCGGTTCGGATACTATTCCGAAATGCATCGTGAGATTTTGAAGGATATTGGTTATGAGATGGATGTGATTGCTCTGGAATTGCCGGATAAAGGTATCCAGGAACTGCTTAGAAGAATCAGGGCAATTGCCGGCGGATTGAATGTTTACAAGATTCTACGGGCAATAAAAAATACTTCAAAGATATCAAAATTGGTAGATAATTTGGAAAAAGCTGCCTTTAAGGTAAGGGCATATGAAATAAAAAAAGGAGATGCCGACAGGATTTATAAGGAATTTCAGGCTGATGTTCTGAAAGTCAGAGGGTCGCTCGAAATAATGAAACTCATTGCATATACAGAAAAAAAGCTTAGAGCTGTTCCTTGTGATTATAAAACCCGTCCGCTGAAAATCGGAGTTGTAGGTGAAATATATACAACTATTGACCCTTATACAAACTTAAACCTCTATTCCAAGCTTGGAAGCATGGGAGTAGAGGTAGACCGTGCCGTAACTATAAGCAGCTGGGTTATAGACCATATGATAAGAAAGGTATTGCACCTGCCTGTTGATACGGAGTATATAAAGGCGGCAAAGCCTTACCTGGGAACAATGATCGGAGGCCATGCCCAGGAAACAATAGGCAATACGGTTCTGTATGCACAGAATGGGTATGACGGTGTGATTCAAATATATCCCCTTACCTGCATGCCTGAGATTGTAGCGGAAAGCATCCTGCCGGCTATAGAAAAAGATTATGATATGCCCATTCTTACCTTGATAATAGATGAAATGACAGGTGAAGCCGGGTACCTAACGCGACTGGAAGCTTTTGTAGATTTGTTGAGAAAAAGAAGGGAGAGAATGACTGTTGAAGGAAAATGGCTACTACATGGGGATTGATGTCGGATCAGTCAGCACGAACCTTGTAATTTCAGATTCAAAGGGAATGATAATTGAGAAGTTATATTTAAGAACCAACGGACAGCCAATCAATGCAATCCGAAAAGGAATTCATATCATTCATGAACGTATGGGAAAAATCAGGATAGATGGTGTAGGAACGACAGGAAGCGGAAGACAGTTAGCGGGAGCAATTGTGGGATCCGATGTAATTAAAAATGAAATTACATCTCATGCGGTTGCAGCCATGGAGCTTGTTCCGGGGGTCAAGACTGTTCTTGAAATCGGCGGACAGGACTCAAAAATTATTATATTGAAGAATGGTGTTGTCAGTGACTTTGCAATGAATACAGTCTGTGCGGCCGGAACAGGTTCTTTCCTTGACCGGCAGGCATCAAGGCTTGAAATCCCTATCGAAGAGTTTGGTCATTATGCCCTGCGTTCCACAAGCACTGTCAGAATTGCAGGAAGATGTGCCGTATTCGCCGAATCTGACATGATTCATAAGCAGCAGACCGGACAATGTATAGAAGACATCATCAATGGATTGTGTGAAGCTCTGGTCAGAAATTTTCTTAATAACCTGGCGAAGGGCAAAGACATTCAGGAACCGGTTGTGTTTCAAGGAGGAGTTGCTGCGAATGTGGGAATTGTTGCGGCGTTTGAACGGGCATTAGGGAAAAAGGTGACGATCCCGGAACATTATGATGTGATGGGAGCCTATGGTGCGGCTCTGCTGGCAAGGGAAAAGATGAGCCTTGGGAGCTCGGCGACCAATTTCTTTGGATTTGATGCGGCAGAAAAAGAACACAAGGCAAAAAGTTTTGAGTGTCACGGGTGCTCAAATATGTGCGAAGTCATCGAAATCTATTCGGATAACCAGATCCTTTCCCGATGGGGTGACAGATGCGGAAAATGGGCTGGCGACCTGGTTGCAGAAAGCACAAGGATGCCTACGGTAAGCTGATAGATTTAAAAATATAGATATAGACAAAATATAGATATAGACAAAATATAGAGTATAGAGTTGCAAAATGTGTTGACAAGCTTTAAACAATGTGTTAAACTTATATCAATTAAAGGGGAGTAGCTTAAAAGTTATAAAGCCAACAACCGGCAGAGGTCAATTGCCTGGCTTTATACTCCGATGTGAAAGCAAGACCTTTAACATGATTCCGAATAGGATTTGTGTTAAAGGTCTTTTTATATGCGTGAAATGTTCAGACAAAATAATAATTGCTTACGTATATATATTGCAGGAGGACTGATTATGAAACAATTTTGTCCCGAAATAGTTGTTACTGAGGAGTTGCACAACAACAAAGAGGTTGTTAATGTATTCCTTGACCGGAAGCTGGAAAAGGCGGAGCAAATAGATGAAAACGGCAAAAGCTTCGGTGTATTCATGCATTCCTTGATACTAAGCAATTATACGGAGATAACGATTACGAATGGAAACAGTATTGAGTTTACCGGAAATGAAAATGAGAAGGCAATAGCTTTATTTACCTTGAACAAGGGCTTTGATAAAAACCTTATTGACGACCTGGCACCCAAAGTGTCTGAATTACAGATAGCTTCAGACCCTGAGCTGAAACCAAGTGTACATTCAATCAATGAAAAATACCGCGTTGTTGCCAAGGGCAGCCCTGTAGATATGATGCAAAGATGTACGTATGTAATAATTGATTCAAGGGTGATTAAGCTCACCAGAAAGCTTACCAGGGAAATAAACAAGGCTTTCTGGACAATGGTGGCTAAAGGGTTAATGGTATATGCACTTGCTATTAAAGATTTGACGGATTTCAGGCAAAAAAACCTGGATGAAGCAGCATCGGACATGACTTTCGTAGCTCTTGTAGGAATAGGAAAGACTTAAAGCTGAAATAATCTTTTTGCTACAAATAATATTCTCTGTATGCCTTTTGATCTTCAACTAATATGAAATCTCTATAGGGCCTGTTTTTTTCATACTTCCACATAGTTATTTTAACAGGTGAAATTTTTATTACCCTGTTTCCTTCAAGGTGAGAGTATAGGGAGTAGGCGTTTGTATGTGCGGCAGAGAATTTTTCAATAAATTTTTCGTTGCCTTCTTCAAGAGGATGTCCCAGAAGCGTTGAAATACCTTCTATCTGGACATTTCCCTGGACTAAGGCAACATTTTTGTTGAATTCCATTTGTTTATACTTTTCAAAGGCAGTATCTGTTTGAAAAAAGATATTTAAGCCTTCATTTACAATACTTATAGCTCTTGCAGTCACTTTATCGTTCTTTGATGTTGCCAGATACCAGATTTTATTCTGTTCAATTATTTTTTCAACTTCATTGAAGATAATTCTAAAGTCAAGCTCCATAGTTTAGCCTCCATACTGAATGTATTCGGTTTTGATAATAGCCTAAACGGTTTTATATGTCAATCAAGATTTTTAATATAGTGGACTCGATAAACTGTATCAGGCATTAAAAAAGCAGTTGGCTGAGAACAATATTTTTGTTATAGTGGACTATAAAGACACCGTGAGATTTTATAGACTTGAAAGGAAGTGTAAGTTTATGAGCATTGAAGTTGTTGCAACAGATAACGCCCCTTCAGCAATTGGTCCGTATTCCCAGGCTATCATACATGGCAGCCTGATATATTCATCAGGGCAAATACCCATCAATCCGGCTACCGGAAATATTGAGGCTTCGGCTATTGAGGAGCAAGCCCAGCAAGTGCTGGAAAATCTGAAGCATGTACTGGAAGCTGCGGGCAGCAATATGTCCAAGGTTATTAAAACAACAGTATTCATAAAGAATATGGGCGATTTTCCGAAAGTAAATGAAGTTTACTCAAAATATTTTATCGCTCCATACCCTGCAAGGTCTTGTGTAGAGGTTTCAAAACTGCCCAAGGATGTGCTTATAGAAATTGAAGCTGTTGCATATAAATAGCACTCTTTCATGAGTGTTATTAAAATCAGAGGTATGATTGTTCCAAAAGGAGAAATACGGAACGGTCATGCCTTTTTGTTATAATATGTAAACCATTCAGTGGCATATTTGTCGCTTGCTATAGGATATTGATAACCCAATATATCTCCGGTTCCAGTAGATATTTTACGGAATAAGCTTGCAGTATTTTGACGTAGAACCTATTCTAGCACTGATTGCAACAAAAATAAACCATATTATTACTATATTTTACTCCTTTTGAACCCCTGTCATATATTTATTTACTATTCCCTATTGACAAATAGTGGAGTAGAAATTATAATGAGTATAAAGTCAGTGAGTGGAGAGTCATCGAAATGATAGAATCACAGAGAAAAAAACAAAAAAGCGAGACAAGGAAGAAACTGATTGAAGCAGCATTTGTCCAGTTGGCAAAAGGTCTCATTGCTGCAAGAACCAGCGACATTGCAAGTGCTGCAGGGGTGTCACACGGGACTTTCTTTGTACACTTTCCGACAAGAGAAGTTTTTTTGCAGGTTGTGATTGAGGAATTTGGAGTACGCGTCTCCAAAAGACTTCATGAACTTGCCTCAAAAAATGGAAGCTTGAGGGAAGTACTTGAGGCACATGTTGATGGGTTGAGTGAATTTGAACCATTTTATTCAAGACTGGTGTCAGAATGCAGCATGCTGCCGGAGGGTGTCAGAAATGCAATGATTATGATACAGTCCGCCATTTCATTTCATATAAGTATTGCAGCAGAAAAAGAAATGCAAAAAGGCATAATCCGGAGCTTTCCCATACATATGCTTTTTAATATCTGGATCGGACTGATCCATTACTATCTGACAAACAAGGACCTTTTTGCTCCAAATGAATCTGTACTCAAACGTTACGGCAAAGAACTGGTAAATCATTATATGACTTTAATCTCTGCTTAAAAATTCATAGGAGGGGATAGAAAAATGAAAGATTATGATAATTTTATTCTGCCGGCTGCTGATCTGGAAAAAGGAATTGAGTTTTACAAGGAAACACTCGGATTGTCAATCAAGTTTAACTTTCCCGAAATTGGAATGATAGCTTTTAAGGTGGGAGAACAGGAACCTGCCATAATTTTGAGCAGCAACCCGAAAACCAAGCCGACTATATGGTTTGTTGTTGATGATGTTAAGGCGGAATATGACAAACTAAGCTTGAAAGGGATCAAATTCCTTTCAGAACCATTTTTGATAAAGACAGGCTGGGCGGCAGAATTTGACGACCCGTTCGGAAATAGACTGGGAATTACCGATTATACAAATTATAAGGGGGAAGAATGAAATGAAAAGCTGTATATCCTGTGGAATGCCGATGAAAAGCAAGGAGGATTACCCGCTGGCTGATGAAAGTAAGGATTACTGCGTCCATTGCGCAAAGCCTGACGGTTCGATGCAATCCTACGATGAGAAGCTGGAATCCATGACAAACTTTATTGTCAAAACTCAAGGGTTTGACAGACAGGCAGCCAATAACGCTGCACGCAGTTTGATGGCTAAGCTGCCTGCATGGAATGACCAAAAGTAGAAGCAAACTTTAAAAACACCTCATATTATGAAATAAATGTTTTGATATGAGGTGTTTTTTATATGCCCACAAATCGATTGGACCAAGGTGTTTTCACACAGCCTGATAATCCCACGGATGGACAGCGTAATGAGATGGCAAGGATTGCGCTGGCTCAGAAGGGACGTTTAGACGACTTTGAGTACATAAAAAGCTTAACTTCTCCTGCCGCGGATATAACGAATATTGCCGGACCCGGAGAACTTAAGGGCTTAAAGGCAGGAATCATCGGCGGGGGGCTTGCCGGACTGGCAGCTGCATTTGAGCTTAGAAAGCTTGGACTTGACATTACTGTTTTTGATGCACTCGAGGATCGGATAGGCGGAAGGGTGTATACACATTATTTTGACCTCGACAAGCGCTACTACGGGGAACTGGGCCCTATGAGAATACCTGTTACTCATGAGACCTCCTGGCACTATATTAACCTTTTTAAACTTGATACAAGCCCTTTTATTCAGGTTAATGAGAATGCGTTTATATTTCTCAGGGACGTACGTGTGAGAAATGATCCGTATGGACTGAATGTTCAAAAATATATTTACCCCAAATACGACCTTACTCCCTCGGAAAGGGCTACGTCCTGGCAGCAGCTTGCATTTTACGGTTTTGAAGGTCCTTTGCTGGCTTCTGTGCCGGAAGTAAGGAGCGAGATACTAATGGTTCTTCAGAGGTACTTCCCGCAAATTCTTTTCTGGGACAGAACCAGTATTAGGAAAATGCTTGAAGGCCAAAGGCTAAGCCAGGATGCCATTAGTCTTCTATCCAATTTTCTGCCGCTGGCTGGTCAGAATCTATACAACGGTTATATTGACTATATTCAGGAGCTTTATACTGCCGACCTTTCTTTCCTTTACAGGATTGGCGGGGGATTTGCCAATTTGCCGTTGGCTTTTTATAAAGCGATCCTGGACCGCAGCCCCGAGAGGGGTTATGAGGGCATCCCGGACAATTGCTTGGGTACAGTGGAGTGGAGAGGAGCGCATTGGGTAACGGGAATATATCTGGACGGCACTGATATGCGGCCTGTGCTGTCGTTCAAATCTATTAATTCTGATAAGCCGTCCTATGAGAAATTTGATTACGTCATTTGCACTATTCCGTTTTCGACATTAAGGACCGTTGACATTCAACCTCTATTTAGTAATGCTAAAATGCAGGCTATCAGAGAAGTAAATTATATACCGGCTCAAAAAACCGCCTTGTTCTGCAAAAAGCGTTTTTGGGAAGAGGGTGGGCCGAAGGAGCAGATCATTGGGGGCGCATCATACACCGACCTGCCTATATCACAAATATGGTATCCGTCGGACCACGTTGCCCGCAGTAATAATCAAATGCACCTTATTAAAAACTGCCATCCGTCAAACTCGCTTTTTTTTAAGGATGCCTCATCCAAGCTTCAGGCAGAAGAACCCGGCGTACTACTGGTTTATAATTTCAATCTTGATACTACAAGGCTTGCCAATATGGAGGAAAAAGAGCGTATTCAGGAAATCAAGAGCGAAATAGAAATGGTCCATGGTCTGCCGCAAGGTTATATGGATGAAATAGTATTGGACTATAAGGTCATGAACTGGAATACTGATCCGTGGTTCAGAGGTGCTCTCTGCATGTATTCCCCTGAACAGAAAAAGCTTTTTTCCTATGCGTCCGCTTACCCTGAATATAACAGCAGAGTTTTTTTTGCAGGTGAGCATATCTCAGCCAAGCATAGATGGATACAGGGCGCCTTAAGAAGCGGGATGGAAGCTGCCAACCAATTAGCAGCTGTTTGTGTGCGGAGAAGGAAGAATTAGTTATGCAATTGTACGCCTCTGGTGTTATACATTACCTTTGACCTCTAAACCGGTTTAATGGTAGTATTGTCGGTACACTAATAAAAGGGGTGAAGTGTGTTGGCCGATAATACATCATTGAAGTCCAATCCTAATAGAAATAATATAAAGCCTGTTAAATTTGTTGTGTTGGTTTTGGCGGCAGTAGGTGCCGTTGTATTTACCGTCGTATCTTCCTACAGTGACAGTATTGCTCAGGATGCATTAAAAAAGACTGATTCGATCAGCAGTCAGAAAACAGCGGATGCGACAAAACAATCCGATCCTGAAAATATGAAAAAGCTGGTGGCGTTAAATAAGCTTAAAACAGATCTGAAAAACTATATTGCAAAGTATAAAGGAAAGTTCGGCATTTACTATATAAGCTTGACGGACGGTACTGAATTCGGTATTAATGAGATGGAGCCGATTAAAGCGGCTAGTACAGTAAAGGTACCGATCAACCTTTATTTTTATCAAAAGGCGGCTCAGGGCAAAATTAAGCTGGACAGCACCATGACCTATACTTCCGGCGATTATGCAACGGGCACCGGAAGCATACAATACGGAAAAACAGGCAGAAAGTTTTCCGTCAAGGAGTTGTCACGCCTTTCAATAGTTGAAAGTGACAATGTTGCGACAAATATGTTGGTAAGACTTCTTGGAAAACGAAATTATAAGGATTTTATGAAGCAAATGGGCGGCAAAATTGTAAATTACGACGATAACCTGTCTTGTGCAAAGGATATGGCGCTGTATGTAAAAAAGACTTATGAATTCGCAAAAAGCAATCCGGTTCAAGGAGGGCTCATGATAAAATACCTTGAAAATACCATTTTCAATGACAGATTGCCGGTGAAATTACCTAAGGGGATTAAAGTAGCACATAAGATCGGAAACTACCAGGAAGCGGTTAATGATGTCGGAATTGTCTACACGGCTAAGCCATACGTCATAGCCGTAATGACAAAGAATGCAAATCTTTCGGGGGTAAACAACGTTATAGCTACAATCTCAAAGATGGTCTATGACTATTCTATAAAAAATTAAGGAGTTCTCCTCGCATTAAGGAACCCCCCCCGCCTAGCAATAAAATCCCCCAATCAAATTATCTTTGATTGGGGGATTAAACTAATTATCCATTTTTTATTTTTAATTGCAGCTGTTAAACTACCCACCTTATCAGGCCCATCTCAAATTTATTGATAATTTCGGGATGATAGGGTACAACTCTGAAGGTATATCCATATTCGCCGCCGTCATAAAGCTTGATGTCTGTAGAGAATCTATAGGTGGTTCCGTCAATTTGTTCAACCAGCTTCATTTCCTCGGCTGCTGCATTATCAATCAGGTTGTTTTGTCCTATTATGCCGTGGTAAAGCTCTACTTTAACACTCTGCGGATCGATATTTCCGAGGTTTACCACAACTGAGACAGGTATGGCCTGGCCAGAGAGGGAACTAAGTTCCTTAAGCTGGTTCATTGACTTGTCGGCTAATATCTGAACCTGAGGCCAATTCTTTTCTATTGATGTTTTCCATGAGGTCAGATCCCTTGACAAGCTGTAATTACTCGAGTGAATATTATCGAGCCTTACCATGGAAGGCATATACATCTTTTCAGTATATTCCTGAACCATCCTGTGAGTGCTGTACTGGTATACAAGCGATTTTATGGATTCTTTCATTAAAGCGGTCCATTTATAAGGGATTCCGTTCTCATTCCTTTCATAATAAAGCGGAATGATCTGCTTTTCCAGAGTATCATAAATAGATTCGCTATCAGCATTATCCTGATGGAACTCGTTGTCATAGAATGCGTCATCGCCTATTGCCCAGCCGTTTTTGCCGTTATAGCCCTCGCACCACCAGCCGTCTAATATACTGAAATTGACAATTCCGTTTATGCAAACCTTTTGTCCGCTTGTGCCGCTTGCTTCCAGAGGCCTTCTTGGATTGTTCATCCAAATATCAACTCCCTGCACCATATTGCGGGCAAGAGTCATGTTGTAGTTTTCCACAAGAATGACTTTTCCTTTGAAGCCTTCCTGCCTGGCGATGTCATTTATATTCTTGATGACCTCATGAGCAGGGGAATCTGCAGGATGAGCCTTGCCTGCGAAAATTATTTGCACAGGCATTTCAGGATTATTGAATATCTTTTGAGCCCGGGCAAGATTCCTGAAAATAAGGTTAGCTCTTTTGTAGGTGGCAAAACGCCTTGCAAAGCCTATTGTAAGCGCTTTGGGGTCAAGTAAGGTTTCTGCTTCCCTGATACTCTCAAGAGGCTCACCATTGGCAATCCTTTGTTCTCTAAGCTTATCACGAATGAAACCGATCATTTTCTCTTTAAGTGCATAGTGAGTATTCCATAATTCTGCATCAGGTATGCTGTCTACCTTATTCCAACTGTCCTTAAGATAGAGAGTTTCCTTCCAGTTACCGTCAAGGTACTTATCGAAAAGGCCCTTGAAATTGGGAGACATCCAGGTCAATGTGTGGACGCCGTTTGTAATATAAGTTATCGGAACATCATCTTCCGGTATTCCGGGCCATACATTATTGAAAATATTGCGGGAAACAGCTCCATGAAGCTCACTTACCCCATTTTTCCTGCCGGCGAATTTCAGAGCCAGAACAGTCATGTTGAAGTTATTGTGATCACTTATGTTCAAGCCAAGATCGAAGAATTCATGTCTGCTTATTCCAAGGCTATCCCAATAATTATTGAAATACTTTTCAACAAGGTACAGAGGGAAAACATCGTTTCCTGCCGGAACAGGGGTATGTGTGGTGAACACAAGGGAAGAAGCTACGATTTCTTTGGCTTCCCTGAAGGGTATTCCTTTTTCCTGTACAAGCTTCTTTGTCAGCTCAAGGCCTATAAAAGAGGAATGGCCTTCATTCATATGATGTACATCGGCTTTTATGTTTAGTGCGTCAAGTACCCTTATTCCACCGATTCCAAGGAACATTTCCTGCTGGATTCTTGTTTCCTGGTCACCGCCATAAAGTCTTGCAGTAAGCATCCTGTCTGACTGACTGTTTTGCTCTACGTCAGTGTCCATAAGGTATAAAGATATTCTTCCGATTTTCACCTGCCAAACCTTTGCGTGAACTACTCTCCCCGGAAGCTCAACACTAATGTATATCTGCTCGCCGTTTGGCTTCAGTGCAGGCTGTATGGGAAGCTGAGAGGTGTTCAGATCTGTGAATTTTGTTTCCTGCCAGCCGTCATGATTAATATGTTGGCTGAAATAACCCTGCTTATAGAAAATGCCTATTGCTGTAAAAGGCAGTCCCAGATCGCTTGCCGATTTGCAATGGTCGCCGGACAATACTCCGAGTCCTCCCGAATAAATAGGCAGAACTTCGTTCAAACCATACTCCGCAGAAAAATAAGCGATCTTATGCTCCTTTTTATCAGGATATGTTCTGTTGAACCAAGTGTCCGTATCGGACATGTATGAGTCAAACTTCTCAACTACCTCGCGGTATCTTTTCATATATCCGCTGTCATTAAGCTTTTCATTGATGTGGGTTTGGCTGACTTCCTGAAGGAATCTTACCGGGTTTTTCCCAAGCTTTTCCCATAAGGTAAGATCGATTTCTCTGAAGAGGTCTATTGCTTCCGAATTCCAAGACCACCACAGATTATAGGCAATGTCTCTAAGCCTTGCCAAATCGTCGGGTAATACCGCTGTTACATTTATTTTGCCTAAAAGATACATATAAAACCTCCATTTGATTTTCTATTTTATTATTGTCTTATTAAATAATAAATAACAAAAATTATTCTTAAAACAATATAATCCAACATAAAGAATAATGTTATTAATATAAATAAAAACTGAATTAATATGTATTCTGTTTATTGATATTGATTTATCAATGAAAACCTGCGGAGAGCCAATGCCTTGCGGACATGGGCTGATTCTCACAAAATAGGAAACATATCCCCTTTTGGAATAATTGAGGATATACATTTATATATATTAACACAAATATCGACATAAAAATAGAGCTTATGTAAAAAACACTATAATTTTCTATGTTAATTTTTAATTAATCTGTTAACAATAAATACATGATAAAGAGATTTTTTATTTATGGTTTAATCGGTTTAAGTATGGAGATAATATGGACCGGATTGGGATCGCTTCTGAGCGGCGACATCAGGCTCGAAGGCTTCTCAAATCTGTGGATGCTGCCTATTTACGGCTCTGCGGTGTTCCTTGAACCCATACATGATATTATTGCAAAATGGAAGTGGCCTCTGAGAGGTATACTTTGGGTTGCAATAATATGGGGGATTGAATATACAAGCGGATTTTTACTTATACATACCCTTCATATACACGCATGGTTTTATAAAGGAACATTTGCGGTTGACAGTTTAATCAGGTTGGATTATGCACCTGCATGGTTTGCTGCAGGTTTGCTTTTCGAGAGGCTCCATCGCCTCCTTGACGAACATCAGATTGCATAAGTTCGACCACTTTGTTGTTAATTTTTCGTGAATTGTAAGATTTTGTACTTTTAATGTCTGTTGAAATTTATTATCATTAATATAAATGTGCATAATGCATTGTAATGAAATAGATAAATCTCTGCTTATAAGGCAGGGAGTTTTGTGAGGGTGCAATAATTTTGAAAAAAGATAAAAAAGATATAAAAAATAGAAAGAATAAAAAGCTTTCTATACTAAAATTCATTGGCATATTCATAGGGTTCCAATTCTGTTTTGCTCTTGTGACGATGCCCGCGCTTGTTTTCTATGGACCGTTTGACAATATCAAGAAAACAATAGTAGGCATGTCCTGGAACTCAGGCAATCACCAGTATATCTCAAGGTTCTTCTTGTCTCTTGATGCCATACATAGAATATTGGGAAGCGGTTATGCTTCCAGTGTCATTCAGGACAGCGAAAAGATAAATGTCTTAAAATTCAAGAATTCCCACAGCAATAGAATCGAGGTCTATAACATAGACGGCGGAACCTTTAAAGGAAAGATGATGGTTGTGGACGATCCTACATCAGTTAAAGTCGGCTGTTCAACAAGAATACCCACGGCCGGAGAAACTACGAGCGTCATTTCAAAAAGGAACAAGGCAGTTGCAGCAATAAATGCAGGAGGCTTTAATGACAAAGGAATGACAGGAACAGGCGGAGCCCCGATGGGTTTCATAATACATGACGGCAAAGTGCTTTACAACACTGGGGGTACGCAATCCAAACGAGATACTGTAGCCTTTACCGACCAGGGGATGCTCATTGTCGGTAAACATAGCATTGAACAGCTTAAACAATATGGTGTTAAAGAGGCTGTAAGTTTTGGCCCGCCTATAATCGTAAACGGAAAACCAACGATTGAGAGTGGAGACGGTGGTTGGGGAATAGCACCAAGAACTGCAATAGGCCAGACTGAGGATGGTAAAGTGCTCATGCTCACCATAGACGGCAGGAGGATAGGTTCATTGGGTGCATCTATAAGAGATGTCCAGGATATTTTCCTTCAGTATAAAGCCGTTAATGCAACTAACCTTGACGGTGGTTCATCTACGACAATGTTCTTTGACGGGAAAGTTATAAACCATCCGTCCGATAGCTTGGGTGAACGCGCAGTTCCGACGATTTTCATGGTTATTCAGAACAATTAGGGAGTGATATTTTTGCGCGTTATAAAGTTAATTTATAAATGGATTCTGTTTTCGGTAATCATTCAGGTTTGCATACTGACATACATTAATTTTTTCTTTTTAGGCGGCCGGACGACGATACAAGTTTCCAATTATCAATCATCAGAAAAAAAGACGAATTACAATGTTGATGTTCCGCAGGGTTCCGAAATGATTAAGGTATCGTATGACAGCTCGCTGGTGGGCTGCCTGTCGGGAGGAAAGCTTGTAATAACAGATTCCAAGTCAAACAAAGAAAAAAAGACGATATCCGATGATGAAGGTCCGGTTGATTATTATAGATGGCTTCCGGACAGAAATATGGTGATACACTCGACAACTGTAAACGGCAGCGGTTACAGCACTGTAAAACTCGGGACATATGATTTGGACTCGGATCTTGAAAAGAAGACTCTGAAAATCAGAAGCCTTCCCGAAAACAGTAAGGTTACCTCAATAGAATTGTCTACTTTGACAAATATAATATACGTTAAGATAAAAACAAGTGAAACAAGGTCAAGAATTTACAAATTCGATATAATGGATAATATGAGCTATATTATGAGAATGGATGCGAGCATAGACATAAAAGAAACTAATTTTGTTGATAGCTTTATATACCAGGATGAGAATAACAACATAATGATACGTAAGGCAAGACCGCGAAGCACGAAACGGATCCAGCTTGAGGGCAAACTCGTGCTACTGGGGGTTGATGCGTCCGATAAGCTTTATGTCGGGTCTCTGGATTCTGACAATAAGGTCACGAAGATTTTCACAGGAACTCCGGATGAAAGTCTTAAATATACATTTTCTGAGCTTCGCCTCAAAAAACCTGCCGATAAGGGAGATATTAAGGTTACTGATGAAGGAAAGATTTTTTTGGTAGATAAAACAGAACGAACGATTAAAGGAGTAGGAAACAGCAGCGATTATTCGTATAAGGGAGAATTTATTGGTATCGGTACCAACAGTATTATTACCTATAAAGGCGGGAAGGTTAAAATAGAATCCATCTCATAAAAACTATTTGCAAAAGCCAAATAAATAATTGTTTTGTGTGTTCTTATTTGGGTAAAATATTATTTAGTTGGGAAAGCAAACAGATCGGTTTGGCAATTTTGAACTGAAATTTTGAGATTTAGGAGGCGTTGCTAATGGCAAGCGAAAAAATATTAAATGCAGGAAAAAATAATTTTGAAGAGGAAATTTTAAACTCCCAAATGCCGGTATTGGTTGATTTTTGGGCTCAGTGGTGCGGACCGTGCAGGGCTGTTGGGCCAATAATGGAAGAATTGGCTGATGAATTTGACGGTAAAGCGAGGATTGCCAAGGTTAATGTAGACGAAGAAGGCGAACTTGCCGCAAAATACAGGGTAATGAGCATCCCGACAGTTATGCTTTTCAAGGATGGGCAGATGGTTGAGAAGGTTATCGGAGCAAGGTCGAAGAATGAATTTTCAAACCTTATCAGCAAGAATATATAGTGTCTTAGAGCCTTTGATTAAGCCGTAAAACAATACGGCTTTTTCTTATATTTCCAAAGTAAGTTATTGCAAAGAAATTTTTGATGAAAAAAGAGGATTTTTATACATATTTATTGAATATAATATTATATTTTTTAAACGGGGTGAATCAAATGGCAGGAGAGAAACGCTTTAGGACCTCATTATTCGGTTTTAAAAAGTCAGATGTCAACACATATGTTGAAAAAATGCTTGAAGAATTTGGGCATAAATTGAAAGAAAAAGATGACGAAATAACCTATATAAAAAATCAGAGCAAGGAAACAAAGATAAAGTACGAGGAATTATTGAAGAAATCGGACCAGATCAATGAAGACAGGGCTAAGATTGCTTCTGTTCTTATCAGAGCTCAGGAGAAAGCTGAACAGTTATTAGAGGATGCTAAAGTTCAAGCTGTTGAAGAAAAGAAAAAGCTTGAGTCAATGGTTGAGGAAGAGAGAGAAAAGCTTGTTGATATCAAGGAAGAGATTAAGGTACTTAAAAACGAAGTTATAAATACTTTGAAGAAGTATGAAGGTCAGCTTGACGAGTTTATTGAATAAAACCGTTTTAACTTATTTGAAATAATAGTAAAATAGGTATTGAAAACTGTTTGAATTTCAATTATAATTATTTCAATAATTACAAATATTAAATACGATGACGGGGAAGAGTACATATAGGATTCTACAAAGCGAGTTAGAGATTGGTGAAAGTCTAACAGGAGAATATATGGAATGCAGCCTTCTGAGTATCTCCTTGAGAAATGAAACTTTTAATAAAACATATTTTAAAGGTTTTAAATAGAGGAAGACGTTACCTCACGTTAGAGAGGCACGGCATGAATGTGCCGGTAGAGAGAGCGCTGTTTGGCGCTAAGCAGGGTGGTACCGCGAATTACTCTTTCGTCCCTTTTTGAGGATGAAAGGGTTTTTTTATTTTTTAAACATGCCTGTCGTGTGTTAAAAATCAAGAGGTGATTAATCGCCTCTGAGACTTCATTTATATGAATTATAGGCTTAAAAAAAGGAAGGAGCAATTATTATGGAAGAAATTCTTGAGATTCTGGAAAAAAACAACAAGCTTACAGAGGAGCAGATCGCGGTTATGCTTAATAAATCCGTTGAAGAAGTCCGCGAAGCGATTAAAAAATACGAAGACGAAAAAATAATTTTGGGGTATAAGGCGCTTGTCAACTGGGAAAAGACCTCAAAGGAGACAGTGACTGCATTAATAGAAGTTAAAGTGACACCTCAGCGGGGTGAAGGCTTTGATAAGGTAGCTGAAAGAATATACCGATTTGACGAGGTAAAGGCCTGCTATCTTATGTCGGGCGGGTTTGATCTTACTGTAATAATTGAAGGGAAAACAATGAAGGAGGTAGCCCTGTTTGTTGCTGAAAAGCTGGCGCCTATTGAATCTGTATTAAGCACCGCAACACATTTTGTTTTGAAAAAATTTAAGGATAAGGATGTAATCTTTGAGGAAAAGGAGAAAGATGACAGAGAGGCTGTGATATTATGAACATGAGCGAAATGATATTGCCAAATATCAAAAATGCGCCGCCTTCAGGAATACGAAAGTATTTTGACATGATAAACGAAATGAAGGATGCAATTTCGCTTGGGGTAGGCGAACCCGATTTCATAACTCCATGGAATATCCGTGAAGCAGGAATCTACTCTCTCGAAAAGGGCCATACCCATTATTCCTCAAACGCAGGCTTCATTGAGCTTCGTGAAGAAATTGCCCTTTACCTGAAAAGAAAATATAAGCTTGAATATAATCCTCAAAATCAAATACTTGTCACAGTTGGAGGGAGCGAAGGAATTGATGCCGCTTTAAGGGCCTTAGCAGGGCCGGGTGATGAAGTTGTGATACCTGAGCCTAGTTTTGTAGCATATAAAGGCTGCACTCTATTTACCGGGGCTGCTCCCGTTACCATTGAACTTAAGGCTGAAAACAATTTCAAGCTTAGGCCGGAGGAACTGGAAAAAGCTATAACCGACAGAACAAAGGTAGTTATCATACCTTTTCCCAATAACCCAACAGGAGCTGTAATGACGGGTGAAGAACTTGGAAAAATAGCTGACGTACTTAGGGATAAGAATATAGTAGTTATTTCAGATGAAATTTATTCAGAATTGACTTACGAAGGGAAGCATGTATCAATAGCTTCTTTCCCAGGTATGAAGGAGAAGACGCTTGTAATAAACGGTTTTTCAAAGGCTTTTGCAATGACTGGGTGGAGGCTTGGTTATGCATGCGGGCATCCGACTCTTATTGAGGAAATGAAGAAAATACATCAGTATGCAATTATGTGTTCCCCTACAACGGCTCAGCATGCAGCGATCGAAGCGCTTAAGGACAGCGATGATGATGTGCTTGAGATGGTAAAGGAATATAATAGAAGAAGAAGACTTATGGTTGACGGCTTCAGAAAAATTGGTCTTGACTGCTTTGAACCTCTTGGGGCGTTTTATGTTTTCCCATCCATCAGTTCGACAGGGATGAGTTCAGATGAATTCTGTGAGAACCTTCTTGCAGAGGAAAAAGTTCTTGTTGTACCGGGAAATGCTTTCGGCGAATGTGGCGCAGGCTTTATCAGGGCTACATATGCCAATTCGGTAGAAAACATTATAGAGGCTTTGAAGAGAATACAGAAATTCGTTGAAAGGCATAAACAGGTCTAATGTATAAATTGATTGCAATTGATTTAGATGGTACCTTGTTGGATTCGAACAAGAACATATCAAAAGAAAACATAGAAGCTATAAGGCTTGCTGAATCAAAAGGAGTCAAGGTGATAATTTGTTCCGGAAGAATTTTTGGCGGAGCCAGGATTTATGCGGAAGAGGCCTTGTTGAAGGAACCGTTGATCGCATGCAATGGGGCTATAATCAAAGAAATGAAGACAGGCAGGCTGCTGTATGAGAAAACTTTAAAGGATGAAGCCTGCTACAGGATTATAGAAGCATGCCATGCAGAGAATATATATTTTCATGCATATATTGGAGATACGATGTATGCAGAAAGACTTGAATTTTCATCCTTGTCATACACGGAAAAAAACAAGAAGCTGCCTCCTGAAAGACGTGTTGATGTCCGGGTTACGGTTGACATGTCGCACACCATTAAGAATAGTGAGAGACCTGCTTCAAAAATTGTAATAGTATCAAGAGATTTTGAACAACTGGCAAGGGCAAGAAAAAAGATTTCAGAGATTCCATCTATAGATGTGGTCAGCTCTGATTTTGATAATTTTGAGGTGGTCAGCAGTGGTGTCAGCAAGGGTAATGCATTAAAATTTCTTGCTCGGGAGATGGACATTTCCATGAGTGAGGTCGCTGCCATAGGGGATAATGAAAACGATTTTTCTATGATAAAGGAAGTCGGACTTGGTATTGCCATGCAAAATGCCGAACAGTCTCTAAAAGAAATATCAGATTTCATTACCTCATCAAATGATGAAAATGGAGTAGCGAAAGCAATAAAAGAATACATTTTACTTTAGAATCATATTCATCAAAAAATCATTTTCATATATCTGGCAACAATACTTAGATGTATAAAACAGTCTGTTAATTATGCGGACTGTTTTCCAGATGTTTCTTTGTTGCTGAGATAATAATGAAGTATCAGCTTGTCCAATTCTTGACTGATTCTAAGTATGTCTTCAATTTTTCCGGTTTCCATTACCTTATGAAGTTTTTCTCTCAGGTTCTCAATTGTATTCATATGGCTGACCTCGCAAAAATTTCTGATAATTTACATTATTATTCAAAAAATTAAATCAATATGATAGAATGCATATATTGGATATAAAATGTATCATATAATTATATTTTCTAATTATATTTTAAAGCAACGTTTTGTTGCTGTCAATATTAAACAGTAAAAAAGTAATCGAAATGTTGCATAATGTTTTGATTTTTTTAATTATTCGATGTAAAATAGTGTCGAGGTGAAATAAATGTCTTTTTCTGTAATGCTGAAACAACTGAGAGAAGAACATCATTTATCCCAAAAGGACTTGGCAGATTATCTCGGAATAACTCGTCAGGCTATTGCGTCCTATGAGCTTGCAAAAAGGGAGCCTGATTATGATGTTTTGAAGAAGCTTGCAGATTATTTTGGAGTTTCGGTCGACTACATACTTGGAAGAGCCGGATGCAGGGATGTAAATGCAATAACGATAGGTAATAACATCAAACTGATAAGAGGCAAGATGACATACAAGGAATTGTCCGAAGCTGTAGGCGCCAAAACAGGTGCACTACTATTCCCGGAAATGATCGAACTCTACGAAAAAGGCGAAAGAATGCCGTTTGTTGGAACAATTAAAATACTATCAAAGTATGTCGGTGTTCATGAAAGCTTCTTTTATGCTCATAATACAATTGAACTGCTTGAAAAAGAAAAAGAGCTTTATAAGCTCGAGATGGAGCAGACAAATCTGAATCTGCATAAAATCAATACATCTACTGACTATGTTAACAATGACCTTATTGATTGGGCTGTAAAAGAAGACAATATCGAATATTTGAAACTTGCCAAGGAGATACATGATGTCGGACTGCAGCCGGAAGTACTAAAACCTTTGATTGCAAGCATGGAAAAAAGGAATGGATAATAAAACCGCACTTAATGTCTTAAGTACGGTTTAAGAATATTGTTATATTGCGCTTTCCCCTTTTTCGCCTGTTCTAATCCTTACTACATCTTCAACAGTATAAACAAAGATTTTTCCATCGCCGACTTCACCTGTTTTTGCTTGCTCGGAAATCAATTTTATAATCTCGTCAGCATTTGAATCCTTCGCAACGATTTCTATCTTTATTTTTGGAAGAAGATTCAAGGTTATTTCGGTACCCCTGTAAAATTCTTTTCTTCCTTTTTGGAGACCGCATCCCATCACCTGACTAATTGTCAAGCCATGGACATTATATTTGTTGAGAGCCTCCTTAATTTCTTCCAGTTTGCCTGGGCGTATGATTGCTTCGATTTTTTTCATTGCTTTTCACCCCGCTTTAATTATATTTATATCAGAGGAAAACTTAAATTATTCCGCTGTTATATATTCAACATAATCACAATGCAATGCTTCGTTTCTGATGAAAAAATGAGTGCAAACAAAAAAAGCGCATTATCAAGAGAATTTACATACTCAAGATAAGCGCCTTCACTTATTTCTTCTTTGTAAGTTAATAAAATTATAGCATTTTGGTTTAGGAATTGCAATGTATTATTCTAATAGATTCAATAAAAATTGAAAATTATATATCGAAAAATCTACTATTCGCCATGGCAAAGCTATTTTATCGGTGGGAAATATATTTAAAATGAAGGAATAATAAAAATAGCTTGCAAAAATAAAAATTTATGCTTATCATAGGAAATTGGAGTTATATAATACTCTTTTATTTAGCTTGATTATTTGGTATATTTATAACGTAATAATAGATATTATACATTGGACGATGATGTCTTTCGCATAATAGTATTGCAGAAAGACTTTTTAAATTACCAGTTATTGAAATGTTTATAGCTTAACTGCTTCACAAAAGAAGTATTTGCAGCAAATTATTTGGAGGGCGGTAATGAGGTGGCTGGGGAAAAATATGTAGTTGCAACAGCTGAAAATCCATTACAAATTGCGATACGAAATATTCTGAATCCTTACGGCTATAGCTTCCTGGGAAACTGCAGCGACGCTATATCATTGATGCGATTGATCAGAAGCTATCATCCGGATTTCATAGTGGTTGAACTTTGTATGCAGCAACGAGAACTGAGAGACATACTGTCTACAGTGGATGAAGAAATGCTATGCGCTTCCGTTGTTGTAGCGGACTACAAAGATATGGAAATTACAAGCCTGATGGAAAAATCCAAAGTTCTTATGTTTTGCCCAAAACCATTGAACCGGGAACTGCTTATACATACAGTAGATATGGCAAATATCAATTTTAGAAGGGTTTACGAGCTTGACAAGAAATTAAAAGAGATGACTGAAAATTACGAAACAAGGAAGGCTGTTGAGCGGGCAAAATGGATACTAATGCAGCGTGATTCAATGAGTGAAAACGATGCATATGAGCGTATGAGAAAAAAGAGTATGGATAACAGAATGTCAATGAAATCAATAGCTGAAGCCATTATATTTACTTATGAGCTGAGCGGTAAAAAATAACACGTTTTCAGTATGACAGTTGAAAGTGGACAATTGACATGCCTCTACTATTAATTGACATTATTGCACTAAGAGGTTAAAATGAATAATTGTAAATTGAAGTTGCCTGTTTGATAAGGGTTAAACTGTACTCTGTCAACTGTCAATTATCAACTAAAAATAAGGGGATGATAGAGTGCTTGAATTAGAACAATTCAAATTGGAAATTGAAGCTATGAAGAGTGACCTGGATGAAATGAGGGCTTCTCTTTGACATCGCTAGACTGAGCGATGAAATCGATGAACTTGAACAAAAGGCTGCAGATCCGGATTTCTGGAATGACATGGAGAATTCTCAAAAAGTGCTGCAAAGAACCAAATCCTTGAAATCAAAGGTAGAAAAGTATCAAAGTCTTGTAGCAGAATGGAATGATCTCCAGACTTTAACGGAGTTGGGGCTGGAAGAAGAGGATGAAACAGTAATTCCTGAGATTGGTGACGGGCTGGCAAAACTAAAGGCTGACCTGCAAAATCTGAAGCTGCAGACTTTATTAACAGGTAAATATGATAAAAATAACGCAATGCTGACTCTCCACGCAGGAGCAGGCGGAACTGAAGCGCAGGATTGGGTTCAAATGCTTTTAAGAATGTACACCAGATGGGCTGAAAGCAAAGAATACACCGTAAAAATTCTTGATTTCCTTGCAGGAGATGAAGCCGGAATAAAGAGCGTTACCATACATGTCATCGGCGAGAATGCTTACGGCTTTCTTAGATCCGAAAAGGGCGTCCACAGACTTGTAAGGATTTCACCGTTTGATGCGTCCGGAAGAAGGCATACCTCGTTTGCTTCATTGGAAGTGATGCCTGAACTTGATGATGAGATCGAGGTTGACATCAACCCCGATGATTTGAGGGTTGATACCTACCGCGCAAGTGGGGCAGGCGGACAGCACATAAACAAGACAGAGTCGGCAATAAGAATAACTCATATTCCCACAGGGGTAGTCGTATCCTGCCAGACTGAACGATCGCAGTTCCAGAACAGGGATACAGCTATGAAAATGCTGAAAGCAAAACTCCTTGAACTGAAAGAAAGAGAACAAAAGGAGAAAATCGAGGATTTGAAAGGCATCCAGATGGACATTGCGTGGGGCAGCCAGATCAGATCTTACGTATTCTGTCCATACACACTCGTTAAGGACCACAGGACAAACTACGAAGAAGGCAATGTAAATTCTGTTATGGACGGGGAACTCGACGGATTTATCAACTCGTACCTGAGTTTTTCGAAATAAGTAAGATGGGGGATTAATATGGACCGTTTTGAAAATGTAGCTATACTTAAAAAAGCTAATGTATATTTTGGCGGTAATGTGACCAGCAGAACCATTGTGTTCAGCAATGGCGAAAGAAAGACCTTGGGCATAATGATGCCCGGTGAATATGAATTCGGAACCGGTGATAAGGAAATAATGGAGATATTGGGCGGCTGCATGGATATATTGCTCCCGGGAACCGATAAATGGGAGACATTCGATGCCGGAAAGGTGTTTGAAGTGCCTGCAAACTCCAAATTCAAGCTAATTGTTAAGGAAGTAACCGACTACTGCTGTTCATATGTGAAATAAAAATTTTTTAAGGGGCCGGATAAGTGATCCGGTCTCTTTTCTTTTTTGGTGAATTGTGCTAAAATTCTAGCATGTATATTTTTTAGGAGCAGATGATATGAAAAAGGATCAAGCTTTAAACCTAAGTAAACGTGAACGCCAGATTATGGAGATAATATACCGGAGGGGAAGCGCATCTGCAATGGATGTGCTTGAAGACCTTGTTGAAAAACCGAACTATTCTACGGTGCGTGCACTTTTGCGAATCCTTGAAGAAAAAGGTCAGGTCAGACATGAGGCCAAGGGGCAGAAATACATATTCTATCCCGTTATTCCCAAGGACAGTGCAGTAAAAAGCGCAGTCAAGAATCTCCTTTCAACTTTTTTCAACAATTCCGCAGAAGAGGCTATTGCTGCTCTTATTGAAATAGAAAAGACAAAAATAACAGATAACGATTTTGAACGTATCTCTGATATTATTGAAAAGGCAAGAAAGGAAGAGAAGGATGAATAGGCTGTTATTTTACAAATTGCTTCTGGATTGGCTTAATATTTTTTCCGATATTGCAGTTAAAGGAGTAATAATTCTTGTACCCTCAATATTAGCTTCCGTAATATTAAAGAAGCTATCTTCGCAGCTGAAGCATCTGATCCTTTTTATCTCAATATGCAGTATCGGTGTTTTGCCTTTGCTCTTAACAACAAATAACATTGTAAAATTATCTCATAATGTAGAAATAACTTCATCAGGAACTGTTTTAAGCCAAACCGGTGTAAAGCTTGCCGATCAGGCGGATTTAAAAGCTTTTCAAGAACCGGAAGCAATCTCGAATTCCGGCTCAGCCCCTGCCTTTTTTAATAAAGATATCAGGGTTAACTGGATTATATATATTTATGCAATATGGCTGCTGGGCTTTTTAGTCTTAATCATAAGGATACTTTCCGGACAGTATGGGGTATATCTCATTAAAAAGCAATCGACTGAAATGGACGATAAGACAATACATATGAAATTGTTTTCTGCAGTCAAAAAGGAAATGAGCATACACAGAAATGTAAAATTGTATCTCCATAGTTCAAATATATATCCTTTCACCGTAGGAGTGCTTTATCCGGCTGTAATTCTGCCCAATCAAGCGTTAAAGTGGTCTGATGAAAGGATAAAGCTTGTTCTGCTGCATGAACTGGCACATGTTAAAAGAAGAGATAATCTGACACAGCTTATTGCCCGGATAATAAGCGCTGTTTATTGGTTTAACCCGCTTGTGTGGGTTGTATTGCATTTGCTAAGATTTGAAAGAGAGAAGGTTTGTGATGAACGAGTTCTGCATTCAGGAGTCAGATCTGTTGAATATGCCAGCCAGCTTCTTGACATTACCAGGTCATTCAATGCCTTAAAAAACCCTATTGTTTTATCAAGTTCCATGGCCAGAAAATCGGATGTTGAAACGCGTATATTGAATATTCTGAACCCTGCCGCAAGGAAGGGAAATTTAAGTTTTATAAAAGTTGCTGCAAGCATTTTAATAATAATTTGCATGATTGTTCCGCTATCACTGGTAAGCGTTTCCGCTTTTAATAAAGCTAGAAACGAGTCTAATCCTACTATTTCAGTGTATGGCAACAAACTTACAGAATTCAAGGATAAAAAACTCGGAATTGACATAAAAGATGCTCATCCAAACGAAATTCCTGCGTTGTTCCCTTTCTTTTACTATGATAAAAGCATCCGGGACGGAATTGTCTCAAAACCTGGTGATTACAAATCTTCCAAAGCCGGGCAATTATCCGTCAACAACGGCATAGATATAGAAATAACGGATACGGATTCCTGTATTATAGCTACGGCAGATGGGGTTATACAAAAGATTGCAAAAAGCAGCGAGTATGGAAAATATGCAGTAATTAAACATAAATACGGTTTTTATACCTTATACGCTAATCTTGGAGATGTTTTACGAAGCTCCGGCGATATAGTCAGTGCAGGTGAAATTATAGGTATTACCGGAAAGAATAAAATTCTTCACTATGAGTTGAGATTTGGTTCCAAACCTATAAATCCCGTTTCGTTATATTCCGATAAGAAAACATATGAGGAATTTCAAAAAATAGCTGTATATAATAAATGACGGGGAGGAACAATTGCTTGATCCCCCCTGCCTTTTTGAAAGAGGATAAGAGCTAGTATTCAATTTTGAAAGGACTAAAGAAATCCATTTTGATTGACTTCAGATCGGCACCGACAATTTTGATGTTTTTCAAATTGGAAATACCGAGCTTTTCTTTTGATGCCAGCTTGACATGAGTAACCTGATCTGTTTTAAACCCCATAAAATTCAAACTGACTGTATCCAGTGCAACAAGATCCTTACCGGCTAAAACAATGTTTGATTTTACGGCTGTATTCATCATCGGGCCATCACCTTCTCCGCCCACAATACCGTCTATGATTGCGAAATCCGGTTTTCTGATTCTGTTTAAATCTATTATTGAATTATCTATTCCGAAATCGTGAAGTCCTGCCCTTCCTGCAGTACCGTACAATATGGATGGCGTTGTACCGATTGCGTTTTTCAGGCTTAATGTAGCTGCTGTAACAGAATGTGTTTTCAGTTTGGCAATACTAATGACTACATCAGCGTCCATATATATTTTTGGAACGAAGAGCGCAACCTCGGTGAGACTTTTCTTTGGTTTAAGCTTATAGCAGTCTTTTTTCTTACATCCGTTGAAATTATAAAGCTGTACATTCTTAATGGTGTCATACTTGCTGTCGTGAGCATCTTCCTTGGAAAAAACATTGTAGTTCATAATAGAGCCTTCGGCAATAATTACCTTCGAAGCCCCATATTTATAGGCCTCGGCAGCAACTTCACTTACTATTCTGTAATCTGTTGTCGTAGGGGAGTTGGGAACTCCGTACATACAAAGGTTGGGTTTTATCAGAACAACGCTTCCCTTTTTTATTATATCCTTTAATCCTCCTGCGTTCTCGATTGCTTTTCTTGTCACTGATGAATAATTTTTCCCGCGGCCTATACCAACAGTCGGATTGGGATCAGGTTTGGCTGCTGCTTTGCTCATAAGCTCCGCTACATGTTTCTGCTTTTCTTCGGGTGTTTTATTGATATATGCAACCTCCGAAGCTGTCGAAGAATTTTTCTGGATCAAGTATCCCGCAAAAGATGCGACGCAAAGGATTAAAATGATTAAATACACCAGCGTTGTTTTTATTTTTTTCATATAAAAGACCCTCTTTCTTAAAAAAATATTGATACAGCCATAAGTGCTGCAATCAAGCAATAATAAACATAGTACAATACCCATCCGCGAGGTTTGAGCAAATAACAAAATGCGGACAGCTTAACCAGATCCATCAATGTTTCTGAAATCTTTAAGGAAAGTATAGAAAACGGATTTGTTACATTGAGACTTGTCAGGGAAGTGGAAACAGATCCAAGGGCTGAACCGGAAAATATAAGGCTCATAATCTTTTCGTAGGCATAGCTTTTAAATAAAGTGTCGGCAAAAGCACCAACGGCCAGATATATAATCATTATTCCCACATTGTTTAATATGCATGTCAGTTGATCGGATGCAGAAAAATGTCCTTTTAACAGATAGGCCCTATCCCTGAACAAGTTAATTTTTTCTCTTCTCATAATTTTTAGGATTATTCCTGACAATACTCCTGCAATAAAAGCGAGAATAATGCGTTTCGTACCGTTGTGCCAAGTAAAGCTGATGTCCGAATAAGGCAGAAGCATATTAAAGAAAGCGTTGGATAAAATGAAAGGAATAATTAAAGTGGTTCGTATTTTCAGGGTTATAAGCACAGCAACGACCGGTATGATTCCGAAGGTTCCGATAGGCAGGACGATACCGAGTAGCGCAAAGAAAACGATCATTATTACTTCAAAGTAACCCTTCCGATTCAAACGGACAAGATAATTACCTCCGAACTTATATAGTAGGATAGATAATACTAAACCTACGAGGATCTGTATCAGATTGTAAAGAAGTATCTCCCATACGCATGAAAGTATGCTTGTCATTCAAATGCCCTCTGCTTTTATAATAATTTTGACAACTATGCTAAAATTTTAGCATGTAGATATTTACAATGTCAATATAATTGTGCTAAAATTTTAGCATGTGATGTAAATGCCCTGTAATGGGATATAACAAAGGACAATTAATCAGGTATGCTGCAATATATTGGGGGATTTAATAGATGAGGGACATTAGTCTTTTAATTGATTTAGTAGTATATCAGTTCAGACTTATTTTTGTATACTGGGTTGCAGGAATCATAGCCGGTGCAGCAGTATCCGTCTTCTTGGGGCCAAGGCTGAAACAATTAACAGCCAACATAACAGGAAAGAGGAATGGAGCTATTGCTGTAGTGCTGGCTGCATTGTTGGGCGCTGCTTCACCAATGTGCATGTACGGAACCATACCTTTAATAGCAGCCCTTGGGAGGAAAGGAATGCCCGAGTATGTAATTTCCTCTTTCATGGTAAGTTCTATCCTAATTAATCCAAATCTTTTTGTATTCAGCAGTTTAGCCCTTGGTTTCAAGATAGCGCTTATAAGGCTTGGTGCCAGCATTTTGGCCGGTTTGATGGCTGGTGCACTGACGGCGGTTTTTTTCAGAAAGAAAGGTCTTTATAATTTTGATGGGTTTGAGAGTAAAAAGAGATGCGGACAAGCTATGCATCCGGTCGGAAAATTCTTTGATGAAGTAAACAGGACAATCGTAAAGACATTCCCGTATCTTTTGGCAGGAATAGTCCTAACGGCGATATCAAACAGGTATGTACAGAGTTCTGAACTTTCATCTCTGTTTGGAAAAAATAATGGCTGGGGAGTAGTACTTGCATCCTTTGTAAGTGTACCTTTGTACATGTGCGGCGGCGGTACCATACCTATTATTAAAGCTTGGCTTGAGAACGGAATGAGTCTGGGGGCTGCACTTTCATTTATGCTGGGGGGACCTGCTACGAAGTTGAACAATCTGAGTGCTGTAAAAACGATCCTCGGTACACGGAATTTTTTAATTTATCTGGCATACAGCGTTGCTTTCAGCCTTATTGCAGGTTGGACTGTCAGCCTTGCATGCATGGTGCTTTAAGCCTAAGGCTGAATTATATTTTTTTCAGAATTTCAAAGAAAATAGGGGTATAAAGATGGCAAAGGTTTCAATTTCAAAATGTGACAGCTATAGCATTAAAGCTGTTAGGACAGCTGTTAGACAGTCTGTTGAACATCTCGGAGGGATGTCAGCTTTTGTGAATCCGGGCGATAGGGTATTACTCAAGGTAAATCTGCTAATGCGAAGAAAACCGGAAAAGGTTACGACTACACACCCTTATGTGGCACAAGCCGTTGCGGAGCTGGTTCTGGAAGCAGGCGGCAAGCCGATGATCGGTGATAGTCCTGGAGGCTACCATTTTTACAACAGGAAAGTACTCGAAGCGGTATATGAGACCTGTGGAATGAAGCAAGCTGCATTGATCAGCGGAGCGGAGCTGAACTACAATACCGAAGCAGTTGACGTGCCGTTTCCTGAAGGGCGGATAATGAAATCTATCAAGACAATAAAGCCTGTCCTTGAGGCCGATAAAATAATAAACCTGCCTAAAATAAAAACACACATGATGACGGTATACAGCGGAGCTGTTAAAAATCTTTTCGGGATAATTCCCGGCAGCTACAAGAGTGAGTATCACCTCAGGTTTGAGGATACTCGCGATTTTGCCGACCTTCTTATTGATATTTGTATGTTTTCGAAACCTGTTTTGACTGTTATGGATGCTGTGGAAGGCATGGAGGGCTATGGCCCTGCTCATGGAAACCCGAGAAAGGTAGGATTGATCATATCGGGAACAGACCCGTATAACCTTGATGTGGCAGCATCTAAAATAATCGGTTTTGGTAAAGGCCAAATACCGACTGTTGTAAAATCAATAGAAAGGGGATTGTGTAAAGGAGATACGGCAAGTATAGAAATGTTTGGGGAAAGTCTCGAGGATGTTTTGGTACCTAATTTCAAAAAGCCTACGCGGAAGATTTCTTTCAACTTTTATAATGTTTTGCTTCCCAAATGCATAAGCAAGCTTCTGAATAGCGTTATCAAACCCAAGCCGCAGTTTGACTTGAAAAAATGCAAGAGCTGCGGGGTATGTGCGCGAAGCTGCCCTCCGGGAGTCATACAGATGTATGATGGAAAACCGACTGTCGATTTGGGAAAATGCATAAGGTGCTTTTGCTGCCATGAGTTATGTGAATGCGGAGCTGTCAAGATAAAAAGGCCATGGTTTATAAAGATACTGTTAAGGTAATAGAGCCTTTATTAAGTTAATAATCTTATGTATAATATAAAAGTACATATAAATGTTATATTGCCCGGGGAGGTAAAAATGGATATTAATGAAAAGCTGGATTTGCTTAAAACAAAATTAAAAAAGCTTGGAAGTGTTGCAGTTGCTTTTTCGGGAGGAGTAGACAGTACTTTCCTTTTAAGAGTGGCTCATGATGTTCTGAAGGACAAGGTTCTTGCCGTTACGGCACGCTCCTCAACCTACCCTGAGAGAGAATACAGGGAAGCGGTTGAATATGTTGAAATGCTTGGTGTCAAACAGCTTGTCATTATATCGGAGGAACTGGATATAGACGGGTTTTCTGCGAATCCCGTTAATCGGTGTTATTACTGTAAGAAAGAATTGTTCACAAAGATAACTGAGCTTGCGAAACAGAATAATATAGAATACATTGCTGACGGATCCAATGTCGATGATCTTGGGGATTACAGGCCGGGCAGGCAGGCTACTGAAGAACTGCATGTCGTAAGCCCTTTGAAGGAGGCGGGAATGACAAAAGAGGACATACGGGCTTTGTCAAAGGAAATGGGTCTGCCGACATGGGATAAACCTGCATTTGCCTGCCTTGCTTCACGGTTTCCGTACGGGCAGAATATCACAAGAGAAAAGTTAGAGATGGTTGATAAGGCAGAGCAGTTTCTTTTCGATCAGGGCTTTAAGCAGGTGAGAGTCAGGCATCATGGGGATGTGGCAAGGATTGAAGTTCCGGCGAGTGAGAGATGTAAATTTTTTAATGAGGAATTAATGGACAGTGTTTATAAAAAGTTCAAGGAAATCGGGTTCATGTACACTTCGCTGGATTTGAAGGGATATCGGACCGGGAGCATGAATGAGACTTTGTTCAAAGAACAGTTGATAGTTGATAGTTGACAGTTGGTTGCTACTGCTTTGGTAAATTTCCCCCTCTTTTGAGAAGAGAGGGGATAGGGGTGAGTTGGCTGAAAATAGGGATAATTGGTGCTGGGCGGGTAGGATGCGCCCTTGCAATCGGGTTAAAAGAAAAAGGCTTTGAAATAGCCGGTATATACAGCAGAAGTGTTAATTCCGTTGAGTACCTGAATAGCAGGCTTGGGATTAATGTTATCAATGACATATTCCCGACTGTTCAGAATTCCGATGCTATTTTCATTACTGTTCCGGATGGTCAAATCAACAGTGTTGCTGAGAAAATCAACATAAATATTTTGGATGTTCGGGGCAAGATATTTCTTCATTGCAGCGGAGCTTCAACTTCTGATGAATTAGCTCTATTGCATGACGCCGGTGCTCATATCGGTTCTCTTCATCCGATCCAGACTTTTGCGGACAGTGAAAACGGATGGAAGGGCCTTGATAACATTTATTTCGGATTTGAGGGCTCGGAAAAGTCATTGATATTTGCCCGGGCAATTGTGAATGCTTTTAACTCAAAATTGCTCATAATAGATAAAGAAAATAAAACATTATACCATGCGGCAGCCTCTATGCTTTCAAATTATACTGTAACTTTGTCCTATATTGCCGGGAAACTGCTTGGAAAAGCAGGAATCGAAACTGCCGACGGTATGGAAGCATTCATGCCCCTGATGAAAAGGACTGTTGAAAACATAACTGCTTCCGGCAGTGCTGCTGCTTTGACGGGTCCGATTTCAAGAGGCGATGTAAAGACAGTAGAAGCACATATTATCAAGATTAAAGAGGAGACGCCTGAACTGCTTGAAGTGTATAAAGCACTGGGCAGAAAAACTATCGAGATTGCAGCTCTAAAGGGAAGTATAAACTCTGAATATGCTGAAAAACTTAAAGACTTGTTTAAAGACTGATATTTATAATAGAATGGCGGTGTTTGAATGGACACAGACAGCTTAAAGCATTTATTGGAAAATGTTAAGAACGGTCATTTGGATGTTGAAGATGCCCTTAGTCAACTTAAAAAACTGCCCTTTGAGGATATAGGGTTTGCAAAAGTAGATCATCACAGAAATCTGCGGAACGGCTACCCTGAAGTTGTCTACTGTCAGGGTAAAACCGTCATGCAGACAAAAGAAATCATAAAACGGCTGATGGAGCATGATAATAACATAATGGCAACAAGGGCAGGGGCGGATGTTTTTGAAGGCATTAAGGAAATCGCACCGGATGCGGTTTACTATGATGCTGCAAGAATTGTTGTTGTTAAGAAAAAGAGCATTAAAATGTCGGAAAAGATTATTGCGGTAATAACAGCAGGAACTTCAGATATTCCTGTTGCTGAGGAAGCGGCAGTGACCGCAGAAACCATGGGTAATAGTGTTAATAGGGTATATGACGTAGGTGTGGCTGGGATACATAGATTATTTGCAAATGCAGAAGCTTTAATGAATGCCAATGTGCTGGTCGTAGTGGCCGGAATGGAGGGTGCACTCGCCAGCGTTGTCGGAGGAATGGTTGATAAACCTGTAATAGCGGTGCCTACCAGTGTTGGATACGGTGCAAACTTCGGGGGGCTGTCTGCACTCTTGACGATGCTTAACAGCTGTGCAAGCGGAATCGGGGTAGTAAATATAGACAACGGCTTTGGAGCCGGATACCTTGCCAGCATGATAAATAAATTATAAACCGGGGGTAAGACAATGAGAGTTTTGTATTTCGACTGCTTTTCGGGTATAAGCGGCGATATGACATTGGGAGCGCTGCTGGATATAGGGGTTGATAAGGAACAATTCAAAAGTGAATTGGATAAGCTTAACCTCAGCGGCTATGAAATTACCATCCAGAAAACCATTAAAAACGGTATAACGGGAACAGACGTAAATGTTGTGCTTAATGAGGACTGTGAGGAACATCGGAACAGTATACATGAGCATGAACACCATGAAAATGCCCATCATCATGTACACGATCATGTTCACAAAACCCATGCTCATTCAACCGGCGCCAGGAATCTGAAAGACATTGAAGTCTTGATTGAATTCAGTGATCTGAAACCGAGTGTTAAGAGCTTCAGTATCAAGGTTTTCAGGGAAATTGCCAAAGCTGAAGCCAAAGTCCATAACAAGGATATAAACGAAGTACATTTTCATGAAGTCGGTGCCGTTGATTCGATTGTTGATATAGTTGGGACAGCGATCTGTCTTGACCTTTTAGGTATTGAACGAGTCTTTTCGTCGCCTGTTCATGACGGTACAGGATTCATCAATTGCCAACATGGAATGCTGCCTGTTCCGGTACCTGCTGTAATGGAAATGCTTGTGGAAAGTAAAATACCCTATATTTCGGAAGACATAAATACTGAACTTGTAACTCCTACAGGAATGGGGATTATAAAATGCCTTGCGACAAGCTACGGCAGGATGCCTGCTATGATCATAGAGAAAATCGGATATGGAATGGGGAAACGCGAGACAGGAAGGCTGAATGCCCTTAGGGTTGTAATGGGAACCCTCTTTGAGGAAGATTATTTAGAGGAGGAAATATCGGTATTGGAAACCAATATTGATGACATGACTCCGGAAGCAATCGGTTATACAGTGGAGAGCCTGCTAGAAAAGGGAGCGCTGGATGTTTTTACTTCTCCCATATACATGAAGAAGAACAGGTCTGCTGTAATGCTGACAGTGCTTGCGGCCAAGGATAAGGAAAAAGAACTTGTTAATGTGCTGTTCAAGGAGACATCAACGTTAGGCGTAAGAGTCAGAAATACAGTCAGATATTGCATGGACAGGAAGATGGTTAAGGTTGATACTGAATATGGGGAAGTAAGGGTTAAGGTGGCTTCTTCAGGAGATATTGTTAAATTTGCCCCCGAATACGAAGACTGCAGGGAAATAGCTAAAAGAAGCGGCCTGCCTATAAGAAATGTATACGACCTTGTTAATGAAAAATCAAAGTATTTGATTTGATGCTGAGGATAAAAATGCTCTATTACAAGTTTTCTGATTTTTTGAAAAATAAATACGGAACAAAGGTTTATAAATTACCTATAAATATACCTGTTACCTGCCCAAACCGCGACGGAAGGCTGAGCGGCCAAGGCTGCATCTTTTGCGGAGAGGAAGGTGCGGGGTTTGAAAACCTGTCCAGCTTGCTTCCGGTTTCCGAACAAATACGGCAAAATGCGCAGTACATCGGAGAGAATTATAAGTCGGAAAAGTTCATTGCCTATTTTCAGAACTATTCCAATACATACCTTCCTTTAGATGAGTTTAAAAAGTATATGCTTGAAGCCTGTACAGACAGGGTTGCCGCTATTTATATATCTACAAGGCCGGACTGCCTGAATGACAAATACCTTGAGTTCCTTAAGGAAATAAGCGTTTCAAAACAAATTGACATAGTCATAGAGCTTGGTTTGCAGACTGTCAATTATCATACATTGAAAATCCTCAACAGAGGACACGGATTAGCCGAGTTCATAGACGCAGCAAACAGAGTCAGCCGGTTTGGCTTGGATACCTGTGCGCATTATATAGTTGATTTGCCGATGGACACTATTGAAGACGCTGTTGAAGGGGCAAAAATCATTTCAGCGCTAGGGATCAAACAGGTTAAGTGTCATTCACTATATATCCTGAAGAACACCGAATTGGGAGAGCTGTACCAGAAAGGGAAAATTGCCCCCGTTTCAGTAGAAGAATATATTGAGAGGACAATTGCATTCCTGGAATATCTTGATCCCAAGATTGTAATTCAAAGACTAATAGGCAGAGCACCTGAGGATAGAAGTCTTTTCTGCAATTGGAGCATGAGTTGGTGGAAAATCCGGGATGCTATTGAAGAAAAGCTGTCAAAAGAGGGCAGATTTCAAGGACGTTTATTTAACTATCTAAACGGAGAAAGATGCACATGGGAATAATTCAGATATTCTTAAGATTATAAATTTTATTTTGCAATGTTCAACAAATTTATATATAATTAATACAACTTTCCCGCTTCGAATTAAGCAGCCATTCACAAAGGGCAATTATTGATTATAAATAATTCGATTTATTCAGGTAAGTTTCTTTAAGATAATTTTTAGCAGAAGGAGTTGTTATTTTGAAAAATGAATTGATTTTAGTAATAGATTTCGGCGCCCAATATAACCAGCTGATCGCAAGAAGAGTGAGAGAAGCAAATGTTTATTGTGAGGTAATACCTTACAATGCTTCAATCGAAAAAATAAAAGCAATGAATCCCAAGGGTATTATTTTTTCAGGCGGCCCGGCAACGGTTCTTGATCCTAAAGCTCCATTCTGTGATAACGGAATGTTTGAGCTCGGAGTTCCTATTCTCGGAATATGCTACGGGATGCAGCTGATGAGCGTTATGCTTGGGGGCAGTGTTGTAAAGGCGGAGCAAAGGGAATATGGCAAAAAGGACATTAAGCTGAATAAGTCCTGTAAGATTTTTGATAACATAGCTTCAGAAACAACATGCTGGATGAGTCATACCTACCATGTCGATAAAATGCCTCAGGGCTTTACAAGTACTGCTTGCACAGGCAACTGTTCCATTGCTGCAATGGAGAATAAAGAAAAGAAGTTCTATGCTGTTCAATTCCATCCAGAAGTAGTTCATACTCCAAAAGGAAGGGAAGTATTGAATAATTTCCTTTACGAAATATGCGGATGCACCGGCGACTGGAAAATGTCTGCTTACGCAGAAGAGACCATCAAAGCAATAAGGGAAAAGGTAGGGGACAAGAAGGTTCTTTGCGCACTTTCAGGAGGTGTTGATTCATCTGTCGCGGCAGTGCTTATCCATAAGGCAGTAGGCAAACAGCTTACCTGTATCTTCGTTGATCACGGGCTGCTCAGAAAATATGAAGGCGACCAGGTAGAACAGGTTTTTAGAGAACAATTTGATATAAATTTGGTAAGAGTTAATGCAGAAGAACGTTTCCTCTCGAAGCTGGCAGGAGTTTCAGACCCCGAAACAAAGAGAAAGATAATAGGAGAGGAATTTATAAGAGTATTTGAAGACGAGGCCAAGAAAATAGGGAAAGTAGATTTCCTTGTACAAGGTACCATATACCCGGATGTAATCGAAAGCGGAACGGGAGATGCAGCGGTAATAAAGAGCCATCACAATGTCGGCGGACTTCCTGATTACGTTGATTTTAAAGAAATTATTGAACCATTAAGAAATCTTTTTAAGGATGAGGTCAGGAAGCTTGGAGAAGAACTTGATATACCGGAAGAAATAGTTTGGAGACAGCCATTCCCGGGACCCGGACTGGCAATTAGGATTATTGGGGATATAACCAAGGATAAGCTTGAGATATTAAGGGATTCCGACTATATATTCCGTGAAGAGATTGCAAACGCAGGTCTTAAAAAGCAAATCAACCAATACTTTACCGTATTGACCGGCATGAGAAGCGTTGGAGTAATGGGTGATGAGAGGACGTACGATTATACTCTGGCATTAAGAGCTGTTACAACAACTGATTTTATGACGGCAGACTGGGCAAGAATACCGTATGATGTACTTGAGGGTATTTCCAACAGGATTGTAAATGAAGTAAAGCATATAAACAGGATAGTGTACGACATAACAAGTAAGCCGCCGGCAACGATTGAGTGGGAATAGTAAATAAAAACCCTGCAAGCCTTATAAAATCAAGGTTTGCAGGGTTAAATTTTTGTTTGTGATACTCATATGATACATTTCCTATATTTCAGGGGTTTCATTCGTTTCAGTTTGTGTCACTGAATTCATCTTTTGCAGCTTGTCAGCAACTTCACCCTGCTTGTTTGGATAAAGGTGTGAATAAGTCTGAAGGGTTGTTTCCACATTTTCATGACCAAGTCTTTCAGAGATCAGCAGTGGTGAAAACCCCATTTCAATAAGCAGGGATGCATGGGAATGTCTTAGATCATGGATTCTGATTCTTTTGACACTTGACTTCTTACATCCACGATCCATTTCATGATGCAGATAGTATTTTGTGACTGGAAACAACCTTTCAGTTGGTTCATAGTCATAAAGCTTTGAAGCATAGTCCTGGACTATATCACAAAGGAATTTTGGGATTGTGATGATCCTTTTACTTTTGGGTGTCTTTGGATCAAGGATCAGGTCTTCATTGTCATGTCTTGCATAGTTTTTATTGACTGAAAGGGTTTGTGTATTAAAATCAAAGTCTTTCAATGTCAATGCTAATAATTCACCTGATCTGATACCAGTCCAAAATAACACTTCAAAAGCTGCTTTGGAAATTGGTTTATCTGAAACATAAGGAATGAACTTGTTGAATTCAGCAGTTGTCCAAAATAGCATTGATTCAGCATTCTTTTTTCCCATTGATCCAGCTATCCTTGCAGGGTTGGATGGAAGTTTATAATACTTCATAGCATAGTTGAAAATTGCTGAAAGCTGATTGTTCACTGTTTTCAAATATGTCTGACTGTAGTTGTTTTCATGTGTCAGAAGTTCATTTTGCCATTTCCTGACTGTTGCAGGTTCAATGGTATTAATCGGCATATCTTTGAAATAAGGAAGAACCTTCAGATCAATCACATATTCTTTATTTGCATATGTAGTTGGTTTCAACCTGGACTTACAGTCTTCCATATAAAGTTGAACAAGGCTTCCAAAGGTCATGTCAGGACTTGCAGTTGATTTGTTTAGAAATTCACGTTCATATGCTTTGGCTTCCTTTTGGGTCTTAAACCCACGTTTCAATGCTTGCTTGGTGTTGCCCATCCAGTCTTTATAATTGAACTTGCAATACCATGTTCCACGTTTTTCATCTTTGTAAGTTGGCATTATTATCATTCCTTTCTTTTCTTGCAGCTTCAGGAAATGATATAATATCCATGTGAGTGGGTATCATTTCAAGCTGCTGCTTGGTTGGTATCTGTTTATAGAATCCTGGGTGTTGGTAGCACCTGGGGTTCTTTTTTATTTACTTACTTTCTTTCAACAGATCAGAAATTACATAATTTGCGTATTTCAATAATTCATGCTTAAATTGCTTCCAATCTGTTTCCGATATTTCTTTTTTTTCACCTGAAGGTGTGGTTATCCTACAAATAATTTCACGATTCAATTCAAGTTCCTTAGACCACTTTACATTTACCTTTTTCTTAAAACCACCAAGATTTATGGTTTCAAAATTCAATTCATATCCTAATGATTCTAATAATGCTATTACTGCATTGCCCTGTTTGACTTCTAAATCAAGTTTGTTCAAGTAATAAGGGTCTTTGTTTGTTTCATTAAAATGATCAGTCAAGCCTTTCAAGTAGTCCATGCTGACACCAAAATAAGTAGCCACATGACTAATGGTTGAATCATTAGGAAGGATAAGTCCATTGCACCATCTGCTGACAGTTTGGGGTGTGACATGTAGGTCAGTTGCCAACACTTTCTTTTGAAAACTACCATCAATGGCTTGCCGTTCTCTGATTAATTCGTTCAACCTTGCACTAAATACTTCTTTTGTATTCAAAAATTCACCTTCTTTCCTTCGCTTAACATCATGATTAAAAAATATGGAATTAAAACTGCTTGAATTAACATGGTGTTAATTATAGACTTATTATAGCAAGAAACAATCTTGTTGTCAAAAGAATTACAAAATAAATAATGTTCTTTGGAAACTGAATAAAGACCAGTAAACAGCATGGAACAATCCCCATGTTTTAATACCTGGATGTTATAAAGCATAAACGTGGTCATTAATAACAAAGATGAAAGAAGGTATAAAAATGAATATAAAAATTAAGATTGAAATGACAAAATACAACTTAAAACAATGGCAAACAGCTAAATTGCTAAACATTAGTGAATCGGCATTTAGTCGGATGTTGCGAAAAGAACTTTCAAAAGAAGAACAGGAACGAATTATAAATATTATCAGGGAAAGGGGTGTTACCTATGGTAAGTAATTCTGTTGTTATTGATCAACCTAAATTCTTACATGCTGAAGAAGTTGCAGCTATGTTAGGGGTATCTACATCATCTGCTTATAGAATAATTAAACGTTTGAACGCTGACCTTGAAAAGCAAGGAAAAATTGTTATCCCAGGAAGGATCAGTTCCAGATACTTTTTGGAAAGGGTGGCTATGTGAATGCAGCAATCATTGAGGATAGGCAGGTGATAGAAATTTGATGACAGAAAATAGTACAGCCTTTTTCAAAGGTTATGTCGAAACAAAAGACAAGAAATGCATTGAAAAATTCAAGAACAGAACTGATTTCAAGACATATGACCAAGTGAAAGACTTGAATGAATTTGCTGGAATCCTGGCAAACAATGCAATTCTGATTGACATTGATGATCAGGAACAGTCTGAAATCCTGATGGACATTGTTGAAGCAAAGCAGTTGAATTGCAGGGTGTACCAAACCAGCAGGGGAAGACACTTTCTGTTCAAGAACAGTAAAATTGAAAAATGCTTCACGCACACAAAGCTGGCATGTGGACTGACTGCTGACATCAAATCAGGATTCAAGAATTCATATTCAGTGTTGAAGTTCAATGGGGAAGAAAGATTCATTGAATGGGACATTGAAGAAGGTCAGGAATATCAGGAAATCCCAAAGTGGTTGTTTCCAGTGCGGTCAGTAGTTGACTTCACAGACATGGATGCAGGGGATGGAAGGAATCAGGCATTATTTAATTACATCTTGACCTTACAATCCAGTGATTTTTCAGTTGAAGAAGCAAGGGAAGCAATCAGGATCATCAATAAGTATGTTCTGAAAGACCCACTTTCTGAAGATGAACTGGAAGTCATACTGCGTGATGATGCATTTGAAAAACCAGTATTTTTCAAAGGGACAACATTCCTGTTTGACAAGTTTGCAGTGTTCATGAAAAACAATCACCACATCATCAGGATCAACAACCTGCTGCATTCATACAAAGATGGAATCTACATCCCAGGATTTGAAACCATTGAAAGCGAAATGATCAAGCACATTCCACAGTTGAACAGATCGAAAAGGACAGAAGTGTTGTCATACTTGGATTTGATGGTCAGGGAAAACCAACAGGAAACAGCAACAAATTTCATTGCTTTCAGGAATGGACTTTTCAACATCCATGATGACAGCTTCATTCCTTTCACACCTGAACACATCATCACCAACATCATTGACTGGGACTACAACCCAAATGCATATGATGAACTGACTGACAAGACCCTGGACAAGATTTCATGCGGTGATCCTGCAATTAGGGCATTACTTGAAGAAGCAGTTGGATATTGTCTTTTCAGAAGGAATGAACTTGGAAAAGCATTCATCCTGACTGGATCAGGGTCAAACGGAAAATCAACCTTCCTGAACATGATCAGAAACATGCTGGGAGAAAGAAACCTTTCATCCCTGGACTTGAAGAAACTGGGGGACAGGTTCAGCACAGTGATGATGTTCGGCAAGCTGGCAAACATAGGTGATGACATTTCAGATGAATTTGTGACAGACCCTTCAGTGTTCAAGAAGATTGTCACTGGTGAAACCATTGATGCTGAACAAAAGGGTCAACCAAAGTTTAACTTCAAACCATATGTCAAATTGTTCTTCAGTGCAAACAACATTCCAAGAATGGGAAAGGGCAGGGATTCAAGTGCAATTTTAAGAAGGTTGATCATCATTCCTTTTGAAGCAAGGTTCAGTCCCACTGATCCTGATTATGTTCCAAGAATCATTGATAAATTGACCACACAGGAAGCAACAGAATATTTGATCCAGCTTGGAATCAAGGGTTTGAAAAGGGTTCTAATGACAAATAGATTTAGTGAATCGGCAAAAGTTCAAAAGGAACTTGAAGACTATGAGGAATCAAACAATCCGATTCTTTCATTCATCAAAGAATGTGAAGATGAGGATATTCCTATTGAGAATGAAGAACTGAATAAAGTGTACAAGGCATATGTAGAATTTGGTTTGAAAAGTGGTCATATTGGCACACTTGCAAAAAATGAGTTTTCAAAGCAGATTCAAAAGATCATGAACCTAACAACTGACAGACCGAGAATAAATGGCAAGAAAGTCACTGTTCTTAAAGCAATAAAATAATGGACATGCTTGTGACAGGCTATGACCAGGCGAATAAATAAATGCTTGGGCATGTATAAACCTAATAAAATCAATCGATCTACGACATTGGACAGGCTGGACAGGCTTAATATGACTTATTGTTACAATAAAAATTTCTATTAAGAATACTTAATAATACTAATAAAAAATAATTTTAATAGAAAAAGAAGAAAAAGCCTGTCCGCTTGACCACAAAAATCACTGAAAAGCAGTAAAATCAATACATGATGACCCTGGACAGGCTTCATGAACAAGCCTGTCCGAAAAGAAAGGATGATGAAATATGGCAAAAGCAATTAAGCTACTTGATATTATAAAAAATTGCAGTGAATTGTTTGGTATGCCCATAACAGAAGCATTTGACATTCTTGAAATATTTAATAGGGGTACAATCTTTGAACATTATGTTGATCCCAGGACTTACAGAAATGAAGATAACATCTATGTCATTAAACCGATTACAGAAAATAGTTTGTATTTCTGTTATGTTTGCCCTTGGTGTCAGGATATTCATATTGAAAGTAAAAGGGAACTTTTCACTGATCAAAGGAAACTATTTGTAAAATGTTCTCATTTGAAGCATCTGAAGCTTACATTCATAATTGACATGCCTGTTGCAAGAATTGCAATCAATGATGATGTTATAAAAGGTAGAGCATACAGAAAAGGATTGACTGACGAATATAATTTCATGCAGCGGTTTGAAGGTGAAAAAGAAGTTGATTATACAGATTAAATACTGGATTATCTGATGTAGGTTTTATTTTGAAAATGCACAAACAGTGCAACATTTGCTTCATTGTAGTGCATTAAATAAAGAAGTAAAATGATATTATGAATTATTATGATAAAAACACCAGATCAAATCCTGCTTTGATCCTGGTGTTTTTATATTTCAGAACATATAAACACCCAAAGAATGAAATTAGATTCTTATATGACAGTTATATGAGTTCTGAAGATGGAAGAAAGGATGATATTGATGAATGAAATGATAAAGATAAATTACCCTGAACTGATTGTTGATGCAGTGGCAGTTTTACTTGGAGATTATGAAAAATACAGAAAGCAAGCTGCAAACTTAATTCTAAAGGCTTGCCTGACTGAAAAAGGGTACAAGTTACTGATGGAAGATGAAGAACTGAAAGCGGTTCTGAAAACAATCAAAAAAAGTCAAACAAAGGGGGTGACTGTATGTTGAACAAAAAACAGAAAAAATGTATTGAATTGATGGCTGCTGGTGAAATGACACAAAGAGAAATTGCAAAGCAGATTGATATTGCAGAAGAAACCATTTCAAGATGGAAAAAGGACAAAGAATTCATGCTTGAACTGGATGAACTTGTCAGGGTGGGGATTCAGTCACTTGCTGCAAAAGCATTCAGAACCATGTCAGGTCTTCTTTGTTCGAAGAATGATATGGTCAAATATATGGCTTCAAAGGACATTCTTGATAGATCAGGATTCAAAGCTGATGATAAGTTGAAGATTGAAGGGATGATCCCTATTGTCATTAAAGATGATCTTGAAGCAGGTGACAGTGATTAATTGACCTTGTGCAGTCGAAAAACAGCACTGAACACATGGAAAACCAGTGGATGCAACCCACGATAATAAAGCGAAGGTTTGAAGGGTGTATTTTTGAAGGAAAGGTGGATATTCAATGTGAGTAAACATAAGACATTATTCAAAACTCATGCTAAAACAGAACTTCACATCTTGGATCAGATGGAATTGGATGAATTGATCTCATTTGCTGATAGGCATGGTATTGACATTGTTGAAGAACAAAAAATCAGTCAGGAAGCTATTCTTCAAAAGATATTAAATGATCCTTGGGTTGAAAAGGTAAGAAAGTTTCACCATCTATGTTGAAAAAGGATATGTCAGAACAGATTACAATAATTTGAAATTAAGAAAGGATGAAAATTAATGTTAGAAAATTTATTAAAAAAGATCAATGAATATGTGGATGCGCATAAATCACTGGACAAAGAACTTCATGATCAAGATGAAACAAACAGAGCATGGTACAATGATTCCAAGCGGTTTGAAAAACTTGCTGCTTTGAAAAAGGTTCATTATGACTATTGTAAATTGCTGAATGAGAAGTACAAGAATGAAGTCATAAATATATTTGAAGAAGCTTTTAAACAAATAAGGGCAGTTCCAATGATACCTATAGACCAAGGAATGTTCAATAACTTCAGTTGGATTGAAAAGATGAGTTCAATTTCAAAAGAAGAAGTAAAATCCCTTTATGAAGCTACAAAAAATAACTATTTGGCAAATAAGAAGGTTTATGATTTTCTTATGGCAAAGGGAAACCATGAAGATGCGTTGATGAAATATCTCAACTACCTCCAAGATAAAGATGTAAGTGAAATGTTTTTCATTTCAGTGGATTCAATGATAAGTTGTGTTGAAGAACTGAAGGATTACATCATGAATAATATTTTTGCTAATAGCAACATGGACTTTTCTAATATTGGTTATCACACAGCAAATGTTCTTAATGGGGAATACATCCATGACGTTAAGCGTCAAGGGGATATATTCATTACAAGATACCAGAAATAATCAAAAGGGGAACAAGGTTTCCCCTGTTCCCCTTTACTTCATTAAAAAGGCAGGTGTATAGACATGAAAGCAGCATGGATGTATAAAACTGAAAAGCCAATAATCAAAGAAATCATGACTTGTGCAAAAAGTGAAATTATGAAATTTCAACAATATTTGTCACTTTTGAATCAATCAGCTATTCCTGATGATATGAAAAAGGAAATGGCAGCAAGTGTCAATACAATTCAGATAGCATTGAAAAATATCAAAGTAAGTTTTCCTGAAAGGGATTTTGAAATTGCATTCGCACATTTTTTCAATCAAGTTCCTTGTTATGTATTAGGCGAACAACATTTTCTTGATAAAAGTAGAATTGTAAGAATTAATAAACATTTCATTTTGAAGGTAGCAGAACAGCTATATCCTGAACTTTACACTTTGGGTGATACCAATGACTGATAATGAACTTATTATTCAGTATAAAGCAGGAAATGTTGAAGCATTGAACCTATTGATTGAAAATTTCAAGCCTGTTTTGGGAAGATTGGCTTTTAGGTGGAAGGTAACAGCAAACAAAGTCGGATTGGATGAAGATGATCTGCAACAAGAAGGCTGGATTGCTTTCATGAAAGTTGTTGAAGAATATGATAATGGAAGTATAACACACACTTGTTCTTTTACTACATATGCTTATGGTGCAGTAGAATTTGCCATCAGGAATGTAATTCGCAAAAATAGACCGAGGGGTTATAAAACTACCTGCAAGACAGATGAAGTGTCGATTTGCAGCATTTATAAAAGTGTATTTGAAGATGAAAATTCTGACATGCTTATTGATACAATAGTATCTTCAACTTTTCCACCAACTGATGCTTGCGTGGACGTGGATTATCAGCAATGTCTACACAAGGACATAATTTCATTGCTTGATGTAGTTTTCGGTGGATACCTGGGTGTTGTAAATAATTCTTTAATCATAACAAACGATTATTTAATTCAAAGATTTGAAAAACAGTCCTATTCTAAAAGTATTCTGCTGCTTCATTATGGATTGTTTGGTGAACCAATGTCATTTACAGAAATAGCAGAAAAATCGGGATTGACTGTTTCCTATATATCCAACATTGAAAAAATGGCACTGATTAAAATTAGGAAAAGTGTAGTTGGAAAACAGTTTATGAAATTATATGGGGGTTCGTATTATTTGAGAAAATTACTTAAACAAAGAGAGGAAATCAATACATTAAATAACCCTGAAAGAGTTGTTTCCAAAATGGATTCAATTGACAATGAAATTAGAAAATATTTAAGTGTTTAGTCACTGGTTAGTAAAAAATTTTTATTAAAAACCGGTGAAATTTCTTACTTCATAAACAGGAGATGAAATAACATGAATTACATAAAGATTTCTTTAAAAAAGGTTGTTGGGAAGCATTACAACCGATTTTGGCACTTCAAAGGCAGATACAGAGTTGTCAAAGGCAGCAGAGCAAGCAAGAAGTCAAAGACCACAGCACTTTGGTATATAACCAATATGATGAAATATCCTGGTGCAAATCTGCTGGTCATCAGGAAGACCTTCAGAACATTGAAGGATTCCTGTTTCACAGAATTAACCTGGGCAATCAAAAGAATGGGTGTCCAGGACTTTTGGAAGATCACAGAATCACCACTTGAAATGACATACATTCCAACAGGTCAGAAGATATATTTCAGGGGTCTTGATGATCCAATGAAGGTTACATCTATCACAGTTGACACAGGATCACTTTGCTGGATGTGGATTGAAGAAGCATATGAGATCATGAAAGAAGCTGACTTTGACATGTTGGATGAATCCATCAGGGGTCAGGTTGATGATGGTCTGTTCAAACAGATCACATTGACATTCAATCCCTGGAATGAACATCACTGGATCAAAGCAAGGTTCTTTGATGTAAAAGATGACCCTGACATACTGGCATTGACTACAAACTACACCCACAATGAATTCCTTGATGCTGCTGACAAGAAAGTGTTTGAAACCATGAAGAAGAACAACCCAAGAAGATTCAGGGTTGCTGGTTTAGGACAGTGGGGGATCGTGGAAGGTTTGATCTTTGAAAACTGGGAAGAAGCAGCATTCAACCTGGAAGAAATCAAACAGATCAAGGGAATCAGGTCAGCATTCGGTCTTGACTATGGTTACACGAATGACCCAACTGCACTTTGGTGTGGAATGGTGGACATGACTGCAAAAGTCATCTATGTATTTGATGAACTTTATAAAACAGGGATGTCCAATGAAGCAATCCACCAGGAAGTCAAGGGAATGGGATATTTGAAGGAAAGGATCAGAGCAGATTCAGCAGAACCAAAGTCAAATGACAGGCTGCGTGAACTGGGGATGTCAAACATCAGACCTGCAAGGAAAGGAAAAGATAGTGTCAACAATGGCATTGACTTCATCCAGGACTTCAAGATCATCATTCATCCCAGGTGCGTGAATTTTATTACAGAAATCAGCAATTACACCTGGGACAAGGACAAGTTTGGAAAGAAGATCAACAAACCCATTGATGACTTCAATCACTTGATGGATGCAATGCGTTATGCATTGGAAGATTTCAGCAAGGGTGAAACATTCAGCTTTGATTAATGTTAATAGAATTTAAGAAAGGCAGATGAACAAATGAATCCAAATATTGAGGTCATAAACAATAAGCTTTGGGCGGTTGACTTTTATCATCTGAAATATATTCAGGAACTTTCATCTTTTAACGATGATTCTCCTGATGCCCTTGATAAGGTAGCAAGCCTTTCAAGTGATGGTGTGATTGTACTTAACAAGAATCATGAAATATATCCCACATTAAAGCTGATCTTTCCTAAAATCATGAAAATGACTGATAGTGAACTATTTGGAAGTGCCAATTATATGAAAGATATAAATAGGGATGGTTATGATAGGGTTTATAAATTCATCCTGGATGCTGAAGTAAAAAGAAGGGTATTAGAAAAGGAATTTAAACAGCAATCAAATGATAAGCCAATACTAAAACGAATATTAAAATTTATCGGATTTAATTCTAAAGAAAGGGGCGGGATATAATGGCAACAATTAGAACAGCAATTCAAATCCAAGATGGAATGTCACCTGCTTTCAGGGCAATGAATAATGCAATGAATATTGTGATCAACAGCTTTGAATCACTTCAAAGTGCTTCAGGTCATGCGGTTGATACCAGGTCAATTCAGACTGCAAGACAAGAACTTGCAAGGGCAGAAACAGCTTTCAATGGGGTTGAACAGCAGATCAGGGAAGCAAATCAAGCACAAAATGAATTCAACAACAGTGTCAGGAATGGCGGTGGTGCTTCAGATGCGTTGCTTGGCAAACTTAAAAGTCTTGCAACTGGAATTGGAATTGCATTCGGTGTTGACAAGGTCATCAAACTTGCAGACAGCATGACTTCAACAAAAGCAAAACTTGATCTGATCAATGATGGACTTCAGACCACTGAAGAACTTCAGAATATGATTGTGGCATCAGCTAACAGATCAAGGGCATCATATCAGTCAACTGCTGATGTTGTTGGAAAGCTGGGAATCCTTGCAGGAAGGTCTTTCAAAAGCAATGAAGAAATGGTTGCTTTCACTGAACTGATGAATAAAAACTTTGTCATTGGTGGTGCAAGCATTCAGGAACAAACTTCTGCAATGTACCAGTTGACACAAGCAATGGCAGCAGGAAAACTTCAGGGTGATGAATTCAGATCAATCATGGAAAATGCACCACTACTTGCACAAGCAATTGCAGACTACATGGGGAAACCAATGGGTGCAATGAAACAGTTGTCTGCTGATGGTGCAATCACTGCTGACATCATCAAGGCTGCAATGTTCAAAGCATCAGATCAGGTCAATGAAAGATTTGCGAAAATGCCAATGACATTTGCACAGGTTGGGACAATACTTGGAAACACACTTCTTCAGGCATTTCAACCAGTGATTCAAGGGATCGGACTTGCTGCACAGTGGATTTATGATAATTGGTCAACACTTGCACCAATTTTCCTGGGTCTTGCTGCTGCGGTTGGTGTTTATGCTGCTGCAATGGGGATTTCCAATGCAGTAACCTGGTTGGGGATTGCTGCAAATAGGGCATTAATGATAACTATGCTTCAAAATCCAATTGGATGGATCGCACTTTTAATTGGTGTATTGATCGGATTCATTTATAAATGGGTTCAATCTGTTGGTGGTCTGAAGGTTGCATGGATGATCTGCATGAATGCAATCCTGACTGCTTGGGATTGGGTGAAGATCGGATTCTTTACTGGAATTTATTTTGTCCTTGATTTGTGGGACAAATTGAAGATGGGCATGATGTCTGCTGGGGTTGCAATTGCAAACTTCATGGGTGACATGAAAGCAAGTGTCTTGATGATCCTTCAGAACATGGTCAATGGTGCAATCGACATCATCAATGGTTTCATTGGAATTCTGAACAAAATCCCAGGTGTCAACATTGGTTTGATCAGTCAAGTGACTTTTGGAACTGATGCAAAGCTGAAGAATGAAGCTGAAAAGCAAGCAAGAAATGCTGGACTTGATGCATATAAAAGTGAAATCAGTGCTGGCATGGCAGACAGGGATGCAAAATTGCAGCAAATGCAAGCTGATGCAAGGGATGCAACTGCCAAAAGACAAACAGAAATTGATGCTGCAAAGATCGCTGCTAAAAATAAAGCAGCGGAAGACAACAAAGGCTTTGACTGGAATGCTTTGGAAAATAGTTCTGCAAACACTGCTGCGAACACTGCAAAGATGTCTGATTCAATGGACATGGCAACTGATAGTCTTGAATACATGCGTGATGTTGCAGAACAAGAAGTTATCAACAAGTTCACAACTGCTGAAATCACTATGAATCTGAATAATACTTTTGGGGATGTTCGTGAAACAGTTGACTTAGATGGTGTGGTGACATACCTGGAAGACAAGTTCCGTGAAGCATTGGAAACATCTGCTGAAGGTATTCATGAATAAAATAATGTAGCTTTGACCCTTGGACTTCGGTTCAGGGGTCTTTTTTTATTGCTTATATGACGATTATATGAAGCTGCTTTTCTTAACATAATGAATTTATAGAATGGGTTACTAAAATATGGTATAATATTTTGAAAAGTTAATATCAAAACAATGATGATATATTGAATGAGTGTGTTTGTATAGCTTATCCAATAAAGAAGGTTATATGACCTTTATATGAGGTCTGAAGTCTATTGAAAGGGGGTTGGGATAAATGAATGGGAAAGAACAAGCTATTGAGAAGATTACAGAATTTATTCAAAGTGATGAAAAAGTAATTCTTATAACAGGTACTCACCAGTACAAAAAACATAAATTGGTCATGGCACTGTTAAACAAGTATTATAAGAATGCCAAAATCTTATTTAGAGTTAATGGGATGGAAAACATAACAAATGATGAATTTGCTGGATTTGCAGGTGTGAAGAAAACTCCAAAATCAGGTGAAAGGATTAAAGTCAGCAATAACTATTATACTTTTGATAGTCTTAATAAAACAACATGGAACAGATCAGGGAATAAATTCGATTTTGTTATTCTTTATCCACTTGATTCAGCCATGCGTGGGGATATTAATACAGTTATTGAGGACTTAATAAATAATAAAGCTGCTGGAAAGCTGTTTTTAATTTCTTGGACAGATAATAAAAGTTACGATTATACTACAATTTCAAAATATTTTGATAGGCATGTTATATATGATGCAGAGGAAGAAGAACCAGCATATCACCAAAGGATGCTTGATATAATTAATCGAAAATAGATGAAGTTTAAAAATATATTGGAGATTAGCAGATATGGAAATCAAGATTGATGAAAAACAGATTGCAGAAGCAATAATTAATGAGTTGAAAAAGCACAATTTAATTGGAGAAAAGCAAAATGTGACGGTTGTATATAATGCGGAATCAAAGGATGTACTTTATACTGTTTCTGAAGTTGCTGCTTTACTAAAATCAAATGTGGACTATGTTCACAAGCTGCGGAAAGCAGGACTGCTTCCTTTCCTGAAGATTGGATCATATAAAGTCAGGAAGTCATCACTGGATGCTTTCCTGGAAAGGTTTGAAGGTTATGATATTTCAAACCCTTATGAAATTAAAAAGTTGGATAATGAATGAAAAAGCACCTGGACAATTCCAAGTGCTTTTTCCTATTCTTCAGTTGGATCAGGGATATATTCCATTATGTCACCAGGTTGGCATGTCATAGCTTTGCATATCTTATCAACCACTTCCAGGGAAACAACCTTGTTTGCAGCTACCTTTGCCATAGTTGCAGATGATATTCCAGTTAAAGACTGAAGCTGACCTTTGGACATTTCCTTTCTGTTCATCAAATCAATTAGCTTATAAAATTTAATAGACAAACAATCACATCCTTTCTTTCAAAGTGTATTATACACAAAATATTTTATAAAGTAAAGAAATATTTAAATAATAAAAGAATACTGTTGACATATTAAATATGTTGTCGTAAAATGTATTTAGTAGGACAAAGAAATATTTAACAAACTAAAGATTGATACTGATCATTCCAAATGTGAAAGGGGAAGTCAAGATGATGATATTTAACCATGAAAAGCTGGAAGCAAGAATCAATGAAATGTATGGTGACATGGAAGCCTTTGGGAAACTCATGGGGATGACCAAGCAGAAGATCAATTCCAGGCTGAAATGTGAAACTGAATTTACACTGGGTGAAATTGAAAAAGCAGTTGATCTGCTGCAAATAAGACCTGAAGAAATACAGTCCATGTTCTTTGAAGCTAAAGTCATAAGATAAAAGTTCAGTTGAAAGGATGATCTTGATTGGATCATCCTTTTGTTATATCATGGTATAGTGAAATGCTTGATGTGACACGAATGACATGTGGATTGATCTGTGAAAATGTGATACAAAAATGATACACATATTTTCTGAAGCCTGAAAAAATGATTGATTTTATAGACATCAATGACTTGAAATGCAGTAAAATCAACGTGTGATTATATAAATAAAATCAAAATTACAGAGTGGGAATAAAGGGAATCAAACCCCGAAAGTCTTGAAAATTCAAGATTTTAGGGGTTGTTTTTATGTTGGATTAATCATTTTTATTAACTTGTAAAAGTCTTGTCTCGATCAAAACAAGGAGAAACTATGGGACTTCAAAGAGTAGCAAATGGTTTTTTGAGCAATGGGGTAGTTGGCAAATGGAACCAGTATTGCGGAGTTAAATGTATTTTATACAAGAATGTATTTTATTTACTAGAAGGAGACCAAGCAGATGGATATTGCATACACACGATATCAACCAGAGTCATGGATGCTGCTGGTTTAGAAGTTTGCGAAGCAGCTGTTAAACTGTACATAGAGAATATTGCTATTTCACTTTTTTATTTAGACGATGGCAGTGGTTATAAGGAGTATAATCCAGAGGATTTTCCACCATTAGGGGAAAAGGATAAATTATTATCCGATGAAATATATAAATATATTGAAAGAGAATTAAAGGGGATAAGGATAAACAGGAAAGGTGTCTAGCATTTAAGAGATAGGCCAGGAGGGAATATGAATGGCTTTTTTGTTGGAAATTGGCAACATGCAATGCCCGCTAGAGCAAAAGATAGCAATGGAAGGACTGATATTATTGTAAGATTATGTTTTGGACCATTGGAAACTGAAATTTATGGAATTTCAGACAATGGTAAATTTTTTTATGAGTACCACCAGATAGAAGGGGTTCAGGCGGGTACTAGAGATTTTGAATATATCAGCGGCACATTATTTTTTAAAGAATTAGATTATGAAATAGCATTAAGTCAAAAAAATAATGATCTGAATCGTAGAGATGCATTAGAACTTATTAAACAAGAATTAATAATAAAGTATGGACATGACAGTTAATTCACCTAATGTCTGACTCTATTTTTTGCGAGACAAAAACAATGAAAGGAAAATTGTAAAGGGATAGATATGCTATTAAAAAAACACTTAGAAATGATTAGTGGGATATTAATATTCTTTTTATCAATTATGTTTTTTGCGGGCTGCAGTTCAAAAAAGTCCTCAGAAAGCAGTTCGATTTCCTTTGAGCAAGATAAACAATTGGAAACTTCAAAAATCATACCAATTCCTAATATCTCTGATGTAGAAACCAAATTAAAAGCTTTGGGCATTTTAGAAGAAAATGACCTGAATGAAGATGGGTACATCAGCGTTAAGGATGCCTTTGAGATATTACATCGTTTTTCAGCAGGGTATGACTACTATTATTATCCTGAATATGGGTCTGATTATTTGCAAGAATGGTATAATAGTGATATTTCAGATGAAACGAGCAAATTGGATGATATTAATGACAGGGTGAAAATCACACTTATGTATTTGAGTCAAGAGTCTGTTATTCGTATTGAAGAAATTTCATCGATTAATTTGGAAAAAGAATTAAGCCGCTATCAGGCATTAATGTATATAACTAGGATGCTGGGAAATACATATGAGTGTGCTCAAATAAAAGAAGAACCTTCATTTACAAGTAGAAATCAAACTCTTAATGTAGCTGTGAAAAAGGGACTTGTAAGCAATGATAAAAATGCCATTTCTGATGAAAATATTTCCAAAACCGAATTTTTTAAACTCATATATAGAGCACTTTATGTGACAAATACCCGTGGCGGAGCTGGCGGTATAAATGATTTTAAGTACATTTCGATTTTTTCTGAAGAAAACAAGCAAATAGATTTAAAAGATGAGGAAGAAGCCTATAACCTGGCACTTGAAAATAAAGAAAAGGTGGAAATAAAAGCTTTTTTAAAAAATGATTTATCACTGTCTTGGACGCTTCCCTCCAAGATTGCCAAACTAGAATGTTGTGAAGTTTGTGTAGTCACTGAGAATGGGAAAGAGGAGATGCAATGGAGCTCGATTGAAACGAATTTTCATCAATTGACTGCTGAAGGTGTAATAGGACTCCTCTTTCAAGTTTACCCCGAAAAGGTAAAATATATTAGAGTAATTTATAAAGAGGAAAAACCAAAAATAAAATTCTACTATATAGATATTACTTTGCCTGACATAACAATTACTAAAAAAGGAGAACCATTAGAATTATTGACTTTACGTGAAATTATTAATGATAACTATGATACATTTTTAAAGTTGGGCGGGGACAGTCGGTTTAAAAAAGGAGCTCATTATTTTGTAACCCAATATGAAAACGACAAATACAGAAATCAAGATAATCAAGATATTGAAAGATACTTTTTTGAATCCAAAAAGGATACTAAGGAGTATAATATTGAAAGCTTGTTTAGTAATCTAGGTGGAGGATCTCGCTCGTTTGTAAAGCTTCAGGAATATACTGTTAATAAGCAAGGAAATGACTTTATAATCACATATACTCCTGAACCTGAAACCCCTTTTAAAGTTATTAAATAGATAGTCTTATTTTAATGGGTTTGGGTAATAGCGACACAAGTTCCGTTTTATGGATGACTTTTTAAATAAATCATATCCACTAACTATTGCCCATTTTCATACATAGGGTGGTCGTAATTATCTATAAAAAAGTTTTTAACAATGTGTGATTTTTCAAATCCGCATTTCTCGTAGAAATGAAGTATCATAGGCAATCGCCTGTTCCAACATATAACTCGTTACCAGATTCTTTGTAGTAATCAGCAATAAATGAGATTAGATGTTGTCCATATCCTTTCCGTTTATATTCAGGAACGGTAACAATATTCTTGATTTCATAAACGCCGGATTGCTCTTGTATAAGAAGAAATATGTTATACTGAAAACAATTATTAACGGAATAGGATTTTAAACTGGAGATTGTTAAGTAGATTCATTTTTTGTTGGGTTATACTAATATCATTTTTTGGAAGGAAATAAAGGCTGTGTTTAAAATATTTGAAAAAAAGAAGCAAGGAAAAGCTAGTATCAAGCCGCTTTTTCAAAAAGACGAAACGGAAATGAGAGAATTTATTGATAAGCTTTCTGCCGACTATGTATTAGAAGAGACAGAAATAGATGCATTATTGGCAAGAGACGCAAATATTTCAGGGTTAAGAGAAGTTTATGCTTTGATACATGCATATGCTGTTGATGGCAGACTATATAATGAAAATATGTTATTACAGTCGTGCAGTGTGACAAATGACGAAGCAGTTGAAATTAAAAATAAGCTTTGTAAAAATACGATTGTAAAACTAAAAATAAGACGGGCTAAACACAAAGTAATAAGAGAAAAATGCTTATTAGTAGATGTTTTAGATACAAAATCGCAAAATGACCAGCTAGAAACGATATTGTTTGATTTGATAAAAGGGAAAACAATAGAAGATGACAAATTAGGCACTTTGCTTTTTAATGTAGATACCAATAACTATGAGGGTAAAATTTATTGGTGCGGCGACAACTGTTCGCTAAATGTTGCTTATCGAGATGAGGAGTTCTTAATAACAAATTTGGAAACAGTTTATTATCTGGTTGAAAATCAAAAGAAAATAAAAGAAGATCTGATCAAAAAGATTTATGAATTTAACTTTGTAGAATATATTTATGGGAAAATAGATAAAAAATCACTCATAGAAGATATTCAAGTTACAAAAATATCTTCTTTTAAACAAGAGGATTATTATTACGACCTTGAAATGGAAGCCGAAAATATACTTCCGGGCATGATAATACAAATTGACGGCAGCTTGGAGAAGTTCTATGAAATTGAGATAATTGATCCGGAAACAGGAACTAATTTTGAATAAACACAGGAGTTAAAAAATGAAAGGAAAATTGCGAATATGATGAACATTTTGTTGAAATAACACATAGTAACACCTATAATAAACTTCTAGGAATTGAGAGTTAAAACAGTTTGCTTTATTCAATTAGCATAGATGTGCAGGAGAGATTATGAGTATATTTACGAATTTGAGATTTAATGGTGAGTTTCGTAACTATCAAAAAAATGTTCTTGAGCATTCTGAACAATACCTAAAGAATGGTAAAATTCATATTGTGGCTGCACCCGGTAGCGGTAAAACCACACTTGGGATTGAGCTGATCTGCAGGCTTAATAGCCCGGCTTTGATACTCTCACCAACTGTCACAATTCGCCAGCAATGGGGCGAAAGAATTGTTGACAGCTTTCTTCCTTCTGACCAAGATGCTGCGGATTATTTATCTTACAATTTACATAAACCTTCTCTAATAACATCGATAACTTATCAGGCTCTTTATGCTGCTTTTAATAAGCTTTCAATTAAAGAAGAGGTTGACGATGAAAATCCGGATAATAGCGATATAATTGATTTCTCTAATTTTGAGTTACTCAATGTTGTTAAAAATTCGAACATAAAAACAATTTGCCTGGATGAAGCACATCACCTGAAAAACGAATGGCAAAAAGCTCTGGAATGCTTTATTTCTGCGCTTGGAAAACAAGTCACAATAATTGCATTAACAGCTACACCACCTTACGACAGCACTCCAAGCGAATGGAAGAAGTATACCGACTTATGTGGTGAAATAGATGAAGAAATTTATGTGCCACAGTTAGTATCGCAAAAAACTCTTTGCCCTCATCAAGACTATATCTATTTCAATTATCCAACAAAAGAAGAGACTCAAATATTTAACCAGTACAAGCAAAAGGCAATGTCCTGTACGGAAGATATTTTACAAAGCCAGCTCTTTGATGATATTCTGTCAAAATCGGAGTTACTAACCGGTTTTCAAAGAAAAGAAGAGATTATTCTTGAAAATGTAAAAGGATTTATAGCGCTGCTTTGCCTTGCAAAATATCGTGGCATTAAATTGCCTAAAAAGCTGATAAAGTTGGTTTCTCCGAGCGGAAAGCTGCCAGCGTTTTCTCTTGCTTTTGCAGAAACTGCCTTTCAGTTTATTATAGATACTCCTGCTATATTCTCTGATGAAATATCATTTCGATTGCATAAAATACTCTCGGAGAATTCTTTGTTTGATAAAAAGCAAGTGCATCTGAAATCAAATGATAAAGTGAATAAGCTTTTACTGTCGTCAACGGGAAAATTAAGTAGTATCAATGAAATCGTACGAAGTGAATCAAGTAACCTGAAAAAAGATTTAAGAATGTTGATTCTAACTGATTATATTAAAAAGGACTTAACGAAAATCATCGGTAGTGATGAAGCAATTACAACTTTGGGTACTGTTCCAATATTTGAATCTGTGAGAAGAAGTTGTGGAGATCAGGTTGACATTGCACTTTTGTCTGGACAGTTGGTAATAATTCCAAAAGATTTACTACAGGAAATAGTTGCCATTGCCCAAAATAAAAATGTTGAATATACTACCAAAAATCTTGAAAACACTAATTACATTGAAATTTATTTTAGCGGTTCAAGCAAGAATAAAGTCGCAATTATTACCGAAGCTTTTGAGCAGGGGTTATTTCAAGTGCTTGTGGGAACAAAATCATTGCTTGGTGAAGGATGGGATTCTCCCTGCATTAATTCGCTTATTCTCGCCAGCTTTGTTGGAAGTTTTGTGTTGTCTAATCAAATGCGTGGTCGAGCTATAAGGGTTGATGAAAACGCGCCGGAAAAGGTTTCGAACATATGGCATTTGGTGACCGTTGAACCAATATTTATATTTGAGAATAAGGCCATGCAATTGCTGCTTAAACCTATTTTTGAGGATAATAACACGCTTGAAAGTGATGACTTTGAAACTTTAAAGCGCCGGTTCAATTGTTTTTTAGCACCAGCTTATTCAAAGGATATAATTGAAAACGGTATTGAACGACTTGATATAATAAAGCCACCTTATAATGAGAGCGGTATAAAACAAATTAACAAACAAATGCTGGAATTATCAGCAAATAGAGATGCTGTCGGCAATCGCTGGAATGGTGCGCTAGGTGGCACGGGTTATACAGAAATTCTTGAAATGGATGAATTTCCAAAGTCTGTTCAACCGCGAGGGTTCTTATTTCTAAATCTACTTTCATTAATGCTTTTGGGCACAGCTATAAATAAGTTTGTTCGTATTGGATTAACTTCTGTTTTAAGAAGTTCAAATTCACTGTTTGATTTTATACTTGGAGCTCTTGTTTTTGCAGCACTCGGATATTTTTGCATCATCGGAATGTTTAAAATATTTCGTTATTTTTCGCCTAAGAAAACAATTGAAACTCTATCAGGGTGTATTTTAAACACTCTTAAGGATATTCACGAGATAGAAAGTAAAGATGCAAAAGTCATAATAAACTCTGATAACTTAGGTACGATCATATATTCATGCTTAACAAATGCAACTATGCGGGAAAAATATGTGTTCGCTGAGGCAATGCGAGAATTACTTTCTTCAATCGATAACCCGCGTTATATCTTAATAAAGACTTACGGAATTGCAAAACTTTCAATGCTGCATTACTCTCACAGCTATGCCTGTCCTTCTGTTATTGCTGCAAGAAAAGAAAATGTTGAGATTTTAGCAACGTATCTAAAAAAATACACTGGAAGATTTTCTCCATTTTATACACGCAACGAAACAGGAAGAAAAGTATTACTAAAGTGCCGCAAAAGCTCATACATCAACCGCAATGAAGCTTTCGTAAAAAACAAGAAAGTAACAAACATGTGGGAATAGTCAAAATTTTTTATATGTCACTAAAGCTAATGGAATTGTTATAGTCAAATTAGGAAAATAATTTAATGTATTTCTCTTTAATTCATGCTATAATTTTTAGTATGTACTAATTCGTGGAAGTTTTCGGAGGAATATAACGTGGAAGAAATATTAATTCAAATTCTTAAAGAGATTAAAGATATTAAAGGAACGACTGAGAAATTAGAGGAAGGTCAAGCAAAATTAGAAGCAGGACAAGCGAAGCTAGAGGCAGGACTAAATAAATTAGAAGCAGGGCAAGCGAAGTTAGAGGCAAGACAAGAGAAATTAGAAGCAGGGCTAAATAAATTGGAGGCTGCACAAAAGAAATTAGAGGCAGGACATAAGAAATTGGAATCAGGACAAAAGAAATTATCGAAGGAAGTATCAGATATTAAAACTCTCCTGACTAAAGGGGCTTATGTTGATATTCAGAAGCTTGAAAAAAGGATTGAAACGCTTGAAAAGAAAGTAGTATAAAACATAAACCAGGGAAGAGTTGGCGAAATGGATTCGCAGGTATACACAATCATATTAAGAATATTTATGCTCAGCATGTTGGGCTTGATCGGTTATGCTGCCGGGAAGACAAAATATCTGCCGGACAGCTCCGGAATATATTTATCGAAAATAGTTATAAAAGTAACAGCTCCGCTGTTGATACTGACCACAATGGCAAATCGGAAATTTACTTCCGATGAAATTTTAAACGGCGTATGGATCTACGCTTTTGCCTTGGTTTTCATTCTTATCTCGTTTTTGGCAGGCATTATGCTCTGCAGGTTTTTAAAATTGGAAGGCGCAGCTTCAAATGTCTATAAAATGCACATGATGCTGGGCAATGTTGTTTTTCTGGCATTTCCTTTATATGACTCACTTTTCGGAAAGAATAGCATAGCTATCATCTATGCGATCTTTTTTAACCTTGCCAATGACTCAATTCTTTGGACTCTGGGAATTTACCTTGTAAACAAGCACAATTCAAAGCAGTGGAAAGAAAACCTGAAGCATCTTGTTAACGGCAATACCATCGCGTTCGCCTTGGGGCTGCTGTCAATAGCTTTTAATCTCCAGGGTCTGGTTTCTAAATATCAGGCGGTTAAGAGTGTTTACAATATAATATATGAAACCTTAAATCCGCTTGGGAATACAACAATATATCTTTCAATGTTATTTATCGGTCTTATTTTATCTGATGTAAAGTTTGAAGGTGTCTCAGACTTCCTAAAAAGAATACCGATTTTTATTCTATCTTTCTTTAAGCTGCTTTTGATGCCTTTTATCGCGCTTATAATATTAAGTCTGTTTAGAGGAGCGGTAAATCCCCTTGTTAAAACAATTGTCATCCTGCAGATGGCAATGCCATGTGCGACTATTGTTCCGGCTTTGGCCGCGCAATATGATTCCGATTATAAGTTTGCAACTGAAACTGTTTTCATATCGACTCTTCTGGGAGCATTTACCTTGCCCCTTATGGTTGTCCTGATTAAAATATTCGGATAGATCGATATTTTTGATGTGTTTCGGACCAATTTCTTGTAGAATTATAATGATTACATGATAAAATACGAACGTTATTTATGCTGAATAAAAAAATGTTCGTATTTTTTACTGCCGTCAATTGACAAACGATTATGCGGTTTGATACTATAATTTATGTGAAAGATCTATTTGGAGATAATAACATTATTATTTAAGATGTCTCAATTTTTAATGATCATATTTTGGTAAAGGAGTTAGATTTATGGAAAAGATTTCCCCAAAAACGTCCAAATCTAAAAAAACAACAGAGGTAATTTCAGAATCAAAGCAGCCAAAGGTTGCTGTTATCATGGGAAGCGACTCTGATTTTCCTACTCTGAAGAGCAGCATTAAGCTTCTTAAGGAATTCGGAGTAGAGGTTGAAGCAATGGTTTGCTCTGCTCATAGAACACCTGATAAAGCCGCTGATTTCGCAAGAAATGCAGAGGAAAACGGTTTTGACGCTATTATTGCAGCAGCCGGTAAAGCAGCACATCTTCCGGGCGTTATTGCAGCCTATACTTCGCTGCCGGTTATAGGAATCCCTATAAAGTCTTCGACAATGGATGGTTTGGATTCACTGCTTTCAATAGTTCAGATGCCGAATGGCATTCCTGTGGCAACTGTTGCAATTGATGGGGCGGATAATGCCGCCTTGCTTGCTGTTCAAATATTGTCAGTCGGTTATAAGGAACTGCGTACCAAAATGAAAGAATATAAATTGAAATTGGTCAAAAAGGTAGAAGAGAAGAATAACGACCTTCAGGAAAAGATGAAAGAATTATAGTTTATCTATAAACAAAGATGGCTTTAGCTAAAAAGGGGATGCGTTATGGAAAATGATATAAGGTTGGATAAATTGAAAGAGGAATGCGGCGTATTCGGTATATACGATGTTGATGGCCATGACGTTGCCCGGATAACATATTACGCCTTGTATGCTTTGCAGCACAGAGGCCAGGAGAGTGCAGGCATCGCTGTTAATGATGAGGGAACCATTCTTTACCATAAGGACATGGGATTGGTTCCTGAAATATTTAATGAAGTTGTCTTAAACCATTTAAAGGGCAAAATTTCGATAGGTCATGTGAGATACTCAACAACAGGGGCAAGCTTGCGGGAAAATGCACAGCCTATGGTTATAAAATATAAAAACGGGCAAATGGCGTTAGCGCATAACGGAAATCTTGTAAATGCCGAGGAGAAAAGAAACGAGCTTGAGGAAAGCGGAGCAATATTCCAATCCACCAATGACTCCGAAGTCATAATCAATCTAATTTCAAGGCACAGGGTTACAAGCGATTGTATTGAAGAGGTTTTACAGAAAGTTATTAAAGACATAGAGGGTTCTTACGCTCTTGTTCTTCTTACACCTCAAAGGCTGATCGGGGTAAGGGATCCTTTAGGCATAAGACCTTTAGCAATCGGAAAATTGGACAATTCATATATCCTTGCTTCGGAAAGCTGTGCATTCGATGCTGTTGGCGCCGAATTTATCCGAGATGTCAATCCCGGTGAAATTGTTCTTATTGATGAAAATGGAATCAAGTCAATTCAGACAGAGGTTCCGAAGGAATCGAAGGTTTGCATATTTGAATACATTTATTTTGCACGACCGGACAGCTTTATAGATGGTGCGAGTGTTCACAGGGCCCGTTATGAGGCAGGTAAACGCCTAGCTATCGAGCACCCGGTTGAAGCTGATCTTGTTATAGGTGTACCTGATTCAGGTCTTACAGCTGCAATAGGCTATTCTGAACAATCCGGCATTCCATACGGACAGGGGATGATTAAGAACAGATATGTTGGAAGAACATTTATCCAGCCTGATCAGGGTCAAAGGGAACGGGGTGTACGTATTAAGCTTAATGCTATGAAGGATTCGATTAACGGGAAAAGGATTGTAATGATTGATGACTCCATAGTGCGCGGAACAACCAGCCGAAGGATTGTCCAAATGCTTAAGGATGCGGGTGCAACAGAAGTTCATATGAGGGTTAGTTCGCCACCAATCAAATACTCTTGTTATTTTGGAATCGATACGCCGTCAAGACAGCAGCTTGTTGCTTCAAGCCAATCGATAGAAAGCATCAGGGAACTGGTAAGCGCCGACAGTCTGGGTTATTTGAGTATCGAAGGCCTTTTGAAGACTCCGGTCGGGGCAAAATGCGGTTTCTGTACTGCATGCTTTACAGGCGATTACCCTATGCATGTTCCGGCTGAAAGTCGGGGGAATTGCGGCTGCTAAAGCCGATCGATAGTTTACTGATGAATATTAAAATGTATTTATAGATTCTAAAGGAGGATAATAATGACTACATACAAAGAAGCAGGGGTAGATGTTGAGGCCGGCTATGAGGCAGTAAGGCTTATGGGCAAGCATGTTAAAAAGACCTTCAGGCCTGAAGTTCTTACGGATATAGGTGGATTTGGAGGACTCTTCGGCCTTGACAAGAGCAAATATAACGAACCTGTCCTGGTTTCCGGTACTGATGGCGTCGGAACGAAACTGAAAATTGCTTTCTTGAAGGACAAACATGATACAATTGGTATAGATTGTGTTGCCATGTGTGTTAACGACATTGTATGCAGCGGTGCCGAGCCTTTATTTTTCCTTGATTACATAGCAACAGGAAAGAACAGACCTGAAAAGATTGCAGATATTGTCAAGGGCATAGCGGACGGATGCCTGATGTCCGGCTGCTCGCTTATCGGAGGGGAAACGGCAGAGATGCCCGGATTCTATCCTGAGAACGAATATGACGTTGCCGGATTTGCTGTAGGTATTGTAGATAAAAGCAAAATTATCAACGGCAAAAATATAAAGTCAGGAGACAAACTTATCGGACTTGCTTCTTCCGGAATTCACAGCAACGGTTATTCCCTTGTAAGAAAGCTTTTGAACCTTAATGCCGAAAGAATAAGCGAATATGTGGAGTCTTTAGGAACCACTCTCGGGGATGAACTTCTGAAGCCTACCAAAATATATGTTAAAACTATTCTTGAGCTTAAGGGAAAATTTGAATTAAAAGGCATTTCACATATCACCGGCGGCGGATTTATTGAAAATATTCCAAGAATGATACCGCAAGGACTGAGAATTAAGATTAACAAAGGCTCATGGCCTGTGCTTCCGATATTCAGCCTTCTTCAAAAGCTTGGTGACATAAAAGAAAGAGATATCTATAATACATTCAATATGGGAATCGGAATGGTAATTGCAGTAGAAAGCGACATTGCTGAACAAGTAGCTGAGTATGCCAACCAAATGGGTGAACAAGCTTATGTAATCGGAGAAGTTGTCCAAGGTGAAGCGGGTGTCGACATATGCTAAGGGTAGGAGTGCTGGTTTCGGGCGGAGGAACAAACCTTCAGGCCATAATTGATAAGATAGAGAGTGGTTACATAAAGAACTGTGAAATAGTTACAGTTGTATCGAGCCGTCCCGGGGCTTATGCTTTTGAACGTGCAAAAAAGCATAACATCCCTTCTGCCTGCATTTCAAGGAAAAATTACAGTTCGCTGGAAGAGTATGATGCGGAATTGATCAGGCATATGGATAATAACAAGGTTGACCTTGTTGTGCTGGCCGGTTTTTTAAGCATGCTTGGAGAAAAGTTCAATGAGAAATATAAAGGAAGAATAATAAATGTACATCCTTCGCTGATACCTTCCTTTTGCGGAAAAGGGTATTATGGAATCATACCTCATCAGAAGGCCATAGAGTATGGTGTTAAAGTTACCGGAGCAACAGTTCACTTTGTGGAATTGGACTACGACTCAGGGCCGATTATTTTTCAAAAGGCTGTATATATCAAAGATGACGACACTCCGGAGACCTTGCAGAAAAGAGTCATGGAAGAAGCTGAATGGGAGTTGCTTCCTGAAGCTGTCAAGCTTATAGCTGAAGGCAGGATAGTTGTAGAAGGACGTAAAGTTTTTGTAAAACCAGTAGACAAATAAGAATTGGGTGGTAATTGTGATCAAGCGTGCTTTAATCAGTGTGTCGGACAAAACGGGAATTGTTGAGCTGGCCCGGGAATTGGTGAATAACGGTGTAGATATTATTTCTACAGGCGGTACTGCCAATTACTTGAGCGATGCCGGAATAAAAGTAATTAATGTATCGGATATAACCGATTTCCCGGAGTGCCTGGACGGAAGAGTCAAGACTCTTCACCCAAAGATTCATGGAGGGCTTCTTGCAATAAGGGAGAACCCTGAACACATGAAGCAAACCAAGGAATTAGACATTGAGCTTATTGATATGGTCATAATAAACCTTTACCCCTTCAAGAAAACGATTATGAAAGGGAATGTCGGACTTGAAGAGGCAATAGAAAACATAGATATAGGTGGACCTGCCATGCTGAGGGCGGCTGCCAAGAATTATAAGGACGTAGTTGTTGTAGCGGATCCTGCGGACTACAGTATGGTTCTTGATGAAATGAAGTCATCGAAGGAAATATCGGTAAAAACCAAGTTCAAGCTGGCATATAAGGCTTTTGAGCATACCAGCCATTATGATACATTGATAGCAAAGTACCTTAGAGACAAACTCGGTGAAGAATTCTTTCCCGAGGCGTTGTCGCTTACTTTTGAAAAGGTGCAGGAAATGAGATATGGTGAAAACCCCCATCAGAAAGCGGTGTTTTACAAAGAGATAGGGGCAAATATAGGCTCCATTACATCTGCGGTTCAGCTTCACGGCAAAGAACTGTCCTATAACAATATCAATGATGCAAATGAAGCTCTGGAGATTTTGAAGGAATTTGACGAACCTACTGTAGTGGCTGTAAAGGATGCAAATCCATGTGGAGTTGCCAGTGCACCAAGCATCTTTGAAGCCTATATCAAGGCTTATGAAGCTGACCCGGTATCCATTTTCGGGGGAATTGTGGCTTCAAACAGAGAAATTGATGAGAAAACGGCAGAAGAAATAAACAAGATATTTATCGAGATTGTCATCGCCCCTTCATTTACCGAAGGCGCACTTCAAATATTGAATCAGAAAAAGAATATAAGGGTAATAAAGCTTGATAATATTTCAGCAAAGCTGCCTGCCGGAACCTATGACATGAGAAAGGTTGCGGGCGGACTGTTGGTTCAGAGCTATAACAATGAGCTTATAAATATGGATGAGATAAAGTATGTTACAGAACTTAAGCCTGACGGAGAACAAATGGAAGACCTGCTCTTTGCATTGAAGGTCGTTAAGCATACTAAGTCCAGCGGCATAGTAATAGCTAAAAACAAGCAATCCTTGGGTGTGGGCCCGGGGCAGACAAGCAGAATAACCTCCGCAAAAATAGCGATTGAATACTGCGGAGATAAGGCAAAAGGCTCCGTACTTGCTTCCGATGCCTTCTTCCCATTCCCTGACTGTGTAGAAGCAGCGGCTGCTGCAGGTATAACGGCAATAATTCAACCGGGCGGCTCAATGAACGACCAGGCTTCAATAGATGCCTGCAATAAATACGGCATTGCAATGGTATTTACCGGTATGAGGCACTTTAAACATTAATATAAGACTGTAACAATAAATATAATGAACTATATAAAATAAAAATCAGATTTCTGGAGGTCAAAAATGAAGATTTTAGTTGTCGGCGGCGGCGGAAGAGAGCATACTCTTGTTTGGAAGATAGCACAAAGCCCTAAGGTCGAAAAGATATTTTGCGCACCTGGAAATGGCGGAATATCTGCCTTGGCTGAATGCATCCCTATAAAAGCGGTTGATATTGAGGGTATTGTAAGCTTTGCAAAGGAAAAGGATATCGACATGGTTGTTGTTGCACCTGATGATCCGCTTGTTGCGGGAATGGTTGATGCACTTGAAGAAGCAGGAATAAGGGCTTTCGGTCCCCAAAAATCGGCAGCTATTCTGGAGGGCAGCAAGGCCTTCTCGAAGGATCTCATGAAGAAATATGGCATACCTACCGCAAAGTACGAGGTTTTTGACAATAGCGAATATGCAGTAGAATACCTGAGACATCAGGATTATCCAACAGTTGTTAAGGCAGACGGGCTTGCCCTTGGGAAAGGGGTAATTATTGCCCAAGGTTTTGATCAGGCGCAGGAAGCTTTGAACAGTATAATGGAGGACAAGGTATTCGGAAAAGCGGGGGACAAGGTTGTAATTGAAGAATTCCTTAACGGACCGGAGGTTTCGATACTTGCTTTTACAGATGGGAAAACAATAATTCCGATGGTAAGCTCACAAGATCATAAAAGGGCATTGGACAATGATATGGGACTTAACACAGGGGGAATGGGTACATTCTCTCCAAGCAGAATATACACGCCGGAAATGGCTGAATACTGCATGGAGAAAATATTCAAGCCTACTGTTGAGGCTATGAACAAAGAAAACCGCAAGTTCAAGGGAGTTCTTTATTTCGGAATAATTGTCACCAAGGATGGGCCCAAGGTACTTGAATATAATGCAAGATTCGGCGATCCGGAGACTCAGGTTGTAATACCCAGATTGAAAACCGATATCGTTGACATTTTTAACGCAGTAATAGATGAAAGGCTTGACGAAATAAATATTGAGTGGGATGATAAAGCTGCCGTATGCGTTATAATGGCTTCCGGGGGCTATCCTCAGAAATATGCAACAGGATTTGAAATAAGCGGCATCGATAAGGCTGAGCTTGATACTGATACAACTGTTTTCCATGCAGGAACCAAGTGCGAAAAGGGAAGCTATTTTACGGCAGGAGGAAGAGTATTGGGCGTTACTTCCATGGGCCGCAGCCTGGACGAAGCAATTAAGAAAGCCTATGCGGGAGTGGAAAAAATAAGCTTTAAAGACATGCACTTCAGAAAAGATATCGGCATTAAATAAAATTTGACAATATGTACCTTCATAAAGTATAGAATCATGGATTTTAAGTCTATGGTTCTTATTTTTTGGATAAAATTTTATAATGTTTTTGGTCTGTCTAAACAAAAGTGACAGGGTACCGTTTGTTATGTTATAATTATTTGATGTTAGCAGCAAAATTCTAAGGAGTGTGTTTAATTGAGCGAAAATCTGAAGATCGGAATATCCGGAGGGACTTTTGATCCGATACACCATGGACACCTGATAATATCTGAAATCGCAAGAGATACGTTTAATTTGGACAAGGTGCTTTTTATTCCGACAGGTACACCTCCGCATAAGACAAATTCTGTAATAGCCGAATCAAACCACAGGTACGAAATGGTAAAGAGGGCTGTAAGCACGAATCCGTATTTTGAGGCATCCTGCATTGAGATAGAAAGAAAAGGAAATACTTATACGATTGATACATTACTGGAACTTAGGAAACAGTATGGCGAAAGCACCGATTTTTACTTCATCGTAGGTGCCGATACGGTTAAGGAAATAGTGACCTGGAAAGAATTTGAGAGGGTGTGCGGGCTGTGCAAATTCATTGCATTTAAAAGGCCTGGCTGCGACATTATCCAGTATGAACATGCAGGTGAACAATTAAGGAAAAATTATGGAGCAAAAATTCACTTTACAGATGCACCGATGGTCGAAATTTCATCAACTGATATAAGGCAGCGGGTGCAAAACGGAAGAGCTATAAAATATTTAGTTCCTGAATGTGTTGAGGAATATATCGACATTAAAAAACTTTACGAAAAGAAGAATTAAGGGATGTTTGAAGGTGGAAACTTTGACAATAGAGGAAATAAAAACAAATTTAAAAAAAAGCCTTAAAGCAAAAAGATTTGAACATTCAGTAAATGTCATGAACGAATCTGTCAGATTGGCGGCTTTATATGGAGTAAACGAAGAAAGAGCTGCGTTTGCCGGATTGCTTCATGATTGTGCAAGAGAAATCAAAGGATCAGAGGCCTTAGAGCTTTGCAGGAAATTTGGAATAGACATCGATGAGGTATCTTATACACAGCCCGAGCTTTTGCATGGCCCACTCGGATCGATTTTAGCCAAGAAGGATTTCGGCATGGACGACGAAGCTGTACTTAAAGCGATACGGTACCATACTACTGGGCGTCCCGGCATGACCCTCATTGAAAAAATAGTTTTTTTGGCCGATTATACTGAACCGGCAAGAGATTTCCCCGATGTTCAAGAAATAAGACGCAAAGCCGATAAAAATATCGATGATGCAATACTTGCCGCAATGAATTCAACAATTAATTTTGTATTGAAAAAAAATAGGCTTTTGCATATAGAAACAATAAACGCAAGGAACCATTTGCTTAATCAAAGAAAAATCAGCATTAGTCCTGGAGAGTGAAACTAAAATGCAATTGAAACTTTTTATAAAGGTCTTTGCCTATAGCTTTAGCACTTTAATAGTTATTATTATGGGGATAATCGTTACGCGTAATTTCATAAGAGACGGAAGGCCTTTTGAAAAGCCGGTAGTGGCGGTCGCAAAGGATAAATCGGTCAAGCCTATTCCTGCAGCCCCGGTAAAAAAGCCATCCAACTCCTCCGGAACAATAAAAAGCAGTTCCTCCGGTGAAAAAACTGCGGAAAAGCAGGAATATAAGGTTGAGCTTATTAACTGCACCGGACAGGAGCAGGTAGGGGAAGATTTAAAAGCATCGCTGGAAGCAAACGGATTTACGGTCGTACTTAAGTATTCGAGCAGAATAAAGGGTGATACGGTAATCACGGAAAGAAATAAAAAGAATGCGGGTCAAAAGGTCCTCGAGCTCTTGAAAGTTGGGAAAGTATATAAGGAGTATCAAAAGGAGCCTTATTTTGATGCGATAATCGAAATAGGTATAGATTTTGCACCGTAATATATAATATTCACAAATGGAGCTGGGTAAGGTATAATAATTATCTGTAAAAATGTAAGAATTGAAAAGGAGATTTGATATTGGAACCTAATGTAATGAAGGATAAAATTGTTGAGTATTTAAGCGAAAAGAAGGCCAGGGACATTAGTGTCATAGATATAAAGAATGTTACAATAATTGCCGATTACTTCGTCATATGCAGCGGTAATTCGACAACCCATATAAAAGCCATTGCGGACGAGCTTGAATTCAAGATGGCTGAGGCAGGCTGCAATCACCTTCATAAGGAAGGCTATAACAGCGCCAGGTGGATACTTTTAGATTATGGAAATGTTGTGGTTCATATATTCCATGAAGAAGAAAGAAGCTTTTATAATCTTGAAAGACTCTGGAACGACGGAGTTATCACATTAGTAGACAATAATTAACACATTAATATTAAACTGAATAAGAAGGATGTGGCAGTAATGGTTGAATACAACCCTAAGGACATTGAAAAAAAGTGGCAGGACATTTGGGAAGAAAAAGGTACCTTTCATGCTGAAGACGATAAGACTAAACCAAAATTTTATGCATTGATTGAATTTCCTTATCCATCGGGACAGGGGCTTCATGTAGGTCATCCCAGACCGTATACCGCTCTTGACATAGTATCAAGAAAGAGAAGACTGCAGGGGTATAATGTTTTATATCCGATCGGTTGGGACGCATTCGGACTTCCTACAGAAAACTATGCAATTAAAAATAAAATTCATCCCAAGGTTGTTACAGAAAGGAACATTGCCAGGTTCAAATCCCAGCTAAAGTCTTTAGGACTGTCATTTGACTGGTCGCGTGAGGTCAATACGACTGATCCGGAATACTATAAATGGACTCAATGGATATTCCTGAAGCTTTTTGAAAAAGGACTGGCATATAAAAAGGAAACCCCTATCAACTGGTGCACAGACTGCAAGGTCGGACTTGCCAATGAAGAGGTTGTCAACGGAGTATGCGAACGCTGCGGAAGCGAAGTCGTCAGAAAGGTTAAAAATCAGTGGATGCTGAAAATAACCGCTTATGCAGAAAGATTGATCAATGATCTTGATTTGGTAGATTACATAGAAAGAGTAAAAACGCAGCAGAAAAACTGGATAGGCCGCTCCGAAGGAATGGAAATCGACTTTAAGATATCCGGTTCTGAAGATAGCCTGAAGGTATATACTACACGTCCTGACACTCTATTCGGTGCAACTTATATGGTAATATCTCCGGAACATCCCCTTATGGAAAAAATGAGCGGCGTTATATCCAATATAGATGAAATTGAGGCTTATAAGAAGGAAGCTGCGAAAAAGTCCGAATTTGAAAGAACTGAAATGACAAAGGAAAAGACAGGTGTCCATGTTAAAGGCATAACAGCTATCAACCCTGTTACCGGAAAAGAAATACCTATCTGGGTTTCAGACTATGTTCTTGTGTCCTATGGAACAGGTGCGATTATGGCTGTTCCCGGACATGACACAAGGGACTGGGAATTTGCAAAGAAATTCGGCCTGCCCGTAATCGAAGTTGTTGCAGGCGGAGATATTGAAAAAGAGGCATTTACGGACATTGAAACCGGTGTGATGATTAATTCCGGATTTTTAAACGGCTTGCAGGTAAAGGAAGCTAAGAAGAAAATAGCCGACTGGATTGAAGAGAAAGGCCTTGGCTTGAGAAAGGTAAATTACAAGCTGAGAGACTGGGTATTCTCCCGCCAGAGATATTGGGGAGAGCCGATACCGTTGGTTTACTGCGAAAAGTGCGGGTGGGTTCCGATACCTGAGCATGAACTTCCTCTGCTGCTTCCGGAGGTTGAGAGCTACGAGCCTACAGATAACGGAGAATCACCGCTTGCCAATATGACTGAATGGGTAAATACCTCATGTCCGAAGTGCGGGGGCGAAGCCAAGAGAGAGACCGATACCATGCCGCAATGGGCCGGGTCTTCATGGTATTTCTTGAGATATACAGATACTCATAATAAAACTGCACTGTCAAGCAAGGAAAATCTTGAATACTGGACTCCTGTAGATTGGTACAACGGCGGAATGGAACATACTACGCTTCATCTGCTTTATTCAAGGTTCTGGCATAAATTCTTGTATGACCTCGGGGTAGTCCCGACACCGGAGCCTTACCAAAAGAGAACTTCTCACGGTATGATACTTGGAGAAAACAATGAAAAGATGTCAAAATCAAGGGGAAATGTAGTAAACCCTGATGATATAGTCAACGAGTTTGGTGCAGATACCTTGAGAATGTACGAAATGTTTATCGGAGATTTTGAAAAGGCTGTTCCCTGGTCACAAAACGGTGTCAGAGGCTGCAGAAGGTTCCTGGACCGTGTTTGGAGATTGCAGGAGATACTTGTCAAAGGGGATGAATTCACCAAAGATCTTGAAATAAGCATGAACAAGACCATTAAAAAGGTCAGCGAGGATTTTGAAAATCTCAAATTCAATACTGCTATTGCAAGCATGATGGCATTAATAAATGAATTTGTGGCCAAGGGTCAGGTAAACAGTGCGGAATTCAAGACGCTGCTAACTCTGTTGAATCCTGTTGCACCTCATATAACTGAAGAGCTTTGGGAGCTTCAGGGCTACGGCGGAATGCTTAACAAGCAGAAGTGGCCGGTATGGGATGAGAACAAGACAATAGAAGACATGATTGAAATAGCAATCCAGGTAAACGGCAGGGTTCGAGATAAGATAACAGTGCCTTCGGGGCTCAGCAAGGAACAGACAGAAGAAACAGGCATGAAGGATGAAAAGGTAAAAGCGTTGATTGAAGGGAAAACGGTGGTTAAGATCATCGGAGTACCTGGAAAACTGTTGAATATAGTTATTAAGTAATAAACAAAAAGGGATTGAGAAATCAATCCCTTTTGTAGAACCTGAATCCCTCCGTTTCTTCGCACTGCCTTGTTTTGACAAAGGCACTCGAAGTCCAACGTGTCAAAAAGGATGGCGCAAGTAACGGCAGGATTATCCGGGAGGTTGATGACTTATAATCAAGTTTGTTGTTGATGAAAACCTTAAGATTCAAAGACATGTTAATTGGGAAGAGATAAGACAGCTTTCGGTGGATAAGAAGCCTGTCTATATAGATGTTGTAAATCCCGGTGAGGAAGATATATCGAGCTTAAAGAGTATTTTTCATTTTCACCCTGTAAATCTGGAGGATTGTACATTCTTTTCCGAAAGCCCAAAAATCGAAGAGCACCGTGATTATATCTTTACGGTTATTCACAGCGTAATTTTCAATGAAAAGGAAAACTTGTACGAAAATCATGATGTACATATATTTTTGGGTAACAATTATATAATATCTGTCCATGATATTGACCTTGAAGTAATACACGAAGCACTTGCAAGAATTGTTAACGAGCCTGAAACAGATGGCCTTTCATGCGATTATGCATACTATACCATACTGGACAGCATTGTAGACAGCTATTTCCCTATATTAAGCTTTTGGAGCGATGAAATAGACAAAGCCGAAGAGCATCTCTTTGACAGAGGATCGGAAAACGACGCAATCAATAACGTTATACATATCAGGAAGGGCCTGATCGCTGCGAAACGCATAATAATGCCGCAAAGAGAAATTATATATAGAATATCTCATACCAACATGAATTTTATTGATGAGGATGTAAGAGCTTATCTTAGGGACGTATTTGACCATATTGAAAAGCTTTACACTACAATAGAAGAACACCGGGATTTACTTTCAAACCTGATGGATGCACATTTTTCCAAAGCATCGGAAGGTTTGAACGAGGTTATGAAAAGGCTTACGGTAATCTCTACTATTTTCATGCCGCTGACTTTTATTGTAGGTATCTATGGAATGAATTTCAGAAATATGCCGGAGCTGGGCTGGAGGTATGGATATTTCATTATCCTTTTATTAATGGTGCTGGTAGGAGTAGCATCGGTGTGGTATTTCAAAAGAAAGAAATGGTTTTAGGGGAGAATATTCAATGAAAATAAATGTACTGATTTTTGATTGTGACGGAGTAATAATTGATTCCGGCGCAGATATTACAAATGCTGTCCTGCATACTATGAGACACTTTAATGTCCGGGAGCTTCCGAAAGATGAGATAATAAGCTACGTTGGAAGAGGTGCGGAGACTCTTATAAGGAAATCCTTTAAAGGGTGTGATGAGCAGCTTATTCAAACGGTTATACCGTATTACAAAAAATATTATCTGGAAAACTGCATAGTTGAAACCCGTTTGTATGAAAATGTCAAAAGGACATTGGAGCATTTCAGCAATAAAAAGATTGCCATGGTTACAAATAAACCTGAAGCTATAACACATAGGATTCTTCAAAAATTGGGAGTAAACCATCATTTTAGTGCGGTGGTTGGACCGGAATCGGTTAAAAGTCCAAAGCCCGATCCTGAGGGCCTTTTTAAAGTGCTTCAAGTTTTTGGAGAAAAACCGGAGAACGCAGTCATCATCGGAGATTCTGAATTTGACATACAAGCAGGTAAAAGTGCGGGCATGCACACCTGCGGTGTAACCTATGGGATTGGAGATCTAAACGATCTTAAAGCAACCGGGCCCGAATTGTTGATAGACAATATGATAGACCTGGTAAATTTGGTTGAATGAGTCCGCTGTGACGTGATATATGCAATCGGTTATCGTAAAATAATAGTAGGCTCTAGAGGAGTGTGATAATATGGAAAAGGAAATACTTACCATGGAGGAGGCCGCAGAGCTATTCGGTGTAAGCATTAAAACCTTTATTAAATTACTGAAAGAGGAAAAGATTCCTGCAAGAAAAATCGGCAGAGAATGGCGGTTCAGCAGGGCTGCACTGATACAATGGCTTTCAACGGGAGACTCACAGGCTTACAGTTCAAGTGATGCTGATGCAAGGGAGTTTTTTAACGAAGTGGCTCCCAGTTGGGAAGAAATAAGAAAAAGTTATTATGATGAATCCATAAAGAATAAAATATTCGAAATGGGCATTCTTAAAAAAGATATGACAGCTGTTGATCTTGGCGCAGGAGATGGCTACATAACCCGTTCGATAGCAGAGTCGGTTGCAAAGGTAGTGGCTATTGACATCTCACACGAAATGCTCAAGGAACTTCAGGAAAGAGCAGTAAAAAGCGGTTTGAAAAATATTGACACGCTTGAATGTGACGGACAGGATGTGCCTGTACAGGATTCAACCTTCGATATTGCATTTGCAAATATGTACCTTCATCACTTTGAACAGCCGGAAACTGCCGTCAAAGAGATGTCCAGGATAGTTAAGAAGCATGGAGTGGTTTTCCTTGCAGACTTTTATGAACACAATGACAGCGATATGATGAAAAGAATGCACGATGTATGGCCGGGGTTCAATCCCGAAGAAATTAAAAAATGGTTTATAAAGAGCGGCTTCAAAAATATCAAGCTAGAGGATCTTAAAGGGAAAAAGACTGCAAAGAATACACCCGGCATATTTATTATAACTGCCTATAAGTAACCTTCAAAAGCATTATTGTTATAGCATTTATGGGAAAGCATTGGTTGTCCCTGGGGTTTATTATGGGAATAATTAAAAACAACAATTCACATAATAGAAAAACCAGCTGATGAGGTACATATGAACATATTGATTAAGAATGCCGGGATCATTTTCTTTGAAGATGGTGTCAAATATAAGAAAAATGGACATATTGGAATCAAAGACGGCAGAATTGAATTTGTGGTTGATTCCGACCGATACAATGACGATTTCCATGCGGATGAGACAATTAACTGCAAAAACAGGCTTGTCCTCCCCGGACTTGTCAATACCCATACGCATTGTGCCATGACTATCCTGAGGAATTTCGCAAACGACCTGCCTCTGCATGAATGGCTTTTTAACAGGGTATTTCCTGCCGAAGCCAAATTGACGGAGGAGGATGTATACTGGGGGACACTTCTCGGTATAACAGAAATGATAAAGTCCGGAACAACATGCTTTGCTGATATGTACAAGTTTATGGACAATGCGGCTCAGGCAGTAGTTGAATCGGGAATAAGAGCCAATCTGTCAATAAGCCCGCTTAAATTCAATGTCGGTGAGAAGTCAGAGACAGTAAATGAAAGAATGAAGTGCTACAAATTTCATAGAGATTGGAATGGCAAGGCTGACGGAAGAATTCAGGTATCCATAGAGGTTCATTCTGCATACCTTTTCAGTGAATCCGAGCTTACGGATGCTTCCATGCTTGCAAAAGACCTGAAAACAGGTATTCAGATTCATTTGCTTGAGACTCTAAGGGAAAGAAAAGAAGTCTTTGAAAAGTACGGAATGAATTCTGCGCAATTATGCGAGAAGACAGGAATTTTCGATGTTCCGGTACTCGCCGCACATTGCGTTCATCTGGATGAAAATGATATTGATATTCTGAAACATCATTCGGTAAACGTTTCTCATAATATAACCAGCAACCTGAAGCTGGGGAGCGGAATTGCACCTGTCCCGGGAATGCTGGAAAAGGGACTGAACGTTTCTTTGGGAACTGACGGTGCCGCAAGCAATAATAATCTTAATATGTTCGAGGAAATGCACCTTACGTCATTGGTTCATAAAGGCGTAAACACTAATCCATTGCTGATTAACGCCGGGCAGACCATTAAAATGGCAACAGAAAATGGGGCAAAGGCTCTTGGATTTAATGACACAGGAAATATCAAGCAGGGTATGAAAGCGGACCTTATTATATTGGACACCGATAAACCTCATTTCTCTCCGGTGAATGACCCGGTGGCGGCAGCTGTGTACACTGCTCAGGGCAGCGATGTAGATACGGTCATAATCAATGGCAGAATCGTCATGGAAGGAAGGAAATTGAAGACAATAGACGAGGAAAAAGTAATGAGAAAGGTTAGAGAGATATCTGACAGAATTCTTCGCGGATAAGAAACATTATGCTTTATAATAATATACCTTCCCGTTTTCAGCCGAATAGCTGACTTCTCCTTTATTGCACAAGTAAGAGATGAATGAGGACATGGAAGAAAAGTTGATATGGTATTGCCTGTAGCTTACTTGAAGGCTATTAAGAACAATGAGGCTTTCCAGAAGCTCCTCCTTGGAATGCGGCTTATCAAGCAGTTCAAGAATTTGAAACAGATAATCGTTTATGTTATCCTTGTTCCTTGTCGCAAGTCTCCTGATTTTATCAGGGGAATAAGCTTCTTCGGAGTGACTTACGACAAAATAGTCCGAATCAATTTCCATAATTCTATCCAGTGTCTTAAGGCTTTCCTCAATATTGAAAAGGTATGGAAAAGAGTACTTTTCAAGAACGGTTTCACTGAAAATTGAGTCTCCGAGGAAGCACACCCTGTCTTTTGTTATCAAACCTATTCCTTCGGGTGAATGACCTTTAAGCTGTATGATTTCAAATTTTTCATCGTTTATTTTTATCTCTCCGTAATCCGGAACAAAGTCTACATAGGTTTCCTTGCAGTCATCTTTCAGCTCCTTGACAGGCAATGAACTGAAAAGCATATTTGCCCTAAGATCCAGGTTTTCTATATAAAGCTTTTCTTTTGCAGATGCATAAATAACGCTTCCGGTATATGTTTCACGAAAATAAGAATTTCCCCCGCAGTGATCCGGGTGGCTATGAGTGTTCAATATATATTTTGGGTGCAGGCTGCTTCCGGAAAGCACTGCATCTATTTTCCTTGCGGCAGAGCTGTTTATTCCCGTATCGACAAGAAGGCAGTTTTTGTTCTTGTAAGCAAATACCCCAATATTTGTAGGGGAATTGATATAGTAAGTGTTTCCGTTAATTTTGTTAAGCTGCATGTTGATTTACCTCCATACTGCCATTTTAACAATTGAGGGGTTCTAAGGCAAGCATATTTGGACCATACTGTGTTTGATTTAATCAGTAAAATTATGTATAATATAGTTAACGGTATTTTTGGCGGTAGGGGGGATTCTTATGCTTTTCGGTTTTGATGCCATGATTCTGGGAATGAGCAGTATGATGAGATATAGGATGAATTATGGCGCTGATCTGATGAAACATTTGTCATCGGGTTCCAGAATATGCAGTGCAGCGGATGATCCTGCGGGCTTATGCATATCGCAAGGCATGAGAGCTCAAATCAGAGGCCTGAACCAAGCATCAAGAAATGTTCAGGATACAGTGTCCATGCTTCAGGTTGCTGACGGTAATCTGGATCAAACACATAGCATACTTCAAAGATTAAAAGAACTTGTTGTACAAGCTTCAAATGATACTAATTCAACAACAGACAGAGCTAACATTCAGACCGAAATAGACGAGCTTGTAAAGGAAGTCTCAAGGATATCCACTTCGGCTAATTTCAATACAAAGAATCTTCTTGACGGAAGCCTTTCGTCAGGCGGCAACGGTATGACTGTTCAAATTGGTGCAAATGCCGGCGAAAGCCAACAAATATTTATAGAGGATATGGGTGCGACAGCTCTGGGGATAGATGGCATAAATGTGGTAGGAGCATCAGGGACCGCAATATCCGGTTTCATAACCACTGTTGATGCTGCAATAGAAAAGGTTTCAACACAAAGAGCTTATATTGGAGCCAAACAGAATGTGCTTGAAATGAGGATCGATTACCTGGATACAACAGCCATAAACCTTCAGGATGCTGAATCAAGAATCAGCGATACGGATATGGCCCAGACCATGATGGAATATACAAAGAATAATATTCTGCTACAGGCACTGCAGACAATGATGGCTCAGGCTATGAATTCCCACAAGGAAATGGTTTATATGCTGCTGCAAAGTCTCTAGGATAAGAAGTCTCGATATTAAGTTGATTCGGGCTTTTTGTTTTTTGCTGCATAAGTTGTTTAGTATTTATAAATTATTGATGAAACAATTATTATTTTAAGGCAGAGTGTAAAATGAACAGCGCAAAAGAAAAAGCAATTTTATTTCCCAAAATTCCAAAACAGTTAGAAGCGTTTGATCTATCTAAAATCAATATCCAAGATGAAGATGCATTCTCAACAAAGGTAATCTCGGACTGTACAATCGATAACCAGGAAGCAGAAAATGTCATATTCAAACAAACCGTATTCAAAAATGTATCATTTAAAGAAGTGCATTTCAAGTCAATCGACTTAACGGATGTCCGTTTTGAAAACTGCGATTTTTCAAATGCGGATTTAAACGGGGCAATCATCCATAGAACAGAATTTATCGACTGTAAAATCGTCGGTACAAATCTTTGTGACGCTACATTCCGTAATGTCAAATTCTATAAGTGCTGCGGAAAGTATGCCTTTTTTCGTTCATCAAGCTTTGGACAGGTAATATATGAAGAATGCATGCTTCGGCATGCTGATTTCAGTGAATCTAACTTTTCGTGCATCCTTTTTGACAGTTCTGATCTGCAGCAAACGCAGATGTCAGGCGTTAAACTGAAGGGTATTGATTTAAGCAGCTGCGATATAGAGGGAATGAGCGTCAGAATTGAGGATCTATCCGACGCAATTGTTTCGCCTGCTCAGGCGGTATTTCTGGCTAAAAAAATGGGCTTAATTATAAAGGAATAGAAGGAATACGGAGGACCTAATGGGTAAATTATCGGATCTGCCGAATATAAGCAAGGTAACGGAAGGGAAATTGATCGAAGCAGGAATTGAAAGCATCGAGCAGCTTAAAGAAATAGGAAGCAGGAACGCTTTTATCCGTATTCGGGTCAATGACCCTACAGCCTGCTTACATATGCTGTACGGTTTGGAAGGTGCAGTAGAGGGAATAAGGGATAAATTTCTCTCGCCTGAAACAAAAGAAGAACTTAAAACATTTTATCGGTCACTTTAGAAACATGAGTACAGCAGTGTAAAATCATTTATTTAATTTGATGGGAGAGAACAGGATGAATAAAGTCAGGAGGATGAAGTTTGACGAACTGGATAAGCTGTTGGAGCTTTATAAGCACCTTAATCCTGAAGACATGGACATGACGGGGTCGGATTATATCAAGAGAGTATGGCAGGATATTTGTGAAGACCCGAATATCATATACTTTGTTATCGAAGAGGATGATTTACTTGTTTCCTCATGCAACATTTCAATAATCAAAAACCTGACCAGACAAGGAAGGCCTTATGGACTGATCGAAAATGTTGTAACTCATAAGGATTATAGAAAAAGAGGCTATGGTAAAGCAGTGCTGCAAAAAGCGATTGAAGCTGCAAAGGAAAGAAATTGCTATAAGGTGATGCTTATGACGTCCAGGAAGGAAGAGAGCACACTGCGGTTTTATGAGGAAGCCGGGTTTGAAAGAGGAACTAAAACAGGATTTGTACATAAACTGAAATAAATTAAATGAACTCTGCTTTATCCACAAGAAGATAATCATATCTGGTGTGTATGAATTCCAGGACTTTCTCTGCTATTACGATATGGCCTTCCTTATTGGGGTGGATACCGTCAGCACAAAGAAATTTGGTGAAGTCGGGATATTTCAGAAAAGCCCCTCGGATGTCTATCCATTTTGTGCGGGTTTCTTCGGCTACTTTGATTATAATGGAATTATACCTTTCCTGCCACCAATATATTTTTGTTACACTGCCCAGCCATTTGAGGATGTTTGATTCGGCCGACGGGTCGTTTTTGCTTACCCACTTAAAATATTTGTCGGCATTTAATGGGGGAAGAGTCATCAGAACAGGTATAATTCTGCGGTTCTTAAGAAAATCAATCGATTCCCTTAAAAGCTTTTCAAACATTCCAAAATCGGTTTTTGGTAAATGCTCTGCATCCGGATCCTCTGATATTTTATTCCAGTCAAAGTCGCAGTCGTTTCCGCCATATTCAATAAGGACTATGTCAGGACTGTCTTTTACCGTATCATTTTTAAGCCTGCTTATTCCCTTGATAAGGGTATTGCCAAAACGGGCAGTATTAGATACAATGCCGTTTAACTTGCTTTGCAGTATGGATACATAATTGTTCTCAAGCAAGGTATATTTTTTTTTCTCCTCATCATAAATGACTCCCTTTGAAATAGAATCACCGGTTACTAAATATTTATATCCAATTTTATTTTTTAAAGATTCGTTCATAAAACCACCCCAAATGAAATTACAAAAACCTGCTTATAATCAGTATAGAAAGGTGTTTCTCAAATGTCAATACACATATTTTATTTTATAAAGGGGCTCCGACTGGAAACCCCTTTATAAATCTGTAATGATAAGTTTGAGTCCCGGCCATTTCCGAATACTTTCTTAAAAGAAAGCTTTCCCAAAACTTAAGCCGGTCAATCATTACTTCGAATTTTTCATGTTCTTTTCCGCATAAGATATCATTTTTTTAACCATGTTGCCACCGATTTTTCCGGCATCATGTGCAGTGATATCGCCATTATAGCCTTCTTTAAGGTTTACGCCTTCTTCGTCGGCAACCTCATATTTCAGTTTATCAAGTGCGTTTTCAGCTTCTGGTACCAGTTTTTTATTCCGAGCCATAAAGCATCGCCTCCTGAAATATTTTATATCCTGTACGGACAAATATATTTTTTGTTGATGTAACGTAAGCTATTCAGGAAAAACATGATTCATTTAATTAATACGACTATAAAAATAAAATTATGGTATTAAAGTTTATTTGATAATTGACGATAATCCGATAGAGTTTTTGTATTAAAAAGGCTAGTTTGGCAGATTGAAGTGCAAGAAGTTGCTTTAAACTTATGAGAAAGGTATAATACATGTATTACTTTGAGGAGGGTCAAGCATGAGGGCGATAATTACCGTAATAGGAAATGACAGGATAGGAATAATTGCTGGAGTCAGCACAGTGCTGGCAGACAGCAATGTTAATATATTAGACATATCACAGACAACCATGCAGGATATATTCACTATGATAATGCTGACTGATATATCTAAATCTGCAATAAGCTTTACAGAGCTGGCGGACAGGCTTGAAAGCAAAGGCAAAGAGCTTGGGCTTTCCATACAGATCCAGCATGAAGACATATTCAATTCCATGCATAGAGTATAGGGGGTAAAAATGCTTAGTCCTTTTGAGGTTATAGAGACAATTAGAATGATCCATGATGAAAACCTGGATATCAGGACCATTACTATGGGAATATCGTTGAGAGATTGCAGCGATTCGGACAGTAAAACTGCTTGTACGAAGATTTACGATAAAATAACCAGGCTTGCGGCCAACCTTGTAAAAGTTGGCGAAGATATTGAGAAGGAGTACGGTATTCCGATTATAAATAAAAGAATATCTGTAACCCCCATATCTCTTGTTGCTGAGAGCAGTCAAGCAAATGACTATGTGGAGTTTGCAAGAACGTTGGATAGGGCGGCTGAGACAGTAGGTGTTAATTTCATTGGAGGATTTTCTGCGCTGGTTCATAAGGGTTATACCTCCGGAGACAGAAAATTGATAAGCTCTATACCGGAAGCGCTGGCTGTTACAAACAAGGTATGTTCATCGGTTAATGTGGCTACTACTAAAGCCGGAATAAATATGGATGCCGTTCGGGAAATGGGACTGGTTATTAAAAAATCCGCAGAATTGACTGCGGACAAAGGGGGACTCGGGTGTGCAAAGCTTGTTGTATTCTCTAATGTCCCTGAAGATAATCCATTTATGGCCGGAGCCTTTCATGGAATCGGTGAACCGGAGTGCGTAATCAATGTTGGTGTAAGCGGCCCCGGTGCTGTCAAATGCGCGTTGGAAAAAGTCAAAGGCTGCGACTTCGGGGTAGTTGCAGAAACGATTAAGAATAAGGCTTTCAAGATTACCAGAATGGGACAATTGGTAGCTCAGGAGGCATCAAGGCGGCTTGGAGTAGAGTTTGGAATAGTTGATCTTTCGCTTGCCCCGACACCTGCAATCGGTGACAGTGTAGCACATATCCTTGAGGAAATGGGGCTTGAAAAATGCGGTGCTCACGGAACTACCGCAGCTTTGGCACTTCTTAACGATGCGGTAAAAAAGGGCGGAACAATGGCTTCATCATATGTCGGCGGTTTAAGCGGAGCTTTCATACCCGTAAGCGAAGATGCCGGAATGATCAGTGCAGTTGAATGCGGAGCGCTATCAATAGAAAAGCTTGAGGCCATGACCTGCGTCTGCTCTGTTGGACTGGACATGATTGCAATTCCCGGGGATACAAGTGCCGAGACAATATCAGCTATTATAGCTGATGAAGTAGCTATAGGAGTAATTAATAACAAGACAACTGCGGTCAGGCTGATTCCTGCTCCAGGCAAGAAAGTAGGCGATATAGTCGAATTCGGAGGGCTTCTTGGGACAGGCCCTGTTATGAGGGTTAACGGGTTCAAAAGCGATGAATTCATAAACAGGGGAGGAAGAATTCCCGCACCGATTCACAGCTTGAGAAATTAATGCTAACTGAATTTATATGTTCATTTACTAAACCCCTTCCATTAATAAAAACTTTGGAAGGGGTTTAATGCTTTTTGGTATGTTTCTTTTAAATATTTGAATATACTGAAAAGTCCAGCTCGGGGAAAATATTGTCTTTGGATTCTATATCATTGAGCCAGCCTTCGTCTATATGATCTTCTTTTATTTCATGATACAGCTTCGTAAATCTCCCTATATGGTCTTTGGTTCGTTTTTCTGCGTATTGTACCATCGTTCCGGTTTTCATTATGAAGGCCCAGTCACTGCTTTGTGCAAGTAATAGCTCTCTTGCTGCCTGATTCAAAGCCTTCCTTTTTAGTCCGCCTGCAACAAACCTGTTTTCATCAGCCAGCTCAACCATCCTTTCGGCAGACTTGTGCAAATGCCTGTAGATCCAGTCATTGGACTCATTGAGCCAAACTTCGTTATACCCTTTGTACCCCCAGGTGGAAGGACAGGGATTTGAAACCTGCATGACAGGGTTTTGACTCATGTATTCGCTCAATGTAATAAACTTAAAGGTTTCCTGATCATAATAGGCTTTCTTTAGTAAGGAGTATATCCAATAAGGTCCTTCATACCACCAATGTCCGAATAGTTCAGCGTCATAAGGACATACGATTATTGGAGGCCTGTCCATTTTCCCGGAAAGATACTCTATTTGCTTTTCTCTGTTGAAAATAAAGTTTGCTGCATGAATATCAGCTTTGTTTCTTGCCCAGTCAATATTATAAGGCATTTTGTCGTTCGTTTTGCCGGTAATTCTGTAATATTTGATGCCTGTGTTTATTCTTTTGCCATCAGGCAGGATATAATCTTTAATGTAATCGTAATCCAAGTCATGACCTATGTCCCTGTAATACTCGCGGTAGTCGAAATCGCCCGGATACCCTTCTGTTGAGCTCCAGACCTGCTTTGAGGATTCTATATCTCTGCCGAAAGCTACTATTCCGTTTGGCGTTACAATTGGGGAGTAGGTTCCAAATATGGGTCTGGGATTAGCATAAAGCAATCCGTGAGATTCTGTTATGAAATATTCCAATCCGTTATCCTTCAGAGCTGCTTCAACACAGGGTGCATAGCCGCATTCGGGAAGCCATATCCCTCTGGGCCTTTGACCGAAAAACCTTTGGTGAGTATTTGCTCCAAGTGAGATCTGGGCTTTTACGGCATTCGGTATATTGCCCATCATAGGAAGAAATCCATGAGTTGCAGCACAAGTTATGACTTCCAATTTTCCGCAGTCAACAAGCTTCTTGAATGCAGCAACAAGATTACAATCGTATTTATCCCTGAATATATTTAAATCATTAAGATATTTATCATGGTACATCTTGGCGATGCAATTAAAATCCGGAAGATTTTTAGTCCTTTCAAGCTCTTTACAAGACAGATCTATCAGCTTTTCAAGGTAATTTATGTATCTTTCCTGCAATAACGGATCTGCCAGCATTGACAAGAGAGTGGGGGTTATTGACATTGTAACCCGGAAATCGACATCTTCATCAATGAGAGCATTAAAGGAGCTTACAAGAGGAATATATGTTTCTGAAATGGCTTCAAACAGCCATCTTTCTTCGAGAAAGCTCTCATACTCCGGGTGGCGTACAAAAGGAAGATGTGCATGTAAAATAAGTGCAACATAACCTTTATTCAAATCCTATCATCCTTTCACTTTATTATACTGTCAGAGCTGATTCCCCATTGAAACCCGCCTGAACTGATTCCGAATACTTCCTGAAGGCCTGCGCCCAGAAATTGGGCGGAACTTATTCCAAATAAGGTTTCCTGTAAGCCTTTCCCGAAAAGTTCAGGTGAACTTATACCGAAAACCATTTGGGAAGCTGACTTTTGTACCAAGCTTTCATATACTTTCCCTGTTTCAATGTCAAGGCTGCTCTTCCTCAATTCCTTATAATCGATAAACCGGGCTGATGTATTGTGACTTACAGAGTCCGTAGGAGTCGAAATATAATTGGAACTTGCGAGGTTTATATAAAACTGGTCCAGCTTTCTCCCGATTTCGGCCATATAAAGGCAGTCTGCATCGGCAACGTTTATGTACCAGCTGCTTGAAAAATCGTTGATCCGTACGAAAAAGCTTGAGTTTATAGATACATTTGTAACCTTGAGGACAGGTACTGATTTTTCCCATAAGCCTTGGCCTAATTCTTCATAGAATCTGTTCCGTTTCTCATTGGATATTTCCCAGTATGCATAAAGCCAATGAGGGTCACGTGCAAGCAGGATGATTTTATTATCATCATAACCAACCGGCAGGTAATAGGTACTTTCCGATTGTATTTCAGCCATGGTTAAGAATCCTCCTTGAATATTTGTTTGAATACCAGTAGTATTCAAAATTAAATAAAACTTTAAATATTGCTAAAAAAATAATAGAATATATAATAATATTACTATATAATTCAATAATGCATATATAATGTTATTTCTTTGAATAGAAGTAAACATTATTTTAAAGCTTTTTACCGTAATATTTTCCCGAGAATGCATTTTATTATTCAGTAAAAAATAATTAAATAATAAGTTATTGTTAGGTTATCACAATATAAAAAAATGTACATATAAAAAAATCAAATGTTGCAAAATATGTTTAACAAACATGGACTCGAAAGGAGAACCATATGCGTATATTGATGTTGTCCTGGGAATACCCTCCCAGAATTGTTGGTGGCATTTCCAGAGTTGTACATGATTTGGCACAGAAACTTGGTGAGAATGGGAACGAGGTTCATGTAGTCACTTGCTGGGAACATGGAACGAAAGAAGTTGAAAAAGATAAGAATGTATTTGTACACAGGGTACATATATACCAGGTTAGTACAATGAATTTTGTTGATTGGGTTCTGCACCTTAATTTTTCACTTCTTGAACACGCAGCAAAACTAATAAATGAAACCGGAAGTTTTGATATAATACATGCCCATGACTGGTTAGTGGCTTTTGCATCAAGATCTCTTAAATACACGTATTCGATTCCGCTTGTTGCAACGATCCATGCTACAGAGTACGGAAGGAATTGGGGGATCCATAATGACGTCCAAAGTTATATTAGCAACATTGAGTGGTGGCTGACCTATGAATCCTGGAAAGTAATTGTAAACAGCCAGTACATGAGAAATGAGGTGCAGAGGATATTTCAGCTGCCGGAAGACAAGGTACGCATCATCCATAACGGTGTTGATATTGATAAATTTAAGAATTACCAAAGGGATTTCAGCTTCAGAAGGAACTATGCTTCCGATAACGAAAAGATTGTTTTTTTCGTGGGACGGCTTGTTAATGAAAAGGGTGCACAGGTTCTGATGGATGCGGTTCCGAAAATCCTGACCTACTATAACGATGTTAAATTCGTGATTGCCGGAAAAGGCCCGCAGTTGGACTATTTGCGCGGAAAATCGATGCAGATGAATATATCGCATAAGGTATATTTTACAGGATATATCAATGATGAAGATCTGTGTCGGCTGTATAAATGCGTAGATGTCGCAGCATTTCCAAGTTTGTATGAACCGTTTGGGATTGTTGCATTGGAAGGGATTGTTGCTGATGTGCCGATCGTGGTTTCCGATACCGGTGGACTGGGAGAAATCGTTGAGCACGGGGTTGACGGTATGAAGGCCTATGCAGGCAATTCCAATTCATTGGCGGACTGCATACTTGAGATCCTTCACAATCCGGCTAAGGCTGATGCAATGAAAAAAAGGGCGATGGAGAAAGTTGTTCAAAACTATAATTGGGATATCATCGCTAAAAAGACAATGGAGATTTACAGAGAGATTGTTGAAGACAGTAAAAAGAGCGGCTGGAAAGCGCCTGATATTAAGCAAATGCTGAAGGAAGCCATGGAATAACTGTTTAGAAGACTTTCGCAATAGAACTTTATATTTCATGGAAATAATGCTATAATAATGAATTGTACTAGAGAGGACTCGTTTTGTTTGGTCTTAAACGCTGATGTACAATAAGAAAAAACATTACAGACTGATGTAATGAGTAGGATTAAATTTGGAGGTTAAAGGTGGCAAAGAACAAAAAGAAACTTAAGGTAATACCACTTGGCGGTTTACAGGAAATCGGCAAAAACATGACTGTATTTGAATACGGAGAGGATATCATAGTAGTGGACTGCGGCCTTGCATTTCCTGAAGATGAAATGCTTGGAATAGATCTTGTCATACCGGACATTTCTTATCTGTCAAAGAACAAGGAAAAAATTAAGGGAATCGTTATTACCCATGGTCATGAAGACCACATCGGTGCGCTTCCTTATGTCCTTAAGGACATAAATGTTCCGGTGTATGCAACAAAACTCACGCTTGGTTTGGTAGAGTATAAGCTTGAAGAGCATGGAATGCTTCCGATCGTGGAATTGAAAAATATTGAACAAGGACAAACAATTCAGCTTGGCTCCTTCAAAGTAGAGTTTATACGTTCTACGCACAGCATTGCTGATTCAGTCGCTTTAGCAATACACTCGCCTGTAGGAGTTATTGTACACACTTCTGACTTTAAAATAGATTATACCCCTATTGAAGGGGAACCTATGGATTTAGCCCGCTTGGCTGAACTTGGGAAAAAAGGTGTGCTCCTTCTGATGTCTGACAGTACAAACGTCGAGCGTGAAGGCTATACAATGTCCGAAAGGACTGTAGGAGAAGCTTTCGAAGAGATTTTTATGAACGCAAGAGGCAGGATTTTGGTGGCAACTTTCGCTTCCAATGTCCATAGGGTTCAGCAAATCATCAATGCAGCCGTCAAATTTGGGCGCAAGGTGTCTATCTGCGGCAGAAGCATGATCAATGTAGTCAATGTAGCAATGGAGCTTGGCTATATGCATGTGCCTGAAGGGGTTATGGTAGACATAGACAATATTGATAAAATGAGTCCCGACAAGCTGGTAATCATAACAACCGGAAGTCAGGGAGAGCCAATGTCCGCTTTAACCAGAATGGCTGCATCCGAACATAAAAAGGTAGAGATTGTACCGGGCGATCTTGTAATTATTTCGGCAAATCCAATACCCGGAAACGAAAAGCTGGTTTCAAAAGTCATCAATGAACTTTTCAAAAAAGGGGCAGAGGTCATCTATGAAGCTCTTGCAGATATACATGTTTCAGGCCATGCCTGCCAGGAAGAGCTGAAATTGATCCAAAGTCTGGTTAAACCAAAATTCTTTCTTCCGGTGCACGGCGAGTACAGGCATTTAAAGCAGCATGCAAATCTGGCACATAAGCTCGGAACACCGACTGAAAATATTTTCATTATGGAAAACGGAAAGGTTCTTGAATTAACACACAACAGCGCAAGAACCAACGGAAGCGTTACCTCCGGCAAGGTACTCGTCGACGGACTGGGAGTAGGAGATGTCGGAAACATTGTCTTAAGGGATAGAAAACACCTATCACAGGACGGATTGATCGTTGTTGTTATAACAATAGATGGAAGCAACGGATCGGTCATCGCCGGTCCCGACATAATTTCCAGAGGATTTGTATATGTCCGCGAGGCTGAAAACCTTATGGATCAAGTTAAGGAAGTCACAAAGAATGCGCTTCAAAAATGTGAAGTGAAAAGAAAGAGCGACTGGTCAACCAAAAAGAATTTCATAAGGGATGAATTGAGGGACTATCTTTACGAGAAGACGAAGAGAAAGCCAATGATACTGCCGATAATAATGGAAGTATAACGGAGCCTAAGGGTTCCGTTTTTTATATATTCTTTAGAACTGAAGCATTGAAGGTGTCTTATCTATACCCTTACAATGTTTTGAGTAAATTCCTGACCAGCCTTCCTGAATTCCGGGTTTTGGTAGCCTAATACATAGATGTCTGTAGAAGAGGATTCAATCTCAAGCATCCGTTTTACGAGCGGGTTGCAGGAATTCTTAAAATCGGCTGTTTTGATTATAATCGGCAGATTTGCCTTTTTATTGGCCTTCGCCAGCAGATTCCGGCCCTTGGAATTAAACCCGAGCACTTTTATATATTGGGGTCCTCCGGCATTTGTAAAGGTTTCCAGTTCATTTGCCTTCAAGCCTGTGAGTATGCTGAATAATGCCCGCTGTATCCGGGTTTGGGTATACCTTTTGGTGCTTGCCCTCTCTATAAGCCCGGAAAGAGTTCCGCTGTTCTCGGCTGCTTTCTTAATCCTATTTTCCATTCCTTCCGAGACATATGGCAGTTCTTTGATCTCTGACAGCGTCATTTTCCTCAAGCAGGATAAAATAATGCTTTCATATGCGTCAGAAAAGACAGGTCCCCTCCCTGATGCAAATTCCTCCTTCAATACGGAGAGACATGGTTCAGGGAGTGCTTCCGACAATCCTGAAAGAGTTGTTCTGCTGCTTTCCTGCATATGTATTCTTATGGCTGATGCACTTGATATGCTTCCTGTGAGTTCGTTAGAATTGTGACTGTTGGCAATTCTCTCTATCTTTATTGGTTGAATTTTACTGTTGAGCTTTTTAAGTGCTTTTAGGTATTCGATCCCGAGAATGTTGTTCGAAGAAGATAAATATGCGGAATAATCTTCATTCTGGGACTTTCCAAACTGTTTTATTGCTTTTTCTCTTGCCGCAGGGTAGGACAGCCCCAAATTCAAGCTTTCTTTCAAGTGGTTCTTATAACCTTCGGGCTCTGTTATCAGGATATCGGCAATATAACTAAGTTCGTCGATTGTGCCGCTTTCACTTCCGAAAGAAATGCAGTCAACAATGTTCAGACTGTCAAGAATTGAGACAGCTCCAAATGCAAAATATTCGGCGCTGGACATGGCATATACAGCAGGCAGCTCAATGACCAAATCAGCACCGCACAAAAGAGCTATTCTTGCTCTGGCCCATTTATTGACAACGGCAGCCTCGCCCCGCTGAACATAATTACCGCTCATTACACAGACGACATGATCTGCACCTGCTTTTTCCTTTGACTTGGAAAGATGATACAAATGACCGTTATGAAATGGGTTGTATTCAACGACTAAACCTAAAACCTTCATATTTATATTTCCAATAAGCCTTCCCTGAATTTCATCATGTAATCCATGCAAAAGTCATCCATTCCCAGAAGCGTCTTACCTGCACAGAGCAGCGACATGATCTTTGCATCCAGTGGGTCAAGTATGACGGAGTCCATTCCAACTGTCATGGCTGCAATTAAAAAAGCCTGATTCATAAGCTTTCTTGCAGGAAGACCGAAAGAAATGTTAGGAAGATCGCATGTTATGTGGATATCGGGATAATTGCTTCTGATTTTCCTTATTGACTCTAACGCAATAACTCCATATTTTGAATCCGTTCCCACAGGCCGGACAACCGGATCAATAAAAATGTCGCTTGTTTGGATACCGCCGGAGGTCAGCCTGTTTATAAGGCGGTCGGCAATGAGCAGTCTCTCGTCTACGGTTTCAGGCATTCCGTCAGAGTTCATACATAAGGCTATTACCTTGGTTCCATATTCAGAAAGGATAGGCAGCAATGCCTCAAAAACGTCATCCTGATCAGAAACAGAGTTTATGATAGGTTTCTGATTCTTATTTATTTTAAGTGCACGTTCAATTGCTTTTGGATTTATTGAATTGATTGAGAAAGGTATGTCGGATACTTCCTGGATTGCATCAACGATCCATTCGAGATTTGATGCTTCTTCATCTGAAAAAGCGGCGGCACTTATATCAATATAGGATGCACCGGAGTCAAACTGCTTTTTTGCAAGATCCTGCAGTGCCTTCCTGTCTTTTTTTTCAATCAAGGTCTTCACAGCCTTTAAGGAACCGTTTATTCTCTCGCCGATAACAATCATTCATACCCCTCCGCAAATGCTTTAATTTTCATACTTTACTGTACGAAACCTATTATAGCTTAGTTTATATGCAATCACAATATTTTACTTTGCAGTTTTCCTTGTCTTTCATAATTCTTGAATGATATTACCCAAGTATTATTTTCCGAAATAGGTGCAAAACTATACATATAACGAAAAAGGAGGAGTATGGAATGGAGAGCAGTGTTGTGAATGAGCTTAATACCGTTCTTAAAGGTGAACAGATGGCCGTTGATGCATACGATCGTTTTATAGAGGATGTCGATACTGACACCGTGAAGGATGAACTGAAAAGAATTCAGAGAAAGCACAGCGAACATGCAGATGAGATTGCAGCAAGAATTCGCGCTATTGGAGGGAAACCCGATTACAATACCGGATTCGCAGGCTTTATGGCAAGTGCAAAGGCTGCAATGCAGGGAATGACGGTCAATGTTGGTACGGTTGATATATTAAAGCAGGCATATGACGGTGAAGACAAGGGAATTGCTATGGCCAGAGAGATTGTCAAGGGTGACCTTGATAGTGAAAGTGCTGGATTAGTCGATAGGGTTCTGACTGCGGATACTGAACTTATGCGATCTGTAGTAAATTTGATTGCAGATATTGAGGAAAAGCATTGAACAACTTAGTAATTCGGCAAACATTATTAAATCCTGAGGAGGTGCTTTATGCCCGTTAAACTTGTAGAGGTAATCAGGGGTAAGACGGTTGAAAGCATACATAGGGGGGATATTGCTGTTGTAAGCTTGAAAGACGACATTTTATATGAGCTTGGAGATTCTGAAAGGCTTACGTTCTTCCGCTCTTCATCTAAGCCCTTTCAGGCAATAGCTTCACTTGAATCGGGAATAACAGAAAAATTTGATATTGAGCAAAAGGAAATTGCATTAATGGCATCTTCCCACAGCGGTGAAGAGGAACATATCAATGTTATTAAGGGTTTTATGGAAAAAGTCGGAATAGCTGAGGAAGCCCTTATATGCGGAAGCCATGAGCCTATTAACAGGGAAGCAGCTTTAGAACTGATTACATCAGGCACAAAACCTACGATGCTTCACTGCAATTGTTCGGCGAAACATGTTGGAATATTGGCCGCATGCAAAATAAAGGGATATGAACTTAAAGACTATAACAGGTATGACCACCCTATCCAAAAGGATATAGACAAAGTCATATCCGATTTCACAGGTATTGCGGAATCCGAAATCGTAAAGGGTATCGACGGATGCAATATTCCCGTGCATGCTGTTTCATTAAGAAATATGGCATATTCATATGCTAATCTTACGAATTATAAGTTCATGGACGGAAAATATGAAAAGAGTCAAAAAAGCTTGATAGCTTCTATGATCGCTTTCCCGGAAATGGTTGCCGGAAAGGGAAGGCTTGATACTGAGCTGATGAAGCTGCTGAAAGGCAAGGTCATTGCAAAGATTGGAGCGGAAGGAGTTTATTGTGCTTCAATTCCTTCTAAAAACATAGGCATATCTATAAAAATAGAGGATGGAAACAGCCGGGCATTAGGCCCTGTAATACTTGAAACCCTATTGCAGCTGAATATCATTTCAAGCGAGGAGATTGAAGTTCTTCGGAATTTCTGGCGGCCTGAGGTGCTTAATCATTATGGTGAAAAGTCAGGAGAAATTAAAGCAAAATTTAAAATAAAAAGCTAATAAAAAGCTAATAAAAACTAGAAAAACAGGCATCAACCAAAGTAATGCCTGTTTTCTTTTACAACCCGGAATCAGCTTCAGCTGCCACCTCCCGAACTACCTCCCGAACTGCTTCCACCAGAGCTGCCGCCTTGACCTTGACCGGCAGAACTTTCGCCGCTGCCTGCACCCCCGGAAGAACCTTGAGATTGTGATCCGCCCTGTCCTCCTGAGGAACCTTTACCCATTGATTTTTCCAGTGCTTCAATATTGGCCATTGCTACTCTTCCTTTAATGTCGGTAATGGGTTGATTCTTCTCCAGAATAGCCTTATCAAGCTCATAAATGGAGAAGTCCAGCTTATTGTAACTATCTTGGGTTTCCTTTGTAGCGGTATTTTTAAAAAGCGGCCATATTGCCTTTAAATTGCTCATGTCTGAACCGGCTTGATTCCAATTAGAGGTATAGCCATTAAGCATTGCATTTCTTGTGTAGTATCTTATTCTCTTTATCTCAGGAGAAACGCTTGTCCTGTAAAGGGAATAGAAATCCGGAATGTTGGAATAAAGCATACTGGCAGCCATAAGAACATTTGTAGAATTCTTTCCTATAATGGTACTTGTAAGGCTGTTGAGTTCATTGCTGAAGCTGTCTATCAGGGTTTTATCTGCTCCCTTTTTAGCTGCCATCGGCATGAAGCTGTTCCATTGGTAATGCATACTGTTTATCAGCGGAGCGATTGTTTCCCATGGGTCTGCAGGTTTTTCGGGCTGCTTGTTCTCAGGCTTTTCCTGACCCTGGTTTCCTTGACCTTTGCTTTTCTGTGATTCTTCTCCCGTGCCTTGTTTGTCGGAACCGCCTTTTTCATCGGAACTTTTATCTGAACTCTGTTTGTCTGAACTCTGTTTGTCAGGGCTCTGTTTAGTTGATCCTTCCTCAGAACCCTGTGTGCCCTGACTGCCTTTTTTATTGCTTTTATCCTGCCCTTGCTCACCCTCCTGTGAGACTGCCGGACCGTTTAATGCTTTAATTACCTTTTCAATGCTATTCTCAATGCTTGTCAACTGTTCAGGGACTTCTTCACCCTGCTGAGTGCCTTGAATTGCTTGCGGCGGTGCCCCGCTTTTACCGCAGGCAGTCAGGCTGACTGATATCGAGAGTGTGGCAGCCAGAAGAAATAAAATCTTGGGAGCATTGAGCCCCTCCCCATTTCGGAACACCTTCCTAAAAGAAAGTTTCCCCAGTAAAAACAGTTTTCTCTTCATAATCCTTAATGCAGTAAACTGCATCAACCTCCAATCAATTATTTGCAGTATTTATTATTTCAAAATGCAAGTAAATAAATTCATTTACCGCAAATGAAACAACCCTATGAAATTATTGAAAAAATTACATAAAGGAATATGATTAGAAATGTCTAATATTATGTATTATGTAAACAGAATTTAATATATTAGTTATCTGCTAAGGGATAGGGATTTGGAATCGTCAAAATATACAGGAGGGTTTTATAATGTCAATAGCGGTCAGCTTGTGGTCAAATAAGGTTGGAGAAATCAAAAGCTTTTTAGAAAGGTACTATCAGAAGAATATGAAAATGGAAGAAGATGTAGGACAATGGGTTTATATCTACAGTAAGCCACTTGATGCAATCGACATTATAAGTGCTGCTATTGATAATAATGATAAATACAAGCTGGGAATATGCATCCAGATTGATAAGGGTGACCTGCACAATATAACAGTAGAAAACCATAACGATGTTATTAAGGGAATCCTCCAACTATACTATAAAGAGCCGGAAGTAAATGATATTACATACTGAAAATTGAAGTCTCACTGATGCAATTTCGATGTTGTCGTATCAAGCCATGCTTGAACGGGAATAATTTATTTATTCAATTACTTATTCGAAATTGGGTTGGGAGATGAAGAAAATGGATTTTTTCAGTGTAGAAGCAGAAAAAAGAGATGCCTTGGGCAAGGCGGAAATAAGAAGGCTTAAAGGGGACGGTATGGTTCCGGGGATATTGTACGATGAGAATGAGAATGTGCCGATTGCACTTGATCAGCATGAACTGGTCAATCTGATCAATAAGCATGGCTCAAATATCATACTGGATTTGAATCTGGAAGGGAAAAAGATTAAGACCTTCATCAAAGAAATCCAAAGGGCACCCGTGAGTCAGGATATACTCCATATAGATCTGATGCCTGTGGGAAAAGGAGAGCTGCATTAGTACATTTCAATTTATATTTTTTTGTGTTATAATGATTGCGCACAATAGTGCATGGCAAGCAGGTTCATTATGCCTATTGCAGGACATGCACTTTTGCCTGTGCACATAATATTCTGTACACATATATGGTGAAAATTATGAAAAAGGCTCATTGGTTTCTTCTGATAGTTACAGCTGTTTTGGCTTTGTTTTCTGCGTATTCCCTTGCAGCTATGAATCAGGTTTATAAAATTAATTTTGAATGGTTCTCTCAATATAATGGCAAATATATTTCCGTATCCCGTGATACATCTCAGGATCATTGGTCGTCTCACGGTTATCCTGAAAATATGCATTTTGATTTTATAAGCAGCAGGAATGACCTTAAACTCCTGAATAAAGATGCCGAAATTTCGGGACAAGCAATAGCAAAAACCGATTTCACTCATTCCTTTTTAATTCACGGTACACTTGGAAAGGTTGATTTCCCTGAATACAGAATCAAAATAATAGATATCGCCCAGAAGGGGAATGTTGTAGAAGTAAGGGTCAGCTTGAACAGCCCTTCAAAGCAGTCCCCAAGGACAAGCTTAAGTAATAATGCTAATAAATATAATCCCCATGATACCGTTAAAATCGATTTTAGCGCTTTTCCTGTGAAGGGTGACCTTGTGTTCATATTTAAAAACCAGGACGGCAGCCAGATAGCAGAAAGAAAGTTCTCTATCAAAGGTGATGTGATAGATAATTCCTTATCGAACCTTTCAGCATGAAAGTGCACCAAGGATGCCTTTCAACTGCAGGGAGTTTGAGATGAATAATTTCTCATCACCTTTTTATGTCTTAGCAGGTTTTCTTTCAAAAACATCAAATAATTTACCGCATTCTTTTCAAAAATATCCTTTTTCCTTAATTAAGTCATGATAATTTTAATTGCAATATGGAACATTGAAATGTTGCATGTTGAATGGGTTATTGGTATTATAAGTTTAAATGAAGAAAGAATGGGAAAAAGATGGGGAACGGATTTTCAAAATACCTTCTTTATATGGGCTTGATACTGTTCTTTTTTGTGGTGCTTCTGTTTTTACTGGTTTTAAAGCTGAGAAAACGAAAGCCCTCAGCAAAGAACAGCATAATTGATACGGGGAATGTAAGTATTTTCTTTGACAGAAATGAAAATGCCGTAATCATTCCATATGTCAAAGACAAATTCGGAGTAGGGAGAGCAACCTCAGATGTACAATTCCTAAATAAGCCATACAACTCTCAGGCGCTTGGAGGAATGCTTAGAAGGGCCATGATCTACGGCAGCGCCACGGAAGCCTGCTCTGATCAGGAACTGATGGACAAGCTCGGCTTCAGGGGGTGGAAAGAATTCTCCGAAGGCAAGAGGAATATATCGGTGCATTATAAAAAGGAGCATGGGCTCGTATTCAATACAACAATAAGGAAGCAGGATGGTTCCTACCAGTTTAATTACCCTACAGTCAGCAAGCTGCTTGATAATGATATGAGTGACAGGGATCTGGGTGAGACTCTTCTGCTGTTGCTTCAAAAATGCAGGTAGCAGCAAATGATTATCAACTTAAATATTAATTTTTTGGAGATAATATTAGAGATTCAATTGACTGAAAATACCTCATTTAATATAATATTCTAATATAAACGATGCAGCTTTATAGTGTCTGCGTTGTGGGAGGATAAGCAGATGAAGATTACAAGAGAAACAATTGAACATGTTGCAAACCTTGCCAGGTTGAATCTTACCGAACAGGAAAAGGAAACGCTCACTACTGAGATGGCTGATGTCATTTCATATGTCGATAAGCTGAATGAACTGGATACCTCTAATGTAGAGCCGAAATCACATGTAATGCCGGTAAATAACGTTTTCAGGGAAGATAAAACCGAAAAGTCCTATGACAGGGAAAAAATATTAGCCAATGCACCTTCCAAGGATGACGGTTGTTTTAAGGTGCCTAAAGTAGTGGAATAAATATTGAATTGGAGGAATAGCCTTGGAATTATATAATATGACGGCTCATGAATTGAGCGGTTTGTTAAAGGAAAGAAAGGTCAGCACAGTAGAGCTTACAAAGTGCATGCTGGATAGAATTGAAAAGATTGACCCTGCTGTGGAAAGCTACATAACAGTTTGCGGCGATAAAGCATTAAAAAGGGCAGAAGAGGTTCAGAACAAAATAGACAAAGGTGAGGCAAAATCAGCACTTGCCGGTATACCGATGGCCTTGAAGGATAATATGTGTACAGAGGGCATCACAACAACCTGCGCATCCAAAATGCTTAATAATTTTATTCCGCCCTATAATGCCACTGTTGCCGATAAACTTCATGAGAGTGACACAGTACTCTTGGGAAAACTGAATATGGATGAGTTTGCAATGGGAGGGTCTACAGAGAATTCGTACTTTAAAAAGACAAAAAACCCATGGAATACCGAAAGAGTGCCGGGGGGCTCAAGCGGCGGCTCTGCTGCCTCTGTTGCAGCGGATGAAACAATTTTTTCACTTGGTTCCGATACAGGAGGATCGATCAGACAGCCTGCTTCTTTCTGCGGAGTTGTTGGCCTAAAACCTACATACGGTGCTGTTTCAAGATATGGACTCGTAGCATTTGCATCATCCCTGGATCAGATAGGACCTCTTACAAAGGATGTTACCGACTGTGCACTGGTAATGAATGCAATAGCCGGGCACGATCCGATGGACTCAACCTCGATTAACGCAAAATATCCTGATTACACCAAAGCGCTTACCAATGACATTAAGGGAATGAAAATAGGAATTCCCAAGGAGTACATGGGGGAAGGCCTGAATTCTGAAGTAAGAAAGAAAATCGATGAAGCTATAGATACCTTAAAAAAGCTTGGAGCAGTTTGTGAAGAATTTCCGCTTCCCATAACCGAATATGCGATTCCGGCGTATTACCTTATTTCGTCAGCAGAAGCTAGCTCCAATCTTGCGAGATACGATGGAATAAAGTACGGCTATCGTGCTGAAAAATTCACCGACCTTCTTGATTTGTACAAGCAGACCAGAAGCGAAGGATTCGGACCCGAGGTAAAAAGAAGAATCATACTCGGTACATACGCTTTAAGTTCGGGCTATTATGATGCATACTATAAAAAGGCATTACAGGTAAGAACATTGATAATGAACGGGTTCAATGAAGCCTTTGAGAAATATGATCTTATAATCGGACCGACTGCGCCCACCACAGCTTACAAAATCGGTGAAAAAGCGAATAATCCATTGGAGATGTACCTTGGAGACATCTATACAGCTCCGGTAAATATCGCCGGACTGCCCGGGCTCGTTGTTCCATGCGGATTTGACAGTAATAACCTTCCTATAGGGCTTCAGCTTATAGGCAAGCCGTTTGATGAAAGTACTATTTTGCGTGTCGGATATACATTTGAGCAGAATACCGGGTTTCATGCGAGCAAACCGAAGATATGAGCATTAAATTATAAACATGATTTTAAACGAGGTGTTGGAAATGGATTATGAAATAGTTATAGGGTTGGAGGTTCACGCAGAGCTTTCTACCAAGTCAAAAATATATTGCACCTGTACAACCGAATTCGGGGGAGAACCAAACACACACTGCTGTCCGATATGTACAGGCATGCCCGGAGTACTTCCGGTCTTGAACGAGAAAGTCGTCGAATATGCAATAAGAGCCGGTCTTGCGACTAATTGCACCATTTCGGAATATAGTAAGCAGGACAGAAAGAATTATTTCTATCCCGATCTGCCGAAAGCCTATCAGACATCACAATATGATCTGCCTCTTTGCATGAACGGCAAGATAGATATAGATGTGAACGGCGAAAAGAAAACGATCGGCATTACAAGAATCCACATTGAGGAAGATGCCGGCAAGCTTATGCATGATGAATGGGATACAGGCACAATGGTGGACTATAACAGATGCGGAGTGCCGCTTATAGAAATAGTCAGCGAGCCCGATATGAGATCGGCAGAAGAAGCTAAGACATACCTTGAGAATCTTAAGGCAATCCTTGAATATGTTGAGGTATCGGACTGTAAAATGCAGGAGGGCTCTTTAAGAGCAGACGTAAACCTTTCCGTTCGTCATGTCGGACAGAAGGAGTTCGGAACAAGGACCGAGATGAAAAATCTTAATTCCTTCAGAGGCATTCTAAGGGCTATTGAAGCCGAGTCTCAAAGACAAATAAACGAATTGGAGTCAGGCGGTGTTATAGTCCAGGAGACAAGACGCTGGGACGATAACAAAGGCATCAGCTATGCAATGAGAAGCAAGGAAGAAGCGCATGATTACAGATACTTTCCGGAGCCTGACCTTGTACCTATTGTAACCTCAAAGGAAACTATTGAAAGCATCAGGGCATCTTTACCCGAGCTTCCGGATGCAAGGAAAAAAAGGTATGTAAGCGAATTCAGCTTACCCGAATATGATGCGGGAATATTAACGTCTTCAAAGGTGCTTGCTGATTTCTTTGAAGAAGCCGTAAGCAAAAGCAGCAATGCAAAGTCTGTCAGCAACTGGATCATGGGAGACATGATGAAGATATTGAAGGAAAAGGACATGGAGGCTTCAGATATTCCTTTCCCCGGAGAGTATCTTGCAAGAATGATAACACTTATAGATACAGGTAAAATCAGCGGAACCATAGCGAAAAAGGTATTTGACAAGATGTTTGAAACCGGGAGGGATCCTGAAACAATTGTTAAGGAAGAGGGACTCGAGGTTGTTAACGACGAAGGGGCTCTGGTAGCAGTAGTTAAAAAGATACTTGAATCCAATCCACAGTCCGTTGCAGACTTCAAGAACGGTAAAGAGAAGGCAATAGGCTTCCTGGTAGGGCAGGCAATGAAAGAGACCAGGGGAAAGGCAAACCCCCAGGTCATTAATAAGATACTAAAGGACGAACTTGATAAAATGTAACTGTAAAGCGGCTGATTCAGCCGCTTTTTTTCTGAAAATGAATAACAGTATTCAAACCATAAGATTTACCTAGAGATTATTTGTAAGAAAGAATATAAAAAATAATATCTTGTATACAATAAACAAATTGATTATAATAATTATGGTTGGAAAAGGTTGATACAAGCTGGTCTTAGCACTAGGTCATAATTAAGGATATAAAAATATTTATATATATTGAAAGGGGATATACAATGAATTTCTTGGAACAAATATCAATAAGGGCAAAGGCTGACCTCAAAACGATAGTGCTTCCCGAGGCCGATGACATCAGAGTAATAAAAGCTGCTGCCATGGTTCAGGAACAGGGTATTGCAAACATCATTCTTGTCGGCAATGAGGCTGAAATCAAAAAGCTGGCTGGGGATTTGGACATCTCAAAGGCTAAAATTGTTGATCCTTTGAAATCAGATAAATTTGAGGATTATGCAAATACTTTCTATGAGCTTAGAAAAGCAAAAGGAATGACGCCGGAAAAGGCAAGGGAAACAATGAAGGATAATGTTTTCTGGGCTGTTATGATGGTTAAGAAGGGTGAAGCTGACGGAATGGTATCCGGTGCTGCTCACTCAACTGCAGACACAATACGTCCTGCACTTCAGATAATCAAGACTGCACCTGATTCAAAACTTGTATCAGCGTTTTTCGTCATGGTTGTTCCTGACTGCGAGTACGGAGAAAAGGGGATTTTTGTTTACGGCGACTGCGCTTTGAACCAAAATCCGGATGCAGAACAGTTGTCTGAGATCGCTATTGCTTCCGCAAAATCCTTCGAAAATTTTGTACAGGCACAACCTAAGGTTGCAATGCTTTCCTTCTCTTCTTACGGAAGCGGTAAGGACCCCATAGTTGATAAAGTTATAGAAGCGACCAAGATTGCTAAAGAGAAGGCGCCGAACCTTATGCTTGACGGTGAATTGCAGGCGGATGCTGCGCTTGTTCCTGAAATAGGCAAATCTAAGGCAAAAGGAAGCACTGTTGCAGGACAGGCAAATGTATTGATATTCCCTGATCTTAACTGCGGGAATATATGCTACAAATTGACACAGCGTCTTGCAAAGGCTGAAGCATACGGACCTATACTCCAGGGTATTGCAAAACCGGTTAACGACTTGTCAAGAGGCTGTTCAGCGGAAGACATTGTCGGGGTTGTTGCAATGACTGCAGTGCAGGCACAAAAAATATAAGATAGGGAGCGGCACTTATGAAAATTCTTGTTATTAACGCCGGAAGTTCATCAATGAAATTTCAGTTGATTGATATGGACGGGGAAAAGCTTTTGGTTAAAGGAAATTGTGACAGGATAGGAATTGACAATTCCGTTATGAAATATGAAAAGACCGGCTGCGATGAAATCGTACGCCTAAGGGAAATGAAGAACCACAACGATGCAATCAAGGCTGTAATCGAAGCCCTGATCGACAAGGAAAACGGCGTAATTAAAAGCATGTCTGAGATATCAGGAGTAGGGCATCGTGTTCTCCACGGAGGCGAAAAGTTCCATGATCCGGAAAAAATAACTCCGAAGGTAATGGATGCCATAAGGGAATGCATACCACTCGGTCCGCTGCACAATCCTGCAAATATTATGGGTATAGAGGGCTGTCAAAAAGCAATGCCGGATACGCCAATGGTTGCCGTATTTGATACGGGTTTCCATCAGACAATGCCGAAGCATGCATATATGTATCCCCTGCCGTATGATGTGTACAAGAAATATTCAATAAGAAAATACGGTTTTCACGGAACCTCACACAAATATATCGGTAAAAGAACGGCAGAATTTTTGGACAGATCGCCTGTTGGATTGAAAATTATATCCTGCCATTTAGGTAATGGAGCGAGCATTTGCGCTATAAAAGACGGCATTTGCGTTGATACAAGCATGGGGCTTACTCCTTTGGACGGCCTTGAAATGGGAACAAGGTGCGGAACAATTGACCCAGCAGTTGTAACATTCCTGATGAAAAAAGAGAATATGACTCCCGATGAGATGGATACTTATATGAATAAAAAATCAGGTGTGCTTGGCGTATCAGGTGTCAGCAGTGATTTCAGAGACCTGACTGCTGCTGCCAAACAGGGAAACGAGAGGGCTAAGCTTGCAATAGACATCTTCTGTTACAGGGTTAAGACTTTCATAGGTTCTTATGCTGCAGCTATGAATGGCGTAGATGCTATAGTCTTTACAGGAGGCATCGGCGAGAATGACAGCAATGTAAGAAAGCTGTGCCTTGAAGGTTTGGAGTTCCTTGGAGTTCATGTTGACGAAGAAAAAAATAAAATCCGCGGAAAAGAGATAGATACCAGTTTGCCGGATGCAAAGGTAAAAACCTTGGTTATACCGACTAATGAAGAGCTTGCAATTGCAAGGGATACAAAAAGAATTATCTGCGGTTGATTTAGTTATGGGAAGTAGAAACCATATAAATAATATAAACAAAGAAATCATAGAAATGCTTCTCTATGATTTCTTTTCTTTTTTTGATAAAATTAAAAGCGGTGATGCATTTGAATAAGAAAGCTATTAAGCCTATGGAAAGTTATAATATGAGTAATTTTGCGAAGGACTTTCAGGAAGCAATCAAGAACAATTAGGGGGATGGAAGATGAGCTTTATTGAGATAAAAAACATTAAAAAAAGCTTTGGAGAACTTACGGCAGTAAACGATGTAAGCTTTACAGTGGATGAAGGTGAAGTGTTCGGGCTGCTAGGACCTAACGGTGCAGGCAAATCAACTCTCATATCAATAATAACAACACTTGTAAAGCTGGACGCGGGTAATGTTGTAATAAACGGCTATGATTTGAGAAAACAAACCATGGAGGTTAAAAAAATTCTTGGGCTCGTTCCGCAGGAAATTGCTCTTTATCCCACTCTTTCAGCCCGGGAAAACCTTGCATTTTGGGGGAGAATGTACGGCATCGGCGGAAGCCTTTTAAAAGAAAGAATAGAAGATGCGCTTGAAATAGCAGGTTTGAAGGATAGGGCAAAAGACAGGATAGAGAAGTATTCAGGCGGAATGAAGAGAAGAATCAACATTGCGGCTGCCCTACTGCATAGGCCAAAGCTATTGATCATGGATGAACCGACAGTAGGAATAGATCCCCAATCAAGAAACCATATACTCGAAACAGTTGTTAAACTTAACAAAGAAGGTATGACGGTAATCTATACCAGCCACTATATGGAAGAGGTTGAATTCCTGTGCAGCAGGATAGGTATAATGGATCATGGCAAGGTAATAGCTTCGGGAACCAAGGAAGAGCTCAGAAAACTTATTGGCGACTTTGATACCATCAACCTTGGACTTGTTAATCCCAAGGATTCCGTTATAAGCGGAATCAAGGCAATAAAGGGTGTTCAAAGCATTTCTGTCGATGAGGACAGAGTCAGCGTAATAGCAAAAGAGGCAGATGCTGTACTTGCAAAAGTGATTTCAATGCTGGATTCCGAGAAGTGCAAGATACATGCTGTTAATATAGAGCATTCAAATCTTGAAAGCGTATTCCTTCATCTGACGGGAAGAGCGCTTAGAGACTGATGCCTTAGTTGCAGTTAAATGCATTTTAAATCATATTAAACAGGCCTTTCATTTTTCGGGGTGCAGGGGGAGAATTCCCACCTGCTGGCGGTCTACCGCCAAACCTAGCAGCCTCTCCTTGGGGAGGGGGCAGGGGGTGGGGCTGATTGGAGGTAAACAATGATATTTCATATAGCGTTAAAAGACCTAAGGGTTACATTCAGGGACAGGAAGGCATTGATTTTCATGCTTCTTATGCCTTTAGTCCTTATTATAATAATAGGCTCAAGCTTTGGTTCGATGTTTGAAAATGAACTAAAGGTAGAGAAATTTGTTATTGGAGTATGGGACAAGGATACAAGTGCTATGTCGGGCCAATTTGTAAATGATTTTCTCAGGGGGAAAATGTCATCCTCTTTTGAAACGTATAAAGTCAATTCAACCGAAGAAATGAATCAGAAGCTTAAAAGTAAGAAGCTTTCATCGGTCATCATTATCCCGGAAAACTTTTCGGAGGATATACACAGAAACAAGCAGGCTGTATTTGAAATAAAGTCGAATGTTGATAACCAGTTTAATTCACTCATAGTTAAAATGTCCACAAATGGGTATGCAAAGACTTTTTCAATATATAATGATGCTTCAAAGGTGTTAGCAAACGCATTTCAAAAATATAATATTCCAATTGACGATAATTCTGCAATAATTATGGAGCTTCAAAATAAAAGTGGCGCGGAAAAATTGGATTTTAAAGAAGTCAATGAAAAGAAAAACAAGGTGCTTTCGGGCATCCAGTTTTATTCGACCACAATGCTTGTAATGTTTATGTTATTCGGAGCAACTTCAGGTACCAGGTTGATAATAGAAGAAAGGGAAACCAAGACTCTTGGCAGGATAATGTGCGCTAAAGCCTCTAAATCCACTCTTATAATCGGTAAATTTCTGGGATTGCTGTTTATATGCTTCGTGCAGGCATTGATACTGATTCTGTTTACTCATTTTGTATACAGTGTTAATTGGGGAGCGTCAATACCCGGTTTACTTCTGGTAACCCTCTGTTCAACATTTGCCGCTGCGGCCTTTGGTATGTTCATTGCCGCTTTAGCTAAATCCTCAGGTGCCGCTGACGGACTTTCACAGGTATTTATTCAGACCTTTACCCTCTTAAGCGGAGGCATGGTTCCGATTTATGTATTTCCTCCGGTAATGAAGGTTATAGCCAAATTCACTTTGAACTGGTGGGCTGTGAACGGTTTTCAGGACCTTATGCTGGGAAAGGGCATAGCTGATGTTATTCAGTACATGGGCGTCCTGATAATAATGGGAATAGTTTTTCTCTCCATAGGAATATGGAGATTCAGAACCGAATAAGCGAGTTTTTCAATCAATTTCAAGGAGTGAAATTATGAAAATTTTAAGCATAGCTTTATATGATTTAAAAAGGATGTTCAGAGATAAAGGCTCTTTTGCAATGGCTATAATTGTGCCGATTGTATTTACCTTCATATTCGGCATAATATTCGGGAATACCGGGTCATCAGATAATAAAGCCGCATTGCCGGTCGCTATTGCAAATTATGATAAAAGCAGTTTTACAAAGGAACTGCTCAAGGAACTGAAACAGGACAAAAGTATTAGTTTTTCTATTGTAGATGAGGAAGAGCTTTATGATAATGTCAAAAGTGCTTCTGTTGAAGCAGGCTTCATAATCCCGAAAGATTTTTCAAAGAAAATACTCAAGGGGGACAAGTCGGACATTAAAGTGGTCAAACTACCTTCGTCTGCTTCCTACATGGTAGTTGAAACGTCAATAAGCACAGCTTTTTCCAAGCTGAGTGTAAAAGAAGGTACTCAAGCTCTGTTTTCCGAGAAACTGAAAGGCTATAGCCAAACCGACAGAAAAAGTATGTTGAATGAAATAGGCAAACAACTTGACAAGAGCCTTTCGCAACCTGATATATTAGTCGTAAAAGAATCCAGCTTCGGCGGTAAAAATAATTTGGACGAGATAGATTTCAGCTCTTCAAGAAGTATTATCGGGGTCAATATCATGTTCCTGATGTTTACTCTTATCCTTGGGTGCGGAGGTACTATTCTGGACGAAAGAAAGATTGGGACATGGGACAGGCTGGATATTTCACCGACAAGCAAGCTCGAGATTATGGCCGGTAAAATAATCGGAACATTTTTGAAAGGATGGGTTCAGACCGGAATACTTATACTATTCGGTAATTATGTTATGGGTATAAATTGGGGCAATTCCTTGCCTGCCACCATACTGGTAATGAATATTTATCTCCTAAGCGGAATCGGACTGGGAATTTTCTTCTCAACAATAATCAGGTCCAATTCACAGATGACTGCGATATCTGCAGTTGTCATAGTTTCAACCTCCATGCTTTCTGGGTGTTATTGGCCCTTGGAGATATCGCCTGAATTCATGCAGCAGATAGCAAAACTGTTCCCGCAGTATTGGGCTATGGAAGGACTTAATGAGACAGTCATAGCCGGCCGGGGTTTTGATGCAGTTATTGAACCTTTGGCAGTTCTCCTTGCAATGGGTGCTGTATTCTTTATCCTCTCAGTAGCTGCAGAGGCCTTTAAAGGCTTTGGAAAAAAATCCAAAGCAGTTAGCGCAGTAGATATTAAAGGCTAAACTATATAAAAATGTCGGGCATTTGTAAAATTTGCAGCCGACATTTTTTTTATTTATATGAATAGATTTTTATATAGAGAAAAATATGCTATAATGCAAATTGTGCTCAATTATTATCTTTCACAAAGGGGTTATATAATGAACTTGAGAAAATATATACTGATATTCTCAATAGTAGCTACATTCTTTTTAACTATATCCGGTTTTTATCTTGTTTATAATATAAGGTATTCTTCCCATGAGGCAGGGGGCGTATTAAATAAAGCATTAAAACAGTTTGAACCGATTAAGGAGCCCTTCAATGTACTGATGCTTGTAATTGATAAGACATCTGTAAATACAGATACGATAATGGTTGCAAACTATAATCCCCATGATTCCAGAATAAGCCTGTTATCTATTCCGAGAGACACAAAGGTTGGCTTGCCGAAGGCTTCAAAAATTAACGGGGTCTATTACAACTATGACATAAAAATGCTTGCCAAGCAAATAACCAGGCTGTTTGATATCAATATAAAATATTATGCGAGCATAGACATTTCTACCTTCAGAAAGATTATTGATCTTCTGGGCGGTGTAAAATATACTGTACCCGGTAAAAATGGCCTTCATTACGATGATAAACCTCAGAACCTGCACATCCATTTAAAATCAGGATTGCAAACCCTGGACGGAGACAAGGCGGAACAGCTCCTGAGGTTCAGGCATTCTTATAATAACAGAATTCCGGCAGATTTAAGGGATGTTTATGACGGCGGTGACCTGACCCGCATTAATATTCAGCAGGATTTCCTGAAGGAGCTGATAAAACAAAAGGCCAAAGTGTCCAATATCACCAAGGTTAACGGTATTCTCAAGATTATTTTCAATAATATTAAAGAAACCAATTTCAGCCTGAAGGATGCATTAAGACTTGTAAACGGTTTGGGAAAAGTTGATTCGAAGAACTTCTATGCCTTTAAGGCATTGGGCAGCGGTTACTCATATTATGTCTATAACGGAAAAATGTATAATAATACGACACATGAAGAAATGGATGGCAGCGCAGTAACAAAGGAATATTTTAAATCTGACTCCGGTTTTGACTTTAACAACTTGACTTATACAAAAGAAAACACAGACGATGATGAAAACGATAGCACTGCAAAGTCGAGAAAAACACGGTCAAGCGGCAGTACTCATAAATTTACACAAAAAAATCCTTCAAACGGAGCTTCATCATTTAAGAAGAAGATTCCTGTTGAACCATAAAATAATAAGGAATAGGCAGTTTCGCAATTTAAATAATCTCCTTGACAATGGTATTATTAGTTAGTATAATATCTTTTGTCGGTTTTTAAGCTTGTATTTTGTGAATTGACTATTAATTCACGGGTGACTTTATGAGGATTGATATTTCGGATATTACAAAGGTTGACGGAGCTTCACTGGAGGTTTCGTTTGAAGGGCTGCTTGAAGAGTTTGAAAATACCGTAGGCGAGATAACATTCGACCAACCGGTTAATTTTGAAGGAAGCCTTACGAACCAGGGAGGAATCCTGAAGCTCGCAGGAACATTGAAAACCAGTTATTCAACTAAGTGCTACAGATGTTTGGAAGAACTTGCGAGGGAAGTTGAAGTAAGGGTAAAGGAAGACTTTGTCAGCAGTGACAAGAAGGAAAATCTTGCAGATGCCTATACATATGAAGGCAATTATATTATAATAGATAAGGCTCTGAAAGATAATATTATTTTGAATTTACCTATGAAACAGCTTTGTTCGGAGAAATGCAAAGGGTTGTGCCACAGGTGCGGAACGAATCTTAACGAGCGGAACTGCGACTGTAAAGAAGATTTTATAAACCCAAAATTGGAAGTGCTGAAGAATTACTTTAAAGGTCAAGATACAAATTAAAATATTTTTGACTTATCATTCAAAATTATTATATATTTTTAGGAAATTGAAATTCAGTTTCAATTGAAATTGGTTTCGGTTATCGGGGAGGTGTTATTCATGGCAAATCCAAAGCGTAGATGGTCAAAGGCAAGAACCGGTGCAAGAAGGTCTCAGTGGAAGCTTTCAATACCAGGTTTGGTACTCTGTAAACAGTGCCACACTTTTAAGTTACCTCACAAGGTATGTAAAGAATGCGGATATTATGACGGTAAAGAAGTTGTAAAGGTTGAATCCAAATAAAGTAAGATAAAGCAAAAGCAGCAGGATTACCTGCTGCTTTTTACATGTGTAACGCTTAAATACTAAGCCGTTGCATGGGGAGGACTGGAGTCTGTGAAGAGTTATGAAGTTAAGGTTCAGGACGTAGATTCCGGCAGCATAGCTGAAGAGGCCGGAATTGAAAAGGGAGACTGTATTTTATCTATTAACAACGAGAAAATATGTGATATATTTGATTATAGGTTCCTGACTGCCAGTGAAAACCTTACTGTCGAAATCCAAAAGGCAGACGGCGAGGTATGGGAGATAGAGATTGAAAAAGACGAGTATGAGGACCTGGGACTGGAATTTGAGAATTCCATGATAGATGAAGCCAGAAGCTGCACAAATAAATGCATATTCTGCTTTATTGACCAGCTGCCGGGAGGGATGAGGGACACCCTTTATTTTAAAGATGATGATTCGCGCCTTTCATTTCTAACAGGCAACTATGTTACTCTTACCAACATGGATAATAATGCTTTGGAAAGAATCATTAAATACAGAATGTCACCTATTAATATTTCCGTGCATACCACAAACCCCGATTTAAGGGTGTACATGCTGAATAATAAGTTTGCCGGGGACATTTTGAATAAATTGAAGAGGCTTACCGAAAGCGGTATAACCATCAACTGTCAGATTGTTCTTTGCAGGTATATTAACGATGGAGCGGAGCTTGACAGAACCATATCAGACCTGTCAGCCTTATATCCTTACGTAAACAGTATATCTGTGGTTCCGGTAGGTTTGACAAGGCATAGAAAAGGTTTGATAGATCTGAAGCCTTTTGACAAAGAGGCTTCACTCCAGATTATTAGTCAGATTGACAGCTGGCAGGGGAAACTCTTTAAAGAGCATGGATCAAGGGTCGTTTATCTTGCAGATGAATTCTATATCATGGCCGGGGCAGAAATACCGGGTTATGAAAACTATGAGGATTTTCCGCAGATTGAAAACGGTGTCGGACTAATATCATTATTAAGGCACGAGTTTGAAGAAACCTTGGAGTCTCAGGCTCAGAGGTGCTTAATAGAAAACTCAAGAATTGCAAGTATAGCTACAGGTGTTTCTTCCTATGAATATATAAAGGGTATGGCAGAAACATTGGAGAACAGGTATAATAATTTAAAAGTGAACGTATATCAAATAAAAAACAGTTTTTTCGGGGAAAATGTAACTGTTACAGGCCTTTTAACGGGCGGTGATATTGCGGCTCAATTGAAAGGAAAAGAGCTGGGGGATGAGCTTCTTCTGTGCAGATGTATGTTGAAGGCCGGTGAAGAGCTGTTTTTGGACGATTACACCGTTAGCGGCTTGACTAAAGAACTTGGTGTAAGAATAAATATTGTTGAAAATAACGGAAATGATTTTGTTTTGAAAGTGCTTGGCGAACAAAAATAATTTATAGATGACAATAAACATGGAGGTATATGAGTTGGCAAAACCGGTAGTTGCAATTGTTGGAAGGCCTAATGTTGGGAAATCTACTTTTTTCAATTATGTTGCTGGAAAAAGGATTTCGATTGTAGAAGATACCCCGGGCGTTACAAGAGATAGGATATATACAGAGGTTGAATGGCGGGGCAGGACATTTACCTTGATAGACACAGGGGGCATTGAGCCGTATAGTGAAGACAAGATCATGCAGCAGATGAAAAGGCAGGCTGAACTCGCTATAGATACTGCTGATGTCATAATTTTCATGGTTGACATGAAGGACGGACTGACTGCTTCCGATAAAGAAGTGGCAACAATGCTCCGAAAGACCAAAAAGCCGGTAATTCTGACGGTAAATAAAGTTGACAGGGTAGGAGATCCGCCGGCCGAAGTTTATGAGTTTTATAACCTCGGGTTAGGAGACATACTTACGGTTTCATCAGTTCATGGGCTTGGAATGGGTGATCTGCTTGATGAAGCTTACAAATATTTTCCAGAGGAAGATGAAGGCGATTACGATGATGATGTTATCAAAGTTGCGGTAATCGGAAAACCGAATGCAGGGAAATCTTCACTTATTAACAGGGTACTGGGTGAGGAACGTGTTATTGTAAGCGACATACCGGGTACTACAAGGGATGCTATTGACACCTATGTTGAGAATGAAGATGATAAATATGTGTTTATAGACACGGCGGGTATAAGACGTAAAAGCAAGATTTCCGAAAATATTGAGCGCTACAGTACAATACGCTCCTGGTCTGCAATTGAGAGAGCAGATGTATGCCTTTTACTCATTGATGCTGTTGACGGCGTAACTGAGCAGGATACAAAAATCGCCGGATATGCCCATGAACAGGGTAAGGCTTCAATAATTGTCGTTAACAAGTGGGATTTGGTTGAAAAGGAAACGGGTACCCTTGAAGAATATAGAAAAGTTGTCCATGAAAAACTGGGTTTTATGACTTATGCACCTGTAATATTTATTTCGGCAAAAACAGGCCAGCGAGTAAACAAACTGTATGAGCTTATAAAATATGTAGCAAACCAGTCGGCATTCAGGGTATCTACCGGAATGATAAATGATCTTATTAATGAGGCGACAGCTATGGTTCAGCCTCCTTCAGACAAAGGGAAAAGGCTTAAGATTTACTATATGACGCAATCAGGCATAAAGCCGCCTACGTTTGTAATATTCGTAAATGATACGGAATTATTTCATTATTCATATGAAAGATATATCGAGAACCAGTTAAGAAAGAGCTTCGGGTTCGAGGGAACACCAATAAGGTTCATTCATAGGCAAAGGGATAGGGAGTGAATGTAGTGAGCACAGTTGAATTTATTAAAGTAGTAATAGTAGCCTTACTGGGCTATCTCCTTGGAAGTCTCAATTCATCACTGATTGTTGGAAAAATATATGGGGTTGATGTTAGAAAGCATGGCAGTGGAAATGCCGGAGCGACAAACACACTGAGGACTTTGGGAAAAAGTGCGGCTTTACTGACTACATTGGGTGATCTGCTAAAAGGGTTCATCGCTTGTCTGTTAGGCTTCTACGTTATGACGGACAATGGCTTCACAATAGACATATACAACAGAACTTCACTTGAAGATATAGGCCTTATGATTGGCGGCCTTGGGGCTATTTTTGGACATAACTGGCCGATATATTTCGGCTTCAAGGGCGGAAAAGGCGTACTGGCTACCTTTGTGGTAGTTTTGATGATGGATTGGAGGATTGCATTATTTCTTCTGGGCGTTTTCATCGTCATTGTATTCATTTCACGTTACATATCGTTAGGATCCATTCTATGTGCAGCTTCCGTTCCGCTTGTAGGACTTATTGTGAAACAGAGCGATGAATTCATTATATTTTCGGTGGTTCTGGCTATTTTGGTGGTATTCAGGCACAGAAGCAATATTCAACGAATTGCAAAAGGGAATGAATCCAAATTCAGTATGAAGAAGAAAGCCGCGGATGCTGACAAAATCAGCGAGGTATAAGCAAAGAATACTAAAGAGGGTAATCATTTTAAGAATGGCCCCTTAAAGATATGGAGGACTATTATGGGTAAAAATGTAGCAATTATCGGAGCAGGAAGCTGGGGAACTGCATTGTCCATTCTGCTCGCCAAAAACGGAAACAGGGTTAAGATGTGGTCGGTTTTCAACGAGGAAGTAACAATGTTGAACGAACTCCATGAACACGTTCAAAAGCTGCCGGGAGTAAAGGTTCCTGCTGGAGTAAGCTGTACAGGGGATGTTGAAGAGGCGTTGGACGGATCGGATGCGGTTGTAATGGTTGTTCCTTCCCAAACAATAAGAGAAAATGCCAAGCTTATAAGCAGCTCCATAAAGAAAGATCAGATTGTTGTATGCTGTTCAAAGGGCATTGAGGAAGGCACAGGCATGATTCTTACAGACATCATTCAAGAGGAAATACCTCAAAGTATAGCAGTTGCGCTTTCAGGCCCCAGCCATGCAGAAGAAGTGGCAAGGGACATTCCTACTGCTGTTGTTGCAGCTTCTGAAAGAAAGGAAGTTGCGGAATATGTTCAGGAGCTGTTCATGTCTCCGAATTTCAGGGTTTATACAAATCCCGACCCAAGAGGGGTTGAACTTGGAGGCGCACTGAAGAATGTAATCGCTTTGTGCGGGGGAATATCCGACGGTCTTGGGTTTGGAGACAATACAAAGGCTGCGCTCATGACAAGAGGTATAACAGAGATTTCAAGGCTGGGTATTGCACTCGGTGCTCAAGCTCAAACTTTTTCAGGACTGGCAGGGCTGGGTGACCTGATAGTAACATGCACAAGCATGCATAGCAGAAACAGGCGTGCAGGCATACTGATAGGTCAAGGCAAAACTATGGAAGAAGCCATTGCGGAAGTGAAAATGGTTGTTGAGGGTGTTACGACTGCTAAAGCGGCGCATGAACTTGCACTGAAGAAAAATGTGTCGATGCCTATTACAAACGAGGCTTACAAAGTCCTGTTTGAGGGAAAAAATGCAAAGCAGGCTGTTGTTGACCTTATGACCAGAGATAAAACTCATGAAATAGAAGAAATTGTTCAAACCTTAAATTGGTAGAAAGTAATTAATATTAGTATTCAGCTGAGGTGTCTTATGAGGATAGAGCATATTGCCATATGGACTGAGAATATAGAAATAATGAAGGAATTTTACGTTGAGTTCTTTCATGGGGCACCAAGTAAAAAATACACCAATGTTTCGAAGAAATTTGAATCATATTTTATTTATTTCGGTGAAGGTGCCAGATTGGAACTCATGAGCATATCGGCTTTAAAATCCATGGACAAGGAGTTAAACATAAGCGGATATGCACATATGGCTTTTTCTGCGGGGAGTATGGAAGCTGTTAATAATTTGACCGAAAAACTAAGGTCAAACGGCTATACTGTCATAAGTGAACCAAGGACAACGGGGGATGGCTATTATGAAAGCTGCATACTTGATCCTGAAGGCAATAAGGTGGAAATCACAGCGTGAAGACAATTACCAAAAATAAATATATTGCATATGATTTACACTTTAAATATCTGTAAAACTGGTGTAATATGAAAGCTGAAAATATTATCGTATTTTGTGAAGGGAAAAGGATATGAAAAAGGCTATCTTTATTTATAACCCCTTATCGGGAGATCAAAGTATTTCCATGAAGCTTGAATTTGTCGTTAAGACCTTTCAGGAAAAAGGTGTTCTTATACAGCCGTTCCGAATTACAACGAATTGTGAGGGTGATCTGCTGGAAACCTTGAAGACGGGGGAATACGAATATGCAGTATTGTCGGGGGGAGACGGCACTCTTAATTCAATTACCAACCTGATGCTGAAAAATGATATTCATATCCCTATCGGAATCGTACCCTCAGGAACAAGCAACGACCTCGGCAGGTGCCTGAATCTGCCAAAGAGCCTGGACGAATGCCTTGACATAGTATTAAAAGGTAACACCACAGAGATTGATGCAGGACTAATAAATGATGAAAAATATTTTTTGACTACTTGCGCAGGCGGTGTTTTCGTAGGCGTTTCATTCAATACTCATAGTGAACTGAAAAAGAATTTTGGGCCGTTTGCATATTATCTTAAGGCGATAAGCGAACTAAAAAATATAAAATCTTTTAAGCTTAAGATTGAAATAGATGGTAAAACGACTGAGGAGGAGGCCCTTTTATTCCTTATACTGAATGGGAAGCATGCTGCAGGGTTCCACAATCTCAGCCATGAAGCAGATTTGAGCGACGGTATTATGGACATAATGCTAATCAAACGATGCAATCATATAGATCTTGCCAGCCTTTTCTTCAAGGTCTTAAGCAATGACTTCCATAAAGACAAGAACGTAGTTAAGCTTAGGGCCAGTTCCTGTAGGATAGAGGGAAAAAAGGATATAGACCTGACTATAGACGGGGAAAAGGGCGAGGGATTGCCAATGAATGTCAAGTTTATAAACAAGGCATTGAAGGTTTTTGTTGATTAATAAAATTAATTTTAAATCAAGATAATATTTCTTAAAGTAGAACTGCTTCTGATTAATTCAGAGCAGTTTTTTTCTTCTCAAAATTTTATTGTTCTATAAAGAGAATATGTACATATATTTAATATTGATAAATCTTAATATGCCGCAATATTGCTTTGCCGGGAAGAAAATCATTGCGGCTGCCGAATAAGTTTAAAGTGCAAAGAAGTTAAATATAAGGCTTTTTTGTATTATAACAATAATGCTCAGCTCTGAGCTGTGTGAATAAAATAAGGGGGGTTGTTGGTGGAAAAGTACAACATTTACCAGCAAATTGCTGAAAGAACGCAGGGTGATATTTACATAGGAGTGGTTGGTCCGGTAAGAACAGGTAAATCAACCTTTATAAAGCGGTTTATGGATTTGCTCGTTATTCCGAATATAGAGAATGTCTATCAGAAGGAAAGGGCAAAAGATGAGTTGCCGCAGAGCGCCACCGGACGCACCATTATGACAACCGAACCGAAATTTGTGCCTAATGAAGCAGTTGAGGTATTGATTGACGGAAATGTCCAGCTTAAGGTCAGGATGGTTGACTGTGTCGGGTATTTGGTTAAGGGAGCTCTGGGATATTTGGAAAACAATGCGCCTAGAATGGTTTCGACGCCATGGTTTGATTACCAGATTCCATTTGAAGAAGCTGCGGAACTAGGAACGAAAAAGGTTATAAATGATCATTCTACAATAGGCCTTGTTGTCGTTACAGACGGCAGCATAACCGATTTGGAGAGGGAGGAGTATATTGAGGCTGAAAAGAGGGTTGTGACAGAATTAAGGGAAATAAATAAGCCCTTTGTCGTCATACTCAACTCAATAAGGCCAAATGATCCAGAGACATTAAGCTTGAGGCAGGAGCTTGAAGAAAGATATTCCGTTCCTGTAATAAATGTCAATTGCGCGCAGCTTGACATGGAAGATATAAATAACATAATGGAAAGAATTCTTTTCGAATTTCCCATAAGTGAGATCGGCATTAATATGCCAAGATGGATAGAGACTTTAGACGACAGCCATTGGCTCAAGATTGATGCTATACGGTCCATCAGGGAGTCCTTTAGAAACATAACCAAGATAAGCGAAATCAGGGATTCTGTTGAGAGGTTCGGCGATTATGATTTTATCAAGAAAGCTTATATAGATAGAATCAATCCTGGAGATGGAAGTGTACAGGTCGAATTAAATGTTGCTGACGGGCTTTTCTATCGTGTACTGAGTGAAAGTACAGGATTGGAGATCGACGGTGATCACCAGCTCATAGGTCTTATGAAGGAGCTTTCGCAAGTGAAGAGAGAGTATGACAGAATTGAATATGCTCTTCATGAAGTAAAGGTTAAGGGCTATGGGATGGTTACCCCTCAAATGGAGGAAATGACGCTTGAGGAACCGGAAATAATAAAGCAGGGCAGCCGGTTCGGTGTCAAACTCAAAGCAAGCGCCCCTTCAATTCATATGATACGGGCAGACATAGAAACAGAAATTGCGCCCCTTGTAGGTACAGAGAAGCAATCTGAAGAGCTTGTAAATTACCTGATGAAGGAATTTGAGGGCGATCCGGGAAGAATATGGGAATCGAACATATTCGGCAAGTCACTTCATGAATTGGTAAGCGAGGGCCTTCAGAACAAACTGTACAGGATGCCTGAAGACGCACAGTATAAGATCCAGGAAACTTTACAGAGAATTATCAATGAAGGCAGCGGTGGGTTGATCTGCATAATACTCTAGCATTGGGAATCAAGAGTTAATTATTAAAAAAGATTCGGGTTTTCGGCCCGAATCTTTTAGTTGTAGAGGTGACCGTATGTGTTGATGCCGCCTATGCCATCCTTTCCCGTAACAGTTATTTTTGCTATCTGCCGGGGAGTCAGCAGTATTCTATGGTCTGTCAGAGCAACCTTTTCCGATACAAGAGCCGGATCCAGCACATTTATAAGCACTCTTCCGGGGGAGCTTGCGAAATTGGCGCCTGCATCGATGATAGCCTCATAATTGGACTGGCAGGCACCTGCGAATATGCAAAGCTTGTCAAAGTCAGGCTGGTATTGTCTTGCCTCATGGACAGACTGAACAAAGTATTTTGAGTTGGAATAGTTATTAAGAGAATTAACATCACCTGTACCTTTTTTCATGCTGTCATGGCCTGTAATAACAAGTAAGTCAGGGTTGTTTGCCTCAAGCAGATTCCTTATGAAATATGGCTGTTCGGACTCATCAGCCAGTTTTCCGACTGCCCTCAGATTAAACTTGGCGTAGTGCTTAAGACAAATATCCAGATATTCGCTGTCAGAATCCAGATGAAGTATTCTGCTCACTCTTGCTCTGTATTTTCTGAAAAGCGGCACCCTGTGGAAGACCGGCCTTACAGTAGAGTTTCTTTCGCACTCGGAAATGCCGCGCTTAATGTGGTTCGTAACTTCAGATGAGTCGTGTTTAAGCAGGTCGCTGGCGCGGGAATCTGCTTTGAGTCTGTAAAGAAGGCCTTTAAGAACATAAACGGGTTCTGCGTCTCTGCTTTGTTTTATGTCTACTATTCTGAAGTAGACATCCCCGTTATAGGATTTTCTTGTCACAATGTCGCCTATGTTAAGGCTCCCCATATTATACACCTCACATAAAATGTCTATTTTACATAATATGCCGGACTGGTAAGAAGGGAACCTTGTGTTCGTAGAACAATTAAGAATAAATAGTAAAGAATTAAAACTAAATAGCCAAAGTTATGTAAGGATGTTTTGTTCACAGGACATTATTGAGGTGCGGATTAGCGATTGGGATATATATTGTCTTGTATTACAAATATTAGAAAAGCTTAGAATGATCACCTTTTGACAATGAAAATTAATAAAGATATAATTTTCTTGAATCCGATAAATTTAGAAGGAGGTATATTATGGCTTTAGGGGGTTACTTGTTAATCGGTATTGTTGTTGTTGTTTTCATTTTTCTCTTATCAAACATAGTTACAGTAGATCAGGGGCACATACTTATCATAACCCAGTTCGGCAGATATAAAAGATTCATGAGGCCAGGGCTTGGTGTTAAATTGCCTTGGGAAAAGAGGTACCTAAGACTTTCGCTCCAGAACAGAGCGATGGAGCTTAATTTTCAGGCTATTACAAAAGACCAGGCAAATGTTTATTTTAAAGCGATGCTGCTCTACTCTGTTGCAAGTGACAGTGAGGAGACATTTAAGAACGCAACATTTTCATTTAATTCAGGTGCTGAGTTCACACTGGCAATGCAAAAACTGGTTGAAGGAGAAGTAAGAGCTTATGTTGCAACCAAAAACCAGGATCAGATTCTTGGTGAAAGGCAGGAAATGGCTGCAAGCATAAAGGAACATGTAGATCAAAAGATCGAGATTTGGGGCTATGCTCTGCATGACATACAGATTACAGACCTTCAGTTTGATAAGGAGATTACCGAAAGTATGGCGAAGGTTGTGTCATCCTTTAACTTGAGAAAGGCTGCTGAAAATGAAGGCGCTGCTCTTCTCATCAAGAAAACCAAGGAAGCTGAGGCGGAAGGAGCCTTTATTAAGATACAGGCTGAGTCTGAAAGAGAAGCCTGGAAGAAAAAAGGAGAAGGCCTTGCGGCTTTCCGTGAAGAGGTTTCAAAGGGTATAAAAGTGGCTGTTGAAGAGCTTAAAGGTGCAGAAGTTGATCCTTCATACCTGCTTTTCTTCATGTATACCGAGACCTTGAAGCATATTGCTGAAAAGGGTGCAGGCAGCACAATATTCATTGATTCAAGCGCAAACGCACAGGAAAAGGTTATGCAGCAGTTTGCAGGTTTGATGGGAGCAGGAAAAGTGAAAAACAATTAGTATAAATAGCACACTTACAGAAATTATCAAAGAAATAAGACAATTTTTTGTTTTATTTCTTTGTTTTTTTACAAAAAATATTGACATCGAGACTACAACAAGATAAAAATATATATTATATGAAATTACATGCACAGGAGGAGCAACATGGACGCTCAGGCAAATTTTAAATTCTGGTTGGAAAGTGATTACTTTGATTCAGATACAAAGGCGGAATTAAATAGAATAAAGGACGATCCCAAGGAGATAGAAGAAAGGTTCTACAGGGAGCTGGAATTCGGGACCGGGGGCTTGCGGGGGATTATCGGAGCAGGTACCAACAGAATGAACATTTATACGGTAAGGAAGGCATCTCAAGGTCTTGCAAATTATATCTCGAAAAAGGGAGAAGAGTCAAAGAAAAAAGGAATTGTAATTGCTTACGATTCAAGATTCATGTCGCCGGAATTTTCTCTGGAGGCGGCAAAGGTTTTTGCCGGCAACGGCATTAAAGCGTTTCTTTTTGATGAATTAAGACCTACACCCGAGCTTTCTTTTGCAGTCAGGGAGCTTGGCGCTTCGGCAGGAATAGTTGTTACGGCAAGCCATAACCCAAAGGAATACAATGGTTATAAGGTATATGGAGAAGATGGCGGACAGCTTTCACTCGAAGGTTCTAATGCCGTACTGGAAGAGATTAGCGGAATCAGTGACATAACTTCTGTAAAGTTGGCAGATAAGGATGATGCCATAAAAAAAGGCCTTATTCAAATTATCGGCAGGGAAATTGATGATGTTTACCTTTCCAAATTAAAGACACTTGGCATAAACCCTGATCTCGTTAAAAAGGTGGCTGATACATGTAAAATAGTCTATACACCTATACATGGCTCAGGAAATAAATTGGTCAGAAGGATACTTTCCGAGATAGGATTCAAAAATGTTCTGGTAGTCAAAGAACAGGAGCTTCCGGATTCTTCATTTTCAACCGTAAAATCACCGAACCCTGAAGAAAAGGCTGCATTTACAATAGCTATCGAACTTGCAAAAAAGGAAGATGTAGACCTTATAATCGGTACTGATCCGGATTGTGACAGGGTTGGAATTGTTGTTAGAAATGCAGAGGGTGACTATGTTACACTAACCGGCAATCAAACTGGCTGTCTCCTATTGGAATATATTCTTTCCCAGAAAAAAGCCAAGGGAGAGCTTCCGTCAAATGGCTTTGTTGTCAAGACAATAGTAACTACCGAACTTTCAAGAACTATTGCCAAACACTATGATGTTGAACTTGTGGAGGTACTGACCGGTTTCAAATTTATTGGTGAGAAGATTAAGCTGCTGGATGAGAACGGAGATAAAAAATACCTGTTCGGATACGAAGAAAGCTATGGGTATCTCGCCGGGACTTTTGCCAGAGACAAGGACGGAGTTGTAGCCTCAATGCTTATAGCGGAGATGGCAGCTTACTATAAGACAAGGGGTATGTCCCTGTACGAGGGTCTGCAGGAAATATTTAAAAAGTACGGTTATAGCCTTGAAGGAATAAATTCATTCACATTAGCGGGCAAAGAGGGTATTGAGAAGATAAAGGGCACAATGCAGAAATTAAGGGACGAAAAGCCTGTTACCTTCGGAACCTCCTCTGTTAAAGCAATACGTGATTATCAGAAGGGCGAAAGGATAGACCTTGAGGATGGAAATAAGGAAAAACTCACTCTTCCGGAGTCTGATGTACTATATTATGAAATGAAAGATGGTTCGTGGTTCTGTATCAGACCATCGGGAACCGAGCCTAAAATCAAGATTTACTATGGAGTTGCCGACTCAACCAAGGAATTATCCGAGAAAAGACTTCAAAGCCTGCAGGAAAATGTATTGTCAAAAGTGAAGCCAATGCTTTATGAAGGATAATATAAGCAGAATGGGAGGACTTGTGGCCTGTACCGTCTAAAAGTTATAGATAAGCAGGCCACAACATCAAGGAAGTGTATTTGTAACACTTTGAATGAATATAAGACTTAAGTGTTACAAAACACTTGATGTCCTCCTGTTTTTATTAGGGGGATAATACTAACTGAAGTATTTTATCATCCCCAAAATGGCACTGTATCTCGCAGCGATTTCATTCAGAATCATTTCGCAAGGGCTCTCTTCTTTCAATTTTTCTCTCGAAATACAGTTATTGTAAATATCAAGCTTTACGGATGCACAAATATGACATGGCCTTTTACCGCGGATCATACCAAGGAAAATTCCCTCTAAAGCCTCATAATTAGATATTGCTACGGGTTGACGCCCTGAGGTGAAATGCTTGAAGTAGCTTTTTCCATTAAGCCGCTCAAAATCAGTGCATGGAGTTCTGAATATCCATGGTGCGATACCTTCACCATTATTGTCGATCCGGTCGCAAACATGCTCATAGGTTCCCGGCAGAAGAAGGCTGCAATCGTCATATACCTTTTTCGAACAGCTGAAGCAGTATTTATGGCATGACGATTTGGTCAGATTTGAACAGAAGGAACAGCAAATGAAATAAGTATTCAGGTGTTTTTTATATATTTCCGGACCGATATACGTTAAAAAATGTCTCCTGTATTTGTTATCATCCGATAATAGACTTGAATGGGTGCTAACATTTCCTGAGAGTTCTTTTTGATGCTTTTTATTAAAAAATAAGAGTTTGTGTTTCAATGAATCTATATTCATATTACATCCGCTCCGATATGTTTTAAAGTTATTTTACCATAATCGGCAAATATGGGTACATTTCCCAAGCGGTTATTCCGTAAACTCTGGTAACCAAAGTTGAATTGGGAGACATTGCCTGAATGAGAGTAATCAATTGTAAAATTTTATGTTGACAGGATAGGACTTTTGAACTATTTAATTCAAATTTGAGCACTAGATTTATGGGACTATAGTCCTGCATTTTGCTTAAATGCTTTAAAAAAGGCTTATTTAAACATTTATGAGCAGGATTTTATAAAATAGTGTCGAATAAAATGACTGTAATAAATTTGTAACTATTATACTCTTTTGCTTAGCGTTTTAAGAAATATGCATTTTGTAATTGTTGGTTTGCAACACTAAAGAGAAGTCAGAAGAATTAAAGCAAACTTATTAGACTGTGGTTGGAGGCTTAAATGCGTAGGGTTCATATTGATGAAGTTGAAGAAGGCGCTAAACTTGCAAAGACAATTTTTACCTTGGATGGCAGGATGCTGTTGACACGGGGTATTGAATTGAGAAAAACCTTTATTGACAAGATAAGAAATGTTGGAATAACCGAACTTTATATAGAAGATCAAATTTCAGACGGAATAATCATAAGTGATGTAGTTTTGGAGAATACAAGGCAAGAAGCAAAGCAGCTGGTCAAAAACCTGATGGAAGACTTTACTGAGACAACCGGAATAAATGCCGGAGGGGTACTTAATATAGTCAATAAATTAATAGATGAATTACTTTCAAATAAAGAGGTCTTGATAAACCTTTCGGATATAAAATCAGTAGATGATTATACATTCGAACATTCGGTCAACGTCTGCATACTTTCCTTAATAACCGGGATTGGATTAGGGTACGACACATCAAGGCTCCAGGATTTGGGGACAGGGGCTATTCTTCATGATATCGGCAAGCTAAGGATACCTGAGACAATACTAAAAAAACCTTCGCAATTGACAGTTGAAGAATTCGAAGAGATAAAAAAACATACAATATACGGCTATGAAATACTTAAGGACAATAAAAAAGTAAGTATGATTGCAGCATTTATTGCATTCGGGCACCATGAGAGGTTTGACGGCAGCGGCTATCCGTTGCAGCTGAGGGGTGATAATATTCACCAATGTGCCAGAATAGTTGCGATTGCCGACGTATATGATGCTTTAACCTCTGACAGGGTCTACAGGAAAAAGCTTCGCCCAAGTGAAGTAATAGAATACATAACCTCGCTGGGTTCACACCATTTTGACAAGGAAATAGTCGAGAGCTTTATGTCTTTCATAGCGGTATACCCTGTAGGCAGCGGGGTTCTTCTGAACACGCAGGAAAGGGCAATTGTTGTGAAAGCCAACAAAAGCCACCCGACTAAACCTGTTGTAAGGGTCATATACAGCAAGGACAAGATAAAATTGGAATCCTTCTATGAAATTGATCTTATACAAAATCCGAATGTTGTAATTTTAGCATCTTGCAATTTGTAAATTCTTAAGCTTTCCTGAACCTGGAAACATAACCGGGTTCTTTTTTGTTGTCCGGGATCAGAGCAGGCCGGGGTAGGAAACAGCTTTAGCAGAGTCAATATTGAATTAAGAGGTATAACTTTGTTATACTTGTAAGAGGTAATAAATGCGGATTGCTGATTTAATTATATAAAATTGTGGGCTGAAGACTTGGTATAGTCAAGATGCTGCACAACGGAGGAAAGATAATGGGTGATTTTGTCCACCTTCATGTTCACACCGAATATAGCTTGCTGGATGGAGCAAACAGGATAAAGGATCTTATCAGGAGGACTTGTGAGCTTGGTATGAAGAGCATCGCGATTACTGATCACGGTGTTATGTACGGTGTTATTGACTTTTACAAGGAAGCTCATAAAAACGGGATTAAGCCGATCTTAGGGTGTGAGGTATACACAGCCCGAAGGAGCAGGCTTGATAAACAGCCGGGTATTGATTCAGAACAAGGGCATCTGGTTTTGCTGGCCCAAAATAATCTGGGGTATAAAAACCTGATGAAGATAGTCTCGATCGGTTTTACCGAAGGCTTTTACTATAAGCCCAGAATTGACATGGAAGTGCTGGAAAGGCACAGTGAAGGGCTGATAGCCTTAAGTGCATGCCTTTCGGGCGATATTCCGAGGGCAATACTTCAGAACGACTATGAAAAGGCGAAAAATATTGCTTTAAAATACAATAAAATATTCGGACAGAATAATTTTTATATTGAACTGCAGATTAACGGTATCGAAGATCAAAATCTTGTAAACCAGAAGCTGATTTCCATTTCAAAGGAAACGGGCATACCTCTTATTGCGACAAATGACGCACATTATCTGAGGCGTGAGGATGCCCGGGCTCATGAAATCCTTCTCTGCATACAGACCGGCAAAACTATAAATGACGAAGACAGGATGAGATTTTCAACCGAAGAAGTGTATGTGAAATCACCTGAAGAAATGATCGATTTATTCAAAAATACACCTGAAGCGATAGAAAATACGATGGCAATTGCAGAAAGGTGCAATGTGGAGCTGGAATTTCACAAGCTGCATCTGCCTGCTTTTCAGGTGCCGGAAAATGCCCAGCCATACGAATATTTGAGAAAGCTTTGCTATGAAGGCCTGAAAAGACGTTATGGGGAAAACTATGACAAGGAAAAGGAAAAAAGACTGGAATATGAGCTCTCTGTTATAAAGCAGATGGGTTATGTAGATTATTTCCTAATCGTATGGGACTTCATCAAGTATGCAAAGGATAACGGTATAATGGTCGGACCGGGAAGAGGATCGGCTGCGGGCAGCGTAGTAGCTTATTGCCTGGGAATAACCAGCATAGAACCTTTAAAATACAACCTTCTGTTTGAAAGATTTTTAAATCCCGAAAGAATCAGCATGCCTGATATTGACGTAGATTTCTGCTATGAAAGAAGGCAGGAGGTAATTGATTATGTAGTAAGAAAATACGGTGAAGACAGGGTGGCGCAGATAGTTACCTTCGGAACAATGGCAGCAAGGGCTGCAATAAGGGATGTCGGCAGGGCCTTGGATATACCCTATGGAGATGTTGACGCCGTTGCAAAAATGATACCGTTCCAGATAGGCATGAACATCGGAAAGGCCTTGGAAATTAATCCTGAGCTGAGGAAAAGGTATGAAGAGGATAATAGAGTCGAAGAACTGATAGATACAGCACAGCTCCTTGAAGGTATGCCAAGACACTCGTCTACTCATGCGGCAGGTGTCGTAATTTCTAAAGAGCCTGTAGTGGAGTATGTGCCGCTTCAAAGGAATGAGGACAGCATTACCACACAATTCACAATGGGGCTTCTCGAAGAGCTTGGACTCCTTAAGATGGACTTTCTGGGACTAAGAACCCTTACTGTGATAAGGGATGCAATAGATCTTATAAATAAAAACTATGGCAGAGCAGTTGATTTCGATACGATGAGCATGGATGACCGGGGTGTGTTCAAGCTGATTGGAGAGGGGAGAACTTCAGGGGTATTTCAGCTTGAAAGCGCAGGAATGACTCAGTTCATGAAAGAGCTTCAGCCGTCTTCACTTGAAGATATAATCGCAGGAATATCTCTTTATCGGCCCGGACCAATGGATCAGATACCGAGGTATATCAAAAACAAGAATGATCCTGCATCGATTAAATACGAACACCCTTTACTCGAAAATATTCTTAACGTTACTTACGGCTGCATGGTATACCAGGAGCAGGTAATGCAGATTGTCAGGGAGCTTGCGGGATATTCGTATGGAAGGTCTGACCTCGTACGAAGAGCAATGTCGAAGAAGAAAGTCAGCGTTATGGAACAGGAAAGACAGAATTTCATATACGGAATAGTTGATGATGACGGCAACATAACCGTTAACGGGGCTGTCAGGAACGGAGTTGACGAAAAGACTGCCAATAAGATTTTTGACGAGATGATGGATTTTGCCAGTTATGCGTTTAATAAGTCGCATGCCGCTGCTTATGCAGTAGTAGCTTATCAGACTGCATGGCTGAAAACCTACTATCCGGTTGAATTTATGGCTGCTTTGCTGAACAGTTTTGTGGGCAGCAGCGACAAGGTTTCACAGTACGTCCATGAATGCAAGACAATGAATATAGATGTGCTGCCCCCGGATATTAATGAGAGCAATGTAAGGTTTACTGTAGTGAACGGGAAGATCCGGTTTGGGTTGATGGCAGTTAAGAATGTCGGTGAAAGCGCAGTTAAATCCGTTATTGCAGAGAGAGAATCAAACGGTCCATTTAAAGGATTGAGAGACTGCTTGGAGAGAGTAAACGGAAAGGACATTAACAAAAGATGCATTGAGAGTCTTATAAAGTGCGGTGCCTTTGACTCCTTTGGCTTTTTCCGTTCAAAGCTTATGGCAACCTATGAAAAGCTTATTGAGAGTATTCAGCAAAACAGCAAAAGGAATATTGACGGTCAACTCTCCATATTTGAAACCATGGGTGGGAGCAATGCCCTGACAGAGGCACAGGAAGAGTACCCGAATATTAAGGAATATCCGTCAAAAATGCTCTTGTCTATGGAAAAAGAAATGCTTGGACTTTACATTTCCGGACACCCGTTAAGTGAGTTCGAGAATGAACTGAATTCGCAGGTAACTTTGAAAAGTTCTGATTTGAGTATGATTACTGTTGAAAATGGGGAAGAATCTGAATATGAAGATTTAAAAAATTTAAAGGATGGGATGGCTGTAGTAGTTGGAGGAATAATTACAGAAAAGAAGACAAAAACTACGAAAAGCAATAAGACTATGGCATTTATAACCCTTGAAGATTTGTACGGGTTAATGGAAGTTATAGTGTTTCCTTCAATCTTGGATAGAAATTCCGCAATGCTGACTGAGGATAACGTTGTGCTTATAAGTGGTAGAATAAGCATTAAAGAGGAGGAAAACCCCAAAATAATATGTGAAGAAGCAAGGCCGTTGAAAAAGGTGGTTATGCAAAAGCTTTATCTGAGATTAGACGAAGAAAAGGATGTTGAAATCACAGCTGCCGTTAAAGCTATGTTTAGATTCTTTAAAGGAAATACACCTGTTTGCGTGTATAGTGAGGCGCAGAAGAAGGTAAAAGTGCTGGAAAGGGAATTGTGGGTTTCGGTAAATGATTCTCTAATATCTGAGCTTAAATATAGGCTTGGAGAAGAAAATGTAAAATTGGTGTAATGCTTTACACTTTAAAATGTTGATTTTTAGGTATAAATAATATATAGTTATGACGAGGTGATTTCAGTGGACTGGGAACAGGACAAAATTTCCGGAGATTATATTATAATTAAAGCAGAAGAAAATGGGGTAAATATCATAGGCTTGACAAGGGGAAGAGACACAAAGTTTCATCATACAGAAAAGCTTGATAAGGGAGAGGTTATGATTGCCCAGTTTACCGAGAATACTTCAGCCATCAAAGTTAGAGGAAAAGCAAGGATACTAAGCAGGCATGGAGAAATAAATTCCGGTGAATAAAAGTCAAAGGGACGTGATTTATTTATGTGGACTGTTGTGTACATGGCACAGAGCAGAGAGATAGCTTCCAAGCTACAGGTATTACTTTCGGAAGAAGGCATTCTTGTTAAACTCAGACCAATAAGCAAGAACCCTGAAAACAACGATAATTACTATGAGGTGCTTGTTCCTGAATCGGAAATTGAAGAAGCGCACAGCGTTATAATAGAAAAAGGATTTTAATAAATAATTACTAATAATCCCGTGTTATAACATTTGACACGGGTTTAGTATTGTATGGACACAATAGGGGTGAAAGCAGGATGTTTTTTTCAGAGACGCAATTTGTTGTAAGGTACGCAGAAACGGATCAGATGGGAATCGTCCACCATTCAAACTATCCTATTTGGTTTGAAGCAGGCAGGACTGATTTTATTAAAAAATTAGGCTTGCCATATTCCAGAATCGAAGAACTGGGGATACTCCTTCCGTTGATAGAGCTTAAATGCTGTTATAAGGGAGCGGCAAAATATGAAGATGAAGTAACTGTCAGGACTCGCATAAAAAAGTTTACTCCAGTTAGAATAATCTTCTGTTATGAGGTTTTGAAGAGTGACGGCAATTGCATAACAACAGGTGAAACGATGCATGTCTGGACTACAAAAGAATTAAAGCCTATTAATTTGCCAAAACATAACCCTGATATATATAAGCTTATATGTACGGCTGCAGAATGAAAACTTAATAATTATCAAAGGTAAAGAAGACATGGTTTCCCGCTTTTTAGGGTGCGGCATTGCAAAAAAAAGATTAAATATGGTAAACTAAGCATACGTGATTTGAATTACAATTTCTTATTAAGTATAAATACTTAGAAAGCTAAAGGGTATAATGCATAAAAAATCTATTGACATAAGTAATACTGATCAGGTGGTGAACCGGTGAATATACCTAATATACTAACAATTTTAAGGTTTTTGCTTGTACCGGTATTTGGCTATTACATGTACGATGAAAAATATCTGATTGCAATAGTTCTCTTTGTGGTTGCAGGATTGACTGACGTCCTCGACGGATATATTGCCAGAAGATTCAATATGATAACAGCTTGGGGGAAGCTCGCAGACCCGGCAGCTGATAAGCTCATGCAGATTACTGCACTTATTATGCTTACATACAAGCGCTTCCTGCCGGTTGAAGTAATCATAATCGTATTGGCTAAAGAATTATTCATGATTATAGGGAGCGTAAAGCTTTTAAAGAAGGACAATGTGGTTGTATCAGCCAATTGGTACGGGAAGCTTGCGACAGTCATATTCTATGCAGCAATTATCATGACCATTATAGTCAATATGGAAAAGCTGGAAATAGCCTATAGAAACACTCTCGTAGGGATATTTGTTACTATAGCCGTCTTGGCAACTCTGTTTGCCTTTGTGATGTATACGTTTGAGTATAGAAGGTTCAGGGATGGTTCAAAATAGTGGGAAACAGCTAAAACCATGGTTTTTTAATCATGCTATAGTTTTAACCAAAAAAGAGGCTATGCCTCTCTATTTTTTGCCCTGCAGCCAGTCAACAAATTGCCTTGCGGTTCTGGGAGACCGCCCGTTGTACCAAAGCTCCCATTTAAGAGCTTCCTTATGGAGCGTTTCACGGTCGATTTCCAAACCTCTGTTTTTTACTATTCCTTCAACGATCTTCAGGTATTTGTATTTATCGGGCGAAGAAAATATAACTGTAATGCCAAACCTGTCAGCCAGAGAAAGCTTCTCCTGTATCGAATCTTGTGCTCTTATCTCCTCATCCCTGTTTTGTGAAAGCAGACCCTGCCTGTCGGAGAACTTTTCTTTGACAAGGTGCCTTCTATTGGAGGTTGCATATATTACCACATTTTGAGGCTTGCTTTCTATTCCGCCTTCAAGAGCAGCCTTTAAAGCAGTATAGTTTTCTTCATTATCTTCGAAAGCCAAATCGTCTACAAAAATAATAAATTTATGTCTGCGGTTTCTTAAGCTGCCTGCTATAATGCCGAAATCAATCAAATTGACCTTTGGAACCTCGATTATGCGAAGACCCTTATCAAAGTATTCGTTAACTATAGCCTTGACTGTAGATGATTTGCCGGTTCCCCTGTCTCCGTACAGCAGGACATTATTTGCCCGTTGTCCGTCCAGAAGCTGTAGTGTGTTGTTTATTACCTCAGAACGTTCTGACTCATAATCAATCAAGTCAGACAGCTTTATTGGATCGGGATTTTCAACTTGCCTTAAAAAGCCTTTATTCCCGGAATGTTCCCATATGAAGGAGGTGTATAAGGAAAATGGGCCATATCCATACTCGGAATAATAACTGCACAGAGAACCAAAGCAGTCGCTCCATCGGGAAGATGAGCAAAATGCATTTATAAGGATGTCCAGTCCCTTAAAGCCGGATTTATTTATGAAGTCTGCTTCAAGGGGAAATATATTAAACGGTATAGCATCTTCAACCTTTGAATGGTTTAACAGACAGGAAGTAATAGCAGCAGAAGAACAGGAAATTATTTGCAGTGAATTCAGGTCATTTTCAACAGCTTTTCTGTAAACTTGGTCTACATAAGAAAAATCTTCGATTTCTGCAGCTTTTGTAAAGGGGTTCTCGTCGAGAACAACAGCTTTAATGATATATTCCCGCAAAGAAAAACAATTGCCGGAACTTATAACAGCAAAATACAGTTCGTTGTATAAATCAACTGCTTTATATAGATCAAAGTTTTCATTATCAATAATGGCTAAGAGAGATTTCAAGCCGGAGAGGACTTTATCCTCCAACATATTTCTATAAACAGTAAGTGAGCTTAAGGCCATTCTGATTTTACCCATCTCATTATTTCCCAGATGCATTTTCAACATAACCCTCCAAAACTTTAGTTTGATATTAATTATAGCTCAAGTTCTCTGAATTTAAAAACAATTTGTGAATCTGATGGTATATATGTTAAACTCCTGTTTTTTATGGTATATTAAAGTATGATTTGCATTTGTACAAATAGCTATTGAGAGAATACAGTATTGCTTAACGAGGGACTTTAATGTTTGGATATATACTACCCGAAAAGCCTGAGCTTAAGGTAAAGGAATATGAACTTTTCAAGGCGTATTATTGCGGTGTCTGCAAGGCTATCGGAAAACGAAGCGGGCAATTTGCAAGGCTTACGCTTAACTATGACTCGACATTCATTGCCATTCTGATATCTTCTATTATCCAAAGCAAACCGGTTATAAAAAGGGAGAGGTGCATTGTGCACCCTTATGCAAAAAGGTTCGTTGTTCGAAATAGTCCGGTTATCGATTATGCATCAGACATAAATATTGTCCTTGCGTATTATAGCATGATAGATAATTGGAAGGATGAGCACTCGATACCTGCAGGAATAGGAATAAGTATGCTTAAAAGAAATTTTAAAAAAATAAGAAGAAGATACCAGAAAAAGTGTGATATAATTAAATTAAGATTAGATGAGTTGGAAAAACTTGAAGACTCGAAGTGCAGTTCGATGGATGAAGCTGCAGAACCATTTGCAAAGCTCATGGAGGAAATTGCTGCTTATCCGCCTGCCTGCGAGGATCAAAAAACTGAAAGAATTCTTAAATGGATAGGATATAATCTGGGAAAATGGATTTATATTATAGATGCTTTTGACGACATGGAAAAGGACATAAAAAAGAAAAATTACAATCCTTTGCTTGAACAATACAAGTACAATGGAGAAAATATTGAAGAATTTAAGTCAGCAATCTGTGATAAGGTGGAATTTAACCTTACCTACACAATGAGTGAAATCGCAAAAGCCTATGATTTGTTGGAGAAAAATGAGAATTCCGGAATAGTAGAAAACATAATATACATGGGAATGCTAAGAAAAACAGAAACAATATTGGGAAAAGGGAGTTGTAATAAAGTTGAGAAATCCATATGAAGTTCTGGGAATAAAAGAAGGGGCAAGTGAAGAAGAGATTAAAAGAGCATACAGGGAACTGGTTAAGAAATACCATCCAGATCAGCATCATGACAATCCTTTGTATGATCTTGCTGAGGATAAGCTGAGAGAAATAAACGAAGCTTATGAGTATCTAATGAAGAACAATAAGGGCAACAGCAGAAGCTCAAGGGGCAGAAGCAATAATTGGGATAACTCCTGGAATCCCGGTAATTCAAGCAGCAGTGGTAACGAGTCTTTTGCCCAGGCAAGGATGCATATTCAAAACGGCAACATCGGAGCTGCAGAGGAATTGCTCAATAATTCGAACAACCAATCAGCGGAATGGTATTATCTCAAGGGGCTTGTAATGCTGCGGAAGGGCTGGTACGATCAAGCGCGTTCACATATACAGACTGCGGTAAACATGGATCCTTCAAATTTTGAATATAGAAATGCTTTGAACAGACTGAATACAAACACAGGTGCATTTAGGGGGCAGGCTTTCGGCAGAGGCTACGGATCCGGACCTGATATGTGTACCATGTGCCAGTGCTTATGGTGTTCTGACTGCTGCTGTGAAGCTGCAGGCGGAGATTTAATCGACTGTTGCTGAGGATAATATATGACACAGGACAAGAATAATTTTAAAGCAAAAAAAATTGCATTAAGCGGAATGCTTCTAGCGTTGGTTATAATTGCACTCTATTTGGCATCATTTTTACCCGGAAAGCTTTCGCTTTATGCCTTAAGCTCTTTTTTAATTGCAGTAATCATCATTGAATTCAATGTCAAGGCAGGTTGGATATTTTATATTGCGTCATGTCTGCTTTCTCTGATAATTCCGGATAAGCTTTCTGTTGTACCATATATTCTTTTCTTCGGAATATACGGAATTGTCAAAATGTATATTGAAATGCTCAGAAAAATAATCATTGAGTACATACTGAAACTCTTGTTTTTTAATGCTTTCCTTTTAGCAGCTTTTCTGATGCTGCAAAAACTTGATCTCATACCTGCAAAACTTGAGGGAATGCCAATATGGATTGCTGCTGCTGTCCTGCAATTGGTTTTTTTACTCTACGATTACATATATACGATGTTCATACAATACTACTGTAACCGAATAAAAAAAATCATTAACTTCTAAACGCTGTTCATTCAAATGAAAAGGGGGCGGGCAACTCCCTGTGAAATGCCGGATTGACTGCATTTCATACAGTTAAGCATGAAAATCAAAATTAATCCTTTCTATATAATCTGTGTAATTATTTTTGAATTGATTATGATTAATTTTCTTTTTATTGTAATATTTTTCAGGAATAACAATACCGATTCAATAATTAACAAAGACAATAAGCCTGCTGCTATTCAGAATACGGCAGCCGGCAAGGATAAGATCGAAATTGCCGAAAAAAGCCAACAGGTAATAATTCCTGAAAAGAAAAAGGTGTCAGCAAAGAAAAAGCAAGTAACCAAAAGAGTTAAGCAAATGCCCGCAAAGGAAAAACCACTGCCTAAAAAAATTAAACAAGTTCCTGAAAAGCAAAAACAAGTAGCAAAAAAGAAAAGCTTGATTGGTATTTCAGCCCCAAAATATAAAGCTGAAAAAGTAAGAATTAATCTTGTTGACCGCTTCTTCAATATTAACCGATACAACTATTTGGGCTTTTTATTTGCAAAGCAGTATCTGTTAGTTGAAAAAAATGATTTTATTGCAACTGCATATGACCTGTCGTACCAATCCTGCGGGAAATACCCCGGAGACCCTGCATATGGGATTACATTCAGCGGAACCAAAGCCGTTAAAGGAAGGACTATTGCTGTTGATCCTGAAGTTATTCCGCTTGGCAGCAAAGTGTACGTTGAGTTTCCAAATGAGTATCGGAATTTGAACGGGTGGTATTTAGCAGAGGATACGGGTAAAAAGGTAAAGGGGAAGATCATCGATATTTTCATGGGGAAATCAGCGCTAAAGGAAGCAATGCAGTTTGGAAGAAGGAAGGTTAAGCTTAAGATACAGACGAAAGTTCAGTTAAAGTAATCACTGATCATATGAAAAAGAAGAAATGTTGATGGGCACTTAATCTTTGAATTTTCTACGTATTGCAGGAAATATCCAGAAGCCAAGCAGCATGCTCATAAAACAGGCCGAGATCCCTGCCATGAATGGAAGCAGAGAAGAATAAATTTCTAATGCGGATAGATTTGAACCTGAGCTGATCTCATTTACCATTCTGATAAATTCATATAAAAATAAAAAAGCAATACCTGCCAGCTGAAATATATAGTGTTGTCTTAATAAATTCAGAATACAGCCGGATATAAAAATAAAAATGAAAACAATTATTGAATAAGTAATCAAACTTGTCATAATGTTTACCTCACTATCGCTTACCAATAATTGTAAGTTATTGTTTCGGTTTTATCAAGCCTTCAGCCAAGTATTCCCCGGTCAATATGCCAATTGACAAAATTCCAGAATGTACATAAAGGATTTACCTGTCCTCTTGTAGAAATATTATGTTAACTACAAAGGAAAAGGGTGATTATTTGAAGAAGGGTTTATTAACCGCAATGCTAGCTTGCACTGTAACAGTCTCATCCCTAACTGCTGTTTATGCAGCTCCGGTACCGGCAAATCAGAGTATAGTTCCGAGCAATGCACGCATAGTAGTCAACGGAAAGCAGATTAATCCCGAAAGGAATATTGTTGCTGAAAATAACAGGCTGCTTGTGCCTGCAAGAACAACTTTCAAGGAGTTGGGGGCAAGCGTTGACTGGTATGAAAAGGCAGGCATTATTAGAATAAAAAAGGATGCAGTCAGCATATTGATGAAAATCGGTGAAACTGAGGCAGCTGTAAACGGCGTGGGAAAGGACACCGGTGCATCACCGATTCTTGTTAACGGAACTGTAATGGTACCTTTGAGGTTTACAGCAGAGGCATTGAATACTAATGTAAAATGGGATGGGAGTACAGCAACTGCTTTTATAAGTTCTGTTCCTGCTGGAACGGGAACTTCACCTTCAAGAGGCGATGATTTCCGAGGACGTATTGTAGTAATAGATGCCGGACACGGCGGGTATGAGCCTGGTGCCATAGAAAAGGGGATAAAAGAAAAGGATATTAACCTTGACATTGCCAAGCGTCTGAATACACTACTTGCTTCAGCAGGCATTAAGACCTATATGACGAGAACGAGTGATTCATATGTTGACTTATATGACAGAAGCGGATTGGCTAACAAATTAAACGCTGATTTATTTATAAGTATCCACAATAATGCAGTGGATAATAATTCGTCAGTTGCCGGGAGCATGACTCTTTACTACCCCAGTAATGACAGGGCTAAAAACGGCGTAACTCCAAAAGGTTTGGCAACGATTGTGCAGAATGAACTGACAAGCAGTTTAGGCACAAAAGACCTCGGAATCATACCTCGTCCAAATCTTGCGGTGCTTAGAACTACAAATATGCCGGCAATAATTGCTGAAGTCGCATACATGACTAACCATAATGAGCTGTTAAGGCTTGAATCGTCCGATTTCAGGCAGCAATCTGCAGCAGCCCTAAGCAAGGCTGTTCAAAAGGTATTGCTGGCAATGCGGTGAAATTTAAAAGTCCGGACACCCTTAATGGGTGTTTTTTTTCGAAATTTAGGTGTTCAAAAGCAAGATGATTGTATGTCTCGAGTTTTCTATTTCTAGAAAGATCGTTGCCAAGAATTTTCTATGAGTATATAATTTCTTTAGACTAGTAGTGTTCTCAAATTACCTATGCAAAAGAAAATCCGAGAATCTCGACGTTTCAACGAGTTCGCAGGATTTTCATAGAATACTTATTTGAGAAACACTATACTAAAGTAAAAAATTAAGATAAGGGGCAATTTATGTTTGAATTGATTTTTGACGATCTTGTAAAACCGATAAATGCAGGTGTAATAATACGTTTGGCTTGTGCAACAGGCAGCAGGCTCTACTTTACGGGAAACAGTGTCGATTATAAAAACAGAAAAGCTTTGTTGTCGGCAGTAGGTTTGGAAGACAGGGTTGATCTTACATATGAAAAGGATTTTTTTAAGCTTGTCGAAGATATGAAAAGAGCAGGAAAGGTTATCGTGGGTACTTCACCGGGGGCTCAGCTGCTTTACACCGAGATTGATTATACCGTTCCGACGGTTTTGGTATTCGGAACTGAAGCTACAGGCTTGTCGAGAAAGAAAATGGAGGTTATGGATGAACTGGTTCAAATACCCATGCCCGGAAAAATTGACTCTCTTAATATTGTCAACTCAGCAGCAATAGTTCTGTATGAGGGATTAAGGCAAAGAGGCTTTAAATAAGCTGACAAATGCATTACAGCGGCCGGTTATAAAGCGAAAGGCACAATACCGATGTTTAAATATTGGTATTATGCCTTTTTTTTACTTGCCTTTAATCCAATAGTTAAGTATAATTTTAAAAATATCAAAAAATGGATTAATAAGTCGAAAATTGCGAGGTTATCAATGAGAGTAGTTTTTGCAATGATAAAAACAAACCTGAAGCTGATGATACAGTATAAGTGGGGGTTTTTAGTATCTCTTATAGCGGATCCGATAGTCATGGTTGTAAACATAGCCCTCTTCTCAACCATATACTCTTATAACAATGAGACTTCAATTTTAGGGTATAGTTTGTCTCAAATGATATGGTATTTTACAGGAGTGACTTTTATTTGGTACTTCATTTGGAATTTTACTGATCAGAATATAGCCAGCAAGATACTTTCCGGTGATCTTGCAATGGATCTTCTGAAGCCGACGTCTATCTTCAAGCTCCAATTTTCAGAGGCAATAGCTTTAAGGACAACAGGTATAATGTTTGAGGTTATTCCCGGATTTATAATTTTCAGACTGATTTTTTATCCGGATTTTATGACAGTACTTTCTATTCTTAGGTTTTTAGCTGTAGTCGTCATGGCGTTTACATTGTTTTTCCTGATTAACTTTCTGGTGGGGCTCACGGCTTTTGTTATTAAAAGCAATTTTTCGTTGCGCAGTATAAAGGCAATACTCATATCAATTACCGCAGGAGCTTATATTCCGCTTGAATTCTTTCCGCCATGGCTTAACAGGATTAATGATTTTCTTCCGTTTAAATACTTGTTTTACTGGCCTATACAGTTTTTTATCAACAGGGGGGACGCCGCTCACGCAGAAACTCTTCTCAGGATTCTCGGAATACAGATTTTATGGGCCGTAGGATTGTTCGCTTTATGCAAGTTCCTCTGGAAGCTGTCAATAAGGAAGTTCTGTGCTGTCGGATAATGGGCTTATAAACCAATTAATAAAGATATAAAAGAAAAACAGAGTTATAAATAACAAATTAAGGGGATCGACACATATGGGGCTTAAGACATTAGGAGGCTTGTTAAGGCTTTTTTATTGGAATAGTAAAATAAGGGTTGCACGAAGCATGCAATTCAGGTTCGATTTTTTTGCCGGCCTTATTGTATCACTGATTTTATCAAGTATAGGACCTGTAGTACAGTACCTTATTTTTACAAAGACCAACGGCTATCCCGGGTGGAACCTAAATCAAGTCATACTTTTTCAGGGAATACTCCTTTTTTGGTTTGGAATTAAAGATATGCTGTTTGGTGATGTTAGAAATCAGGTTGAAAGCATGGTTAGAAAAGGTGAATTTGACAGGCTGCTGCTGAAACCCTACCCGCCAATCGGAATCCTTTTGTCAAGCGGGTTTTACTACTATGGTATAGGTTCGGTTATTGCCGGACTGGCAGTTATGGCATACTCGATTAACAAGCTGAATTTAAGTATAGGAATCAGTCAAATAGGCTTGTTCATATTGTTCCTTTTTTGCGGGATCGTGCTTTACATGGCTATAACTGTTATTTATTGCACCATAGTCATTATGATTATATTTATGGGAAGGATCGGAGAGATTATTGATAAACTGCTAAGGTTTTCAGAGTTTCCTGCAGAAATCTTTTCACCTGTAACCCGGTTGATATTTATTACCGTTATACCGTTTGCGGTATGGGTATACTTTCCGGCTCAGACCCTTCTGAACAGGCTTGATGCAAAGGCATTCGCAGGTGCCGCTTCCTGTTTTGTACTATTTGCATTGAGCCTGAAGCTGTGGAATGTATGTCTTAAAAAATACACCAGTGCCGGGGGCTGATGTCTTAGGGCAATTATCAATTAAGAATTCGGACAGAATGAGAGATAAAAGACTAAATTAAAGAGGAATGTGACAGCCATGGAAAATATTATAACAGTCAAGGGGTTGAAGAAAGAATTCAAGGTGCCCCAAAAAAGCAAGGAAGGCTTTATTGCCTCAGCCAAATCACTGTTTAAAAGGGAATTTAAGATGGTTACGGCGGTTGACGGAATCGACCTTGAGATCGGGAAAGGTGAGATAAGGGCTTTAATAGGTCCGAACGGCGCAGGTAAATCCACAACAATAAAGATGCTTTCAGGAATACTTTACCCGACTGAAGGGGAGATAAAGGTCATGGGTTATACACCGTGGCTTCAAAGGGAGCAGTATGTCAGACAAATAGGCGTGGTTCTCGGTCAGAAGTCCCAACTAATATGGGAGCTGCCTGCTATCGATACTTATTTGCTTAACAGGGAAATGTACAGGATACCGGAACAGAGATTCAGGGAAAATATAGAATACTTCAAACAGCTGCTTAATCTTGAAGAGCTTTTGAAGAAGCCTGTAAGGCAGCTTTCTTTAGGAGAAAGGATGAAATGCGAGCTGGTATGCGCCATGCTCCATGACCCCCAGCTGGTTTATCTGGACGAACCGACAATAGGACTCGATATACTTGCAAAAGATTCTATAAGGGGCTTTATCAAGCAAATAAACAAGGATAAAAATATTACATTCATACTGACAACCCATGATTTGGATGACATAATGAACCTATGTGAAAACATTACCATAATAAACAAGGGAATTATAGTTTACAATGATTCCCTGGATAATCTGAAATCATTTTTTTCTAATAAAAAGACCGTAGAAATTAAGTTTTCGGAACGTATAAACAGGGAGAGGCTCAACGGCTTCAATGTATTGTCTTTTGAACCGCTTGAGGCTACAGTTGAGGTCAATTTGTCCAAAAACAATCTTCAGGATGAAGTGTACAAAATATTCGGAACGCTGCCTGTTAACGATATTAATATCGGCAGTATAGGAATAGAAGAAGTAATTAAGCAGATTTATAATGAGTAATCACTGCAGCATATAGAGGAAGCTGGTAATATTTTCATGCAGGACATCGGGGTCTATTTTGCCTTTTTCAGCATCTGTATAAAGGTCGGAATAGGCATCATAGGCCTTTTTAAGCTGCTGCTTTTCGTTGAAGGAAAGGCTGCTCTGCTCACTCATCGATTTGATTTCATCTATATAGTCCTTTATAAGAAGGAGTTCATCCTCTTTTTTCATAATTGCCCTCTCTTTATTGAATATTATCTTTGAATTTATACTTCCCAATATAAGATAAATTATAAACATGCGTGACTGACAATTTCTGTAACCTTGGCCTGCAGGCATGAAAGCTAAATTCAGCCTGCAGGTTTGCTGTTCAGAAAAATGAACCAGTCTGTAAGCTTGAATTTGCAGGCTTTTATGCTATAATATAGGGAAATGCGAAAGTAAAACAACCAACTTACTTCAAATATATAAGTTGAATTAAATAATTAGTAGGAAGAGTACATAAATTATTTTCAACTTATATGGGAAAAGGATTATAGTCTAATGAATGAAAAAACTTTAAGGATATTGGAATACGATAAAATAATTCAGAAGCTTGTTTCGCTTACGGCATCAGACCTTGGCAGGGAATTGGCCGAAGTGGTTCAGCCGGAGAGAAGCCTCTCAAAGGTTCAAAGCCTGCTAAAAGAGACGAATGACGGCGTGAGCTTCATAATGAGAAGAGGCAGTCCGCCATTGGGGGGAATACACGATATACGTCCCGGTATTAAACGTGCTGACTTAGGCTCTATTCTTAGTCCCGGGGAACTTCTCTCGATTGCGGACACGCTTAGGGCAGCAAGAAATTTGAAAAGCTACAGCACTGAAGATAACATTAATGAAGCAGATAATACAGTTAAAGAATTGATAAACTGTCTGGAAATCCATAAGAGAATTGAGGAAAAAATTAAGTTTTCAATACTCAGTGAGGAAGAGATTGCTGATGGCGCCAGCACAACTCTGAGCAATATCAGAAGACAGATAAGGGATGCCCAGAATTCAATTAAGGAAAAGCTTAACGGCATTGTTAGATCTTCGAAATACCAGAAATACATGCAGGAAGCTATTGTAACTATGAGAGGGGACAGGTATGTTGTGCCTGTAAAGCAGGAATACAGGACTGAAATACCGGGACTCGTGCATGATTCCTCTTCAAGCGGAGCAACAATATTTGTAGAACCTATGGCGGTTGTGGAAGCCAATAATAATATAAAACAGCTGAAAATTAAGGAACAGCTGGAGATTGAACGGATACTTGCAGAGCTGACTGCAGATGTGGCTGGCATCTCTACAAGCTTAAAATCAAATGTATCGCTGCTTGCAAAACTAGATTTTATTTTTGCCAAAGCAAAGCTAAGTGCAGATTATAACTGCATTTCCCCTAAAGTTTCAGACAGTAAGAGAATGGTGATAAAGAGGGGGAGACATCCTCTTTTGAATCAAAAGACAGTTGTCCCGATTGATTTCTGGATTGGCGACGAGTTTAATACAATGGTTATTACCGGGCCCAATACAGGGGGCAAAACTGTTACTTTAAAAACAGTCGGGCTGTTTATACTTATGACTCAATCCGGACTCAACATACCTGCCGGGGATGGTACGGAAATGTGCATATTCGATAAGGTATTTGCTGACATAGGCGACGAACAGAGCATCGAACAGAGTCTTAGCACCTTCTCGTCCCATATGAGAAATATAGTGGAAATATTAAAACAGGTAGACGACAGGTCGCTTGTGCTTTTTGACGAGCTTGGAGCCGGGACTGACCCAACGGAAGGGGCTGCACTTGCCATGTCAATACTTGAGTGCCTTCATCAAAATCAGGCTGTAACCATTGCGACAACGCATTACAGTGAATTGAAGGTTTTTGCAATGACAACGCCAGGACTGAAAAATGCCTGCTGTGAATTTGATGTAGAGACTCTTAAACCGACTTACAAGCTGCTTATAGGCATTCCGGGCAAGAGCAATGCTTTTGCGATATCGAACAAGCTTGGTCTTTCTGACGAAATTATAGATAGAGCTCGAGAATTCCTGACACAGGAGGATATCAAATTTGAAGACATGCTGATGAGCATCCAGAAAAATCTCAGCGAGTCTGAAAAGGAGAGAATGAAGGGGGAAAGCTACAGGGTTGAGATTGAAAAAATGAAGAATGAGCTTGAAACACAGAAAGAAAAGCTGAATCTGCAAAAAGAGAAGTATCTGAGGGAAGCAAAGGAAGAAGCCAGAAGAATCCTTTTGAGTGCAAAAGGGGAAACAGATGAAATTCTCACACGCATGAAGCAGCTTGAAAAGGAAACGGACAAGGCAGACCGAAACAAAGCCTCGGAAGAGATGCGCCTGAAATTAAAAGGCAAACTGAATGACATAGAGGAATCGCTGTCAGATTCACTTATGCCGAGAAAAGGCTATGTTAAGCCTCCGAAGAATCTTAAACCCGGTGACACGGTGCTGATTGTGAATCTCAATCAGAAGGGTACGGTCATTACGCCGCCGGGAAATAATGGAGAAGCGGTCATACAAGCAGGGATAATGAAAATAAATGTTCATCTGACAAACCTTAGAGTGGTAGATGAACAAAAGAAAGAAATAAACAGGACGGGTTCAGGCAAGATAGGTTTGGCAAAATCAAGCAATATAACCACTGAGGTAGATTTACGAGGGTTATCCCTTGATGATGCATTGGAGAATGTAGACAAATATCTGGATGATGCCAGTCTTGCGGGACTTAGCGAAGTTTTTCTCATTCACGGAAAGGGAACAGGCGTGCTGCGTAACGGTATACATCAGCATCTTAAATCAAACAGGCATGTAAAAAGCTATAGACTCGGGAGATATGGCGAAGGAGAAAGCGGAGTCACTGTTGTTGAACTAAAATAAGTTGAGTTAAATAATTAGTACGAAAGCGAGCAAAATATCCAACGATTCTGGGGATTTTTGCGACGGTTGAGTACATAAATTATTTTCGACTTATTTAAAATAATTTTTTTCAAAAGAACCGGGAACTAATATTTTAGACGGGCCTTAGTTGACAATACTGAAACCATAAATTAGAATAGTAATGTTGTTTTATAGGCATTTTTATGCATAAAATTAAAAAAAGAGTAATATCTGAAGGAGAATTTTAGTGGAAAACGTAAGAAATGATTTGAGAAATATTGCAATAATAGCACATGTCGATCATGGCAAAACTACCCTTGTTGACGGCATGCTGAGACAAAGCGGAATCTTCAGGGAAAACGAACAGGTTCAGGAAAGGGTAATGGACTCTAACGATCTTGAAAGAGAGAGAGGAATTACTATCCTTGCTAAGAACACTGCAGTTACCTATAAAGATACAAAAATCAATATAGTTGATACTCCGGGACATGCTGATTTCGGGGGCGAGGTTGAACGTGTACTTAAGATGGTAGACGGCGTACTTCTCCTTGTTGATGCATTTGAGGGACCTATGCCGCAGACCAGGTTTGTTTTGAGAAAGGCCCTGCAATTAAATCTGAAACCAATAGTAGTTGTTAACAAGATAGACAGACCGGAGGCAAGACCCGACGAAGTTGTTGATGAAGTATTGGAACTGTTTATAGAGCTTGGAGCGGATGATGAGCAGCTTGAATTCCCGGTTATTTATGCATCTTCCAGGGAAGGCTTTGCCGTATGTGATTTATATGGGGAAAGGGTTGACCTCAAACCACTGTTTGAAATAATCCTGGAAAAGGTTCCGGCTCCAAAAGGGTTTATTGATGAACCGCTGCAATTCCTTGTTTCAAGCATTGACTATGACGAATATGTTGGAAGGATTGCGATCGGAAGGATTGACAGAGGAAGGCTGAAAACCGGCCAACAGGCTGTAATCTGCAGAAAAGACGGATCACTGCAGAATATCAAGGTCAGTAAGATGTATAAATTTGAAGGATTAAAAAGAACGGATACCGATGAAGCGATGCTTGGGGATATTATCGCTGTGTCCGGCGTTGGCGATATCACCATAGGCGAAACAGTTTGTGATGTAGACAACCCTGATCCGCTTCCTTTTATTGATATAGACGAACCTACAATATCAATGACCTTCAGCGTAAACAACAGTCCATTTGCAGGCCGTGAGGGAACATATGTCACTTCAAGGCATTTGAGAGACAGGCTGTTCAAAGAGCTTGAAACCAACTTGAGCCTGAGGGTTGAAGAGACGGAATCTCCCGATTCCTTTAAGGTGTCAGGAAGAGGTGAGCTCCATCTGTCGATTCTTATAGAAACCATGAGACGTCAAGGGTTTGAATTCCAGGTATCAAAACCTGTTGTAATAATGAAGGAAGTAGACGGAGAGCTTCAAGAACCTGTTGAATATCTGACAATAGATGTACCTGAGGACTTCATGGGTGTTGTAATGGAGAAGCTTGGAACCAGAAAATCCGAAATGGTAAACATGCATTCCGCAAACCTCGGCTATATGAGGCTGGAGTTTAAAATACCCTCAAGGGGTTTGATTGGGTACCGCTCCGAGTTTTTGACCGATACCAAAGGAAATGGAATCATGAACCATGTATTCCATAGCTTTGAACCCTATAGAGGCGACATTTCCGACAGGCAGAGAGGCTCTATAGTTGCTTGGGAAACAGGTGAAGCTGTAACATATGGCTTGTACAACGCTCAGGAAAGAGGAGACCTTTTCATTAATCCGGGTATGAAGGTATATGAGGGTATGATTGTTGGCGAGAATGCAAGATCTGAAGATATTGTTGTAAATGTATGCAAAAAGAAACATGTTACAAACATGCGTGCTTCAGGCTCCGATGAAGCGCTCAGACTTACTCCGCCGATAGATTTGAGTCTTGAACAGGCACTTGAGTTTATTGCAGATGATGAATTGGTTGAAATAACGCCTAAAAACATAAGGCTGAGGAAACGTATTCTTGACACCGAGTTAAGGGCAAAAGCCGAATCAAAGCTTAGAAAGTCATAAAAACACTGGAGTGAAAGACTTGGAGATGAGTTGCAAACCCCAAAAAAGAACAAGTTCCCGGATTGGCTTGGTTTTCTTGCTTATTGTAATCCTTTTAGTAACTGTGTCCGGCTATAAGGTCTATAGGTTTACAACTCTTAATAGCGGATTAACGTCTTCATCTATTGGGAGTGGGGCGAATGTCAGGCCTGTAACCATTAAAAAGGGATGGAATACCTCAAATATTGCAGGCGAATTGAAACGGGAGGGCATCATAAACAACTCTTTCCTGTTTAAACTTTTCTCCAGACTGAACCGATATGACGGCAAGTATAGAGAAGGTATATATAATATTAATTCCGATATTAATTATGACAATCTCAACGGTTATAACCTCCTGATGAAGAAATTGACAGGAAGGGCTGACATGCAATCGGGGATAAAGGTTACAATACCCGAAGGCAAAACCTATAAGGAAACTGAGGAGATTTTATCCGGTAAGGGCTTGATAGACAAGAGCAGATTTGACAGCATTGCTGACAGTCAGGCTTTCAGCTACAGCTTTATTAAGTATATTCCCAAAAGGGAAAACAGGCTGGAAGGATACCTTTTCCCCAATACATATTCTTTCGATCCGAATAGCGGAGAGAAGTCTGTAATCGAGACCTTACTAAAGCAATTTGATAAAGTGTTCAAGCCTGAATACTATAAAAGAGCAGCAGAAATCGGAATGACTCCTGATCAGATTGTTATACTTGCTTCCATTATTGAAAGGGAGGCAAAGGTTTCGGATGAGCGTAAGGTTATTGCGGGCGTCCTCTATAATAGGCTTAACAGCAAGGACAAATCGTTAAGAAGGCTGCAGGTTGACGCAACAATACAGTATGTTTTGCTGAATACTCAGGGAGCAGTAAAGGAAAGGCTCACTCTGAAGGATTTGAAGATGGATACGCCTTATAATACATATACGCATCAGGGGCTCCCTCCGGGGCCTATATGCTCTCCAGGTGAGGCTTCAATCAAAGCCGCCTTGTATCCTGATGAGAATGATTATATGTACTATGTAGCAAAGGACGACGGCTCGGGTGAACATTATTTCTCGAGAACTTATAAAGAACACCTTTCCGCAAAGGCTAAAGCAAAGAAAAACAGGGCAAATTAAGATCGGCATATAATCGGGACGGTTTTACCTTTGGGTGGGACCGTCTCCTTGACTAAAGAGGTAAAAGTATGATAACCCATGAATATGTCAATGAATATATTAGAAATACTATTAAAGGGAACGAGGGGCTTTTGAAGGAACTTGAAGCCTTTGCGCAAGAAAACCATGTTCCTGTTGTCCACCCTGAAGTTGCAAGGTTCTTAATTGTCATAGGAAACATAGTTAAGCCCAAGAGAATACTTGAAGTGGGGACTGCGATTGGATATTCAGCGCTGCTTTTTTCTGAAATACTGGCCGAAGGCGGTAAAATTGACACGATAGAAAGATATGAGCTTATGGCTGATAGGGCAAGAGAGAATATTAAAAGAGCCGGGAAGAACGATATCATAAATGTTATTGAGGGTGATGCCTTTGAGGTGTTGAAATGCCTTGATAAGAAGTATGATATGATTTTTCTTGATGCTGCAAAGGGGCAATACCTGGAGTTTCTTCCGGAATGCATGCGAATGCTTGAAAGCGGCGGCGTACTGATTTCCGACAATGTACTGTATAAGGGCATGATTGCAAATGATGAGCTTGTAGTAAGAAGGAAGAAGACCATTGTAAAGCGTATGAGAGCATACCTTGACCATATTTGCAGCATTGATGAGCTTGAAACAAGTATAATGCCATTAGGAGACGGAGTAGCGTTGTCATATAAAAAGTAATTGACGGATGACAGATAGATTAATAGAAGAATTTTAGGAGAGATATATGAAAAAGGTTGAATTGCTCGCACCGGCAGGCAGTCTTGAAAAATTAATTATGGCTATTTTGTATGGAGCGGATGCAGTCTATATCGGCGGGGAAGAATACGGATTGAGAGCTTCTGCTGATAATTTCAGTTTGGATGATATGCAAAAGGGTATAAGCTTTGCACATAGCCACGGAAAAAAAGTGTTTCTAACCATGAATATAATTCCTCACAATGATGATTTGAAGGAAATGGATCAATACATAAAAGAAGTAGTTAACTTGGGTATAGATGCAATAATATTGTCTGATCCCGGCGTCTTTTCGATTGTCAGAGAAGCTGCACCGGAAATAGAGATTCACTTAAGCACTCAAGCCAACAACACAAACTGGAGGAGTGCAAAATTCTGGTATGAGCATGGAGTAAAAAGGATCATACTTGCAAGAGAGCTTTCTCTTGATGAGATAAGAGATATAAGGTCAAAACTCCCCGAAGCTCTTGAACTCGAGATGTTTGTACACGGGGCGATGTGCATATCATATTCGGGAAGGTGTTTATTGAGCAACTATATGGCAGGACGTGATTCCAACAAAGGTTATTGCGCTCATCCCTGCCGGTGGAAGTATTATCTTATGGAGGAGAAAAGACCGGGAGAGTATATGCCTGTCTATGAAAACGAGAGAGGCACGTTCATTTATAACTCAAAGGATCTTTGCATGCTTGAATATATACCCGAGATTATTGAATCGGGCATAACAAGTCTAAAGATAGAAGGCAGAATGAAAAGCTCGTACTATGTAGCTACGGTTGTTAAGGCTTATAGGGAAGCGATTGATGCATATTATCAAAATCTGGAAGGCTACAAGTTTGATACGAGACTTATTGAGGAGGTTTCCAAAGCAAGCCATAGGGAATATACAACCGGCTTCTATCTTAATAAGCCCACAGGCAATGAACAAATATACCATACCAGTTCATACATCAGAGATTATGATTTTATAGGCGTTATAACAGATTATGACAAAAAAACTGGGATTGCAACCATCGAACAGAGGAACAGGATGCGTGTAGGGGAAGAAATTGAAGTTGTAAGGCCAGAAGGACCATACTTTTTACAAAAAATAAAAAGCATGAAGAATGAGGAGCTTGAGGAAATTGAAGTTGCACCACACCCTCAGATGAAGGTATACATGCCCATGGATGAGGATGTGCCTCCATATACGATGCTTAGAAGAATCAGCAAATAATGAAATAATATAAATGTTGAATACCCCATTTCTCTTTGGAAGAATTATCTGATGAGGAATGGGGTTTTTCATTTCAAAACCTATTAAATCAATTTTGTTCTATACAAGCGTATATAAATATTGTAATATTATGATGAAATGTCTAGAAAAATAAGACAAATAAGGATGAGTGTGTATATAGGAGGATATTATCAATGAAAAAATTAATATCAATAATAATGGCTGCTGTAATAATTGTCGGCATGCTGCCTGTGTTTGCTGTAGCTGCAACGACTTTCAGTGACGTACCGAAGGATGCTTGGTATAAAAATGACCTGGATTTCATAACAAACGATTCAAGGAAAATACTCGAGGGCTACAAGGGTAAATTTGACCCGAACGGGCCTCTTACAGTGGCACAGTTCGTTAAAATTGCTATCGTAACAAGTAATCTGATGGTGGCCGGGACCGCTCCTAAACAAAAGTGGTATGTGCCGTATATCAATAAGGCTCTTCAAATCGGTTATATCCGTAACGGGGAGTTTAAAAATTATGAAAAAACCATAACCAGGGGTGAAATGGCAAGAATCCTGATTCGTGAGCTTGAGAGCCAACCCACAAAACCGACGTATAGAGACCAGGCTAAGTTCAGGGCTATAATAAAGGACTATAAAAAATTTCCGGCCAACTTGAGAGACTATATTGTTAAAACCTATGACCTCGGCCTGATCGGTGGTTACACCGACGGAACCTTCGGTTATAACGACAATTTTACAAGAGCTCAGGCGGTTGCAGTCGTAAGGAGGCTGCTAGACCCTTCAAAAAGGCTTAAGGTTGACATTGACAATTATATTCAAAAGGCTACCGTAACGGTAGAGGGGGTTAAATTCAACCCATATACGGACACTACCGGAATGTTTGATGATATGAAGCTTGATAAGGTGCAAGATTTTGCGATGATATTTTTTAATAAACTGCAGTTTTACACTAAAGACGGAAAGGCTTATATAAAGGGATATATACCAAAAGTACCTGAGGGATATAGTTTTGATGTGAATCTTTTAATAACTTCAACAAGCTCAAAATTAGTAAATATTTTATCTGGTTCAAAAGCAGATGAAAAAACCCTACCAAACCAAGGGAGCTTTGACCAGCCAATAATGATTTACCAAGATAAAAAGTTTATACCAATGGATAGGAAAAAAGTTAGTGAAATGTACCTTATTGTAGATGTTTCTAAAGAAGATCAATTTTCTACAGACGGGAAATTTACTCTATCATATCCAGAAAAAGAACTTTTCAAAGTTGGATATCAGGTTCCAAGGGTTAAAATTACAGTGCCAAAAGAGGTGTTTGCTAGATGGTAAAAAACTTTAAGCGAATACTAGCCTTTTTACTTGCAGTTACTTTTGTATGGATAAATCAATATCAACCTATCCGAACGAAGGCTGAAACAAGGTATCCATATTTAAACCAGGTACAGAGCATGACTATCGGTGATGAACCTGAGGGCAATAATGGTCAGCTTGCAACGCTTACATTCTGGGATCAATATGAATGGTGGCACTATTCAAACGGCAACGGAAAACCAGGATATTGGAAGTGTACTATGCCGAATGGAACCCAAATAACAATTAAAGATACGGAATATAAAGTATGGAATGACATTAACGAAATAGCAGAAGATAAAAGGATGCAACTCATAAGAACTGTACCGGTTCCAGATGTGGTACAGAATTATTTGGATAAGGGTGGTAATATAAAGGCTTCCATAGACATAAATGGTGGCTATAGTATGGATTCAAACCTCATGTATAAAAATACACCGATATTTACTATTACAAACAGCGGTTCAACATTTTTTTTTAACATGACTGCAATGCCGCAATTTGTTTGTCATACGAAAATATCATATTCATATTTATTTCCCGAATTAGGTGATTACGGTTTTGTTCCTGTTCCTGATCAGAACTACGGAAGAAATATATATTCCATATTTGATGCAAACAAGCATAAAGAACATCTTGGTATGGCATACAGCACCTACACAGGTGAAGCCTTAAAAATAGATTACTCTACAAACTCAACATTGATTGATAACATAGACGGTTCCTTGAAGCCCGGCAAGAAAATTCAAATCAGCACTGGTTCGGGAACCATAACCAGGGACAGCGGTACAATCAAAATAGGTGACGGAACCTTCAAGAATGTTGGAGCTATAGGGGTAGTTTTCTATTACCCCATGAAAGTAACCTTTTACAAAGCAGACACCCCGCCTGATCTCGAGGACACAATAACTGAAACCAACCCTATAGTGCCGGGTTCAACAGAAGGAAGCACCAAAGCCGGAGCAACAGGGGTCATAAAAGCAGACACCAGAGGGAAGGAAAAGTTTGACGTTTCCAAAGGAATACCCTCCTCCGAAAAGCTTTATACAAGCGTGTCCTGCAAGAACATGATAGAAAACTTTAAATTCGTGCAGAAGAAAGGTACGGTTCACTACCAGGTAAACGTAAATACCACATACAATCTGTCTTGGACGGAACAACGATCAAGCACCTCAAACTGGCACCATCAGGCTCCGGATTTCTGCATGGACGCAGATGAAGATGGAATAAATGATTACTGTCCCGGACATGAAACAACAAGCTATTATGATGAAAAGATGACAGATACCAAGCACGGAACCCAAACGTATAATATAAGCTATGATTACGCTTATTGGGTTATAGACAAGCTGGACGTGTACGGCATTGAAAAAGCCGTTATAAAAAATTCGGCTTTGCCTTCCGGAAGTGTAACACTGACACCATCGGGAATTTCCATGCCAACTGTTCAGGTGGAACATTCCAACAATGCCGGTGATCATGTAACTATGCCGTCAAAATTTACATATGACTCAGAATCCGGAACCTATGTAATGAACATTGATAAATCTGTCGATTTACCCGGATACAGCTATGTACCCGACAGCAAGATCGAGGACAATAGACCGTTAGCCGATCAAGAAATAGCCAAAGATCCTGTAAAGGTTAAAAACGACAAGCTTATTGTAAACGGTACAGCTATAATGGATCAATTACCTTGTGCATTTTGCACAGATTCACCTAATAATATGCCAAACCCAACGACAATCGGAAAAGACGTTCTTTACAAAAGCAGTCTGCATATTGACAACACCGAGTTAAACGGGGTAAAGAACAGCACAGGCACAATCTATTACAAAAGAGTTGATACTCCGGGAGTCCCGGCAGGTGATGATCAAATCACTGAGCCTGTCAACAACATTAACTCCGTAACAGTGCATACGCCTGTTGTATGCTATGCGGGAATACTGAATGATCAAACCTACAACCAAATGCTTAAGCCTGACAATACCAGAACACCGTTAATCCTGGACATGCCTTCCCAGATAAAAATACCTACAGAAGGTGACCATCTTGATATAAAAGGCTACGGAAACAGAGATTATTCCGCATATACAAAGGCAAAGCAGGTAAAATTCCCGTTTGATGTGTACATCGACACTACATTCCGTGAAACCGGGAAATACCTTAAGGCCAACACCTGGCACTCGGAACCGCTGAATACCGAAATAATCAATTTTTACATACCTACGTGGGTAGACGAGGGCAATTATACCATAAACTTTCGTGAAATTGCCATAAATAGCCCTGATCCGGATGAAAACACCCAGGCAAAAGCCAATCTGGACATAAACAATTATGTTGCAACAGACTCCAAGCCGGTACAGGTATCAGGAAGATTGTACGGCTTCAAAATAACCGATATAGAGGATTACCCGTTGTGGGAAAATGTATTCAGAGTCAAAGCCAAAACTGCTAAACACAAAGGCAATTACTATTGGGTCGGGACAAAGAATCAAAACGGGAACTCAAACGGAACTAATTCCCTGTTTACCCTGCCTGTATTGAACGGAAGCCATCCCGAATATAAAAATAAGGGAGCATTAAAAACGGGATATGCTTTCAAATTCGAGCTTGAATCTATCGGCAATTACTCGGGTGAAAAGGACTGCATACAGATAAACCCGACATTCTGGTATGTAAACAAGGACGGCTCGGGAAAGAAGAGAGTTGACTTGTATTACAATGAAAAATACAACGGCAAGGAACATTACTTCATAAAAGTTGGAAGTGACCAGGACTACCAGAATACGCACTATATAAAACTTGCAGACCCGTATAGAAATGTTCCAGATTCACAGATAGACAACACATGTAAGGCACTGGGAATTGACAAAAAAGTATTCACCGGTCAGAAAGCCAAGCTGGGTTGGTATGACAGTATCGTGCTATCAAAGCCCCTCAGGACCTTCATCGGGGCGACAAACGATTTGCCGTCCGGAGTAGCATGGAAGGATGCAATAGCCTCCAAACAGCACTGGTATGGACAGTATATGCTGCCTGACAAGTGCTATGCCGTCCCGCAGGGATATAATGTTACAGAATATGCAAAGAAAAACAACGGACTCAACGGCAAAGAACCGATATGGCTGAGGAACGGCTATATCATCGTAAACTTCGATATAACAACAGTCAAAAACGGAGATTTCGACCACCCCTTCCTGAGCTATTATAATGCTCCTAACTGCAACATGTGGGAAACGGAGGGCTACGATTACACCAAAAAGGACTATTCAGGGGCTGTGTTCAGCCTCGCTGACGGCGATACGGTATTCTACTATGCTGACAAGAGGTCAAGCGATGATTACGGCAGCGGAGTAACACACTGATTTATTTGAATTTCCTAAAATCAGTAGCTTTAAGATGCAATAATTAAAGGTTGTGGGAAAGTTGTATAAATAAATTTAATGACTGAATAAACACCTCTTCTTTATGGGAAAATTTATTAGATAAGGAAGGGGTGTTTAATATTGCAGAAAAGACTGAGGGGTTTTTTTGCCCTTATAATATTTTTAATGCTGATTGTTGCCGGGCGTGTTTTTTATATACAGTTTTTTGACAGCAAGAATCTTGTTCAACTGGCTTCCAACCAAAGAATACTCGATACAAGAGTCGGAAAGCTGAGAGGTGAAATACTTGACAGAAACGGAATACCTTTTACAGACAGGTCACCAAAATACATTGCTGTTCTAGAACCTATCTATCTCAGGGAGAATAAAGAAGCGATAAGCAATATCTGCGGCATGCTGGGACTTGACTATTCCAAGGTTGAAGCAGAAATAAATAAAAAGAAACAGCCTTTAATATTGGATATTGATAACGAAATGAAAAAGAGGATACTTAGACTGAAGATAAAAGGTATTTCTGTACTCAATTCTCTTGCAAGATATGACAACAGTTCTCTTTCACCCCATATAATCGGATATTTGTCCAAAGCTGACAGAAAAGGAGTTTCGGGAATTGAGAAGTCATACGAAGATGTGCTGGAGAGCAATAGGGAAACCTCTGTAGGCTTGGTTAAAGATGCAAAAAACAACCCTTTGCAGGGGTTGGGATACAGAATCATAAATAATCAAAACACCGATAAGCAGAATATAAAGCTTACCCTTGACTACCATATTCAACAAATAGCGGAGAATGTAATGGACAAGTATTATCAGTCAAGCAGCAGCGGGGGTGCTATTGTCATAGAGGATGTAAATTCCGGTGACATTGTGGCTTCTGTAAGCAAGCCTGATTTTGACCAGAACCAGGTAGAGAAATATCTGATGAGTCCGAACAATGAACTTTTTAACAAGACGGTTGCATCATACAATCTTGGGTCTATATTTAAAATTGTTGATGCTGCTCAGGCCCTTGAATCCGGAATATCACTGGATGAGAGCTATGTCTGCAATGGGTCGGTGAAAATCGGGGACAGGAGTTTTAGGTGCACCTCGTACATGCAAGGCGGTCATGGAATGATAAACTTCAGACAGGCATTTGCACTTTCATGCAATCCATATTTTATTGATCTGGGAATCAGGATCGGACACAAGGACATGTTGGAAATGGCACAAAAATTCGGCCTTGGAGGCTATACGGGAATCAAATATCAGGGAATAAATGAGACAACAGGAAATTTACCCTTAAATAAAAGCTATTTTACGCAGGGCGATACCGCAAATATATCTATAGGGCAGGGAGACATTATGGCAACACCTGTTCAGGTTACCAACCTGGTGGCAACGGTAGCCAACGGAGGAATAAAAAATCAGGTAAATATAGTGGATTCCATTGTTGACAGTAATGGAACCGATATAAAAGACTTAAGGAAGAATCAAGGAGTACGGGTCATTTCAAAGGAAACCTCAAACGAAATCAGAAGCCTTATGGAAGCAGTTATAAGTGAAGGAACCGGTAAAAAAGTTGACCTTGAGCAATATGGGGGTGCCGGCGGTAAAACAGCCAGTGCAGAAACGGGGCTGTACAGGGACGGTAAAAAGGTAGTTCAGGCTTGGTTTACGGGGTATTTCCCGAAAATCAACCCCAAATATGCGATGACCGTCTTTGTTGAAAACGGAATGACCGGCGGGCAGGCAGCAGCACCTATATTTGCCGAGATTGCACAGGAAATCATGAAAAAGGGGCTATAGTCTTTAGGACATGCAGTTCATAATTATTTAATAAAATATACACGGTATTATCACATTGACAGGGTAGAATAAAAGCAATAAAACAAAAAGGAGGTGGACATTCTGAATAAGAAGAAAATACTTATTGTACTCGCAATCTCTGCAGCACTTGTTGTCCCTTTCTCAGTGTTTGCAGCTACATCTGATGTGCCGGCTGCAAAGACTATAAGAAGCTTTTTCGGGATCGATGTCTCGAAGCTTACCGACAGTCAGAAGTCCGATATTAAAACTTACAACCAAAAGATGGCTGATCTCCAGAAGGAGTTCATCAACAAAATGGTTTCAAACGGGACCCTGACAAAAGAACAAGGTGATGCACAGCTCAAAAGGATTGACGAGATGTTGAAGAACGGCGGTGACAGTGCATTCCTTCAAGGATTCGGAAAAGGTTTCAAACAAGGACTTGGACAAGGCTTCATGGGCCAAAGAGGCTTTGGACTGTTCGGACTGGATTTTTCAAAGCTGACAGACAAACAGAAATCTGACTTGCTGGATTCATACAAAAATATTGCAGGCATTCAAAAAGATATGGTAAGTAAAATGATTTCAAACGGCTTTTTAAGCAAAGAAAAAGGAGATGACCTTTTAAAGAAAATAGACAGCATGGTAAGCGATATTGAAAAGAACGGCTTCAGCAAGGGAGTCAGAGATTTTTTAGGTATCGGAGGCCTCAACTTCTTCAATATGAGAGGTGTTGACACATCCAAGCTTACTGATCAGCAAAAAGCAGATTTCAAGGATTTTTCTGCTAAGCTTTCACAAGCGCAAAAAGACCTTATCAGCAAGATGGTTTCCAATGGGGCTATAACCAAGGAACAAGGTGATTCGGCAGCTAAGCTTATTGACCAAAAGAGCAAGAATGTAAGCGACAGCGGACTGACAAATGGTTTAGGAATGGGCAAAGGACACTTTGGAGGCGGCCGCAGGCCATTAAAATCCTAAGTCTGCGACAATTCCGATGGTAAAAGGTACAAACATTGCATGAATAGTAAAGAACGAAGGAGAGGGAAATTGCCCTCTCTTTTTCATTGTGGCCGGTTATATCTTTTTTAAACCGGGTTTCAGGGGTATAATAACAAGAGTAATCCGCTTGACGGTTTTATTGTGAAATAATACAATTATGTAGTTGAACAAATCAAATACATATAAATGTGTTTTCATACAAAAATACATTTTACAGGGGGAACTATGAAGGTACTTCTTTATTCAGAGGGACAAAATGCATTTAACAAATCGGGAGTTGGAAAAGCACTCCAGCATCAAAAAAAGGCCTTGGAAAAGAACGGGATTCCTTATACGTTAAACCCGGAAGAGGATTATGATATAGCACATATAAATACATTTGGCTTAAAATCCAGACGGGTTTTAAAAAAATCAAAAAAGAAGAATATTCCGGTTATATGTCATACCCATACAACCTTCGAGGATTTTAAAAACAGCTTTGCACTTAGCAATATAATTGCACCATTTATAAAAAAATTAGTCGTAGGAATTTACAGTGCGGCTGACTACCTTATATCCCCAAGCAAATACACAATGGAACTGGTCAAGGGTTATGGTATTCAAAAGGGAATTGAGCCTGTATCAAATGGAGTGGATACGAATAAATTTAAGAAAAATAAAGAGCTTGGGGAGAAATTCATTAAAGAATATAATATCAATGGGCCGGTTGTGATATGCGTAGGCCTGCCGTTTGCAAGAAAGGGTATATTCGATTTCTGCAAGATCGCTGAAGAAATGCCGGAATACAGGTTTATATGGTTCGGAGCTAAAATGACTTATGTTCTGCCTAGAAAAGTGAAGAAGCTGATTAAGAATCCCCCTTCCAATGTCGCATTCCCGGGATTTGTTCCCGAAGATACCATTCTGGGAGCATATAGCGCTGCTGATGCGTTTTTGTTTCTTAGTTATGAAGAGAATGAAGGGATTGTAGTTTTAGAGGCATTGTCAATGGAGTGCCCGGTTGTAATAAGGGATATACCTGTTTATAAGGAATGGATGCAGCATGAAGTGAACTGCCATAAAGCAACTGACGTAAATGGCTTTAAAAAGCTGCTTATGGATACTTCGAAGCTCAAGGGAACTGTTGAGGCAGGCAGAAAGACTGCAACTGACAGAGATCTTCAAGTAATCGGGGCCAAATTGGGCGGTATATATAAAAAATTAATTGATAACAAGATGAAGTAACCTTTATCTTAAGTTTTAATTGATAGATTTAATACAAGCTTGATTCATTGACAAAAGCTTTATTCGACGGGTATAAGCAAACTATGAAGAGGCAGTTGAGATTAATCAAAAGGTAAGCTGACTTAAATAATTCAATTTGTACTGGCACTATTTCAAAATCCAACTCATATAATTAAAAGGTAGCCTATTTTTGGGGGTACCTTTTATGATTCAAATACTCTTTTCAGCATTGTTCGAAACAATAAAAAATGTCTTTTTTCTTTGTGGCTATGTTTCGAATCCCAACTCGTTTCCACAACCGCTTGCGCCGGACGAGGAACAGAAATACATCGAGATGTATAAAAACGGCAATGAGGATGCTAGAAACGTTCTTATTGAAAGGAACCTCAGGCTTGTCGCACATATCGTCAAGAAGTACAACACTCTCGGAAGTGACAGTGATGATTTGATTTCCATCGGAACAATAGGGCTGATAAAGGCTATATCTACATTTGACCAGGATAAGGGAACCAGGCTTGCAACATATGCGGCACGGTGCATTGAAAATGAGATTCTCATGCAGATCAGGTCAACAAAAAAGATCCAGAGCGAAGTTTTTCTGCAGGATCCTATAGGCTATGACCGTGAGGGCAACGAAATCACACTTATTGATGTCATGGGTAACGAGAATGAATCTGTAATAGACGAAGTAGAACTGAAGATGCAGGTCAGACGGCTGTATAATAAGATGAAGGATGTTTTGAAGACCAGGGAGAAAACTGTGCTGGAGCTAAGGTATGGGCTTCTTAACGGAGCAAGCAAGACCCAGCGCGAAATAGCGAAGATGCTTGGAATCTCCAGGTCTTATGTATCCAGAATAGAGAAAAAGGCGATAAAAAAATTGAGCAAGGAGCTTAAACCTGAAAACTGCCGTTAAAGGCAGTTTTTTACTCTGTAAAACTCTCTGAAATAATGCTGTCACAGGGTCTGAACAAAATTGAGCTGCTGCCCTACAACCCTCATACAAGCCATTACTATCTGGCATTGGGTAAAAGCTTTGATGAGCTGAAATTTAAAGCTCCCGATAAGGGTAAATTGAATGAAATCATAACAGTCTTTGAAAACAAAGGGATTAAGGCAAGAGTGGTTGTATAAAATTATCGCCCAGGGAGTTTATCTCGAGTTTTTATAAATGTGGTTCATATGTAACTCTGTTGTGAAAAAAATTTATATTAGTATTGACTCTCCTGTTACAGAAAGGTTTATCATATAAATGAGGCCTCAAAAAAATAAGTTTATGTAGGAGCACAAATGTTTAAAATAGGTGACTTTGCAAAATTGAACAAGGTGACGGTGAAAACGCTCAGACACTATGACAACCTTGGATTGTTACAACCTGAAAAGGTGGATTCATTTACCGGATATCGCTATTACTCTGCAAGCCAGATGCCAAGGCTAAACAGAATACTCTCATTGAAAGATATCGGTTTCTCGCTGGATGAAATTGCTCTTGTATTAGATAAAAACCTTGATCTGGAGCAAATTCAAACGCTTCTGGAGTTAAAGCATGTAGAGATTTCCGGAAAGATTAGTGCTGAACAAGAAAGGTTGTCTCGCGTTGAAGCTCTTATGAAAATATGTAAACAGGAGGCATATGATATGAAATATGATGTTGTTATAAAAGCTGTTGAACCCGTTAGGGTTGCTTCTCTAAGGGATATTATTCCGAATTATTCCGAACAGGGGCATCTTTGGGACGAACTGGGTGAACACATAAAAGCAAGTAATACGAAAATTGTACCGCCATGTATGGTGATATACCATGGTACAGGCTGTAATGAAGAAGGCGTTGATGCAGAAGTAATTGAACCTATAATAGGAGATTTATCCGATACAGACAGAATAAAAGTTAAGCTTCTTGAAGTTGTAAAGGAAATGGCATGTGTAGTTCATAAAGGGTCTTTTCAAACTCTGAATATGGCTTACAGTGCAATTTCTAACTGGATTGAAGAAAACGGCTATGAAATAATAGGACCACAAAGAGAATTATATTTGAAGGGTGAATGGATAACAAAAGATCCAAATGAATATGTGACAGAGATACAGTTTCCTGTAAGGAAGAAATGATTGTGCGTATGAATAAAAGCTGGTAAAGCCTGAAACTTAGGGTTTATCAGCTTTTTTTGTTTGGTTCGTTACAGAAAAAAATATAATGTCATATAATAAAGGAAATTATGGTATAATTGGAGGTATTGGTTATGTCTGTATTGGGAAGTTGAATTAAATTTGTTTTGGATGCTATATTTAACAATTAGTATAGTAAATAAGACATGAATCGAGCAAGCAATTGATAACTATCAGATACGCGGGAGCAAGAACTCACCAGTTGGATGAGTGCCAATGAGGTATTTAGCTACCGGCGAATTAGTAAATGCAGATGGATTTATTTTGGCATGATGGTGTCAAAATAAAATGTGAGGAGAAGAATAATGGCACTAATTCAAGATGAATTAAAAATAACCAAATTAAAAGACTTACTGGCTATAAATTTAACCTTGCCGTCATATCAGAGACCATACAGTTGGAGCGTGAAGTCAACTAACACCTTATTTATTGATACATATGAGGCGTATAAAGATGGAGTCAATGAATATCGTCTTGGATCGGTAATCTTACACAAAGAACGCTCTGGAAAAAATAATATTGTTGATGGACAACAGAGGCTTACTACATTATCAATTCTGCTTTATTGCCTAGGCGATGACAAACAAAGACTGTTGAAAGAAAAATCAGCAAACTATCAAATGATGTTATAGTCACAAATTTTGGCGTTCTTTCTAAGAGAACTAATGAACTAACCGACGATGAATGTAAAAAATATAAAGATTATCTTTTGAATCAATGCACAACTGTTCAAATTGTCACAGACAGTGAGCAAGAGGCATTTCAATTCTTCGATTCACAAAATTCTCGTGGAAAAGAGTTGGCACCACACGATTTGTTGAAATCATACCATTTGCGAGAAATGAATAATGAAGATGAAAACCAGAAATTTAAAATCATAAATAGCTGGGAAAACATGAACCAAGACAATTTAAACGATTTATTTAAAAACTATTTGTACCCACTGACTCAATGGTATAAAGGAAAAGAGGGTTTAGGTTATTCTTCAAGCAAAATTGATTCTTTCAAAGGAATTAAGGGAGCAAATATCTACAATTATGCAATTTATCATAAAGCTAGTAATCTGTATGTAGAACAATTTAATGCTAATGGTAGTAATGAATTGCTTGCCGCCAAGTTTTTGAATCAATTCCAATTGACACAACCCTTGATAGCTGGGAAACGATTCTTTAATTACACACTTCATTACGGAAAATTATTAGAAAAAATACAAAAACAAATAAATCGCTTTCATGACCAGGATCAAATTCCAAGCAAGCGTTCTGGTGATATTTACATTAAGCAGCTGTATGAGTGCTCGTTACTACTCTTTGCAGATAGGTTTGGTCTTGAGAGCTTAACCCAATCAGTGATGCAGCAACTTTATTCATGGAGTTATTCATTAAGATTAGCAATGAGTGCGGTGTATCCACAGACCATCAATAAATATGCAAAAGGTCAGCATGAACGAGCAAATGATGGAATCGATATGTTTTCTGCAATCAGCGAAATGGCTGATCCAGAAGGATTGAAGTTACTTGTGCTTACAAAACCAGACATTGATGACAATAATAAAGAAAAATACAAAGCAGTATATAAATTGCTTTGTGAATGGAATGGGTGGTAGAAGATGACTGACGATTTAAAAATAATACCGGTATCAGAAGTTTTTGCCAATATCAATTACCTAGTGCCGATTTATCAACGTAATTATGCATGGGGTGAAACGCAAATAGAACAATTGATTGAAGATATTGAAAGCTCTATTGACGGTTCTAATAAAAACTACTTCTTAGGGAATTTGATTGTTAATCAAACTGATAACAATGTTTACGAAGTCATTGATGGGCAGCAGCGATTAACGACTTTATATCTTCTTGAAAAGTATTTAGGGATTGTATTTGCGAAAGAAGCTTTGAGATTTGAGGCACGTGAAAAATCAAATCGTACCCTTTCTTATGTCAACGATAGTAATAATCAAGAATTAATTGAAGAATTATCATCACTAGAAATCTTGAATGGTTTTCAAATCGTTGATAACTACTTCAAGAATAAAAATATCGACAAAAGAAGATTTGTTCAAAAGTTGAAACAGGTTTTTCTTATTCGTGTACAAGTCCCGCAGAATATTGATTTAAACCATTACTTTGAAATTATGAATACCCGTGGAGAACAATTGGAACTTCATGAAATCGCTAAAGCTAAGTTGTTAGAAGTATTTAAAAGCGATCACGATAAAAATGTAGCAGCGCTGATTTGGGAAAAATGTTCTGATATGAATTCATATGTTCAGATGAATTTTAATGTGGATGTGCGAAGAAGCATCTTTACTGAGAACTGGAGTAGTCTAAGTCAATCAATGAAGAATTTTGATTCTATAAAGAGTAAAATTTCTACAGAAAATAAATCACTAGATAAAAAATCTTTAATTGATATCTTGAAAGAAAATAAGATGATTAGTGTGTCAAACACGCAATCTGAAGATGAGAATGAGCGTTTTGAATCGACTATTTCTTTTCCAAACCTCTTATTGCAAGTCAATGCAGTCATAAGAAAGCTTGGAGAAGAGGATGCGACCCTTGATGATAAACACTTCCTTAATAATTTATCTTGGGCATGGTCAACGCCTGAAAAGGCAAAAGACTTTTTGTTCCATCTATTGAAGTGTCGAGTGCTATTTGACAAGTACGTGTTAAAACGTGAGTTTGCTAGAGATTACAAAGAAACAGGCAAATGGTCCTTACAACGTTTAGAAAAATATCGTGATAACAAGAAAAATAGCGATAAACCTAAATATGTTGGTACATTGGGTGATGAAGGTAATGATAATAAGAAACTAAGAACACTTCAATCATGTTTGCGTATTACTTATACATCACCAAAAACTATGCACTGGATTACAATAATTTTATCTAACTTGTTAGAAAATGAGACAACTGACATTATTGCTTTGTTAGAAAACTACTGTAAGAAGAAGGTTGATGATTCCGATTACCAAAACAGGAATGGTTTTGGAGTTGAACGAATTGTATTTTCATATCTTGATTATTTAATTTATCGAGATGGTTATTATTATAGCGGAAAAGAAATTATATCACCGCTTCAAGATGATTGGCAATTCCAGTTTAGAAGTTCCATCGAGCATTTTCAGCCGCAACATCCGGTCGAAGGAGAATGCTGGGACCAGGATGACTTGAACGGATTTGGAAATCTAGCGTTAATAACGGTTTCTGGGAACTCTAAGTTTTCTAACCTGCCACCTGTTGGGAAAATCAATTCATATCCGAGTATTATCAATCAAAGTCTGAAATTAAAAGTCATGGAAAAGATGACAAGACTTGGCGATGGGAAGTGGACAGAAAAAAAGGCAAGCAAACATAAAAATGAAATGTACAACATTTTGAAAAATAAAGGGTAGAACACTGCTCAAGGAATGTGAAATGTGTAGTAGACTATGTCGTTAAGAATTGAAGAAATGATAAAAAGTATTTACCCAAAAAGAGCAAAATATACTTTATGAAAGGCTATAAACATGGGTTACCAAAGCTTATTTAAAATGCCTACACCAGTAAAAATTACTGGTCGAACATCAAGTATCACTAATGCTTTTATCAACGGAATAATACCTTGTATTGTGCCGTCTGAGGAAGAAATTAAAAGTGTACTAACAATTTTAGGTATGGACGAAACAAGTATTTGTTGTGCATATTGCGGTGGCAAGTATACTGAATGGGACCATTTCCGGCCATTAATTCTAAATAAAAGAGCAACTGGATACATTTCTGAAATAAATAATCTCGTTCCATCGTGTGGAAAGTGCAACCAATCAAAAGGCAATACCAATTGGAAAACGTGGATGACTGGAAATGCACAACTTTCCCCAACAGTGCGTAAAATCAAAGATTTAAATGAAAGAATTATGCGGTTAGAAGAATATGAAAAATGGAGTAACCCTCAAAAAATAGATTTTGAGAAAATTGTTGGCAAGGAGAAGTGGGAACAACATTGGATTAATTGTGAACTGTTGCATGAGCAGATGAGAGAGAGTCAAAAACTTTCCGATGAAATAAAACAAGCAGTTCAAGAATATTCTACGAGAAATGTATTAGCAACTGATTCAAGGGATAATGAAAGGAGGGATTAATATAGCTACTAAAGAAATAAAAGTGTTCTATTCATGGCAATCCGATTTACCTGGAAATAAATCAAGGTATATTATTCAAGAAAGTATAGAACAAGCTGTAAGCATTTTGAGGGATTCAATAAAGATAGAGGCTGATAGAGATACAAAGAATGAATATGGTTCTCCAGATATTGTACAAACTATTTTTTCAAAAATAGATGAGAGCGATATATTTATAGCTGATGTTAGCGCTGTCAATAAATACACTTCATTAAGAGACGAAGAAGGAGTACCAGAAAAGCTTCAAGAAGATGAAATAAGACTGACGCCAAATCCCAATGTTTTATTAGAACTCGGTTATGCAGCTAAAACTTTAGGCTGGGATAGGATTATTTGTGTTATAAATACTGATTTTGGACAAATTGAACAATTACCATTTGATATCGCACATAGAAGATTAACTCCGTTTTCATTGGATAGGAATACCAAGGCCAATGTTAAAAAGGTATTAGCTGGGATAATTGTTGACACGGTTACTGACTTGATGATAAACGGAAATGTAAAATCAAAAGGCAATTTTTCATCACACTCAGTTGGTTGTTATGATTTTGAAACAGGAACGGTGTTGGGTGAATTTTCAGCCATTACTGTTCGAAATCTCAGTAGTTACAATCATCTAAAAAAGAGTATATTGTCGAAATGTAAAGCTTTAGTTGAGAGAATATCTAAGATTCAATTGAATTCACCAGAAGAAAAGCTAGAAGAAGTCTCTGCAAATGAGGAAGTGAAAGAAGTCGGTCAAAACATCGTACTTCCACTCAAAGAAAGTTTAGCTACTTTGATGAACTCTAGTTGGTTTGAATCGTTGTCAAAACCTCAGCTGTTCAGAATTAAAGAAGAAGAGAAGACGGATATTCAAGAAAAAGTGAATGAACAATTTGGGACAAATCTTGATGAGACCTTCTTTTGCATGGGGAATTTAGTTAGTAAGCCAAACCAGAACTTGCAAGGCTCAACTTTTGATGGGACTGAGGATGAAATAAGAAAGCATGATGATTTCGTTGCGCTGCAATATAACTTTCTGCAATTAGAGTTGCTTGAACGATATTTAGATACCTTTAATGGTTTGATCTTGATACCATTGGCTATTACAAATGATAGTAATCTTAATGATGAAGACCTTTCTATCATGGTTAAGGCAGATGTTACAACAGCTGAAATAATCATACCGAACTATAAGCTATTTAATGAAGAAATATCTGGATTGGAAGGAATAATATACGAAAATGATTTTGTAAAACGAATATTCCTTTTACCTGAGACTGATAAGATACAATATGATTTGGATTTGTCCTTCAATATGTCGGAACATAACCGAAGAATACAAAAGACAAATATATGGGGACAAACAAACTATGACAGTAAAGACTACGAAATAGAAATACAAAAATATATTGCAAAACCAATTGAGTATGATAATTCTATCGTTGAATACACAGTGAGAAACTTGAGACCAAAAGAAACAAAATGGATGGGTTCAAGCATCTTGGTGAAACCGTTGAGTAATGTTGTTAAGCTATCATATTTCATCAAATCTTGTAGTTCAAATGGAGAATTGGCTGGTGAAATTACATTGAAAGTATCATTAGAGAAGAAGTGTGAATCTAAAGAATGAAGATGTAACAATGGGGAAATGCAAGATTAGCTGTTTATGGAAATGTTCCCTTGAAGGTTAATTTTCAGAGAAACAAGCCTAAAACCATCGATATGTTCCCGAGAACTGTATAATCGTTGATATGTTTCCACATACCGCTAAAGCACTAAATAATGGTTGACCTGTTCCCGAGAAACCCGACATCAATAATGGCAACTCGTGCCACTTTGTTAGCGGAAACATTTCAATTGAAAAGCACAATAATATGAACTTCGCAGAAGGCTAATAATGGAAAGTGGAGTTGGGCGAATTAGTAAGAAAATTAAAACGGTTATTTGGCCTGAAATATATTGCTCAAAACAAAGAAGGTAATAGGATTAACCAAAATACATGAATCACAAATTCAAGAAGTATAAAAGAATCCTTATGGCACTCCAACGACACTCATAAGAGTTTGAAAAAACTCCGTTCGGCCCGTGCCGATCGATGAAAAAATCGACGACGTGGCAAAACAAGCACGGATGCTTGTTTTAGACGGAGCTGACCAGGGATGGGAATAGAGGCGGCCACCAAAGGAAGATTTTTGAATCGTCAAGTGAATAGGAGGATTTTCACTGTGCCCTAACAGCCTCTGTGGCGATTGAACAGCGACTTTTCCTCCAGGTTTGGTCGCTCAAAAGTGGAAAGACAGATTTTAGGCACTACAAAGAAGAACTATAGAATTATTACTACTGGCTTTTACCTTTTCAGCGATGAAAATGTAACGAAAAATCGCCACTCATGCGACGTGGATTCTGACTAGGGCGCAATGAAAAGACTTCTGTACTTTTAGCAGATTCTAATTGCTGCCTTTGTCTGTCGGAGCAAATGACACCATCCGTGGCGCAGTTGCTCCTAAAATAAACATCGTGTTTATTTTCCAGAGTCGTTGTAATTATAACCTGAAAGTACTACGAAGTCTTTTCAAACTTATAATAGCGTCTTTGTAGTTAATTGAGCTTCAGGGGTTAATAATAGTAATAAAGGGAAGTTTGCAATATAAAAAATGAAAAAAACCGGGATTGAACATATACGGAAGATACTAACCTGAGGGAGCGTGAAATCGATGGAAGACAAATCTTTTGAATTAATTACTAAAATGTATTCAGATATGATGGATTTTAGAAAAGATGTAACGGAACAATTTAAGGAAGTAAAAAAAGACATCAAAGAATTAAAAAAAGATGTTGTAAGAATTGAAAATGACCTTGTAAAACTACCACAGCGGCAGTTTTTATTTTTTCACAACCAAATCCTTAATATTTTTATCCTTTAAAGTACCTTCCAGAATGCTTTTAAGTACAATAGCTATTATCGGCCCGGCGAACATACCCAAGACTCCGAGAAATTTGAGCCCTGCATACATTGCCAGTAAGGTCACCAGAGGATGAATTCCTATCTGTTTTCCTACAACCTTGGGTTCAATCAGCTGCCTGACCAGAACGATGATTCCGTAAATAACAAGAATATACAAGCCAAGCCTTTTCTGTCCTGTCAGAAAGTCGTAAACAGCCCAAGGAACCATTATTGTTCCCGTTCCCAATATTGGTAAGGCATCAACGAGGCAAATGAAAAGTGCCGTCATCAAAGCATATTTGACTCCGATTGTCAGAAAACCGATGCATAATATGGTGAAAGTCACTGCCATTAGAATCAGCAGTGCTTTAACATATCCGATCAGAGCTGTAAATATATTGCTGTTTATTATTGACAATCTTTTCAGAACTTTTGCAGGAAGCTGCTGCTTGAAAAATTTATAGATTTTATCCCTGTCGCTTGATAGAAAGTATGTTGAAAGGATTGTGACAACTATAAAAATAATAGTCTGCGGGATTGAGACGGCTGTATTGAGTATACCCTGAAAAATGGAGTTAATTATGCTCATTACTGATAGTGAGATGTTGGAGATGACTGCATCAATGCTGCGGGTAAACTCTGCAGGAAGTCCCAGATATATTTCGGAGCCTTCATCCAGAAGATGGTTTATGTTATTATAGAAATTGGTGAAGCTGTGGGGAAACGTATTATAAAAGCCTCTTATCTCACTTATTACTTTGAAAACAAGAAGACCTGTTAAACCTCCGAATACGACAAGCATAAGCAAAAGAGTTGCTGCTGTTGATATTTTTCTTGGCAGACCGATTCTCTTTATGAAAAACTTGATTATCGGTTCAATTAACGTGGATAAAGCCAGAGCCAGAACAAAGGGTAAAAGATAAAGAGCCAGCTTGAGAATTGCATAAGCAGTCATAACGGCAATTATGCAGACTATGATTATATATGGCGACTTTTTAATAATATGATTGTATTTTTCAAGCATGGATGCTCCCAAATGAAACCGAATTTTTCTTCATTAATAATTATTACCCGAGAATGGAATTTAAAACTTAAATTTTTACTCTTAATCTTGATAAAAATATTCCTATATGTTATACTACATAACGAAAAATACACACGCAGGTTGATTTGCGGAAAAGTGCCTGTACGGGTCTTCCGTAAAAATGATGCATGCGGAGGTATAAAAACTATTAGGAGGTAATAAAATGGGAGTTATTTCAATGAAGCAGTTATTGGAAGCAGGCGTTCATTTCGGACACCAAACAAGAAGGTGGAATCCGAAAATGGCAGAGTACATCTTTACAGAGAGGAACGGCATATACATCATTGACCTTCAGAAAACTGTAAAGAAGGTTGAAGAAGCTTATTTCTTCATAAGAGAAGTTGCAATGAACGGTCAGGACGTACTGTTCGTAGGAACAAAGAAACAGGCACAGGATTCAATCAAGGAAGAAGCAGAAAGAAGCGGCCAGTATTTTGTAAATGTTAGATGGCTCGGCGGAATGCTTACAAACTTTAAGACGATAAGTAAAAGAATAGGCAGATTGAAACAGCTCACAGAAATGGAAAGCAACGGAACTTTTGAAGTTTTGCCTAAGAAAGAAGTTATCAAGCTTAAAAAAGAAATGGTTGATCTCGAGAAGAACCTCGGCGGAATCAAAAACCTTAGAGGAGTGCCGGGCGCTATGTTCGTAGTAGACCCAAGAAAAGAGAGAAATGCCATTCTCGAAGCAAAGAAGCTTGGGATACCTGTTGTAGCAATAGTTGATACAAACTGTGATCCTGACGAAGTTGATTATGTAATACCCGGAAACGACGATGCTATAAGGGCTGTTAAATTGATTGCTTCCACAATAGCTGATGCTATTATAGAAGGCAGACAGGGAGAACAGCTGACTACAGATCAGGAAACACCGGATAAGGATGAAGTGGATGAAGCTGTTGAAGGCTAATCAATAGTCGGTATTTGCAAAGTTTGACAGGGGGGCAAACCTTTCCGGGATTTTTATCTTGTTGGACAGAGTTGTCCCCTTTAAAATATATATTGGGATGCGCAGGTATAAAAATTATACCGATTTACACAAAATATATCCGATATATTGCTATATAATGATTGCTCAAACAAATTTGAAATAAATAAGAAATAAGAGTATGGAGGAATTAATGATGGTTACTGCAGAAATGGTAAAGCAGCTCCGTGAAACAACAGGGGCAGGAATGATGGATTGCAAGAAAGCTTTGACTGAAACTGACGGAAATATTGAAAAGGCTATAGAATTTTTAAGAGAAAAGGGACTTGCCGCTGCTGCTAAGAAGGCATCAAGAATAGCTGCAGAAGGATTGGTTGAATCATACATACATGGCGGCGGAAGAATCGGAGTTCTCGTTGAAGTTAACATAGAAACTGACTTTGCTGCTAAGAACGAAGATTTCAAAGCATTTGTAAAAGATGTTGCGATGCAGATAGCAGCTGCTAAGCCAGAATACGTCAGAAGAGAAGAAGTTCCTGCCGAATTGGTTGAGAAGGAAAAGGAAATACTTAAAGCTCAAGCCCTTAACGAAGGGAAACCTGAAAAGATTATTGAAAAGATGGTTGAAGGCAGAATCGATAAATTCTTTAAAGAAATATGCCTTTTGGAACAGCCGTTTATCAAAGATCCCGATAAGACAGTTCAGCAGCTTATGAATGAAAAAATTGCAACTATCGGTGAGAATATAAACATCCGAAGATTTGTCAGATATGAAAGAGGCGAAGGTATTGAGAAGAAAGAAGAGAACTTTGCCGACGAAGTAATGAAGCAGATTAAATAATAGCATATGTGGGGACATATTTTCATATGTTCCCTTTATTTTGCTCAATTTGAAAATAATAATCTTATTTTCCGGTAAAAGAAGGATTTTTGATTTCGGTGTAGAAAAATATTCTAAAGAGCGGGGGTATTACTTCAATGCAAACACCTAAGTATAAAAGAATCATCTTGAAAATCAGCGGTGAGGCGCTGGCAGGCGATTTGAGAAACGGAATTAATCCAGACATTTTAAGCCAAATTTCGCATACGATAAATCAGGTTCACGAAATGGGTGTTGAGATTGCCATAGTAATAGGAGGAGGCAACTTTTGGAGGGGAAGAAGCGGAAAGGGAATGGATCGTACTACCGCAGACCATATGGGGATGCTTGCTACTGTAATCAATGCTCTTGCACTGCAGGATGCGCTTGAGTCAAGGGGCATTCCTACCAGAGTTCAAACCGCAATAGAAATGAGACAGATCGCCGAACCTTACATAAGAAGAAAAGCTGTAAGGCATCTGGAAAAGAAAAGGATTGTCATTTTTGCCTGCGGTACCGGAAATCCTTATTTTACCACCGATACAGTAGCTGCTTTGAGGGCTGCCGAAATAGATGCAGAGGTAATACTCTTGGCAAAAAATGTTGACGGTGTTTATGACAGCGACCCGCGTATAAATCCGGATGCCAAGAAGTACAGCAAGCTTGCATTCATGGATGTGCTTAATAAGGGCTTGGGTGTAATGGACTCGACAGCCGCCTCGTTATGTATGGATAACAATATTCCAATCATGGTTTTTGGATTGAACGAACCCGAGAATATTCTGAAGGTTGTACTTGGTGAAGAGATAGGTACAATAATATCAATGTAAGGAGGATATTTATGACAAAGGAAATTTTTAAGCCCACAGAAGAAAAAATGAAAAAGACAATGAATGTTTTAAAGGAAGACCTTGCGGGATTGAGAGCGGGCAGGGCAAATCCGGCTGTTCTGGATAAGGTGAATATAGATTATTATGGTGTTGCTACTCCAATTGCGCAATTGGGCAATATTTCCGTGCCTGAAGCCAGAGTAATAATAATTCAGCCATGGGATGCAAAGCTTCTTAAAGAAATTGAAAAAGCTATACAAAAATCCGATATAGGAATTAACCCTAATAATGACGGCAAAGTGATAAGATTGGTTTTCCCGCCGTTAACTGAAGAAAGAAGAAAAGAACTGACAAAAGTAGTTAAGAAACACGGTGAAGAGGCTAAGGTTGCAGTCAGATCCATAAGAAGGGATGCTATAGAGCATTTCAAAGCCCAAAAGAAGAATGGTGAAATTACTGAGGATGATCTTAAGGACATTGAAAAAGATATGCAGAATCTTACCGACAAATACATAGCTGAAATTGATAAAGCAGTTGAAACCAAGGAAAAAGAAATATTAGAGGTATAGTATGAATGTACCTGATGTGTTGGGATACACACTTGGCGAGGCAAAAGCTATAATTAAGGGTGCGGGAATAACCGACTTTGTTGTTAAAACAGTTGCTCCTCCCAGAGACAGCAGCACCGGTTATGATGATAGCTGCAGGGTTTTAAGGGTAAAGGAGACTGTAAATTCGAAAATAGAAATAATCGTATGCAAACCTCTTTAAAAAGAGGTTTTTTCTTTTTAATTTATTGTGAATTTTTATCAGTAATTGTTTTTTTCATGTATTTTATATATTATAATAAGATTTGACTGTTATTTCGGAAGCATGCACGGAGGTTAAGATGTTTGGCAGGCTGTTTGGAAACAAGAAAAAGGATTCTTTTGACCCGGGAAAAGTGCCCCAACACATAGCCATTATCATGGATGGTAACGGACGCTGGGCTAAAAAAAGAGGATTACCCAGAAATGTAGGCCATAGAAAGGGTTCGGAGAACCTTAGAAGAATTGTAAGCGCTTGCAATGACTTTGGTATAAAGTATCTTACGATCTACGCCTTTTCTACAGAAAATTGGAAAAGACCGCAAAGCGAAGTTGACGGTCTTATGAAGCTTCTGCTTGAGTACCTTCAAAATGCGGAGAAGGAGCTTGGCGGAAAGTATGTACGAATCAGAGTAATAGGTGAAAAAGCTGGACTTCCTGAAGAATTGCAAAAGGAAATTATAAGGGTAGAAAAAATGACCGAATGCAATAAAAGTCTTGTTTTGAATATAGCATTAAACTATGGAAGCAAGGTAGAGATACTCAGTGCCGTGAAATCACTTATAAATGATGTTAAACAGGGCAAGCTTAATATAAATGATATAAGCGAGGAAGCCTTGGAACAAAGGCTTTATACATCAGATATGCCTGATCCTGATTTGCTGATCCGTACAAGTGGGGAAAAAAGAATAAGTAATTTCCTGCTGTGGCAGTGTGCATATTCTGAGTTTTGGTTTACAGACGTACTATGGCCGGATTTCGGTAAAGAGCATTTGGAAGAGGCTATAAGGATTTTTCAAAATAGGGACAGAAGGTTTGGGGGCGTATAAATGAAAACAAGAATTATCAGTGGATTTGTATTAGCTATTCTGCTTGTGGCTGCGGTTTTTTCGGGGCAGATTGTATTTGGAATTGCTGTTTTTGCTTTGTCTGTTATAGGAATTTATGAGTTTTATAATTCTGTTTCCAATGCCGGTTACAAACCCATAAAGCTTTTCGGGTATTTAGCCTGTATACCCGTGCTGTTGCTGGGGATGGACGGGAAAATTAAGGCTGTAAGTGATTTTATTGACTCTTTTCAAAAAGGGAATTACCTTGGAGTTCTGATTTTTTTATTGATCGTTCTTCTAAGCACGTCGATTATATTCCTGTATAAGCGGTTCAATCTGATTGATATTTCTTTGACAGCCTATGGAATAATATACGTTGTATATCTGTTTTCCTTCGTGGTGCTTACAAGAAACATGGATCATGGGGTGTATTTGATTTGGCTGATTTTTATAGGCGCTTTTGCAACGGATACATCAGCATATTTTACCGGAGTGGCTATAGGAAAAACCAAAATACTTCCGGTGATAAGCCCGAAGAAATCATTGGAAGGCTCTATCGGAGGGGTTTTAGGCTGCATCCTTATAACCTGCATGTACGGATTTTTCCTCAAGGACAGTATTCCCGATCTTGACGTACGTTTTTATGATTTTGCGATATTAGGTCTTTTGTGCGGAATCATATCCCAGATCGGAGATTGGACTGCATCCGCAATAAAAAGGTATGTAAAGGTTAAGGATTACGGAAGTCTGATGCCCGGACACGGCGGGGTTCTTGACAGATTTGACAGTATCCTGTTTGTTGCGCCGGTCATATACTTTTACATCAATTTGTTCGTATACTAAGGAGAATTGCAATGACCAAAAGCATTTCGATACTGGGCTCCACAGGGTCAATAGGGACACAAACTTTGGATGTGGCACGTAACCTGAATATTAATGTATTAGGCTTATCTGCAAATTCCAATCTTGATCTGCTTGAAAAGCAGGCAAAAGAGTTTAAGCCGCAGATAGTATCCGTAAGGGATGAGCTACTGGCGGACGAAATGGCGGAAAGGCTGAAGGGGCTCGGCATAGAGGTTTTTTATGGACAGGAAGGACTCAAAAAAGTTGCTTCTATAAATGAAATAGACACTGTAGTTACATCAATCGTTGGCATAGCGGGACTTATACCTACGATGGAGGCAATCAAAGCCGGAAAAAACATTGCGCTTGCAAATAAAGAAACACTTGTAACGGCAGGCTCGATCGTAATGGATGCGGCTAGAAAAAAGGGTATTGAAATTCTGCCTGTGGACAGCGAACATTCGGCTATTTTCCAATGCCTGACAGGTAATAGGAGAGAGGATGTTTCAAAGCTTCTTTTAACTGCTTCCGGCGGACCTTTCAGGGGTAAAACCGCAGACATGCTGGAGAATGTCACTGTATCAGAGGCATTGAACCATCCCAATTGGAGCATGGGGAACAAGATAACTATAGATTCTGCAACCATGATGAATAAAGGTCTGGAAGTAATTGAAGCTAAATGGCTGTTCGGGATAGATCTGAAAAACATAGAAGTTCTTATACATCCTCAGAGTGTCATTCATTCCATGGTTGAATTCAAAGACGGGTCAATAATAGCGCAGCTTGGATCACCTGACATGAGGATACCGATTCAGTTTGCACTTACATATCCTGAACGTATGGACAATAAATTTTCCAGATTGAACTTTCTAGAAAAGAACAAACTGACGTTTGAGGCTCCCGATTGCTCGGCTTTTCCCTGCCTCACGCTTGCCTTTGAAGCTTTAGAAACAGGCGGCACCATGCCGGTTGTCCTAAATGCGGTGAATGAAGTCGCCGTGAGCTTATTCCTTGGCGGAAGTATAAAATTTATGGACATACCTCGTCTTGTAGAGAATATAATGGGAAGACATAGTGTGAATAACATGCCTTGTCTCAATGATATAATAGAAGTAGACGGTTGGGCGAGAGAGGAAGCCCAAAGAAATCTTGGAGGTAATATATGCAAATTTTAATAGCCATACTGGCCTTGAGCTTTTTGATCATAATACATGAATTGGGGCATTTTACGGTTGCAAAGCTTTCAAATGTGAAGGTTCATGAGTTTTCACTCTTCATGGGGCCGAAACTGTTAAGTTTTCAACGCGGTGAAACAATGTATTCAATCAGAGCTGTTCCGCTCGGTGGTTATGTCAGGATGGAGGGTGAAGAACAAGCTTCGGAAGATGAAAGGGCCTTTAATAAAAAACCTATTTGGATAAGATCTCTTGTCATAGCGGCGGGTCCTTTAGCCAATATCCTATTAGCACTTATAATTATTTTTTGTATAAATTTGTGGACGGGGTACGACACTTCCAAGGTTGCAATATGCGATCCGGGAAGTCCGGCATATGAAAGCGGCCTCCGTAAGGGTGACGAAATTATTAAGTATAATGGTCACAGAATATTCAATTCCACTGATGTAAGCTTATTCCTGTACGGTACAAAGGCAGAGCCTGCTGACATCGTTGTAAAACGCGACGGTCAGACTATACCTATGAAATTGAAGCCTGATATTATTCCGGCAAATACATTAAAGCTTGGGATTTCTCCGAAAGAAGGCTATGGAAAAGATTCAAACCTCATCAATTATATAGAACCTGACAGCCCGGCAGATAAAGCCGGAATGAAGAAAGGCGACAGAATCGTGAAAATGGGCGATCAAACTGTTGCGAATTTCAGACAAATCAGGAACTATCTCATAAATTCGAAGGGCGGTTTCATAACAGTAACCGTTCAAAGGGGCTCGGAAAGCGTTCCTCTGTCAGTAAAACCGATCAAAAACGGCTTGCCCGAGCAGCAAGATGTCGGAATGGCTTTCGGTGCGGAGAAGGGCGGCGTGATTCCATCCTTCACTCATTCTGTTACCTATTCCATATCCATAGCACGAACTGTTTACTATTCGATTATTTGGCTGGCTGAAAGAAAAGTGCCGCTTAATCAGGTTTCAGGCCCGGTAGGCATTGTATCATTTATCGGCACTGCTGTAAAATCAGGCCCGACAATCGGCGAAAGCATATTAAGATTGCTGAACGTAGCAGCATTCCTAAGTATTAATGTAGGCTTGTTCAATCTTATTCCCTTCCCGGCTCTTGACGGAAGCAAGCTGCTGATACTTGGAGTGGAAAAAATACGCAGGAAAGCGCTCCCGCCTGAAAGAGAAGCTTTCATATCTATGATAGGCTTTGTATTATTGATCGCACTAATGATTTTTGCTACTTATAATGATATACTGCGGCTGATTGGAATAGGGTAAAGCACTGGGGTGAGGTTTATGGATAATTACATCAGAAGAAAAAAGACAAAAAAAATCAGAATCGGAGATACTTATATCGGCGGGGATTCTCCAATAACCGTGCAATCTATGACCAACACAGACACAAGGGATGCCAAGGCAACTATAGAACAGATCAAAAGGCTTGAGGAGGCCGGATGTGAAATAGTAAGAGTAGCCGTTCCAGACATGGAAGCAGCCGAAGCAATTTCACAAATAACAAGGGGCATTTCAATTCCCCTTGTTGCAGACATCCACTTTGACTATAGACTGGCAATTGCAAGCATGGAAAACGGTGTGGATAAAATAAGGCTCAATCCAGGCAATATAGGTGACCGTGACAGGGTTAAAAAGGTAGTTGAGCTGGCCAAGGCGAAGGATATTCCGATTCGGATAGGCGTCAATTCCGGTTCTTTAGAGAAGACCATACTGAACAAATATAACGGTGTTACCCCGGCAGGCATGGTGGAAAGTGCATTGGGGCATGCTCAAATACTTGAGGATTTGGATTTTTATAATATTCTTTTTTCAATCAAGGCCTCTAGTGTTCCTTTAACAATTGAAGCGTACAGGCTGATGGCTGAAAGGTCTGAGTATCCGTTGCATATAGGCGTAACCGAAGCAGGAACTGTTTACAAGGGTACTGTAAAGTCTGCAGTAGGTCTGGGCTGCCTTCTGGCTGAAGGTATAGGAGATACCATAAGAGTATCCCTGACGGGTGATCCTGTTGAAGAAATAAGGGCCGGTATTGAGATTCTTAAGTCGTTAGGTATCAGAAAACATGGTATTGAATTTATATCCTGTCCGACCTGCGGGAGATGCCAGGTTGATTTGATTAAAATTGCAAACCAAGTGGAAGAAAAGCTCGGCGGCATAGATAAAAATATAAAGGTTGCAGTAATGGGCTGCGCTGTAAATGGGCCCGGTGAAGCAAAGGAAGCTGACATCGGGATAGCAGGCGGAAAAGGAGAAGTACTGCTGTTCAAAAAGGGTGAAATAATTCGGAAAATACCTCAGGATAAAGCTGCAGACGAACTTGTCAAAGAAGTAAATTCGATGGATCGGACTTTGCAAAATCACTAAATAGGATTCATTCGGCTTTGGGGGAATGAATCATAATGTACCGACAGAGTTACAGGGGAATCAGAACTGCCGGAAGGTGAATGGGGTATAGAGGATGCGGAATGTATTGTTGAGTGATAAAAATCTTGTTGATATATTTCCTGAAATATCTGACAGCAGTGAAATCTACGAGCTATTTAAAGATGTAAAAATATTAATTATCAATGTCTATAAGAAATCAAGGAAGGTCGAAGTATTCATCTCTTCAGACAAGCTTATTCAAGCTGATCATATCGATTCTCTTAAACAGAAGTTCATTAACATTTTCAAACTGGATATGGTTGAAATCAGGCCCAGATTTAATGTCGGAATGCCTTTTATAAATATTTTGCCTGATTATTTTCCAAGCATCATATCAATGGTGAGCAGGCAGAAGGCTATAAGCAAGGGGCTGCTGCAGGAATGCAAGTGGGAAATGAAAGAACACTGTTTGGAGATACGACTTGCCATAAAAGGCTCGCAAGTACTGCATGCCCAGGGATGCAACACCCTCATTGAAAAGATTATTGAGGAAAGCTTCGGCGAAAAGGTGCGGGTACAATTCATCGACAGTGAACTGGATGGCGAAACGTTGGATAAATACAATGAAACAAGGGAAAAAGAAGAGGCTGAATTAATCAATACCGCCATAACTGCTCCGAAACCGGCTCAGGGAAGCAACTGGGAAAAACAGAAGGAACAGCAGGAGGATACCGTTGCCGGCATAATTCTTGGGAAGAAGTTTAATGATTCTGTTATGAAGATTTCGGAGGTTACTCCAGATTCGGGAAAGGTTGTAGTAAGCGGCAGTATTTTCAGGGTTGAGTCAAGAGAAATCCGCGGCGGCAAATACCTGTTCATGTTTGACATGACCGATTATACAAGTTCCGTCACTGTAAAATTTTTTATAGAAAAGAATGACTTGGATTTCATAAAAGAGAACGTGGTAGAGGGCATTGATGTAAAGGTAAGAGGAGAGGCCCAGTATGACAATTTTTCTAAAGAGTTGACTATTATTGCCGCTGACATCCTGGAAATAAGTAAGGTTCTAAAAACGGATGACGCTGAAGTAAAGAGGGTTGAATTGCATCTCCACACACAGATGAGTTCAATGGATGCTGTAACCTCTGCCAAGGAACTGGTTAAAAGGGCTGCTCAGTGGGGACATAAAGCGATTGCAATCACTGACCACGGTGTAGTGCAGGCTTATCCTGAAGCCTACGATGCAGGAAAGAAAAATAATATTAAGATCATTTACGGAATAGAATGCTACCTACTGGATGACAGTCCCCCTGTTGTGTATAAATCCAACGGGCAATCCATGTCAGGCGAGTTTGTAGTGTTTGATCTTGAAACAACAGGCCTTAATCCGTATAAAGATAGGATTACGGAGATAGGCGCCGTAAAGATAAGAGATGGCAGGATTATAGACAAATTCAATTCATTTGTTAATCCCGGGATGCCAATCCCAAGCATGATCGTAAAAATGACCGGAATCACAAATGAAATGGTTGAGGATGCTCCAACAATCGAACCTGTACTGCTGCAATTTCTGGAGTTTATTAACGGTGCTGTGCTCGTAGCTCACAATGCTCCCTTCGACATTAGCTTTATTACCTATAATGCCAAGTTGATTGGTGAACATATAAACAACTCATATATTGATACACTTCAGCTTTCAAGGAAGATGTTTCCCGACCTTGGAAAGTACAAACTGGCTATTGTGGCAAAACACCTGGGGATTGGCCTGAAGGATGCTCACAGAGCCTTGAACGATACGGCTGCAACAGCCCAAATATTTGTTAAATGCCTTGAAATTCTAAAAGACAAAGGCGTTAATACTATTGATGACATCGAAAATGCCTTCGACGGCATAGGCGATTTTACAAAGAACAACTCACACCATGCAGTCATACTTGTAAAAAATATGACTGGCTTAAGGAACCTTTACAAGATAGTGTCCGAAGCTCACATGAAATATTACTATAAAAGACCCCGTGTTCCCAAAAAACTTCTGATGAAATACCGTGAAGGGCTTATATTGGGCAGTGCATGCGAGGCAGGGGAGCTCTACAGGGCGATACTTGACAAAAGAAGCGATGAAGAGCTGAGCAAAATAGTCAGATTCTATGACTATTTGGAGATTCAACCTCTCGGCAACAACCAATTCCTTATTAACAACGGTAAAGTGCACAACCAGGAAGAGCTTAAAAATATTAACAGAAAAATAATCAGGTTCGGAGAAAAGTTTAAAAAGCCTGTTGTAGCAACCTGCGATGTTCATTTCATGGATTCCAGGGATGAAGTTTACAGACGAATATTGATGGCGGGACAGGGCTTTACAGATGCAGACAATCAGGCTCCGCTGTATTTCAGAACAACCGGAGAAATGCTCCGCGAGTTCGCATACCTTGGAAGCGAAAAGGCATATGAAGTTGTTGTCACAAACACCAATTTCATTTCAGACCTTATTGAAGACGTAATACCAATACCTGACGGAACGTTCCCGCCCAATATTGACGGTGCTGAAGAAGAAATAAAGAGTCTTGCGGAGAACAAGGCAAAAGAGATCTATGGTGATCCTCTTCCGTCCATAGTTGACGAAAGACTTTTAAAAGAATTGAATTCGATTATAAAGAATGGCTTTTCGGTTATGTACATTATTGCACAGAAGCTTGTTAAAAAGTCTTTGGATGATGGTTACCTTGTAGGCTCAAGGGGATCTGTAGGGTCGTCCTTTGTTGCAAACATGACCGGGATAACGGAAGTTAATTCACTTCCTCCGCATTATATTTGTACCGGCTGCAAACACTCGGAATTTATTACTGACGGAAGTATAGGATGCGGATTTGACCTTCCCGGCAAGAGCTGTCCCAACTGCGGAAATGAGATGAAGAAAGACGGCTATGATATTCCTTTCGAGACCTTTCTCGGCTTCGATGGAGATAAGGAACCCGACATTGATTTGAATTTCTCCGGCGCATACCAGCCAAGGGCGCATAAATATACGGAAGTACTTTTCGGCGAAGGGAAAGTATTTAGAGCCGGAACGATAGCAACAGTCGCAGAAAAGACAGCATATGGCTTTGTTAAGGGTTACCTAGACGAAAGAAATATAGCCGTGACAAATGCCGAAATTAACAGGCTGGTAAAAGGCTGTACGGGAATCAAGAGGACTACCGGCCAGCATCCGGGGGGCGTAATGATTGTTCCGAGAGACCGTGAAATATATGAATTCTGCCCGATCCAACGCCCTGCTGACGATACTGATTCGAATACGATCACTACTCATTTCGACTATCACTCGATCAGCGGACGTCTCTTAAAACTTGATATATTGGGTCATGATGACCCAACCGTAATCAGAATGCTGGAGGACTTGACAGGAATTGATGCAAGAACTATACCAATAGGAGAAAAGCAAACAATGGCTCTTTTCAGCAGTACAGAATCGCTGGGAATAAAGCCTGAGGATATAAATAGTGAAGTCGGAACCTTTGCCATACCGGAGTTCGGAACCAAATTCGTAAGGCAAATGCTTGTTGATACAAAGCCAACAACATTTGCCGAATTGATAAGGATTTCAGGTTTGTCACATGGTACGGATGTTTGGCTGAATAATGCCCAGGAACTTGTAAGAGCCGGAACAGCAACTCTTTCCGAGGTTATTTGTACCAGGGACGATATAATGCTCTATCTGCTGCAAGCAAAACTACCTCCGAAGACAGCATTCAAAATCATGGAGGATGTCAGAAAAGGAAAAGGCTTGAAACCTGAATATATAGATCTGATGAAGGAATGCAAAGTACCGGAATGGTATATCCGGTCATGCCAGAAAATCAAGTACATGTTCCCTAAAGCCCATGCTGCCGCATATGTTATGATGGCTTTCAGAATTGCCTGGTTCAAGGTTTACTACCCGGAAGCCTTTTATGCTGCTTACTTTACAGTTAGGGCCGATGACTTTGATGCAGAAATAATGACGCATGGACAGGACAGAGTAAGAAACAAGATAAAGGAGTTTGAACAAAAAGGAAATCAGGCTACCCAAAAGGAAAAGAACATTCTTACAATACTTGAAGTGGCTAATGAAATGTATGCAAGAGGTATTAAATTCCTGCCTGTTGACCTCTATGAGTCCGATGCTGTAAAATTTAAAATAACTCCCGAAGGGATAAGACCTCCGTTGAATGCATTGCAGGGCTTGGGAGCTGCAGCGGCGCAGAACATAGTTGAAGCCAGGGGAAATGAACAATTCCTGTCAATAGATGAACTGAGGATCAAGGCGAAGATAAGCAAATCTGTAATAGAGATACTACAAAAGCACGGATGCCTTGCAGGCGTTCCGGAAAGCAATCAGATGAGCTTGTTTTGAAATAAATTAAATTTTCATTATCCTTATAAAATTGTTGCTAAATGCTAATAATAGTGATATAATACTACTGACTTAAGCAAATAGTATTTTTTGGAAAAGAGTGGGTTGTTCCCACTCTTTCGCATTATGATACACAATCCAAGTTGAGTGTTGAGGTAATACATAGAAAGTTTACTTTAATTACCGATTACTGGCACCAGTGCAATTGGAGGTTTATATGGCAAAAAAAAATATTGAAGATATTGTTTCAGAGCTGACTCTTCCGATTATTGAGCAAAATAATTATGAACTTGTTGATGTGGAATTTGTAAAGGAAGGCTCAAACTGGTACCTAAGGGTATACATAGATAAGCCCGGCGGAATTACAATAGATGATTGTCAAATAGTAAGCGAAGGTTTAAGTGATCAGCTTGACGAAAAAGATCCGATACCGCAGAGTTATTTCCTTGAAGTTTCGTCACCCGGCCTTGAAAGACCTTTAAAAAAGGATAAGGATTTTATTAAATACAAGGGTGAAACGGTTGAAGTAAAGACATTCCAGCCCATGAACGGAAGGAAGATTTTTGAAGGGGAACTTATAGGCCTTGTTGATAATAAAATAGTTATAAGGCAAAATGAAAATGACGTAATAGAATTTGAAAGAGATAAGGTGGCATCCGTTAAAAGAGCTTTGAAATTTTAACGGACTATTTATTGCATAGAAGAAAATAGGGAGGTTACGAGAAACCATGAGTGCAGAGTTGATACACGCTTTGGAGCAGTTAGAGAAAGAGAAGGGAATTGATAAGGAAATTTTGATTGAGGCAATTGAAGCTGCTCTTATTTCCGCATATAAAAGAAATTTTGGTTCTACCCAAAATGTTAAAATAACTTTTGACCGTGCTTCCGGCGATGTCAGGGTTTATGCCCTGAAAAGAGTTGTTGAGATGCCTGAAAACGATCTTTTGGACATATCTTTGGAAGATGCCAAGAAAATCAGTAAAAAGCTTGAGATAGAGGACACTGCCGAGGTTGAAGTAACACCTAAAAAGTTCGGCAGGATTGCGGCGCAAACTGCAAAACAGGTTGTTGTTCAAAGAATCAGGGAAGCTGAGAGAGGAATTATTTTTGATGAATTTCTCAATAAAGAGAGCGATATAGTTACAGGAATAGTTCAGAGGGCTGAAAGAAAGAATATTATAATCGATCTTGGAAAGACTGAGGCGATTCTTGCCCCTTCAGAACAGACTCCGGGGGAGGAATACAGATTCAATCAAAGAATCAAGACATATATAATCGAAGTTAAGAAATCTACGAAAGGTCCTCAGATAGCTGTTTCAAGGACACATCCGGGGCTTGTTAAAAGACTTTTTGAATTGGAAGTTCCTGAAATTCATGATGGTGTGGTTGAAATAAAGAGCATATCAAGAGAACCCGGTTCCAGAACAAAAATAGCTGTTTTTTCAAAGGATGACAATGTTGATCCTGTAGGTGCCTGCGTCGGTCAAAAAGGTGGCAGGGTTCAGGCTATTGTTGACGAACTCAGGGGAGAAAAGATCGATATTATTAAATGGAGCAGCAATCCTGAAGAATTTATATCAAGCAGCTTAAGTCCTGCAAAGGTAATCAGGGTTGATGTCAATGAAGAGGAAAAGTCGGCTAAGGTGACTGTTCCGGATTATCAGCTTTCACTTGCCATAGGAAAAGAAGGGCAGAATGCCCGTCTGGCGGCAAAGCTTACAGGATGGAAAATTGATATAAAGAGCGAATCTCAGCTTAGAGCTACTATAGAGCAGCAGCTGCTTAATTACGACGGTAATTATCAGCAGGATGAGGAAGAAGAAACTGAGCAGGAATAATGTATTTTATTCCCATAATATAAATATCCGGGAAGTGTGCAATATGAAACAAAAAAAGCAACCGATGCGAATGTGTCTTGGCTGCCAGGAAATGAAGACTAAAAGGGAACTTATAAGAATAGTCAAGAATAAGGAAAATGAAATCAGTGTTGATTTCACAGGAAAAAAACCAGGCAGAGGCGCATATATCTGCAAATCAATTGTATGCCTTGAAAAGGCTAAGAAGGGAAAACGGCTTGAAAGAGCGTTTGAGTCGCGGATAAGCGATGAAGTCTATGAAGCATTAAGAAGCCAACTGGAGGAGAATAATGCAGAATAAAATATACTCTTTCATCGGCCTTGCGATGAAGGCAGGGGCGATTGTATCGGGGGAGGATGCCTGTGAAAGGGCATTGAAATCCGGTAAGCTCCGACTGATAATTGTTGCGGAAGACGCTTCTGGTAATACAAAAAAGAAATTCAACGATATGTGCATATACAGGCAGGTTGACATCAGATTTTATGGACATAAAGAACTGATCGGGAGGTATATCGGAAAAGATATTAGGGCAGTAATCGGATTATCCGACAAGGGTTTTTCAAAGAAGTTGATTGAGTTAATTGAGAGCACGGACCTACAATACGGGGGTGAACAGATTGGAAAAATATAGAGTATATGAACTGGCTAAGGAACTTAATACTACAAGCAAAAGATTGATGGAAAAATTAGCTGAAATAAATATAGTGGTTAAGAATCACATGAGTCTTTTGGAGGATCATGAGCTTGGAGCTTTATATAAGCATATAGGGATAATCAAGCATGATGACAAGAAAAATGAACAGGAAGAAAAAAAGACAGCACCGGTTATACATCCTCAGCAAAAGCCTGAGATAGGCAAGGATCATAAAAAGGATGCAAAAAGCGCACCAAGGATAATAAGAACAACCGAAATCATAATAGATACCAAGAAGGATCAAAACGACAATACTCCTGACTACTTGAAAAATGATTCAAGAGGAACCATCAGGGGTGACAACAAGGGAAATGCAAGAACAAATCCCAGACAGGATATAGTAAGGGTAGCAGATTCAAATTCAGGACTTAGGCCTGGCATGATGAGGGATACATCAAGAGATATTAGAAGGCCGTTGAATAAGGAAGGTATTTCACAGGTGTCAAAACCACAGGTAGCTATGGAAACAAAAACAGAAACCAAGGCTGTAGATTATAAGGTTTCAGAAAATAAGACTGCAGAGAACAAGACTGTTATAGAAAAGGTTGCTGAAAACATTCCAGAAAGTAATGTTGTTAAAAAGGATGTTGAGACTACAGGCAACTTAAATCAGGAAAAGGTTATTGTTGAAGCTTCTGAAACAAAAAGCGCTATTCAACAGGAAAGTCAAAGACAAACTGATAAGCATGAACCCCAAGTTGATGTTAATCAAAAGAGTGACATAAATGGCTCTGCTGCGGAAACTCATCAAGCGGAAGTAAGCAGACAAGGGGACAGGCTGCAAAACAATAATCAGAGACAAGATAGACCTTATGGAGATAGAAATCAAAATAATGGTCCAAGGTACCAGGGCGATAGACAACAAGGCGGATACAGACAGCAGGGCGACAGACCTCAAGGCGGATACAGGCCGCAGGGTGACAGGCCTCAAGGCGATAGACCTCAAGGTGGATACAGACCGCAAGGTGACAGGCCTCAAGGCGGATATAGACCTCAGGGTGACAGGCCTCAAGGTGGTTACAGGCCTCAGGGCGACAGGCCCCAAGGTGGATATAGACCTCAGGGCGACAGACCTCAAGGTGGATTCAGACCTCAGGGCGACAGGCCTCAAGGCGGATTCAGACCACAGGGCGACAGGCCTCAAGGTGGATTCAGACCTCAGGGCGACAGACAGCAGGGAGGTTTCAGGCAGGCAGGAAGATCATTGGATATTCCAAAACCGGATCTCACTTTGGCTCAGAAGGAAGAAGCTAATTCAGTCCGCAGTGAAGTAAGACGCGAGTATTCTAATAAAGACTCGGATAAAGATACAAAGAGAGAACAAAGAAAGGAAGCTCCAAAAGGGCAGGGCAGCGACAAGGGGAAAAGGTTCAAGCCTCAAAGAGTCAATTTGGGTGAGAAAAAAGGAGTTTCCGAAATATTGTCAGAGGACTTCATACTTGAAGAATTCTACAATGATGACGGGGTAAGAAAAACCAGAAAGGTTTTAAAGACAAAGAAAGAAAATGATACTGTTAAGCACATTCCGCACAGGGCTGTCCTCACTTCGATAAAAGTTGGGGAAAGCATTACAGTTAAAGAGCTTGCAGAATCCTTAAAGAAAACTTCTACCGATGTAATCAAGAAACTTATGGGATTGGGTGTAATGGCTACTCTTAACCATGTACTCGATTTCGACACTGCAACAATCGTAGCTGAAGAGTTTGGTGTAAAAGTTGAAAAAGAAGTTGTTGTAAATGAGGAAGACATATTGTTTGACGAGGCTGAAGATGTACCCGAAAACCTGGAGCCAAGGCCTCCTGTGGTTGTTGTTATGGGTCATGTCGACCATGGTAAGACTTCACTGCTCGATGCAATCAGGGAAGCAAATGTTATAGAAAGCGAAGCCGGTGGTATCACGCAGCATATAGGCGCTTACATGGTCAAGCTGAATAACAGGAATATAACCTTCCTTGATACTCCGGGTCATGAAGCTTTCACTGCAATGAGGGCAAGGGGTGCACAGGTTACTGACATTGCAATACTCGTTGTTGCTGCTGATGATGGTGTAATGCCTCAGACAATAGAGGCCATCAACCATGCTAAAGCCGCCAACGTATCAATAATAGTTGCAGTAAACAAGATTGATAAACCTGGAGCCAATCCTGACAAAGTTAAGCAGGAGCTCACAGAGTACGGTCTTGTGGCAGAAGAATGGGGCGGCGACGCAATATTTGTTAATGTATCTGCCAAGAAAAGAATTAATATAGACAATTTACTGGAAATGGTTCTTTTGGCTGCAGATATGCAGGAACTGAAAGCTGATCCAAAAAGGCAGGCTAAAGGCACTGTTATAGAAGCAAAGCTTGATAAGAACAGGGGACCTGTTGCTACTGTGCTTGTACAAAGGGGAACACTAAATACCGGGGATTCAATAGTAACCGGTACTACAGTTGGAAGAATCAGAGCAATGGCTGATGACAAGGGGCACAAGGTTAAGAAAGCCGGACCGTCAACTCCGGTAGAAATCACCGGTATGCCTGAAGTTCCCGAAGCTGGTGAAATATTCTATGCCATTACTGATGAGAAAGTCGCCAAGCAGCTTGCGGAAAAGAGAAAGTTCAAGCTGAAGGAACAACAAATGAGGGCTAGTGCGAGGGTTTCACTCGACGACCTGTTCAACCAGATCAAGGAAGGCAAGGTAAAAGACCTCAATATAATTGTAAAGGCGGATGTACAAGGGTCTGTTGAAGCTGTTAAGCAGTCTCTTGAAAAATTGAACAATGACGAAGTAAGGGTCAATATTCTTCACGGAGGAGTTGGGGCCATCAATGAAGCGGATGTTACGCTTGCACAGGTATCAAACGCAATTATAATCGGCTTTAACGTAAGGCCTGTGGCTAATGTAGCTGAAATAGCGCAAAATGCCGGTGTTGATATGAGGCTTTACAGAGTTATATACAATGCGATAGAAGATATACAAGCAGCCATGAAGGGTATGCTTGATCCGAAGTTCAAGGAGGTTATCCAGGGACATACCGAAATAAGGCAGATATTCAAGGTATCGGGTATCGGTACTATAGGAGGCTGCTATGTACTGGATGGCAAGATAACAAGAAATTCGGATGTAAGAGTAGTAAGAGGCGGAATAGTAATTCATGAGGGCAAGCTTGCATCCCTGAAGAGATTCAAGGACGATGCAAAGGAAGTAGCTCAAGGATTCGAATGCGGGCTTTCTATAGAGAGGTTCAACGACATTAAGGAAGGCGACGTAATAGAATCCTTCACAATGGAAGAAATCGCACGCTAAGTCTGATGTAAGGTTATGGGTAATGGGCAATGGGTTATGGGGGGTACAATGTTTATGATTTATTATCACCTGTCACCTATTACCTATTACCCAATTATTTTAAAGGAGTGTTTTATATGGTTGACAGAATAAACAGGATATCAGAGGAAATAAGAAAGGAAGTCAGCGGGATCATACAGAATGAACTAAAAGATCCGAGGCTGCCAAAGTTTATCAGTGTAACCGGCGTAAACGTCACAAAGGACTTAAGGTATGCTAAAATATATATTAGCGTATTGGGAAACGATGAGGAAAAGAAAAGCGCCGTAAACGGGCTTAAGAGTGCAGCAGGCTTTATAAGACGTGAAATAGGACACCGCATGCAGCTCAGGTATACTCCCGAAATGCTTTTTGAACTGGATAATTCGATTGAACAGGGTGCGTATATATCTAAACTGATTAACGAAACGGTGAAACATGATGATGTTGAATGAGATAGCTAAGGTAATTGAACGTGCAGACAATATAGCAGTTTTCCCGCATGTATCGGCCGATGGTGATGCTTTGGGATCCTGCATTGCTCTTGGACTTGCACTTCGAAAAAAGGGCAAAAAAGTTAAAATTTATCTTGAAGACGAAATACCGGCTGTTTATGGGTTTCTTACCGGAAAAGATATTACCGAGGTTTATACAGGAAAAACAGAACGGTTCGACCTGGGTATTGCGGTTGACACAGGTGATTATGATCGGCTGGGCAGTAGGGCTGATTCATTTAAAGATGCGACAATTACGGTAAATATAGATCACCACTTTACCAATTCGGAATTTGCATTCCATAATTATGTTCAGCCTGATGCTGCGGCTTCCGGTGAAATCATATTCAATTTGGTCAAGCTGATGGGTTTGGAAATCGACATTGACATGGCAGTGTGCTTGTATGTTGCCATATCAACCGACACAGGCGGCTTCAGGTATAGCAATACTACCGGTACAACTCATTCAATAGCTTCAGAGCTTTTGAACAAGGGCATAAATGTTTCCGAAATATCTCAAAGCATCTTTGACACAACGTCATTGGCAAAAGTAAAGCTTATGGGCGAAGCAATTAATTCACTTGAAATATATGAAAACGGAAAAATTGCTTTTATAACCCTTACAGATGAGATGATGAGCAGAAGCGGAGCCAACGATGAAGACTGCGACGGTATAGTAAATATCGGAAGAAACATAAGAGGAGTGGAAGCAGCTGCTTTATTAAGGCAGAGAGGCAATGGTGAGATTAAAGCCAATCTCAGATCCAATAAATTTGTTGACGTTTCAGCTATTGCGGGGCTTTATAACGGAGGCGGACATAAAAGGGCTGCGGGTTTTACCACGCTAAAAAGCCTTGAAGAGACCAAAAAGTTATTGCTGCAGGACATAAAGGAAGCTTTATAAAACAATTACAGTATGAATGAGGGGATACATATCTATAACGGTATCATTAATGTATTGAAACCTCCCGGGATGACTTCTTTTGATGTGGTAGCCTATCTTAGGGGTGTACTGAAGACAAGAAAAATAGGTCATACCGGAACGCTTGATCCTGCGGCGGTAGGAGTTTTGCCGATTTGCGTCGGGTCGGCTACCAAAGTCATAGAGTTTATTACCGATAATGACAAGCATTACAGAGCTGAACTTACATTGGGAATCAGAACCGATACTCAGGATTCTTCAGGCAACATAATTGATGTCAGGAATCCGGACCTTTCAGCGGAGAAAATCCATGGTGCGATAAAAAGCTTTGAGGGTAAATATAATCAGATTCCCCCCATGTATTCTGCCGTAAAAGTTGACGGAAAGAAGCTCTATGAGCTTGCCAGAAGCGGGATAACCATTGAGCGTAAGCCAAGGGAAGTAGAAATATATTCGGCGGATATTTTAAAAATAGAATCAGGCACTGCGGTATTGGAGGATAATGAAATTCCTGTTATAAGGGTGCTTTTCGATATAAAATGCTCCAAGGGCACATACATAAGGACATTATGCGACGATATCGGGGAAAGGCTGGGCTGCGGAGGGAATATGTCATTCCTGATAAGGCTTGGAACCGGTGCTTTTGGAATAAGCGAGTCCAAAACTTTAGATGAAATAAAAGCGATGCTTGAAAATAATGAACCGACAGGACTGTTTACCGATATTTCAAAAACCTTTGACGATCTGGGAGAAATCAAATTAAATATAAGTGAAGAGAAAAGGTTTGTAAATGGAATGCATATCCCATTGAAAAATCAAGCTGCGGAAAAACAAAAAATGGTGAGAGTATTGAACAGTGCAGGTAATTTTATTGCACTTGGCGAGATTATAGAGAAAGAAGGCATTCCTTTTTTAAAATCAAAGAAATTCTTTCAATGATGATTTGAGGGATCAGGATGGAGATAATTTACGGCAAAAAAGAGGAAAAACTTATAAGAAGCAGTGGAGTAGGCCTCGGAAATTTCGATGGACTGCATATCGGACACATGGCTTTAATTAATACGCTTATAAAGGAATCAAAGCTTAATGGGCTGGATTCAATAGTATATACCTTTATGAAGCACCCAGAAAATATATTGAGAAAAAAGCTGTTCACACCCTTGCTGACAAACGTCGGCAAGAAAATCGAGCTTTTAGGTGAAACACCGCTCAAATATCTTTACGTTGATGAATTCGATGAAAACTTTTCAAGGCTGAAACCTGAAGCCTTTGTAAAGTATGTCCTTGTAGACAGATTAAGGATCAAGCTTGCGGTAGCCGGCTTTAACTACAGATTCGGTTATAAAGGGCAGGGTGACACTGAGCTTCTGAAAGAGCTCGGGAAAAAATACGGCTTCAAGGTTATTGTAATTTCACCTATTAAGCTTGATGATTATGTTGTAAGCTCAACCTTGATAAGGCAGTATGTCTCAAGGGGGGATATGGAAATGGTATTCAAGCTGCTTGGTAGACATTACTCCATCAATGGAGAGGTGCACAGCGGAAGGCGGATAGGGAATACCATGGGTTTTCCCACAGCTAACATAACCCCTGAGAATTACCTTATACTTCCCAATAATGGGGTATATATAACCAAAACCCTCCTTGACAATACATTGTACAGCAGTATTACGAATATAGGAAGAAATCCTACTTTTGAAGGACTCGAAAAAGTTAGTATTGAGACTCACATACTGGATTTTGACAAGGATATCTACGGCAAAAAGATTGAGGTGTTCTTTATCTCAAAAGTCAGAGGAGAAAAGAAATTTGAGAATAAGGATGCACTTGTGAAACAAATTGAAAGGGATATTATTAAGGCAAGGGAGTTCCTGAGCATCAATGATAATTGAAAGATATTTGATAAAAGTAAATGGGATTGTGCAAGGGGTCGGATTCCGGCCCTTTATTTATAATCTGGCAAAAGCATTGTGCCTGAACGGATGGGTAAACAATACATCCGAAGGAGTAATAATCGATGTAGAGGGAGATAAACCTACGCTTGATGCTTTTGTATCAAAAATCAGTGAAGAAGCGCCGCCGCTTTCATTAATCAGGGATGTTTCTGTTAGGACACAGCCTGTTGTCCATTATTCATCCTTCGAAATAAGAGAGAGTTCAGGCGCCGGGAGGAAGGATGTATATATATCTCCCGATGTGGCTGTTTGCGATGACTGTAAAAGAGAGCTTTTTGATAAAAACAACCGCAGGTATATGTACCCCTTCATTAACTGTACCAACTGCGGCCCCAGATTTACAATAATAAAAGACATACCTTATGACAGACCCAATACTACCATGAAAAAGTTTAAAATGTGCAAAGCCTGCGAAACCGAGTATCGGAACCCGAGTGACAGAAGATATCATGCTCAGCCGGTCTCATGCTTTGACTGCGGTCCCAGGCTGGAGCTTGTAGACCGTAACGGGAAGAGTATTTGCACCGAAAATGCAATTATGCGGGCAAGAGAACTCCTTGCTGACGGAAGCATCATAGCAGTGAAGGGGCTTGGAGGCTATCACCTTTTCTGTGACGCAGTCAGCCATGCAGCAGTTGAAAAACTTAGAAAACGAAAAGTCAGAGATGATAAGCCATTTGCAGTTATGGTCAGGGATTATGAAACGGCACAAAAATTCTGCTTTTGCAGCGAAACAGAAAGAAGCCTGCTCGAATCCAAAGAAAAGCCTATTGTTCTATTGAAAAAAAGAGAAGATATTAGGCTGCCGAATGAAATTGCTCCGGGCAATCCATATCTTGGGATAATGCTGCCATATACGCCTGTTCATCTTTTGCTTCTGGCTTCTTCGGCAATAAAGAATAAATATCCGGAGGCGCTTGTTGCTACAAGCGGAAACAGAAGCAGTGAACCAATTTATTTTAAAGACGAGGATGCTTTAGACAACTTATCGGAAATAGCAGATTATTTTTTAGTTAATGACAGGGAAATCTATATTAGAACTGATGATTCGGTAACAAGAGTTTTCAGGGATAAAGAGTATTTGATAAGAAGGTCAAGAGGCTACGCTCCTTCCCCTGTTACCTGTGAGATAGATGATATTGGTGATGCACAAGGGATTCCTTCTGTTCTTGCCTGCGGTGGTGAATTAAAGAATACCTTCTGTATGAACAATGGGAACGAGTTCTTTGTCAGCCATCATATAGGCGATCTTGAGAATAATGAGACTCTGTCGTCCTTTGAAGACGGCATAAGGCATTACAGGAACCTCTTCGGTATTAAGCCTGAAATTGCAGCTTTTGATCTTCACCCGGAATACCTGTCTACCAAGTATGCCCTTGACCTTGACTTGAAGAAGGTTGTGATTCAGCACCACCATGCACATATAGCATCATGCATGGCAGAGAACAACCTGAATGGGAGCGTTATAGGAGTTGCGTTTGACGGTACAGGTTACGGCGAAGACGGCAACATATGGGGCGGAGAATTTTTTTCAGGAAGCTATGACCATTTTAATCGTGAAGGCCACCTTGAATACGTGAGCATGCCGGGTGGAGAAATGGCTATAAAAGAGCCTTGGAGAATGGCGGCTGCCTACCTTTATAAATGTAGTAAAGGTGAGTTGGCTTCTGATGAGGCTGAAAATTTATTAAAGGGAATTGATAAGGGCAGGATAGGTGCAATTATTCAAATGGTAAAAAAAAGCATCAACAGTCCTCTGACATCAAGCATAGGACGGCTGTTCGATGCGGTTTCGGCGCTGCTTGGAATATGCATGTCAATAAACTATGAAGGTCAGGCGGCAATTGAGCTTGAATACATTGCTGCACAAGGCTCGTTTGAACCTTATGAATTTACATTAGTTGAAAAGCAGGGTTTCTTCGAAATCTGTGTAGATCAATTGATTGAATCCATAGTGCATGATATAAAAGCAGGAGCTGATAAACAGCTCATTTCAGCAAAATTCCATGAGACAATAGCGGAAATAATTGCTGCAGGATGCTCCCGCATTCGCGAAAAAACTCAACTGGACAGAGTAATTCTCAGCGGAGGGGTTTTTCAAAACCTCACTCTGCTCGAGAAAGGTGTGACGAAGCTCGAAAATGCAGGCTTTAAAGTATTTGTCCATAATAAGCTTCCATCAAATGATGCAGGAATATCGCTCGGTCAGGCGGTAATTGCCATAATTAAGTCAAAAATGCAGTAAATCGTAACTTTTTTGTAACCTTTCTTAAAGAAGTTGTAAATCATTTCTTGTAATAGAGCTTTAAGATAAAACATGTCAAGAATAAATTCTGGAAAGGAAAAAAGAATATGAGAAAATATTCTGCATAATTATTGCATTAGGGTTATTTGTCGCGTCTTAGGCTTTATTTAATAAAAGCCGAACATTAAAATCAAGGGGGTCGAGCATGGATAATCAAATAATAAAGAAGTATCTTATTTGGGTTCTTGTAGCATGCATACTTGTTTCGGGGCTGGTATGGTCATCCTACATAGTTACAAATGCAATCACCAAAATCAGTTCTTCAAAGAATGTCATTACAGTTACAGGTTCTGCTAAAAAGAAGATTAAATCTGACTTTGCTATGTGGTATGGCGATTTCTCAGCAACATACCCAACGCTTTCAGAAGCCTATGACAAGATCAAAGCGGATAAGGAAAGGGTTAATACATATCTTATAAACAAAGGTGTTAAGGCAAGTGAAATAAGTTTTGCGACAATCACTACAGAAACACTTTATGTAATGGATGTAAACGGACAGCGTACCAATAAGGTAGAATCGTATAAACTGACACAGACAGTCAAGGTTGCATCACATGACATTGACAAGGTAGGTCTGCTTGCATTAGATTCGATGAGCCTCATAAATCAAGGAATAACCTTCAATTCCAACTCGCCTCAGTATATTTACACCAAGCTTGCCGATTTGAAAATTGATATGCTTGGTTTGGCAACAAAGGATACAAAGAGCAGGGCTTCCACTATAGCAAAAAATTCAGGGGCAAAAGTAGGCAAGCTTGTTTCTTCAAAAGTAGGTGTATTTCAGATAACACCACTGTACTCTACCGACACCTCCGATTACGGAATAAATGACACTTCAACTGTTGAAAAGGAAATAACAGCCGTAATGACCTGTGACTTTGAGATTATTAATTGATATGGTTCTAAAATTGGAGAGTTGGGGTAATTTACCCCGGCTCTTTTTTTTTACAGGAAAGTAGTGTAAAATATTTATGGATTAACCTTGTAAAATAGTAAATAAACTGTTTTCACTAGGGGGGATTGGAATGCCGGAAGAGAGAAGGCAGATCGAAAGACGAAAAGGGCCTGATTTCCTTGTCAAATGGATCAGGTGGACTGTCATTTCAGGTTGGATATTGATCATAACCGCTTTGCTTGTAATTGCTGCAGCAAAGCCTCAAGACAAAAACCTTTTTGACAGGCTGTTTAATAGTCAAGTCAGAGAATCATGGGATTCAAATCTTCTCTTTGGTGCTTTTGTTCTGTTAATAATACTTTATCTGCTTTGTATTATTGGGTTCTTTTTTAATCTAAGGAGAAGCAAACGAAAGAGCGACAGAATCAGCATATCAATTATTTTACTCGGTTTGGGCTCATTTGCAGGAATCATAATATACGTAATGAAAATACGGTAAACACTCTTTAAGGAGAGCTGCATGTGTGGCTCTTTCTTGCTGTTATATGGATTTTAGCATTTGCCTAAATTTCCGCATTAGGGTATTATAATTAATAGACCTTGAGCAGTACAATAAAATAAACTTGGGATGTGAATATATGTGTCTTGGTGTACCGGGCAAAGTACTGAAAATAGATGGTAAGAAAAGTGAAGTCGAAATAATGGGAGTTACAAGGGAAGTGTCGCTTGAACTGCTCAAACAAGTTAAATTAGGCGATTATGTGCTGATTCATGCAGGTTGTGCGATCCAAGTGATAGATGAAGATGAAGCCCAAAAAACTCTGGAGCTTTTCAATGAACTGAGGGAACTGGTGAATGAATAATTTTATAGATGAATTCAGGAATTCGGAATTAGCGGAAAAAATGGGCAGGATACTTTCCGCATACAATGGAAAAACCCTTAACCTGATGGAAGTATGCGGAACTCATACAATGGCGATTTTCAGATTCGGAATCAGGGATATTCTGCCTGACGGAATAAGGCTTATTTCCGGCCCCGGGTGTCCTGTGTGTGTTACACCGGCATACTATATCAATGCGGCTGTTGAGCTTTCAAAGCATGAAGACGTCATAATAACTACATTTGGGGATATGATCAGAATACCCGGCAGTGAGTCTTCACTGCAAAAGGAAAAGGCTTTGGGTAGGGATATCCGAATAGTGTATTCTCCGCTGGATGCACTTAAAATAGCTGCCGAAAATCCGGAGAAGAAGGTCGTTTTCCTATCGGTTGGGTTTGAAACGACTACTCCGGTCATAGCTTTAGCAATTCTTAATGCCGCTGAAGCAGGTATTGGTAATTTCTCTGTCCTTTCTTCAAACAAGACCATGCCGGAAGCGCTGAAGCTTTTATCGTCAGATAAAGAGGTTGGTGTAAACGGTTATATTTATCCCGGACATGTCAGCGCTATAATCGGTACCGGCTTTTATAAGGAGATTGCTGAAAAATACGGAATTCCGGGAGTGGTAACGGGCTTTGAGCCTCTGGACATCCTGCAAAGCATTATAACCTTAGTGAACAATATAAACAGCGGAAAAATGACTGTTGAAAACATGTATTCGAGAGTGGTTTCAAACGATGGAAATAAAATAGCAATTGAAAAGATGTACGAGGTCTTTGAGCCGTGTAATGCGATATGGAGAGGAATGGGCAATATCCCCCTATCAGGACTAAAAATAAGAGACAGGTATGAGAAATATGATGCATGGAAGCTTTTCGGACTGGAAAGGGAGATTGAAAGCTCCGAACCAAAGGGCTGTTTATGTGGCGAGGTCTTGAAGGGCAAGAAAACCCCTAAGGATTGCCCGCTGTTTAATAAGGCCTGTACCCCCGAAAACCCTGTAGGTGCTTGTATGGTCTCATCAGAAGGGACTTGTGCAGCCTACTACAAATATAAGACATGATTTTTAATAGGCATTAAATATTTTTGCGGAGGTAAAAACTTTGTCCGACATAATTACTCTTGCCCATGGAAGCGGCGGCAAGCTCACACATAACCTTATAAAAGACATATTCATGAAACACCTTTCAAATGACATTCTGTCGCAGGGAGATGATGCTTCAAAACTCTCATTTCCTCATGGAAACCTTGCATTTACAACTGATTCCTTCGTAATAACCCCGGTTTTTTTCAAGGGCGGAGACATAGGAAAGCTTGCGGTCTGCGGTACGGTAAATGATCTTGCAGCAGCAGGAGCCAAGCCGCTTTATCTAAGCTGCGGATTCATAATAGAAGAAGGCATGCTTTTTTCAGATTTGGAAAGCATTGTAGCATCCATGGCAAAAGCTGCTGAGGAAGCAGGCGTAAAAATAGTTACGGGCGATACAAAGGTTGTCCAGAGAGGTGCGGCAGATAAGATATTCATAAATACATCAGGTATAGGACTTATAAATGAAGGAGTTAATGTCTCAGGTGTAAATGCTGAGCCCGGAGATAAAGTTATTCTAACCGGGGGAATTGGAGAACACGGCTGCTCAATCCTGCTGGAGAGGGAACAACTAAACATCGGATCGTCTGTTATAAGCGATTGTGCCCCTTTAAACAGGCTCGTTGAAAAGCTTTTTAATATCGATAAGAATATTCATGTACTGAGGGATCCGACAAGAGGAGGAGTAGCGACAACGCTTAACGAGATTGCACAGCAGAGTAATGTGGGCATTCACCTCTATGAAGATGCACTCCCGGTTAAAAATGAAGTCAAAGGGATATGCGAGATACTGGGACTTGATCCTTTATATATGGCTAACGAAGGTAAAATGCTGGTTATTCTGCCGGATGAATCTGCAGAAAGAGTACTGGATGAAATCAAAAAGGACAAATATGGAGCAGATGCAAGAATAATAGGTGAGGTTGTAGAGTCACCCGCAAGGCGTGTAACGATAAAGACCGTTACAGGTGGAAGTAGAATCGTAGATATGCTTGTGGGGGATCAGTTACCGCGGATTTGTTGATATGAAGTGAAAACTGATGTACTCCCTTTGTGGTAGGCAAATAACTGCTTATCATAAAGGGAGTTTTTGTCGTAAAATGAGAAAAAGCGTCGGTTGATTGGGTGATGGGATGATATTTTGTATAATATTTTAACACGATTTAAAAAGATTGTTGGAATAGTTTAACAATAGTACAAGAGTTAACACTAACACGCAATACGAGGAGGATATAGAATGAAAAAAAATAAGTATTTCAAGGGGATATCAATTGTATTAATCGTTTTATTGATAACCTGTCTAGGGGTAAAAGTTGATTTGTCAAGAAATGGCGTTTTAAATTTGAGAGCGGAAACAGTAAATGCTGCGGATTATACTTTTACTAATTTTTCTTGTGGTAGAGACACATATGTAAGCGGTGGTATAAGTATAAATAACAATAAAGTGAATGTTGATATTACATTAAATAGTGGTTATTTGTTAGGTAGTGGAGGTGTTGCTACTTTAAAAACAACAACAAAAGGAAATTATGGTTTAAATATAGAAACTTATTACAACACATATCGGATTTATGGAAGTGTTAATTTAGATAGTTCATGGATTGGAACTAAAATTTGGAATGTATCTGGGACATACAGAACTGCTTACACCTCAAATATGTATGAAGGATATGCAAATCCAGACCCCAATATTACCATAACGGCTGATATGATTGATACTGCTCCTGTTTTATCAGTAATATCACCTTCACAGGATAATGTGTTTTCTGAGACAGATACCACGATAAAGCCGACAATATCTGTTTCTGATTTCGATAATGATACGTTGACATGCAAATATTATGTGGATTCAGAGACATCACCTAGAGGAACAGAGACTGTTACTAATACATCTAGCCTCCAATCGATAACTTTTACAAACGGAATAGATTTCAGTATATTATCGGATGGAAATCATACAATTAAATTTGAAGCGTCTGATGGTAGACTTAACCCCGTTAGCCAAATAATTAGTGTTAATGTAGATAAATCTGCACCAATAATTAATTCTGTTACTACATCATCTGCATACAATAGTATTACTCTGTCGGGAACAGCAACTGATGCAATAGCAGGTCTTGACCCATACCCATATCGGTATACAATTGGGACAACACCAACTAACTGGTTAACAGAAGCAACTAACACATGGAACAACCTTATACCAAATACACAGTATGACTTAAAATTTGAAGCTCGTGATGCTAAGGGCCATATTGCAGCTAATACCCAGAGTATTAAAACGAAAGCACAACCACCTGCCTTGACTGTAGACAATCCTTCTTCATATACGGTGGACTTGACAACAGCTGACAATAACCCTGTAAACACTCAATACCAGATAAGTGTCAATAATGGGGCCTCATATGTAACCTCAGAAGGAAAACTTACGACAGGTTCAACCTGGATGACATTCCCCGCAAGCAAGAAACTAACAGTCTCCGGACTTACCCCGGATACTACATACAACTTCACTATTAAAGCAAAGAATGCTGAAAACATAGAAACAGTCACTTCGTCTGCAAGCGGTACGACTCTTGTAGCACCTCCCGGATCACCTGCAAACATTGTGGCTACTGCCACAAACAATTCAATAACAGTAGCATGGGACCCTGTAGCCGATGCTTCAGGTTATGACATTGAAGCTGACGGAACTGTCATAGACACCGGCAAAAGCACTTCATACACCATAACAGGACTCACCCAGAACACCCAGCATACATTTAAGGTGCGTTCAAAGGGCGTTGGAGGAGCAGGCAATTGGAGTACCCCTATAACAAAATCCACCCTTCCCAATTCACCCGGAGTGCCGATCAACATAACAGCTGCGCCTTCAAGCAATTCAATCACAATCGTATGGGACTCTGTGGGCGGTGCGACCGGCTATGACATAGAGGTTGACGGTCAAGTGGTGAACAACGGTCCGACAACGAACTATACACATAGAGGGCTTGCTCCGGGAACACATCATGAATACAAGGTGAGAAGCATCAACCCCGGAGGAAAAAGTGAATGGAGTCCGGTAGTTAATGCATCAACTACAGCGGAAGCACCATCCGTGCCTGCAAATTTGAGCGCTGCGCCAACGCACACTGAAATCGTGGTTTCTTGGGATCCCATAACAGGAGCATCCTACGACATAGAAGTAGACGGGACAATAATAGACAATAGCACAAGGACAAGCTACACTCATACAGGACTTACTGCAGGGACGGAGTACAGATACAGGGTAAGATCCAAAAAGAACGGTTCAGTGGGTGATTGGAGCGCTGCTTTGACCATATCCACCTTGCCGAATGAATTCGGGGTGCCTGCCAACATACAGGCAGCAGCAGGAGACACAGCGGTAACAATAACCTGGGATGCAGTACCGGGTGCGACAGGTTACGAAGTAGACGCAGATGGAACCATAATAGACAATGGTTCAAGCAATACCTGCATTCATAACAACCTTGCACCGGGGTCGCAGCATTCATATCAAATAAGAGCAAAAAATGCTGCACAGACAAGCGACTGGTCTCCAGCAGTAAATATTACAACAAACCTTTTAGCCGCCCCTGCGAATTTAACAGCAACGGCAACTGAAAGTTCAATAACCGTGACATGGAATACTGTTACAGGAGCAGCGCTGTATGATCTGGATGTGGATGGCACAGTAACAGAAAACTTAACCAATACGTCATATACCTGCACAGGACTTCTTCCAAACACCCAGCACACATTCAAGGTAAGGGCCAAGAATGAGGCAGGAGTTAGTGCATGGACAATTCCGCTGGCAAAATCCACCGCATTCTCAGGAGCCAACATACCTGCCAAGGTAACAGCGATGTCGGGAAGTACAAGCATAACTCTTCTTTGGAGCGGTGTTGAAGGTGCAACTGCATATGATATTGAAATAGACGGAACCGCAACAAGTGATATAACTGGGACTTCATATAAGCATACAGGCCTTGCAGCCGGAACGCAGCATAAATATAGAGTAAGGGCAAAAAGCAGCAGCGGTACGGGAAATTGGAGCAATCTGATTACAGTTTCAACACTTCCGCTAGGGCCGGCAGTACCTGTAAATCTCACCACGACTGCATCCACAACGACAATACAGCTTACGTGGGATGCGGCGGAAAATGCAGCCTCATATGAAATAGAAGCTGACAATGTAGTAATACCTGTAGGTCAGGGAACTTCATACCTTCACACCGGACTTAGCCCAAACACAGAACACAAATACAGGATAAGGTCAAAAAACTCAAACGGCACAAGCGCCTGGAGTGAAATGAAAACAATAAGTACAAAAAGCTCAACAGAGACATTTACACTTAGTTGCGCAGCAGATGAAATCTTCAATCTGCAATTTGAAGCAAATGACATGTCTTCTCCTGATAGTGTCTCCTATACAATCACGTATGATGCCACACAACTGGATGTGACGGATCTGTGCTCCACAACTGCCAAGCAGGATCTCGCACCCGGATATATAGCGGGCAGTGACATAAAAATCGTACAATTTGTACCTGGGACAATAACCTTCATAAAAACTGGAATAACATCCCCCGGTGAGGCTTGGACAGGATTTGTAAACAGCATCAAATTTAAATCCAAAGTTGAAGGCCCGGTAACAATAACATACAGTATAAACTAATTGAGCGTACAGAGTAGAAAACAGGGGGAATAAAATGAAGAGGGTAATGGAAAAGATATCCAAAATATTAGTAATGGTATTGATATTGAACACAATATCAACCTTGCATTTCAATATAAGCTTTGCAAAGGGACAAGAAAAAGTACGACCGGACAAGACTCAAATTCTTGTTAAGTATAAAGACGACAGCAAAAGCGAAACCACAAAAGGCAATATAAAGAAAAAGCTTAAGCTGAAAAAGCTAAGCAGGGAAAAGAAATTCAAAAAGACAAAGATAGAGCTTATTAATATTGATTCAAGCGATAATATTGATGAGGTAGTTAAAGAACTCAAGAAGGATTCGAATGTTGAATATGCACAGCCGAACTATGAACTGACAATAAATTCGATTCCTGAAGATCAAAGGTTTGCCGAACAGTGGGCTCTTCAGAACAACGGACAAGAGGTAGAGGGAGTTAAGGGAAGGTCAGGCGTAGACATAAACGCATTGCCTGCGTGGGATCTGACCAAGGGCTCACAAAATGTAGTAATAGGACTTCTCGATACGGGCATAGACATAAACCACAGCGATCTCAAAAACAATATATTTGTCAATACAAAAGAAACAACGGGCAATGCAATCGACGATGACGGTAATGGGTACATAGATGACGTTAATGGCTGGGACTTTACCAACGGGGACAGCACAGTATACGACTCGCCTGCAGCAGATCTCCACGGTACTCAGATGGCAGGCATAATAGCGGCAGGAACAAACAGTAAAGGTATAAGCGGTACGGCTCCAAATGTAAAGATACTTCCCTTGAAGTTCATAAATGAAAGAACCGGTTATACCTGCGATGCCATAGATGCCATTGAATATGCGATGTCTATGGGAGTCAAGATAATAAACTGCAGCTTCGGAGGAAGCGACAACAACTATGCTCTTATGGACACGATGAAGAACAGCGGCATACTCTTCATTTGTGCGGCAGGAAACCGAGGCGGGAATGTGGCAACATACCCTGTTTATCCGGCATGCTTTAATATACCTAATATTTTGTCTGTTGCATCTCTTAACAACAATGGTGTACTGGACCAGGCATCCGGATACGGAAGCGGCATACAAGTAGCAGCTCCCGGAGTGGATATACTTACAACTACTCCGGAAAGCACATATGGTTATGTCAGCGGGACATCGGCAGCGGCAGCAAATGTAACCGGAGTTGCGGCCTTGGTAAAAAGCTACCTGCCAAACAGCACAATAACGGACATACAAAGCAGAATCAAAAATAACGTCACATCATGTGCTGCACTCCAGGGAAAGGTAAGCACGGGCGGAAGGGTTAATGCGTATGGAGCCCTTACGAATACTAAACTGCAGGCTGACAGTTATATGCCTGAGGGGTCTGGAAGCAGTGACCAAACCGGTTCGGGAGAATACGGACAGGATTTGTGGTACACTATGGATCAGCTTTCAAAGATTAAAGAAAAGCTGCATTACGGCGAAAGCGGAGTCAACCCGGCATCAGGCAACTATTCCTTTACAGTGAACGACATGTCGATAGCCGCACCCGGTTTCCAGGTCAACATATCCAGAACTTACAATTCCAAAAGCAGCAAGAACACACCACTGGGGAGAGGCTGGACATTCGGCTTTGAAGGAAACATAACAGGAACCGACAAGGTATGGGCTACGCTACCCAATGGAAGTGTGCAATGCTTTATTCTTGATACCGCGACAAACAAATATACAGCAGATGATTCCAGAAGCACTCTAGTAAAAAATCAGGACGGAACGTTCATTCTGACTACCAAGGATCAATATTCTTACGGCTTCAATGTAAAAGGGTGGCTCAACTGGATGAAGGACAGGAGCGGTAATGTCCTGTCCATAGACGTTGACGATAACGGGAAGATCAGCAAGATTACCGACACTGCATCAAGGCAGTATACAATTACATATAATTCAAGCGGATTGATAGACAATATCAAGGACCCGCTGAATAGGGTGACCCAATATAAATATGACTCTAATAAACTGCTTACCCAGGTAATAGACCCCATGGGGAAGACAATGAATTATACGTATGACGGGTATGGATATATAACGGAAGTACGCGACAATGGAAATAACCTTGTAGAAAAGCTTACTTACAACCATAATGCAGGAGATACCGAGGGCAGAGTCACAGATGCTACGGATGCATATGGGGACAACTCTAAATATACCTACGATATACTGAACAGGAAGACGACAATAATCGAGAACGGGACAAGAACCTGGGTATATTGGTTTGATCCATCCATGTATACGGTCAAGACACAGGACCCGGAAGGTAAATTTGAAGAGACGGAATACTATCTGACAAACGGAATGAACAAATTTGGAGATGTTAAATCCTCTACCGACAGGAACGGCAACAATACTCTGTACGAAATAGACGACAGGGGCAATGTAACAAAAATAACAAACCCTGACGGCAGCTTCAAAGTCCGTGAATATGACAGCAAGAACAATCTTATCAAGGAAACGGATGAGTTGAGCAAGGTTACATATTATATTTATGATACAGAAAAAATAAATCTGCTGAAAAAGGTGCAGCCGTTAAACGGCACAGATGACTATACGGATGGTTCAAGCACTGAGTCAAATTATGCAATTACAACCTACAGCTACTATTCAGCCGGGGAAAATGGCTATACAATCAAAGGCCTTCTAAAGTCCGTAAAGGACCCGGAAGATAAGACTACAACTTATGAATATGACTCATACGGCAATATTACAAAAACAACAGATCCGTCAGGAAAGGTAACAATAAACCACTATAATTCAATAGGCTGGGTTGATTACAGCATTTCACCGAATAACGACAGAACAGACTACACCTATGACAGCAACGGGCTTATTGAAAAGACCGTGCGCAACAACGGCGCTGAAGTGACCAGAGTGTCCTATGATGACATGGGCAGGGTTCTGAAAGAAATATCCCCCAAGCAATACAGGGCTTCCGATGACAATATTGCAAACCATACCTATAACGGTGATTATGGAACCAGGTATTCATATTACCCGAACGGACTACTCAAAACTGTTACCGATGCCGAAAACAATACAACAGCATACGGGTACGATATTTACGGAAACAAAACGTCTGAGACGAAACCAAACGGAGCTGTATACATATATGAATATGATGTATTAAACAGGCTTGTAAAAGAATATTTTAAGGAAAACAAGGATGTTCCCGATTCAGGCAGGGTTCTCCTGAAAGAGTATTCATATGCTGTACTATCTGACGGCAAGACACAGAAAAAAGAAATAAAATACATAACTGACACTGAAAAGGCAGAATGCACTTATATATATGATTATGCAGGAAGGCTTGTCGAACAGCAGAATCCGGACGGTTCAAGGACGTTGGCAAACTATAATTCCAACGGAACAGTAAACACAACAACAGCGAAAAACGGAAGCATAACCTTCTATAAATATGACGGCCTTAACAGGCTTACAGAACAATGGACACCCTTTGAAGTATCAAATGGCAATACAATGTATACATATTCGAAAATCGAATATGACAAATCTGGCAGGAAAACAATAGAGAAAACTAGCAGGGACAAGGTACTCCTGAACAATGTGCCCCAAAGCTTTATTACAACCACCTATGATTACTACGATAACGGCAAGGTTAAAAAGGTTTGCAGCAGCGACGGAAGAAAGACAGAATATGAGTATGACGGCGACGGAAACATTTTGAAGCAGGATGTCTATACTGATACAACGCATAAGAACACGACAGAATATACCTACAACCACTTGGACAAGCCGCTGACAGTAAAGTTGCATGTAAAAGAGGGTGATCTTGCCGGTAAAGACTTCTCAAGTGTAGCAGATACCGTACTTACAACAGAGAATACCTATGATGCAAACGGAAACCTTGATACAGTAACAACACCGAATAATATTACAACAACTTACACCTATGACAACCTCAACAATCAGACCGGTACAAGTCAGCCCGGACAGAACGAGACAGGAAATGCGGTAAACATAACAACCGCAGTCACATATAATTGGGAAGGAAAACCTTTATCCAAAACCGATGCAAAAGGGAATACAACCTATTACACCTATGATCAGCGGGGCTTCCTGACAAAAGTGACAGATGCAAAAGGCGGAGTTACTGCATACTGGTATGACAGAGCAGGAAGAAAAATAGCTGAGGTTTCGCCCAAAAATTACAGTGCCGTTAAGGACTTGTCTGAAATGAACAGGACAGAGTATGCATATGACTTGATGGACAGGGTTAAAACCAAATCCGAAATATACAGGGATACTGATTCTTCGGCTTGGACAAGCTTTGTTTCTAAAGCATACCAATACGACCTGTCCGGAAATATAGCCAGAGAGCAGGATGCGCTTGGATATGAGTCCGGCTATGGTACGGAGTACACCTATAATCTGGCAGGCAAGCTTTCAACAATGCTCGACCCTGCATCAAAGGATAGAGCGCTTCCGTTCACTACAAAATATGAGTACGACGGGCTCGAAAGAAAAATATCAGAGACGAATGCAAAAGGAATAGTAACGGCATATACGCTGGATGATGCCGGAAACGTACTGAATACCGTAGTGAATAGCAAAAAGATTCTGGAAAGCACATACGACCTATTAGGAAATGAGCTTACACAAAAGGACGGTAACGGTAATACAACATGCTATGAATATAACGTGTTTAACGAGGTCAGGAAGACTGTAACTCCGGGAGATGCTACAATACAGGCCAATACGGTCATATACCAGTATGACATCATGGGACGCCTTGCAAATAAAGAAGATTCTTTGGGCTGCGTTAATAAGTATACCTATGACAATCAGGGCAGGGTGCTTTCAGAAACCGAGCGGAAGCAGGATGGTACGGAAGACATCACAACATCCACAAAATATGATGTAAATGGGAATAAGCGCTATGTCACGGATGGCAACGGAGTAACCACGGAAAATGTATATGATGGTTTAAACAGGCTTACATCCACCAGCACTTCTGGGAAAACAACAAGCTACGGCTATGATGCCAATGGAAACAAGACCAGCGCAACAGACTGGAGGGGCAACACTTCCACCAGCTTATATGATCCGCTTAACAGGCTTGTCGAGAAAAGGGATGCATACGGTAAGCTGATACAGAAGCTCGAATACAACCATAACCACGTCCAGGTGAAGTCATATAGTACATTTGACGGCATTACCATGAATGTTACGGAATACAGGTATGACAAGAACAACAGGCTGATAACTACCATAGACCCGGACGGTCATATAACAAGCCAGAGCTATGACAATACCGGCAACATAGCTACAAAGACCGACGGAAGGGGCATAACCACAAAATATGCATATGACGATTTCAACAGACTCCAATCTGTGACAAATGCAAAATCGGAGACAACAGGCTATACATATGACCTTTGCGGGAACATGCTCACCAAAACGGATGGAAACGGAAATACAACCACCTACGAATACAACACTGCAAACAAGCTTGTAAGAAAAACAGACCAGGGCGGGAGACTGGGAACGCCGGGCAGCTATGCATATGCTGACGGAAAGAGCGAGACCTATACCTATTACCAAGACGGCAGTTTGAAAACAAAAACTGACAGAAACGGGAAAAGGACAGATTACACCTATGATATACATGGAAGAATGCTTTCACAAGCAATAGGCGATAATACAGTCTCATATACCTATGATAATAATGGCAACCAGCTTACAATGACCGACAGCACCGGGACAACAGTGAGAGAATATGACGACTTTGACAGGGTGACAAGCAAAACAGTTCCCAATATTGGGAAATCAAATTACACCTATGATACAATAGAAAACGATGGATGCTGGAGCGAAACGACAACCGATCCGAAAGGCAATGCTACAGTAAAGGTATATGACAAAACAGGAAGACTGTGGAAGGTTACGGCAGGAGGCAAGACAACCACCTATGACTACTATGACAACGGGTCTAGGAAAAGTGTTACATATCCTGACGGGTCGAAAGAAACCTATACATATTATAAGGACAACCTCAACAAGACCCTGGAAAATAAAAAGGCTGACGGAAGCACACTGGAATCATACAGCTATACATATGACAGTGCGCACAACCAGACCTCCAAAACAGATGCCAAAGGTGTAACCAGCTACATATATGACAGCTTGAACAGGCTGCAGAAGGTAACAGAGCCTTCCGGCAGAATAACCGGCTATACCTACGACAAGGCCGGCAACAGGCTGTCGGAAACAGTGACACAGGGAACACAGACTGTTGTAACCACCTATACATATGACCGACAGAACCGATTGGTCAGCACAATCAAGCAAGGCAGCGGAACCAAAGAAACAGACAAATACACCTATGACGATAACGGTAACATGCTTAGCAAGGCTGTTGAAACAACCAAACCGTCCGGACAGGGAAGCGGATCGGGCACAGTGACCGTCACAAAAGCAGGGACAAGTACCGGAAGCGGTATAACCTTCTATGAATATGATGTGTGGAATCAGCTTGCAAAGACTACCGAAGGCAGCACCACAAGCGCCTATGCGTACAACGGAGAAGGGTACAGGGTGCAGAAGACTGTCAACGGGCAGATAACAAGATTTCTGTACGAGGCTGACAAGGTAGTCCTTGAAACGGACGGCAGCGGCAATCAGACAGCAGCAAACGTATATGGCACAAACCAGTTGATGAGAAGTACAGGCGGTGATACACTGTATTATATGTACAACGGTCATGCTGACGTTACGGCACTACTGAGTGCAGACGGGACAGTCAAGGGGACGTACTACTACGATGCGTTCGGCACGATTACAGAACAGTCGGGAAATGTCAACAACAGCGTTACCTATGCAGGGTATCAGTATGACAAGGAAACAGGGCTGTATTATCTTAATTCAAGGATGTATGACAGCAAGATAGCGAGATTCTTGCAGGAGGATACATATGCAGGTGATCCGAATGATCCGCTGAGTTTGAATCTTTATACATATTGCTTGAATAATCCATTAATCTATGACGACCCAACAGGACATATGTCAGTGAGTGCAGCGAATCATATAGGGGATTGTGCTAATACATTACAACAGATGTTGAATAATCCGTATTTACCTTCTCAGGCAAGAAAAGATATTGTAAATGAAATAAATACAGCTATTCAGGTTATGACAAAAAACAGTGTAGATATAGGCATTAAAAATATGGACATTAATAATGGCAAAAAAGATACTAATGTATGTACTATAAAAAATACTCACAACGAAGACTTATTAAAGTCCATGTCTTATAAACAAGAAATGAAATATGGCTTAGGTGCTAAGGGGAAGGGTAAAACTGATAATGTAGATTTATCCAAACTTAAGCCTGAAGATGTAACAAGGAAAATTGCGGAATGGTTAATAGCAAACCCGGTCAATGTGTATGCAACTCAACATCCATACATTACACAAGCCCTTACAGGAGTGAATGTATTAGCACTATTTTATGCAGCAGGATTTGTCATGGATGGTAAAGGTGTTTACCATGCTAGACAGGAATGGTCACTCCAGAGCTTTAAGTATTCAGGGTACAATGATTTTTATGATACTGTTTTTCATTACGCAACCGATATGGATAATGAAAAATTCCAGTTTTGTGATAAAAATGGTAACGATTATATTTTGTGGGCATGGAAAGGGGATTATTTGAACTTAGGTGCAGGAGCTGAAATGGGTATATACAAAAGAATGGTAGTTAACGGCACTGATACGGATCACTGGCTTGTTGACAAAAGTCTTGCTATGCCAATGACATTAAAATTGGACTATAAAGGAAAACAAATAATATCGTATGATCCCAAGAAAGTAGATCCCAAAATATTTGATCCACTGCGTAAAGGTACAGATAAATGGTGGGTGACGGGCTTTAATCCAGACTATCAAGACGTAAAAGCCAGCCAGCTAACAGCTACTTACACAGTAACATTCAATACCAAAACTATGTATGATGCTTTTTACAAAAAATATGGTCAAGGTGTAGAGAAAGATAGTAGATGGACATTCGACTCTAAAAAGAATACAGCTAAGTTCAAATTTTAAGAAAGGAGGTTTTATCTATGCGCAAAAAATTTATATTGATGTTACTTGTTCTTATAAGTTTACTGCTGATTACCTCGTGTGATAAAGTTGGAGGCGTCAGTAGAGGAAGAAAAATTGGGAGCGAAGAGAAACGAGTTGATGCACGAATCAAACAAATAATTTCAGCAATTAAGGGCAAAGATAAAGAATCATTAAAATCATTGTTTTCAAAAAAAGCCTTAGACGAAGCAAATGATTTTGAAAACGGTGTTGATTATTTATTCAAACTTTTACAGGGTGACGTTGACACTTGGAAAAGATGTGGTTGGTCTTCTGGGGAATCAATAGAGAATGGTAAAAAATCTTTGATGACTCGATTTTCTTTTGATGTAAAAACGAAAAAAGATACGTATCATTTTTTCGTGATTGATTATAACACGGATACTATAAATCCTGATAATCAGGGAGTTTATATGTTGGAATTAATAAAATTTACAGATGAGAAAGATTTAGAATCGTGGCAGGATAGAATGCGCGCTGGGTTATATATACATTAACCCAAATAAATAAATTAACAACAGCCCCAACGGCTTAGACCGAAAATCAAGAGGACGGTTTGTCTAGACCCTACAATCCAATATGTGACAAGACAGTCCACAGTCCTTAGACACGATATACGTAAAACACAGTTTTTAGAAACCTAAAACAAATCTACATGAGAATAAATATATTTCTTGCCATTTTTATCCCAATAATATATAATTTTGTTGGGGAAAATTAAATAGTTGCCGTGACCCTCAAGTGGTGACACACTTGAAGGCTCATGCAGGTAGGGGAACTACCCACACGTACGGACATCGTCCGCCACAGCAACCAACACTATTATACTTGCTTTTATCTTATTTTGCAAATTTTAGGTGCGTGTAGGCTAATTACCTGTACGCACTTTTAATTTTCCCCTCCTATAAAATCAAAGGGAGGGGA